>JAXLYZ010000017.1:0-190310 GCA_046351155.1 Myxococcota bacterium
AGCTTCGTCGTACCGTCAAGCTGTTTTTTTCGAGGGCGCCCCGGTGTTGCCACCGGCCCGTTTCGGCGGCCGTCTCGGCCCCCCAGCGGGAGGCGCAATCTACTCGCGCACGCTCCGCCGTCAAGGACTTTTTGCGTGCCTCCGACGCCTCCGTTCGGAAGCTCGGGATGGGGCCATTGCGCTGGGCGTGACGCGCTTCCGAGTATCTATAGAAGAAGGCGTGAATCCTTCGCAGCTCCAGCGCGTCGGTGCGGCGCTCGGCCGCATCCTGGGGCCGACGGGGACTGCGAGGCATCATGCGCGCGACGCTCCTGGTTCTGACGCTTGCGTTCGCGACCGCGGCGGGAGCCGCTCACGCGGCGCCGGGGACCTTCATGATCGTCGAGGGCGACCTCGGCTATGCGATGGGCGAGGCTTTTCCGGAGGCCCCTACCGGGCTCGCGACCGGGATCACGCTCGGGGCAGGCGGGAAGCCGAAGGGGTGGCCGCTCCGGTTCTACGGCGTGCTGAACCTCGACTGGGAGAGCTTGACGTCGGACGTGACCTCACCTGGCGAGCGGTCGAGCCTCACGCGCGACACCTTCGCCTGGTCCCTGGGACTGCGCGTCATCGCGCCGATCAGGAACCGGCTCCGCTTCTTCAGCGAGGTGACCCTGGGAGGCTACTCGGTGGCGTCGACGTCGACGCTCGGCGGCGGCGCCGAGCAGCTCTCGAGCGACGATGGTAGCTTCCTCGTCCGCTTCGCGGCCGGGTTGCAGTGGCGCTTCAACATGTGGTTCTCGCTGGGTGCGCGCATCGACCTCAAGGTGCCGACCGGGCTGCAGAGCTTCGACGCGATCGCCGAAGCCGCCGGAGCGTCGTCGAGCAACGCAGGCATCTCCAACGTCGGGTTCGGGCTCACCGCGACCTTCCATCTGTGAGGACATCATGGCTCGGATCGCTAGGCGTGACGGACGGTTCCAGCGGGTGGCCATCATCGCGATCGCCGCGATGCTCACCGGCATCATGGGGATCAAGGCGCCGCGCGGGCTCGCCGTCGCCTTCGGGAGCATCGATCTGCAGGGCATGGGTCGAGCGACGCTGACGGTCGATCAGACGGCTCCGGTGCCCGACGAGGGGACGAGCGTCGCGATGGAGGTCTTCGCGCGCATGGTCTACGCGAGCGAGCTCTCGCAGTTCAAACGCGGCCTCTACATCCGGGCGACGTTCACGATCCCGTCGACGCGCGAGACCGGGGTGCTCGTCGTCGACGTCGATCGCGCCGGCGGCAACAAGGACTGGAGCGTGGGGCAGACCGGCCTCAAGGCCCGCTTCTACACGCTCGCGACGAGGGATGCGCACGGGGTCCGCTTCGATGGCGTGGCGCAGCGCGGGTCGCTGTCGCTCGATGCCAGCGTCGTCGGGGCCACGCGCGCGGGCTTCCGGATCAACGGCGCGATCGGCTTCGCTGACGCCGGCGACGACGGCATCGCCGGCACGGATGACGACGAGGCCTACGACGTCGACATAGAGCTCGAGTCGGTGCCTCCGCCCGAGGAGATCAACGGCCAGACCGTGCCGCCGCCGCCGACTCCGACCGGAGGCGTGTGTGATCCGACGTGGTGCTGGCAGGACGACGGCTACTACGACGGCTACTGGTACGGGCCCGGCTGCGGCGACGCCGAGGTCGGCTACGAGACGACCGACGGCGGCTGCGCCAGCGACACGACCGACGACGAGCCGGTGATCGACGACGGCACGGGCGGCGGCGGGACGTACGATCCGTACACGCCGACCACCACCAGCAGCGACAGCGGCTGCGACAGCTCGACGACCGACGACGGCTCGAGCTCGAGCGGCGGGTGCGACGGCACGGACGATACCTCAGGCACCAGCTCGGACGGCTGCGACGGTGGCAACGACTCGTCGTCGAGCAGCAGCGGGTGCAGCGACTCGGGCTCGTCCTCGTCGAGCGGGTGCAGCGACTCGAGCAGCGGATCGGGATGCGGCAGCAGCGGGTGCGAGGGCGACACGCTCCAGCGCGCGCCCGCGGCCCAGACTGGCGGCCTCAAAGGCGATCTCGGCTGGGTCGCGATCGTGATGTTCTTCGGATCGCTCGGCGCGGCAGTACGGCGGCGCGACGATTGACGCCAGGCTGGGCGCTCCGTAGCTTACGCATCTCTCGCGAGCGGAGGGGCTCATGGCTAGGCGTTTCGGGGTTCTGTTGACCGTGGTCGGAGCGCTGCTCGGGGCCGGGGCGGGTGGGTGCAGTGACGGCGGTGGCGACAAGGACACCGCCTCGGGCAACGACGCCGACGGCACCTCTGCCGACGGAGACAACGACGGCACGCCGATCGATCCGTGGGCTGCGCCGGTCGAGACCAATGCCTTCCGCGTGCTCTACAACAACCGCGGTCGGCTGCCCGAGAACGCGTCCGAGAACGAGCTCTGGCTCATGGACAGCGACGGCAAGAACCAGCTCGCCGTCACCGATCTGGGTGGGCTGAAGGACCTCGATCCGCCGCTGTCGTGCAACTACGGCTGCGTCGTGTCGCCCGACCTGCAGTGGATCGTCGTCGTGACCGGCCCGCCCGGGGACAACGGCTTCGAGATGAAGCTCGGGCGCTTCGACGAGCAGATGAAGGTCGCGCTGCTGAAGGGCGGGAGCCTCAAGGACATCGTCGACTTCCACTTCGCCGGCAACCGCATGTTCTACTCGAAGAAGAAGACGTGCACCGGGCCCTCGTGCACCTACGAGCTTTCGGTCGTCGAGCTCCAGGAGAACGTGAACCTGCCGCTGCCCTTCCTCACGTTCCCGCCCGACGGCGAGCTCCAGGATTCAACCTACAAGGGGCACTTCGACGTGTCGTCGGACGGCAAGAACATCATCATGCTGAACACCACGATCCGGAGTGTTTCCGTGTATTTGTGGCGTGACGGCACGGGTCTCGTCGAGCTCGACTACCTGTGCAAGTACGGTGGCGACAAGGCCAACTGCGAGGGCACCGGCTCCGAGTACACCGACAGCGATCCGGTCGCGATCGACGCCACCGGACGCTACGTCGCCTTCTTCACCTTCGCCGATCGGTGGCAGCGCATCCGCCTCTACGACACGCAGAACCCGTCGCAGATCAAGTCGTCGATCGTGAACTCGGTGCCGAGCGGACCGTGGATCGAGCACGCGTGCGATCCGGGGGTCATCGCCGACTGGCAGTGGCAGCGCGTCACCGGCGATCCGGAGTTCACGCCCGACGGCGAAGAGATCGTCTTCCTCGGCGAGAACGCCTGCCCCGAGGGCGGCGCGCAGCCGAAGAAGCCGCAGTCCAACATCTACCGCGTGAAGGTCGCGACCGTGCAGAGCGAGAAGACCCTCACGGTCGATGACGTGTTCAACATCACCAAGCACCCCAAGGGTGACGTCACGGCCAACCGGCGCGCGACGGCCTTCGGCATTTCGCCCGACGGCGCGACCGTGGTCTTCACCGGGACGCCGACCTACGATCAGAACGGGGCGCTCATCCCGGATGGCTCGGCGCGGCAGCGGAACGATCGCGAGGTGTTCCGCATCCGCCTCGACGGGACCAACGCGCTGCAGCTCACCAACGACCTCTCGTACCAGGCCGAGTCGCCGTTCGTGATCGGCGAGTAGCGCTCGGCGCTGAGCCGCGCACACGAAAAGGCCCGCTCATGGCGGGCCTTTTCGTCTTCTTGCTGGCTGCGGATCAGCCGCGGACGGCCTTGATCTTCTGCGTGAGCTCGGGGACCGCCTTGGCGGCGTCGGCCACGAGACCGTAGTCGGCGACCGAGAAGATCGGCGCGTCGGGGTCCGTGTTGATGGCCACGATGGTCTTCGAGTTCTTCATGCCCGCGAGGTGCTGGATGGCGCCCGAGACACCCACGGCGATGTAGAGCTTGGGCGCCACGACCTTGCCGGTCTGTCCGACCTGCATGTCGTTGGGGACCTCCTTCCACTCGTCGACCACGGCGCGCGTGGCGCCGATGGCGGCGTTCAGGCTGTCGGCGAGCGGCGTGAGCAGCTCCCAGAACTTCTCCGGGCTCTTCGTGCCGCGACCACCGGAGACGACGATGTCGGCCTCGGTGAGCTCGGGACGATCCGACTCGGTGAGCTCGTACTTCACGAAGCGCGCGGCCGGGGCGGCGATGTCGGCCGTGACGGCCTCGACCTTCGAGGCGGCACCGGCCTTCTCGGCAGCGTCGATGTCGGCGACGCGCACGCTGACCAGGACCTTCGGGGTCGTGGCGCGCACCGTCGCGACGATGTTGCCGGCGAACATCGGGCGCTTGTAGAGGAGCTCCGAGCCGGCGGCGAGGCCGGTGCAGTCCGAGACCATGCCCGCGCCGATGGCGGCCGCGACGCGCGGCAGGACGTCCTTGCCGAACGTGCCGGCCGGGCCGACGACGAAGCTCGCGCCCGACTTCTGGAAGGCAGCGACGATGGCCGCCTTGTAGGGCTGGGCGAGGTAGTTCTCGAGCGCGGGCGCCTCGACCGTGTAGATCGTGGCGGCGCCGTAGCCCTGGAGGGCGTCGACCGCGGCGGCGACCTGGCTGCCGACCACGACGACGTCGTAGCCGCCACCGCCGGTGCGCTCGCCGATCTGGCGCGCGAAGGTGATCGCGGAGAGCGTGCTCTTCTTCAGCTGGCCGCCGTTCTGCTCGGCGACGACGAGGATCTTCGACATCTTCGTTCTCCTTAGATCACGCGGGCTTCGGACTTGAGCTTGGCAACGAGATCGTCGACCGAGGCGACCTTGGCGCCGGCCTTGCGCTTGGCCGGCTCCTCGAGGGCGACGACTTCGATCTTGAGCTTGGCGTCGGTGATGCCGAGATCGTCGAGGTCGAGGTCGTCGATCGGCTTCTTCTTCGCCTTCATGATGTCGGGGAGCTTGGCGTAGCGCGGCTTGTTGAGCCGCAGGTCGGCCGTGATGATGGCCGGCAGCTTGATGGCGATCGTCTCGAGGCCGCCGTCGACCTCGCGCGTGACCACGGCTTCGGCGCCCACGACTTCGACCTTGCTGGCGAAGCACGCCTGCGGGAGGCCGAGGTACTCGGCGACGAGCTGACCCACCTGGTTGTTGTCGCCGTCGACGGCCTGCTTGCCGAAGAGGAAGAGGTCGGGCTTCTCCTTCTTGAAGACGGCGGCGAGGATGCGCGCGGCCAGATCGGAGTCGAGGTTCTGGTCCTCGACGTCGACGCGGATGGCGCGGTGGGCGCCGAGCGCCAAGCCCGAGCGGATGGTCGCGGTGACGTCGTCGGAGCCGATCGAGACCAGCACGATCTCGGCGTCGCCCGCCTTCTCACCGAGGCGCAGAGCCTCCTCGAGCGCGTTCTCGCAGAACGGATTCGGCTTGTACTCGACGGACGAGACGTCGACGGCCGACTTGTCGGCCTTGAGCTTCACGCGCGCGTCGGGATCGATGACGCGCTTGAACGCCACGAGGATCTTCATGGCTCGTTTGCCTCCTGAGGGGGTGGGTTGCGTCTGAGAAGACCAGAGATGAACAGGTTGGTGACGTGCTCGCAGGCGTCGACGAGCGAGCTGCCGCGGTTGGCCATGGCCCACTCGAGCGCGAGCTCGTCGATGGCTCCGAAGATGGCGCGAGCGATGATGCGCGGCTCGAGGTCGGGGGCGAACTGGCCGCTCTTCACGCCGTCCTCGACGATGCGCGCGATGATGCCGAGGTAGCGACCGAAGGGCTTCATGTCGGTGTTGCGCATGAACTTCGAGGACTGGCGCAGCTCGACGGTGATGACCTCGGCCAGGGCCTGCGACTCGGCGACCGAGAGGAAGTGGATGCGCGTGAAGGTGCGCAGGCGGGCGACCGGGTCGTCGATGCCGACCATCGCCTCTTCCTGGCGATGGAGGATCTCATCCATCGAGTCGATGAAGACCTGGATGAGGATGTCTTCCTTGTTCTTGAAGTAGAGGTAGATCGTGCCGTCGGCGACGCCGGCTTCCTTCGCGATCTGGCTCACCTTCGCGTTGTAGAAGCCGTGCTGCGCGAACACGCTGACCGCGGCATCGAGGATGCGGCGACGCTTGTCGGGAGGGTTCGCGGTCATCGGGCTCGCAGGTTTCGTAGGGCTGGGTTCCTCATCGGCTCGGGCCCTGGAGCGGGCTCGCCGGGCGTGAATGAATCACCATTCAGGCGCGGTCTAGCATAGCGGTCGCGGCCGCTTCAAGCCATTTCGAGCGTGCCCGGGCACCCGCTGGTCGGCCTTCGCATGGGCCGCGACGCGAGCGCGATGCGACGCGAAGCGCACCGCGTCCGGGAACGGAGTTGACTCGGTGAGGTGCGGCCCTGAATATCGGCCGTCGTTCTGCGGAGTCGATGCGAGTGGCCGAGCGCGATCCGAGTGTTGCCGGTGGGGGGGCGAAGGCCGCGAGCGCGGTCGGCGGGGCCGCGCCTCAGGCCGGTGCCAAGGGCCCGACCCGGCTCCTCATCCTCGACGAGGACCGCGTCGAGGGCGGCATGCTCGCCTTCCACCTGCGGCGCGAGGGCCTGGTCGTCATGCTCATGACCTCGCCCGACGAGGCCATCGACGCCATCGCGTGGGCGGCGCCCGACGTGCTGCTGGTCGAGCTCACCGGGCGCGGCTTCGACGGCACCGGCTTCCTGCGATCGCTGGGCGAGCTGCCGGTCGACCTGTTCGGCGTCGTGTCGCGGCCCCTCGATGCCGAGGGCGAGCTCGAGGCGCTGCGCTACGGCGTGGTCGACATCCTGACGAAGCCACTCGACGCCCAGGCGCTCGCGCGACGGCTGCGCTCGCGGCCGCCACGCGAGCGGCGCGGGTCGATGTCGGGGCTGCCCGAGGGGCAGATCTCCGGCGACCTGGCCGTGCACTCGGCCATGTACATCCTCCAGATGTGCCACCGCCATCGCATGAACGCGCGGCTGCACGTCGAGATCGACGGCGACTGGGGCGTCCTGCTGGTGCGCCACGGCGAGGTCATCGACGCCGAGGCGCCCTCGGCCGCGGGCCGCGAAGCCGCCTACCAGGCCATCCGCGCCGACCGCGGCGCGTTCGTGCTGGTGCCGCTCTCGCCCGACGCCGAGGAGCTCTCGCGCGACGACGTGGTGCGGGCCGACCTGGCCACGCTGGTCGGCGACGCGCTCGGGCGACGCGAGCCGCGCTCGGTGAACGCGCAGCGGCTGCGCGAGGCCGAGACGTTCGTGCTGCCGCACGTCGGCTCGCCGCGCGGGCCCATGGCACATCGCACGGGCGGCGACGAGACGCTCGAGTACCAGGGTCGGGTCGACGACCGGCACAAGCCGCGGCCCGAGACCGCGCGCGTCAAGCGACCCGGCGAGACCGATCGCGCCAAGCGCTCGGAGGCCGCGTCCGAGGAGCTCCGGCGGCCGACGCTGCCGACGCCCGAGCCGGCCGCGACGCCTGCCCCCGCGCCCGCGACGGCGCCGACGCCCGCGGCGCCGAACACGCGCCCGCGCAGCCCGACGCGGCCGATGCCGGTGGCGTCGGCGCCCGAAGAGCCCGGCGACAGCGAGGTGCGCGGCCATGGCCGCGGTGGAGGCGGCCTGGCGCGCGCCGGCGGGCTGCGCCGGTGGTGTCGTTCGGGACGGCGCGAGGAGTCGGTCACCCTCGCGCCGCCGGGCCTCGGCGACTCCGCGCGCGCATCGGCGATGGGGCGCGACACCATCGATGACGGCTTCGACGAGCCGACCGATCAAGAGGTACGGCGCGAGCGGCGGCGCGCGGCTTCCGAGGTGGTCGCGCGCGTGTCGGTCCCGTCGGCGCCGGCCACCGCGGCGGCCGGCGTGCCGGCGTCGCGCAGCGGGCTCCGGCGCATGACCGCGTCGCGCATGCCGCCGAAGGATGAGCCGGGCCTCGACCAGCCGACGGCTCCGCCGGTGCGGCGCATCCAGGTGCCGACGGATCGCATGAAGTCCAAGGCGACGCTGGGCCGGCCGGCGCGCTTGGACGGGCTCGTCATCGCTATGGCCATCGCGGCCTTCGCGCTGGCGGTCTTCGTCGTGTGGCGCGTGCTGGCCAACGGCGCGAGCGCGCCGACGCCGGTGGCGGTGTCGGCCGAGCTGCCGAAGGATCCCGAGGTGCGCTACGGCGCGGCGCTGGCTGACCTCGAGGCCGGCAAGAAGGCCGAGGCGATGGCGGGGCTCGAGGCGCTGGCCGAGGAGAGCTCGCCGCCCGAGGGCGCGCTGGCGCTCCTGGCGCGGCTCTACTACGGGACCGGTCGCCTCATGGAGGCCGAGTCGGTGCTGACGCGCCTGACGGCGACGGGCAAGGGCGACGCGCGCACGTGGGCCTGGCTCGGGCTCGTGCGCGCCGGCGGCCTGGGGCCCGAGGGCGCGCGCGGGCGTTCATCAAGGCGCGCGCGCCGAGCGCCGGCGGAGCTCGAGCAGCGGCTCGAGAAGCTCGAGCGCACGCCGTGATCCTGGGCATCGAGCTCGTGCGACGAGACCGCGGCCGCGGTCGTCGCGCGCGACGGACGCGTGCGCTCGAGCGTCGTCACGAGCCAGATCCCCATCCACGCGCGCTTCGGCGGCGTCGTACCCGAGCTGGCGTCACGCAACCATCTGGTTGCCATTCGGCCGGCCATCGACGAGGCGCTCGCGGGCGCCGGCGTCGGGCTCGACGACCTCGACGCCATCGCCGTCACGTCGGGACCGGGGCTGTCGGGCTGCCTGCTCATCGGGCTCCAGGTCGCCAAGACCATCGCCTGGGCGCGCGGGCTGCCGCTGGTCCCGGTCGATCACATCCACGCGCACGTGTTCGCGCCGTTCCTCATCGACGACCTGCCCGGCGGCGGCGGCGCGGCGGCCTCGGGGCTGCGCTATCCGTATGTCGCGCTGGCGGTGTCGGGCGGCCACACGAGCCTGTGCCGGGTCGACGGGCCGGCCGAGACGACGCTGCTCGGGCAGACGCTCGACGACGCCGCCGGCGAGGCGTTCGACAAGGTCGCCAAGCTGATGGGCCTGCCCTACCCCGGCGGCGTCTACATCGACGAGCTCGCGGTGACGGGCGACGCCAAGCGCTTCGACCTGCCGCGGCCCTTGTCCGGGCGCGGGCTCGACTTCTCGTTCTCGGGCCTGAAGACCGCCGCCCGACTGGTCTGGGAGGCGCATGGCGAGCCGGCGCGGGCCGATCTGGCGGCGTCGGTCCAGGAGGCCATCGTCGACGTGCTGGTGGCCAAGGCGCTGAAGGCGTGCCGCGAGACCGGGCTCAGGCAGCTGGTCGTGGCGGGCGGCGTCGCGTGCAATCGGCGGCTGCGGACGAAGCTCGTGGCGGCCGCCACCGGAGCGGGTGTGCAGGCCATTCTGACGCCGGCACGCTACTGCTCCGACAACGCCGCCATGGTCGCGGGGCTCGGCGCCGCGCTCTTCGACGAAGGCCACGCGCTGGTCGGCGCGGGCGTCCTGAAGGCCGACGTGTACGTCACGACGCGACCCGAGCGCGCTCGCCGCGAGCCGCCACACACGGGCGAGAGCGGCTCGACCGCGGGGCCGCGATGAGCACGCTCAGGCCGGAGAAGGCGCTCGGCCAACACTTCCTGCGCGACCCGGAGGTGCTGGCCGACATCGCGGCGATCGCCGACGGCAAGCACTCGGGCGGCATCCTCGAGATCGGTCCCGGCGAGGGTGCGCTGACCGCGTTCCTGGTCGAGGCCGGCGTGCCGCTCGTGGCGATCGACAAGGATCCGCGCGCGCTCGCGGCCATCGCCGAGCGCTTCGGTGGGCGCGTGCGCGGGGTGCTCGGCGACGCGGCGACCGACGATCTCGGCGCGCTCCTGCCCGGGCCGGGCGCGGTCATCGTCGGCAACCTGCCCTACAACGCGGCGAGCGCCATCCACCGGCGCGTGCTGGCGCTCGGGACGCGCGTCGCGCGCGCGGTGCTGATGTTCCAGCGCGAGGTCGCGCTGCGGCTCGTGGCGGGACCGGGCTCGCGCGAGTACGGCATCCCGTCGATCCTCACGGCGGTGGCGGCGCGCTCGTGGATGGTGCGCGACGTGCCGCCGCAGGCGTTCACGCCGCCGCCCAAGGTGCAGTCGGCGGTCGTGCTGGTCGAGCCGTTGGCGACGCCGCTCGTCGCGCCGGCCGACCTCGAGGCCTTCGCGGCGTTCCTCGGCACCGTCTTCCAGCAGCGCCGGAAGACCCTGGCCAATGCGCTCGGAGCCAAGCGCCATGCGCTCGAGGCGGTAGGCATCGACGGGCGGCTGCGCGCCGAGCAGGTCGGCCCGGAGGCCTTCATCCGACTGTGGCGAGCGAGCCTCGACTGAGGCTCGAGCCGCGCGCGCTCACTCGCTCGACGGGGTGGTGCCGCGCTTGTCGTTGCAGAACGGGTGCGGACCGAAGTCCTTCACGCAGGTGTAGCCGTCGCGGCAGTCGCTGTTGCTCGAGCACGACGCCATGCAGAAGCTGGTGTCGGGGTCGAACTCGATGCACACGCCCTCGTCGGGGCAGGCGCGCGCGGTGCAGCCCTCGAGCGTGCAGTAGCCGTCGGGCATCGAGCGCTCGCAGAACATGCTCGCGCCGCAGTCGGTCTGGGTCGTGCACGAGTCGCCGACGATGGCCGTGCAGGCCTGGCCGAGGCCGGCGACGACGAACGCGGCGAGGAGCAGAGCGCGTGACATCATGCGCGCCGCTTACCAGAGCGCGGCCCGGCGGGAAAGCGCGGCGTGCGTTCGACGATGAGGATGGCCGGCGCCCGCGCGATCACGACAGCGGCCGGGCCGGACGCGACAGCACCGCGAGGCGCGCCAGCTCGACCGCGGCGCGCGTGAGCGACAGGCCGACGACCAGGTGCAGGACGCCGGCGATGTAGTCCTTGGCCGTGAGGAGCTCGCCCGAGCGGTAGTAGAAGAAGACGCAGGCCGCGAAGAGCGCGGCGGCCATGCAGAGGAGGAGCGCGGCTTTCACGGGATCGATCCTCCGGAGAGGGGCGGCGGGGGCGGCCCCCACATGTACCAGAGCGCGGCGAGCGCGAGCGCTAAGGCGGCGAGCACGGCGGCGATGATGAACGTGCGGCGGCGCGGCAGCGGGCGGCCCTCGAGCGCGACCCAGGCCTCACGATGCGCCAGCCCCGACAGCGCCGGCGGCGCGACCAGGCGCGGCAGCAGGCGACCCGCGGCGTACCAGGCCGCCAGCGGTCCGAGCACGGCGGTGAGCGCGGCCGTCTGCGGCTCGGTGTCGCGCGCCAGCGCCGGCAGCGTGAAGGCGAGCAGCGGGCCGAGCGCGAGCAGCGCCCCGCCGACGACGAGCGGCAGCTCGGAGCGCGAGGTCGGCGGCAGCGCGCGCGGGGTCAGGCGGCGCGAAGCCGCGAAGAGGTAACCTGCGCCCGCGCCGATGACGGCGAGGAGGGGCCACGCGGTGCGATAGACCATGGGGCCGGCGAGGTCGGGGCGGAACGCGAGCAGCGCCAGGTGGCTCGCCGGGAAGAGCCCGTAGAGCAGCGCCGGCAGCGGGCGCGCGAGGCACACCAGCAGGACGAGCGTCGGCACGAGCAGCAGGGCGAGGTCGCGCGCGGTCGGTCGCAGGCTCTGATGGGCGAGCGGCGCAGCCAGGAACAACGCCGTGAACAGCGTGCCGGTGATGAAGAGCGCGAGCGGCCGCGGAGCCGGTGACATGACGCGAGAGGATGGGCGGGTGCGAACGGCGGGTCAAGCTCGACGCGCTGCGTCTTTATCTCTCCGCGATGCGTGTGCTAGTGCGCTGACGATGATGACGGCGACCGCAAAACCGCTCCACGTCTGGCACGACCTCTCCGCGGCCGATCTGGTGCACGCCTACGAGGTCGCCCTCGCCACGCGCGCCCAGATCGTGACGTGCATGATGATGAAGACCCGCGGCGAGGGGGTCGAGTTCTGGATCGGCGGGCCGGGCGAGGAGGTCCACGGGACCGCCACGGCGCTGGCGCTGCACCGCGTCGTGCGCGGCGTCGGCGAGCCCAAGGGCGAGGTCGGGCTCTTCCTCCACTATCGATCGGATGCGCTCGCGGCCATGACGACCGCGCTGCACGGCGACAAGAACTTCGTGCTCGACTACTTCCGCCAGGCGCTGTCGCGCATCACCGATCCGCACTCCGGCGGGCGGCAGATGGTGATGCACCTGTGCCGCCCCGAGCACGGCATCTGGCCGGTGCAGAGCCCCGTCGGCATGCAGCTCGGCAAGGCCGCCGGCTACGCGCGCGGGCTGCAGCTGCTCGGCAAGAAGGGCCTCGCGGTCGGCATCGTCGGCGACGGCACCACCGGCGAGAGCGACTTCCACGAGTGCGCCATGGCGGCGAGCCTCTGGAAGCTGCCGCTCATCATGATGGTCACCAACAACGACGTCGCCATCAGCGTGACGCCGAAGGACGGCCGCGGCATCCGCGACTATCGCAAGTACGCCGAGGCTTTCGGCCTCATGTACTTCGAGTGCGACGGCTTCGACTTCATGGACACCTACCGCGTCACCAGCGAGGCGGCGCAGGCGGTGATGGAGGCGCAGGCGCGCGGCGAGGGGCGGTCGGCGCTGCTGGTGGCCAAGGTGCCGCGCCTCATGGGGCACAGCTCGTCGTCGGGCGGGCAGTTCGAGTACGACGTCACCGACCCGCTGCTCGACTTCGGCGCGTGGCTCGCCAGCGAGAAGATCCTGAGCGTCGGCGACGTGTTCCGGCGCGGCGAGATCGATCGGCGCAAGAGCTACTTCGAGGTGCACCAGCTCGGCTCGATGATGGAAAAGGTCCTTGACGATATCCGCGAGACCTGGACGCGCGTGCGCCAGGAGCCGTCGCCGTCGGTCGAGGCCAACGATCACCTGCGGCATGCGCACCCGCCCTTCCCGATCGTGAAGGAGCCGCCGACCGATCCCAAGACGACGACGCAGATCCAGGTGAACGAGGCGCTGAACCTGGCGCTCGATCGCATCCTCGCCGACGGCAAGGCGGCCATCTGGGGGCAGGACGTCGGGCATCGCGGCGGCATCTTCAAGGTCACCAACAAGCTCATCGAGAAGTACCCGCGCCAGGTGCGCGACGCGCCGATCAACGAGCCGATGATCGTCGGGACCGCCATGGGGGCCGCCTTCCACAAGGAGCTGGCGCTGCTGCCCGAGGTGCAGTTCGGCGACTACACGCTGAACTGCCTCCACTGGTTCGTGCACCTCGGCAACGTCTACTGGATGACCAACGGCCAGACCGCCGTGAACGTGACGGTGCGCTTCCCGGTCGATCCGGTGCTCGGCGGCGCGGCCTATCATTCGATGAGCGTCGATGGATTCTACGGCAGCATCCCGGGGCTGGTGCTGACGATCCCGTCGTGCGCCTACGACGCCTACGGACTCCTGCGCACCGCGGCCGAGTACACCGGGCCGGTCCTGCAGATGGAGCCGAAGCGCCTCTATCGCATGAAGCTCGGGCCGGTCCTGCCGGGCGAGCCGGCCGACACGCGGATCATCAACGAGGCGCGCAAGAACGGCGACTCGCCGCCCTTCGCCGACTACCGCATCCCGTTCGGCAAGGCGGCCAAGCGGCGGAGCGGCGACGATCTCACCATCGTGTCGTGGGGCTGGGCCGCGTGGCAGTCGGTCGCGGCGGCCAACGCCATCGCCAAGCGGCGCGGCATCCAGACCGAGGTGTGGGACCTGCGCACGCTGGTGCCCTACGATCGCGAGGCGATCCTGCAGTCGGCGCGGCGCACCGGCAAGGTGCTCATCGCGCAGAACGATCGCGTGTTCGGCGGCTTCGGGCGCCAGATCCAGGGCGATCTGGTCGAGAGCCTGTCGGGCGTCGCGGTGCGCGTCGTCGGCCAGCAGTACACGCCGGCCGTCGGCCAGGCGCGCGCGCTCGAGGACGCCATCACGCTGCAGGTCGAGGACATCGCCGACGCCATCGATCAGATGGCCGATCTCGAGCCGGCAGCCTGGCTCGAGAACGAGCTGCACTGGCTGTCGAAGGCGCCGAGCCGCGGCCTGATGTGAGGGTGAGCGGGCCCCGTCCCGAGCCGGGACGGGGCGCCGGTCAAGGGCGGCGAGACGTCAGAGCAGGCCCCAGACCTGCTCGGCGCGCGCCTTCACGTCCTTGTCGGTCTCGCGCATGATGAACTCCTGGAGCGGCCGCTTGGCCTTGTCGCTCTTCAGCGACTCGAGCGTGGCCAGGGTCGTCATGCGCACGTCGCGGTCGTCGTCGAAGAGGCCGCGCACGGCGTGCTCGACGGCGTCGGCGCCGCCCACGACGGCCAGCGCCTTCAGCGCCTCGAGCTTCAGGTTCTTCGGCGCCTTGTCGTCGGACAGCGGCGTGCCGATGGCCTGGGCCACGCGCGCGTCGTTGGCCGGATAGGCCGACAGCCCCTTGATGGCCAGGATGCGCAGCTCCTCGTCCTCGTCGAGCATGGCCTTCGACCACACCTCGAAGAGCTGCGGGTCACCCGGCTGCGCGATGAGCACCAGCGCGCGCATGGCCTCGCGCCGCACCTCGACCTTGCGGTTGCTGGTGAGCCAGCGGACCTTGTCCACCGCGGTCGCGAGCTTCTTGAACTGGACCGCGGCCAGCGCGGCCTCCTTCACGACGCCCTCCTTGTCGTCAAGGTACTTGACGATGACGGCGTCGGCGTTCGGCTGCTTCGAGTGGGCCAGCGCGAAGACGACCTGGGCGCGGATGAGCGGGTCGCCGTCGTCGGCGAGCTTGCCGAGCTCGGCCGCCACCGACTCGTCGGGCACGTGCGCGAGCGCGTACGCGGCGGCCTCGCGGATGGAGGCGGTCTGCTCCGAGAGCGCGCCCTTCAGCACCTCGAGCACCTTGGGGTTCGGCCGATCCTTGGCGAAGCCGGCCAGCGCGCGGATGGCGAGCTCGCGCACGGTGACGTCCTTCGAGCTGGCGATGGCGATGGCCTGATCGACCGGCTGCACCGTCACGATGGCCGTCGCCATGTCGGTGTAGAGCTGCTTCTCGTCGGCGTCGGAGGCGGCGCGCAGCGCGGTCGCGAGGGCCTCGAGGCCGGCCGCGTCCTTGAGCTTGCCGAGCGCCTGGGCCGAGGTCTTGCGCACGTCGGCCTCGGGCCGCGACAGCGCCTTGGCGAGGCCGCCGACGGTGCCGATGACGATCTCGTCACGCGCCATGGTGGCGGCCGCGAGGGCGTCCTCGGGCGTGCCGAGCTGGACGAGCCAGGTGATGCCGAGCGCCTTGTCGGTGGCGACCGCCGACTTGGTCAGCGCGAGCGCGGCGACCTCGCGCGTGTCCTGCGCGACCTTGTCGTTCTGGAGGATCTGCGCCACCAGCCCGAGTTCGCCGAGCTCGGCCAGGCCCTGCACGGCGACCTTCCGGACGTCGGGGCTCGAGTGGGTGGCGAGGCCGGCCAGCGCGGGCGCGAACCTCTTGTCCTTGGACGCGACGAGGCTCTTGGCGGCGCTCATGACCTGGGCGGCGTCGGCGCTCTGCAGCGTGTCGAGGAGGAGGTAGCGCTGGTACTCCTTCTTGCCGGCGGCCACGAGGATCTTCACGGCGCGCGCGCGGGCGACGTTGTCGGTGTCCTTCTCGACCAGCGCCTGCAGCGCCTTCACCGCGGCCGGCGACGGGCCGCGCTCGAGATAGGCCAGCGCCGCCACGCGCACGCGCGCGTCGCCGTCGTCCAGGCGGCCGAGCTCGATGGCCTCGCGCTCCTTCAGCTTGAGCGCGTCGAGCGCGGTCACGAGCGCCAGCCGCACCTCGGGGCTGCCGCCCTCGATGAGGGCGCGCGCCGCCACCTGGATGTCGCGATCCTGCGTGTCGAGGCGCTTGTAGAAGGTCGAGACGGGCACGGGCGTGCCGCCGACCCACACCGAGCCCGACGTCAGGCGCGGGCCGGTGACCGCGGCCACCAGCGGCGCGACCTGGATCCAGGCCGAGCGGGTGAAGCTCTCGGGCGAGAGCGCCTTGCCGCCGAGGCGCACGTCCTCGAAGCCGATGGCCTTCAGCGTGTGATAGACGGCCCCCAGCGCGCGATCGGTGACCGCGGCGTCATTGGCGTGGCTCGCGTCGATGGCCAGGTCGACCGTGTTCTGCGCGTAGGTCGGCGCGATCGCGGCGGTGTCGGGCAGCTCGCTGGCGAGGCGCTTCAGCGCCGCGTCGGCCATGCCCGGCAGGGTCGTCGCCGGCATGCCGTCGAGCGCCACCGGCACGTAGCTCTCCACGCCGTCGGCCGACTTGGGGAGGAAGTAGGACGGCGCCGCGAGGGCCGAGCCGGTGAGAGCGAGCGAAAGAACCAGGGTGGCGAACCAGCGCATCAAACGACCTCGGGCTTGGATCGGCCGGCGGATATCGCGAGCCGCGTCCGTCATGTCAAGGACGTGCATCCTTAGAAGCACGTTCGTTGCGGCGAAACCCGCGGCCGTCCCGGCGCATGCCCCGGCGGCCGATCGCGCTCGCGCTCAGGGCGCCGCGCAGGGGTCGCCGGCCACCACGCCGCCACCGTCGGCCGGCATGCCGCCGATCATGCGGCCGCGCAGCGCCGCGTTGGCGAAGACCATGCGCCGATTCTGGGCGCGGCCGTCGGGGGTGGCGTTGTCGCCCACGGGCTTGGTCGATCCGAAGCCGACCGGGATGAGGCGCTTGCAGTCGACGCCGTGGCCGACGAGCCAGCGCGCCACCGCCAGCGCGCGGCGCTCGCTGAGCTTCTGGTTCATGGCCTCGCTGCCCGTGCTGTCGCTGTGGCCCTCGATGCGCATGAGCGTGATGTAGTCCTTGGCCGCGAGGTAGCCCTGCACGTAGGCGAGGACCGCGTCGCTCTCGGGCTTCAGCACGTCGGAGGCGGTCTCGAACAGCACGGGCCCGGGCACCTTGAGGTTGTTGCCGTCGAGCTCGTAGCTCGGCGGGCCGTCGGCCGAGGCGGGTTCGGCGAGGGCGACGAAGGCGAGACAGGCGGCGATGGTGAGCTTCAGCATGCGAGTTCCTCCGCGGACAAGGGAAGCCGCGGTATCGAACGTCGCGCGCGCGACGACAACTCCCGGGCCGACCTCGTGCCCGCTCGATCTGCTCCCAGGCCGGAGCTCCGCCCGATGGCGCTCAGCCCGCGGGGTCGAGATCGACGTGGTGCGCCTTGCCCTGGAGCGCCTTCACCAGCTCGCCGCGGATCGCGTCGGAGAGCGCCGCGGCCGCCTGCTTGCGCGCGTCGACCATGCCCGGCGCCGTGCCGACGTCGACGCTGATCGTCATCGACTCCGGGGTCTTGGCGCTGGTGACGAGCTCACCCACGACCTTGGCCGCGCGCGCCTCGGGCGGACCGAGGTCGACCACGAACCACTCGACCGCGAGCGAGCCGGGCTCGTAGGTGAACTCGCCGCCGGCCGGCTTCTCGAAGCGCGCCGGCACGCTCTTGGCGACGCGGTAGATGAGGGCGTAGCGCGCGCTGGCGGCGCGATCGCAGAGCGCGCGGTAGCCTTCGTCGGCCGGCTGGGAGCCGCTCTCCGAGCCATCGACCGAGTCGCGCAGGCAGCCGAGGTAGCGGTGGCGATACGCGAAGCCGGCCTCGAGCGGGTCGTCCTTGCGCATGTCGTTCGGGGCGCGCAGCGCGTCGAGCCCGATGATGATGGTGTTGTCCTGCGCCGGGTCGTCGTCGTCGATATCGAGCACGCCCTCGGGGACGCGCGCCGCCTGGACCGTGCCGACGTCGGGCAGGCTCGGCGCGAGCGCGACCAGGTCGGAGCGGAGCTGGCTCAGCTTCGGGCGCAGGTCGGTCAGCACGTCGCGGCGCGTGTCCTTCTTGCAGCCGGCGAGCAGCAGCATGCCCAGCGCGGCCAGCGCGCAGGCTACGGTGACGCCGCTCGCGGACGCACCGCGCCCGCCCTCGCCTCTCCCTGCGCCCGCCGCTCGCGTCATGGTCGACCCGGATCCTTCACGTCGCTGTCGTCGTCCCCGTTGATGCCCATCGGGTCGTTGTCGTACTGGTGATACTTCGCGCTCGGATCGGCGTCGGGAGCGACCGCGGTGTCGGCGCTCGCACCCGCGTCGGTGGCGGTCGCGCCGCCATCGGCCGCGGCGCCGGCGTCGGGCTCGTCGTCGTCCGCACCGCCGATGCCCATCGGGTCGTCGTCGTACTTGTGATACGGGTCGACGGGCTTGGCCGGACCGGCGTCGACCTCGGCGGGCTGCGTTCCGGCAGCCTTGGCGGCGGCCGCGGCGGCCGCCTCCTTCTCCTTGATGCGGGCCGCGTTCCTCGCCGAGATGGCGGCGAGGTCGTCGTCGCTGTCGCTGCCGCCGTCGGGCGCGGGCTTGCCGTCGGCCGTCAGCTCGGCCGCCACCGCCGGCTTGCCGTCCCAAGGGAAGTCCTCCCAGAAGGCGGTGCCGCGCTGCAGGTTCACGAGCCCCTTCGAGCACGTCGGCACGTACATGAAGACGCCGAGCGACACGATGGTGATGGCCAGCGTGGGCATCACCGCGCGCGACACGAAGCTGAACGACTTCTTGAAGGTCGCCGCGGCCACGAAGAGGTTGGTCGCCACCGGCGGCATCAGGTAGCCGATCTCCATGTTCACGACGAACACGATGCCGAAGTGCAAGGGGTCCATGCCGTAGTGCGAGACGGCGATGGGCGCCAGCATCGGCGCGAAGATGAGCGTGGCACTGATCGAGTCCATCAGCGCGCCGAGCACGATGAGGATGACGTTGACGAGGACCATGAAGCCGACCGGCCCGAGGTCCCAGTCGATGACCTGCTGCTTCAGGATCTCGTCGACCTGGATGTCGGCCAGGAAGGCGTTCAGCCCGAACGCGAGGCCGATGATGAGGATGAGCATGCCCATGAGCTTGCCCGCCTCGGCCAACGACGCGAGCACGCCCTTGAAGTCGAGCTCGCGGTAGATGAACAGCGTCACGAGCAGCGAGTAGACGACCGCCACGGCGCCCGCGCGCGACGGCGTGAACATGCCGCCGTAGATGCCGCCGAGGATCAAGACCGGCAGCATCAGCGCCCAGATGCCCTCGGTGATGGCCGTGCCGAGGCGCTTCCAGCTGAACGGCTCGCGGCTCGAGTCCTTGATGCGCGAGCCGACGAACATCGAGTACACGGCCAGGAGACCGGCGATGATGATGGCCGGCACGAGGCCGGCCAGGAAGAGGTCGCTCGGGTCGACGTTGCCTTTGATGCCCGACACCGAGATCGAATAGATGAGCATCGAAATAGCCGGCGGCACCAGACAGCCGAGCGATCCCGCTGTCATGACCAGGCCGATGGAGAAGCGCTCGGAGTAGTTGGCCTGGGTCATGGCCGGCACCATGATCGAGCCGACCGCGATGAGCGTCACCGGCGACGATCCCGAGATGGCCGCGAAGAACATGCAGGCCGCGACGGAGGCGACCGCGAGGCCGCCCGGCATCCAGCCGAGCGCGGCCGTCATGACGCCCACCAGCCGGCGCGCGAGCCCGCCCTTGGTCATGATGGCGCCGGCTGCGATGAAGAGCGGGATGGCCAGGAACTCGTCCTTCGTGACCAGCGCCTCCATCGGCTCGACCAGCAGCGTGTAGCCGGAGAAGGTGTGGATGTCGCCGTAGACGCCCCACACGACCGCGGTCACCGCGCCGAGGATGACGAACAGCGGCACGCCCAGGATGGCGCAGGCGAGCAGGACGAGGACGACGGTCATCGCGGCTCACCGCCCTCGGCCGCGACCTCGGTGCCGGTCGCGACGGTCACGGCCTGGGCCATGATGCGCACGGCCATGCCGAGGAAGACGTACGGGAAGACCAGGAAGACCACCCACGACGGCAGCCAGTCGAGCGTCGGCACCGTGTCGCCGTGTCCGCCGGCCGCCGACCAGTGGTCGTAGTGGCGCGCCAGCGAGATGATCGACAGCACGAACAGGAGCATGCAGAAGGCCGACGTCAGCGCGTGCGCGAAGGCCTTCACGTAGCGGCGGATCTTCTGCGGCCAGATCTTGTCGCCGGCCTCGAGCGCCAGGTGCGCCTTCTCGTAGGTGGTCATCGACGCGCCGAGGAAGGCCACCCAGAGCATCAGGCACAGCGCCATCTTCGGGCCCCAGATGAGGCCGCCCGGCAGCGCCTGCACGTAGAGCTCGACCAGCCCGCCGACGACGATGGTCACGCCGAGCGCGAGCCCGGCGTTCACGAGGTGGCTCCGCTTCTTCTCGCCGTCCTTGCGCACGCGCGTGGTTGCGCCGGCCCACAGCAAGAAGAACAGGACGACGGCGTCGATCCACTGGTGGCGCGTGCCGAACACGTCGCGCAGCACCGACAGGAAGACGATGACCGCCATGAACAGGAAGAGCACGCCGCAGAGCCACTTCTCGCCGCGATACCAGGCGTCGTCGATCCGGCGGATGCGCGGGAACGACGGCTGGGGCGACCCCGCGTCGCGGGCTGGCTCGGCGGCGGACTGGCTCACTTCGACCGGAACGTCTTGAGCCCGGCCTCGATGAGCGCGCGGATCTTCTTCGACGATTCGGGCTGGCCCTTCATGAAGGCCGGCAGCTCGGCGGCGATGGCGCTCTCGAAGGCCTTGCGCCCGGCGTCGTCGAGCTTGTTGACGGTGACGCCGTCCTTCTTGAGGAGCTTGATGAGGTCCTTGTTGAGGGCCCGGATCTGCTCGCGACCCGACTCCTGCAGCGACGTCTTCTGGTCGGGGCGGACGGCGCGGCCGGCGTCGATGAGGATCTTCTGGAGGTCGGGCTCGAGGGCGTCGAACCAGGCCTTGTTGAACGCGACGGCGGCCGGCTGATAGATGTGGCCCGACATCGTCACGTACTTCACCGTCTTGTGCCACTTGGCCGCGATGGCGAAGAGCAGTGTCTGGTCGAAGCCGTCGACGTTGTGGTTGGTGAGCGCGGTCAGCACCTCGGTCGTCGGGATGGCCTGGAAGGCGGCGCCGAAGACGCCCCACATCCACGTGTGCACGGCCGACTCCTGCGAGCGGACCTTCTGGCTCTTGAGGTCGGCCGGCGTCTTGATCTCGAAGTTCGAGCCGAAGTGACGGAAGCCGTTCTCTGACCAGAAGCCGAGGACGAGGCCGCGGTCGCGGAAGAGCTTCTCCATCGGCGCGGTGAGGACCTCGTCGAGGACGTAGTCGGCCTCGCCGAAGCTCTTGAAGGTAAAGGGAATCTCGAGCATGTTGAGCTCGGGCACCAGGCTCGCCAGGGCGCCCGTCGAGGCGGCCACCGCCTGCAGCCCGCCGTTGCCGGCCATGCGCACCGTCTCGTTCTCGTCGCCCTTCTTGCCGCCGAGGAAGGTCACGACCTTGATGCGGCCCTTGCTCGCCGACTCGACCGCCGACTTGTAGTCGGTCAGGAGCGTCGCCCACGGCGTGCCGTCGGGCGCCTGGGTGGCGATCTTGAGGACGATCGGATCGGCGTGCGCGCTCAGCGTGACGGTGGTCAGCGCGAAGAGGCTGAACAGCGAGACGAAGGGCGCGAGAAGCGGGCGAGCTCGGAGCATCGATGGGCCTCGTGAACGGAAGGTGAACGGCCCCTCCGGTCGCGCGACCATATAACGAGCAGGGTGCGGAGCGTCAATACCCGCGCCCGCGCGGACCGGCGGGGATGCCGCGGCCTGAACCCTCGATCGAGCGACGTTTGTTCCGCCGCGTCGACGGAAGGGCTAGCCGCCGACGGCGAGCTCGCCGGGCAGGACCCGCGCCGTGAGGGCGAGGACCTCGCCGGCCGGGGCGTCGACGTGGAGGCTGAAGCACTCGGCGCCGCGCTCGGGCGGGCCGAGGTTCAGGAGCACGCAGGGCAGGCCGCGGGCGGCGGCGCGGCGCACGAAGCGGAGCCCCGAGTAGACGGCCAGCGACGAGCCCACGACCAGCATGGCCTCGGCCTGGTCGACGATGGCCTCGCTCCGGCGCACGCGCTCGACCGGCACCGCCTCGCCGAAGAACACGACATCGGGCTTCAGCACGCCGCCGCAGCTCTCGCACGCGGGCACGACGAAGGCGTCGAGGTCGACCTCGAGGGTGGCGTCGCCGTCGGGCGCGACCTCGCTGGCGCGGGCCTCGCCGAGCGTCGGGTTGTCGGCCAGGAGGCGCGCCTGCAGCGCGTCGCGCGCGACCACGGCGCGGCACGCGAGGCAGCGCACCTCGGCCAGCGCGCCGTGGAGCTCGACCGGCGCGGCCGAGCCGGCGCGCGTGTGCAGGCGGTCGACGTTCTGCGTGACGAGACCGGCCAGGACGCCGGCCGCCTCGAGCTCGGCCAGCGCGCGGTGGGCCGCGTTGGGCTCGGCCACGCGGATGCGCGGCCAGCCGACGAGGCTCCGCGACCAGTAGCGCCGACGCGCCGCCGGGTCGTTCACGAAGGCGCGATACTCGATCGGGTTCCGCGCCCGCGCGCGCGTCTCGGGTCCGCGGTAGTCGGGGATGCCCGACTCGGTCGAGCAGCCGGCTCCGGTGAGCACGGCCACGCGGCGACCGCGCAGCGCGCCGACCAGGGCCTCGACCGCCGCGGCGACGGACGTCATGTCAGTGCGGGACGAGGCTCGAGAGCTGGTCGAAGGTCAGCGGGATCTTGCCGAACGGCGTCCCGATCTGCACCACCCCGGCGAGCTTCACGTCCATCGCCTTCTTGCCGGTGATGGCGTTGACGAGCGTCTTGCCGACCTTCAGGAGGTCGATGTCGATGGGCAGCGAGACGACCTGCTTGCCGCCGCCGACCACGGCCGGGATGTCCTCCTTCACGCCCGCCGCGACGCGCGTGCCGCCGAGGTCGAGGCCGTAGTCGAAGCCGGCCAGCGACACGGCCGCGCCGCCGTCGGGGTTGGCCACGCCGACGTCGACCGACAGCGACGCCTTGTGCTTCAGGACGTCGACCTTGCCGATGTGCATGCCCTCGAGCGACACGCTCGGCGCGTGGACGACCGGGAACTTGCCCTGCTCCTTGAAGGGCACGTGCGCCATGCCGACCGGCGTGTTGAAGCCGAGGTCGCCGCCGATGGAGAAGGCGAGATCGTCCTTCCCCTTGGTCGCCTTCACCAGCTCGAAGATGTGCGCGAACGTCAGCGACACCGGGATGGCCAGCTCGGTGTCGCCGCGGCTCTTGAGCTCGAGGCCGTCGGCGTTGGTGCCCTTCACGACCTGCACGCCCTCGAGCCCGAGGTCGTACGAGAAGGTGGCGAGCTTCACCGACAGCGGGTTCGGGTTGTGCACCTCGAAGACGAACTCGACGTCGATCTTGGTGAAGTCGAGGCTCTTCAGCTCGAGGTTCTTGAAGCTGAGCTTCGGCGTGTACGGCGCGAGCACGTCGCCGATCGGACCGAGGGTCTTGCACGAGGTGAGCAGCACGAGAGCGAACGGGAGCGCGAGCCGGGTGAGCTTCATGCCGGTCGCTTAGCACAGCGCGTCGCGTCGACGGAAGGCGGACGTTCGCGCGTACGGCCGGTTGGCGCGCATCGCCGGCCGCGCGAGTTGACATACGCGTTCGTATGTAGGACTACCGGAGCGGGCTTCGGCCCGTTCGCCCCGCACGCCTCAGGAGTCCGCGCATGTCCACCGCCTCCGCCCCGCAGCCCGCCCGCGAGCCGCAGCCCACGCCGCCGGCGCGCCTCGACGATCTGCTCGCCCTCGACACGACGACGCTCGCCGCGCTGTACCGCGACGCATCGGTGCCCGCCGTGCCGGACCTCAGCGGCGACCTGCGCGGGCGCATGCTCGCCTGGGAGGGCGTGCGCGGCCCGGTCGCCGCGGCGCTGCGCGCGCTGGCGTCGAGCGCCGCCTTCCCGTGGCGCGGCAAGAGCTTCGCCCACGACGACGGCGCCTTCGGCCAGGGCAAGAACCGCGTCTTCAGCGACAAGCTCCGGCTCTTCCGCTTCACGACGCGCGCGGGCCAGTCGCGCGCCGGCGACTTCGACGCCGTGCAGCTCGACTACGACCACGCGGAGAACCCGCGCTTCATCCGCGCCATCAAGGACGAGGTGCGCGAGCTGCGCCCGGGCCTGTGGCTCGGTCAAGCCTGGCTCCAGTGGAGCCCCGCCGCCGCGCCGCGCCTCGTCCTGTGGTTCGGCCTCGAGAAGCCCTGAGGCGCGCGCCGCGGCGTTCTGCTAGCCTCGCGCCATGAGCGCGTCGCCCACTCTCGGATGGCCTCGCTTCGTCGGCCTCGCCCTCGCCTTCGCCGCGTGCGGAGGCGTCGACGCCGCGCCCACCGACGACACGACCGCGAGCGACAGCGCGGCTCCGATCGACGACGCGGTCACGGCCGACAGCGTGGCCGACAGCGCGGTGCCGATCGACGACACGGTCACCGCCGACGGCGTGGCCGACAGCGCCGAGCCGGTCGACACCAGCGCGCCCGACGTCGGCCCTCCGGTCGGCCTCGACGAGCGCCCGAGCAACCCCACCTGCGTCGCCTTCGGGCGCCCGCCGGTCGCGAGCGGCGGCGAGATCGCCTTCGAGCCGGCCTTCCCGAACATGGACTTCGGCGGCAACGCCATCGGCCTCCGCCGCCTGCGCGTGGGCCCCGACGGCGCCCTGCGCTGGTTCGTCCTCGACCGCACCGGCCTCGTCTGGACCTTCGTCGCGGCGACCGCCTCGAAGGACGGCCTCGCCGCCGACGGCACGACCCCAGTCGAAAAGGCCGAGGTCTTCCTCGACCTGCCGGAGGACGTCTACGGCACGGGCGGCGAGGGCGGCCTGCTCGGCTTCGCCTTCGACCCCGACTTCGATCGGACCGCCGACGCCAACTTCGTCTACGTCCACTACACCACCTACCCGCACAACAACGTCTGGCGCTTCCGCGTGGCGCGCGTCGGCGATGCGTGGTCGGTCGTCGAGTCGAAGCGCATCTTCGACACCGCGTCCGGCGGCAGCAACCACTGGGGCGGCGACCTCCAGTTCGGCCCCGACGGCTACCTCTACATATCGCTCGGCGACGGCGGCAACGGCATGGACGCCGCCGACGCGGGCAACCTCGCGCGCCTCCGCGGCAAGATCCTGCGCATCGATCCGCGCTCGGCCGGCGCCGCCGAGCCCTACCGCATCCCGGCCACGAACCCCTTCGCGGGCGGCGCGCCGTGCGACCAGCGCGACCTCGCAGGTAACGCAGACGCCTGCCCCGAGGTCTTCGCGAGCGGCTTCCGGAACCCCTGGCGCATGACCTTCGACCGCGAGACCGGCCGCCTGTGGGTGGGCGACGTCGGCAGCGGCAAGGAGGAGGTCGACCTCGTCCTCGCCGGGCGCGACTACGGCTGGAACGTCTGCGACGGCAAGAACGGCGCCGGCTGCCCGCCCGGCGACACGACATCTGACAAAATCGCGCCGGTGGCGCAATATCGCCACTACGCCCAGGCCTCCATCGCCGGCGGCTTCGTCTACCGCGGCACGGCGCTCGCGCCCGAGCTGGGCGGCGCCTATGTCTTCAGCGACGTCTACAACGGCGAGCTGCTGGTCATCGACAAGCCCTACCAATTTGTCACTTTCGACCCTGCCTTCGCGGTCGGCAACGTCTACGAGCACCCCGACGAGACCGGCGACCTCGCGCTGCCGCGCTTCAGGAAGATCGCCGGCCCGCAGCTGACGTCCCCGGTGTCGTGGGCCGAGGACGAGCACGGCGAGCTCTACGCGGTGACCTTCGGCGCCGGCCGCGGCCAGGGCGTCTTCGTGTTGGTTCGCGCCGGCGTCGACGTGGTCGACACGGCGCCGGCGCTTCTGTCGCAGACCGGCTGCGTCGACGCGAGCGATCCGACGAAGCCCGCGCCCGGCCTCATCCCCTACGACCTCAACGCGCCCTTCTGGTCCGACGGCGCGCTCAAGCAGCGCTGGCTCGCGCTCCCGGACGGCGCGACCATCAAGGTGCGCGACGACGGCGACTACGATCTGCCGGTGGGCTCGGTGGTCATGAAGCGCTTCGAGCTCGCCGGCGCCATCATCGAGACGCGCCTCATGGTGCGCCACGCGGACGGCGGCTGGGCCGGCTACAGCTGGGTCTGGCGCGCCGATCAGAGCGACGCCGACCGCGCCGATCCGGGCGGCGAGACGCGCGTCTACGGCGCTCAGGTGTGGAAGTATCCGTCGCGCGCCGCGTGCCTCAACTGCCACACCATCCCGGCCGGCGGCACGCTCGGCCTCGAGACGCGCCAGCTCAATCGCACGCTGCACTATGCCGCCACCGATCGCGACGCGAACCAGATCGACACGCTCGCTCATCTCGGCCTCTACACGGTGGCGCCCGCGCCGGCCTCGACGCTGCCTGGGGCCGCACTGGTGCGGTAGCCGCTGTGGCGAGCGACTGAGCATCTCGTCGACGTGCGTCGTGGACGGAGGAGGTCATCGCCCTCAGCGCGCCGGAAATGTCGGGCGCGGATCCGTCGGGGGAGCCGTCCCAGTCGTGGTGAAGCAGCCAGGACTCGCCAGGGCGTTGGACGCTCTCATCGACCGACGACGGGCGACCGGGTCCTCTGCGTGGACCACAAAGGACCGCCGATTGAGCGCCGGCTCGGCGCGCAGGGTTTTCCATCAGTCCTCAAGTCGCGAGGTTGTGCACGAAGCTGGCTACAGCCTTCAGGCGCTGGACAAGACGCGAGGGCAGCCATCCTGACCGCGAGCAATTCCACGCATTCATGACGAGTCAGAGAACCTTGCCGCCGGCCGCCAGTGATCTCGTGACACCAAGAAGAACTCGTGGGCGACTTCAAGAACGGCGGGCAGGAGTGGCGGCCGCCCCGACCGGTGCGTCAGACTTCGCACGCGACAAGGCTGTCCGACGTGGACGAAACGAGGCTCAATGTCGGCACGACACACGCCGAGTTCGCGTCGAACCGCCGCTGGACTGCGATGAACCTCTCCGAGCGAGCCTTGCAGCAGACTGCGGGGAAGCGCGACAGCCTGGGTCGAACTGCAGATGTCGCAATCGGACCGGCCTCAATCGCGTCCGCCACCTTCCTCGGGCACGAGCAAGTGGACAAGATCGAGCATCGACTCTTCAGCCACATCGCGATGAACTGGCGTGGCCGTCCTCGTATCGACTGGGATCGTCTCTCATCGGTAGCACAACGAGTCGAACTGGACTTCGGTAGGCGCACTCGACTCCGAAGGTACCCGACGAGTCAAAGTCCTGACGACATCATGAGCAAGTGAATATCGTGGCATGGACACGGAGATTGGAACACGACATCCTACCCAAATTGAAAGGTGGCAAGACGGTTGAGTAGTTTCCGATCAGGCCCATCCTCGCGCCGCGGCCTCACTGCCACCATCCCGGCCGGCGGCACGCCGGGCTCGAGACGCGCCAGCTCAATCGCACGCTGCACTATGCCGCCACCGATCGCGACGCGAACCAGATCGACACGCTCGCTCATCTCGGCCTCTACACGGTGGCGCCCGCGCCGCCCGACGCGCCCGCCTTCGTCGCGCCCTTCGGCAACGCGCCGCTCGACCAGCGCGCCCGCACCTACCTCCACGCCAACTGCGCCCAGTGCCACCGCGCCGGCCGCGATCCCGACCTGCGCTACCCGCGCGACCTCGAAGCGACCGGCCTGTGCAACAACGGCCGACTCGTTCCGGGCAACCCCGACGCCTCGCGACTCGTGACGATCATGCGCGAGAACGACGCGACCATCCGCATGCCGAAGTCGACCGGCAATGTGATCGACGACGCCGGCGTGGCGCTCATCGCCAGCTGGGTCGCGTCGCTCTCGTCCTGCCCCTGACGCCGAGGTCCGCTGCGTGCCATCGCGCCCGAGCCCGATGGCGGAGGTGTGCGATTCGTGGCAGGCTCCGCGCCCGGAGGTCCTCGGATGTCCACGTCACCGCCCGATCCCTGTATTTTCGTCATCTTCGGCGGTACGGGCGACCTGTCCCGCCGCAAGCTCCTGCCCGCCCTCGCCTGCCTCGTGCACGACGGACGCGTGGCCGCCGAGACGAAGATCCTCGCGGTGGCGATCGAGTCGAACCTCGACGACGACGGCTACCGCGCGTTCGCCAAGAAGGCGATGGAGGACGGCAAGGTCCCGGCCGACGAGATCGACGCGCTGCTGCCGCGGCTCCACTACCACTGCATCGGCAAGGGCGAGGCCGCCGACTTCCGCGCCGTGGCCACGCGCCTCCAGCTGATGGAGGCCGAGCAGCGCCTGCCGGGCAACCGCGCCATCTACCTCGCGCTGCCGCCGCAGGCGTTCCAGAGCACCATCGACGGGCTCGGCGGCGCCGGCCTCAACCAGAGCCACGGCTGGACGCGCGTCGTGCTCGAGAAGCCGTTCGGCCACGACCACGGCTCGGCCGCCGCGCTGAACCGCGTCGTGCACGCCTGGTTCAGCGAGAGCCAGATCTATCGCATCGATCACTACCTCGGGAAGGACACCGTCCAGAACCTGCTGGTCATGCGCTTCGCCAACACCATCTTCGAGTCGGTGTGGAACCGCGACCGCGTGGAGGCGGTGCAGATCACCGTCGCCGAGGACATCGGCGTGGGCAGCCGCGCCGGCTATTATGACAAATTCGGCGCCTTCCGCGACATGATCCAGAACCACCTGACGCAGCTCCTGACGCTCATCGCCATGGAGGTGCCGTCGGCCTACGAAGCGGACGCCATCCGCTACGAGAAGATCAAGGTGCTGCGCTCGCTCCGGCGCCTCGATCTCGCCGATGTCGTCTACGGCCAATATGCCGCCGGCACCTCGCGCGGCGAAGCGGTGCCGGGCTACCTCGACGAGGCCGACATCCCCGACGACTCGAAGACCGAGACCTTCGTGGCCATGAAGGTGTTCATCGACAACTGGCGCTGGTCGGGCGTGCCGTTCTACCTCCGCACCGGCAAGCGCATGGGCAAGGCGCTGAGCCAGATCGCCGTGCGCCTGCGCAACACGCCGTCGAGCCTCTTCGACAGCGTCGGCGAGCCGCGCGAGACCTCCGACGTGCTGCTCATCACGCTGCAGCCCGACGCCGGCTTCTCGCTCCACTTCGACGTCAAGGTGCCCGGCGCCCAGTTCCACATGGTGCGCATCCCGCTCGGCTTCCGCTACCGCGAGCTGTTCGACGAGGTGCCCGAGGCCTACGAGACGCTGCTGCTGGACATCATGGAGGGCGACCAGACGCTGTTCGTGCACAGTGACGAGGTCGATCAGTCGTGGCGCTTCTACAGCGAGCTGGTGTCGAACCCGCCGCCCACCGCGACCTACCCGGCCGGCTCGTGGGGCCCGCCCGAGGCCGATCACCTGGCCATCCCCGAGCGCGAGCTGTGGCAGGAGACCTTCGCCGACAAGGGCGGCGACAAGGGTGCCAAGTGACGACGCCCGAGATCGTGCGCCACGCCGACGCGAGCGCGCTCTACGACGCCGCGGCGGCCGACGTGTCGCAGCTGGTGCAGGCGGCCATCGCCGAGCGCGGAATTTGTCATATTGCCCTGGCCGGCGGGCGCACGCCGCGCGGCCTCTACGAGGTGCTGGCGACCGACCCGCACATCGCCTGGGACAAGGTCATCGTGCTGTTCGGCGACGAGCGCGCGGTGCCGCCCGACGACCCGGCCAGCAACTTCGGCATGGCGCGCGAGGCGCTCTTCGACCGGCTGCCGATCCCGCCGACCGTGCTGCGCATGAGCGGCGAGCTGCCGGCGGCCGACGCCGCGCGCGCCTACGACGCGGTCGTGCGCGTGGCCGAGCCGCTCGACGTGGTGCTGCTCGGCATGGGCGACGACGGCCACGTGGCGTCGTTCTTCCCCGGCACGCCCGAGCCCGACGCCGACGCGCGCGTCATCGCCACGACGAGCCCGCTGCCGCCGCCCTCGCGCGTGAGCCTGACGCTCGCGGCCATCCGGCGCTCGCGCGCCATCCTGTTGTTGGTGACCGGCGCCGGCAAGGCCGCGCGCCTGGCCGAGGTGTGGCGACAGATCGCCGACGGCGCGCCGCGCCTGCCGGCGGCGCGCGCAACCAGTGAATCCGGCATCTGCCGCTGGCACGTCGACACGGCGGCCGCGGCGCAGCTGCCGAGCGCATCGGAGGAACTCGCATGAGCGACATCGGAGTCATCGGCTTGGGCGTCATGGGCCGCAACCTGGCCTGGAACATGGCCGATCACGGCTATCGCGTGGCGGTGTGGAACCGCGAGCCGGAGATGCTGGCGGACGTCCTGAAGGAGCGCTCCGACGGGCTCGACCCGACCAACACCATGGCCGAGCTGGTGGCGAAGCTCGAGCGCCCGCGGCGCATCCTCCTCATGATCACCGCCGGGAAGCCCGTCGACATGGTGCTCGACGCGCTGGCGCCGCTGCTCGAGGCGGGCGACATCGTCATCGACGGCGGCAACAGCTGGTTCGAGGACACGCGCCGGCGCGAGGCGGCGTACGCGGCCAAGGGCCTGAACTTCGTCGGCATGGGCGTGTCGGGCGGCGAGGAGGGCGCGCGCTTCGGGCCGTCGCTCATGCCCGGCGGCAGCGACGACGCGTGGAACCGGCTGCGCCCGGTGCTCGAGGCCATCGCGGCCAAGACCGAGTCCGGCCCGTGCGTGACGCACGTCGGCGCCGACGGCGCCGGGCATTTTGTCAAAATGGTGCACAACGGCATCGAGTATGCCGACATGCAGCTCATCGCCGAGGCCTACGACGTCCTGCGCCGCCTCGGCGGCCTCGACGCGCCGGCGCTGGCGAAGGTCTTCGCGGGCTGGAACAGCGGGCCGCTGGAGTCGTTCCTCATCGAGCTCACCGGCAAGATCTTCCAGGTCCCCGACGCGCGCAGCGGCGGCTGGCTGGTCGACCACGTGCTCGACCAGGCGGGCCAGAAGGGCACCGGCAAATGGACGGTGCAGGTGGCGCTCGACCTCGGCGTGGCGGTGCCGTCGATCGCCGCGGCGCTGGACGCGCGCGTGCTCTCGAGCATGAAGCCCGAGCGCGTGGCGGCGAGCGCGGTGATCGCGGCCACGACCGCCAAGGAGGCGGCTCCGAGCGACCTCGTCGCGCAGGTGCACGACGCGCTGCTGGCGGCCAAGGTGCTGGCCTACGCCCAGGGCATGGCGCTGGTGCGCGCGGCGAGTGACAAATTCGGCTGGAAGATCCAGCCGCGCGAGATGGCGCGCATCTGGAAGGGCGGCTGCATCATCCGCGCGCGCTTCCTCGACACCATGATGCGCGCCTACGAGAAGGACGGCGCGCTGCAGAACCTGCTCCTCGACGCCGACATCCGCGCGCTGGTGAGCGGCGCCGAGCTGCCCTGGCGGCGCGTCGTCGGCCTGGCGCAGGCGCACGGCATCCCGGTGCCGGCCATGTCGGCGAGCCTCGCCTGGTACGACAGCTACCGCACCGCCGACCTGCCGCAGAACCTGACGCAGGCGCAGCGCGACGCGTTCGGCTCGCACACGTACCAGCGCGCCGACGCGCCGGGCGAGGGCTTCGTCCACACCGAATGGCTCGGGTGAGGCCGTGAGCGACGGTGGTCAACGTCCCGAGGTGCTGGCGCCGGCGGGCGACTGGGACTCGCTGCGGGCCGCGCTCGGCTCGGGCGCCGACGCGGTCTACTTCGGGCTCGACGCCGGGTTCAACGCGCGTGCGCGCGCCAAAGCTTCGAGCCTCGCCGAGCTCGGCGACATCGCGCGCGCCTGCCATCGCGCCGGCGCGCGCGCCTACCTGACGCTCAACACGCTCGTCTTCGAGGAGGAGCTCTACGTCCTCGAGGAGCTGCTGCGCGCGGTGGCGCGGTCGGGCGTCGACGCGCTCATCGTGCAGGACCCGGCGACGGCGCTCATCGCCCAGGCGCTGGCGCCCGCGCTCGAGCTGCACGCCTCGACGCAGATGACCATCTCCAGCCCGAGCGCGCGCTTCGCCACGCGCCTCGGCGTGACGCGCGTGGTGCTGCCACGCGAGCTGTCGGTCGAGCAGATTGCCATATTCCGGCAGGCCACGGCGCCGCTCGAGCTCGAGGTGTTCGTGCACGGTGCGCTCTGCATGTCGTGGTCGGGCCAGTGCCTGACGAGCGAGGCGTGGGGCGGTCGGTCGGCCAACCGCGGGCAGTGCGCGCAGTCGTGCCGGCTGCCCTACGAGCTGGTCGTCGACGATCAGGTGCGGCCGCTCGGCGAGGTGCGCCATCGCTCTCGCCGCGCGATCTCGCCGGTCATCGCGCGGTGCCGGCGCTCATGGATCTCGGTGTCCACACCTTCAAGATCGAGGGTCGCCTCAAGGGCCCGGCCTACGTCCACACCTCGGTGACGAGCCTCAAGCGCTGGATCGACGCCATCGCGGCCGGTCGGCGCGACGACGCCGAGGCCAAGGCCGAGCTGGCGCGAGACCTCGGCGAGAGCCAGCGCGTCTACTCGCGCGGCTTCAGCGACGGCTTCTTCTTCGGCGGCGATCACCAGACGCTGGTCGACGGTCGCTTCCCCAAGCATCGCGGCGCGCGCCTCGGCACGGTGGTCGCGGTCGACGGCGATCGGGTGGTGGTCGAGCGCGTCATCGAGTCGGGCGTCGGGGCCTGCCGAGGCGCCTCCCGAGCCGGTCCCGCATGGGCGTCGGCTTCGACGCCGGCGACCCCGAGGCGCGCGAGCCGGGCGGTCCCATCTTCGCGGTGACGCCGACGGCCCAGGGCTGGATTTTGTCATTCGGGCGCCACGGCCGGAGCGACGGCGGTGGCGGACCCGATCTGTCGCGCGTGCGACCCGGCCATCGCGTGTGGGCGACCGGCGATGCGCACGCGGAGCAGCGCGCGCTGCGCCTGGTGAAGGCGCCCGAGCCGAGCGGCCGCATCGCGCTCACCCTCGTCGTGAGCGGGGAGAGGGCGAGCCGCTGCGCGCCACCATGACCACCGCGATCGGCCCGGCCAGCGCGGCGACCGACGCGCTGCTGGTGCCGTCGACCGGCGCCGGGCTGGGCGACGAGCCGCTGGCCGACAAGCTCGGCGCCTGCGGCGGCACGCCGTTCCGGCTCGAGCGCCTCGACCGCACGAATTTGTCACATTCGCTGTTCGTGCCGCCGGCGGCGCTCAAGGCGCTGCGGCGCGCACGCCTTGTCGCAGCCCTCGAGGCCCTGCTCGACCGCGGTCCGGTGCGCGAGGTGCGCGACGCGTCGGTGGTGGCCGAGGTGCGCGAGCGATTGCGGGCGGCGGCGGCGCGCATGGCGTCATCGGCGCCGGCGGGGGCGCGCCGCGCATCGTCCCGCTGTGCCGGACCGACGCCCAGCTCGACGCGGCGCTGGCCGCGGGCTGCGACGAGATCGAGCTCGACTGGATGGAGCTGGTCGGGCTCGGCCACGCCGTCGAGCGCGCCCGAGCGGCCGGCGCGCGCGTGACGCTGGCGACGACGCGCGTGCAGAAGCCGGGCGAGGAGGGCATCGACAAGCGTCTCCGCAAGCTGCGGCCGGACGGGCTGCTGGTGCGGCACTGGGGCGGTCTCGTGACGTTCGCCGAGGGCTTCCGGCTGGAGCCCGACGAGCACCTGCCGGCGGTGCACGGCGACTTCTCGCTGAATGTGACAAATTCGCTGACCGGGCACCTCTTGCTGGGCCTCGGCCTCGACACCGTGACGGCGTCGCACGACCTCGACGAGCGCCAGCTGATGGGCCTCGTAGCCGCCATGCCGGCCGAGCGCGTGACGGTGGTCGTGCACCACCACATCCCGACCTTCCACACCGAGCACTGCGTCTACGCCCACACGCTGAGCGAGGGGCGCGACTACAAGACGTGCGGGCGGCCGTGCGAGCGCCACGAGGTCGCGCTGGTCGATCCGCTGGGCCTGCGGCACCCGGTCATCACCGACGTCGGCTGCCGCAACACCGTCTTCGAGGCGCGCGCGCAGTCGGCGGCGACGCTCGTGCCGCGCCTGGTGGCGGCAGGCGTGCGGCGCTTCCGCGTCGAGCTGGTGCGCGAGACGGCGGCCGAGACGGCGACCGTGCTGTCGGCCTATCGGCGGCTGGCGGCCGGCGAGACGACGGCGCGCGCGGTCATCGCCGAGGTCGGCGTGCACGAGCAGTTCGGCGTCGTGCGCGGCGTCGCGGCCTCGGCGCGCGAGGGCTGAGCGCCGAGCGCGGCCGCGACGGACGTCATGCCCGGCGGTGCGGACCCAGCGTGCTCTGCACCAGCGCCGCGCCGAGCCAGTCGCGCGCCGCGTCGTCCTTGGCCTGCGACGGCTCGCGCCCGAGGCCGCCCCAGAGCGCGGGCGCGCCGAGCGCGTAGCCCCATGAGGCGGCGATGGCGATGACCAGCGTGAGCTCGAGCGTGGCGCGCTCGGGCGCGGCCGGACCGAACGTGCCGATGAGCCGTTTCTCGAGCGCGTCCGCGACCTTGGCGAGGCCCTTGTCGGTGCGGAAGAAGGCGTCGGGGCCCTCGAGCCGACCCGACAGGAGCGCCCACAGCAGGAGGCGGCTGGCGGTCCGGTCGCGCAGCTGATCGAAGGCCATGGCGATCCACGACGCCGGGTCGAGCGGCTCGCCGCTCTCGACGCGCGCGATGAGCAGCGCGCGGAAGCGCGTCACGGCGTCCTTCAGCACCTCCTGCACCAGCGGCTCGTAGCCGCCGAAGTAGTGCACGACCAACGTGTGGCTCACGCCGACCGCGGCGCCGATGTCCTTCAGGCTGACGGCGTCGGGGCCGCGCTCGGCGATGAGCCCGCGCGCCGCCTCGAGGATGAGCTCGCGCGCCGCCTCGGGCGTCCGCCGCACGCGCCGCGGGCGGGGGTCGGGCTCGGTCGAGGGCGGCTTCTTGCGCGGCATCGCGCGGTGCTAGCACCCGCCGGAAAATGAGAAAAGAAGTAGTCCTGACCCCGGGTGGCGAGACCTCAGGACGGGCCGGGCTCTGCCGACGGGGGCGGGACGGCGGCGGCGCGCACCAGCGTCTCGAGCATGATGCGCCCGAGCGCGAGCTTCGGCTTGTAGGCGAAGAACAGCCCGGCGAGCCCGGCCAGGCTGCGGCCCAGCTGGACGAAGTGGGCCGGCACCTTCAGCCCCGGATGGGCCTGCGCCAGCGCCAGGCCGCGCTCCATCTCGGCGCGCGGATCGATGGTCGAGAGGTCCTGGCTCGCCAGCACGCTGGCCACGACCTCGCGCACGTACATCATCGGGACCGCCGGGTCGTCGGCGGCGAAGCCGAGCTTCTCGACGAGCGCCGTCGCCCGCGTCACGTCGCCGGCGAAGACCAGCGGCAGGAGCTCGACGTAGCCCCGCCGCTCGTCGTCGGTGAGCCGCGCCACCGCGCCGAAGTCGAGCAGCACGAGGCGCGCGTCCGAGGCCACGAGGAAGTTCCCCGGGTGCGGATCGGCGTGGATCAGGCCGTGCACGAGCACCGCCTCGGCCGTCGCCCGCGCCAGCGTCTCGAGCACCTTCTCGCGCTGCGCTTCACCGCCCTCGCGCGTCAGCGACCCCAGCAGGAAGTCGTTGAGCCGCTCGGCCTCGACGAGCTCCATCACCAGCACGCGCCCGGTCGACACCTCGCGGTGGATGCGCGGCACGATCACGCCCAGGTGACCGAGCGCCGCGGCGAACGCCTCGGCGTGATCGGCCTCGGCGCGGTAGTCGAGCTCGTCCTCGAGCGAGCGCGCCAGCTCGCGCGCCACCGTGCGCCCATCGACCTGCGGCACCAGCGAGGCAAGCAGCTCGGCCACCATCGACAGCGCGCGCCGGTCGGTCGCGATGACCTCGGCGATGCCCGGCCGCTGCACCTTCACCGCCACCGGCGTGCCATCGGGCAGGCGCGCGACGTGCACCTCGGCGAGCGACGCCGCGGCGATCGGCGTCACATCGAAGCCGGGCAGCTTCTCGGCCAGCGGCCCGCCCAGCTCGGCCTCGAGGAACGCCGCAATGACCTCCGGCGGCTCGGGCGGCACGCGGTCCTGGAGCAGGCTCAGCTCGGCCAGCCACGGCTCGGGCAGGAGGTCGGCGCGGCACGACAAGAACTGCCCCACCTTGAGCACGCCGCCGCCGAGCTCCTCGCAGAACGCGCGCACGCGCGCCGCCTCGCGCCGGTGCGTCGCGTCGAGCGCCGCCTTGGCCGCCTCGGGCGCCAGGAACGGAGCCTTCAGGTTGTAGAGGCGATAGGCGCCCGCCAGCCGCACGACCTCGCCGAGCACGCGCGTCATGCGCGGCGTCGCCTGCGCGTGCGCCTGCATCTCGCGCCCGGCCTCGGCCACGGTGGCCCACAGCTGGACCGCGTCGCGCGCCACGCTGCGCGCATCGCGGTCGAGCCCGGCCACCAGCTCGGCGGCGTTCTGCACCACGCGATCGGCCATGGCCAGCGACTGGCGGACCGTCTGCGCCGTGCGACCGACGAGGTCGCGCATGGCGTCGAGCCAGCGATTGGAAACGTCAGTGGGGTTGCTCATCACGAGTCAGCTCCTCCATGCAGGGGATACAGACGACGGGCCGACGGCCCGCCCCATCGAGGACACCGATGCCCGCCTCCGTGCTCTTCGGCAGGATGGCGTTGCAGCGCTCGCACAGCGCGTTCAGGCCGAGCACGAAGCGCTGCCAGCCGAGCACGCGCGGCGCGGCCGTCGCTGCGGCGGCCGGGCCGATCAACGGCTCGGGCTCCGGCTCGGGCCGCACGGTCGGCGCGCGCTGCCCACGCGCCGAGCGCGCCACCGTCGCGCCGTCCCTCATCGCCTCCTCGGCGATGCCGAACGTGCGATGCAGGATGTTGCGCACGAGGTTCGAGACCGAGACGCCGAGGCGCTCGGCCCGGTCCTTCAGCTCGCTGTCCAGGGACGGCGGGACGCGTGTGTGTATCACGCGCTCCTTCTTCTCGTTCTCGCTCTCCATAAGCCCTCGCTCGACCTGACGCGACATGTATCACCACACGTGACACACGTCCAGCGATTTGTATCACACGACCAACTGGCCGCTTCGGGCGACTCCGCGATCGCGCGGTCGCGTCCCGCGACGTCGGCTCCGACGACCCGAGGTCGGCTCGGTGACCGGTCCGCAGGCATAGATTCCAGGCGTTCGCGACGCTGAACCACACGGCTGACAGATTCCTTGTTTACTGCCGCGGCGAGTGCGGTCTAGGTGCCGCACGCGGCTCCGACCGCACCCGGAGGATCTCATGAGCGCTCGCTGGCTGGTTTCCGTCTCCGTTCTCGTCGTTGCCTGTGACAGCCCCGGCAGTGGCGGCCGCACGGGGGTCACTCCACCCGATGTGACACACGGTGACACGACGGTCGGCGACACGACCACCACGCCGGGCGACACCACCGGTGACCCGACCGACACCGCCGAAGGCCCGACCGACGCGACCTCGACCGAGGACACGAGCGTCGAGCCGGACATCACCGACCCCGACACGACGCAGACCTGCACCGCCCTCCCGTTCGAGGGCGAGCTCCCCGGCTTCACCTCCAGCGCCGCGTCGACGTGGCAGTCGCCGACCACCAACCTCGGCCTCGGCGGGGGCTCGCCCGACATCGCCACGCTGGTCTTCAAGTCGAACGCGGTCGGCTCATTCAGCCTCGACGGCGAGCGCCCGACCGCCTGCACGCGCTGCTTCAGCTTCACCATCGACGTCGGCTCCGGCGCCACCAAGACCTTCTTCGCCAACGGCGGCACCATCATCGTCAACCAGAACCCGAGCCAGGACCTCGACGTCAGCGTGAGCGACGTGACGCTGGTCGAGGTCACTTCCGGCGGCACCATCGTGGCCGGCGGCGACTGCCTCACCATCGCCGACGTCACGCTGCTCGGCACCGTCGAGACCTGCGTCCCCGACTGCGAGGGCAAGGCCTGCGGCGACGACGGCTGCGGCGACGACTGCGGCACCTGCCCGGGCACCCAGAGCTGCAACGCCAGCGGCCAGTGCGTCGGCGGCACCACCGGCTGCACCACCCTCGCGCTCGACCCGACCATCCAGGTGATCCAGCCGGGCGCGTTCGTCGACGAGGTCACCGCGGCCGGCCTGGGCGGCGCCGATCCGGACTACTTCCAGATCGAGTTCTACGACCCGGCCACCGGCACCTTCGACCTCGGCAGCGCGACCAACGCCAACTACGCGACCTGCCTCCAGTGCGTGCGCGTGTTCGAGGACCAGGCCGCCGACCTCCCGGTCCGGCAGTACCTGCAGACCAAGGGCACGCTGGTCGTGGCCGGCACCTCCGATGTCCAGTCGGACCCGCCCACGCTCCAGGCGACGCTGACCAACGTCGAGCTGCACGAGGTCACCATCGCCGACGATGGCACCTTCACCTCGACGCTCGTGCCCAACGGCAAGTGCATCAAGGTCACCAACCGCAGCATCTCGACGCCCTGACGCTGCCCGCGTCAGCGCGGGCCGAAGCCGACCCGCACGGCGCCGGCGCCTCCGACGATGAGCCGGCCGGCGTCCGCATCCCAGCGGACGCAGCCGGCGCCGTCGAGCACCTCGGCGTCGAGACCTTCGGGATAGAGGCGCGCCGGCGCGGTGATCCAGCTCGTGCCGTCGGCTTCGAGATCGAGCTCGCCGCGGCGCGTGGCCTGATCGTAAACCCACTTGACCAAGTGCCCGGCGACCGCCTCGGGATAGGCCCGCACGAGCTCGCCCGCGGTGGCGCGCTCGCTGCCGTCGGCGTCGACGACGCTCATGGCCTCGGCGTTCCAGCCGTCGCCGGTGACGCTGTACTCCCACTGGGTGCCGTGCATGCCGAGCGCGTCGAGCGCATCCCAGTGCCGGCGCATGAAGGCCGCGGCGCCGTCGAGGTCGTTGGCGATGCCGAACTCGCCGAGCATGACCGGCACGTCCCAGGCGAGCCCGACGTCGCGCCAGCCGGCGAGCTTCTCGGCCGGGTCGGTGGCGCCCTCGAGGTCGCCGCCGGCCAGCGCCAGGCCATCATAGTAGTGAGGCGCGAAGACGATGCCGTCGCCGTCCGGACGCAAGAGCGCGGTCGTCACGAGCACGCCGTCGACGCCGGTCGGGTCGACGAAGACCAGCCGGTCGGGCGCCACCGCGTGAACGACGCCGACCATTCGCGTGTAGAAGGGCGAGAGCACGTCGTGGCTGAAGGTGTCCATGTCGCCCGAGCCCCAGCCCGGCTCGTTGATGATCTCGAAGCCCACGACCGCGTCGGCCGTCGCGTAGCGCGTGGCCATCATGGTCCACATCGCCTCGAAGGCGTCCATCAGGCCGTCGGCGTTCGACCAGAAGCGGTCGAAGTCGTGCTGCATGTCCTTGTTGAGGTAGTACTGCGTGAACCACGCGCTGCAGTCGGCGGGCTTCGGGACGTCGACGTCGGCCATGGCCCAGAGCGGGAAGCCGTCGCCGCAGTAGGGCCGCGCGAAGACGTCCTGGTGCATGTCGAGCACCACGCGCAGGCCGCGCTCGCCGGCGGCGGCGACGTAGGCGTCGAGGCGCGCGAGGAAGGTCGCGTCGAAGTGGCCGCGCTCGGGCTCGACCGCCTCCCAGGTGAACGGCAGCCGCAGCACGTCGAGCCCCCAGTCGCGCACGCGATCGAGGTAGGCCGCCAGCGCGACGTCGAACGCGGGCGCACTCGGGTCCTCGGGCGCGAAGGCGAAGGGCATGAACGGCGCGAGCTTGGAGCGCCCGCCGGCGTTCACGCCGCGCAGGCGGACGGCGCGCCCGAGCGCGTCGCGGAGCTCGGTGCCCTCGGTCGTCAGCCGCAGCGACGGCAGGCTCACCGCCCCGCACAGCCCGGCGACGTCGGGCGTCGCATCGGGCGTCGCGTCGGGCACGACATCGGCCGCGCCGTCGGCGGTCGCGTCGCCGACCGCGTCGGGGGCGACGTCGGCGACGGGCGATGATCCCGCGTCGCCGCAGGCGGCGAGCATTCCAAGGGCGGCGATGACGAGCGCGGCACGCATGATCGCCTCATAGCATGGCGCTCGCCCGTCAGCAGCGCCGCGCCGCGGGCGGCTCGGGCATCGGCGCTTGCGAAATGGACCCGAAGCCACCAGAGTTGACGGCCGGACGGAGGCGGGATGGCGCGCGGTTGGGTTCGGGCCGGTCTCGTGCTGGGCGCGGTCGGGGTGGTCGTGGCCCTGGTCGCCGGCGAACACGATGATCCTGCGGCGGCCCCTCCGGCCGCGGAGCACGACTCCGCCCACAAGCGCGCCGCGCCCGATGAGGCGACCGTCGCGGCCCGCAAGCGACGCGCGCTGCGCGAGCTGGCCAACCGGGCGTCGGAGCCGACGCGCACCATCAAGGTCCGCGTCGTCGACTGCGGCCTGACGCCGGCCGCCAACGCCACCGTGACGGTGCTGGCCGACGGCGAGCCCGTGGCCGGCCTGGCCGACGAGGTGGGCGTCTTCCGCGCGCCGGTGCCGCTCGACGCCAGCGAAGTCAGCGCGACGGTGACGCTCGAGACGGCGACCGGCACGCGGCGCGGAGCCGCCAGCGGCGCCGGCGACCTCGACGTCAGCATCTGCCCCGGCGCCACCGTGAGCGGGGTCGTGCGCGACGCCGAGGGCCGCCCGCTGCGCGACGCGGTGGTGCGCTTCGGCGACGATCAGGACGTCGCGGTGACCGACAGCGACGGCGAGTTCGTGCTGAGCGATCAGTTCCTGACGGCCGATCGCGTGCTCGTCGAGCACGCCCTCGGCACGGCCGAGCTCGCGCTCGCGCCGGCCCTCGCGCCGGGCGAGGAGCGGCAGGCCGACCTCGTCGTCGAGAGCGGGCGCCGCGTCGTGGGCAGCGTGGTCGACGCCAACGGCGCAGCCGTCCCCAACGTCGCGGTGACCGCCGTCGACGCCTCCGGCCAGGTCCTGGCGCGCGTCAGCTCCGATCGCGACGGCCGCTTCTGGCTGAAGAAGCTGCCCTTCGAGGCGCTGCGCGTGCGCGCCGATGGCGGCGCGCGCGGGGTCGGCGAGACCACGCTCGCGGCGCGCGAGACGCCGGCCGAGCTCGTGGGGCGGCTCGCCGCCGATCGCGGCACGCTGGTCGTCTTCTGGGAAGGCGACGAGCCGGGCAGCATCTTCGTCACCGGCAGCGGCTTCGAGGACGACGTCGAGCAGCCGGCCATCCCGCGCGAGCCGATCGCGCTCGCCAGCGGCGCCGAGCTCGTGACGTTCGCGCCGGCCTCGTACCGCGCCTTCGTGCGCACCGCGCACGGCGAGACCCCGTGCGGCGAAGGCGTGCTCTTCAGCGCCCAGCGCCTCGTCTTCCGCTGCGGTCGCCCGCGCGACGCGACGCTGCTGGCGCGCGTGCTGGGTCCCGACGGCGCGCCGCGCGCGGGCGTCGCCTGGGCCGTGCGCGTGCAGCTGCCCGACGGGCCGGTGGTCGACGCCAGCGGCGAGACCGACGCCGCGGGACGCATGCGCGCCGTGCTCCAGCTCGATCGCGCCGCGGCCGCGCGCATCGAGGTCGGCCGCCCCGACGGGCAGACCGATCCGCTGTCGCGCCGCAACGTCATGCTCACGCCGGGCGGGACCAACGACCTCGGCGACCTCCAGCTGCGCGACCAGGCCGCGGTGGCGGCCATGTTCACCGAGCGCGAGACCGGCAGCTTCGGCGGCCTCGGCGGCCAGCTCCGGACCGACGACGTCGGCGTCGCCTTCGCGCGCATCGTGCGCAACGGGCCGCTCGATCAGGCCGGCGTCCGCGCCGGCGACATCGTGCTCGACATCGACGGCCAGCCGGCGAGCCAGCTCACCGAGCGCGAGGTCATGCTGCGCCTCCGCGGTGAGCCGGGCAGCGCCGTCGACCTCCACCTCATGCGTCCCGGCGAGGGCCAGCTCCAGATCTCGCTCGACCGCGCCGTCATCGACCTGCACTCGTCGGGCTGGGTCGACTGATCGGCGCTCAGCGCGTCGACTTCACCCGCTCGCGCAGCGCCTCGATCATCTTGGGCATGGCCTTCTCCTGGACCGCGCTCTGGATGGCCTTCGGGATCATCACCTTCGGGTGGACGATGGCGCGGTAGAGCGCGAGCGTCTTCGACGGCTGGCCGGGGAACGGCTCGATGATCCAGCTGCCCTCGTTCACGTTGTAGTCGCCGTGCTCCATCTTCCAGGCGCGCTCCCAGCGCACGCCCACCTCGACGAAGTGCTTGCCCTTGCTGGTCGCGGTGAGGTTCTTCAGCGGGAACGGCATGTCGATGGTCGTGCGCATGCGGTTCTCGTTGCCCTCGCGCCACAGCTCCTCGCTGCGCTTCACGCGCGGCATGAACTGCTCGTGCGCGGCCGGGTTGGAGATGTGCACCCACACCGCCTCGGGGCTCGCGTCGATGAGCGCCCACACGATGAGGCGCGGCGCGGGCGAGCCTTCGACCGGCTCGGTCGTGACGATGACCTCGCCGGCGGCGAGGCGGCTCAGCGTGGCGGCGTCGAGGGAGGCGCCCGGAGGCGCGGCGGACTCGAGGATGAGGACGTCGGACATGCCGGTTGGGTAGCGCTTCGCCCCGACGCTGTCATCAGGTATCGCGAGCCGCTCCCGCCGGCGCGCTCAGTCCTGCGGCTCCTCGGCGAGCGCGATGCCGTACTGATTGAGCCAGCGGTAGATCTGCTTGCGGTCGCGGTCGAGCTCGCGCGCCACGGCGCTCACGTTGTAGGCGTGGAGCTCGAGCACGCGCAGCAGCTCGTCGCGCGGCGGGCGCGCCCGGAGCCGCGACACCGGGCTCCTCACGAGCGGCGCGGCGGCCGGCTTCGACTCCAGCAGCGCGGCCGGCGGCAGCGGCGGCGGCGTGAGGCCGGCGATGGGCGGCGGCAGGCGATCGATCGAGATCGGCGCCACCGCGTCATGCGCCAGCCGCTGCACGAGCTGCTTCAGCTCGCGCACGTTGAAGGGCCAGTCGTGCAGCACCAGCCGCTCGGCCGCCTCGACCTCGAACGCCAGCCCGTCGGGGCCCGTGAAGTGCCGCGCCAGGCGCATCACGTCCTCGCGCCGCTCGCGCAGCAGCGGCACGTGGATCGACCAGCCGGCGAGGCGCGCGTAGAGGTCACCGCGGAAGCGACGGTTGATCACCGCCGCCGACAGGTCGGCGTTGGTCGCCGCCACCACGCGCACGTCGACGTGGCTCGGCGTCGTGGCTCCGACCGGCGTGACCTCGCGCTGCTCGAGCGCGCGCAGGAGTCGCGCCTGCACGTCCTCGGGCAGCTCGCCCACCTCGTCGAGGAACAGCGTGCCGCCCTCGGCCGCGCGGAAGAAGCCCTTGCGCGCCACGTTGGCGCCCGTGAAGGCGGCCCGCTCGTGCCCGAAGAGCATGGCCGTCGCGAGCTCGCCGCCGAGCGTCGCGCAGTTCACCGCCACGAACGGACCGCCGCGACCGCTCACGCGGTGCACGAGGCGCGCGAGGCCCTCCTTGCCGGTGCCGCTGGCGCCGAGCAGGAGCACCGGCGTCGGCGCCATGGCGCCCTTCCTCGCCTCCAGCACGGTCTCGCGGAAGCGCGGCGACAGGCCGACGAGATCCTGCTCGGGCTCCTCGGCCAGCGTCGGATCGGTCGGGCCGCGCCGCGAGATGCAGATGAGCGTGGCGCCCAGGCGCAGGAGCGCGCCCTCGCCGAGCTGCGTCTCGGCGGTGCGCACGCCGTCGACGAAGGTGCCGTTCTTGCTGCCGAGGTCGCGCACGTGCAGCGCGCCGTGGTCGTCCGGGAAGAGCGCCGCGTGCTTGCCCGACACGCGCCCGTCGGCCACCGCCAGGCCGGCCGGGCCCGGGTCGCGGCCGATGACGAGCGGGTGGTCGAGGATGAAGATGCGGTCGACCAGCTCGCGGGCCGGGCTCTGGAGGACCCGTGCCACGAGCGGATCGCCCATGGCCAGGGATTGGCCCCAGACTCCGGAGAGGTCGGTCTCGGTGGTCTCGCGCTCGCGCATCTTCGACGACTATATGTCGGTTGCAGATCGACAGGAATGGCGGCCGGACGATTGGTACTCCGCTCGGCCGCACGGCGGGGCTGGAGCCACCGCGTCAGGTCAGCGTGTGGTGCACCTTCTGTACGTCCTCGTCCTGCTCCAGCCGATCGACCAGCTTCAGGACGTCCTCGATCTCCGCGGTGCCGATGTCGGTGAGGTTGAGCGGCACGTACTCGGCCTCGGCCGAGACGAGCGGGACCTTGCGCTCTTCGAGGGCCGCCTGGAGGCGACCGAAGTCATTGAAGGCGCAGCGGATTTCAAGCAGGCCCTCGTGCTCGTCGGAGCCCGCCTCCATCTCTTCGAGGCCCTGGTCGATGAGGTCGAGCTCCAGCGCGTCGCGGTCGACGCCGTCGGCCTTCACGCGGATGATGCCCATGCGCTTGAAGAGGAAGCTGACGCTGCCGCTGTTGCCGAGGTTGCCGCCGCCCTTGTTGAAGTGCATGCGCAGGTTGGCGACGGTGCGGGTCGGGTTGTCGGTGGCGGACTCGACGAGGAGGGCGACGCCGTGCGGGCCGTAGCCCTCGTAGACGAGCTCGGCGTAGTCGGCCGCGTCGTTGCCCTGAGCGCGCTTGATGGCGTGCTCGACCTTCTCCTTGGGCATGTTGGCGGCGCGCGCGTTCTGCATGGCGCGGCGCAGCGGCGCGTTCGAGTCCGGATTCGGACCACCGGCCTTCACGGCGATGGCGATGTCCTTGCCGATGCGCGTGAACGCCTTGGCCATGCGATCCCAGCGCGCGAACATCGACAGCCTGCGATTCTGGAACGCCCGTCCCATGCCCCGACTCCTCTCCGAGCCGCGCAAGCCTCCGGCTGCGCGCGACTCGCCGCGGGTCATAGCACAACAGCACGCGCCGGACGCGAGCGAAACCCGTCCTCGGCGCGCAGGTCGGGGTGAAAAACATGCGGAGGATCAAACCATTGTGAGATTTCGCCGCGCGCGTGCTTGACGCTCGCAGGGGCGGCGCGTAGAGGAATGAATGTTCGTTCCGCGCTGGCGACGAGGTCGTCGCAGCGCCAGGAGACTCGTGCCCCCAGCCGCGCCCAGCGTGACCCCGACGAAGCAGAGCGCCATCCTCCAGGCGGCGCTGAAGCTCTTCGCGGCGCAGGGCTTCCACGGCGTGTCGGTGCCCGAGGTGGCCAAGCTGGCGGGCGTCGGCGCTGGCACGATCTACCGCTACTTCGAGAGCAAGGAAGCGCTCGTCAACGCGCTCTACCAACAGCACAAGCAGGCGCTCGCCGAGGCGCTGCTGCGCGACTTCCCGGCGACCGCGCCGCCGCGCGAGCAGTTCCACGCGCTGTGGTCGCGGGCCATCGGCTTCGCGCGGCGCCACGGCGACGTCGTCAACTTCCTCGAGGTCCACCATCACGGCGACTACCTCGACGCCGAGAGCAAGAAGCTCGGCAAGCACTTCGAGTCCATCGCGCTCGCCTTCTTCGAGCGCGCGGCCAAGGTCGGCGCGGTGAAGAAGCTCCACCCGCACGTGCTGATGGCGCTCGTGTGGGGGGCCTTCACGGGCTTCATGAAGGCCCACTGGGAAGGTCGCCTGCCCATCGACGACGAGACCCTCGCCGCCTACGAGCAGTGCCTCTGGGAGGCCATCCGACTCTGACCCGATCGACGCGTGGCGCGCCTCGTGCGGGCGCGCCAGCTCACCGTTCCAGCTCTGACCGCCCTTCCGCGGCGCCTCGCCTTGGCGAGACGCCCCTTTTTGTCCCGCGAACAGGAATGAACATTCATTCCTAGTTGCGCTCAAGCACAGAAACCTAAAGGAGAATCAGCATGGCCCAGGCTCCCCAGATCGTCCTCATCACCGGCGCCACCGCCGGCATCGGTCGTCACGCCGCCCTCCACCTCGCCCGTCGCGGCCACCGCGTCTTCGCCAGCGGGCGCCGCCCCGAGGCGCTGGCCAAGCTCGCGGCCGACGCCGCGCGCGAGGGCGTGAAGCTCGAGACCGTCGTGCTCGACGTCACCGACGCCGGCTCGATCGCCGCGGCCGCTCGCGTGGTCGAGGCCGCGACCGGCGGCGCCGGTCCCGACGTGCTCGTGAACAACGCGGGCTACGGCCAGATGGGCCCGCTCGAGCTGGTGTCGGACGCCGACCTGCGGAAGCAGTTCGAGACCAACGTCTTCGGGCTGCACGCCACGACGCTCGCCTTCCTGCCGGGCATGCGCCGGAAGGGCGGCGGCCGCATCATCAACGTGAGCTCGGTCGGCGGCCGCTTCACCTTCCCGCTGGGCGGCGCCTATCACGCCACCAAGTACGCCGTCGAAGCCATGTCGGACGCCCTGCGCATCGAGGTCGCCCCCTTCGGCATCGACGTCGTGGTGGTCGAGCCGGGCGCCATCCTCACCGAGTTCTCCGAGCGCGCGATGGACACCGCCGCGCCGTACGCCGACGACCGCTCGCCGTACGCGCCGTTCACGGCCAAGGCCCAGGCCTTGAAGACCCGCGTCGACAAGATGTCGGCCGGGCCCGAGGTCATCGCGCGCGTGCTCGAGCGCGCCATCGAGAGCCGTCGCCCGCGCGCGCGCTACGTCGCGCCGTTCTCGGCCAAGCTCATGCTCGGCGTGCTCGGCCGGCTGCCGACGCGCTTCGTCGACTGGATGTTCCTGCGCTCGTTCAAGCTCTCGCGCGGCAGCGCCCGCGCGGTCGCCGCGCCGCCGGCCAGCCCGAGCGCGCGCGCGGCCTGAGTCGACGGATGGCCTCGCCCGGCCGCCCTCATCCGGCTTCTTCCTGCGGCTCGCGCTCTTCGCGCGAGCCTCCGTCCAGAAGCCGGGGCGGCCTGCGCTCGGAACCTGTCCATGGCTCGCTGCGCGCTGCGGCGCTCCGCTCACCTGGATGGCCTGCCCGGCCGCCCTCATCCGGCTTCTTCCTGCGCTCGCGCTCGCGCGAGCCTCCGTCCAGGCCGGGGCGGCCTGCGCTCGGAACCTGTTGCGGCTCGCTGCGCGCCATGCGGCGCTCCGCTCACCTCGGATGGCCTCGCCCAGCCGCCCTCATCCGGCTTCTTCCTGCGGCTCGCGCTCTTCGCGCGAGCCTCGCCAAGCCGGGGCGGCCTGCGCTCGGAACCTGTTCATGGTTCGCTGCGCGCCATGCGGCGCTCCGCTCACCTCGGATGGCCTGCCCGGCCGCCCTCATCCGGCTTCTTCCTGCGGCTCGCGCTCTTCGCGCGAGCCTCCGTCCAGAAGCCGGGGCCGGCCTGCGCTCGGAACCTGGTCATGGTTCGCTGCGCGCCATGCGCGCTCCGCGCACCTCGGATGGCCTCGCTCCGGCCGCCCTCATCCGGCTTCTTCCTGCGGCTCGCGCTCGTCGCGCGAGCCTCCGTCCAGAAGCCGGGGCGGCCTGCGCTCGGAACCTGGTCATGGTTCCGAGCGCCATGCGGCGCTCCGCTCACCGAAGTGAGCCACGCACGGCTTCGACATCTTGCGACTGTCTTTGAGTCGACAACGGCAGGTCGCGCGCGCGAGCTCAGGCTTCGAGGAAGGGACGGACGGCGGCCAGGAAGAGATCGGGCGCGTCGACGTGCGCGAAGTGGGAGCCGCGCTCGAGCTCGACGAAGAGCGCGTCGGGCACGAGCTCCCTCAGGCGCGCGCCGACGCTCGGCGGCACCATCGGGTCGGCCTTGGCGTAGACGAGCTGGAGCGGGATCGGGAAGCGCTCGCCGCGGTCTTTCCGGCGGCGCAGCGCCCCGAGGAAGGCCGACATCGCGCGCGGCTCGAAGGTCTCGCGCAGCATGCGCTCGAAGGCGCGCACGCCCTCGGGGGTGCGGAGCGGCGCGGCGTACTCGCGGTGCTCTTCGCGCGACTTCAGCGACTCGTCCCAGTAGTGGACGTTCTTGTGGACCCAGCGCTCGGGGTCGCGCCATACGAGGTGGCGCACCAGGCGTCCGGCGAACGGCGTCAGCGCCAGCGCCGTCTTCAGCGCCCAGTTGCGCGCCGTCGGCACGCCCGGCGAGTGCAGGTTCACGAGCCGCGCCATGATCGTCGGCTCGCGCAGCGCGAGGCGCATGCACAGGTAGCCGCCGAGCGAGTTGCCGACGACCGGCGCGCCGACGATGTCGAGCGCGCGCATGATGGCCCCGATGGCGTCGGCCAGGTTCTCGGCGGCGTAGCTCCGGTCGGGCTTGTCACTGCGACCGGCGCCGGGGAGGTCGGGCGCGTAGACGGTGTAGCGCTCGGCCAGCGCGCCGATGGCGTAGCGCCACGAGTAGCTCGTGGTCATGAAGCCGTGCACCAGCAGGAGCGGCGGCCCCTGCCCCAGCGTGCGCACATGGATCGACATCGGCCCCATGGCCGGCGTGTCGATGGCGATGGTGCGCGCCGCCGTACGCGTGAAGTCGTGCGCCAGGCGCGGCTGCTCGGGGACCTCGGCGAACGGCAGCTGTCGGAACGGCTCGAGCGGCATGGTGCGTTGCCTCAGCGGCGGCGGATGCGATCGTAGGTCGGGTTCGCGACCGCGCCCATGCGACCCGAGCGGTAGTCGTCCACCGCCTGCTCGAGCTCGGCGCGCGTGTTCATGGCGAACGGTCCGTAGCGGGCCAGCGGCTCGGCGATGGGCTCGCCGCCGCCGAGCAGCGCTCGCGCCGGTCGCGGGCCGTCGTTGCGCATGACGATGGCGTCGCCGTCGTCGGCCATGACGGCGCAGTGCCCGTCGCCCACGGGCTGGCCGCCGACTGTGACCACGCCGTCGATGACGTGCACGAAGCCGGTCCAGCCGGCCGGGTGCGCGACCACCGCCTCGGCGCCGGGCGCCAGCGTCCAGTCGGCGAGCAGCATCGGCGTGTGGGTGTCGATGAGGGCGCTGAGCTCTTCGATGGCGCCGGCGATCACGCGCACGGTCGCGCCGCCCTCACCGCCCTCGGGGATGCGGAAGGCACGGGTACCCTGAGGCGAACCGGCTGGCCCCCTGCCGCGCGAAGAGCGGCCCGACGACATGTCCCGCGGCTCGGGCGGCACGGAAGGGTTCGCCGAAGTCTCAGCCAGCTGGTAGCGCGGCGGCTCCATCTTCGAGCGCTGCGGCAGGTTCACCCACAGCTGGATGCCGTGGATGCGGCCACCCTTCTCGCGCACGCTGTCGTCGGGGTTCTCCTCGTGCACGATGCCGCTGGCCGCGGTCATCCACTGCACGCCGCCGGCCTCCAGGCGACCGCGGTTGCCGAGCGAGTCGCCGTGCTCGATGGCGCCCTCGGCCAGCACCGTGACGGTCTCGAAGCCGCGGTGCGGGTGCGGCGCGAGCCCGCCGAGCTCGCCCGGCGCCAGCGTGAAGTCGAAGTGGTCGAGCATGATGAACGGGTCGACCTGGTCCACCCCGCGCGCGGGGATCGTCCGCCGCACGCGGAAGACCTCGCCGACCATCGTCGCCAGCGGCGGCACGATCCGACGCACGCTGCGCGCGCGCAGATCGGGCGTCCAGCCGGCGCGCGCGGGGCGCAGCGTCGCGAGCGCGGCGCCCGCCGCCACCAAGGCTGGCGTAGCCGCGACTGCGGCGCCCGCCACCCGGGCCAGGAAGCGACGACGGGTCAGGTGCATCGCGCCGACCCTACCACGCCCGGCTCAGGCCCCGAAGGCCGCGGCCGCGCGCGCGTAGAAGGCCGCGACCAGCGCGTCGAGGCGCGAGGTGTCGGTGCCGCCGGCCTGGGCCACGTCGGGCTTGCCGCCGCCCTTGCCGCCGACGAACGTTGCCAGCTCGCCGACCAGCGTGCCGGCCGGCAGCTTGGTGCGCGCCTCCGGCGTCGTGGCGACGACCAGGCTGACCTTGCCCTCGTCGGTGCCGATGACCAGCACCACGCCCTCGCCGAGCTCGGCGCGCAGCGACTCGGCCAGCGCCCGCACGTCCTTGCCGGGCAGCCCGTCGAGGCGCACCGCCGCGGCGCGGAAGGCGCCGAAGACCTTGGCCGCCTGCACCGACGCCAGCGCCCGGGCCTTGCGCCACTCGAGGCGCGCCGTCGCGAGGTCGTTCTCGAGCTGCTTCCGTTCGTCAAGGAGCTTGTCGAGTCGCGCGACCACCTGATCGGCCGGCACGCGCAGGAGATCGGCCGCGGCCCGCACCTGCCCGTCGCGCTGCAGCGCGAAGCGCACGGCGTCCATGCCGGTGACCGCCTCGACGCGGCGTACGCCGGCCGAGATCGGCCCCTCGCTGATGATCTTGAAGAGGCCGATGTCGCCCGTCCGCGACACGTGCGTGCCGCCGCACAGCTCGACCGACTGCGAGCCGACCGACAGCACGCGCACGACGTCGCCGTACTTCTCCTCGAAGAAGGCGATGGCGCCCTTGGCCATGGCCGCGTCGTAGCCGAGCACGTCGGTCTGCACCGGCTCGTTCTCCACCACGCGCTCGTTCACGAGCAGCTCGACCTGGGTGATCTCCTGGTCGGTCATCGGCCCGGTGTGGCTGAAGTCGAAGCGCAGCCGATGCGGCGCGACGAGCGAGCCGCGCTGCCGCACGTGCCCGCCCAGCACCTTCCTCAGCGCGTCGTGCATGAGGTGCGTCGCGCTGTGGTTCTTGCGCGTGTCGGCGCGCGCCGCGACGTCGATGGCGAGCTTCACCATCGCGCCTTCCTCGAGCGTGCCCTCCTCGACCTTGGCCAGGTGCACCACGACGTCGCCGTGCGGCTTGAGCGTGTCCTCGATGCGCACCTTGGCGCCGCCCTCGCCCAGCACGACGAGCGTGCCGGTGTCGCCCACCTGCCCGCCCGACTCGGCGTAGAACGGGGTCCGATCGACGACGACCTCGACGTTCTGCCCGGCCGCCGCGCGCGGCACGCGCACGCCCTCGACCAGCAGCGCCAGCACCTTCGCGTCCTCGGAGTCCTTCTCGTAGCCGACGAAGGTCGTGCCCGACACGCCCTCGTCGACCAGCGCCTGGTAGGCCGACTTGTCGGTGAGGCCGAACTTCGAGGCCGCCCGCGCGCGCGCCCGCTGCGCCTCCATGGCGTCGTCGAAGCCCTGCTGATCGAGGCTCATGCCCTTCTCGGAGAGGATGAGCGCCGTCAGATCGAGCGGGAAGCCGTGCGTGTCGTAGAGCAGGAACGCGACGTCGCCGGCGAGCGTGTTCTTGCCGGCCAGAGACGCCTTCTGCATCTCGTCGTTCAGCAGCTTGAGGCCCGCCTTGATGGTGCGTCCGAAGCGCTTCTCCTCCTGCAGCACGATGCGGTGGATCGTGTCCTTGGCGGCCACCAGCTCGGGGTACGTCTCGCCCAGCATCTCGACCAGCTTGGCCGTGGTCTCGACCAGGAACGGCTCTTCGAGGCCTAGGATGCGGCCGAAGCGGATCGCTCGACGCATGATGCGGCGGAGCACGTAGCCGCGCCCCTCGTTGTCCGGGTAGATGCCGTCGGCCACCAGCGTCGCGGTCGCGCGCGTGTGGTCGGCGATGACCCGCAGCGCCACGTCGGTCTCGGGGTCGGCGTGATAGTGGACGCCGGCCTTCTTGGCGACGAGGTCGATGATGGGGACGAAGGCGTCGGTGTCGTAGTTGTTGACCTTGCCCTGCAGCACCGCGACCAGGCGCTCGAGGCCGGCGCCGGTGTCGATCGACGGCTTCGGCAGCGGCGTCAGGATGCCTGCGCCGTCGGGGCCGACCGTCCGCTCGTACTGCATGAAGACGAGGTTCCACAGCTCGAGGTAGCGCGCGTCGCCCGCCGCCGAGCCGAACTCGACGTCGACCACGCCGTCCGACATGGCCGGCCCGAGGTCGATGTAGATCTCCGAGCACGGGCCGCACGGGCCGGTGTCGCCCATGGCCCAGAAGTTCTGCGGGTCGCGGTGGATGCGCTCCACCGGCACGCCGACCAGGTCCTTCCAGTAGCCGTAGGCCTCCTCGTCCTCGGGGTGAACCGAGACGTGGAGCTTCTCGACCGGCAGCTCGAAGACCTTGGTGAGGAGCTCCCAGCCGTACTGGATCGCCTCCTTCTTGAAGTAGTCGCCGAAGCTGAAGTTGCCGAGCATCTCGAAGAACGTGTGGTGGCGCGCCGTGCGCCCGACGTTCTCGAGGTCGTTGTGCTTGCCCGACACGCGCAGGCACTTCTGGACCGTGGTCGCGCGCGGGTAGTCCGAGGCCTTGGCGCCGACGAAGGCGTCCTTGAACTGCACCATCCCCGCGTTCGTGAAGTAGAGGGTCGGGTCGTTCCCCGGCACGAGCGGCGAGCTCCGCACGTGGCGGTGCCCGCGCTCCACGAAGAAGTCGACGAAGGTCTTGCGAATCTGCGACGCGGTCCAGGTCATCTCGTATTCCTCTCGCTCAGGTTCGTGGGATCCTCGTCGCGTTCTTCCTACGGCTACGCTTCGCTGCGCCTCCGTGCAGAACGCGACCCCACGAACCTGATCGAGAGGGGGCGGGCTCCGACAAAGGCGCGGCTTTATCGCACGCCCTTGCCGGAACTCAATAGTGCGTTGAGGACTCCGCGCCTCAGGCCTGGACGGCCGGAGGCTGGTTCCGCGTGATGCCGTGGTGATCGAGGATCTGCTGCTCGATGCGCAGCCCGAGCTCGGGGTTCTCGCGCAGGAACTTCTTGGCGTTCTCGCGGCCCTGGCCGAGACGGTCGCCCTGGTAGCTGAACCAGCTGCCCGACTTCTCGACGATCTTGAGCTCGGCGCCCATGTCGATGAGCGAGCCCTCGCGCGACACGCCCTCGCCGTAGGTGATGTCGAACTGCACCTTCTTGAAGGGCGGCGCCATCTTGTTCTTCACCACCGTCACCTTGGTCTCGTTGCCGATGACCTCCTCGCCTTCCTTGAGGGCGCCGGTGCGGCGGATGTCGATGCGGATGGTCGCGTAGAACTTGAGCGCGTTGCCACCGGTCGTGGTCTCGGGGTTGCCGAACATCACGCCGATCTTGTTGCGCATCTGGTTGATGAAGACGACGCAGGTCCGGCTCTTCGCGATGGAGCCCGTGAGCTTGCGCAGAGCCTGCGACATGAGGCGCGCGTGCAGACCCATGTGCGAGTCGCCCATCTCGCCCTCGAGCTCGGCCTTCGGCACGAGCGCCGCGACCGAGTCGACGACCAGGATGTCGATGGCGTTCGACTTCACCAGCATGTCGGCGATCTCGAGCGCCTGCTCGCCATAGTCCGGCTGCGAGATGAGCAGGTCCTCGGTGTTCACGCCGAGCTTGCGCGCGTAGTGGATGTCGAGCGCGTGCTCCGCGTCGATGTAGGCCGCCACGCCGCCGCCCTTCTGGGCGTTGGCCACCGCGTGCAGCGCGATGGTCGTCTTGCCGGAGCTCTCCGGCCCGAAGATCTCGATGATGCGCCCGCGCGGGAAGCCGCCGATGCCGAGCGCGATGTCGAGCGGCAGGCAGCCGGTCGAGATGACGGGCACGGTGCCGAGCAGCGTCTGCGCCTGGCCCAGCCGCATGATCGAGCCGGTGCCGAACTGGCGCTCGATGGCCGTGACCGTGAGGTCGATGGTCTTGTCACGAGCTGGATCGCGAGACACGTCTCCGCCTCCCTTCTGTGGGTTGCCACCCTCGGGTCGGCGCGGGGCCGCCTCGCGTGGGGTGGGAGCCGGCGCGTCGCCGTTGCTGTTGTTGCCCTTCTGCGGGGCCTTGGCCTGCTGTGCGCACATGAAGACGCCTCCGGGACGGATGAGGTTGTCGCCTGACACTGAACAGGCGTCAAGTGTTTTTCGTCGGGCGGCCTGAACAGAAGTTCGGTCAGGCCGTGGGGTTCAAATGACCAGCGCCCGCCGCAGCATGTCGAGCACGCCGTAGGCGCTGATGAGGCGGTTGCGCTCGCGGTCGAACGGCCAGCGCCGCTCGACCACGCGCGTGGCGCGGTCGGGCCCGGCCAGCCCGAGGTAGGTGAGCCCCACCGGCTTGCCGTCGCTGCCGCCGCTCGGCCCGGCGATGCCGGTCACCGAGAGGCCCCAGTCGGCCCCGGTGGTCTCGCGCACGCCGTCGGCCATGGCCCGGCACACCGCCTCGCTGACCGCGCCGTGGGCCGCGATGAGCGCCGGGTCGACGCCGAGCCGCGCCACCTTGGCCTCGTTGGCGTAGGTCACGACGCCTTCCTTGAACCACGCCGACGAGCCGGCGCGATCGGTCAGCATCTTGGCCACGAGCCCGCCCGTGCACGACTCGGCGGTGGCCAGCGTCTGGCCACGCGCGGCCAGCAGATCGGTCACCACCGATACGAAAGTCGCTTTCGGGTCCTCGCTGTAGATGATGTCGCCCAGCGCCTGGCGCACGTGCGCCGCCGCGCTGTCGAGCAGCGCCGCGCCGGCCAGCCGGTCGGCGTCCTCCACGTGCAGCGACACCTGGATCTCGGGGATGTGCGCCCGATACGCCACGTGCATGCGCGGGTCGCGCGGCAGCCCGTCGAGCATGGTCGCCACCTGCGACTCGGTGCGCCCGAAGGTCTTGAAGATGTGCGAGCGATAGCCCCGGACCGGCGCGTGCGCGCGCAGCCACGGCACGAGGTAGTCGTCGGCCAGCCGAGCCAGCTCGGACGGCACGCCCGGGAAGAAGAAGAGGCGCGTCGTCCCGACCTGGAGCTGCACGTGCGGCGCCGTCCCGACCGGGTTCTCGAACACCTCGGCGCCCGCCGGCACCTGCGCCTGGCGCGCGTTGTTGGGCGTGAACGGCACGCCGCGCGCCGCGAAGCGCGCGTGCAACCGCTCGAGCGTGGCGTCGTGCTGCACGAGCGGCACGCCCGCGAAGGCCGCCGCCGCCTCCAGCGTGAGGTCGTCCTCGGTCGGCCCGAGCCCGCCCGACACCAGCACCACGTCCGCGCGCCCGGCCGCCAGCTTGAGCGCGTCGACCACCACCGCCAGCGTGTCGGGCACCGTCTGCGCGCGCCGCACCGGCAGCCCCAGCCCGCGCAAGAGCCCCGCCAGCCGGCTCGTGTTGGTGTCGGCGAGGTCCCCGTTCAGGAGCTCGTTGCCGATGGTGAGGACCTCGATCTGCATCTCTCGCCCCGCCGAAGTCAGTGCGCCGCCGGCTCGCTCACGGCCCGAGCCGCGCGCTCTGGGCGATGGTCGCGACCAGGTCGCGCGCCGCCTCGGCCGACGCCGGCTCGGACACGAGGCCGATGGTCAGGAGCTTCGCGTCCTTCACCAGCGCGATGAGGGTGATGGCCACCTTGCGCGGCGGCGTGCCCTCGGGCGCCCCGGCCGCGACCGGCCCCTCGAGCTCGCCATGGAAGCGCCGCCCCTCGAAGCCCTGCAGCCCCTTGTAGGCGTCGCCCACGTCGAGCCGCACCTTGCGGCCGTTCTTCGAGGCCGCCTCCTGGATGTTGTCGCGCACCTTGAGCCACGGCACGCCCGGCGCCTGGCTGTCGGGCGCGCCCACCGGCGGGCCCTCCTCGATCGACGCCAGCAGCACGTAGAAGGGCGTCTTGGTGGCCGGGTCGGGCGCCTGCTCGCGCACGACCAGCTTCGGGTCCTTGCGGACCTCCTTCCAGGTGGCCGGGACCTTCAGCGTGGCACCGCCCTGCGCGTCGAGGTGCAGGTCGACCTGCTCGGGCGCCGGCTGCGCGTGAGCCGCCAGCGCGACCGCCAGCAGCGCGAGGATGACGAAGACCTGGAGCGATGTCCGCATAGCCCGCCTGCCGTAGCACGCGAGGCGGCGTTGTGCCACCACGGTCAGCGCGCCGCCAGCAGGCCTTCGATGCGCGCCACCAGATCGGCCGCGCCGAACGGCTTGGCCAGGTACTCGAGCGGCCCGCAGCCCGGCGCCCGAGGCGCGTCGCGCCCGCGGCGCTCGTCGCCGCCCACCAGCGCCCCGCTCATGACCAGCACCGGCAGCCGTGCCGTGGCCGGGTCGGCCCGCAGCTCGGCCACCAGCGCGAGGCCATTCATGTCGCCCAGCTCGATGTCGACCAGCGCCAGGTCGGGCGCCGCGCTGCGCGCCAGCGCCAGGCCGCTCGCGCCATCGCCCGCGTCGACGACGTCGAAGCCGTGGTGGCGCAGCGCGACGCACGCCATGCGGCGAACGCGCGCGTCGTCGTCCACCACCAGCACCCGCCGCTTGCCCCCCTCGCCCATCGCCGCCGCCTCGCCCGTGAAGATAGCGCGGCAGTTACCACGAGCGCGCGACCGGACGCACCAGCCAGCGTCGACGCCGCGGCCGAGGCTGGCCGGGGCGCGCTCACCCATGGCAGGATCGTTCTCGGCCAGAGAACGCTTTCGCCCAGCGAGAATCACCGGACGGGAGCATCGACGGCCGCTCGTGGGCATATAGGGGGAGAGCGATGGAAGCGACCGACCCGAAGCAGACAGAGAACACGGCCAGCGAGCGACCGGTCATCGCCCACTACACCGACTTCCGCGCCTTCCTGCGCGCCATGATCGCCTTCCTGAAGGCCACGCGCCGCGGCTTCAGCTACCGCTCGTTCGCGCTGAAGGCCGGCTTCTCCTCGCCGAGCTTCCTGAAGCTCGTGTCGGACGGGCAGCGGAACCTCTCCAACGAGTCGGTGGATCGCGTGGCGCGCGGGCTCGGCCTCGACCGGCGCGAGTCCGAGCTCTTCGAGGCGCTGGTCGACCTCGGCCAGTCCGAGACCGACGAGCGCCGGGCCCGCGCCTACACGCGCGTGTCGCGCCTCTCGCAGCGCGACCCGGTGGCCAAGCTGCAGAGCGACCAGCACGAGATGTACTCGCGCTGGTACCCGTTCGTCCTGCGCGAGATGGCGTCGATGCCCGACTTCGACGAGGACCCCGAGGTGCTGGCGCGGCGCCTGCGCTTCCCGGTGCGCGTCGAGGAGATCAAGCGCGCCATGGCGCGGCTCGAGACGCTCGGGTTGCTGGTGCGGAACGCCGACGGCAAGCTCGAGCCGGCCGAGAAGAACCTCACCAGCGGGCCCGAGGTGCGGCTGCTGGCGGTGCGGAGCTTCCATCGCCAGATGCTGAAGCTGGCCGAGACCTCGCTCGACACGGTGCTGCCGGCCGAGCGCAACATCACCGGCGTGACCGTGCCGCTGACGCGCACGCAGTACCAGCGCGTCATCGAGCTGGCCAACGCCTTCCGCCGCGAGGTGCTGGCCATCGCCGACAGCGACGGCGGCGACGAGAAACGCGAGGTCCATCAGCTCACGATGGCCCTCGTCCCCCTGACCGGTGGCACCGGCGAGAAGAGGAAGAAGACATGAAGACGACGATCCTCGCGGCGGCGCTCGGCGCCTTCGCAACCATGATGGCCATGACCGCCTGCAGCGGGCTCGACACCGGCAACGGCGAGGCGGGCCACATCACCTTCGCGCTGTCGGTCGACGACGTGCCGGCGCCCGACCAGAGCGGCAACGCCTTCACCCTGACCGCGGCGCACGCCCACGTCCGCCACGTCGAGGTCTACCTGCCGGCCGGCACCACCTGCGACGGCCTGAGCGGCGCCTCGCTGGCCGGCTGCGACGGCGAGAAGATCCGCATCGACGGCCCCTGGGACGTCGACCTCATCACCGGCCAGACGACGCCGGAGCTCCCGACCATCGAGGTCCCGCTCGGGACGCTCACGCGCATCGACGTCCGCTTCGACCCGAGCGCGGCCACCGACCTCACGCTCACCGCCGCCGGCACGACCACCTTCGACGGCCAGCCGACGCCCTTCACGCTGGCGCTGAAGTTCGACGAGGTGGCGCGCTTCGACGCCTCGTCGGGCATCAAGCTGTCGCCGAAGATCATCGAGGACGCCTTCCTGCGCCTCGACCCGTCGAGCTGGTTCGCGACGCTGCCGCTGACCCAGTGCGCGGCCGACGGCGACCTGCCGATCGACAACGGCACCATCGTGCTCGAGGACGGCAAGAGCAGCTGCTCGAAGGTCGAGAACACCGTGCGCGACGCCATCAAGGCCTCGGGCCGCGTCGAGGACTGAAGGAGACCTGCCGTTGTCGGCTGAGCCGATGGAGGTGCTGCGGCTCGCGCCGCTGTGGGAGATCGACTGCGGAGCGGGCGACGCCCCGGTCGGCTTCGGCGTCGGCCCCGACGGCGAGCTCCTGGCGGTGACCCAGGACGCGCCGATCGAGCGCCACGTGGTCGGCGCCGGCGGCTCCCGCTTCGCCAAGAGCCGGGAGCGCGTCGGTCGACGGCTGCGCGTGGTCGGCCCCGACGGCCTGCGCCTCGAGCTCGCCGACGAGCGCTCGTGGTACGACTTCGTCCAGCCCATGCCCGACGGCGGGACGCTGCTGGTCGGCGCGCGCACGTCGGCGCACGCGCCCGACAACGTCGCCATCTACGGCGCCGACGGTCGCTGCCTGCGCAGCTTCGGTGTCGGCGACGGCGTCGCGGAGGTGCAGGCCACGGCCGACGGCGACCTCTGGGTGAGCTACTTCGACCAGGGCATCTTCGGCGGCGCGGCGGCCGACGGCACCGGCCTCGCGCGCTTCAGCGCCGACGGCGCGCTGGAGTTCGCCTATCGCGGCGACGAGCTCGGCACCGACGACATCTGCGACTGCTACGCGCTGAACGTCGCCAGCGCCGTCGACACCTGGCTCTACTTCTACACCGCGTTCGAGCTGGTGCGCCTCCGCGACGGGCGCGCCAAGGTCTGGCGCGGGCTGCCAGCGGCGCGCGCGCCCTCGCCGTCCACGCCGATCGGCCCATGCTCTTCGGCGACTACGAGCGGCCCGACGCGCTGCGCGTCTTCCGCCTCGGGCACGACGGCCGCGTCCACCTCGAGCGCGCGGTGGCGCTCGCCGACGCCGACGGCGCGTCGCTCGGGCGCGCCCGCGCGGTGGGCCGCGGCGACGCGCTCGTCCTGTGCGCCGAGCGCCGCGTGTTCCGGCTCACGGCCTGGGGCTGTGAGCCATCGCGCCGCTGAGCGGCGGGTCGGCGCGGGTCCTCGTTCGTGTCAGTTGGCCGGCATCGCGGTCCAGCCGTCGGTCCACGGCGGGACGCCGGGCTTGAAGGCGCCGTAGTAGGAGGCGCCCGGCTCGAACGGATCGACCAGGCTCTTGGCGCCGCTGGCCAGGGTGCTGTTGCCGGGGACCCAGCTCGTCGCGCTCGAGCTGTAGGTGAGCTGCGGGTCGACGTCGAAGAGGTTGTCGCTGTCGGCGTCGCTGAAGAACGCGTCCTCGTCGAAGCCGTTGTCGTCGTCGCCGGCGCCGGTCTCTTCGCTCGGCGGCGGGAAGATCTCGCCGGCGCCGCTCGGCCGGAAGAAGACGGTGTTGGCGATGGAGATCTCGCCGGCCTCGGCCTGGGCGGCGGTGTCGAGGAGCGGATCGCCGTCGTCGGACTCGACGTTGACGGTGTGGTGGCCCTGGCCCGCCACGATGCCGTCGTACATCTCGGCGCGCGCGCCGGACTGGAACTGCACGCCGATCTGGGCCGAGCCGGCCGGGTCGGCCAGCACGGTGAAGTTGGCGATGTGGCCGCGCGCGCCGCGCTGCTCCGAGGCCGCGAGGTTGCCCTCCTCGCCATTGATGCCGACGTTGCCGTCGTGCCCCGCCTGGATCATCACGAACTGGGCCGAGCCGGTCCAACCCTTCGTGTACTCGAGGCCGATCTCGGCCGCGAAGGTGACCAGGATGTGCTCGACCGAGACGGTGCCGCCGACCAGCTGCACGCCGAGGTCGAGCGAGCGGTGCACGTGCACGTGGTCGATGTCGCTGCCCGCGCCGCAGCCGAGGAGGGCGAAGGCCGGCAGCTCGCGGTCGCCGTCCTTGCTCACGCCGGCGAACTCGATGCGCAGGTACTCGACGGTGCCGCAGCTCGACTCGGGATCGTCGCCGCCGTAGTGGCTGCGACCCGACGCCTCGAGGCCCGGGAAGCTCACGTCGTTGCCCCACGAGGTGGCGCGCGTTGCCGAGCAGCTGGAGGCCGGTCCAGTCGCCGGCGGCGCGCTGTCCGACGGGCGCGCGCTGGTCATGACGATGGGGTTCAGCTGCGTGCCGACGGCCTCGATGTGGCCGCCGCGATCGACGACGAGGCCGGCGCCGGGCTTGAACTCGATGCGCGTGCCGGCGGCGATGACGAGGGTCACGTCAGGGTCGACGAAGACCATGCCGCTGACCTCGTAGACGTGGTCGGCGTCCCAGCTCGTGTCCTTGCCGATGACGCCGCTGACGGCGACGCGGCTCCCGACCGGCACCTCCGACTGCACGCACACCTGGCTCGCGCAGCGGTAGCCGCTCGGGCAGCCGTCATCGCTCGCGCACTCCTGGAAGTCGACGATGGCCGAGCAGCCGGCGTGGGCGGCGGCGCCGAGGACGAGGGCGGGCAGGAGCAGGCGGGGCGCTCCGAGCGTCGCGAAGAGGTTCATCATCATCTCCCGAGTCAGCTTCAAAACCGGACTCCGACGTCGGTGGCGACCGCGCCCGGCCCGAGGCGCGGCTCGAAGAAGATGGCGCCGTGGGCGTCCGCGGGCGCCCGATCGGCCACGAGGTACCAGATGAGCCCGGTGAGGGCGACCGCGCCGCCGCCGAACAGGAAGGCGTCCGAGAGGTTCGCCTTGGTGCCGCCGCTGTCGGCCAGATCGCGGGCGCGGGCGAGCGAGGCCTCGTCGAGGCGCGGCGTCGTGTCGTACGTCGACTGCGCGTCGAGCGCGCTCACGCCCTCGATGACGCCGACCACCATGAGCGCGCCGCCGGCCGCGACGACGAGCCAGGGCCCGATGCCGGGGCCGGACGCGGGCGCGGGCGCGACCACGGTCGGGGGACGTCCTTCGCGTCGCCGCCGCCGGGGCGCAGGATGGTCGGTCGCACGGTCTCCTCCGCGGCCTTCTTGTCGAGGTCGGCCAGGCGATCGGTCGCGAGCCGGACGAGGTCCGCGCGCGAGTCGGGGTTCCGCACGATGCGCTCGTAGAAGTTCTTGGCCAGGTCGCGCTTGTGGAGGCTGTCCTCGTAGATGACGGCCACGTTGTAGAGGACGTCGGGCGACTCGATGACCGCGAAGGCGTCGAGGTACTTGGCGATGGCGCCCTGGTAGTTCTTCGCGGCGTAGGCGGCCTCGGCCTCGGCGGTGAGCGCGGCGAACTTGGCCGCCGGCTCGGTGGGCTCGGCCGCGCGGCTCGGCGGCGCGGCGAGCGCGGCGCACGACAGCGACATGACGAGGGCGTTCTTGACGAGCTTGAGCACGGGATCTCCGAAGCGCGCGGGGCCGCTGGTGCGAGGCGTCAGGGCGTCGAGGGGGGCGTGATGAGCTTCACGACCGGCAGCGCCGGCGGCGGCGTGGTCGACTTGGGGATGAGCTTGACGGGCGGCGCTTCGGGCGCCTTGCTGCCCTGGAGCAGCGTCACCGGCGGCGCGACAGGCGTCGTCGTGAGGAGCTTGACGGCCGGCGCCTCGGGCTTGCCGGGCTGGAGCAGCGTCACCGGCGGGGTCGCCGGCGGCGTGGCGGTGGTCGTGGTCGTGGGCGGCGTGACGGCGGGCGCGGTGGCGTGGCGCGGGTAGTAGGCGCGCGGGGCGGTGGGCGGCCTCGAGGTCGAGGCTCCAGCTGGCGTCGTGGCCGGCGACGACGTCGATGGCCAGCTGGCGCGGCTCGCGGCCGGGGCCGACAGGACGATCGAGTGCAGCCCGGGCGCGAGGTCGACGGTGAGCAGGGTCTTGCCGCGCTCGATGCCCTCGATGGTCACGGTCGCCTCGACCTGGCTGGCGATCGTCACCTTGCCGGTGGTCGCGACCGGCGCGGGCGCGGGCGTCGGCGTGGGCGCCGGGGTCGGCGTAGGCGTCGTGGGCGCGGGCGCGGGCGTCGGGGTCGGCTCGGGCGCGGGCGCCACGGCCGGGTTGGTCGCGGCCGCGACGGCCGGCTCGCTCGGCTTGGCGCTCGCGACCGGCGCGGCCGGCTCGCTCGGCTTGGCGCTCGCGACCGGGGCGATCGGGGTGTCGGGGCGCCGCGGGCTCGGCGCCGGGACGCGCTGGGTGGCCGCAGCTCGGGGCCGGCGGCCGCGCGATCGCGTCGCCGCCGCGCCCTCCGAGCCACACGCCGAGGCCGACGCCGCCCGCGACCAGCAGGAGGGCGACGAGGACGAGCCACGGGCGGCGGTCCGCGCGCGGCGCCGAGGCGAGACGAGGCGGGGTCATGGTCGTTCCCTCGGGCGCGACGGCCTGCGCGCGGTTGACCGCCCACGGCGCGGTCGATCCACCGATGCGCGAGGCCGAGCGGGTGCGGGGCGGGATGGGCACCGCGGCGAGCGCGTCGGCCATCGCCTGCGCGCTCTCCCAGGCCCCGGACCGATCGCGGAAGGCGCGGCGCAGCGCGTCGCGCAGCGTGACCGGGACGTCGGTGCCGAGCGCGTCCATCGAGGCCGCGCCGGTCATGTCGAGGAAGAGCCGGGCGACGGCCTCGAGGTCGAGGCGCGGGTCGGACGAGCCGGCGTGCAGCCCGAGTTCGAGCAGCACGGGGTAGAGCGACCCGTCGACCTGATAGGTGACCCCCACCGTCGCGGCCGTAGGGCGTCGTGGTGGAGGTTCGCCTCCTGCGCGCTGGCCAGCGCCGTCAGCACGTAGCGGGCGACGTCGAGGGCGTCGCGCCAGGCGAGCGGGCCCTGCGCGATGACGCTGGCGACGGTGCGCAGCTCGTGCTCGTAGGCGTAGACCAGGAAGTGCGCGTCGCCGGTGCGGCCATGGGCCACGATCGGGGCCACGTTGGGGTGGCGGAAGGCCTTGTGGCGAGCCAGGCAGCGCTCGATCTCGCGCGCGCCGAAGAGCGGCGCGACCTCGAACAGCTGCACGACGACGCCGCTCCCGGTCTGGGTGTCGAGGCCGCGCCAGAGGGCGCGGGTCGAGTCGACGTCGAGCAGCACCGTGAGCCGGCAGCCCCCGACCACGCTCTCGGTGCGATCGACCGCGGTCGGGCTTCCGTCCCGCGGGCAGGTGGCGCTGGCGAAGACCGAGCGGCAGCGCGGGCAGAGCCGTTGCTGGGAAGCCTGGAACGTCGAGGGGTTGGCCGTCACGGAAAAGTCCGGGACAGAACGTACTGGCTGAGTTCAGGTTTGTCAGTCGGATTGTCGGACGCCTCTCAGAAATCTCCCGTGGCCGATCGCCCGCCCGATGTAACTGCCCGCGCGTGGCCGGCGCTACTCGCAGCCGACGTAATAGGAGTAGCTCGAGTCGGAGTCCGACGGGCTCGTGCGGCCGTGGACCGCGGCGCAGCCGCTGCCGACGAAGGTCGACGAGCCGGTGCCGACGTCGCTCTTGTAGTAGCTCTGGCCGCCGCGCTGGCGCTGGCTCGCGAGCACGACGAGGTTGCCCACGGCCGGGCTCCCGACGGGGCCGAAGTTGCCCTGGCCGTCGACCCACCACTGGCCCGGCCACGGCGACTGGCCGAGCATGGCGGTGAGGCCCTGGACATCGAGCGGGTGGAGCTCGCGCCCGTTGATGAAGACGCCGGTCAGGCGGCCGCTGCCGCCGCCCGACGCGTTGGCGGGCAGCGCGCCGCCGAGGCCGAGGCCGGCGCCCAGGAAGCCGCGCGTCGGGCCGCCCCAGAGGCCGGCCGCGCCGCTGCCGTTGTCGTACCAGTAGGCGCCGGCCGGGACCTGCACGCCCCAGGCGCGCTCGAAGCGCGCCAGGATGGCCAGGTCGGACGCGGTGGCCGGTCGGCCGTTGAAGGTGATGCCACGGCTCTCGGGCGCGGGCGCCGGCGCGGTGGGCGCCCGGGCGCGGCGCGGGCGCGGCCGAGGCCGAGGGGCCGCAGGCGGCGCCGACGGCGCTGACGGCGCTGACGAGGACGAGGCTACGCAGGGTGGTGAGCGAGGGACATGGGCGTGTGCTCTGGGTGGACCGGCGCGGGGGCCGGGTTGCCAGGACACATCGCAAGCGGCGTGCCGCGCCGACGGCTCGGCGCGGGGGCCGCTGAGCGGCCATCCATGCGGAGGCGAGGCCTCTGACCGCGGCGCGTGTCCCACTGGGACAAGGGCCGCGTCCCAGGGACGTCTCAGCTCAGACCCGGCGACCGACGCGACGCGACGCGAAGAACGCCAGCGCCAGCAGCGCGCCGACGAGGCTCGGCTCGCCGCCGCTGCAGCCGGCCGACGAGCGGCCGACGCTGCCGCCGCCCGGACCGCCGACGCCGGGGCCGGTCGGGCCGGTCGGGCCGGTGGGGCCGGCGCCGGCGAGCTCGTCGGCGCTGATCAGGCCGTCGTGGTTGGCGTCCTCGACGCCGTCGCTGATGCCGTCGCCGTCGCTGTCGGCCTTGGTCGGGTCGGTCTTCGAGGCCGGGTCGGCGTCGACGTGGAAGTTGCCGGCGGTGACGTCGGTGCCGTCGTAGGAGGTGCCGGTGGCCGAGGTCGCGCCGGCGATGGGGTCGAGGCGCGCCACCTCGAGCCCGTCGTCGAGGCCGTCGCCGTCGCTGTCGGCCAGCGTCGGGTTGGTGTGGTAGACCGAGACCTCCTCGCCGTCACCGAGGCCGTCGTCGTCCGAGTCGGCGTCGAGCGGGTCGGTCGCGACCTCCTCCCAGTCGTTGAGCCCGTCGCCGTCGGCGTCCGGGGTCGTCGGGGTCGGTGCCCTTGGCGGTCTCCTCGGCGTCGGTGAGGCCGTCGCCGTCGCGGTCGCCGCCCGGCTCGACGGTGGTGCCGCCGTCGCCGACCGTGACCGTCACCGTCGAGGTGGCGCAGGCGTTGCTCGGGTCGCACACCGTCACGGTGAAGCTGTCGGTGCCGCTGGAAGCCGGCCGCCGGCGGTAGCGCACCGCGCCGCCCGAGAGCGCCGCCGCCGTGCGACGGCGCGCCGACGTTGGTGATGACCAGCGAGTCGCCGTCGGGATCGCCGTCGTTCATGAGCACCGGGATCACCACGGCCGTGCCGACCGCGGTGGTGGCGTTGTCGTTGCGCGCGATGGGCGGCGTGTTGCCGGTCGGGTCGGTGGGGTCGCCGGGGTCGGTCGGGCCGCCGCCGTTGCCGTAGCAGGTCTTGTCGACGTGGCCCTGCGCGTCGGGCTTGCAGACGTAGGTGCCGTCGCACTCGCCGGTGCAGCCCGCGAGGCCGGTGAGCAGCACGCCCGAGTCGAGGTACTCGTCGCCCGCGTCGCAGATGACGATGATCATGCGATAGACGGTGGCGTCGGGGGTCAGCGTGATGGCCGAGGTGAGGCGCGGGGTCATGCCGTCGTACTGCGTGACGTTCGGCTGCACGACCACCTGGCCACCCGAGAAGAACGGGCCGTTGATGTTGATCGGGTTGTGGTCGAGGTCGAGGCCGATGTTGGTGTAGCTCGTCTCGGGGTCGGAGGCCTTGCCGACGAAGAGGCCGAAGGCGTCGGCGTAGATGTCGCCGACGAACTCCGGGTACTCCTCGGAGCCGAAGATGTAGTCGACCTTCAGGCCGTCGAAGCCGGCGCCGAGCGTGAAGTCGACGGTCAGGCGCACCGGGTCGAAGACGGTGATCGAGGAGTCGTCGATGACCTTCGAGCACAGCGCGTCGCGCTCGCCGTCGAAGTCGGCCTGGGGCGACAGCGCGCCCGAGGTGTCGTCGTAGGAGTTGGGCGGCTTGGCGAGCTCGGCGCCACCGTTCGTGATGATGATGCCGTCGGGGATGTCGTTCGGGCCGTGCGAGTAGAAGCCGGTCGCCGGCAGCGTGCCCGGCAGCATGAAGAGGAAGCTGCCGAACGAGTAGGTCTGGCCGCCCGTGTACGACGCGTGGACGATGTTGATGCCGGTCGGGACCAGGCGCTGCACGAGCGCGTTGGCGTCCGTGTTCGGCGTGATCTGCAGCTGCGCGTGAGCGGCGCCGGCGCTGAAGAGGGTCGCGGCCAGGGTGGCCAAACCGAAGACACGGGCACGATCGAGTCGTCCGAGCATGAAGCCCTCCGTCGCAGCGACCGCAGTTCCTAGCCCGACCGGCCAGTCGTCACAAGGCCCGTGCACAAAAATCTAACTATCGATGCCGTGCCGCGCGCGGCGCGGTTGTGCTGGCGTGCACAGCGCAGTCATACTCCCGCGCCATGAAGCTCCGGCTGCCCTATCTCACCTTCGTGATGGCGCTCCTCGCGGCCTGCGACAGCGACCCCAACGGCGCCACCCAGGACACGGCGAGCGCCGACTCGAGCGCCGACAGCTCGACCGACGCGAGCGGCGACGTCGGCGCCGACAGCACCTCCGGCGACGCGCTCGGCGACGCCGTCGACACGGCGGATGCGCCCGAGCTCGACGCGCTCGTCGGCACCGAGCCGGCGACGTTCACGGTGCGGCCCGGCGTCGAGATCGCCACCGTCTTCGGGGCGACCGCGGGCACGCCGCTCACCATCTACGACGCCAGCGGCAAGCGCCTCCTGACCATCGTCGCCGACAGCGCCGGGCAGGCCCACTTCGCCTACATCCCCAACGTCTACGGCACCTACGATCTGACGCAGACGGTGTCGGGCGACGTGGTCAAGAACGGCTACACGCTGCGACCGGGCGACGACTACGTCATCCGCGACGACACCGCGACGCCGCCGCGCGCATCGCCGCCCTTCCACGTCATGTCGGTCGCCGACCACCCCGACACCGCGCTCTACGAAGGGCAGGAGCTGCACGGCGTCCACTACGGCATCTTCGGGCTCGGCGACGGCGAGGACGCGGCCGACGGCTTCAACTACATCGAGGTCCGCGACGGCGTGAAGCTCGGCGCCATGGTGCGCTTCCCCGACCCGGCGCTGTGGGGCGACGGGCCGTACCCGACCGTCATCGAGTACTCGGGCTACGCCCCGTCCGACCCGGCCGAGCCCGACCCCGGCTCGCGCATCGCCACGCTGCTCGGCTACGCCTCGGTGGGCGTCAACATGCGCGGCAGCGGCTGCTCGGGCGGCGTCTTCGACGTGTTCTCGCCGGCCCAGCACGCCGACGGCTACGACGTCGTCGAGACCGTCGCGCGCCAGCCGTGGGTGCTCAATCACAAGGTCGGCATGGTCGGCCTGTCGTACCCGGGCATCGCCCAGCTCTACGTGGCCTACACCAACCCGCCGAGCCTCGCCGCGGTGGCGCCGCAGTCGGTGCTGGCCGACCCGTGGCTCGAGCTGCGGCCGGGCGGCATCTACAACGACGGCTTCACGCGCCAGTGGCTCGGGCAGCGCGACGCCGAGGCGGCGCCCAACGGCCAGAGCTGGACCGAGAAGCGCATCGCCGCCGGCGACACGGTCTGCGCCGAGCACCAGAAGCTGCGCATGCAGAACCTCGAGTTCGAGTCCTTCTTCAGGACGCTCGAGTTCTATCCGGAGGAGGGCCGCTCGCGCTCGCTGCCGGACCTCGTGCGCGACATCCAGGCGCCCGTGTTCCTCACCGGCGCGTGGCAGGACGAGCAGACCGGGGCGCAGTTCACCGACATGCTCGACCACTTCGATCACGCCGCCGTCAAGCGCTTCACCCTCTTCAACGGGCGCCACCCCGACGGCTTCAGCCCGCTCGTCCTGACGCGCTGGTGGGAGTTCCTCGAGCTCTACGTCGCCAAGCGCGTGCCGCGCATGGCGCCGGCCATCCGTACGCTGGGCGGCGAGCAGTTCTCGAGCCAGTTCGACTCGACCGGCCTCGGCTTCGAGCCCGACCGCTTCGCCGACTTCGCCGACGACGACTACGAGGGCGTGCGCGCCGCCTACGAGGCCGAGCCCGACGTGCGCGTGCTGTTCGAGAGCGGCGGCGGCACGGCGCAGCCCGGCGCGCCCATCGGCGGCTTCGAGAAGACCTTCCCGTCGTGGCCGCCGCCCGACGAGGTGTCGAAGGACTTCTACCTCGACGACGGCGGCGCGCTCAGCGAGACGGCGCCCTCCACGGCCGGCATCGACAGCTACCAGCACGACGAGGACGCCGGCGCCAAGACCTTCTTCGGGCCCCGCGGCTACGAGCTGCTGGTGCGCCTGTGGGACATCGACTGGACCCAGTTCCCGGAAGGAAAGAGCCTTTCGTATCTCACGCCGCCGCTCGGCGAGGACATGGTCATGGCCGGCCCCGGCTGGGCCGAGCTGTGGATCTCCAGCGACGCCGACGACGTCGACGTGCAGGTCACCATCTCCGAGGTGCGCCCCGACGGCGAGGAGGCGCTGGTGCAGAACGGCTGGCTGCGCGTCGGGCACCGCGTCGTCGACGAGGACGCCAGCACGCTGAACCGCGTCGCCTACACCTTCGCCGAGGACGACTACGCCGCGCTCGGCCAGGACGAGGTGGTGCACACGAAGATCGAGATCCCGTCGGTGGCGCACGCCTTCCGGAAGGGCTCGCGGCTGCGCCTGGTCATCGCCACGCCGGGCCGGAACCACGGCACCTGGGAGTTCGACAACCCCGACTACGGCGACACCCCGCCGTCGCACTACATCCACCGCGGCGGCGCGACGCCGTCGAAGATCCGCCTGTCGCTCACCGACGTGACGGTGCCGAGCGAGTACCCGGCGTGCCCCGGGCTCCGCGGTCAGCCGTGCCGGCCCTACGCGGCGACGACCAACCTCGAGGAAGAGTGAGCGCCGCTGCGGGCAGCTACGTAGCGGCTACGTAGACGTTGCGCACGCGCTCGCGCCGGGGCGGCATGCGACGGGGAGCGTGGCCGCCGCTACGGCCGTCGACGCGCTCTCGGTCGGTCGGCACGCCTCGTGCTCCAGGCTCTGCGTCCACCTGATGCACTGGAGCCCGAACATGCGCCGCCTCACCCTCGCCGTCTCGTCCGCCGTCGCCCTCTTCGCCGCCTGCCACAACGCCGCGTCGCGCTCGACCACGCCGGCGCCGACGGTCGCCGCGAGCGCGCCGCGGACGCTCGACAGCGACGACGAGCGCATCGACATGACCATCGAGGTGCACGCTCCGGCGCGCGCCGCGACCGTCGTGACCGCCGCGCGCTGACCCTCGCGCCGCGCGTGCATCACTCGTAGGGCAGCATCTGCTGGCGGATGGCGATGCCGCCCGAGGTCCAGCTGACCTTGCCCGGACCCTCGACCGGGATGTTGGCGGCGACGACGCCGTCCTCGAGGCGCACCACCGTGACGCGGCCGCCGTAGGGCGTGGCGATGGCGGCGTAGCGGCCGTCGGGCGAGCACGCCGGCGGGCCCGGATCGGCGTTGCCGTAGCCGCCGAACTGGCCGCGGCGCTGCACGGCGACGTTGTGCTCGAGGTCCCAGATGAGCGTGCCCGACGACTCGAGCGCCATGACCAGCCAGCGCTTGGCGCACACCACCGGCTCCCAGCCGCGGTCGTTCACGTTCAGGCCGAAGCGGCGGACGGTGCCGTCCTTGGCCACGCGGAAGAGATCGGACTTGGCCACCGACTGGGTGTCGGCGCGCCAGGTGCGCACGATGGTCTCGTCGCGCAGCGCCAGCGTGAAGGGGATGGCGCCGTCCAGCGGCAGCGTCTTCAGGAGCTCGGTCGGCGGCGCCGGCACGCGCGGCGGCGGCGAGGGGTGGCGCGCGGCGGCCAGCGCGCGGACGCGCACGCTGTGGCCGTCGACGTCGATCTTCTTCGGAGTGGTCGGATCGTCGCCCATCACGAGCGCGAGCGCGAGGCAGATTGGCAGCATCGTCGGAACCTCTGGGGGGACCTCGGAGGAGAGCGCCGGAGGCCGGCGAGCGTCGGCTATGAACACAACCGCGTCGGGCGCTGTCAAGGCTGCGGCGCGGACCGCCGCGGCGCGGACGCCGCACGGCGAGCTGTACGGACACGCGAGCGCGGGCTAGGTTCCGCGCCATGGATCCGAAGCTCGCGAAGCACTACCGAGGCCGCTGGACAGCCGGCATGAAATCGTTCCCCTCCGCCCACGGCGAGATCGTCATGGGCATCGTCCTGGATGACGAGGACGGCAGCCTGCGCGCCGTGAGCCGCTGGCGCCTCGGCCGCGACATGGTGCCCGACCTGGCCCACACCATCGACCGCGCCATCCGGAGCCCCATCGAGGGGCGCCCGCACCTGCCGGCGATCGTGCGCGTGGCGAGCGCGGATCTGGCCGAGTCGATCCAGCTCGGGCGGCCCGAGGTGAAGGTCGAGATCGGGCCGACCTCGGCGGTCGAGCCGGAGCTCACGCGCCTGGCCAAGGACCTCGAGGACGACGAGACGTGGGCCTGGTTGGGCGGCGACGTGACGCCGCCCGTCGTGGGCGAGGTGTTCCGCGCCGCCGGCGCGTACATGCAGAACCACGTGTGGAACGAGCTCGACCCCGATCAGATCATCCGCCTGGCGCTGCCCGCGCTCGGGCTGCCCGAGGCCGCGGTGTACGTGAGCTCGGACGGGTCGGTGACGGGCGGCGAGGTGGTGTCGCTGGCCATCGCGCCGAGCCGCGCCGCGCGCGAGGCGTGGCAGGACGACCACGTGCCGCCCGACGAGATCGACGTCTTCTTCTATGATCGCGACGACGTCCCCGAGGCGGCCTGGGGCGAGGTGAAGGCCCACGGCTGGGCGGCGACCGAGCACGACCAGTACCCGCGCATCGTGGCCGGCGGCGAGGACGAGCGGCCGCCGACGGCGCGCGAGCTGGCCATCGCGACGGCGGTGCTCGACGCGCTGGCGGGCTTCTTCGCCGGCGAGGCCGAGACGCAGTCGGACCCCGAGGCCATCGTGGAGCGCGAGGTCAAGCTGCCCTCGGGCGACGTCGCCAAGGTGCGCGTCGACCCGAGCGAGCTGCTCGAGGGCGGCGACGACGAGGACGAAGAGGACATGACCGACGCCGAGCTCGAGGAGCTCGAGGCCGACATGCTCGAGGACGAGGCCTTCCTCGACCTCGACGATCAGAACGAGTGGCCGCCGGCCGCCAAGGCCGCGTCGGCGACGGTGCGCGCGCCGGTGCGCCCGGGCCGGAACGACGTGTGCTGGTGCGGCAGCGGCAAGAAGTACAAGAAGTGCCACCTCGACGAGGACGCGGCCAAGGACCGCGCCTGACGTCGTCGCGCGTCGCTCAGGTGCCGGTCGGCGGTGCCTCGAGCGACCTCGGGCGGGCCATGCGCATGGCGCCGACGATGACGATGGGCAGGTTGACGATGATGAGCGCGAGGATGTTGCCGACGCGACCACCGCCCATGACGATCGTGAAGACGAGGCTGGTGAGGGCGATGACGAGCGTGAGGCCCGCGCCGAGCAGCACGAGCCCGCCGTAGAGGCGCGCGGCGCGCGACGGCAGGAACGGCCGCAGCGCGAACCAGCTCGGCACGACGACCACCAGGCCGGAGAGCAGGGCGCCAGCGGCAGCTTCCAGCCCATCTGGTAGTCGCCGCCAGCGGAGAGCGGGACGGACACGAGCCGCTCGAGGCCGGCCACGAAGACGACGACGCCGAGGTAGGCGAAGAGCCCCGAAGACGGTGGCCAGGCCGAGGTTCGGGTCGCGCCCGAGCGCGGCGCGGGCGCGTCGAGCAGCGCTCCGCATCCAGGCTACCAACGGCGACTGGCTCTCGACGGCGTGGACCGGCGAGGTCACCTCGCGCGGCGCATGAAGAGGACCAGGCGAGCTGCGACGCGCGCTGGAGGGTGCCGAGCGAGGTCGCCGGAAGAGCACCGTCGACAGGTCGGGCGCCAGCCAGCCGAGCCCTCGACGGGAAACGCGGCCGCAGCCGGCGCCAAGGGCTAGGTGGTCACTCGGGCGCGCAGCCGGCCGTGCCGTCGTCGCTGCACACGTCGATGATCTCGCCGGTCTGGAAGAAGTGGTCGAGCTGCTTCGAGTGCTGCGGGTCGTGGCGCGGCTTGTCGTGCGGGTCTTCGAAGTCCGAGGTCGGCGGCAGGTTCACGCTCTCGTCGGGCCAGGGGTTGCCGAAGTCCCAGAGCACGATGCCCGAGCCGGTGCGCGGGTAGTCGGCCATGGCGGCGCCCTCGACCGTCGGCCGCGTGGCGGCGTTCCAGGGCTTCATGATGCTGATGCCGATGTCGCTCCGCGCCAGCCATTCGTTGGAGGTCGGCGCGACCTGCACGTCGCCCTTGGCCGGGCACCACAGGGCCTCCTTGGGAGTGCCGGGCGTGCCGTCGGGCAGCGGGAACGGATCGGCGTGGAGGTGGCGGATGTAGCTCGACGAGTCGCCGCCCATCTCCCACAGGTTCTCGATGGCCTGCAGCACGATGAGCTGGTCGGCGCGCGCCGGATAGGCGCTCGACAGCCCGAGGAAGAACGGCGCGAAGTTGCGCGAGCGGCCGAGCAGGAAGGAGTAGTTGTTGCCCGGCACGCCGAAGTGGGCGCGCTGGATGTCGGGCGACAGGGCGACCACCGTCGGGCCGTAGATGCCGCCCTGCGAGATGCCCGAGTAGAAGGTCTTCGTGGCGTCGACGGCGATGCCGCGCGAAGTGATCTCGGGCCGCGTCGCGAGCTGCATCTTCATGGCGCGCATGAGCAGCACGTGGTTCAGCATGCCCTGGTGCAGGCGGTCGGAGACGCGCGTGAAGCCCGACAGATCGTAGAGCGTGTCGACGATGCCGACGACGTCGTTCTCCGACATGCCCCACATGTCGCAGGCGAAATAGATGTAGTGGTAGGTGTTGGCGATGACGGCGTTCATGCCGCCGTGTACCTGCTCGCCGAGCCCGTTCTGGCCGTGGCCGTAGAGGACGAGGCCGTGCGGCGTGTGCGAGCCGTCGACCGCCGACTTGGGGATCTCCAGCCAGAAGTCGGCCTCCGCGGTGCCGTTCCTCTTGGCCTTGCCGTCGGCGTCGAACTCGAGCTTCCAGACGTTGCCCTGCATGTTGAAGCCGGGCGTCGGGAACATGTAGCTCGGCACCACGAACTTGCCGCGGATCTCGAGCGCCCAGTTCTCGTCGTCGGGCGTCTCGGTGACGACCACGTCCTTCAGCTCCGGGCCGTTCGGGCCCGCTGCGGCCAGGCCCTCGTCGCGCATCTGCAGCATGGTCTGGTGCAGCGCCTTGTCGCTGGCGGTGTGGAAATCCCAGGCCAGTGTCAATTCGGATTTGACCACGCCATGTGCCGTGAGAATGCCAAAAATGTCGTCGAAGAGCGCCTGGCGCGGGGCCAGCCTGGCGTCGCCGGCGCTGGTGCCGTCGAGCAGCGCCTGGAAGGCGGCGCTGCGGGCGATGGGCTGGCCGTCGGTGTCGACCATGTTGCGGAAGGCCACGATCTCGCGCGCGTTCTCGCGCAGGAGCCGGGCCGGGCGCACGATGAGGACGCGCGTCACGGGATCGGTGTCGCTGGCGTCGACGTCGACGAACCAGGGCACCACCTGCGGCTGGCTGTCGCCCGGCGCCAGCTCGAGCCAGACGATTTTGGCATTCGCGGAGAGTGACGCGTCGGTGTGCCACTCGGTGGCCATGCCGGTGAGATCGACCTTGGGCATGTTGACCAGCAGCGGCGTGCCGACGCCGTAGCCGTCGAGGCGGCGGTAGGGCGCCGGGTCGACCGGCGTGCCGGCCTGGTTCCGCGGCAGCGCGCTGCCGAAGTCGAGGCGGAAGCCGGTGACGGTCGTCGCGTCGGCCTTCAGGTAGAGGTTCGACGGGAACGGCAGCGCGCAGTGCGACGGGTCGAGCGGGTCGCAGTCGGCGGTCGGATCGGGCGCGGTGTCGCTGTCGTCGCTCGCGTCGAGGGCGTCGGGCGCGGCGTCGGCGGCGTCCGTGTCGGCGGCGGTGGCGCTGTCGGCCGCGGTGTCGGAGGCGTCGCTGGCGGTCTTGTCGTCGGAGCAGGCGCCGGCGAGCGAGAGGCCCAGGGCGGCGGAGGCCGCCGCCGGAATGCGGTAGGTCATCGGAGATCCTCGGGGCGGCACTTGAAGTTCGGCGTCATCGCCTGGATGAGCTGGGTGCGCATCGTCTGCGGGTCGCTCGACTGCACGTCGACGTTCACGCCGCCGCCGGCGTGCGCGATGCGCGCGTTCTTCACGCCCTGCCCGTCGAGCGTGATGACCGTGGTGCGGATGCTGATGGGCTGGCCGTCGGGCGAGGACAGCGCGCCGAAGCCGTCGCCGCCGAGCGTCGGCACGTCGCCCGCGGTCTGCCCCGGGCCGAGGCAGACGTGGTTGGTGCAGACGGCGCCGCCGCGGCAGTCGGCGTCGGCTGTGCAGTCGAGGCCATAGGCCATGCGCTTGGCCTGCACGGCGGGGTTGAAGAACGACGTCTCGTCCTGGAAGAAGCTCTCCTCGCCGTCGGTGAAGAGGACGATGAAGTCGTCCTTGCACTTCCTGTAGGGGTCCTTGCAGAAGCCGCTCACACACTGGTAGCCGGCCGAGCCGCAGCTGGCGTCGGTGGTGCAAGCCTTGCCGTCGACGCGCACGTAGCGGCGGATGTACTCGGCCGCGTAGAAGAGCGACTTCCCGAGCGGCGTCTCGCCGTTGGCGCGCAGCTCGTCGTCGGTGTGGTGGAAGCAGCGGCCCTCGCCGTTGACCTGGCCGCACTTGCCGGTGCCGCACTGATCGTTGGTGGTGCAGGCGGTGTCGGTCGCGCCGAGGCGCTCGCTGAAGTCGAGCCACTCGAGCAGCTTGGCCTTGTTGTCGAGGCTGTTGCGGAGCGGGAACGGCACCACCAGGACCTCGCCCAGGTTCTGGTCGAACCACGCGCCGGGCACCTTGCTCTCGTCGTCGCCGGTCATCTCGGTGTCGGTGGTGTAGAAGCCGACGAAGCAGCCTGGGTTGTTGGTGGCGGCCTCGCGCTGCGGGAAGCGCTCGAGCGCGAACTGCGAGAAGCCGCCGATGGTGGTCTCGATGACGTCGGCGAAGACGGTCTTGGCCAGCGTGAAGAGCGTCAGCGGGTCGGCCGGATCATCGCACGCCGGGAACGGCTGGAGGCAGGGCGTATGGTTCTGGTCGCATGTCCCGGGATTCCCCGGGAACGTCCTGTCGAGGTAGTCGTGCATCGAGCCCGAGGTGTCGAAGACCACCACCACGTTGTGGCGGATGAACTCGCACTTGCCCTCGTAGCAGGCGCGGCCCGGCTGGCACTCGACGATCTGCTGCTCGTTGCCGAAGGCGTTGCACTGGCGCGCGGTGGTGGCCGAGAGGCAGCGCCACGTGGTCGGGTCGGGGTCGCAGACCTGGGGCTCGCAGGTGGCGTGGATGCCGACCGGCACGCACGCCTCGTCGTGGGCGCAGGCGTCGGCGTGCCAGCTGCCGCCCGACACCGCGTGCACGCCGGTCACGACCGGGGCCTCGCACGACTCGCGCTGGCCGGCGACGCAGCGCTCTTCGGCGATGATGCAGTCGACGCACACGTGGGCCGTCGTCTCGCACAGCTGGCCGCTGGGACAGCCGCCGTTGGGGGCGGCGCTGGTCGGGTCGCACACGAGCAGGCCGGCGTCGGTGGTCTCGGGGCCGGCGTCGCCGGCCGCGTCGGCGTCGCTGGCCTGGGTGGCGCTGTCGGCGGCGTTGGCGTCGAGGGTGTCGCGCGTCGAGGCGTCGGTCGAGCCGGGGGCTTCGGCGACCTCGCAGGCGGCGAGCGCCAGCGTCACGAGCAGCATCGAGGTCGTCAGGTGGGAGCGCGCGAAGCGAGGTCGGATCATCGGCCGGGACCTTACCCGGACGACGGGACGCTTCCAACCACGGCGTCGATCTCGACCGACTGTCCGTTGAGACCGGGCTCGATGGTCTCGAGGAAACGCACGAACTGCGCGGCCGCGGCGGCCGGCGTCTTGAACGCGTGCGGGTCGTGGGGGCCGATCGCGTGGCGCAGCATGTCGGTCTCGACCATGCCCGGCGCGACGGCCACCGACACGAGACCGTCGTCGCCGTGCTCGGCGGCGAGCACCTTCATGAGGCCTTCCATCGCGTGCTTCGAGGCGCAGTAGGGGCCGTAGCGCGGCAGGCCGAAGCGGCCGAGGCCGGTCGAGAGCCACACCACCGTGCCGCGCGCGGCGACGAGGTCGGCGAGGCAGGCGAGCACGAGGCGCAGCTGCGCGTCGACGTTCACCTCCATGACGGTGCGGAAGATGTCGAAGTCGGTGTCCTCGAGAGGCGTCATGGCGCCCAGCACACCGGCGTTCAGGATGATGGCGTCGAGCCCGCCGTAGGCGGCCTGGGCGGCCGCCGCGAGGCGCGGGCCGAGGCTCTCGTCGCGCAGGTCGCCCGACACCGCGACGGCGCCGAGCGCGGCGGCGCGCTCCTCGGCGACGACCGGGTCGCGCGCGTGCAGGACGAGCTTCCAGCCGGCGAACGCGAAGGCGTCGGCGAGGGCGCGGCCCAACCCTCGCGAGACTCCGGTGATGGCGATGCGCTTCCCGTCCATGCCGTGGTCATAGCTCGGGTCGCGATGGCCGTCATCCGAGGGCGTCGAGCGCGCGATCGACCAGGGCGCGCGAGCCCTCGGCGCGCGCGAGCTGCGCGGCCAGGCCCGCGTCCTCGGGCCGGGCGAGGAGGCGCACCGGCGCCCACGGCGCGGTGATGCGGCGCAGGCGGCGGAGGCGCCAGCCGGCCAGGTGGTGCTCGATGCCGGCGTGGGCGAGGCGCTCGGCGGCGCCGTCGGCGCGGGCGACGTCGTGGAACGACCACACCGCGCCGCACGGCCCGAGCCGGAGGCGGGCGCGGACCTCGGCCACGAGGTCGGCCAGCAGTGCGGTCCCGAGCGCTACGGTGAAGATCGACGGCTCGACCAGTCCGAGCGGGCGGCGGGCGCCCGTGCCCTCGAGGCGCGCGTCGAGGACGTACTGCGCGAGCACGAAGACGACGCTCAACGTGGTCGACTGCCAGCGCGCGCGACGCTCGACGCCGCGCGTGAGCCACCACGCGGTACCACCCACGGCGAGCACCGCGACCGCGTAGAGGGCCGACGTGGGGACGTAGACGAGCAGCGGCGAGCGGTCGGTCGCGCCGAGGAGCTCGAGGAGACCGAGGGCTCCGACGAGCCACGCGAGGCCGACCACCGGCGCCAGGCCAGCGACGGGCTGACGCGCGCCGCCGATGCGCACGCGCAGCGCGACGAGCGTGCCGCCCACCGCGAGGAGCGCGATGATCAGCGCCTGGCCGTCGCCGCCGCCGCCCGCGAACAGGCCGATCAAGCCGCCGCTCGCGGCCGGCGCGTCGCCGGGCGCGAGGCCGTGGCGGACGACCCAGCTCGCGACCTCGGCCGACACGACGAGGACGGCGAGCCCGTTGCCGAGGCCCCAGCGCGAGATGGCGCGCGCCGCCAGCAGCGTCGCGCCGAGGCCGGCCCCGAGCTCGAGCATCACCAGGAGGCGCGGACCGACGCCGCGCTCGATGGCGCCGACCGCCGCCAGGTAGTCGGCCATGAGCCAGGCGTGCCAGGCCGCGAGCAAGAGCGCCAGCAGCGCCGTGACGCGCAGGAGGCGCGCGCGCTCGGTCGGCCCGCCGTGGCGCAGCGCGCGCCAGCGCGGCACCGCCTCGGCGCCGAGCTCGACCGCGCACATGCAGGCCACCACCGCGGACAGCCCGAGGTCGGCGAACGACACGGCGTGGCCGCCGAGCGGCTCGCTCGCGACCGACGGCAGCGCGAGCTGGCGGAGCAGCCACGGCACCGCGGCCATGAGCAGCGTCGCGGCCACGCGCGCGAAGACGACGAGGACGTAGGTCGGCGGCACCCGTCTTCTATATGACGTCGACGTCGGCTGCGCGACCGACCGAGCCCTGGCCGCGTCCAGTCGCGCGGCGCCCGCGATCGATATATGCTACCGCCACCAACGCGCCTCGACCCGACCCTCGATGACTGCTGGCGACCGCCCGATGACCGACGATCCGCGCCGCTATCCCTCGTCCGCTCCCGACGCCGCGCGCATGGCGCAGGCGGTCGAGCAGCTCGTGCGGCTGTGCGCGGCCGACAGCACGTCGGGGCGCGAGGCCGCGGCCGTCGACGTCGCGGCGCTCATCGCCGGTGAGCTCGGCCTGCCGGTCGAGCGACTGCCGGCCGCGCCCCAGCGCGACAACCTGCTGGTCGGTGCGTCCGACCCCGACGTCGTGCTGTGCACCCACCTCGACACCGTGCCGCCCTTCATCGCGCCGCGCGTCGACGGCAACATCGTGTGGGGCCGCGGCACCTGCGACGCCAAGGGCGTGGCCATCGCCATGCTGCATGGGCTCGCGACCGCGCGCGACCTGGGTGTGAGCATCGCGCGCGCGGCCGTGCTGCTGGTGGTCGGCGAGGAGACCGACCACGTCGGCGCCCAGGCCGCGGTCGAGCTGGCGCGCTCCGGTCGCCGCTTCGCGCCGCGCCACATCGTGCTCGGCGAGCCGTGCGGCATGCGCCCGGCGGTCGGCCAGAAGGGCCTCCTGAAGCTGCGCCTGGCGGCGCGCGGAACGGCCGGCCACTCGGCCTATCCCGAGCTCGGCGCCTCGGCCATCCATCACCTCGTCGACGCGCTGGCTCGGCTCCGCCAGGCCGAGCTGCCGTCCGACCCGCTGCTCGGCGCGACCACGCTCAACATCGGCCAGCTCTCGGGCGGGCTCGCGCCGAACGTCATCGCGCCCTCGGCCGAGGCCACCATCGTCATCCGCTGCGCCGCGCCGGCGGCCGCCGTGCTCGAGGCCACGCGCGCGCTGGTCGGCGCCGACATCGCGGTCACCGAGCTCGGGCGCGCCGAGCCCATCGACTTCGAGACGCTCGGCGAGGAGGCCGGCCCGGCCGTGCCCTTCAACACCGACGCGCATCACCTCGCGCCGCTCGGCGCGCGCCTCTCGCTCATGGGCCCGGGCGACATGCGCTGCGCCCACGGCGCGAACGAGCACCTGGCCGTCGCCGATCTCGCCGAGGGCATCGCGCGCTTCGCCGAGACCCTCATCCGCTCGGCCTGAGCGCCGACCGATCCCCGTCCTTCGCGGCCTCGCGCCGCCCATCAGGAGTTCCCATGAGCTACGCCGCCCCTACCTCCGACGTCGCCGCGCGTCCCCTCAAGTCCCCGAAGGTGCTCGGCATCTTGTCGATCATCTTCGCCAGCATCACGCTGCTCGGGAGCCTCATGACGACCTGCGGCGGCCTCGCCGGCAACAGCATCACCGACATGCAGCTCGAGGCGGGCGGCGCGCGCATCGGCATCGACGGCAACGAGCTCGGCATGTCGCAGCGCGAGATCTTCACCATGGTGAAGGACGAGCTCGGCGGCATCTACACCTACAGCGCCATCATCGGCATCGCCTTCGTGGTGATGTCGGCGTGGCTCCTGGCGCTCGGCATCGGCCAGGTCGGATACCGCCGCTGGGCGCGAGGCCAGACGGTCGTGTGGGGCTGGCTCGCCATCGCCGTGCTGGTGGCGTTCGTGGTGCTGACCATCGCCATCATCGGCCCGGCCTACCAGCACATGTTCGACTTCATCGGCAAGCACGCCGGCGAGCGCGGCATGGGCGGGCTGCGCATGTCGATGGGCAGCATGGGCACGATGGCCAGCGCGGGTGCGGCCATCTTCGGCGTGTTCCTGTTCCTGCCCTACCCCATCATCCTGCTGGCGTTCTTCAGCAAGGACCGCCTGAAGCAGGGCATGACGCGCTGAGCGGCCTGGAACCTCGGCCCCTCAGGGGTCGAGGTAGGTCGAGGCGGCGACGAAGCTCGGGTCGGGGAACCAGCTCCACACGAGCGCGCCGCCCTCGACGGTGTCGACGAACTCCTCGATGACGGCCGGGTCGACGACCTGGCAGCCCCAGCTGTTGCCCATCTTGCCGTGCGCGGCGACGTAGGCATCGCTGGCGTAGCTGTCGGAGTGGATGACGATCTCGCGCGCGCGGACATCGTCGTTGATGTCGGGCTCGAGGCCGTCGAGGAGCAGCGAGAGGCCGTTGCTGGCGCTCTGGTAGCGGCTCGCCGTGCGCATGAGGCCGAGGCTCGACTGGTGCGAGCCGTCGACGTTGGAGAAGGTCCGGGCCCAGCCCGGCTGGTCGGGGTCGTCCGAGCCGGCGCCGTGGGTGACGTGCTGCACGAAGGTCAGCGAGCCGTCGTGGAGGTCGATGGTCCAGAGGCGCGGCGTGCCGTTGAAGCGCGAGAAGTCGATGACGGTGTACTCGAGGCGATCGGTGTCGCCCTGGGCCCACGCGCGGTCGAAGACGTGGAGCGCGCGCGCGAGCACGTCGGCGTCGAGGCCGTCGGCGACGAAGGCGTCGGCGGTGGTGAGGCCGACGGTCAGCGTGTACGGACCGGCGAGCTCGACGCCGCTGGCGTTCACCCACGAGTCGGCCACGACGACGTACTCGCCGGCCGGGACCCAGGCCGCGGCCTCGCTGTTGCCGCGGTCGAGGCAGGCCGAGGCCGAGCGCGCCGAGAGGATGTGGACGTCGACGTCGACGCCGGTCGAGAGGTCGTCGACGCTCGCGACCAGCAGACCGGCGACCGGCACGGTCACGGCGTAGACGACCTCGGGCCCGCCCTCGCGCGTGTTGGGCGCGCAGCTGTAGTGGTCGAGGGCGCGGGCGCCGCTGGCGGTGTCGTTGCGATCGACGAAGGGGAAGCTCGTCACGAGGATGGCGTCGTCGGTCGCGGGCGTCGTCGGGTCGGTGGGGTCGTTGGGGTCGGCCGGATCGGTGGGGTCGGCCGGGTCGACCGGGTCGGTGGGGTCGGCCGGGTCGGTGGGATCGGTGGGCGCCGTCGGGTCGGTCGGGGTCGTCACCGGGTCGTCGCTGCCGCCCGGGTCGCCGAGGTCGGGCTCGCTCGGAGCGCTCGGGTCGGCCGCGCCGCGGCCGGCGACGGCGGCGTGGTCGCGGACGAGGGTCGCGCGCTCGACGCGCGGGCCGGAGTCACAGCCGACGCCGACGAAGGCGCACACGAGGCACACGAGGAGCGAGGAACGCTGCGACATCGATCCCTCCGACAGGCGGGCGCACCCTACACCAGGTCGCGACCGAGCGGTCACCCGAAGGCGCATTTCCTTCAGAAGGCCTCGGAGCGGACCTGCCATGGCGCGCACAGCGCGCTCGCAGGTCAGCGGAGAGGGTGCCCGACGGAATTCGTCGCAACTGCCGAGTAGGATAAAAGGAGTCGCATGGCAGCACCGGTCGACAAGGAAGAGCGGCTCCAGCTGGACTATCGCGACCTCGGCGCCGAGGCGCGCGCGCAGAGCTTCGGCGTGCGCTTCCGCGACAAGCTCGTGGCCGAGCTGCGCGCGCTCGTGCGGGACCGCGTGTCGTTCGTGCTGGTCGGCCCGAGCGGCGTCGGCAAGAGCTCGATCATCGCGGCGCTGGCCGAGCGGCTCGACGCGACCGACGACACCGCGACCATCTTCCACACCTCGGTCTTCGGCATCATCGCCGGCGCCTACTACTCGGGCGAGTGGGAGACCAAGCTCAAGCGCCTCATCGAGGAGGCCAAGCGCGCGCGCGCCGCGCTGGCCATCGCCGACCTCTGGAACGCGCTCACCGGCGGCCGCACGAGCCAGACGACGGGCTCGGTCTTCGACGGCCTGCGCGGCGAGATCGAGTCGCGCCGGCTGGTCGTCATCGGTGAGGCCACGCCCGAGCTCATGAAGAAGATGGCGCGCGAGCCGGGCATGATGGCGCTCTTCAGGCAGGTCACGGTGCCGCCGCTCGGCGAGCCGGACGTCGACGCCATCCTGGCCGAACGCTATCGCGCGCGCGCCGCCGAGCCCGAGCGCCAGGCGCTCGCCGACGGCCCGCTGCCGCCCGCCGTGCTCGACGCGCTGCGCCGCATCACCGCGCGCTTCACGCCGCGCATCGCGCCGCCCGGCCCGTCGATCGCGCTGGTCGAGCAGACCGCGGCCTACCAGATCGAGAAGCGCGGCATCGGCGAGGACGCGCCGCTCGGGCCCGAGCTCGTCGAGCGCGTGTTCTCGATCTACTCCGGGCTCCCGCTCTTCATCGTGTCGCCGCGCGAGCGGCGCAGCGCCGGCGAGATCCGCACCTGGTTCGAGGAGCGCCTGGTCGGCCAGCGCCGGGCCATCCTGGCCATCGTCGAGGCCATCACCCTCTTCAAGGCCGGGCTCCAGGATCCGAAGAAGCCGGTCGGCACCTTCCTCTTCGTCGGCCCGACCGGCGTCGGCAAGACCGAGCTGGCGCGGCTGCTCGCGACCTACCTCTACGGCAGCCCGCAGCGCATGCTGCGCTTCGACTGCTCCGAGCTCGCCGAGTACGACAGCTACCAGCTGCTGGTCGGCGACCCCGACAAGCCCGAGCACCCGGCGCGCCTGCTCGACCCGGTGCGGGTGCAGCCGTTCCAGGTGATCCTCTTCGACGAGATCGAGAAGGGCCATGTGAACCTGCGCGATCTGCTGCTGCAGATCCTCGACGAGGGCCGCCTCTCCGGCCCGGACGGCGACCTCGTCGACATGACCAACACGCTGGTCATCGTGACCTCCAACGTCGGCGCGCGCGACAGCGAGAAGTCGCTCGGCTTCTCGCCGAAGAACGACGCCGCCGACCGCGCCGAGCGCACGCGCAGCGAGCTCGAGAAGGTCTTCCGCCCCGAGTTCCTGAACCGCTTCCAGCACATCACCGTCTTCGATGCGCTCGGCCCGAACGAGCTCCGCCAGGTGGCGCGCGCCGAGCTCGCCCACATCCTCGGCCGCGAGGGCATCACCCAGCGGAACCTCATCGTCGACGTCGCCGACGACGTCCTCGACCAGGTCATCGCGGACGGCGTCGACCCGCGCTACGGGGCGCGCGCGCTGAAGCGCGAGATCCAGCGGCGCGTGGTGCTGCCGCTGGCGCTGGCCATCATGGAGGAGGCGCCCGGGCCGGGCGCGCTGCTGCAGGTCCTGCGCGACGTCGCGGCCGCCGCGTCGCCGACGGACTTCCGCGTCAAGGTCACCGACACGACGCCCTCGCCGACGCGTGGCCCGAAGAAGCGCCGCGAGCCGAAGCCCGACGACCCCGAGCCGGTGGCGCTGCCCGAGCGCCTGGCCGCGGCCGAGGCGCGCCTCGCCGCGCTGAGCGACGCCATCGACGCCGGCCGCCTCCACAACGAGGCCGCGCGCATCGAGTCGCTGCGCGGCGAGCCGGCCTTCTACTCCGACGCGCACCGGAGCTCGCTCGAGCTGCTGGCGCTCGACGGCATCCGCCGCCGCCTCGGCCGCCTCGCCCACTTCGGCGATCGCGTGGCCGCCCTCGCGGCCCTCGCCGCGTCGGCGCATCGCAGCGACCGCCAGCGCGCCCAGCTCGAGCTCGAGCAGCTCGATCAGGCTCTCGACAAGGCCGAGCGCGAGTGGGTGCGCATGGGTCCCGACGGCGAGCACGACGCCATCGTCGAGGTCGCGCTCGTGCCCGGCGGCGCCGGCGCCATGGCCCGCGACTTCCTGGTGCGGCTCTATCTGCGCTGGGCCGAGCAGGGCGAGCGCGAGGTCACCTGGCTGCGCGACCCGCTCGACGAGCTCGAGCCCGCCGTGCTGGCCATCGGCGGCCCGCACGCCTTCGGTCTCCTGCGCCTCGAGGCCGGCCGCCACCTCGTGTCCGAGCCGGTCCGACGCGGCGCCGTGCGCGTGCGCGTCGGGCCGTGGCGGCCGCTGCCGCTCGACGCCGCGACGCCCAGCTTCGGGCCGCACGCGGCGCTCAAGGCGCAGGGCACGTTCGGCGGCAAGGTCCGCTCGCGCGTCGCCTGCGACCTCGGGCTCGTGCTCCAGAACGGCCTCACGCTGGCCGAGAACCGCGAGCGCGCGCGGCTCCTCTGGCCGAGCTGGCAGACCCTGCCCGCGCCGTCGGAGGAGATCGTGCGGCGCTACGACCTCGAGCCGCAGCGCGTGCGCGACATCCTCACCGGCCTCACCTCCGAGCGCACCGATGTGCTCGGACCCGCCTTCCTGGCCGAGCTGCTCGAGCTCCGCGTCGACCGCGCGGCGGTCGTGGACTAGGCCCGGTCATCTGCCAAACCGCGCAGCGGACGACGCACCGATCTGCGAAAGTGCGCGGATCGTGGTTTCTCCGAGCCCGCGCGGCGAATGCCGCAGATCGGCCTCGGAGCCGCTCCGAAGGCCGTCCTCAGCCGATGCATGACGCACCGGGTCGAAACGGCACGTCATGTGAATTTGGCCTCATTCGCTCACGGCTCTTACATTGACGTCGTGTGATCGCCCCGCGCCATCTCGCGGGGTTCCCAAACTTCCAAGGACGTTATGCTGACGCGTCATGTGCCCGGTCCCGCCGGGCTCCGCTTCGTGCTCGCCACTTCGCTCGCGCTCGCGGCTGGGCCCGCCTCCGCCAACGACGAGCTGACGCCGGACGCGCACGACGACAACGGCATGCCCACCGCCGAAGCGGTCGACCCGCCCGACACGCTCGACCCGAAGCTGCGCGGCGTGGCCGCTGGCGACCTCGGCATCGACGAGGGCGCCATGGTCGCCACCTACCTGGGCATGAAGGGCGTCCTGCCGCTGACCGAGATCCTCTCGGTGTCGGCCGTCGAGCTGCACGCGAACCGCATGGTGGTCGACGTCGTCGGTCGCTCGCAGCGCTTCGTCGATCACGACACGCAGCGGAACCCCAAGGGCCGGGTCGGGCTCATGCGCGTGACGGTGCCGCTGGCCTCGAACGAGGGCCTCTGCGACGTCGGCCTGCCCGAGATCCAGTGGGAGAAGTCGCTGGCCGACCTCGACCTGCACTATCGCGTCAGCGTCGGCGAGTGGGTCGGCGTCATGGAGGACCCGGCCGTCGGCTTCCGCCGCGTGTGGCCGCTCGGCGGCGGCGCCATCGACAAGGGCGTGCGCGTGGTCGGCGTGGTCACCTCGATGACCCCGACCACCGAGGACGGCCTGCTCGAGAAGACCTACGCCTGGCGCCAGCTGCACAGCCCCTGGTACTTCCGCGACAAGCCGTACCTGCCCATCAGCGTGGCGCGCGTCTGGAAGAAGCCCGACGGCACGGTGTCGCCGAAGTTCTACGTGGAGTCGAACATCGCCTTCCACATCTGGCAGGACAAGGGCTTCCAGCGCGGCTTCTTCTCGCACGGCTGCATGCGCATGCGCACCGAGGACCTGGCCGAGCTCGCGGCCTACGTCTTCGGCGCCGACGACAAGAAGCCCATCCCGGTCGTGCTGCGCACGGCGCGCATCACCGACGCCATGCATCCGTGGCCGATGGAGACCAAGGTCTACTGGCAGCTCAAGAACTACGGCACGCCCGAGAAGCCCGAGACGCGGCTGAAGTACATGCTGTACGAGACCGAGCTCGGGTCCGGGCCGCTGCCGACCGCCGAGGAGCTGACGCCGATGTCGTTCCTCGAGAAGCCGATCTACCCGGACGCCGCGACGGCGACGTCGGCTCCCAGCTCGCCGACAACGAACCCGCCGACTACGGCGCCCGCGGGTCAGCCGTAGTCGACGGGAGGGTGCGCGGCCCGGGTGGCGCGGGCCGCGCGTCAGCTCATCAGGGCACCGGGTTCAGCGAGATGGGCGAGCTGGTGGCGATGCCGCAGAGGTACTGCTGGCCGGCCGTCGTGGTCGCGCCGCCTTCCCAGATGACGCGCAGGAAGAGCGCGTTCGAGGCTCCGGGGTTCAAGGTCGTGCCGTAGAACACGTCGCGGTTGGTGCCGTCGGCGATGTGGTCGACGATGATGTCGCCCACATTGTTGATCAGCTGGTAGCGCACGTTCGCCGCCGTGCCGAGGGTGCCGCACTTGATGAAGAACGTGGCCGACGTGTTGGTGTAGTCGAACACGTACCAGTCCTCGAGGTCGTCGTAGCCGCCGCCGTTCTCGCCGATGAGCGTGTCGGTGGTGAGCGCCGGGTTCTGGCCGCTCACGCGCTTCTCGATCTTGGTGGCGATGACGGTGGCGATGCCCTGGCTGCCGTTCGGGTCGGTGACCGCGGCGGCGTCGCAGTTGCCGGTGTCGATGGCGTCCTCGCCGTCGAACTCGTAGCACATGGTCTCGGGGGTCGGCAGGCCGAGCAGCGAGCCGGCGTAGACGGTGCTGACGCCCGAGCCCTGGCCGTTGAGCGGGTTCTGCTGGCAGAAGGCGCCGCCATCGCCAGTGAGGTCGACGTCGACCGAGATGTACGGCCACGAGACGCCGTCGGCGTTGGGCTTGCCCGCCGTGAAGCCGGCGTTGCCGTCGGTCGCGGTCGCCTTGAAGGCGAGCGAGCAGCCGTCGGGCAGGTCGGCGAGATCGAAGGCGAGGTTCCAGTAGCGCTTGTGGCACGAGCCCGGTCCGGCGCCGCAGTCGAGGTCCTCGATGCCGCGATAGATGCCGTAGTGCAGGACGTCGCCCACCTCGTTCTCCGACTCGTTGTTGCCGGCCAGGCCGGTCGGGTCGATCGGGAACGTGTTGCCCTCGCCGCAGTCGACGACGATGCGGCCGAGCTCGAGCGTGGTGTCGGTGGCGTCGCTGCCGGCCGTGCAGGCGAAGGCGTAGACGGCGGTCCAGTCGCGGGTGCTGTCGTCGCCGAAGAGGAGATCTATCTCCTTCTCGGGGTCGCCCGGGTAGCAGGTGTCGAGCTTCGCCGAGCAGAAGATGTCCTGGAAGTTCACGGCGATGTCGAAGAAGCCCTGGTTCGCGTCGCGCATGACGGTGAGGTTGAACTCGACCAGCGCGTCGGTGTTCTCCTCGCACTTCACCTCGAGCGCGCAGCCGTTGGGGCACGGGTCGCGCCACTGGCCGAGGTCGTTGCCGTCCTCGCCGTAGAGGCCGTCGACCCACAGCGTGACGGTGTTGGTCTGCTCGGAGAGGCCGTCGCCGTCGGTGTCGGCGCCGTCGGCGTCGCAGGTGCCGATGTAGGTGATGGCCCCGCCGTCGAGGTTGCCGTACTGGTTCGAGCACAGCGTGGTGTCGTCGCCGTCGGCCTGGCTCTCGCCGACCGTGCCCGCCGACCAGACGGTGTCGCTGTCGGCGTTCTGCACCAGCACGTCGTAGCAGGCGTAGGAGATGCCCGGCAGCGTCAAGGCGGCCACCTTGATGTTGACGCCGGTGCCGTCCGCGCTCGGTCCACCCGAGCCGGAACAGCCGATGAAGAGACCCATGGCGGCCATGCCGCCGATATTCCGCAGCTTCACGTTGTCCTCCTCCAAGAGGTGACGGACCTCCCCGACGCGACGGTCGGTCAGGTCTCGGAGAAGAGGTGACGATGTGCGCGGACGTCGCGCGCTCGTCGGACCTCGTCGGCCTCGGGGCGCCCGCAGCGCCCGGCTCGACGGACAGAATCTAGATCGGTTCGGGCTCCGACCTCAAGGGGGTGCTGAACCGCGCTCGCCAAATGCGGCCGCGGCCGCGCCGGCCGGGCCTGAGCACCACGTTGCGGTTTCACGGCGCGCGGTCCGGTCGGAGGGCCCGCCGGCCTTTGCTATAAACTTCTCTACGCGAGCGACCGATAGCTAGGAAGCAGCAGCGTGTCGTCGTCGAGCGGCGTCGGGGTCGACCGGCGAGGCACGCGCGCACCCACGAGGAAAGCTCCCATGGCCTTCGTCCGAGCCAGTGTCATCGCGTGTCTCTTCGGAACTGTCGTCCTCGGTGTGCCGGCCGTCTTCGCCGCGGACGGCTCGACGACGACCACCACCACGACCGACGACCAGGATGGCGTCGTGGCCGGCGGCGGCGCCTGCAACGGCGGCGGCGCCGAAGGTCTCGTCGTCTCGCTGGCGGCGGTCGGTGGGCTGCTGGTGCGGCGCGTGCGCCAGAGCTGAGACCGAGGCCGGGCCGCGCTCAGAGCCGCTCGGGCATCACCGAAGCGCGGCGGCAGAAGGCGCCGACGAAGCCGTCGAGCGCCTCCCAGTTCGTGAAGACGTGGTCCTTGCTGGTGTCGGTCGTGAGGCCGGTGTCGGTGGCGAGCTGCTTCAGCAGCAGGCGCCGGAACGGCCCGACGTGCGAATAGGGCAGCGCGCCGGCCACCGGCTCGATCAGCTGTGGCTGCCAACCGGTGTCTTCGAGGAAGTGCGAGATCGGCTTGTGCAGCTCGATCTCGGCCTCGGCGCGAGCCGGTACGGTGTCGGCGTTCTCGACCACCGCGGCCTCGAGGCTCACCGAGCAGAAGGCGGTGTACATGTCGCGGAAGGCTTCGGCGTGGCGCCGGATGGCGTCGGCCAGCTCGGCGGCGTGGTGGCCGGAGTGCACCGAGCCCACGACGATCGCCGCTTCGTAGGCGCCGAAGTCCTCGGGGACCGAGTGGACGGGCAAGAGGTCGCACGGCATGTCGTGCTTGCGGACCGACTCCGCGATGTACTCGGCGACCTTCTCGGTGTGGCCGATGTGGGATGCGTACAGAACGACAGCGCGCGCCATGTTGACCTCCCGGCCGCCGGTCGGTGGCCGGCTCCGTGAGCACGCGACATAGCATCGCCTCGACCGCACCAGTCAAGGGCGTTGGACGCTCGGGCGCGCAACCGAGGGGCCGCGGCCAGGCTGTGCGCGGCCGCCCGGGCTCAGGGCGCGACCCACGGCAGGACGGCCACATTGGGGTCGCGGCCCTTGCGATCGACGCCGAGCAGCGCGTGGCCGAGGCCGTCGAAGGCCAGGCCCTCGAAGACGAGGCCGTCGATCGGCGTCGGCAGCGGGCGGAGATCGGTCGCCGCGAACGTGGCCGAGGCGGGGTCGAGCGGCAGCGCCAGGCGGGCGACGAGGTGGCTCCGGCCGGCGAGGATCCAGACGCCCGACGGGTCGGCCGAGAGGTCGCTGATGTCGGCGATGCGCGCGGTCGCGGCGTCGTCGGCCGGGGCCCACTCGGCCAGCGGCACGAGGTCGGACGCGGCCTCGCCGGGGAGCGCGAGGGCGTCGCCCGGCAGCGGCGGCGCGGGCAGTCCGAGCGGGTCGTCGCCGGCCGGGCCGAGCTCGATGAGGCGCACCGGGTGGCGCTGCTTGGCCACCAGCACGTGGCCGTGCGCCATGAGCGCCAGGCCCTCGCCGCGTGCGTTGGCGTCGGCCTTCCACGCGGCGTGCAGCGGGTCGCCCGACGGCACGACGATGTGGAAGGTGTGCAGCAGCGTCGCGGCGTCGCCGTCGAGCGCCAAGACGTAGACGGCGCCCGGCTCCTCCTCGAGCGCCCACACGCGGCCGGCCGCGTCGATGGCGACGCCCTCGAGCTGCGAGCCGGCGGCGTGGTGCGGCAGCGGCAGGGACACTGCGCGCGCGGTGCGGGAGGCGAGATCCATGACCGCGAGCTTGGCGCTGGCGTCGCCGACGCCGAAGAGCGAGCCGCCGCTCACGGCGAGGCCGGACAGCTCCTGGAGCGGCAGGGTGAGCGACGGCACGCCCGGCACCGGCGGGCCCGAGGGCGCGCAGCCGGCGGTCGCGAGGGCCGCGGCAAGCGCCAGCGGCGCGAGGTCAGTCGAGGACATGGTGGAGCTCCAGCTGGGTGACGAGCGTCCGCCACTGCGGCGCGCCCGCGAGCCAGGTGGCGCCGCGGCGCTCCTTCGGGGCGTCGGGCGGCCACGCCAGCGACGGGTCCCAGACGCCGACGCGCAGCGGCGGGTGGTCGCCGATGGCGAGGCGCAGCGCGGGCATGAGCCAGGTGCCGCCGCGCACGCGCAGGCGATGGTTGAAGCGCTCGGCCGTGACGGCGTGCCAGGCCGCCGACGCCAGCGTCGCGCCGTCCTTGCCGAGCAGCGTCAGCTCGCGCTCGTCGAGGCGCAGCGCCAGCTGGGCCTTCTTGACGCGGATGCCGCTGGCGATCTGCCAGGCCATGCCGCCGAGCACGAGGCCGGTGGTCGCGACGGCGAGGCCGACCTGGCCCGACGGCGTCGCCTGGAGCTGGTCGCCGAGGCCGGTCAGGCCGAGCACGACGCCGCCGACCGCGACGACGGCCAGCGTGACGAGCCACGGGCCGATCATGCGCACGAGCCCGCCCGGCGCCTGCGAGCTGCGCAGGAGCTGCACCACCGGCACGGCGCGGCGATCGACGGTGACGCCGAGGGCGGCCAGCAGGCGATCGAGGTCGGCGCGCGACATCTCGAAGTCGACGCGGCGCGTCGGCGGTCGTTCGAGCGCCAGCCCGCGGCCGTCGTGGTCGCGGCCGCCGAGGCGCAGCGGGCGCTCGCCGCGATCGCCGAGCCACAGCGCCACGCCGACCGGCGCGTCGAGCGCGCCGCTCCAGGCGCCGAGGCCGCGCGGGGCGCCGACGTCGCAGGCGATGGGGCGCGCGCGCCACGAGGCGTGGAGGCGGCCGTACTCGAGGCGCAGCTCGGCCTTCCGCGGGATGGACGCGATGATGAAGCACACCCACCAGGCGATGATGCCGCCCATGACGGTCCACGGGAGGTAGGCCTCGGCGCCGCTCTTCAGGACGGCGAGCAGGATGCCGATGCTGGCCAGGCCGGCGACGAGCGCCAGCAGGCCGACGATCATCCAGCCGCGGCGGCCGACGCGCTTGCCCTGGATGACGAGCTGCGAGTCGCGGTCCACGCGCGGCATCATGCGCCGATCGGCGGCGAGCACCAGCGCTTCGCGGCCGCGGTCGGCCCGTCGGAGGTGAGCACGATCGGCGCCGTGCGCGCGGCGATGGCCGCGAGCAGGGACTCGCGCTCGGGCGCCACGGAGACGTAGTCGGGGATCGCCAGCTCGAGCCGCCGACCGAGCTCGGCCTGGGCGTCGAGGTCGCCGCCGAGTGGCAGGTCGGCGAGATGGTCGCCGCCCATCGAATAGGCATCGGCTATCGACCAGGGCCGCTCGGCGGGAAGGCGATCGAGGCACGTGACGGCCAGGCCGTCGACGCCGCCGTTGGCGGCGATGGCGTAGCGGGTCGCGACGGCGTCGAACCAGCCCACGCGAAAGGCGCCTTGCCAGCGGTCGAGCGCGTTGTGCGGGTCGGCCACGACGAGGCTCGCGTCGGCGGTCGGGAACGGGCCCGGGCCGTGTCGGGTGGCGTAGGCGCGCACGATGCCGAGGCGGCGCACGTCGCCGTCGAAGGCGTGGGCGGTGAGCAGATCGCGCGCCTGGCGATCGGTGCACGAGCTCCACGTCGTGTAGGGATGGAAGCCGTGGTCCTCGTCGAGCAGCACGCCGTGAGCGCCCTCGAAGACGACCGCGCCCGGCGCCGCGAAGACCGCGCCGAGGGCGTCGGGCTCGACCACGCGCGCGCGCTGGCGGAAGGCGGCGAGGAGGCCGCTCGCGACGTCGGGCATCCAGCGGTCGGCGAGCTCGGCGTGCGCCACGGCGGCGTCGACGTCGCCTGCGGCGGGCGGCGCCAGCGCGGCGACCTCGGCGGCCTTGTGGGCCTGCACCTCGCGCAGGAGGCGCAGGAGGCGCGGCGGATCGAAGAGGTCGCGGGCGCGGATGGTGGGCTTGCCGGCGCGCGCATCGGCCACCGCCTCGCCGACCCCGACGCCGCAGCTGCCGTGGCGCGCGGCGCCGCGCGCGAGCTCACGCAACCGATGGGTTGCACGATGGAAGGGCGTCACCACGACGCAGTCGGCGGCGATGACCGTGCGCTCGAAGGCGTCGCGCACGCCGACCCGCGCCAGGTGCTCGGCCTCGACCAGCATGGCCCAGGGCTGGATGGCGACCCGGCTGGCCAGCACGGTGCGCACGCCCGGGACGAAGCTGCCGGCGCCGAACTGCGCGAAGGTGTGGTGGCGGCCGTCGTCGGTCACGACGTTGTGCGCGGCCTGCGCGCCGCCGTTGTAGCGCACGACGGTGTGGGCCCTCCGGTCGCGCACGAGGAAATCGGTGACGCTGCCCTTGCCCTGATCGCCGAAGCCGAGGTCGACGACGATCCAGGCCTCGCGCTCGCCCGCCGGGAGGCGCACGCGCTAGCCCTTGAAGCCCGTGACGTCCTGCGTGCCCTGGGCTTCGGGGGGCGCGATGGGGCCCTGCGCGAGGGCCGCCGCGAAGGGCAGGACCGGGCGGACGACCCGCTCGAGGTCGGCGTCGGCGAGGCCGAAGTGGCTGGCGACGAAGGCGCGGATGGCGGCCTCGTCGGGGGCGACGCGCTCCTCGATGGCGACGAGGGTGGCGCACACCATGGCCGTGTCGCTCGGGCGCTCGAGGATGATGGTGCGCTCGTGGAAGATCTTCTGCCACGTCGGGCCGGTGCCGTAAGGGATGGCGCGGGCCTGATCGGGGATGAGGAAGAAGGCGTTGAACGAGCGCGTGAGCTCGAGCGCGGTCTCGTGGATGGCCATCGGCTCGCTCATGCTGGTCGCGCCGAGGACGCTCGTGACGATGCCCGGCGCCATGGTCGAGAACGGCACCTCGTCGCCGGTCATGAAGAAGTAGCCCTTCTTCCCCCGCTTCGCGAGGCAGTCCATGGCGGTGTGGCGCGACGCGAAGTACATCGCCAGATCGTACGACTCGCCGAGGCCGCCGCCGCCGCCCTCGAGGTGTGCCGTGGCGAGCCAGTGGTCGACCAGGTGGGCCTCGCTCTCGAACTGGCCGACCTGGAGCGGCGAGCGATCGGCGTAGGCGTTGCCGAAGGCGATGAACAGCACCTGCGCGTCGGGGATGACCTGCGTCACGGCGCGCATGAACGCGGGCAAGGTCGCGGTCGCGAGGTCCTGCGGGATGATGCCCATCGAGCCGCTCACGTCGAGCGCGAACACGATGCCGACCGAGGCCGGATGGGCTTCGCTGTCGCGGCACTCGCGCACGGTCACGCCGCGCGGGTTCATCGTCGGGTCGCAGCTCCGGCCCGTGAACACCGCCTCGGGGGCGAGCGCGGCGCGGGCGGCGGTCGCGGCCTCGTGCGCTTCGTAGTCGTAGTAGCCACGGCCCATCGGAACCTCCGGGCCCGACCCTCGCACGGCCGGGCGGCGCGTGGAAGCCGCGCCCGGCCCGTGCTATCTCCAGGACGACACGCGCAACCGCGGCAGGTGGGCATGACGCTCGCGGGCTTCTTCGACTACGACGGCAAGGGCCAGGGCGACCGCGACGACGCCATCGACGCGGCCGAGCTCGAGTTCCTGCGGAGCTACGACGACGCCCAGTGGGAGGCGCTCTTGGCCTACACGCAGACCGAGCGCTTCGAGGCCGGACAGGTCGTGCTGGCGCTCGGCTCGCGCGAGCGCGCGCTCTTCATCGTGGCCGAGGGCGCGCTCGAGGTGCTGGTCGGGCGCGCGCCGCACACGCAGCGCATCGCGCTGGCCGACGTCGGCGACGTGGTCGGCGAGCAGGTCTTCCTCGACGGCCGCGAGCGCTCGGCCGAGGTGCGCGCCGTCAGCGACAGCCGCCTCGTGAAGCTCGGCGTCGACGCCTTCGAGAGCTTCGCCGCGCTCCACCCCGAGCTGGCGCGCGTCTTCCTCTTCGACCTCGGGCGCGTGCTGTCGCTGCGCCTGCGACAGACCACGGCGCTGCTCGTGGCGCAGCGCTGAGGCCGGCCATCGCACCGCTGTTCCAGAGCTTCACCCAGGTGCCGACGCGCGTGCCGACGGCCGTGTGGCACGCCGGCCGCGTGGTCAGCGTGTCGGCCATGCTGGCGCTGGCGGCGACGCTCATCGCGGCGCCCGAGGTCGGGCTGCTCCTGACCTGGGGCGTGGTGGTGCCGCTGCTGCCGGCGGTGTGGATGCTGGCGCCCGGCCTGTGGCGGAACCTCTGCCCGCTGTCGGCCGCCAACCAGACGCCGCGCATCTTCGGCTTCACGCGCGGCAAGACGCTGCCGCCCGCGCTCGCGCGCTGGGCCTACGTCATCGGCATCGGCCTCTTCCTCGCGCTGGCCAGCTTGCGCCAGGTCGTCTTCAACGCCAGCGGGCCGGCCGCGGGCGCGCTGTTGCTGGGCTTGATGGGCCTGGCCTTCGCCGGCGGCGTGGCCTTCAAGGGCAAGAGCGGCTGGTGCTCGACCTTCTGTCCGCTCTTGCCGGTGCAGCGGCTGTACGGCCAGACGCCGGCCGTGGTCGTGCCCAACAGCTACTGCAAGCCGTGCGTCGGCTGCGCCAAGAACTGCTACGACTTCAACCCGACCGCGGCGCAGCTCGCCGATCTGCACGACGACGACCCGCGCTACCGCGGCTATCGCAAGCTCTTCGCGGCGCTGTTCCCGGGCTTCGTGTTCGGCTTCTTCCACGTGCCGGCGGACGCCGCGCCGCTCGAGCGCCTGGGCTTCCTCGGCCTGTCGGTGCTGGCGAGCCTCGGGGCGTTCACGGCGCTCCGCGCCTTCACGCGCCTCACGCTCTTCAAGCTGACCGCGGTCTTCGCGGCGCTGGCGTGGACCTTCTTCTATTGGTGGGGGCTCCCGGTCGTGGCGCGCTCGCTCGCGACGCTCTTCGATGCGTCGGCGACGCCGGGCGCGCCGGGCGCGATCGCAGCCGAGGCGCCCGAAGCATTGATCGCGGCGCTGCGCGCGCTGGTGGTCATCGCGGCGGGCATCTGGCTCGTGCGCACGCTGCGGCGCGAGCCGCGCTTCCTGGCGCGCGCCGCGGTGACGGCACCGCCCAAGCTGCGCGCCAGCATGCTGGCGTCGAAGCACCTGGCCAAGGTCGCGCGCGGCCCCGAGGTCACCTTCGAGCCCGAGGGCCGGCACGTCGTCGCGCGCATCGATCAGGCCATCCTCGAGGTGGCCGAGGCGAGCGGCCTGAAGATCGAGGCCGGCTGCCGCATGGGCGTCTGCGGCGCCGACCCCATCGCCGTGCTGAAGGGCGCCGAGCACGTGTGCCCGGTGGGCGACGACGAGCGCGCCACGCTCGAGCGCCTCGGCTTCGCCACCAACACGCGCATGGCCTGCATGGCGCGCGTGCGCGGGCCGGTCACGGTGTCGCTCACGCCGCGGCGCGCGCGCGAGAGCTGGTCCGACGGCGCGGCGCGCGCGGGCCACGACCCGAAGGTCAAGCGCCTTGTCATCATCGGCAACGGCATCGCCGGCGTCACCGCCGCCGACTTCGCGCGCCGCTACGCAAAGGACCTGGAGATCCACCTGGTCGCGCGCGAGCCGGTCCACCTCTACAACCGCATGGCGCTGAGCCGCGTCATCTACGGCAAGAGCGCGCTCCACGGCCTCTATCTCCAGCCCGAGAGCTGGTACGACGAGCAGCGCATCCAGGCCGCGCTCAACACGCGCGCCACGCGCATCGACCGCGCCGCGCGCGAGGTGGTGCTGGCGACCGGCGAGCGCCTGGCCTACGACCGGGTCATCCTCGCGACCGGCGCCGACGCGCTCATGCCGGCGGTGGCTGGCCTCGACCTGAAAGGAGCTTTCGCGTTGCGCGACGCCGCCGACGCGGTCGCCATCCGCGGCTTCGTGCAGGAGCACGGCTGCCGCCGCGTGGTGGTGGCCGGCGGCGGGTTGCTCGGGCTCGAGACCGCCTACGCGCTGCACAAGCTCGGCACCCACGTGACCGTGCTCGAGCGCGGCCCGAACCTCATGGGGCGCCAGCTCGACGCGCGCGGCGGCGGCGTGCTCGAGCGCTATCTCGCCGGCCTCGGCATCGACGTGCTCCTGCGCGTCGAGCTCGAGCGCGCCAGCGGCGACGGGCGCGGCCGCGTCGTGACGGCCGATCTCAAGGACGGCCAGGTGCTCGCCTGCGACCTCCTGTGCGTGTGCATCGGCATCCGCCCCAACGCGCAGCTGGCGAAGGACGCCGGGCTCGCGGTCGGCGCGCGCGGCGTGACGGTCGACGCCCTCCTGCGCACGAGCGACCCCGACATCTTCGCCGCCGGCGACGTCGCCGACTTCCCCGGCCAGGTCGGCGGCCTCTGGCCGGTGGGCGTCGAGCAGGCCAAGCTGGCGGCCCAGAACGCGGTGTGCCTGCCCGATCGCCACAAGGCCTACGCGCCGCAGGCGCCGGTCACCATGCTCAAGGTGTCGGGCATCGACGTCCTGTCGCTGGGCGTCATCGAGCCCGCGCCCGACGACCTCGCCGTCGTGCCCGACGACGCCGAGCCGCGCCGCTACCGCAAGCTGGTCGTGCGCGACGGCCTCGTGGTCGGCGCCATCGTCATCGGCCACCCCGACCTCGCGCCCAGCGTGACCGCTGCCGTCAAGGCCCGGCGCCCGGTCGGCGCGCTATTGGCGCGGCTCCGGGCCGGCGACTGGAGCGGCCTCGCCGACCCACGTTGAGGCTCGAGTCAGTGCCGCCGTCTCCGCCAGAGGGCGATCACGCGTTGGCCGCGCGCGCCGCGTCGAGGTCGGCCACGAGCGCGGCGAAGCGGCTCGGGCTGATGCGCCGCTGCAGGACGAGGGACTTGCCCTCCTTGCGCGCGAGGCGGCGCGCCAGCTGGACCGCGCCGTGGCTGTTGACGTCGGTCACGACCACGACCAGGTCGGAGCTCCGGATGATGCCGGCCAGCGTGTCGCTGCCGCGCCCGTTCAAGTGGCCGCTGTGGAAGTGCAGCGTGTGGCCCGCCGCGCGCGCGGCCTCGACGTAGGCGTTCTCGTTGCGCTCGACTCCACCGATCAGTCCCAGGGTCATGCGATGCTCGCGATTGGGATCGGAGGCGCGGGCGACGATGCGGATCCCATGCGTGTCGTCGCCGTGGTCGGGACGCCGATCGAGAGGGGCGCGGGGTCGAGGGCGGCTTCGCTCAGTGCGAGGCGGATGCACGCTCGACCGGGCTCGACCCGATCGGCTCGCGACAGCACCCCCGAGCGAAGCCGGGTCGCCGGGCGAGGTCATCAAAGCGGCGATGGCAAGCGGTCACCGCGCAGTGATGCCATTGGTGACATTGTTGGTCAACAATATTCCGAACGCGAGTTCGGCGGGCTTGGCGCCGCTTGGCAGGCAGGTCGGATGGGCGCGCTGACAACTTCGTGACAACGTGGCCTGAATCGCGACGTGTCGAGGGCGTCGGCGGCACGGCGCCCGTCCCCGTTCGACGCGCGCACCACATCCGGAGGATTCGATGAAGCTCATGCTGGCCACGACGGCGCTGCTACCCTTGGTGTTCGCGAGCACGGCCATGGCTCGCCCGGTGCGGACGCCGCCGCCCATCCGCGTGCCGATCGAGATCCTCTCGGTCGTGACCAGCGAGCGCGACAACGGCCGCGTCCGGGCCATCGTCGCCGACCAGGGCGCCGGCCCGTTCCTGCAGGTCGAGCGCCTGGTGCCGACGCGGCGCGGTTGGCTGACCAAGAGCGTCGACCGCCGCGACATCTTCGTCCTCGGCGACACCGTGCTCGACGCGCGCTCGGGCCGGATCGACAACCTGGTTGTGCGTCGGCGCGTCGTCTCGTTCGACCTCGACGTCGGCCAGCGCCTGACCTGCCGCCTGCGCATCGACAAGGACGACCGCGACGACCGCGACGACTGGCACGACCAGTGGGACGACCGCGTCATCCGCTGCGGCGATCGCTGGGACGACGACGACGCCTGGCACCCGATGCGCCCGCCGCCGATCCAGCCGGTCATCCCCGACCGCCCGATCATCCCCGAGCACCCGACGCGGCCCGACCGCCCCGTCCGCCCCGACTACCCGGTGCAGCCCGACCGCCCGCCGATGCACACCGAGCCGCTGCCGCAGTGGGCCGCGTCTCCCGACGTCATCAACACCTGCGGCGACGTCTTCATGGGCAGCGGCTCGGCGAGCTGCGTCGATGCCGTGCGCAACTTCCACTACAACCCGGTGAACGCCATCCGGACCTGCGGCCAGCACCTCATCGGCGACATGGACGCGCTCGAGTGCCTGCGGCGCGCGAGCTCGTACTTCGCCGACCCGAGCCCGCTCATCGCCGCCTGCGACGACGCCATGGTGGGCCAGTCGAACATCCTGGCGTGCATCGACGCCGGCCGCGGCGCGCGCGTCGATCCGGTGCCGACCATCCGCGCCTGCGCTCAGTCGAGCATCGGCGACGGCAACACGCTGACCTGCATCCAGCGCGCGTTCCAACCCTAGAACCAGGGCGCCGTTCGCATCACGACGGATACGCTCGCTCGACGAGCGCCCGCAGCGGGGCGCTCGCCGGCAGCGTGCCGAAGCACTGGCCGTGGCCGCCGCCGAGGCGCGAGTCGCACCAGGCGGCCGCGCCCGGCGCGTCGGCCCGCAGGAGCAGCGCGGCCTGGAGCGCGATGGCCAGGCGCTCGACCACGGCGCGCGAGCGCACCTCGAGCGTGGCCACGTCGTCGAGGGCCTGGGCGAGGCGCGGCAGCTCGGCGTCGAGCGCGGGGTGCAGGCCGGCGGCCAGGCCGAGCTCGGCGAAGAGCGCGTCGCGCGTCTCCGGCTCGCGGCCGAGCGCGCGCAAGACGTCGAGGCACTGGATGTTGCCGCTGCCCTCCCAGATCGAGTTGAGCGGGGCCTGCCGATAGAGGCGCGCCAGCGGCGCCTCCTCGACGTAGCCGGCGCCGCCGAGGCACTCCTGCGCCTCGTTCACGAAGGCCGGCGCGCGCTTGCACACCCAGTACTTGCCGATGGCCGTCGCGATGCGACCGAAGGCCGCCTCGCGCGGGTCGCGACCACCGCCGTCGACGGCGCGGGCGACGCGCGCCGTGAGCGCGGTGTGGGCCTCGCTCTCGAGCGCGAGATCGGCAAGTACATTGACCATCAGCGGCTGCTCGGACAGGAGGCGCCCGAAGGCCTTGCGGTGGCGCGCGTGATGGATGGCCTGCACCAGCGCCTGGCGCATGATGCTGGCCGAGCCGATCATGCAGTCCTGGCGCGTGAGCGCGACCATCTCGAGGATCGACGCCACGCCGCGGCCCTCGGGGCCGACCATCCACGCCAGCGCGCCGTGCAGCTCGACCTCCGAGCTGGCGTTGCTCCAGTCGCCGAGCTTGTCCTTCAAGCGCATGACGCGCACCGCGTTGCGCGTGCCGTCGGGCACGAAGCGCGGCATGAGGAAGCACTACAGGCCGCCCTCGGCCTGCGCCAGGACGAGGTGCGCGTCGCACTGCGGCGCCGAGAAGAACCACTTGTGGCCGACCAGTGCATACGGCTGGCCCGGCCCGCGCTCGCCCAGGCGGTGGGCGCGCGTGGTGTTGCTGCGCACGTCGGAGCCGCCCTGCTTCTCGGTCATGCCCATGCCGATGAGCGCGCCGGTCTTCTCGGCGGCGGGCAGGGACCGCGGGTCGTAGGCCGTCGACGTCGCGCGCGGCAGCCACTCGGCGGCGATGCTCGGCTCGTGCCGGAGCGTCGGGACGCAGGCGTAGGTCATGGTCAGCGGGCAGCTCGTGCCCTGGTCGGCCTGACCATAGAGGAAGGCCAGCCCCATGCGCGCGACGTGGGCGCCCGGGCGCTCGGCGTGACGCCAGCCGAAGGTGTGCACGCCGTGCGCGTGCGCGTGCTGCATCAGCTGGTGGTAGGCCGGATGGAGCTCGATCTCGTCGACGCGGTGGCCGTAGCGATCGAAGCTCCGCAGCTTGGGTCGGTTCTCGTTGGCGAGGCGCGCCAGCTCCATGAGCTCGCCGCCGACCACCGGCCCGAGCGCGCCGAGCTCGGCCTCGGCCCAGCCGCCGCCCTCGCGCTGGACCGCGTCGCGCAGCGCGACGTCGGTCGCCCACGCGTCGTACGCGAGCGGCGGCGCCTGGTTCGTGACCTCGTGAGTGAGAAAGCCCTTGGCGTCATCGGGGAGAGCGACCATGCCTGCCGATATGCACCATCGTCGGGGAGGTCGCCAGCCTTGGCGTCACGAGCGAACGCGCTCAGTTCAAGTGGAAGACGTCGCGCATCTCGCGCTCGAGGAGGCGCATCTTCTCGTCGATCTGCGGATGGTCGGCGTCCCTCGGGTCGAGCACGAAGTCGCGCGGGTGCTGCGGCTTCGACATGAGCTTGGTCTGCCAGATGTTGTCGGCGGCCATGTTCACGTCCTGCCGGTAGGCGTAGCGCGCGAGGATGTCGCGCGCGATGAAGTCCTGGATCGAGTTGAAGTAGTGGTCGTTGTAGATCTTCTTGCCCGACTCGAGGCGCGTGTAGCCGCGCACGACGTAGTCGATGTAGACGACGTCGCACTCGAACGACTGGAACATGTAGTCGAGCGCCTTGAGCGGCACGATCTCGCCGCACGTCGCGACGTCGATGTCGACGCGGAAGGTGCAGATGCCGCTCGGGTCCGACGCGTCGGGGTACGTGTGCGTCGTGATGTGGCTCTTGTCGAGGTGCAGCGCGACGGCCGCCGAGGCGGGCGCGGCGCCCGCCGGCCCAGCCTGCCCTGCCGCTTCGGACTCCCACTTGCCGCCCTTGATGTCGCTCATGAGCGTCATGGTCGAGGCGCCGACCGGGTCGTAGTCCTGCACACTCTCGGCCAGGATGTTGGCTTCGATGATCTTGCAGATCTCGCGCGCGATATCGCGGATGCGCACGGCCGAATATTTTTCGTCGATATAGGCGATATAGTCGGCGCGCTGCTGCTCGGTCGTGGCGATGGCGAAGTCGTAGAGGTTGAAGCTCAGGATCTTGGTCAGGTTGTTGAACCCCGACAGCTTCACCTTCTCCTCGATCGTCGTCATGCGTCGCGCCTCCCCTGTGCCCGAGCGGGCACGGCCGCGCGACACATAGAGTAGCGCCGCGGGCGTTGCAAGCGCGCGGCGCGGCCTCGGTCACGAACTGCGTAGCCCCATGACGAGCGTCGGAACGTGGGCTACCGTGCCGCCGCCATGACCGACTCGCAGACTCCGCTGGCCCAGCTCGACATCACCCTCGAGCACGCGACCGTCGTGAACTTCGCGCTGCAGCACATCGACGTGCCGCTCGTGCGCCGCATCGTCATCGTCAACCGCGGCGAGCGCGACGTCGGGCCGCTGTCCCTGCACATCGCCATCGAGCCGCCGGTGGCGCCGCCGCTGCGCCACGACATCCTCGAGTCGCTGCGGCCGGGCGAGACGCTGGCCATCGACGACCGCGTGCTGGTGATGCGCCTCTCGGCCGAGCGGCTCGCGCGCCAGCTCACGACCGATCACGGCACGCTGACGGTCACGGTCGCGACGCCCGACGCGACGCGCACCGAGACGCGGCCGGTGGCGATCCACGCCTTCAACGCCTGGCTGCGCGACGTGCACCCCGAGTCGCTGGCGTGCTTCGTCGAGCCCGGCCATCCCGCCCTCCTGCCGCTCCTCCAGGCGGCGCAGGAGGAGCTCGGCCGCACCACCGGCGACAGCGCGCTCGACGGCTACCAGAGCGGCTCCGAGCGGGCTCGACTGATCGCCCGGGCGCTGTGGCGCGCGCTGCAGTCGGCGGGCGTCGGCTACGTCGAGGCGCCGGCGCGCTCGGCCGGCGATGGCGAGACGGTGCGGCCGCCCGACCGGACGCTCATCGATCATATGGGAACGTCGCTCGACCTCTCGGTGCTCTACGCCGCGCTGCTCGAGCAGGCCGGGCTGCACCCGGTGCTGGTCGTCGCGCGCGACCGCGTCACGCCGGGCTGCTTCCTGGTGGAGCGCGAGCGCCTGTCGGCCGCGACCAGCGACGACCTCACCGAGGTCACGAAGCGCCTGGCCGACGGCGGGCGCGGCTCGCTGCTGCTGGTCGACGCGGCCGCCTGCACCAAGGCCGGGACGACCTTCGAGGTGGCCGAGAGCGCGGCCGCGGCCGGCCTCGAGCGCGCGCGCTACGAGCTGACCATCGACGTCTCGCAGGCGCGCCGCGACGGCGTGCGGCCGCTGCCGCTCGTGCGCGATCGGCGCGACGAGCCCCTCGCGGCGGTCGAGGCGCCGCTCGCGCCGGGGCTGGCGCCGACCGCGCCCGCGAGCGCTCCCGAGGCGGCTCGGATGGCCGACGTCCGACCGGTGGTGGCCGAGGCCACGCCGCTCGAGCGCCGCCTCGAGTCGTGGAAGTCGCAGCTCCTCGACCTGAGCCTGCGGAACCCGCTCTTGGCCTTCAAGTGGGAGGGCAAGCGCTGCCTGCCCATCGCCGGCCACGACATCGCGCGCCTCGAGGACGGGCTCGCCTCGCGCGAGCCGTTCGCGCTCGCGCCGCACGAGGACGGCCAGCGGAGCCGCGTGCAGCTCGAGCGGCGCACCGGCGCGCGCGCCGCCGATCCGCGGCTGGCGACGCTGCTCGCCGAGGGCAAGATCGAGGTCGACCTCGCCCAGGCCGAGCTCGAGAAGCGCCTGACCGAGCTCTATCGCCAGAGCCGGAGCGTCACCGAGGAGAGCGGCAGCACCGCGCTCTGGCTGGCGCTGGGCTTCGTCGAGTGGGTCGACGACAAGGCGCTGCCGGCCGAGCAGAAGCCGCTCTATGCGCCCATCATCCTCCTGCCGGTGGAGATCGTGCGCGCCGCCGCGCGCGATCCGTTCCGGCTGCGCCTGGCCGAGGACGAGGCGCGCATCAACTCGACGCTGCTCGCCAAGCTGGCGAGCCAGTTCCGCGCCGATGTCGCGGGCTACGACGACCTGCCCGAGGACGACGCCGGGCTCGACGTGCCGCTCATCCTCGAGCGCTTCCGCCAGCTGGTGAAGCCCATCCCCAAGTGCCAGGTCGTCGACCGCGCCGCGGTGGCGATGTTCTCGTTTGCCAAATATCTGATGTGGCTCGACCTCGAGGCGCGCACGGATGCTCTTTTGGCAAATCCGGTGGTGCGCCACCTGCTGGGCGGCGCCGACCGCGCGTTCCCGCTGGCGACGCCGTTCGTGGCGCGCGCCGAGCTCGACCGGCGCCGGCCGCCGGCCGACGACCTGTCGGTGGTCGAGGCCGACAGCTCGCAGCTCGTGGCCGTCCAGGCGGCCGTCGACGGCGACACCTTCGTGCTCGAGGGCCCGCCGGGCACGGGCAAGTCGCAGACCATCACCAACCTCGTGGCCGAGGCCATGGGGCGCGGCAAGTCGGTGCTGTTCGTGGCCGAGAAGCGCGCCGCGGTCGACGTGGTGCAGCGGCGGCTGGAGGCGGTCGGGCTCGGCCGCTTCGTGCTCGACCTGCACGCGCCCGATCAGACGAAGGCCGAGATCGTGGCCGCGCTGGCGGCCAACCTCGACCTGAAGGGCGACGGCGACGCGGGCGCGCTCGCCGCGACCGGCGCCGCGCTGCAGAAGGTGCGCGACCAGCTGGCGGCGGTGTGGCGCGAGCTCCACGCGCCGGGCGCCGCGGGCATGTCGGCCTGGCAGGCGGTGTCGCGCCTCGGCGATCTGGGCGCGGCGCCGATTTTGTCACATTCGTTCGCCGGCTCTGGCGATGGTCAAGGGGCTTTCGATTCGGAGCGGGCGGCGCGCGTGCGCGAGGCCGTCCACGCGCTGGGGCACGCCTCGCGCTCGGTGGCGCCGATGGCGTCGCACCCATTCGCCGGCGCCGCCATCCACAGCTGGGACGCGCGCGCGCAGTCGGACGTCGGCGCCGCGCTGGAGGCGGCGCGTGCCCGCGTCGAGGAGACGCGCCGGCTGGGCAGCGAGGTGGCCGACCTGCTCGGCCTCGAGCTGGCGCCCGAGACCGCCGAGGCGCTGCGGCTCCTCACCGCGCTGGCGGCCGAGCTCGGGCGCGCGCCGCGCCGCACGGCGACCTTCGTCGGCGATCGGCGCCACGAGAGCGAGCTGCAGCCGGTCATCGAGACGGTGGCGCTCTCGGAGCAGCGGCGCCGGCGCTGGAGCGAGCTCGAGCCGCGCTGGAAGCCGGGCTCTTGGCGCTCGACGTCGAGCCGCTGGCGGCGAAGCTCGCGCGCTGGCAGGGCGCCTTCTTCCTCATCGCCTTCTTCGCGCTGTTCTTCACGCGCCGGCGCCTGGCCCCGGTGGCGCGCGGCAAGCTCGGCGATCGCAAGGCGCTGGCGCGCGACCTCGGCGCGGCGGTGGCGCTGCGCGAGGACGATCGCCGCCTCGCCGAGCGCCAGCGCCAGGTGCCCGAGGTGTTCGGCGAGGGCACGCCCGAGGAGATCACCGCGCGCGTCGCGTCGGCGCGGACGCTCCTCCGCACGCGGCGCGAGCTGGCGGTCTTCGCCGGCGCCATCGATCTCGGCGCGCTGCTGGGCAAGGTCGAGCCGAGCCTCATCGCGCCGCGCGCGGCCGCGCTGGCGTCGGCGCAGAGCCGCATGGACGAGGCGCTGGCCGACGTGGCGCGGCGCCTGACGCTGGACGCGGCGGTCATCGCATTGCCGCTCGGCGAGCTGTCGACGCGGCTCGCGAGCATGAGCGCCGAGCTGAGGACGCTGCGCGACTGGAGTGCCTGGCAGCGCGCGCGCGCCGACGCCATGGCGCTCGACCTCGGCACCTTCGTCGCGGCGCTCGAGGACGGGCGGCTCACGGCGGATGCGCTGGAGCCGGCGCTCGAGCGCAGCCTCGCCACCTGGCGCGTCGAGCAGCGCCTGAGCGAGAGCCCGGTGCTGGCCGCCTTCCGCGGCGCCGACCACGAGGACCTGGCGGCGCGCTTCAAGCAGCTCGACGCCGAGCGCCAGGCCGCGGCGCGCGCCGAGATCGCGCTGCGCCTGGTGGCGGCCCTGCCCGACGGCACGGTCGACGGCGGCGAGGTCGGCGCGCTGCGCGCCGAGTCGAAGAAGAAGCGGCGCCACCTGGCGCTGCGCCGGCTGTTTGCCAAAATCCGGACGATATTGCCGCGGCTCAAGCCGTGCGTCCTGGCCAGCCCGATGTCGGTGGCGGCCTACCTCGACCCGACGCTCGACCTCTTCGACCTGGTGGTCTTCGACGAGGCCTCGCAGATCCCGCCCTGGGACGCCATCGGCGCGCTCGGGCGCGGCAAGAGCGCGGTCGTGGTGGGCGACTCGAAGCAGATGCCGCCGACCGACTTCTTCGGCGGCGGCGACGAAGACGACGTGGCGGCCGAGGACGACATCGAGGAGCTCGAGAGCATCCTCGACGAGTGCGACCGCGCCGGGCTGGCGAAATTGTCACTCTCCTGGCACTATCGCAGCCGTCACCCCTCGCTCATCCACTTCTCGAACCACCGCTACTACGGCGGCTCGCTCATCGCCTTCCCGGCCGCCGACGCCGACGTCGCCACGCTGGGCGTGAAGTGGCGGCGCGTCGACGGCCGCTACGAGCGCGGCGTGCGCCACAACGTCATCGAGGCCGAGGCGCTGGTCGGCGAGGTGCTGGCGCGGCTGCGCGACCCGGTGCTGAGCCGGAAGTCGATCGGCATCGTGACCTTCGCCCAGCCGCAGCAGCAGCTCATCATCGATATGCTGGAGGCGGCGCGGCGGGCCGAGCCGGCGCTCGAGCGCTTCTTCGACGGCGCCGCGCGCGAGCCGGTGTTCGTGAAGAACCTCGAGAACGTGCAGGGCGACGAGCGCGACGTCATGTTCTTCGGCGTCGGCTTCGGACCCGACGCGCAGGGGCGCGTGTCGATGAACTTCGGCGCGCTCAACCGCCGCGGCGGCGAGCGGCGCCTGAACGTCGCCGTCACGCGCGCGCGCGAGCTCTTGGTCGTCTTCGCCTCGATGGACGCGAGCGCCATCGACGTCGAGCGGACGGGCGCCGTCGGAGTCCAGCACCTGAAGGAGTTCCTCGAGCTGGCCGAGCGCGGCGGCAAGGTGCGCGAGGCCGAGGAGCTGGCCGCGCGCGGCAGGGACCAGGCCGGCTTCCTGGCCGGGCTCGAGGCGCGCCTCCGCGCCGAGGGCTATCAGGTCGACCGCGACCTCGCCGCGCAGGGACCGCGCATCGACCTGGCCGTGCGCGACCCGCACAAGCCCGATCGCTACCTCCTCGGCGTCGTGACCGACGGCGTGGCGTGGGCGCGCTTCCCGGCGCTGCGCGACCGCGAGAAGCTCGGGCCGAGCGTGCTCGCCAACCTCGGCTGGAACATCCAGCGCGTCTTCGCGCTCGACGTGTGGCAGGACCCCGAGCGCGAGATCGAGCGCGTGCTGACGCGCCTGCGATCGCTCGCGACCGCCCCGCCCGCGGCCGCGACGCCGCGCGCCGCGCCGCCGGAGCCGGCGCCCGCGCCGGTGCTGAGCCAGAGCGGGCCGCGCGAGCCGAGCTGGCTCGACGGCGCCGCGGCCTGGGAGCCGTGCGACATCCCGGCCATCGCCGCGGCGTCGGCGCTCGACCTGCCCGGCTCGTACGACACGGTGGCATCGCGGCTGGCCGCCGTCATCGAGGCCGAGGGGCCGCTGCACCGCGACGAGGCGCTGCGGCGCGCGTTCGCGTCGTGGCAGGTGACGCGCGTCGGACCGAAGATGGCGCGTCTGGCCGAGCAGGCGCTGGCGCTGAAGCCGGACGCCGGGCGGCCGCGCCTGTTCGGTGACTTCTACTGGCCGTCGCGCCTCGACCCGAGCGATTTTGGCATATTCCGCACCGGCTCAGCCGAGCGCCGACGCGAGGTGGAGCACCTGCCGGTCGAGGAGGTCACGAACGCGTTCGCGGCGCTGCTGCGGCGGGGCGTCGGACTCACGCGCGCGGAGGCCGTGGCGCAGGTGGGAGCCGCCTTCGGCTTCGATCGCCGCGGCAAGAAGATCGACGAGCTCCTGCATCGCGGCCTCGACCGGCTGGTCGAGCTCGGCCGCGCTCACGAGGTGGACGGCCGGCTGGCGCTCGTCGCCTGAGCCGGCGCCGCGGCGGCGCGCGGCGTCGACGAGGCGCGAGGGTCGACCATCGGCGGCGCGCCGATGCGACAGCACCCACTCGACCGGCGGGCCGCCGGGTCCGATCAGCGCGAGCAGCGGCTCGACGCTGGCCGGGTCGGCCGCCTGCAGATCGTCGACGACGATGACCACGCGGCGGTTCTGCCCGAGGCGCGAGAGCACCGTCGCCAGCGCCTCGAAGGCGCGCGCCTCGAGCACGGTGGCGCTCGTCCCGGCCACCGGCTCGGGCCCGCTGAAGACCGGGAAGGTCGCGGCCAGGCCGCGCATGAGCTCGGCCTCGGGCATGAGCGCGGCGCGGGCGATGGGGCCGAGCCCGGCCAGCGCGCCGGCCAGGTCATCGACCACCCCGTCGAGCGCACGGAAGCGCAGGTGCTCGCGCTCGCTGCAGCGGCCGCGCAGCACCACCGCGGCCTCGTCGGCCACGGCCTCGGCCAGCGCGTTCTCGACGGTGGCGGCCGCGCTGCCGCCGGCGTCGAGCTCGATGAGCGTGACGCGCGGCGCGCTGCCGACCGCCGGGCGCGGGCCGGCCAGCGTCTCGGCCAGCACCGCCAGCGGCCAGTCGCGCGTCGAGCGCATGGCCGCGGCCGGCATGCCCGGCGCGTCGCCGTCCTGGCGCTCGTCGGCGAAGGTGGCGCGGAGGCGCGCGAAGCTCGGGCGGTGGCGCGGCTTGATCGAGAGGAGGTCCATGCACAGGTCGTCGAGGTCCTTCGGCACGCCCGCCACGAGCTCGCTCGGGCGACCGCGGAAGCCGCGCGCCACGCGGCCGACCGAGTTCTCGTGCTCGAAGGGCAGGACGCCGGTGAGCGCGAGGTAGAGCATGACGCCGACCGCGTACCAGTCGGAGGCGGGCGTCGGCGGCAGGCCGAGGCAGACCTCGGGCGCCATGAAGGACGGCGTGCCGGCGTAGAGCTCGACGCTGTCGCGCTCGGGTCGATCGCAGCGCATGATGAGCCCGAAGTCGACGACCTTCACGTCGCCGTCGGCGCTGACGAGCACGTTCGACGGCTTGAGGTCGCGGTGCACGTGCCCGGTCGCGTGCAGGCACTCGACGGCGTCGACGAGCTGACGGAAGGCGCGCCGCAGCATGGGCAGCTCGGCCGGCGTGAAGCGGCGGCAGCTGAAGTCGGGCACCGGCTGGTCGTCGGCGACGCGGCCGTCGGGCACGGTCGGGGCCGGCACCGTCGGCGGCGTCTCGCGGCGGCGCTCGGACGACGGCCGCTCGAGGGCGCGCAGCGCGACCGTCGCCACGCCGTGGCAGGTGGCGTCGAAGCGCGGCTCGTCGCACGACGGCAGCCACTCGTCGAAGGGCACGCCGTCGACGTACTCCATGACGATGAACCAGGCCGAGCCCTCGTGGTGGAGCTCGAAGAGGCTCGCGAGGTTGGGGTGGCTGATGGCGGCGGCGGCGCGGAACTCGGCCTTGAAGCGCTTGAGCGCCCAGGCCTCGCGGCGCTCGGCGACCTTCAGCGCGACCAGGCGCTTGGTCTCGCGATCCCAGGCCTGGTGCACGGTGCCGAAGCCGCCGCGGCCGAGCACGCGGATGAGCTCGAAGCGGGGGTGCTCGGCCAGCTCGGGCGGCACCACGGCGGCAGCGGGTCCGGAAGGACCGACAGGTTGTGACATGAACAGACTCCCCATGAGCTCGGTCGCTGGCTCCCACGCCAGCGTCGTCCCAGGGCCTTAGTCCAAGTTCCATGCCACGCCGCTGAGCGGCCTCCCATGCGGTCCTGCGGTAGGTCGACCGGTCGGCGGCGGTCGCCCGCCGCGGTAGCTACGGTAGACGCTACGGTTGGCTCGGCGCGGTCGCGGGCGGACGACCGATGCCGATGATGCGCGGCAGCGCGACGCCCAGCCCGGCCACCGCGCTGGCCGCATAGCCATAGAGGAGGCCGCCCTCGCGCAGCTCAGTGACGGCCGCGTCGCCATCCCAGCCGACGTGCAGCGTGACGATCGGATGCGCGCTGAAGGCGGACCACGACGGCATGCCCGAGAGCATGCCGGCCACGAGGTTCGCGAACCAGTCGCCGCCGTGCTGGCCCTGGGCCGACGCGACGAACGCGACGAGCGGGGCGAGGTCGGCGCCGAAGGCGACGAGGCCGCGCTGGCCGAGGACCTTGCCCGCGTCGCTGTCGGAGAAGTGGTCGGAGCCCTCGGCCTGGGCGATGGCCGCCGCGACGACCAACCCGGGGCCGACGAAGATCAGGTCGTCGACGCGCACGATGGCGACGCCCTGCTCGGCAGAGGTGGTGCTCCAGCCGGCGTGGCCGCCGACGGTCACGGCGCGCGCGCCGGGCCCGGCGCCGGCATGCGCCGCGGCCGCGTCGGCGAAGCGCTGCAGCAGGCGATCGGCGGCGGCGCCGTCGCGCACCCCGACCATGCCGAAGACGTGCGGCGTGGAGCGCTCGTCCGCGGCGTCGGCCTTGGCGAAGGCGAAGGCCGAGGCAACGTCGATGGCGACGCCGACGTCGCCGGTCAGGGCGGCGCGCAGCTCGGCGACGGTAGGGCCCGACGGTCCGACCAGGTCGAGGAGCATCTGATCGATGGGGAACAGGCCCTTGGCGAGGTCGACGCCCCGGTCGAGGTCGAGGCTCCAGCGCAGGACGGCCCAGCCCTTCGACGGCACCGGCCGGCCCATGTCGGGCGGGGAGGCGTTGCCGGTGTAGACGGCCTCGAAGCGGGCCTCGGCTCCGGCCACGGGGACGCTGCGCACGGTCAGGCCGTCGCGGCCGATGAAGACGCTGCTGCCGGCCAGCGCCTTCTCGAGCTCGCCCTCGACGCCGTCACCGTGGGCGTGGCGATCGAACAGCAGACCGAACGTGCGCGGGCCGGCGAACGCGAAGAGGCCGGGGCCGCGCGCCGACTTCATGGCGCTCTTCCAGGTCGGGTCGCCGGCCAGCGTGTCGCGGCCGGCCAGCACGGTGGCCAGCCGGCGCGCCAGGTCGGCCTCGGCGTCGGGGCGCGTCACCGGCACGAAGGCCGTGCGGTCGCCGAGCGCGCCGAAGAGCGCCACCGTCTGGTCGCCCATACGCAGGGCCTGCGTCGCGCCGCGGTCGGCGACGGTGAGCGCGAAGCCGAGCTGCCCCAGCGCGGCCCAGAGCTTGGCGCGATCGGTGACGCGCACGATGAGCATCGGCAGCGGCTCGCCGCCGTCGGCGTCGGCCAGGCGATCGTCGAGCGCGAGCGTGAGGCCGCCGTCGACGTCGAGGCCGGCCGCGGCCCAGCCGTCGGCGCTGCCGACGTCGACCGGACGCGGCGCGCCGTCGCGGACCTCGGCGCGCGTGGCGGCGCCGTCGGCGAGGAAGCCCGCGAGGTCGCTCACGCCGCCGACGGCCGCGACGTGCTCGGCCTCGAGGCCGCTCGGGAGGCTCGGCGCGGAGCCGCCGCCGCAGGCGGCGAGGACGACCAGACAGGAGGCGAGGCGGGTTGCGTGCATGCGGCACCTTCGTATGCGCGGCGGCGGAGGGCAAGCGCGAGCGCCTTGCCAGCCGCGGCGGCGGAGTGCACAACCGAGGTGATGTATTCTCTCCGGCCGCTCGTGGTCGCGTGCGTGTCGGGCCTCGCCGCCTGCTCGGCGCCAAAGGCGCCCGCGGCCGCGCGGGCGCCGGGCCTCGCGGCCGTTCTGGAGGCGGATGTGCGGCACCTGTCGCGCGACCTCGCGCCGCGCGACGAGGGCCACCCCGAGGGCCTCGCGCGCGCGGCGGCGTGGCTGCACGAGCGCTTCGCGAAGACCGGCGCGAGCGTCGTCGACCAGCCGTTCACGGTCGACGGCCAGACCTTCGTCAACGTCGTGGCGAGCTACGGTCCGGCGAGCGGAGCGCGCGTGGTGGTCGGCGCGCACTACGACAGCGCCGGCCCGCGTCCCGGCGCCGACGACAACGCCAGCGGCGTGGCCGTGCTGCTGGCGCTCGCCGAGCGCCTCGGCGCCGCGCCGCCGGCGGCGCGCGTCGACCTCGTGGCGTGGACGCTGGAGGAGCCGCCGTCGTTCGCCACCGATCATATGGGGAGCGTCATCCACGCGCGCGCGCTGGCCGACGCGCGCGTCGAGGTGCGCGCCGTCATCGCGCTCGAGACGCTCGGCTACTACGCCGACACGCCCGGCTCCCAGACCTACCCCGACCCGGCCATGGCCCAGCGCTTCGGCGATCGCGGCGACTTCCTGGCGGTGGTCGGCCGCCCCGAGGACGCGGCGCTCATCGCGCGCCTGGAGCCCGCCTTCGACGGACACCTGCGCGCCGAGGCGCTGGCCGCGCCCGCCTCGGTCACCGGCGTCGCCTTCTCCGATCACCGGAGCTACTGGCCGTTCGCCATGTCGGCGGTCATGCTCACCGACACCGCCTTCTACCGCAACAAGCGCTACCACACCGACGACGACACGCCCGACACGCTCGACTACGACCGCATGGCCCAGGTGGCCGCCGGCCTCGAGCGGGGCGTGCGCGCGCTGAGCGAGGTCCCGCCATGAGCGACATCGATCCGCGATCCCTGGCCCGCGCGCGCGAGGCCCTGAGCGGCGCCGAGGCGCTGCTCGTGTGCGCCGGCGCCGGCATGGGCGTCGACTCGGGCCTGCCCGACTTCCGCGGCGACGAGGGCTTCTGGAAGGCCTACCCGCCGTTCAAGGCGCTCGGCCTGCGCTTCGCCGAGCTGGCCAACCCGCAGTGGTTCGAGCGCGACCCCGGCCTCGCCTGGGGCTTCTACGGCCACCGCCTGCACCTGTATCGCGACACCGTGCCGCACGCCGGATTTGGCATATTGCGCGATTTTGGCACATCGCTGCCGGGCGGCGTCTTCGCCTTCACCTCGAACGTCGACGGCCACTTCCAGAAGGCCGGCTTCGCGCCCGACGGCGTGTGCGAGGTGCACGGCTCCATCGGCCACCTCCAGTGCTGGCGACCGCACTGCGCCTCGGGCATCTGGGACGCCGCCGACGTCCGGGTCGACGTCGACCCGGCCACGCTGCGGGCGCGTGAGCCGTTCCCGCGCTGCCCCGCCTGCGACGGCGTGGCGCGCCCGAACATCCTCATGTTCGGCGACTGGGGCTGGCGCTCCGAGCGCAGCGACCAGCAGGAGGAGCGCCTCGGCGCGTGGCTCGGCGCCAACCGCCAGCGCAAGGTCGTCATCGTCGAGCTCGGCGCCGGGCTGGCGGTGCCGACCGTGCGCGCCTGCTCCGAGCGCGTCGCGGCGCGCTACGGCGCGACGCTCGTGCGCATCAACCCGCGCGAGCCGGTCGGCCCGCCGGGCAGCATCGGCCTCGCCGGCCCGGGGCTCGCGACGCTGCGCGCCATCATGCCGCCCGGCTGATGCCCCTGCCGCGCCGCGCGGCCCGACGCGCGAATGCCAACCCGAGGCCGAGCCCGACGAGGGCGCCGAGGGCGAGGCCCGGATCGCGCGCCGCCCCGCAGCCGTCGTCCTTCTTCGGCGCGACCTCGACCACGGCCGTGTCGCCGCCGTCAGCCACCTCGGCGCCCGCTTCGGCGGCCGGCTCCGGGCTCGGCTCGACCACCTCGGCGGCGGCCTCGGACGCGTCGTCGGAGGTGTCGGGCGACGAGAAGCCGTAGTAGCCGCGGAGGAAGTCGAGCTCGTCGTCGCAGAGCGTCGTCACGTCCGGGTGCGACGCGCACGACAGCGCGCCGACGATGCCGTCGTAGTAGGGCACGACCGCCTCGAAGGCGGCGCCGGCGCGCGACACGCCGAGCGCCATGCCGTCCTGCCACGGCACGCCGCAGGCGTAGAGCGCCTTGTCGGTGGCGACCGCGAGGCACGTCCCGTGCGGGCTGCCGCCGACCGGCGCGAAGGTCTTGCCGCCGTCGCTCGAGGCCTGGATGCCCTGGCGCGCGCTCTGCACCCAGACCTTCTGGCCGTCGATGGCGAAGCCGCCGAGGCGCGCCTCGACGGTGAGGACCGGCGTCAGGTGCTCGCCGCCGTCCTCGGTCCGGAGCAGCACGTCCTGGGTCTCGCTGCTCTGGACGAACCAGGCCGTGGTCGGCGCGGCCGGGTCGACACCGAGCGGGCGCAGCGTGGTCGTGCCCTCGCGCGCCACCACCCAGCGGTCCTCGCTCGTGCCCGAGCGGTGCACGATGGTCATGGCGTCGCTCGCGAGGAACACCGTGTAGACGTCGTCGCCGGCCGCGCGCACGCTGGTCGCGGTGGCTCCGGCGGCGCTGGCGAGCACGCTCGCGCCGCTGGCCGTGCCGCGCAGGAGGCGCGCCTCGGCGCCGCTGCCGGTGCTGGCGCCGACGGCGTAGAAGCCGCTCGCGGCCTTCGGGTCGGGCGCGAGGTCGGTCATCAGCAGCTGGTCGGTGTCGGGCACGACCACGAAGCCGCAGCCGCCCGGCTCGGACAGGTAGACGCCGCGGATGAAGCCGCCGGTCGTGACGATGCCGGCGATGGGGCCGCCGGCGAGCCACTGCCAGACGTCGACCGAGGTCTGCTCGCCGGTCACGCCGCGCTCGCACATGAAGCGCAGCTCGCCGTCGAGGGCGAGGATGCCGCCGAAGTTGGTGCCGAGCAGGACACCGCTCGGGCCGGGCCCGAACGAGATGCTGTTGCTGGTCGGGATGGTGCCGTGGGCGCGCGCCGGGCCGGCGCCGCCGACGAGGCCGAGCGCGCCGGCCAGGGCGGCGACGAGCGCGGTGGAGCAGAGCGGTCGGGTGCGACGTGCCGTCATGGGTCGAGGTACTCCAGGATGTCGGCCAGCGCCTGATCTGACAAAATCTCGCTCGGGTAGAATGGCATATTGCCACCCACCCCGAAGAAGCGCCCGTGGCGCACCTTCTCGATCACGACGAGGCGCGGGTCGACGCCGAGCTCGGCGGCGAAGGTGCGGCTCGACTCGGGCACGACCGACACCAGCGCGCCGAGGCGTCCGGCGCCGGTGTGGGGCGCGCCGTGGCACGAGGCGCAGTGGGCCTGCCAGGCGGTCGCACCGGCCGCGGCGTCGCCCGCGCCCGGGTCGGCGATGGTCTCGACCACGGTGTACGAGAGCGGTACGGCCGGCTGGCCGCTGCCGAGCGACTCGAGGTAGGCGAAGAGCGCGCGCGCGTCGTCGCTCTGCGGGTCGAGGTCGGGGTGGCCGCGCATGAAGTAGGCCCAGCAGAAATCGACGGCGCCGTACAGCGTGCGGATCTCGCCGTTCCACCACGCCGAGCGATCGGTGACGCCGGCCAGGCTGACGGCGATGGTCGGCGGCGCGGCGCTCGTGCCATGGCAGGTGCCGCAGGCGAAGACGTTGAACTCGCTGGCCGAGAAGGCCGGCGACTCGAACAGCTCGCGCCCGCGCTCGACCGCGCTGATGCGGTCGACGCCGTCGTCGCAGGCCGCGGCCCCGGCGGCGAGCGCGACCATCATGGCGACCCGCGCGATGAGCGACGACCAGCTCATGGCGTGCGCGCCGGGCGCAGCGCGATGTCGTCGGGGAAGCGCCCGACCGGGATGACGTGCGAGACCGTGCGCGTGGCGGCGTCGATGATGACGAAGGTGCCGGGGCCGACGCGATCGCCCTCGCACACGAGCAGCAGGTTCTTGCCGTCGGGCGCGCGCGTCACCACGTGGGCGCGGAAGCAGTCGGCCGGGTCGAGCGGCATCACCTGCTCGACGTCGGCGGTGGCGGCGTCGAGCCAGGTCAGCTGGTCGGGCGCCTGCGACGGCACGACCAGCGTGTCAGCGTCGAGGTAGGCGCCGAAGAGCGCGGCGCCGCCGAGGTCGACCACGCGCGCCGGGTCCATGCTGTGGCTCGCGACGTCGTAGGCGCGGAGCTCGCCGTTGGCGTAGCAGCCGACCCACACCGTGTCGCCGCTCGGCGACTGGGTCAGCGCGTAGGGCTGGCACTCGGGGTTGGCGATGGTGCCGGGCAGCGGCATGACCGTGACGAGGTCGACGGGGTGCTCGCTCGAGGCCAGATCGACGACCGCCAGGTGGTCGTCCCAGCAGGCGACGAAGGCGGTGGCGGAGTCGGGCGCGATGGCGATGCCGTGCGCCGCCGGGCAGGTCGGGACCATGGCCGCGCGCTCGACGCCGACGCGATCGATGATGGCCAGCCGGCTGTAGAGATCGGCCGGCGGCGTGGTCGGCGTGGCGCTGGTGATGCGCAGCAGATCGAAGTGCGACAGCAGCACCCAGCGGCCGTCGGGCGACACGCGGATGTCGCCCGGGTTGGGATCGACGCGCACGCTGCCGAGCTCGACGCCGTCGGCCACGCGCAGCTCGAGGGCGTAGCCGTCGGCGGTGCCGGCGCCGTGCGCGCCGTGCGGGCCGCTGCCGCTGCCGGGCACGAAGTTGGAGATGCCGACCCACACCGTGTCGCCGTCGGGCGAGAATGACAAATGATGCGGGCCCTCGCGCTCGACCGGGTTCAGCCCGACCGGCACGCGCCCGATCTCGGCCGGCGGGTCGAGCCCGAGATCGATGTAGCTCACGTCGTCGTCGAAGTTGTTGGTGACGAGCACCAGCGCGCCGACCGGCGCGGGCGGCGGCGGTGTGCGCTGGGTCCAGCTGGCGTCGGCGGGCGTGTCGAAGACCACCGTCGGCGGGCCGACGCTCTCCTCGCAGGCCGCGACCGGCCCGACGATCCCGACGAGGGCGAGCGTCGCGACCGCCGCGCGCGGGCCACCCCGCGCGGCGAGCGCGAGGCGAGTCACCAGGGGGGCTGAGCGACGCATCGCCGGCAACCTACCGACGCGCTCGGGCGCTGGCAATCATCGCCCCGCGGCGGCGCGCGCCGCGGCCGTTCGTAGATCAGTACGGATACGACAGCGTCAGGCGGCGCGCGCAGTTGTACGGCACCGTCTGGCCCAGGATGCCGCAGCCGACGCCCTGCGGGCAGCCGCCCTCGATGCGGAAGCGGCCCTCGATGCGGCCCGAGGTGGCGCGCGCGGCCGACACCACGGCGGCGCTCACGCTGCTGCTGCCGTCGCGCCAGCTGCACGCCTGCAGGACGGTGTTGAGCGTGGTGTGGGCGATCTCGGTATAGCCGCCGTCGCCGTCGGCGATCTCGATCCAGATGTCGCTCGAGTCGGCGTAGAGCGGGCAGAACACCGACCACCACTGGAACGTGAGGGTGGCGTCGCCGCTGGCCGCGGGCGCGGCGTCGAAGGAGAAGGCCTGCCAGTCGGGGGCCTCGTCGCAGCTCCCCCACTGCGAGTCGAGGGCGGTCCGGGTGTAGACGCCGCTCACGTTGGGGCACGGCGGGTTGGCCAGGCCCGGGGTCGCCGCGTCCTTGCCCTCGGCGGCCGTGACCGGCGCCGGGCACCACGCGTCGGGGTCGTCGTTGAGGTCGGCGTCCTCGTAGCTCGGGTCGACGCTGATGCTCTTGCCGGTGGGCGCCGCCACGGTCCAGGCGAAGTCGTCGATGTGGACGCCGCCGCAGACGAGGCTCAGGACGTCGCTGGCGTTGGCCAGCTTGATCGAGCTGTAGACGCGGTCGGGCACGAAGCCGGGGTTTGCCGAGCGCGCCAGGACGACGCGGCCGCCGGGCGGCACCACGAGCGACGCGTCGATGAGATAGGACTCGGTGGCGCTGCTCTCGATGCGGCAGCCGGCGAGGTCCCAGGTGACGTCGGCGTGCGGGTTGTAGAGCTCGAACCACTCGCCCTGCGTGTCGTCGAGCACCTTCGGATCGGCCATGACCTCGGTCACGGCCAGGTCGCGGAACGCGCTCGGCGTGCGTGCCGCGAGGTAGCCGGTGCCGGGCGTGGCGACCTCGACGTCGGCGAAGTCGGCGCGGTTGTCGTCGGTGTCCTGCAGGTCGCCGATGCGCGCCAGCGCGTGCCCGGCGGGCACGTCGACGGCCGGCTCGCCCTCGCCGCGGAATTCGTCGTCATTGCCGAAATTGCCATATCCGAGCGCGTCGACGACGGTGTCGCCCCAGACGATCTGCAGGTTGTCGGGGCCGTTCTGCAGATCCGCGAAAGTATCTTTCACGTCGGCGGCGGCGGCGATGGCGTCGCCGGCCTGCGGGTGCGCGATGACGTAGAAGCCGTCCGCGGGCATGCTGCCGCCGAGCGCCAGCGTGGCGTAGCTGAGGCCGGTGCCGCCGTTGATGGCCACGAGCGTGAAGCCGGCGAGTGGCAGGCCCGGCTCGCCGGCCAGCTCGATGAAGGTGCCGGTGTCGTCGCCCGGGTTGTTGTAGAGGACCTCGGAGATCTTCAGGTGACCGGGCGCGGGCGCGGGCTGGCACGCCGCGGCGGCGTCGCCGGCGACGCACACCTCGGACGGGTCGCAAGGCGCGGGCGCGCCGAGGTCGAGGCACGGGTCGTCGTCGAAGTCGCCGCACGGCAGGATGGCGTCGCCGTCGCAGGTCGCGAAGCCGGGGCACTCGTCGGCGCACTCGGCCGCGCAGGCGCCGCCGCTGCACACCTCGGACTGGTCGGCGCAGTCGCTGGCCACCGCCCACTCGAGGCAGGTGTCGAGGTCGGCGTCGGCCTTGCACACCTCGACCAGCGTGCTGCTGCCCGGCTGGCAGCGGTGCTCGCCGGCCGTGCACTCGTCGGCGCAGCCGGTCACGCAGCGGCCGAGGCTGCAGCTCTCCCCGGCGTCGCAGTCGGCCACGCGCGCCCACTCGCGGCACGCGTCGGCGTCGTGCTGGCCGCACTCCTCGACGCCCACGCCGCTCGCATCGCAGCGCCGATCGCCGTCGGCGGCGCACTCGTCCTGGCACTGCGCGACCGCGCTGCAGGCGCCCTCGGAGCAGGCCTGGCCCGCGTCGCAGGCGGCGGGCAGCGACACGTCGAGGCACGCGTCGGCGTCGTACTGGCCGCACGTCACGACGCCGCCGGCGTCGCAGGTGCTCGGCCGGCGGCGCACTCGTCGACGCACTCGGCGGCGCAGGCGCCGGCCGAGCAGGTCGTGCCGGGCGCGCAGCTCTCGGCGGCGACCCAGTGACGGCAGCCGTCAGCGCCGCCCTGGCACACGTCGACGGCCGCGCCGTCGCAGCGCCGGATGCCGTCGGCGGCGCACTCGTCGCGGCAGGTGTCGACGCAGGCGCCGAGCGCGCAGGCGTGGTCGCACGGCTCGGGCTCGCCCCACTCGACGCACGCGTCGCCGTCGTGCTGGCCGCAGGTGACGACGCCGTTGCCCTCGCAGCGCTTGGCGCCGGCCGCGCACTCGTCGGCGCAGGCGTCGGCGCAGAAGCCGCCCTGGCCGCAGGTCTCGCCGCTGGGACAGTCGGCGGCGGCGCTCCAGCCGAGGCAGCCGTCGTGATCGTCGTCGGTGCAGCGCTGGAACGCGCGCGCGTCGCCGGGCGCGCAGCGGCGCGCCTCGGGCACGGTGCAGGCCTCGTCGTCGCAGCTCCCGACGCAGCGCGCGACGTCGTCGGGCGCGACGCAGATCGAGCCCGGCGCGCACGCCACCACGACGCCCCACTGCAGGCAGCCGGCGACCTCGTTGCAGGTGCGCAGCCCGCCGTCGACGCACTCGGTGCGCCCCTCGTCGGAGCAGGTGGAGGGGCCGGTGGCGCACAGCCCGGGCAGGCTCGGCGTGGCGTCGACCTGGCTCAGGCCGCCCTCGTGGGAGTCGCCGCACGAGGCAATAAACAGCAACGGAATCAGCAATTTGCGCGTGGCGGCCATGGCACCGGCTTCCTCGAAGGGGCGCGGACCATATAGAAGGCCCCAGCGGAAGTAAACGCTCGGGCGCGTGGCCGCCTCAGGGCGCGACGATGCGGCCCGGCGCGTCCTGCGTCCCGACCGAGCCGTGGCAGCTGTTGCACGTCTCGTCGCTCTGCAGCCCGTCCATCTCACGCGTGCGTCCCTGGAAGGTGAGGCGCGCGCGGTACTCGGTGAGCTGGGCCATGACCGAGGAGCGGAAGTAGAAGTTGCCGCCGCCGCCGGTGGTGGCCGTGCCCGCGACGGAGTCGTCGGCGCGCAGGATCTCGACCTTCACGCCCTGCACGCCGCGGCACTCGTCGCTGTCGTCGACCGCGGCGTAGACGGTGCCGGCGTAGCGGATGGCCGGGCCGTTGTTGTCGCCGTGGCACGTCACGCAGTCGCGACCCGGGTGCATGCTGGCCGACTTGTGGGTGCCCTCGTAGGTCCACCACTGGCTCGACGAGCACGGGCCGGCCGGGGCCCACGCCGGCCGCGCCACGGCGTAGCCCGACGGCGGCGCGCTCCAGGTGATGGTGCCGCCCGGGACCGGCACGGTCGCGGTGGTGTCGGCGGGGACGACGGTGTCGACCGGGACGACCGTGTCGGCGGGGACGACGGTGTCGGCGGGGACGACGGTGTCGGCGGGGACGACCGTGTCGGCGCGATCGCTGTCCTCGACGGTCGCGTCGCTGGCCACGACCGTGTCGGCGGGCGCGGCGCTGTCCTCGAGGACGGCGCTGTCGGCGGCGACCGTCGCGTCGGTGGTGGCGGCGTCGTCACCGGTTGCGTCCGACGTCGCGTCGGCGCTGGTCACTCGGCGCCGCTCGCGTCCGAGCGCCACGGCGGGCACGGGCGAGGTGTCGCAGGCGGCGACGACGACGAGCGCGACCCACCCGAGGCGCAATCTCGAACGGCTTCCGCTGCAGGCGCGAGCCCGAACGGCGACGCGGCTTCGCTGGTGATTCGACATGGTCCCCCTCCCGTCGGCGAGGCTCGTAGCGCGGCCTCGCGGGACGGGTGTGCACGGCCGGAGGGTTCGCCGCAATGAAGGTTTCTCTCAGAATTACATGGAGGCTCTCACGCACTCGGGCGGCGCGCGCGACGCGGCGGTGCGTGCCTCGCGCGCGGGCGTCCACGCTATAGAGCGGCGGTGCCGGAAGGCGACACGATACACGCCGTCGCGCGCGTGATGGGCCGACGTCGTCGGGCGGCCATGTGTACCTGACGCTCGACAAGCTGCCCGCGGCGCGCAGCCGGTGCCGTCGTGACCGCCTGCAAGGCGGTCGAGGGCTTACCTCGTCCTGGAGCTGGCCGGCGCCGGCGGACGCTCGTCCTGCGCGTGCACCTCGGCATGAAGGGCAGCTGGCATCGCTATCGCCCGGGCGAGGCGTGGCAGCGCGGCGTACGGCGCGCGCGTCGGCTTCGCCACCGAGCGCTGGGTGTTCGTGTGCTTCGGGCCGAAGGAGAGTCGAGCTGGTGGGCCGCGGCGCGCCTCGCCCCGACGTGGTCAGGTACCTCGGGCCGGGACGTCCTCGGCGAGGCCTTCGACCTCGACGCCGTCATCGCCCGCGCGCGCGCCCGGGCCAGCGCGACGCCGCGCTCGAGGACCTGGTGCTGACCCAGACGGTGGCGGCCGGCATCGGCAACGTCTACAAGTCGGAGGTGCTCTTCCTCGAGCGGCTGCACTGGACCGCCGTCCACGCCGTCGGCGACGACGACCTCCGGCGCGTGTATCGGCGCGCGCGCGAGCTCATGCAGCCGGAACCTCGACGACGGCGGCTGGCGCACCACGACGCCGCGGCCGGCGTCGGGCGCCTCGCGCGCGACAGCGCTACTGGGTCTACCGCCGCGCGCACCGCCCGTGCCGCGTGTGCAGCACGCTGGTCGAGTCGCGCCTCCAGGGCGCCATGGCGCGCATGACCTACTGGTGCCCGCGCTGCCAGCCGGCGACGCCGACCGCCGCCGGCAGCCCGGGCGACGTGAAAGGCGCTTGACCATGCGCGTCCTCCACCGGCGACTGGCACCTCGGCGCGAGCACCGGCGGCGTCTCGCGCGCGCCCGATTTTGCGATGCTCTTCGACTGGTTGCGCGACACCATCGCGGCCCGCGAGGTCGACCTGCTGCTGGTCGCGGGCGACGTCTTCGAGCACGCCCAGCCGTCGGCCGAGGCGCTGACGCTCTACTACCAGCTGCTGAGCTCGCTGGTCGGCTCGCGCCTCCAGGCGGTGGTGGTCGGCGGCAACCACGACTCCGGCCGCGCGCCTCGGCCCCGCGCAGCCCTGTCGCGGCTGCGCGTGCACGTGGTGGGCGGGCTGCCGGCCGGCGTGCTCGACGCCGACGACGCGGTGCTGGCGCGCTGCCTCATCCGGGTCGGCGACGTCGTCGTGGTGGCGGTGCCCTACGTCCACGAGTATCGCCTCGGCGTGCGCCAGAGCGCCGCCAACGAGGCCGAGGCCGGCGACGTGCGCCAGGCGCTGGGCGACGCCTTCCGCGCGCTCTACCGCCGACTCGTCGACCTCGCCCGCGCTGTGGCCGGAGGCGCCGCTGGTCGCCACCGGCCACCTGGTCGCGGTCGGTGCGCGCCCCGGCGACTGGGGCCGGCACATCCACCAGGTGGGCCTCCTCGGCGCGCTGCCGGCCGACATCTTCGACCCGCGCCTGGCCTATGTCGCGCTCGGGCACCTGCACCGCTCGTTCGAGGTCGCTCCCGAGCGCGGCCACCCGGTGTGGTACTGCGGCTCGCCCATCCCGCTCACTGGAGGCGGGCACGCAGCCGCGTGCTAACGTCGACGTCGAGGCGCGCGCGGATGTGCCGGCGAGGTGACACCACTCGAGATTCCCACATTCCGCGATATTTTGTCACTCTCGGGTCGACCGGAGGCGCTGGTCGGCGCCATCGCCGCGCTGCGATCGGCGGCGCCGCTGCCGCCGCTCGTGCACCTGCAGGCCCAGGTCGGGCTGGCGGGCCTGGAGAAGGGCCTGGCGAGCGCGCTGGAGCGGCCGGCGCCGGCGGTCGGCTGATCGCGCTGCGCCGGGTCGGGCCGGGCGAGGACGGCGACGCCGCGGCCAACGATGAGCTCCTCCGCGCGTGCCGAGCCGCCTGGCCGACCTCGATCGAGGCGGTGTTCCTGCGCCTGGCCGCCGCGCGCGGCGAGCCGGTCGACGCCGGGCTGCTCGATCTCGCGGGCTCCGGACGATGAAGCTCCTGCGCCTCGAGCTGGAGAACCTGGCGTCTGGCCGGCACGCACGTCATCGACTTCGAGCGCGGCCTCGGCGACGCGCGCATGTTCGTCATCGTCGGGCCGACCGGCGCCGGCAAGTCGACGCTGCTCGACGCCGTGGCGCTGGCGCTCTTCGGCGAGACGCCGCGGCTCTCGAACGGACGCGGCGACGGCGGCGAGGACCTCGACGCGCGCCACGTCATGACGCGCGGCGCCGGCCGCTGCCGCGCCACGCTCGAGTTCTCGGCGCTGCAAGCCGGCGAGGCGCGCCAGCGCTGGCGCGCGACCTGGTCGTGCCGGCGCGCCAACCAGCAGCCCGACGGCGCGCTGCAGCGGCCGGTGCGCGCGCTCGAGCGCTGGCTGCCGGGCGAGGACCGCTGGCTGCTGGTGGTCGACGACGACCGGCGCAAGGTCTTCGAGCCGGCCTTCGTCGAGGCCCTGTGCGGCCTCGGCGTCGACGAGTTCCAGCGCTCGATGCTGCTCGCCCAGGGCGAGTTCGCGGCGCTCTTGACCGCGACGCCGGCCGACAAGGGCGCCATCCTCGAGCGCCTGACCTCGACCGAGGCCTATCTGATGATGGGCCGCCGCGCCGACGAGACGCGCGAGGCCGGTGCGCGACTCGAGCGGCTCGAGGAGCCAGCCAGCCACGGCGCCCCGCCGAGCGACGAACTGGCCGCCCAGCGCGCGCGCGTCGCCGAGCACGAGTCGCGCGCGAGCGCGCTGGACGCGGGCTGCGCCACGCCGAGCGCGCGCTGCGCGAGGCCGCCGAGCGCGAGGCGCTGGCTCAGGCGCTGGCCGCCGTCGCCGAGGAGCGGCCGCGGCTCGAGCGCGATCGGCGCGCGCGCGCGCTGCTGTCCGAGGTCGACCGCCGACGTGCACCTCGCGGCCGCGTCCGCCCAGCGCGCGGCGCGCCTCGAGCAGGAGCTGGCCCAGCGCGACGCCGAGCTGGCCGCCGACGCGCGTCGCGCCGCGGCCGATGCGCTGCCCGATCGGCCGGCGGGCGACGGCCTGGCCGAGCGCCGCGCGCGCGTCGCCGAGCTGCGCGCCGAGCAGCGCAGGCCGAGCGCATCGCCCAGCGCGAGGCCGAGCTCGCGGCCCTCGAGCGCAAGATCGCCGCCCTGTCGGAGGGGCTCCCGGCCTTGCGCCAGGCGTACGCGCTTCGGGTGGCCATCGCAGCGGCCATCGCGGGGCGCTGGTGGACGGCGAGCCGTGCCCGCTGTGCGGCGCGCTCGAGCATCCGCTGGCCGCCGCCAGGTCCGAGGCCGAGGCCGTGGGCGCCGACGCGGGCGCGGTCGGGCGCGCCAGGCGCGGCTGCGCACGCTCGAGGTCGCGCGCCGCGCGCTCGACGAGACGCTGGCCAAGGACCGCGCCGCCAGCGCGCGCGCCGAGGCGCTGACCGAGCTCGTGCGCGCCGAGGAGGGCGCGCTCGCGATGGCCGAAGGCGAGGCCCGTCGCGCCCACGAGGCCGAGCAGGCGCGCCGCGGCGCCGAGCTGGCCGCCCGCCGCGCGGCCGCTGCCGACGCCCTCAGCGAGGCGCGCGCGACCGCGATCGAAGCGGACCTGCGCGTGCTCGGCCTGCTCGCGCCGCACGCCGCGACGAGCGTCGCCGAGCTCGAGCAGGCGCTCCTGCCGGCCACGGTGCGCGATCAGCTCGAAGGCCAGATCGCCCGCCTGGATGCGCGCCGCGAGGCGCTCGCTCCCGCCCCGATCGCGAGCGCGCCGACCGCGCCGGAGACCACGCCGGAGACGTCGACGACATCGCGCGCCGCGCTCGGCGCCCGCGTCGCGCGCCTCGGCGCCGAGCGCGCGGAGGCGTGGCAGGCGCTCGGCGCGGCCAAGCAGGCGCTGGCCCAGCTCGAGGCGCGCCACGCCCGCTCGACCCCGCTGCGAGGCGCCTGGGAGGCGGCCCGGGCGAAGGCCGACCAGTGGCGGCGACTGCATCGGCTGATCGGCGAGCGCGACGGCCAGGCCTTCCGCGAGTACGCCCAGATCATGAACCTCGAGGTGCTGGTCGAGTGCGCCAACCGACACCTGCGCGCGCTGGCGCCGCGCTTCCGGCTGGCCGCGGCCGACGACCGCAGCGGCCGCCCGCGCCTCGACTTCGCCGTGCGCGACATGATGCAGGCCGGCCGCGTGCGCCCCATCACCACGCTGTCGGGCGGCGAGACCTTCCTCGTGTCGCTGGCCCTGGCGCTCGGCCTGGCCGACCTGCGCACGAGCGAGCTGCCCATCGAGACGCTGCTCCTCGACGAGGGCTTCGGCACGCTCGACGGCGACGCGCTCGACCAGGCGCTGGGCGCGCTCGAGGAGCTCCAGGCGCGCACCGGCCTGCAGCTCGGCATCATCAGCCACGTCACCGCCGTCTCGGAGCGCATCGCCGCGCGCATCAGCGTCGAGCCGCTCGGCCAGGGCCGCTCGCGCGTGACCACCGAGCTGGCGGGATCCTGACGCCGCGCGGGCGCGCGCGGGGCCCGAGCGCTCGCGAGCGCTTCTCCCTTTCCAATGGCGCGCGTTCGCCGTAAGGAGGCGCCCGAACCCACCCCCTCGGGGCAAATAGGAGCTCCCATGCGCACCCTCGCTCGAGCCTCGTCGGCCCTCGCCACCGCCCTCGCCTTCACCGCGCTCGCGCTCGCCGGCGCCTGCGCCGACGGCGCCGCCGACCCCGACGGCGACCTCGCCGCGGCCGGCCCGGCCACCGCCGTCGCCGACCTCGACAGCAAGGCCGACGGCACCACCGCGAGCGAGATCCGCGTGCGCGCCGGCGAGATGACGGTGTGGATCACCGCGCGCGCCGTCGCCGACACCACCGATCGCGGCGCGCGCATCGTGGTCTCGGGCCGCGCCAGCCGCGACCTCGAGTCGACGTTCTCGTGGATCCCCGACGACGAGTACGCCGAGGCGATCATCGTCAGCAAGCGCAGGTTCCAGCTCATCCTCGACGAGAGCTACGAGGTCCGCTCGCTGCTCTCGGGCCAGCCCATCTTCATCACGCTGCGCGCCAAGTCGGGAGAGGCCCGCGACTACTACCTGCGCCTGGCACTCGAGCCGCGCTTCACCGGCTACACCGGCTCGAGCAAGCTGTGGCTCGCCGATCTGGTGAAGCCGGTCTTCGTCCGCGACGGCCGCTACAACGTGCGCTACCGCGGCCAGCTCTCGACCCGCACGGCGGCCTCGGCGCTCTCGGTCGCGACCCACGGCGGCGTCGATCCGATCGTGCGCGCCACCGACGCGACCCACGCCGACCTCGACTGGGCCGCCGACGACCTCGTGCGGACGCTCACCGACTCGAAGGGCATCGAGGTCACCGCGACGCTCGGCGGCAAGGTCGAGACCAAGAAGGCGACGCTCGTGCCGATGGTCGCCAACGTGGCGCTCTCGATCGAGGATCCCTACACCTCGCTCATGGCCGGCGCGGCCTGCACCGACGCCCAGCGCACCTGCATCGCGGCCGCCAACGGCGCGGATGATCTCGGCGCCTGCGGCACCCAGCGCGACGTCGCGCTGTGCCTCGCGCAGGGCCCGATCTGCGGCACCCTGGCGCAGGCGCCGGCGCTCCTGCCGGTGGCGTCGAGCGAGCTCCAGGAGGCCGTCGACAACTTCGGCGCGCTCGCGGCCGTCGACTTCTACCGCCTGCCGGTGTGCCTCGCGGCGACCCCGACGCTGGCCGACGTCGTGGCGCTCGCGCTCGGCGCCGACGCCTCCGGCCAGGCCCTCACGCGCGACGAGCTGCGCCAGCGCGCGCCGTTCTCGACGGCCGGCGACGGCCCGACCGCGGCCCTCCTCGGCACGCTCGACAACTGGGCCGGCAGCTACGCGCCGGAGAGCTGGCTCGCCGACGACGGCGCGCACATCGTCCTCTACTACGCCAGCGTCGGCCGCGCGTTCGTGCTCCAGGTCGACTGACCTCGCTCGGTCGTCGCGCCGTGCATCGAAGCCCGACGGAATCGCACGCGAGCGACGTTCGTTCGGCCGCACCCGGAGGGCATCGCATGCATCGCTTCGTCACGGCTCGCTCGTCGATCTGGCTCGCACCCGTCTGCGCCGCGCTCGTCGCGTGCGGCGGCAAGAACCCCGCACCCGACGCCGGCGGGTCTCCGCCGGACCAGGTCACCTACCCGCCCGCGCGCGCCGAGGACGCCGCCGCGGCCTCATCCGCCGGCGCCGCCGAGCCCGCCGACGCGAGCGCGCCCGCGGCCGCCGCGCCCGACACGACCGCCGCGCCCGACACGAGCGCCGCCGCCATCGAGGATGCCGGACCGCCGCCGGCTCCGCTCGGTCCGCCGCGCGCGGTCGCGGTGCAGGTGCTGAGCGCGACGCTCAAGGACAAGGTCGTGGCCGACGCGCAGATCATCCTCCAGAAGGAGGGCCAGGCCTCGGTGAGCGGCGTCACCGATGCGCAGGGCAAGGCCTCGATCACCCAGACCTTCGGCGTCGACGACGCGTCGGTGAAGCTCATCGTCAAGAAGGACGGCTTCTCGCCGCTGGTCGTGAGCTGCCCGTGCGACGGCATGTCGTACGCCGTCAGCGAGACGCTGGCCCAGCTCGACGCCTTCCGCGTGGTCCTCAACTGGGGCGACGAGCCGCAGGACCTCGACCTCCACGTCGCCTACCCCGGCAACCACATCTTCTTCCGCGAGAAGACCGGCGCCGACGCCGACCTCGACGTGGACGACACCAACGGCTTCGGCCCCGAGACCATCACCATCCGCAAGCGCCACACCGGCGAGAACTACGTCTTCGCGGTCCACAACTACTCGGTGCAGGGCATCTTCGGCGACCGCTCGCTGGCGGCCAGCCAGGCCAAGGTCTTCATCTACGTCGGCCAGTCGCTGCTCCGCACGTACTACGTCCCGACCACGCAGCCCGGCGAGCTGTGGGTCCTCTTCGCCGTCGACGGCTCGGGCGCCATCCACGACATCTCCAACCTCGTCGACGTGTCGGAGGCGTATCGCCTCGGCCCCTACCTGAACCAGCTCGCGCAGCGCGCCGACTTCGGCTTCCCGACGCGCGCCGCACCGGCCGACAAGCGCCGCGCCGCGGACCTCGTCGCGAGCGGCGAGGCCGCCCTCGCCGCGGGCGACGCCGAGCGCGCCGCGAGCGACTTCCAGCGGGCGGTCGAGCTCGACCGGAACGCCACCGCCGCGTACTCGGGTCTGGCCCGGGCCTACGGCAAGCTCGGCCGCGCGGCCGAGTCGGCGTGGGCCAGCCGGAAGGCCGCCGAGCTCGCGGCGCTGCCGGCCCAGAGCGGCTATCGCGTGCCCAACGAGAAGACCGCCCTCACGACGTCCTCGGCGTTGAAGCCGTGGAAGCAGTACACCTTCACGGGCCCGAACCTCATCGACGACAACCTCTGGACCTCGTGGCAGCCGAACCGCACCGCCAAGGGCGGCGTCGGCGAGTGGATCAAGATGACCTTCACCGAGCCGCAGACGCTCACCGGCTTCGAGTTCTCGAACGGCTTCCGCCGCCTCGACGACCTCGGCGATCTCTACACGATGAACAACCGCATCGAGAACGCCACCGTCGAGCTCTCCGACGGCACCAAGCTGCCCATCCACTTCGACGACGTGCCGCGCGAGGCGACCATCATGCTGCCCGAGTCGAAGACGGTGACCTGGGTCAAGCTGACCGTCGACTCCGTCTTCAAGGGCACCGAGTGGAACGACCTCGCGGTCTCCGAGTTCCACGCCCTGGCCAAGGAAGAATGATCGTGCAGGCGTTGCTCACGCTGTGGTTCGCCCAGGCCTTCCCGCTCATGCTGTCGGGCTCGGCCGATGTGCTCGCGGCCGCGCCGCGCGCGACCCCGACGGCCGTCGGCCACTGGACCGACGCCGTCACCGTGAGCGGCGTCATCGACGGCGTCGAGGCCAAGGCGAAGATGCTCGTCTACCTGCCGGCCGGCTACGACGAGCACGCGGCGACGCGCTACCCGCTGGTGCTGGCGCTGCCCGGCTGGAACCACTCGCCCGAGCTCTTCCGCGACAAGGGCGGTCTCGCCGCCGAGGCCGATCGCCACCAGGTCGTCATCGCCGTGCCGGCCATGGGCAAGAGCATCTACGAGACCGCCCTCTACCCGGAGACCAAGGGCACCGGCCTCGGCGCGCCCGGCGCGCGCTGGGTCGGCGAGGTGGTGCTGCCCTACCTGCGCGCGCACTACGCCGTGCGCCAGGACCGCGCCCACACCGCCGTCATCGGCTACTCGACCGGCGGGCGCGGCGCGGTGTTCCTGGCCGAGCGCTATCCCGAGTTCGCCTTCGCCGGCAGCCTGTCGGGCACCTTCGATCTCATGACGCTCGCGCCCAGCGAAGGCGAGTACAAGATCCACAAGGTGGTCTACGGCGCGCGCAAGAAGTTCATGCCGCGCTGGGTCGCCGACAACATCGTCACGCCCGCCAACCTGGCCGCGCTGACGACGACGCGCCTGTTCATCGGCCACGGCGCGGCCGACGCCTCGGTCCACCCCGACCAGCTCGAGTCGCTGCGCCAGGCCATGCAGCGCTCGGGCCTCCACTTCGACGTCACCTTCGCGCTCGTGCCCGGCGCCATCCACGACTGGGCCTACTGGACCTCGCAGTGGGACGCCGTCTTCGCGGCCATGGACGAGGCCTTCGCGGCTGGCGCTCAGTGATCTCTCGCGCGCCGTGACGCCCGCGCGAGCGCCGCGCCGACCAGGACGAGCGCCGCCATCCATGCGGGTCCGAGGCCCGTCGCGCAGCCGTCGTCTGCCGGCCTTCTTCGGCGGATCCTCGGCCGTGTCGTCGGCCTCGGGGCTGCTCGGTCGCTGGCACTCGGCGGGATCCCAGGTCAGCACCGCGGCGCGCTCGATGGGCGCCAGCACGCTGCCGAAGATGACCGGCAGATCGGCGTCGCCGACGACGTCGTGCACGCGGCTACAGCCCCGCCAGGCCGGCGCCGTCAGCGCCACGTCGACCGGACCGTCGGCCCACGCCACGGCGATGACCGCCGGCCCGTTCGGACCGGTGACGGCCTGCAGCGACACGCGCGCGTCGTCGCTCCACACCGGCCGCGCCTCGGCCAGCCCGACCGACGCCGGCACGCTGGCCATGGCCGCGCGCATGGCGTCGGCGAAGGCATCGGGGTACTGAGGCGGCAGCGCCGACGGCCGGCTGCCGCAGGCCAGCGTCGGTCGCCGATAGGTCTCGCCGAGCGCCACGCCGAGCGCGACCACGCGGCCGCGCCCGCGCCAGCCGCAGCGCGATGGGCCGCTCGTCGTCGCCGGCGACGGCGAGCGTGGTGCCGCCGATGCCGACGAGCTCGCGCCACGCGCCGTCGTAGAAGAAGGTGACGAGGCCCTCGTCGGTGGCCCACTGCAGCGACTGGTGCGCGGCCGCGGCGTGCTCCGGGCCGGGCGCGACGGCGAGCCACTCGGCGCGCTCGACGTCGAGCTGGCCGTACTCGTCGTGGCTCGCCAGGTCGGGTCCGAGGACCAGCGTGCCGCCGGCCTCGACCCAGCGCCGGATGGCCGTGAAGGCGGCCTTCGACACGTGCTTGCGCAGGACGAAGAGCAGGCGCTTCGGCGCTGCCGGCCCCTCGAGGCGGCCGGCCTCGATCTCGCTCTCGGGCATGATGTCGATCGGGTAGTGCGACTGCACGAGCGCCATGTGCCAGCCGATCTCGTCGTCGCTGGCGGCGGGGAGGTCACTCCACACCGGGTCGGACTGGCTGCCGAGCATGACGATGGGCGACGGCTCGCGCGCCGCGCCGGCCAGCGCCGGCTCGGCCTTGGCGAGGAGCTCGGAGCCGCTCGCCACACGCTCGAGCCACGGCACCGAGCCGGCCCCGAAGCCGCCGGCGCCGTCCCCGGTCGAGAGGTCGAAGGTGCCGTAGGCGTAGTGGTTGAACCACGTGAAGCCGCGCCCGGCGAGCTCGAGCATCTTGCGCCCCGAGTCGCCGCGGTAGGCGTGGAGGTAGGTCGCCGCGCGCAGCCGCGACGCGCCCGAGCCCCACGGCTCGAGCTGGCCCGCGACCCAGTCGCCGTAGAAGCCGAGGTCCCACGCCAGGCAGTTGTCGAGGTAGGACAGGAAGCCCTCGCCGAAGAAGGCATCCACGCCGCGCTGGGCCATCATCGTCTGGTACTCGGTGCCGTAGGCATATTGGAAATAGCCGGCGGCGATGGGCGTGCCCGAGTTGATGGCGGCCGCGACGTCGCCGCCCACCGCCGTCTCGAGCTCGTCGAGCGCGACCGCGAAGGCGCGCGCGGTGGCCACGTTCCAGAAGCGCAACGCCCACACCCAGCGGCGCGCGGCCGCCGCGTCGACGCTCGGATCGGGGCGGCGCTCGGGCACGAGCCACCAGCCCATGTCCTCGAGCGGCGCGACGTCGTCGAAGGACGCGACGCCGAGGTCGGCCGGCGCGACGCCGCTACCGCCGGCCTCGTCGGCGAGCCAGGCATGGAACGCATCGGCATACGCCGGGCCCGCGAAGAAGAGCCCGGCCGACTCGTCGCCCAGGATGGCGAAGACGGCGTCGGGGTCCGCGACGAGGCTCGGCAGCTCGGCCACCCAGTAGGGCTCGGTGAGCCTCGCACGCACCGTCGGCGCGCAGCGCCTCCAGATCGAAGTCGTGGGACCCGGGCACGAACCCGGCCCAGCTGCCGAGCAGCCCCTCGGCGTGGAAGAAGCGCCGGTCGAGCCCGAGCTCGCGCGCCTTCTCGCGGTCGGCAGCGCGCGGGAGATCGGTCATGAAGTCCTGCGCGTTCAGCCCGAGGTCGGCCAAGAGCCCGAGCGCGTCGTCGGCGATGGCGGACCAGGCGTCGAAGAGGTCAATCGAGTTGACGATCGTGCCGACGGTGAAGACCGACGGGCGCAGCGCGGCCGGTGCCCTCAGCGCCGCTCGGTCGGCGGCGACGCCGTCCCTCACGAAGGCCACGTTGGGCAGGATGTCGGGCGGCGAGGGCAGCCCTTCGGGCAGCACCAGGCCGACGCCGGCGTGCAGCGTCGACTGCTCGCGCGACCAGATGACGGCCGCGTCGTCGGGTCGGTAGGCGACCTCGACCTTCACGCGCGGCGACGCGGTGAGCGGCTCGCCAGCGGCGTCGAGGATCTTCCAGCCGTGGGTCGCGCGCTCGCCACCCGCGAACATGCGCGAGACCTCGATCCACTTCGACGGCGCGCCGGCCGCGACGGCCACCGAGGTCAGCGCCGGGTCGATGCAGTCGTCGGTGATGGGGTCGCCCGGCGCGCACGCCTGCGGGTAGACGCCCGGCAGGTTGGCGGCGTGGCGCAGGATGAAGCCCTCTTCGAACGTCGCCGCGACGGCCGGCTCGAGCAGCGTGAAGCGGAGCCATACGCCGTAGTCGCCGAGCACCAGCACCACCACGTTGCGCAGCCCGAGCGACCCCGGCCCCTCGGCGTGGAGCCGCAGCTGGAGCGGCCCCGAGGCCTCGGGCAGCGTGAACGTCGCCGACACCGGCGTCCAGTCGGCGGGCCCCGCGAGCTCGGGCGTGAGCGCGCCGACGAGGTCGCTGGCGACGTCGAAGTAGCCCCAGGTGTCGGCATCGGCGCGCATCTCGGCGCGCACCATGTAGCGGCGCCCGGGCGCCAGCACGAGGTCCTTCACGGCGATGGCGGTGATGCCGTACTCCGACCCGAAGACGAGCGCCGTCGGATCGGCCGCGTCCGGCGCGCAGTCGAGGAGGCCGCAGGCCCACGTCGTCGGGTCGTCGAGGCCGCCCGGCCCTTCGGGCAGCACCTCCTCGACGAGACCGGCGAAGCCCGGCAGGCACGCGTCGGCGAAGCCGCACGCGGCGCCGTCGCAGTCGGCGCGATTGCCGCAGGCCGTGACGCCGTCGCCGCACACGCCCGGGCAGCGCTCGTTGGGCGTGGCGTGGGCCACCGCGCCGAGCAGCGCGACCAGCCCGGCTTGCATGATGGAGCAGCGAATCACGACACCGACCCCGAGAGCTGGCCTCGGTCCCGCACGGACGAGGGACGCAGCGGGCCGGATTCTGCGGTGACTCGGCCCGAAAAGCAAAACGGGCCCGTGGTTGCCCACGAGCCCGTCCGCCTCATCGGCCTCGATGGCCGACTAGGATTGTCACTTGCCCTTGCCGAGGACGTACTTGTCGATCACCGCCGAGAAGGCGTCGACCGAGTAGCCCGAGGGCGAGTTGAACTTGCGGCCGTTGATGAAGACGGTCGGGGTGCCCTGCACCTCGGCGCCGCGGCCCTCGGCCATGTCGGCCTCGATCTGGTCCTTGAACTTGTTCGAGTCGACGCACGCCTGCCACTTGGCCATGTCCACGCCGATGTCGGTCGCGACCTGCTTCACCTTCTCGGGCGAGAGCTCCTTCTGCGCGGCGAAGATGGCGTCGTGGTACGGCCAGAACTTGCCCTGCTCGTTGGCGCACTCGCCACCGATGGCGGCCGGCATCGCCTGCTGGTGGAACGACAGCGGGAACATCTTGAAGACGATCACCATGTCGTCGCCGTACTTCTTCTTCACGTCGTGGAGCGGCTGCGCCACGCGCGAGCAGAACGGGCACTGGAAGTCCGAGAACAGGACGATCTGGATCTTGGCGTCCTTCTTCCCGTCCATGGCCGTCGTCGCCGGGTCGATCTTGAACTCGTTGACCTTCGCCTCCAGCGGCTCGAAGACCTTGCCGTCCTTGATGATCTCCGCATAGAGCTTGTCGGCCGCGATGCCCTTGTCGAGGAGGCCCTGGGCCTTCTTGAGCTCGCCGTCGATGAGCGTCTTGAAGTCGTCGACCGGGCGCGCGCCCGTCATCTTGCGGCCGTTGATGAAGGTGTTGGGGGTGCCCCGCGCGGTGACCTTGCCGGCCTCCTCGATGTCGGCGGCGATGCGGTCCTTGAACGTGTCGCCGGCCTTGGCGAAGCAGTCCTTGAACTTGGCGACGTCGATGCCGATCTGGCCCGCGTAGTTCTCGAAGTCGGCGGGCTGGAGGGCCTGCTGGTTCTCGAACATCTTGTCATGCATCTCCCAGAACTTGCCCTGCTGCTGCGCGCACAGCGACGCGTTGGCGGCCGGCATGGCGTCCTTGTGGAAGGGAAGCGGGTTGTGCTTCCACACCATGCGGATCTTGCCCTCGTAGTCCTTCATCAGCTGCGCGAGGGTCGGCTCGACCTTCTTGCAGAACGGGCACTGGAAGTCCGAGAAGAGGACCATGGTGATCGGCGCGTCGGCCGGGCCCTTCCAGGCGTCGACGTTGGGGTCGATCTCGACCTTGTAGACGGTCGGGTCCGGGGGCGGCGGCTTGCGCTCGGCCTGCGCCGGGGCGGCCGGGGGCTGCTTGCCGCCGACGACGAAGTCGAACAGCGAGGCGTTGTTGGCCTTCAGGCGGTCCTTGATCCACTGGTCGCCCTTCTGGCCGGCCTTGTCGGCCTCGGCCACCTCGGCGTCGATGATCGCCTTGAACTGGTCGACCGGCTGGGCGCCCTGGAGGGCCTTGCCGTTGATGAAGAAGGACGGCGTGCCGCTCGCGCCGACGGCCGTGCCGATGCGCGACTGGAGCTCGACCTTCGCCGCGATCGCCGGGCTGGCGACGTCGGCCTTGTACTTCGCCATGTCGAGACCGATCTCGCCGGCGTAGCGCTCCAGGTCGGGCGGGTTCAGCGCCTGCTGGTTGGCGAACATCTTGTCGTGCATCTCCCAGAACTTGCCCTGAGCGCGCGCGGCCTCACCGGCCAGCGCGGCACCCTTGGCCATGTTGTGGAAGGGCAGCGGCTGGTGCAGGAAGGTCACCCGCAGGTTGTCGCCGTACGTCTTCTTGATCTCGGTGAGCGTCGGCTCGACCCGGCTGCAGAAGGGGCACTGGAAGTCGGAGAACTCGATGATGTCGACCTTGGCATTCGGGGCCGGGGCGAACAGGTCCGCCACCGTCGCCGAGCCGGTCGCGGCCGGGGCCGCGGCACCCGGGGTCGCCGGCGCCTTGGCCGCCTCGCCCTGAGCACCGGCGCCAGCTGCCGCGCCTACCTTCGCCGCCTCGGGAGCCTTGCCTTCGCCGGCACCCTTGTCACCACCGCCGCCACCGCCACATGCGCCGAGCCACACCAGGGCTGGCACCAGGACGGCCATTTGTCGCATCATCATCGTGTTTCTCCTCACTCGTGGTCGCCACCCGTGGCGACGTTCATTTCGGAACCAGATTGCTGGCCACACCGCTGACCGCGCCCTTGGGTCGGCCGTCCACGCGATGCCCGCGCCGCGATCCCCTCCCTGCCGTGAGGGGCGCCGGGCGCGCCGCGGCATCGATACGCGCCGCGGCCCAGGAACGCAATGCCTTCGTGAATGGTTCAACGGCCTTCGATTTTTGGCGGCCGCGCCGGCCGGGACGGCGCCGACCCGCGCCACAGGCCGGCCCGAGGGCCCGATCGGCAATAGCGCCGCGTCCGATCGCCGCCACCCGTCGGTGCCGCAATGGACGACCCGCCTCGCCTGCGACTATGTGTCGGGGGTGGATCCGCGCCCGCCCGACGTCGACGTGCTGGTGGTCGGCCTGGGGTTCGCGGGCGCCACCGTGGCTCGCGCGCTGGCCGACGAGGGCTGGCGCGTGCACGCCGTCGAGCGCCGCCGCCACATCGCCGGCAACGCCTTCGACGAGCTCGACGCGGCCGGCGTCCGCATCCACCGCTACGGCCCGCACGCCTTCCACACCAGCGCCCCGCGCGTGGTCGAGCACCTGTCGCGCTTCACCGGGTGGCGCCCCTACGAGCACCGCGTGCGCGCCTTCGTGCGCGGCCAGCTGGTGCCATTTCCCATCAATCGCACGACCATCAACATGCTGACCGGCCAGTCCCTCGACCAGGCCGGCGCCGCCGCCTGGCTCGCCGCCGCGCGCGAGCCGCGGCAGCCGGTGCGGAACAGCGAGGACCTGGTGCTCGGCGCCGTCGGCCGCGAGCTGTGCGAGCTCTTCTATCGCGGCTATTCGAAGAAGCACTGGGACCTCGATCTGTCGGAGCTGGCGGTGGGCGTGGCCGCGCGCATCCCGGTCCGCAGCGACGACGACGATCGCTACTTCGACGACAGCTTCCAGGCCATGCCGGCCGACGGCTACACGCGCCTCTTCGAGCGCATTTTGTCACATCCGCGACTCAGCTTCGAGATCGGTCGCGGCCTCGAGCTCGACGATTTTGTCATATCCGCGGGCGCTGCCGGCGGTCGCGCCGACGCCGTGCCCGGCCGCGCGCCGCGCTTCCGCCAGCTGGTGTGGACCGGGCCCATCGACGCGCTCTTCGATCACGCCTTCGGGCGCCTGCCATACCGCTCGGTGCGCTTCGAGCACGTGCACCTGCCCGACGTGGCCTGGGCCCAGCCGGTGGCCCAGATCAACTACCCGAACGACTTCGACTACTACCGCGTGACCGAGCTCAAGCACATGACCGGGCAGGTCCATCCGGGGACGTCGCTGGTGCGCGAGTATCCGCAGGCCGCGGCCGGCGAGCCGCACTACCCCATCCCGCGCGCCGAGAACGAGGCGCTGTATCGACGCTATCGCGAGCGCGCCGAGGCGCTGGAAAATGTCACTCTCGTGGGCCGGCTGGCGCAATATCGCTACTACAACATGGACCAGGTGGTGGCCGCGGCGCTGACCGCGGCCGGCCGCATCAACGAGCGCCTGCGGCGGGCGTGACGCCGGCCACGCGCGCGGCGAAGGCGCGGATGAGCGCGGTGACGCGCTCGGGCTCCTCGACCGCCGAAACGTGGCCACACGGCAGGAGGTGCCACTCGGCGCCGGCGATGCGCTGGGCGATGCGCCGGCCGTAGCCGGGCGGCGTGGCGCCGTCGTCGCGGCCGCCGACCACCATGGTCGGGACGCGGATGGCCGAGAGGCGATGCACGATCGACGGGCGCTTGATGACCATGTCGATGGCGCGCAGCGCGCTCGTGCGATCGAGCGCCGCGACGCGCTCGTCCCACGCCCTGACGACCTCGGGGTGAGCCGCGCGGAAGGCCGGGCTGAAGAGCTCGGCCAGCGCCTGCCGGCGCAGGAAAGGCACCAGCCCGAGCGCGCGCGCGGCGGCGGCGAGCAGCGTGATGCGGGCGCGCGACGGCAGCGGCTGGGCGTCGGCGTTGGTGTTGAAGAGGGCCAGCCCGCGCACGCGCTCGGGGTGCTCCAGGGCGAGGTGCATGCCGGCCATGCCGCCCATCGACAGCCCGACCACGATGGCCTGGCGCACGCCGAGCGCGTCGAGCACGCGCCGATAGTCCTCGGCCTGATCGCGCATGCTGAAGCCGGCGGCGGGGCGGCGGGCGCGACCGTGGCCCTGGAAGTCGACGTTGATGCAGAAGTGGTCGGCCGCGAGCGCGGCCACCTGGGCCTCCCACATGCGCCCGTCGAGCAGGAGCGAGTGGCCGAAGAGGAGCGCCGGCGCGCTCGGCGGGCCGGCGAGGGCGGCGTGGACGCGGTGGACGGCGAGGCTCGGAGGCAGCGCGCTGGTCATGCGGCGACACTGGCGCGCGGCCGCCGGCGATGCAATCCCGCGCGACGGCGCGGCCGCACATGCTCCTTGTCGCGCCGGCCTGCCATGCTAAGGTGCACCACCATGCGCGCGTTTGTTCGCTTTCGACTCGATCACGGCGAGGTCCGCGAGCTCGGCCCGGGCGACATCATCGGTCGCTCGTGGACCTCAGCCCTGGCGCTCCAGGATCCGGCGGTGTCGGAGGCCCACGCCATGGTCAGCCTGCGCGGCAGCTCGCTCAAGCTGCTCGGCCTGCGCGGCCGCTTCGCGGTGGCCGACAAGGCCCAGAGCGAGGTCGAGCTGGTGCCGGGCATGCGCATCCAGCTGACGCGCGACATCGCGCTCGAGGTGGTCGATCTGGTGCTGCCGGCCGAGGTGCTGGCGCTCGAGGGCGACGGGCTGGCGCGCCAGATCCTGGGTGGCGTGTCGGCGCTGCGTGTGCGCCCGCGGCCCGAGCTCGTGCCCGGCGTGCTCACCGACGCCGACGCGACCTTCTTCAGCGACGGCCTCGCCTGGATGGTGCGCTTCGACGGCGGCGGGCAGCCCGGCGCGTCCGAGCGCGAGGTGCGACCGCTCGTCGCTGGCGACAGCTTCGAGCTGCACGGCCGCACCTTCCGCGCCGTCGGCGTGGCGCTCGGCTCGGCCGGGCACGCCGTGACGGCCGCCATCGGCGGGCTCGAGGCGCCGATCCACCTGATCGTCCGCTACGACACGGTGCACATCCATCGCTCGGTCGAGCCGAGCCTGGCGCTCGACGGCATCTCGGCGCGCATCCTCTCCGAGCTCGCGACCATCAAGCTGCCGATCGGCTGGGAGGCCATCGCCAAGGACATCTGGCCCGACGAGGACGACACCGTGGCGCTGCGCCGGAAGTGGGACACGTCGCTCGCGCGCCTGCGCCGGAAGCTCAGGGACCACCGCATCCGCCCCGATCTGGTGCGGGCCGACGGCACCGGCAACTTCGAGCTCTTCCTCCTGAAAGAAGACCGCGTGGACGATCAGACCTGACGCGACGGCCTCCCCGCGCGCGTGTTCGCGGCTCGGAAACCGCTTGCAGGCGTCGGCGGATTCGACAAGATGGCAGGCGTTGGCGCTCCCCTCCCCCGAAGCTCCGCTCGATCGCACCGACTCCGTCGTGGCTGGCAAATACCGGCTCCGGAAGCCGCTCGGCCGCGGTGCCAATGGCCTCATCTGGGAGGCGGAGCAGGAGCCCATCGGCCGGCGCGTCGCGGTCAAGCTCTGCGTCGTGGCGCACCAGCGCGAGCCCGACGACGTGAAGCGCTTCCGGCGCGGCGCCATCGCCATGGCGCGCATGGCCCACCCGAACATCGTCACGGTGCACGACTTCGGTGAGGTCGAGGGCCCCGAGGGCCCCGAGCTCTATCTGGTGATGGAGCGCCTCGAGGGCGTGTCGCTCGCGCGCTTCGTGCAGCGCGGACCCATGCCGCCCCCGCGCGCGCGCTCGGCCATCGCGCAGCTGCTCGGCGCGCTGCACCAGGTGCACGAGCGCGGCTACGTGCACCGCGACGTGAAGCCGGCGAACCTCGCCGTCACCGCCATCGACGACGACCCGTTCGTGGTGAAGCTCCTCGACTTCGGCATCGCGCGCTCGGTCGACTCGCTGCTGAAGCCGGCCGACGTCGTCGCCGCCGAGCGCCGCCGCGGCTCGCGCGTGACCCAGCCGCTGCGCATCCTCGGCACGCCCGAGTACATGGCGCCCGAGCAGATCCTCGACCTGGCGCTCGAGCCGCGCACCGACCTCTACGCCGCGGCCGTCGTGCTGTGGCAGCTGCTGGTCGGCAAGGCCCCCTACAGCTTCGACGAGCGGCGCGAGACCTACGCCGCGCACCTGCGCGCGCCCATCCCGCGGCTCGAGTCGGTCATCGCGCCGGGCGTCCTGAGCGAGCTCGCGCCGTGGCAGGCGTTCTTCGAGCGCGCGCTGGCCAAGACCTCCAAGAAGCGCTTCGAGGACGCGACCGAGATGCGCGCCGAGCTGCGCGCGCTCCCGCTGTGAGCGCCGGAGCCCCGATGCCGTTCACGCCGAAGATGACCGCCGACGATCTGATGGGGTTCCTGTCGGAGCACTTCCCGCAGGCGCTCGAGTTCCCGACCAAGGTGACGCTCATCGAGGAGGGCGTGCTCGAGCTGACGCTGACGTTCGACGAGCGCACGCTGCGGCCGGGCGGCACGGTGTCGGGCCCGACGCTCATGACGCTGGCCGACACGGCCATGTACTTCCTCTTGCTGACGCACCTCGGGCCGCTGGCACTGGCGGTGACGACGTCGCTCCACATCGACTTCCTGCGGCGCCCCGAGCCGCGCGACGTGGTGGCGCGCTGCGAGCTCATGAAGCTCGGGCGCTCGCTGGCGGTGGGCCACGTCGTCATGCGCTCGGTGGGCGACCCGCGGCCGGTGGCGCAGGCGAGCCTCACCTACTCGCTGCCGCCGCGCGCCTGAGCCCGGCCGAGCATGCCCGAGTACTCGCCCATCCTGTCGCTCGCGACCGCGGCCTTCGAGCTCGGTGCGGCGGCGTGGGTGTGGCGCGCGCCCGGGCGGCGCGAGGTCCAGCGGCTGGTCGCGGCGCTGCTCGTGCTGCTGGCCGGCTACCAGCTCATCGAGGTCGCCGTGTGCGGCAGCGACAACGCGCCCATCTGGGCGCGGCTGGCGTTCGCCGACGTGGTGTGGCTGCCGCCGCTCGGCTGGCTCCTCGTGTGGCGCCTCTCGCGTCGGCGCCCACTGTGGCGCCGCGCCGGCCAGGTCGCGCTGGTGCTGGCGGGCGGGCTGACCGTGTGGGTCATGCTCGATCCGCTGTTCGTCACCGGCAGCGTGTGCAAGGCCGTCATCGCCATCTACACGAACCCGACCAACGCGCTCGAGGCCTACGGCGCGTTCTATCACATCGGCCTGTGGGGCATGATCTTCGGCGGCCTGCGCGTGGCGCTGACGGCCCGCGACGAGCGCGATCGCCAGCACGCCGGCGACGTCGTCACCGGCACGGTGGCCTTCGTCGTGCTGGCGCTGACGACCGAGATCGTCTTCCCCGGCGCCAAGGGCGCGACGCCGTCCATCATGTGCCACTACGCCATCGCGCTGGCCGTGTGCTTCGTGCGCCTGGCGCGGCGCGAGGCGCGCGCGACCGCCTCCGAGGCGGCCGCGGGGCCCGTGATCACAGCGGTCTGAGGTTCGCCGGCGGCGCGCGGTTCAGGCGCACCTGGGTCGCGAGGCGCGCGATGTCGGACTCGTCGACCGGCGTGCGCACGACGATGTCGCTCGACAGGCCGAGCCGCATCTGGCCGTCGCCGAGCGTCGCGAGCAGCGCGCGCTGGTCGCTCTGCGCGTGGGTGAGCGCGGCGCGCACCGCCTCGAGGTCGCCTTCCGGCGCGTCGGGGTCGACCAGCACCGCGTCGAAGCGCTGCGCGCTCATGCGCGGCAGCGCCATGCGCCACTCGTCGAGCGACTCGACGCGGGCGCCGGCGCGGCCGAGCAGGTGGGCGGCGATGCGGCGGCCGATGGGGTCGCTGGCGACGATGAGCACGTCGAAGGGCATGGACGCGTTGGCCTCGCCGACCAGCTCGCGCCACTGCGGCGCGGCCGTCTTGCTGCTCTCCTCGACGGCGCGGATGGCCTCGTGCAGCGTGGCCGCCACCTGCGAGCTGCGCACCGGCCAGGGCGTCGTGGCGTCGGCGCGCGAGCGATCGCCGGTCGGGGTGGCGCCCGGCGGCAGGCGCAGCAGCGCGACCGGCACCGGGCCCCGCGCCTTCAGGCGCGCGACCACGCCGCCCGCCGACAGCGCCTCGTCGAGGAACACCGCGACGCTGCGCGGCTCGGCCGCGGCGACGATCAGCTCGATCTCCGCAAGCTCGGCCGCGCGCGCATCGCAGCCGGCGCGCGTGAGCGCCCCGACGATGGCGTCGGCGGTGGCGCCCTTGCCCGAGGCGACGAGCACCTGGCGCCCCTTGAGCGCGGCCGCCTGGGCGGGTCCGAGCGCGGGTCGCGTGCGCAGCGGCGAGACCGGCAGCGCCACCTCGACGGTGAACGTCGCGCCCTTGCCGAGCTCGCTCGTGACGCGGATCTCGCCCTTCATGATGTCGACCAGCTGGCGCGTGATGGTCAGCCCGAGGCCGGTGCCGCCGAAGCGCCGCGTGGTCGAGCCGTCGGCCTGCACGAACGGCTCGAACAGCCGCTGGGCGCGCGACGGATCGATGCCGATGCCGCTGTCGATGACGTCGATGCGCAGCCGGCTCGGACCTCGGCGGACTCGACCTGCACGCGCACCTGGACGACGCCGACCTCGGTGAACTTGATGGCGTTGCTGGCCAGGTTGGTGATGACCTGGCGGATGCGCAGCGCGTCGCCGCGCAGCATGCGCGGCTGGTCGACGATGGTCTCGCACACGAGCTCGAGCTTCTTCTTCTCGGCCTCGCCCGCGAACAGCTCGACCACGTCCTCGGCCAGCGCGGCCGGGTCGAAGTCGACGAGGTCGAGCGTCATCTTGCCGGCCTCGATCTTCGAGAAGTCGAGGATATCGTTGACGATGGCGAGCAGGTTCTGGCCCGAGCGGCGCAGGAGGTCGATGTACTCCTTCTGCTCGGCGTCGAGCGGCGTCGTCTCGAGCAGCTGGATCATGCCCGACACGCCGTTCAGCGGCGTCCGGATCTCGTGCGACATGTTGGCGACGAACTCGGTCTTCAGGCGCGAGGCCTCTTCGGCCACCTCGCGAGCGCGCGAGAGATCGAAGAGGCGCTGGTTCAGGATCTGCTGCTTCTGCTCGAGCGCCAGCACCGCGCGCGAGTTGTCGACGGCCATCAGCACCGCCGGCTTGAGGAAGTCGGCGAGCTCTTCCAGCGCCTTCTGCTCCGAGCTGCCGGTGCCCTTCGGGTAGCCGAGGCGGAGCCGCGTCTCGAGGCCGTTGCGGCTGACGAGGCGCGCGTCGTAGCTCGTGTCCTGCGCGCCGATGGGCATGCCGTAGGTGACGTGGCGGTCGGCGATCTGCGCGCCCAGCTCGAGCTGCGTCGACACCTCGGCGCCGGCGAAGCCGCCGAGCTCGACCAGCGCGTGGGCGAGGTCGGCCAGGGCCCGATCGACGTCGAGGCTGCGGAAGACGAGCGTCGACACGGCGTGCGCCGTGCGCAGCTTGGTGGCCTGCAGCTCGAGCACGGCGCGCGCCGCCTCGAGCTCGCGATAGCGCTTCTGCAGCGCGTCGTTGGCGTTCTTCAGCTCGCGGCCGGCGGACCAGATCGTGAACGGCCGGGTCAGCGTGCGCCGGACGATCGACAGCACGCCGCCGCCCTTGGGGATCTCGATGAAGTACCTCGCGCCGCGCGAGGTGAGGTTCATCGTGACCTTGGCGCGTGCAGCAGGCCCAGCGCGCGGGTAGCTGGCGATGCCGCCCTTCGAGACGTAGAAGAACTCGGGGCAGTGCGCGAAGCCCTCGTCGATCTCGAAGCTCGATGACGGTGCGCTGGTCGAGCTCGGCGAAGATGGGGTGGATGCAGGCGAAGAGCTGCTGGCCGGCGCCGTCGGCGCGATTAGTAGCGATAGAGCTCGAGCGGCGTGAACAGCAGGCGGGCGATCACGGCGAAGGGCTTGATGAACGGCGACTCCATGAAGCCGCGTCCGAGCGCCTCGAGCTCGTCGTGGTTCCACACGAGCCGGCGTTCGACATGAAGCGCACGAACGCATTCCAGTCGATGCGCTCGCTCTTCTTGGTGAGGTGCTCGAGCGAGTAGTCGAGCCCCTCGGTGAGGCGCGCGTACGGGATCTTGTTCCGCTTGGCGAGCCGGAAGAAGATCCCGAGATTGCGGCACGATACCTCGTTCATCGCGCCCCCGCTGTGATGGCGTTCTTCATACCGCCACGAACCCCATGGCCAGGAAGCGCTGGCGGAACGCAGTCGAAGAAGCCGAAGCCGGCGGCTCTCGAGCCAGTGGTAGACGCGGTAGAGATCGTGGAACTGGTGGAAGCGCGAGATGTTCGCGGCCTGCGCCGCAGGCCCGGCGCCGCGCCCTCCTTGATCATGCGGCGCTGCATGCCGCCGATGATGCTTGCCCTTCCAGTTCGGCTCGAGCGTCTTGAAGCGCGACTGGAACAGGAAGACGCCGCCGGGCGCGAGCAGCCCGTGGATCTCGTTGAACAGGCGCTGATGGTCCTCGCGCGGGAAGTGCATGAGGCGGTGCAGGTGACGACGAGGTCGTAGCCCGGCTCGAGGCCTTCAGCGGCCCGAGCAGATCGATCGGCGCCAGGTCGACTGACTTCACCTTGTGGTAGTCGGGCGTGTCGGTGACAGCTCGCGCGCGCGGTCGAGCGTGGCGCTCGAGAAGTCGCTGAGCGTGAGCTGCTTCACCGTCACATCGGTCTTCAGATGGCGTGGATCTCGAGCGCGATGCCGCAGCCGAGGTCGAGGATGCGCAGGTCGCGCGTGCGCCCGACCTGGTCGAGGGCGTTCTTGCAGTGGCGCGCGACCTCCGGATAGATCTCGGCGGCCAGCGCATCGAAAGACTTGATGGCGTCGAGGTAGGCCTCGGCGGCGAGCTGCTCTTCGTCGGCGATGAGCTCCGCCTGCTCGGGCGAGCCCGGCGTCGGCAGCGCGGCCGTGTCGTTGGGGAACAGCTCGGGGTTGGACATCGAGATGGGCATCGACAGCTCCTCGAGGCCTCTCGGCCCCGGTACGAATGGTCGCGCCGCGTGGGCCGCTCTGGCGGCCATCACCGGCGCATGGGCTGGTTCAGGGGTTCTTGGACGCGAACGTCCCGAGGGTCTGGTCGCGACCGCTGACGGCGAAGCGCGCCGTCGGGTCGATGTGGATGTCGAGCACCACCGGCACGTCGCCGCGCACGAGCTCGGGCGTCAGCTGATTGAAGTCGACGGGCGTGCGGATGGTGATGCCGATGGCGCCGACCGAGCGCGCCATGGCGGCGAAGTCGACGGCCGGCGCGTCGACGCGCATGCCGCGGCCGTAGACGCGCTCGAAGCCGTTCTCGACCATGCCCATGCGGCCGTCGTTCATGATGGCGAAGATGGTTCCGACGCCGTACTGGACGCAGGTCGCGAGCTCCATGCCGAACATCTGGAAGCCGAAGTCGCCGCAGATGCCCACGACCGGACGGCTCGGCGCGGCCATCTTGGCGCCGATGGCCGAGCCGATGCCCGAGCCCATCGAGCCGAGCCCGAGGTGGCCGATGAACGAGTCGGGCCGGTCCAGCTTGAGATAGTGCAGCGCGAACATCAGATGCTCCCCGATGTCCGACGTGAAGATCGTGTCATGAGGCAAGCACGTCTGGAGCAACTTCACGACGCGGGCCGGGTGGAGCGGGATCCGGTCCTGATCCATCAGCTCCGGCTGGTGCACGACGACGCCGTCGAAGTGCTGCTCGGGGTTGAAGTCGCGGATCTTCGCGAGCAGGGACGGGAGCACCTGGTGGGCGGCGCCGACGAGGCCGATGTCGACGTGGTAGTTCTTGCCGATCTGCGAGCTGTCGATGTCGATCTGGATGAAGCTCGTGGCGTGGATGAGCGGCGTCCAGCCGTTGGTCGAGGTCTCGCCGAGGCCGCAGCCGATGGCGAGCACGATGTCGGGCTCCTGCTCGAGGTACTTCGTCGCCGACGGGTGGCCGCCGTAGCCGAAGATGCCGAGGTGGAGCGGGCTCGACTCGGGGAAGAGGCCCTTGCCCTTGGGCGTGGTCATGACCGGCATGCGCAGCTGCTCGGCCATGATGCGGATCTGCGTGGTCGCGACCGGGTGGCGCGCGCCCGAGCCGACCAGGATGAGGCCCTTCTTGTGGCCGCGGAGCAGCGCCGCGGCGCGCTCGAGCAGCGCGTCGTCGATGGCGAAGTGGGTGGCCACGTTCGACGAGATGACGGTGGGCGTGACGCGCTCGCTGGCGACGTCGAGCGGCAGCGACAGGAAGACCGGGCCCTGACGGCCCGAGAGCGCCGTCTGCACCGCGCGGCGCACGACCGAGGACGCGGCGCGCGGGTTGAGGATCGGCGCCTGGTACTTGGTCACCGAGCGCACGATGGCGACGGTGTCGAGCTCGTACTTCGAGCCCTCCTGCAGGGCGCCGCGGCCGAAGTTCTTCTTGGCCACCTCGCCGCCGATGACGATGAGCGGGATCGAGTCGGCGAAGGCCGAGGCGATGCCGGTCAGGGCGTTGGTGATGCCCGGCCCCGAGGTCACCAGCACGCACGGCAGGCGGCCCATGAGCGACGCGCCGGCGGCGATGAAGAGCGCCGCGCTCTCGTGGCGATTGTGGATGACCTTGACCGGGCTCCGCGAGACGTCCTCGTTGGCGTCGAGCAGCGCGTCGTACATCGGCGACACGGCGCCGCCGCAGACGCCGAGGAAGAGGTCGACGCCGAGATCCCGCAAGGTGTCGACGATGACATCGGCGACGCGACGCGGGGTCGGCGCCACGCTGAGGTGCGGCGCCTGCGGCCGCCGCGTGGGCGAGGTGTTCATGCTAGCTCCTGGCGGCCCCCCGCCTGGTTCCGGCCCGGACCGGACCCGGGGCCCCCGCGACGGTACGATGGAGTCAGCGCGCTGTCACACAATCACGTCCCGTCCGAAACGGCCATTGTAGCTGGCGACCAAGAAGCGGTTTGAATTTCGGGCCGCTGACGCCGTAGACGGCGGGCCCGCCGGGGCTCCGCACGCCCGGCCGGGCCCACACCTCAGGAGAAGACATGCGACTCGCCCGCCTCGCCCCCGCCCTCGCGCTCCTCCCCCTGGCCGCCGCGCCCGCCTGTGGCGACGACGCCAACTCGGCCTCGAAGCTCACCGGCCTCTATAAGGTCACGAGCTACACCGAGGTGTCGGGCGACTGCACCGGCACGCCGGCGCCGGTCACCGACACCACCCACCTCTTCGTGAAGAGCGCCGACTTCCTCGGGGTCAAGACGCTGCAGGTCATCGGCTGCGACTCGGCCGACGGCTGCGGCAGCGACCCCGAGGCGTTCCCCGAGTTCACCTTCCTCCAGCGCTCGGGCTCGGGCTGGTTCACGACCGCCTCGTCGGCGTCGCCCGGCGGCGGCCAGTGCTCGCTCGGCTTCAGCGAGCAGCGCCTCACGCCGACGGCGACCGGCATCCACATCGAGAACACCTTCAGCTCGAAGGTCTACGAGCTGAGCGAGGCGGCCTGCACGACCGACGCCGCCGAGTCGAAGAAGGGTGAGCTCGTGTGCAACTCGAAGACGGTGGTCGACGCCGACGCGCTCTGAGCGCGCGCAGACGCCATCGCGAGCCGCGGCGGCCACGCTGGGCGGGCGGCGCGGTGGCCTCGACTGGCGGCCGCGGTGAGGCTAGGCTCGCGGCATGATGCTCGATCGCAAAGCGCGCCTCGAAGCGACGCGTGATCGCACCCTGGCTCTCACCGCGACCAGCCCGATCTTCTGCCTCATGGGCGAGACGCGAGGCGTCGCCATCGACCTCTCGCGCCTCGGCCCGAGGCCGCTCGGCGCCGTCATCGCCGCGCTCGGCGCCCAGGCCTCCGAGCCCATCCCGTGCTGCCCGGTCGGCGAGGGCGTCTTCAGCGAGGCGCTGGGTGCCCTCGGCCAGGCCGCGCGCGTGGCGCGCATCGAGCACGGCATCGACGACCTGGCGGTGGGCTTCCCCTGGATCGAGGGCCGGACGCCCGAGGGCACGCCGGTGCGCGCGCCGCTCTTCATCTATCCGGCGACGCTCGAGCCCGCCGCCAGCGGGCACTGGCAGTGGCTCCTCCAGATCAGCGGCGCGCCCTGGCTGAACGAGGCGCTGGCCGCGCACTTCCGGCGCATGACGCGCGTGCGCCTCACCTACGAAGACTTCCTGGCCCACGACGAGGACGGCCTCTTCAAGGCCGACGACCCGACCTGGCAGGGGCTCACCAAGACGCTCAACCGCGCCGGCGTGACGCTGGCCGACACCTCCGCCACGCTGCCCGAGAAGCCGTCGCGCTTCGACCGCTACGACGAGAAGGCCATGGCGCTCATCCCGCCGGGCCAGTTCCGCCTGCAGCACCAGGTCGTCCTGGCGCGCCTGTCGATGCTCGAGGCCGGCGTCACCGCCGACATCGAGAGCGTGCTGGGCTCGCCGCTCGACGCCTTCACGCTGGCCGGCGCCGCCACCCTGCTCGACGTCGATCCGCAGAACCCGGGCAGCGCCGGGCGCGCGCCGGCCCGCGCGGCCGACGACCGCGGCGCCTTCGGGGCGCTCCGGCGCTGGCAGGTGCTGCCGACCGACCCGTGGCAGGAGGACGCGCTGCGCGTGATGGAGGGCATCAAGGAAGGCGGCCTGTGCGTCGTCGGCCCGCCCGGCACCGGCAAGTCGCAGCTCGTGGCCAACCTCATCGCGGCGTCCATCCAGCGCGGCGACCGCGTGCTGTTCGCCAGCGCGGGGCGCGGCGCGCTCGACGACGTGCACCAGCGCCTGAGCGACCGCGGCCTCGGCGAGCCGCTGGCCATGGTGCTCGACCCGTGGCGCGACCGCGGACCGCTGTGCACGTCGCTCTACGAGACGCTCGATCCGATCGTCAATACCCTTGACGAAGTGAAGTCGGCGGCGCCCGAGTCCGAGGTCGTGAGCGGCCTCGAGCGCACGCTGCACGAGCGCATCAGCGCGGCCGACCAGGCCTACGACGTGCTGGCCGGCACCGACCAGCGCTACCTCGGCCTGGCGCTCATCGACGAGCACGCGCTGGTCGATCCGATCGACCAGCTGCCCGACCTCACCGACGACGTCGAGGGCGTGAGCCCGCACGACCTCGAGCAGGCGCTCGACGACATCCAGCAGCTCGCGCCGCACGCGGCCGAGTTCGTCACGCCGCACCCGCTGGCCTTGCGCACCGACTGGGCCGAGCTCGACGACGCCGCGGTGCGCGCCTTCTACGATCAGGTGGCGCGCGCGCGGAAGGCCATCGCGGCGTGGTCGGACCTGAGCGGCCCGCTCCTGCCGGTCGAGCTCGATCGGCTGCGGCCGGTCATCGGTCGCGCGCGGCCGATGGTCGAGCTGGCGCTGTGCGACGACCCCGAGCGCCTGCGCATCCACGCCGAGGTGCGCCAGTGGCTCGACGACAGCCCGGCGCCGACCGACGAGCACCGCCAGTTCGTGGCCGAGCTGCGCGCCGAGGCGGCCGAGCGGACGGCCGTGCCGGCCGAGCTGGTGGCGCTGGCGCCGGCCGAGCTGGCCCAGCGCATCGCCAACCTCGACAAGCTCCACAAGCACGAGACGAGCGGGCTGCGCGTGTTCACGCCGGCTTACTGGTCGCTGAAGAAGCTGCCCGAGAAGTACCTGGCGACGCTGCCGCCCGAGACGCCGAAGGAGGCCGCGCCGCTGGCCGCGCTGCACCGCGAGGCGGCGGCCTGGCAGAAGCTCGTCCTGACGCTGCCCGATCTGCCGGCGTTCGCGCTGGCCGAGGTCGGCGACCCCGACGTGCTGATGGCCATGGTCGAGCGGCTGGAGAAGGCGCTCGAGGAGGCCGACGCCGAGGCGCTGCTGGTCGAGTCGTTCGGGCCGCGCGTCCCGAGCCGGCCCGACTGGGTCGGCGCGCCGCCGTATCGCCGGGCCATGTCGCCGTTCCTCACCGGCGTGGCCGAGGAGCAGGCGCGGAAGGACGCGCTGGCCGCGGTCTACGCGGCGCTCGAGCCGCTCGAGCCGCACATCGCCAAGGCCTGGTACGACGAGGTGCGGGTCTTCGCGCGCGACGTGCCCCACGAGGCCGAGGAGCGGCTCGCGGCGGTGGCGGGGACGCGCGCCGAGGGGCCGAAGGTGGCGCTGCTCGATCGCACGACGGCGCCGCTCCTGCCCTTCGTCGGCCGCTTCCTGCGCCTGTGGTCGGGGCCGCCGGAGCTGGCGGTGCGCGCGTGCCGGCGCGCCGTCGAGGAGGGCTGGCGGAACCTGCGCATCAAGGCCTGGGGCGGCTCGGGCATCGAGGCGGCGCTGGTCGATCCGCGCGAGCTGCGCGCGCTGGCCGAGACCATGAGCCAGCTCGAGGACGCGCGCGCGGTGTTCGCCGCGGCGCGCTGGCGCGAGCGGCTGGGCGCGCTCATGGACGTCGAGGCGCAGCGGCAGGACCTCACCAAGATCATCAGCGAGGTCGGCCGGAAGCGCATGCGCGCCACGCTGAAGCAGCTGGTCGATCGCCACTGGAAGCGCGGGTTGGCGCAGCTGCGGCCGGTGTGGCTGGTGCCGCTCGACGCGGTGGCGTCGATCTTCCCGCGCGACCGCGACACCTTCGACCTCATCATCATCGACGAGGCGCAGCGCGCGTCCGTCGACGCGGTGCTGCCGGCGCTCTTCCGCGGCCGGCGCATGCTGTTCCTGGGCGACCCGCTGCAGGCGCCGCCGCGGCCGCTCATCCCCGGCGCGAGCGAGCCGTCGGCGCTGTCGGTGGCGATGGGCGCGTTCCCGACGACGAGCCTGCGCTGGGGCTGGGGCGTCCGCCGCGACGAGATGTGGGAGCTGCCCAACGCCGGCTGGTACGCCGACACGGTGCAGCTGGCGCCCGACTGCGAGAAGCGCGAGCTGGCGCGCTCGGAGGGGCTGCACTGGCTGAAGGTCGACGGCCGCTGGAAGGACGGCGAGAACCAGGCCGAGGCCGACAAGGTGGTCGAGCGCATCGCCGACGTGCTGAGTGACAAAATCGGCGAGTTCATGCCGAGCGTCGGCGTGGTGACGGGGACGCGCGCGCAGGCGCTGCTCATCCGCGCGCTCATCGACAAGAAGGCGGCTCACGACGAGAGCTTCCGAGCACTCCTGCGCGCCGACCGCGAGCGGCCCGAGAACGAGCAGCTGGTGGTGGGCGACCTCGAGGAGGTGCCGCCCGACGCGCGCGACATCCTCATCATGTCGCTCGCCTGGGCGCCGCCCGAGGGCTCGAAGCGCGTGCAGCTCGAGCTCGGGCAGCTGCTGGCGCCCGACGGCGACGGCATCCTGAGCGGCGTCATCGCGCGGGCGCGCTACGGCATCCACCTCATCGCGTCGTTCCACGACGCGGCCATCGACGCCACGCGCCGCCCCGAGCTGGGGGCCAAGCTGCTGGCCGGCTTCATGGCTCACACCTACGGCGTGGCCCAGCGCGACGAGCGCATCATCGGCGCCGCGCTGGCCGACGTCGCGACCGCGACCGGCATCACCGTGGCCGCGCCCGAGCCCATGGCCGGCGTCGGCGACGTGGTGCGCGAGCGCATCGCCGAGGAGTTCGGCGAGCGCGGGCTCGGCATCTCGCTCGAGCCGCTGCCGGGCCCGGTGGCGCCCGACATGACGCTGGCGCCGACGCCGAAGAGCGCGGCGCGCGTGGCCATCCAGTCGACGCGCTTCATGCTCGAGCCCGACACCTTCGTGCGCGACCTGTGGGCTCGGCGCTTCTGGCAGCGCCAGGGCTGGGTGCTCATCCGCGTGACGCCGGGCGTGTGGCGCTCGAGCCCGATCGGCGTGGTGCGCGCCATCGAGAAGCTGTTCTCGATGCCGGCGCGCCTCGACGAGCGCATGACCGCGGCCGCCGAGACGCGCGCGCGCGTCGAGAAGCTGCGCGCCGAGTACGAGGCGGCGCGGGCCTTCGAGCTCCTGAGCAAGCAGGCCGCCGAGCGCGCCGCGATCGAGGAGGCTGCGCGCGCCGAGCGCGAGGCGCAGGAGGCCATCGAGCGCGCGGCCCAGGAGGCTCAGGAGGAGGCCGAGCGCGTCGAGCGCGAGGCCCGCGAGGCGCAGGAAGCGGCCGAGCGCGCCGAGCGCGAGGCTCAGGAAGCGGCGGAGCACGCCGAGCGCGAGGCTCAGGAAGCGCGGAGCGCGCCGAGCGCGAGGCGCAGGGAGGCCGGCGAGCGCGTCGCCGCGGAACAAGCGGCCATGGCCGAGGCCGAGCGGCTCGCCGCCGAGGCCGCCGAGGCCGAACGCGTCGCCGCCGAGCAGGCCGCCGAAGAGGCGGCCGGTGCCGAGGCCGAGGCCGAGCGCGCCGCCGCCGAGCAGGCCGCCGCCGCCGAGGCCGAGCGCCTGGCGGCCGAGGAAGCCGCCGCGGCGTACGCGGCGCGCATGGCCGCCAAGGCCGCCGCCGACAAGGCCGAGTCGGCGGCGCGCGTCGCGGCGCACAAGGCCAGCCTCGAGCGCGCCGCCGCCAAGAAGGCCGCGGCCGAGAAGGCGGCCGCCGAAGCCGCCGCTGCCGAAGCCGCGGCCGCCGAACAGGCCGCCGCCGCGAAGGTCGAGGCCGCGAAGGTCGAGGCCGCGAAGGTCGAGGCCGCGAAGGTCGAGGCCGCGAAGGTCGAGGCCGCGAAGGTGGAGCCGGTCGTGGTGGCGACGCCCGCACCCGCGCCAGCCTTGGCCGCGCCGGCCGTGGCGGCGGCCAAGGCGCCGCCCGCGAAGGCCATCGCGGCGCCGCCCGCGAAGCCCATCGCTCGACCTCCGTCCGCGCCGATCGCGACCGCGCCGCCGATCGCCAAGGCGCCGCTCAAGCCGCCGCCGATCGCCGCGCCACCGGCCGCCAAGGCCGCGGTCGCGCCCGCGCCGGCTGCACCTGCAGCGCCCGCGCCGGCCGCACCCGCTGCGATCGCGCCCGCCGCGACCGCGACCGCGGCGCCGGCTCCCATCGCACCGCCGCCGACGGCGCTGAAGGCCCCGCTCACGCGCCCGCCGATCGCGGCGCCGGCGCCCATCGCCAAGGCGCCCGCGCCGATCGCCAAGGTGCCCGCGCCGATCGCCAAGGCACCTGCGCCCATCGCCAAGGCCCTGCGCCGATCGCCAAGGCGCCCACGGCGGCCGCACCGATCGCTCCGCCGCTCGCGCGCCCGCCCGTCGCGCGACCGCCGACGCTGAGTCGACCGGCGGTGGCCCGGCCGCCCGCGGCACCCGGCGCGGCACCGACCGCGACCGACGCGCCGAGCGCCGCGCCCGCGGCCACGCCGCCCGAGGGCGAGGCCTGAGAGTGAGCTGGCACGCGCGCTGCAGCATCGCAGCGCGTGGACCCACGCTCGCCGGAACGGAGTGACCAAGGGCGGGGCAGCCTGTGGCGCGCCCTCGGGCTGGTCGCGGTCGGCGCCCTCCTGCTGGTGTTCATCGAGCAGGCGGCGACCAGCGACGGCGGCGACGCGCGCGTGGCCTACACCGAGCTCAAGGACCACCTGCGCAAGGGCGAGGTCGAGTCGGTCTCGGTCGGGCCCGAGGTCATCGTCGCCAAGCTGAAGGACGGCCACTCGATCGAGACCGTGCGCATCGAGGACCCGAAGCTCCTCGAGGACCTCGAGCGCGCCGCCGTGCCGGCCACCGGGACCAAGCCCGCCGGCGGCTCGTGGCTCGCGACGCTCTTGGCCTGGACGCTGCCGCTGGTGCTGCTCTTCCTGTTCTTCGCCTGGTCGCGCCAGGCCATCGGCAAGTCGCTCGGCAAGGGCATCGGCGGCTCGATGCCGATGGCCCAGAGCCGACCCAAGCTCTACGCCGAGACCGACGTGAAGGTCGCCTTCGACGACGTCGCCGGCGTCGACGAAGCCAAGGAAGAGCTCCACGAGATCATCGACTTCCTGCGCGCGCCGGCGGCGCTGACGCGGCTCGGCGGTCGCATCCCCAAGGGCATCCTGCTGGTCGGGCCGCCCGGCACCGGCAAGACGCTCCTGGCGCGCGCCGTGGCCGGCGAGGCCTGCGTGCCGTTCTTCTCCATCAGCGGCTCGGAGTTCGTCGAGCTCTTCGTCGGCGTCGGCGCCGCGCGCGTCCGCGACCTCTTCCACCAGGCGCGCGAGCGCGCCCCGTGCATCATCTTCATCGACGAGCTCGACGCGCTGGGCAAGGTACGCGGGGCGGGCCCGGGCGCCCACGAGGAGCGCGAACAGACACTCAACCAGCTGCTCGTCGAGATGGACGGCTTCGACCCGCGCACCGGCATCATCCTCATGGCCGCCACCAACCGGCCCGAGGTGCTCGATCCGGCGCTGCTCCGCTCGGGCCGCTTCGACCGCCACGTGCTGGTCGACCGCCCCGACATGTTGGGCCGCCTCGCCATCCTGCGCGTCCACGCCAAGAAGGCGCGCATCGCGCGCCCGGCGGACCTCGAGGCCATCGCCCAGATGACGCCCGGCCTGGTCGGCGCCGACCTCGCCAACGTCATCAACGAGAGCGCTCTCCTGGCCGCGCGCCACGGCCACGACGCCATCGACCGCGGCGACCTGCAGGAGGCGGTCGAGCGCATCGTGGCCGGGCTCGAGAAGAAGAACCGCGTGCTGAGCCAGTTCGAGCGCGAGCGCGTCGCACACCACGAGGTCGGCCACGCCCTCGTCGCGACCGCGCTGCCGGGCAGCGACCAGGTGCAGAAGATCTCCATCATCCCGCGCGGCATCGCCGCCCTCGGCTACACGCTGCAGCGCCCGACCGAGGACCGCTTCCTCATGACCCGGAGCGAGCTCGAGAACCGCATCGCCGTCATGCTCGGCGGCCGCGTCGCCGAGGAGCTGTGCTTCGGCGAGCCCTCGACCGGCGCCCGCGACGACCTGCGCAAGGCCACCGACATCGCCACCTCGATGGTGCGCGCCTTCGCCATGGGCGCCGACCTCGGCCTGGTCAGCTTCGAGCCCGAGCGCCACCCGCTGTGGATCGACAGCGACCTCGGCGAGGACCACCACAGCGATCGCGTGCGGAGCCGCATCGACGCCGAGGTGGCGCGCATCCTCGACGCGCAGCACGCGCGCGTGACGACGCTGCTCGGCGAGCGCATGCCGGCGCTCCGCGCCGCCGCCGCCGAGCTCATGCGGCGCGAGACCATGTCGGGCGACGAGCTGCGCGCCATCGCCGCGGGGCACGCCCCGGCGGGCGCCCCGCCCTCACGCGCGGACACAGTTCCGGCCCGCGTGCTTGGCCGCGTACAGCCGCTCGTCGGCGCGGCGGATCACCTCGGGCAGGCTGTCGCCCTCGCCCACGGCGACGACGCCGGCCGATAGCGTGAGCTCGTCGAGGCCGGGGTAGTTCACGCCCTCGGCGATGGCGCGGCGCACGCGCTCGCAGAACGCCGCGGCGCCGAGCAACGACGCCGGCAGGATGGCCACGAACTCCTCGCCGCCCCAGCGCGCGACGGTGTCGGTCTTGCGCGCGAGCCGCACCATGACCTGAGCGACCTGCCGCAGCACCTGGTCGCCGGCCACGTGGCCGTACTCGTCGTTGACGCGCTTGAAGCGATCGACGTCGAGCAGCGCCAGGCACAGCGAGCCGCCGCTCCGCGTGAGGCGCGCCTGCTCGACCTCGAAGGCGCGCTCGGCGGCGCGGCGGTTGGCGATGCCGGTGAGCGGGTCGGTGACGAGCTGGCGCTCGCGCTCGGCGTGGAGCTCGCGCTCGGCGGTGATGTCGTCCCACACGACGGCGTAGCCGTTCCCGCCCGGGACGGGGACGGCGCTGATCACGCGCCGCAGCACGCGGCGCCGCGGCCGCACCAGGACGATCTCCTGGCGCAGCGTCTCGGCCCCGACCGGCAGCGGCGCCAGCACCCGCTCGACGTCCAGGGGGTCTTCGACCAGCCGCTCCAGGTGGCGCCGGAAGCACTCGGAGCTGCCGTGGCTGCGGAGCTCGGCCGGGTCGATGCCGAAGATGGCGGCGAAGGCGGCGTTGGCGACCACCACGCGCCGCTCGTGATCGAGCAGCACCACGCCGACCTGGATGTTCGAGAGCGTCGCGTCGAGCAGCGCGAAGTCGCGGACGACGGCGTCGTGCGAGCGCGCGCGGTCGGTGATGTCGTGGCAGAAGACGAGCGCGGCCGGGCGCTCGTCCATGACGCTGGCCAAGGGCTGCACGTGGAGGTCGTAGACGCGGTCGCGGTGGCGCACCTCGCGCTCGAAGGCCGCGCCGGCGAGCGCCCCGCGCAGCATGGTGACGAGGTCGATGCCGCCGGGCGCGCTGAAGACCTCCGCGACCTTGCGGCCGATGACGCTCTGCTCGTCGCCGAGACCGGCCGCGTCGAGCAGGCGCTCGAGGTCGGGCCCGGCCGCGGACACGATGCGCAGATCGGCGTCGACCTTGAAGACGGCGCTGTGCGGCAGGTGGCGGAGAATGCTGCGCGAGATCTGGCCCTGGCGCTCGATCGCGCCCTGCAGGCGGCGCGTCTCGGTCATGTCGACGATCTGGGCGATGAAGTGGCGCGGCTCGCCGTCATCGCCGCGCACGAGCGACACGTGCACCTCGGCGTGCAGCGTCGAGCCGTCCTTCCTGAGGTAGCGCTTGGCCATGCGGAAGCGCGGGATGTCGTCGCGCAGGAGCGCGCCGATGAGCTCTCGGTGGAGCTGGACGTCCTCGGGGTGGGTGCGCGAGGAGACGGTCTCGTGCGCGAGCTCACCGGCCTCGAAGCCGAGCATGGCGCACAGCGCGCGGTTCACCTGCAGGAAGCGGAAGTCGAGGCCGACCAGCGCCTTGCCGATCGGCGCGTGCTCGAAGCTCTCGCGGAACTGCGCCTCGGCGCGCCGGCGCGAGGCCTCCTCGACGCGCTGCTGCCGTTGCACAACGTGGTTGTGGATCGTGACGTCGATGGCCACGCGCAGGTCGCCGGCGGCGCCGGGCGTGATGACGAAGGCATCGGGGTGGCGATGGCGCGCCAGCGTGAGCGCGGCAGCCTGCTCGCGCTCGCGGTCGGCACCGGCCAGCAGGATGACCGGCGCGTCGCAACGCTGGCGCATGAGGTCGGTGGCCCAGGCGCCCTCGGCGCCGCCGGCGAGATCGGCGTCGAGCAGGACCACGTCGGGGCACGGGCCGACCCGCGCCAGCGCCTCGGCCCACGAGGTCGCCACGCCCGCGACGCCGCAGTGCAGCTCGCGCAGCATGTCCGCGATGCCGCTGGCTGCGACCCCATCGTCCTCGACGATGAGCACGGCAGGCTCGGTATCGCGCATCAGCACCCCCGCTTATGTGCCGGCGCGCTTGCACCGGACGTGACCTGCATAGGTCGAGTCGCGCCCCGGTACAAGGGAACTATGCGCGACCGCGCGCGAGCAGCAGCGCGCGGTAGTCGCCGACGTAGCCGGCCGAGCGGAACAGCGGCTCCCAGCGCGAGCCGCGCACCGGCTCGCCGTCGACCTCCTGGATGGCGAAGACGCGCGACGACGTCGCGGCCAGCGCCGACAGCGCGCTCAGCGCGGCGATGGCGCGCGCGTCGTCCTCGCGCGCGGCCGGGAACGACAGGAGCTTGGCGGCCTTGGGCGCGACCCAGAGCAGCGGCACGCCGGCCTGCATCACCACCGAGGCACCCGCCTGCCGGCGTGGGGCCAGCGCCGGGCGCAGTGTCGCCGGCCAGTCGAGCACCTGCCCCCAGGGCTGGGCCGGATCGGTCGCGGCCATGACGCGCATCGGCTCGGCGGCGGCGCCGATCTCGGCGTCGCGCGCGGCGCGCAGCCGATCGACCACGCCGGGGAGCGCGAACTGGGCGCCCGAGAGGCCCTCGAGGAAGTAGCCGCGGCGCACCTTGCCGACGTCCTCCATGCCGCGCAGGACCTCGTAGAAGCGCTGGAAGCCGCCGGCGATCTGCTCGACCTCGACCAGCTCCTTGGCCACGAGGCCATAGCGCGCGAGCAGGCTGCCGGCCTTGGCCACGGCGCGCGCGGTGCCGGCGGGCTCGACCGGCACGAGGTCCTGGACGAGGCTCCAGCGGCCGCCGACGGTGTGGGCCAGCGCGGCCGACGACAGGCGCCCCTTGTCGCTCTTGAGGTCGCCCACCTTCTTCAGGCCGCGCAGCGGGATGAGCGTGTCGTTCGTCACGAGCCCGAGCCACACGAGGTCCCACAGCGCGGCGACCATCTCGGTGGTCGTCGGCGCGGGCGCCACCCCGAGGTCGCCGCCGCCGGCTCGTTCCGGGCGAAGATCGAGGCGGAGCCTCGCATCGGAGGGCGGAACGAAAGGGCGACCGAGGCCATCAGACGACGCCACGCGCGCGGCCAGCTCGCCGAAGAAGGCCGCGCCGCGCGCCATGAGCCCGGCGTGCAGCGCGGTGTGGAGCGGCGACGGCAAGGCCCCGCCGTCGCCCAGCACCGGCAGCTCGAGGAGCTGCGCCGCGGCCTCCCGCCGATACAGCGCGACGCGTCCGTCCTTGGCGCCGAGCGCCCCCTGCCCCACCCACACGACGAGGCCCATGGCGCCGAGCTCGTCGAGCATGCGCGGCTGATAGCCCTTCACGCGCGCGGGCAGGATGCGGCCCTCCCACTCCGAGAACGGCAGCGCCACGCCCTCCAGCTGCTCGAGCACCTCGTTGAGGCGCGTCGGCCCGCCGCGCGGCTCCGAGACGCCCTGCCAGCCGGCCAGGAAGCGCGCGAAGGTCGGCCCGTCGACCGGCTCGACCTCGCGCCGCAAGACCGCCAGCATGCGGCGACGGATGCGGCGCAGGACCTCGGCCTCGCACCACTCGCGGCCGTGGCCGGCCGGTCGGAACGCGCCGTCGACGATGCGGCCCTGCGCGCGGAGACCGGTCAGCGCGGTGTCGACGACGTCGAGCGGCAGGCCCAGCCGGCGCGCGGCCTCGGCCGCGGTGAAGGGGCCGTGGCACCTGGCGTAGCGCAGGACCAGGCCCTCGACCGGGCGCGCCGTCTCGAGCAGCAGCGCGTCGGGCAGGCCGCCCGGCGGGACGGCGCCGAGCGCGTCGCGGTAGAGCGCGCAGTCCTCGACCGCGACCCACTGCGGCCGCCCGACGATGCGCATCGACACCACGCGCCGCGCCTTGCCGAGCGCGTCGATCCAGGCGCGCCAGTCTCCGTCCGAGCGCGCGGCGACCTCGTCGTCGTCGAGCGCCCCGAGGCGCCGCACGAGGTCGTGCAGGCGATCGGCGTCGGTCGCGCGCCACGGTGCGACGAGGCCCTGCAGCTCGTGCTCGACCTCGTCCAACACCTTCTGATCGAAGAGGTCGCGCAGCTCCTCCTGCCCGAGCAGCTCGCGCAAGAGGTTCCGGTCGAGCGTCAGCGCCTGCGCGCGCCGCTCGGCGACCGGGTTGTCGTACTCGTACATGTAGGCCGCGACGTAGGCGAACGCGAGCGAGCGCGAGAACGGCGACGCCGCGCTCGTCTCGACCTCGTGCACGCGCACGTCGCGGCGCTCGATCGACTGCAGGAGATCCTTCAGCGCCGGCACGTCGAAGATGTCCTGCAGGCAGGTGCGATAGGTCTCGAGCACGATGGGGAAGCTCGCGTGCTGGCGGACGGCCGCCAACAACGCTTGCGCGCGCAGCCGCTGCTGCCAGAGCGGGGCGCGGCCGTCGGGCGAGCGCCGCGGCAGGAGCAGGGCGCGCGCGGCGTTCTCGCGGAAGATGCCCGAGAACATGCCCGAGGTGCCGAGGCGCTCGACGATGCGGTCCTCGATCTCGAGCGGGTCGATCCAGAGCTCGTCCCAGCTCGGCGGCTTCTCGGTGTCGGCGAAGCGCAGCGCGATGCCGTCGTCGGTCCATAGCGCCTGCACCTCGTGGCCGGTGCGCGTGCCGATGACCTCCTCCAGCGCGAGCGCCCACGGCGCGTGCACGCGGCCGCCGAAGGGCGTGAGGATGCAGATGCGGAAGTCGCCGAGCTCGTCTCGGAAGCGCTCGACGACGATGTGGCGATCGCTCGGCAGCACCTCGGTCGCGGCGCGCTGCTCGGCGAGGTAGGCGAGGAGGTTCTTCCGCGCGCGCTCGTCCAGCGGGTAGTGCGTCGTCAAGAAGCGGTCGGCCTCGAGCTCGTCCTTCTCGCCGAGCGTCCGCACGAAGGCGCCGAGCGCGCGCCCCGTCTCGACCGGGCGGCCGGGGCCGTCGCCGTGCCAGAACGGCATCTTGCCCGGCTCGCCCGGGGCCGGCGTCACCATGATCTTGTCGCGCGTGATCTCCTGGATGCGCCAGGTCGACGCGCCCAACATGAAGGTCTCGCCGACCCGCGACTCGTGGACCATCTCCTCGTCGAGCTCGCCCACGCGGCGCGCCTTCTTGCTGCCGGTCGACTCCGACTCGCCGGCCAGGAAGACGCCATAGAGGCCGCGGTCGGGGATGGTGCCGCCGTTCACCGCGACCAGGAGGCGCGTGCCCTTCCGGCCGGTGAGCGAGTCGACGGCGCGGTCCCACGAGAGACGCGGCCGCAGGTCGGCGACCTCGTTCGAGGGGAAGCGGCCGGTGAGCATGTCGAGCACCGACATGAAGACGTCGTCGCTCAGGTCCTTGAAGTTGGCCGTGCGGCGCACGAGCGCCAGCACGTCGGCGACCTTCCAGGTGTCGACCGCGCACATGGCGACGACGTGCTGGGCCAGGACGTCGAGCGGGTTCTTGGGGATGGCCAGCGACTCGATGCGCCCCTCGAGCATGAGGCGCGCGATCACGGCGGCCTCGACCAGGTCGCCGCGATGCTTGGGGAAGATCTTGCCGATCGAGGTCTCGCCGACCTGGTGGCCGGCGCGCCCGACGCGCTGGAGCCCGCGCGCGGCCGAGTCGGGGCTCTCGACCTGCACCACCAGATCGACGGCACCCATGTCGATGCCGAGCTCGAGCGAGCTGGTCGCGACGATGCCGCGCAGCTGCCCCGACTTCAGCGCCTCCTCCATGTCCTTCCGCTGCGCGTGCGCCACCGAGCCGTGGTGCGCGCGCACGAGCGCCGGCCCGTCGGCGGCGGCGAGGCCCATGTCGATGGCCAGCGTGTTGAGCCGCTCGGCCAGGCGCTCGGCCAGGCCGCGCGAGTTCACGAAGACGATGGTCGAGCGGTGCGCCAGCACCAGCTCGAGGATCTTCGGCTCGATGGCCGGCCACAGCGAGGTGCGCTCCTGCGGCGTCAGGTCGCGCGCACCGATGCCGAGGAGCGGCCCGCTGCGCTCGGCGTCGGCGTCGGGTCCGGCGGCCGCGCCAGCATCGTTGGCGCCATTATAAGGATCGACGTCGGGCCCGGGCGCGAGCGCCAGCGTGAGCCAGGGCTTGGTCATGTCGTCGACCGGCACGATGATCTGGAGGTCGAGCTTGGGGGGCTCGGCCGCATCGATGATGGTGCAGGGCGCGCCGCCCGACAGGAAGCGCGCCACCTCGGCGGCCGGCCGCACGGTGGCCGACAGGCCGATGCGCTGGAGCTGGCGACCGTCGTCGCGGATCATCTGATCGAGACGCTCGATGGTGAGCATGCAGTGCGCGCCGCGCTTGGTCGGGGCGATGGCGTGGATCTCGTCGACGATGAGCGTCTCGGCGCGCGCCAGGTGGCGGCGCGCGTCCGAGGTCATGAGCAGGAACAGCGACTCGGGCGTGGTGACCAGGATGTCGCCCGGGTCCGACGCCATGCGCCGGCGCTCGGCGGCCGGCGTGTCGCCGGTGCGCACGTCGACGCGCAGGCCGCGGAACGGCAAACCGAGCCGCTGGGCCACGACCTCGATGCCCCGGAGCGGCGTGCCGAGGTTCTTCTCGACGTCGTAGACCAGGGCCTTGAGCGGCGACACGTAGATGGCGCGCCAGCCCGGGATCTCCGGGCGCGGCGCGCGGCCCAGGCGATCGATGGCGACCAGGAACGCGGCCAGCGTCTTGCCCGATCCGGTGGGCGCGATGAGCAGCGCGTCCTCGCGTGACGCGATCGCCTGCCAGCTCTCGGCCTGCACCCGCGTCGGCGCCGCGAACGCGCGTTCGAACCAGGCCCGGGTGGCGGGTCCGAACGGGGTCAGCGCGGCGGCGTGGGTGAGCAGCATGGCGGGCATCATGCCCAGACGACCCATACCGCACAAGCGTTCAGGTTGTGGGCTTGACTTCGCGGCGCCGATCGACGAGCCAAGGCCCATGGGCAAGGCGATCGTCGGGTCGTTGTCGCTGCTGGGCCGGATCGCCGGCGCCCTCGGCGTGTGCGTCGTGGCGGCGTTGCTGGTGCAGCGCGTGACCCAGGACGAGGCCTTCGCCTGAGGCTGCGGGGCGCCCGTCGGTCCGGCGGGCAAGGATCGCGGCGCGCCCGGCGCGGATGAGGGGCCCGAGCGGCGCTGGCAGCTGGCGGTGTCGAGCGGCTTCTTCGATACCCGTCTACGCTTCACCGGCGACGGCCCGGCCTTCGACGCGAGCCTGCACGAGGTGCTGCTGGTGGTCGGCGCGGCGCGCGAGGTGGGCACGCTGACCTACGGCGTGAAGCTCGGCGGCATCGTCGCCGGCGAGCTCGCGGCCAAGGGCCAGACCTACGCCATCGAGCCGGGCCTGGTCGTCGGCGTGTCGCTCGACTGGCGCGTGCTGTCGGCGCCGCGCGACGCGGTGAGCCTGACGCTCGGCCTGCAGCTCGGCGTGGCCTGGTCCTCGGTGGCGCCCGAGGTCGGCGCTGGCCCGCTCGACGACCGCTGGCTGACGTTCGATGCGCGCGCGTCGGCCACCGTGTCGCGCACCTTCTTCGGTCGACTTACACCGTACGCCTCGGTGCGCCTCTTCGGCGGACCGGCGCTCTGGGGCGGCGCGGCCGGCGGCGACAAGACGCACGTGCAGCTGGCGGCCGGGCTGGCGCTGGCCGTGACCGATGCGCTGTCGCTGCACGTGGAGGGCGCGCTCCTGGCCGAGCGCGGGGCGTTCGCCGGCCTGGGCCTGGCGTTCTGACGCGGGCGGCGGCCCAGGTGACCGGGGCAGGCCGGGGCGCGACAAACGGCGGCGGCCCGGCGAAGGATCGGGCACCGGCGGCGACCGATGCCTGCCGCGCCGTCGTGATGCGCCACGAGGGCGGCGGCCGGGATCGATCCGCGCTACGGTCTGGTCACGTCGGACCAGCAAGCGAAGATCGACGCGCTCGGTCGCTGGTCGCGCAGTCGCGATGTACGTCCGGAACCCCGAGGGCCGCCGACTCCATCGTCGGCTTCGCCCTGTCGCACACGGGCGCCATGTCCCTCGAGAGGGAGCCGCTCGGCCAGGTGGCGCGGCTGTGGGTCGTGGGCGAGCTCCTGCAGGCCGCAGCGCGGCAGCCCGAGCTGTTCGCCGACCTGGATTTCAAGGCGCGCATCCTCGAGCTCATCGGTGCCGCGGTCGCGCCGAGCGGCGACCTGCTGGCGCTGGTGAGGCCGTACCTCGCCGGCAAGCTGGCGCAGGCCACCGCGGTGCAGCCCGAGCTGGGCGACTTCCTGCGCGGCCTGGCCGCGACGTTCACCGGCATCGAGCTCTGAGGTCGCTCGCCGAGTGAGCGCGGCGGCGAAGGCGCACGCTCCGGGGCGACCCGAGGACGGCGTCGGCGGGCGTGGCGTGGAGAGGGCGAGGATCGCCTGGCGACGGCCGAGCGCCCCGTCTCCGTAGGACGCTCGCCCTCGCGGCGAAGAAATCCGGATCAAAAAGGGGGCTCGCGGGAACTTGAGAGGACGGAGGTCGAGATGTCGAAGCCCCGTCCGATTGTGCCAGGCGTGGTGGTGTCGGTGACGCGACGCACGGTCGCGCGCAAGTTCCTGCTGCGGCCGGACGGGTGGGTCAGGGAGGCGTTCGGATACCTCCTGGCGCACTACACCGCGGCGAACGACGTGGGGGTCATCGCGGCGATCGTCATGTCGAACCACTATCATCTGGTGCTGGTCGACCGCTCGGGGCGGCTGCCGAAGCTCATGAACGAGCTCAACGCGGCCATGGCGCGCGTCGTGAACGCGATGCGGCGGCGCGAGGGGGCCGTGTGGGACGCGCGCGAGCCCCACTACCAGGTGATGTTGGACGCGAATGTGACATTGTCGATGGCGGCCTATGATTTGGCAAATCCGGTGGCTGCCGGGTTGGTGGAGCATGGTCGCGAGTGGCCGGGCTTCCGGACGACTCCGAACGGCATCGGCAAGTGGCAGGAATATCGGCGTCCGGCGGCGCTCGAGAGCGAGGCGGGGACGTATCCGGAGACGGCCACGCTGGAGTTGGTGGCGCCGCCGTGGTGCGCGGTGGACGGGCCGGAGCGCTTCGGGAGGGAGCTCGCGGAGCTGGTGGCGCAGCGCGAGGCGGCCGCGCGGCAGCGCGTGCGGGCGTCGGGGCGTCGGTTCGCGGGGCTGGCGCACCTGCGGACGCTCGACTGGAACGCGGAGGCGGGCTCGGAGGAGGAGCGGGGGCGGCGGCGGCCGACGGTGGCGGCGACGGATATCGCGCATCGCAACGAGTATCTCGCCGAGCGGCGCCGCTTCGTGGAGCGGCACGACGCGGCGAAGCTGCGCTTCATCGCCGGCGTGCGCGACGTCATATTCCCATTTGGCACATGGCTGATGCGCGTCATATTCGCAGCGCGGGTGGCCGAGGCCCCGGCCTGAGCTCGACCAACGACCGCCGCCGCCGCTCCCTGAACGCTCCGCACCCTCAAGCCCGTCGTCCGAGGCCGGCCCCGTCGCGCCCTGGAAACGGCGCGCCCTGCCTCGCTCCCCCTACCCCTGCCCCTCAACCACTGCGACCCCCGGTCGCCCATTCGAAGCGTGCAACGGTCGCTTTACTCCCAGGCCGCGAGCGATCCCGGCACGACTGGCAGCCCGCGGATGGCCTCGACGCCCGCCGCGCGCCACGTCGGCTCCAACGCCGTCCCCGCGACCTCCGGCACGCCGCCCGGCACCACCAGCGCGTAACGCCGGCCGTCGAGCACCAGCGCCGCGGTCGGCGTGCGCTGCATGGCCGCGGCCATCACGCCCATCAGGAAGCGCAGCGCCTCGGGCGCCAACCGACCCTTCGGCGTGATCACCAGCGCCGCGTGCAGCTTCAGCGCGCGCCACTCCAGACCGATGCCGCCGAATGTCGTCGCCGGCGTCCCGGGCGCAGCCGCCGCGGCCGACATCGCCTCGACCAGGGCACCCAGATGGACGTCGCTGAACAGCAGCCGATAGCGCCGCTCCTTCACGAACGTGACCAGGATGAGCGCCGCGAGACCGACCGCCAGGCCGACGAGCAAGGGGATCCACACGCGCCGACGCTCGCGCGCGAACCGCGCTTCGTCAAGGCGCGTCGGCCTTTCCGTCCGCGCCGACCTCGGGCATCGTCCGCCCATGCACGTCGTCACCGTCCTCCCCGCCCCCGTCGCCATCGCCAACGGCGCCCTCGAGGTGCTGACCGTCCCCAACGGCCAGGACAACCTGGTGTGGCTCATCGTCCACCGCCCGAGCGGCCGCGCCGCCGTCGTCGACGGCATCGACGCCGCCGCCGCCCTCGCCACCTGCGAACGCGAAGGCCTTGCGCTCACGACCGTCCTCAACACCCACACCCACGGCGACCACATCGGCATCAACAAGGACCTGGCCCGCCTCGGCCGGCTCGCCGACCTGCGCGTGGTCGGCCCGAGGAAGGCCGCCGCCGATGTGCCCGGCCTCACCGAGCCCGTCGCCGGTGGCGACACCGTCGAGCTCTTCGGCGCCACGTGCCGCGTCATCGACTGCGAGGGCCACATCGACGGGCACGTCGCCTACGCCTTCGACGACGCCGTCTTCTGCGGCGACGCCCTCTTCACCGGCGGCGCCGGTCGCATGTTCGTCGGCCCGCCCGAGGTCTACCAGGCCGGCCTGGCGCGCCTGCGCGCGCTGCCCGACGCGACGCTCGTCTTCTGCGCCCACGAGTACACCGCCGACAACCTGCGCTTCGCCCTGTCGCTCGAGCCCGGCAACGCGCGCCTCCAGCAGCGCGTCGAAGCGGTCGCCGCCGTGCGCGCCACCGGCCGCCCGGCCGTGCCGTCCACGCTCGGCGAGGAGCGCCTGACCAACCCGTTCCTGCGCTGGGACGTGCCCGAGCTCGCGGCCGAGGTGCGACGCCAGAGCGGCCGCGACGACCTCGACTCGGCGGTGGCGCTGGTGGCCGCGACGCGCGCCCTCAAGGACAGCGGCGCCTACCGCCGCCCGCCCGCGACCTGACCTCCGGCGCCCTCGGCCTCGGCCGCCGCGCCTCCGACTCGGCCGCCGGGTCCCGCCTCACGCCGCTCGGACGTCGTATAGCTCGTGCGCCTTGGCGTCGGCCTGCTGGGCGATGAGCGCCAGCTCGGGCAGGTCCGACTTGCGATGGTGGAACGCCACCGCCTCGACGATCGAGCACGGCAGCCCCCACATGCCGAGCAGGTAGGCGCCGACCTCGGCGTGCGTCGTCCCGAACAGCTCCATCTCGGCCTCGTGCAGGAACGTGTTCCCCTGCCGCGCTCGCGTCAGCGCGGCCTCGAGCCGCGACGGCGCGCCCATGGCCAGCACCACCTTGCCGATGTCGTGCACGAGCCCGGCCGTGAACGCCTCCTCGCGCAGCTCGCGCGGCGCCAGCTCGCGCGCCAGGAGCGCCGTCTGCAGCGCGTGCACCTGCGCGTCCTCGAGCGAGAAGCCGCCGATGTCCGACAGCTCGATGGCCGAGGCGAAGATGCCGGCCGACAGCGCCAGCCCGCGCAGCACCTCGACCCCCAGGAAGCTCACCGCCTGCGCCGTCGAGGTCAGGTGGCGCGCACGCCCGAAGAAGGCCGAGTTGGCGAGCTGCAGCACCTTGGCGCACATGGCCGGGTCGCGCTCGGCGATGGCGGCGATGTCCTTGGCGCTCGTCGACTCGCGATCGATGGCGGCCGACAGCTCGAGGTACAGACCGGGCACCGGCGGCAGCCGGTCGATCGAGCCGGCCAGCTCGCGGATGTTGGGGTCGGTGAGCGTGGCCTGCAGCGCGCACGTGCGCTCGATGATCGACTTCAGCGTGTCGGCCTCGCAGGGCTTGCTCACGAACTGGTGCGCCACCGCCAGCGCGCGCATGACCATGTCGCGCTCCGAGTGCCCCGACAGCACCACGCGCACCGCCGCCGGCTGCTTCTCCTTCACGTGCCGGAGCAGCGTCGCGCCATCCATGCGCGGCATGCGCATGTCGCTCACGACCACGTCGAACTCGCGCTGCTCGAGCAGCTCCAGCGCCACGAAGGGACCGCAGGCGAACTCCATCTCCCACACCTTGCGCTGCTTGCGCAGGAGGTTGGCCAGGCCATCGAGGACCGCCTGCTCGTCGTCCACGAACAAGACTCGCTTCATGGGGAACTCTCTAGGTTGGGCTGGGGGCGCGGGATGGCCGAGCTACCGGAGCGACGCTCGGGAGCCCGGCCGTCGATCGGCAGGCGGATGTTGAAGGTGGTGCCGACGCCGACCTCGCTGTCGAAGCTGATCGAGCCGCCGTGCTTCTCGACCACCACCCGGTGCGCCAGCGCGAGACCCTGACCTGTGCCGCGACCGGGCTCCTTGGTCGTGAAGAACGGCTCGAAGATGTGCTCGCGCACGTGGTCGGGGATGCCGCCGCCCGTGTCCGACACCATGATGCTGACGTGGTCGGCCTCGGCGCGCGTGCGGATCGTGATGAGGCCGCGGTCGCCGCTGTCGCCGACCTTGTCGCCGATGGCGTGGGCCGCGTTGACGACCAGGTTCAGGATGACCTGGTTGATGTCGCCGGGGTGGCACGTGACCGGCGGCAGCGCGCCGAAGTCGGTCTCGGCGTCGGCCAGGTACTTGTACTCGTTGCGCGCGATGGTGAGCGTCGTCTCGACGGCGTGGTTCATGTCGACCGGCGACATGGCCTGCGTGTCGGGGTGCGCGAAGTCCTTGAGCGAGCGCACGATGGTCGCCACCCGGCCGATGCCGTCGGTCATGCGGTCCATGGCCTTGGGCAGCTGCTCGAGCAGGTAGTCGACCTCGATCTCGTCGGCGCGCTCGATGGTGGCGTTCGCGTCGGCGACCGCGGCGCTGCCGCCGACGGTGGCGACCGCCAGCGCCTGCCACTTCGGGATGAGCCCGCCGAGATCGTTGATGGACGCGCGCACGAACTCGAGGCTGTCGTTCACGAACTGGATGGGCGTGTTGATCTCGTGGGCCACGCCGGCCGCGAGCCGCCCCATGGCCTCGAGCTTCTGCGCCTGGCGCAGCTCGATCTCCATGACGGCGCGCGCCTGGAGCTCGTCTTCGAGGGCGCCGTGCGCGCTCACGAGCTCGCGCGTCCGCTCGCGCACGCGGTCCTCGAGCTCGCTGTTGAGCTGGGCCAGCGCCGCCTGCGCGGCGCGATGCTCGCCGAGGTAGCGCTGCCCGTGACGCAGCAGCCGACGCACCGTGACCACAAGCACCGCGCTGCCGAGTATGGTCGCGATGAGGGCGAGGAACAGCACCGGCGTCTCGGTCGACTTGCCCTCGATGCGCTCGTCGACCAGCGCCTGCAGGCGCTCGAGCGGCCGCTGGCCTCGGTCGGCACGGGCGACGCTGAGCTCGCTGCGCAGCCGATCGAGCCAGTGCACGTTGGCGCCGCGCACGCCGGCGGCCGTGACCACCCCGCCGAGGATGAGGACCAGGGCGAGCCCCACTGCGACGAGCAGGCGCCGCACGTGGAACGGCCGCGGCGGCGCGGTGAGGGCCTGCACTCGATTGATCGAGGCGGCGACAGGCTGGGGGATCGAGGTCACGTTCGTGAAGTCGGTACTTCGGGGCCGTTCGATGAGGTGGTTCCCGGCTCTGGCGGTAACCCCCGGGCATCGGGCCGAGCCCGCGACGAGCCCCGCCGCCGCCCGAGCCCGTTGGCGGCGCGGAACTTTTTGGCCCACGATGCGTCCTTGCCCAGGCTCGCAGTCGCGGCTTCCCAGGAGGATCTCGTGCGCATTCCCACGCTCCATGGCCTCGTCACCGCGCTCGGCGCGACGCTCGCCGCCGCCGTCGTCGGCGTTCCGGCGCTGGCCCAGCCGGCCCCCGGCGGCCCGAGCCCGACCGTCGCGTCGGTCGAGCGCCGCCCGCCCCCGGCCATGTTCATCGCCGCCGACCCGGCCAAGCCCGACGAGCGCGTCGGCCCGAAGTCGGTCGACCTGCAGGTGCGCATCGTCGGCCGCCTGGCCGAGACGCGCCTGACGCTGACCTTCGGCAACCCGTACGCGCGCGCCCTGGCCGGCGACCTCTACGTGCCACTGCCCGAGCGCGCGACCATCTCCGGCTACGCCCTGGACGTCGCCGGCCAGCTCGTCGACGGCGTGGTCGTGCCGAAGGACGAGGCGCGGCGCATCTTCGAGAAGGAGACGCGCAAGGGCGTCGACCCGGGCCTCGTCGAGTGGACCAAGGGCAACGTCTTCCACACGCGCGTCTTCCCCATCCCCGCCAACGGCAGCCGCACCATCATGGTGCGCTGGGTGGCGCCGCTCGACGAGGACGCCAACGCCGCCTGGCTCGACCTGCCGCTCGAGTTCACCTCGCCCGTCGACGCCAAGCTGCGCGTCGAGATCGCCCGCGGCAAGGAGAAACCCATCGTCACCGGCGACGGCCCGCTCGAGCTGGCCTTCGACGATCGGCTGGTGGCCGAGGCGTCGCTCGCCAAGCAGGCGCTGGTGCAGAACCTGCGCATCAAGCTGCCCGACGTCGGGCGCCGGCCGGTGCAGCTCGAGAAGGCGGCCGACGGGCGCGTGTGGTTCGCCATCCAGGAGGTGGTGCCGACGCCGGCGGCGGCCTCCAGCGCGCCCGCGCGCGTGCGCATCGTGTGGGACGCGTCGCTGTCGCGCGAGAAGGCCGACCGCCCGCGCGAGCTCGCGCTGATCGACAAGCTCCTTTCCGATCGCTTCGCCGCGGCCGAGGTCGAGGTGGTGATCCTGAGGAACGACGTCGGCCCGGCCAAGGTCTTCCCGCCCGCCTCCGGCAAGGCCGTGGCGGCCTACCTGAAGGACGTCCCCTGCGACGGCGGCACCCAGCTGGCGCGCCTCTCGCCCTCGGCGCTCGCCGCCGGCGGCAAGCCGGTCGACCTTCAGCTGGTCTTCACCGACGGCCTCTCGACCTTCGGCGACGACGACCCGGGCGCGCTCGGCGTCCCCACCTGGACCCTGTCGTCGTCGCTCGAGGCCGCCCACGACGCGCTGGCCCACCTGGCCAAGGACAACGGCGGCGCCTACTTCAACCTGGCGCGCGCCAGCGACGCCGCCGTCATCGCGCAGGTCGGCCGCCCGGTCTTCAGCCTGCTCGCGGCCCGCGTCGTGAGCGGCGAGGTGAAGGACCTCCTGCCTGGCGGCACCGAGCCGGTCGCCGCCTCGGGCGCGAGCTTCGTCGCCGGACGCCTGGTGTCCGACAAGGCGACCGTGCAGCTGGCCTACGGCCTGCCCGGCCAGGCGGCCTCCATCACCAAGTCCTACGAGGTCGACGCCGCGCAGGCGGTCATGGGCGACCTCGTGTCGCGCGCCTGGGCCGAGCGCAAGCTCTCCGACCTCATGGCCAGCCCGCAGAAGAACGCCGACGACATCCTCGCGCTCGGCAAGGCGCACGGCATCGTGACGCCGGGCACCTCGCTGCTCGTGCTCGAGCGCCTCGATCAGTACGTGACGTACCGCGTGCGGCCGCCCGCCTCGCTGCCCGAGATGAGGAAGCAGTGGGACGCCCAGATCGAGAGCGAGGAGGTGCAGCGGAAGGCCACCGAGCAGGAGCGCCTCGGCGAGGTCGCCGACATGTGGAAGGCCGAGGTCGCCTGGTACGAACAGACCTTCACCTATCCGAAGAACCTGCGCGTCGCGCCCGAGCCGAGCGAAGAAGCCGGCGAGGGCCGCGCCTTCGGCATGGGCTCGGGCAGCGCCAGCGTGTCGGGGCACGCCGAGGTGTCGGCCGATATCGCCGCGCCCTCGCCCGAGCCGCGCGAGATGCGGCCCGACCCGCGGCCGGCGAACGAGGACGCCAAGACCAAGAAGGCGGACAAGGACGGCGGGGAAGACGAGGCGCCGCCCGAGCCGGGCGTGGCCATGACGCCGTGGGACCCGCAGACGCCGTACATCCGCGCGCTGAAGCGCGCCGGCGCCGGCGAGCGCGTGGCCGTCTACCTGAAGCAGCGCGCCGAGTTCGGCACGGCGCCGAGCTTCTTCCTCGACGTGGCCGACTTCTTCGTGGCGCAGAAGGACCCGGCCATGGCGCTCGAGGTGCTGTCGAACATCGCCGAGCTGCGCCTCGACGACCCGGCGCTCCTGCGCATCCTCGGGCATCGCCTGGAGCAGCTCGACCGCGTCGCGCTGGCCGTCCGCACCTTCGAGGAGGTCTTGCGCCTGCGCCCCGAGGAGCCGCAGTCCTACCGCGACCTCGGCCTGGCGCTGGCGCGCCGCGCCAAGCTCCAGACCGACCCGGCCCTGGCCCGCGCCGACTACACGCGCGCCATGGATCTGCTGGCCGCCATCGTGAAGCAGCGCTGGGATCGCTTCGAGCAGATCGAGCTCATCGCGCTCACCGAGCTCAACCGCATCTGGCTCGACGCCAAGGCCGCCGGCGTGGCGCGCTTCCCGCTCGACGACCGCTTCCTGAAGCCCATGGAGATGGACCTCCGCATCGTCATGACCTGGGACGCCGACATGACCGACATGGACCTGCACGTGCTCGAGCCGTCGCGCGAGGAGGCCTACTACAGCCACAACCTCACCACCATCGGCGGCAAGGTCTCGAAGGACTTCACCCAGGGCTACGGCCCCGAGGTCTACGCCGTCAAGAAGGCCATGGGCGGCACCTACAAGGTGAAGACCAAGTTCTACGGCTCCTCGGCCGCCGAGCTCCAGGGCGCCGTCACGCTGCAGGTCGACGTCTTCACCAACTGGGGTCGCCCCAACGAGAAGCGCCGCGCCATGACGCTCCGCCTCACCGACAAGAAGGAGGACTTCCTGGTCGGCGAGATCGAGTTCTGAGCGTCGCGCGCGGGCCCCTCGAGGCGCCGACGCGGATTACCGGTAGCCGTTACCGATGACCGATCGGCGCCCGCGGCCCTGACCACAAACCACCAATGATTCCGAAGATTCGCGCGCGGCGAGCGCGCGGATCGCCGCTTGCTCAAACGCTCTCCGGACGAGCCGTACGCGACGTGGTGGTCGCGTGGCCCGTCATCGGAGGGGGTCATGAGGCGATCGGGATACCTGATGGGTGTCGGGGCTGCCGTGCTCTGCGCGGCCGGGTGCGGGGACGACAAGACGCACGGTGGGGTCGATGCCGTGGACGACACCGGCCAGACGGACACCGGGACGTTGCCCGACAGCCATCAACCGGATGGCGACGGCACGGCCCCCGGCGCGGTGGGCATCGTCAGCTTCGGCAGCGACTTCGGAACCATCACGCGCGGTCCCGATCGCCTCGGGCAGCCCATCGAGGGCAGCGCCACGCTGGCCTGGGAGACGGAGAACGCCGCGTCGATCCAGATCCTGGTCGACGGCGTGCCGGTGTCGCTCGACGGCTGCGTGCCGGTCGGCGGCGGCACCTGCGCGGCGGCCGGCAAGCTCACGGTGAAGCCGACCCACGAGACGACGTTCGTCCTGCGCGCGCTCGGCCCCGACGGCGAGTGCGACGGCGCCTGCCCCGAGCAGAGCGTCAAGGTGTCGGTGGCCGTGCCGGCCATCGTCGATCTGCAGAGCCACGAGACCATCGTCGCCGCCGGCGGCGAGGCCAGCGCGACCTACCACGCCATGGCGACGACCTGGTCGATCGGATTGACCACCGTCGGCCCCGACGACACGCGCACCTTCGTGCCCTGCGTCGCGGCCAGCCAGGCCGGCGCCGACGCGCCGTGCATCCTGCCCGACGACGGCGCGGGCAACGTGCTCGCCGAGGGCGACGTGCGCATCGAGGCCATCGAGCGCGACTCGACCATCGCCGTCATGGCCACCAACGGCGCCGACGATCACCTCGGCGACATCGCGCTCGGCGACCTGCTGCTCGCCATCCGCGTGCCGGTCGACGTGCGCTCGTTCACGGTGACGCCGGCCGAGGTGCTGCCCGGCGGCAGCGTCGTCCTGGCCTGGGAGGTCTCGGGCGCGCACACCGTCGAGGTGACCTCGCCGTCGGGCGACGTCATCGGCCTCTCGACCTGCGTCGGCCTCGGCGAGGACGGCAAGGGCTTCTGCACCGTCACCATCGACGCCGACGCCCACCTCGGCGCGGTGGTCTTCACGCTCACCGGCGAGCAGGACACCGGGTCGACCGGCGAGGCGCGCGTCGAGATCGGCGTCATCGGCGGACCCACCATCGGCGCCTTCGACGCCATGCCCGCCGTGGTCGTGCCGGGCCAGCCGATGACGCTCACCTGGACCGCCTTCGGCGCCGACGCGGTGAGCCTCGCCGGCTCGCTCGACCTGGTCGGGGCCGAGGACTGCACCGCCATCGACGCCGCCGGCGCCGGCACCTGCCAGGTGAGCGTCGCGGCCGGCACCGCCGCCGGCCCGCTGACGCTCACACTCACCGCCAGCCATCACGCCGTCGGCCCGCCCGCCACCCAGGAGCTGCCGCTGCTGGTGCTCGACGCGCCGGCCGTGACGGCGGCCGGGCTGGAGGACGACACGGTGCTGCCCGGCGCGCGCGTCGGCCTGTCGTGGAAGACCGATCACGCGGCCTTCGTGACCGTGACCGAGGACTCGGGCGCCATCGCTCCGTCGGAGCTGGCCTCGTGCTCGGCCGTCGGCGGCATCGACGGCTTCGGCAGCTGCATCTTCCAGCTGCCGCTCGAGGTGCAGCCCGGCGACATCCACCTGAGCGTGGTCGCGGTCGGTCCGACCGGCGCGCGCTCGGAGCCGGAGACCCTGACACTGGCCATCGGGCTCGCCCCGACGGCCACCTTCACCGCGTCCCCGCTGACCCTCCCGCAGGGTGGCGGCGACGTGGGCCTGAGCTGGACCGCAGCCTCCGCTGCACACGTCGTTGTCGTCGACGACGGCATCGTTCCCATCACCATCGTCGACAGCGACGAGGGTACGATGTGCGACGGTGGGCAGCCGTGTACCCCCGCGGCAGGCCTCATCACGGTCGCTGCGGTCCAGTCTTCCACCTACACCCTGCGCGCCTGGAACGACTTCGGTGAGACGGTGAAGACGGCCTCGGTGGCGCTCGAGGGCGCCCCGGTCATCACGCTCCTGACGCTCGGCGGCGTCGACGTCCACGACCAGAGCGTGGTCATCGCCGGCACCTCGGCCGAGCTCGACTGGAGCGTGACCGAGCTCGGCGCGAGCGACGAGGTGCGCCTCGAGCGCGCCCCGCTGCCGACGCCCGACGGCAGCTGCGACGCCGTCACCGACTGGACGCTCGTCAGCGGCTTCCCGCTCGACGGCGCGGCCGACGGCAACGCCATGGTCGACGGCCTCACCGCCACGGCCGAGTGCTTCCGCTTCGTGGCCGAGGACAAGGACGCCACGCCGACCCAGCGCGACACCTCCGTCTTCAAGGTGCGCAAGGCGCCGTCCATCACCTCGCTCCAGGCCGACGACATCACCGTCCAGACCGGCGACGTCGTGACGCTCACCTGGGCCACCAAGGCGGCCTACGGCGTGGCGCTCACGGTCGCCCCGGTGGGCGCCGTGACCTCGCAGGAGCTGGCCGGCTGCACCGCCGCCAGCGGCAGCTGCGCCGTCACCATCCAGCCCGGCACGCCGCTCGGCGACGTGACCTTCGTGCTGGTGGCGCGCGGCGAGGAGCAGGCGAAGAGCGACGCGAGCCACGTCGCGGTGACGGTCGGCATCGGCGCCAAGCTCGACGCCTTCACGGTCACGCCGCCGTCGGCCACCGCGGCGGTCGACGTCGACCTCGCATGGAAGAGCGTCGGCGGCACCTCGCTCGTCATCACGACGGCCGCGGGCCAGGTCTTCACGAGCCAGGACGCGCTGGCCATCGCGGCCGGCGACCACGCCATCGCCCACGTCACGGCGACCACCACCTGGACGCTGGTCGTGGCCAACGAGTTCGGCAGCGCCACCGGGCAGGTCACGGTCTTCATCGGGCCGTCGATCGACGCGCTCACGGTGAACGGCGCGAGCGGCCTCGACGGCACCGAGAGCATCGTCACCGGCCCGGCCACCGTCGCGTGGACCACGACCTCGGCCGACGGCTCGCAGAAGCTCGAGACCACCAAGGCCCCGGCCAACGGCAACTGCGCCACGGCCAACCTGGTGTGGACCAAGGTCTACGAGGCCGCGCCGGCCCCGTCGGCCTCGGCCAGCGCCTCGCTCGGCGTCGTCACCGACAACCTGTGCGTGCGCCTCACCGTCGCCAACAGCCAGACCCCGCCGCAGTCCTCGAGCGCGACCTTCCTCCTGCGCGAGCTGCCCGAGGTCGTCGAGCTGTCGACCTCGCCAGCCCACATCGCGGCCGCGGGCGGCACCGTCATCATCGACATGGGCATCCGCGGCGCGACCGGCCTGACGCTCACCGCGCAGTACCGCGACGCCTCGGGTGCCGTCGTCGGCACGCGCGCCGTGTGCAACCAGGGCAGCCTCAACAACGGCACGCTCACCGGCGGCGCGGCCGTCGACAGCGTGTCGTGCGCCCACACCATCGCGGCGTGCAACCTGCTCTGCCTCAACAACGGCATGCCGGCCGGCACGAAGAGCGTGCGCTACCTGCTCTCGGTGGGCGACGTCGAGGGCGACGCCGCCTCGTCGACGACCGCCGGCGGCGACGACGTGACGGTGCAGTGACGTCCGGGCCCGCGACCGCGCCAGCCCCTCTCGACGCGACGCGATCGAGAGCGGGCCGGCGCGGCCCGCGGGCCTACTCGTGACCCTGGTTCTGCTCGTCGCCGAAGGCCGGGAGCGGCGCCGTCGCGAAGAGCTTCAGCGGCGCCTTCACCACGACCTGCGTGCCGTCGGCGGGCTTCGGGAAGTGCCAGCGCTTCACCTTGGTGAGGTCGCACTCCTCGAAGGTGGCGAGCCCGAAGGTGTCGTCGCTGATCGCGGCATCCTTCACCGCGCCCGTCGCATCGATGGTCAGGCTCAAGACCAGGCTTGCCGGCGCGGGGTCGCCTCGGCTCGCGTCCTGGTAGCACCGGTTGATGCCGGCCATGTAGCCGCGGAGGACGTTCCCCACCTCGGCCCGACCCAGGCCAGCGCCGGTCGACGTGAGCGCGAGCTCGTCGACGCCGACGCGCAAGACGCCCGGGCGGGGCTCGCGAGTCGCGGCGCTCTCCGGCGCGGACTTCGGCTCGTAGACGTGCCCGGCGAACAGGACGAGGCCGGTCTTCGTGTCGATCACCGCGAAGAGGAAGGGATGATCGACGACGAACGGCCACGGCTGGCCCGGGAGGGCCCCGATGTTGTGCATCACGCCCGCGGTGGTGGCGGCCGCCTCGGTGCCGGTCTCGTCGACCCTGACCACGGTGTCGTGGAAGATCTCGCCGAGCGTCAGGCGATCCTCGGGCGAGCGCGCGATCTTCGTGAAGTCGGCCTGCACCTCGTCGAACGGCAAGGTCATGCCGAGCGCCTTCAGCTCGGCGCTGAGCGCGAGCGTGTGCGGCGCGATCTCGAAGACCGGCAGCGAGAGCCAAGTGTACTCTTCGGCGAGCGCGCGCCGCCAGTCTTCGAGCTTGGTCGCGGTGAGCGACCGCTCCACCTCGGCGAGGCCGTCGACCGCGTCCGGCAGGACGATCAGCATCGCCGCCTCGCCGCCCTGATAGGGCAGCTCGAGGAGCTTCGCGCCGTCGACGTGCGCGACGCGCATGTCTCCGGTCTGGTGCATCGTCGCGACGTCCCTCGAGGTGCCGGGCGTGGTCGAGAACGGGGCCAAGCCCGTGTCGCTCGGGTCGAAGCGGCTCTCCCAGTAGGCGTGGAAGTAGAGCGCATCGACCAGCACCAGGCGCGTGTCGGCGGTGATCGATTCCGGTGGCAATATCTCGGGGATGTGCTCCTCGGTCGCGTCGGCGACCCACGCGTTGATGCGAGCGCGCGCCGGCTCGGGCGCGCCGGCGAAGTCGACCGACTCGAGCGGCGCGTCGAACGCCGCCTTCATGCGGGCGAGATAGTCGGCCGCGAACGGGAGCGACGCGTCGCCGAAGAGGCGGTTGGCGAGGCTGAGCTCGAGGCCGCGGTCCGGCTTGGTGAGCTCGCGCGCGAGCGCGCCCCAGGCCGTCGTCGTCGCATCCTGCTCGGCGCCGAAGTGCATGACCTTGCGCATCTGCTCGGCCGTCTCGCCGCTCGCCCCGCCCCAGGCGAGCGCCATGGCGAGCTCGATGCTCAAGGGCGAGAAGGCGAGGTTGCCCGGCTCGTGCGACAGGCGGGCCCACAGCTCGAAGGCGAAGGCGTTGCTGGCGTGCGCGAGCTCGGCGGCCGTCGGCGGCGATTCGACCGCGCGCGCTCCGCCGTCGCTCCGCAGCTGGGAGCTCGTCGTCCTGCCACACGCCGAAGCGACGAAGAGCATCGCCGCGGCCATCAGCTTCTGTTTCTGCATAGGCCCCAACATGCCAGGCCGTGCGTTCGGTCCGCGCCACCTGGGCGTCGCCGTTCGCGCGTATGAGGAGGTCCGGAGGCCGGCGGAGGATCTGGCTTCCGGGGTGAGGATTGCTTCGGCCGCTCGCTGCGCGAGCGTCACTCCTGTGTCCTCGCTCCGCTGCGCTTCGCTCGGAATTCTCAGGCGCGAGGCGACGGCTTGGCCCCCGACAGCAAGCCCAGGACCTCGTCGTGGACCAGGCCGTTCGTGGCCAGCGCATCACCCGCTTGGATGGTGCGCTGCCCCTTCCAATTGGTGAAGCGGCCGCCCGCCTCCTCGATGACCGGCAGCAGCGCGGCGTTGTCCCAGAGCGCCATCACCGCATCCATGGCGACCTCGGCGCGGCCGGTCGCGACCAGCACGTAGGCGTAGCAGTCGGCCCAGGTGCGCTGCATGCCGGTCTTGCCGACCAGCGCCGCGTAGCCGTCGGGCCCGAGGCGCTCGACGACGTGGCCGAGGTCGGTCGCGACCAGCAGGCTCTTGTCGAGCGCCGCGTTCGCCGCCACGCGGCAGCGCCGACCGTTGAGCGTGCAGCCGAGGCCCTTCCCGGCCGCGACCAGCTCGTCGAGCGCGGGGATGTAGATGACGCCGACGGTGGGCTCGCCGTGGACCTCGACGCCGACCAGGGTGCCGTAGAACGGCACGCCGCGGATGAAGGTGCGGGTGCCGTCTATAGGATCGATGATCCAGCGGATGGGCGCCGTGCCCGGCTCCTCGCCGTGCTCCTCGCCGACGATGCCGTGGTCGGGGAAGCGCTCCTTCAAGAGCGCGCGCATGGTCGCCTCGGCGTCCTTGTCGGCCAAGGTCACCGGCGAGCCGTCGGCCTTCAGCTCGGTCGGCACCGCCGTGCGGAACCAGGCCAGCGTACGGCGCCCCCCGGTCCAGGCCAGGTGGGTCGCGAAGTCGAGGAGGTCGGCGGTGGTCGGCAGGCGCGAGAGGCTCATGGCCGCGCACGCTAACCCGCGCGACGCGCACGCGAAAGGCAGTTTACGAAGACGGACTGCACGGTCCTTTTTCCTGCTGCGGACCGTGGCCGAAGTGCTATGGAGCGGCGGGGCCGACGGCCCGGACCAAGGTCCGGGGCCCGAAACCTTTGATCCATGGCGACTGCATCGGGCACCATGCCGAGAGCGCCCATCGTGGGGGAAACCATGCGCACATTCGTCTTCGGCTTGCTGGGACTGGCCTGCTCGATCTCTGTCGCCGCGTGCGGCGATCCGGCCAAGCGGCGCATCGGCGAGACCTGCACCGGCGATGATCAGTGCGTGACCGGCTTGTGCGCGGCCGGCGAGTGCCTCGACCCCGCGGCCGACGACGACGGCGACGGGTTGACCAACGGCCTCGAGGCGCAGCTCGGATCGAACCCGGTCGAGCCGGACACCGACGCCGACGGCCGCCCCGACGGCGAGGAGATCAACACCGACCTCGGCAACGTCGACACCGACCAGGACGGCAAGGCCGACGTCATCGAGAGCGCCACCGCCGACGCCGACCACGACTGCATCCCCGACCAGTACGACGCGCGCGACGACGTCGCCGACTCGGACCTGTCGCCGATGATCGACGTCGTGTGCAGCACGCGCGGCGTGTGCGAGGGCCAGCGCAGCCACATGGCCGTCGAGTGCCCCGACGGCGCCAACGCGCACTGCATCTACACCGACGTACCCGGCTGGGAGGACCCCGAGACCAAGTGCAACGCGGTCGACGAGAACTGCGACGGGTCGAACGACGAGTCGTTCCCCGACCGCGACCAGGACCACATCGCCGACTGCGTCGACACCGACTGGGACAACGACACCGTCGTCGACGGCGTCGACAACTGCCCGACCGTGGCCAACACCGAGCAGGCCGACAGCGACGGCGACGGCGTCGGCGACGTGTGCGTGTCGGGCTACAGCCTGTTCTTCATCGACTCGCCCATCCAGGCGACGGTGGGCGTCGACTTCGGCGTGAGCGTCGGCATCACCGCCAAGGACGGCGACGCCCTCGCCCCGCTCCCGCCCTTCCGCGGCAGCGTCGCGCTGACCCTCGACCACAACGGCACGGCCACCCTGTCGGGCACCACCACCGTGGCCGCCGGCGCCGACGGCGTCGCCCACTTCAGCGGCCTCGGCATCGGCGCCACCGGCGACGGCATGACCCTCGTCGCCACCTCGGGCGGCCTCGGCCCGGCCGAGAGCACGGCCTTCGACGTCCACTCGGGCGCGCTGGCGAGCTTCCGCATCGACGACCTGCCGGCCCAGACGACCGCCGGCGCCAGCGCCGCCTTCACCATCGTGCCGCTCGATCAGAACGGCAACGCCATCCTCGACTACGAGGGCATGATCAACATCCGCTCGAGCGACGAGACGGCCTCGGCCGATGACACCGTGCTCGGGCAGTCGGGCCTCGACGTCCAGCTCGCCGCCGCACCCGCCGACATCACCTTCTTCGTCGCCGGCGCCCAGACGCTGACCGTCACGGAGGTCGGCGGCACCGCCACCGGCGCCGCCTCGACGACCGTCGTCGACGGCGGCTTCGCCGCGCTCGACGTGACCGGCCCGGCGACCGCGGTGGCCGGCGAGGACGCGAGCTTCACGGTCGTGGCGCGCGACGCCTTCGGCAACGTGGCCGTCGACTACGCCGGCACCGTCGCCTTCACCTCGGACGACGACGCCGCGACCTTCGACGCCGACAGCGCCGACTTCAGCGCGCTCGGCGCGGCCAAGAGCTACACCGGCACGGCCACGCTCCGCACCGTCGGCGCCCACACCATCGCGGCCAGCGACGCCGCCGTGAGCGGCCAGGCCACGGTCATGGTGACCCCCGCCGCGGCCGCGCGCCTCGGCGTCGTGCCGACCTCGGCCGCGGTCTCGGCCGGCGGCACGCTCGACATCACCGTCACCGCCTACGACGCCTTCGACAACGTCGCGACCGGCTTCACCGGCAGCGTGACGCTGACCAGCACCGACGGCGCCGCGGGCATCCCGACGCCCTACGACTTCGCCGCGGCCGACGCCGGCGTCCACACCTTCGCCGCCATGAAGCTCGCGACCGCGGGCGTCCAGACCATCACCGCGACCGGCCCCGACGGCATCACCGGCTCGGCCGACGTGGCGGTCAGCGCCGGCACCATCGCGCTGCTCGACATCTTCGCGGCGCCGACCTCGGTCGTGGCCGGCGACGCCTTCTCGATCACCATCGACATCCGCGACGCCGAGGGCAACCTCGTCCCCGACGCCGCCCGCACCATCCACGTCGCGTACGGCGATGGCACGACCAAGGACGTCGCCATCACCAGCGGCCACGCCGTCCTCTCCGGCCTCGGCATCAACCTGTCCGGCGCCCACACCGTCACCGTCTCGCTGGTCGGCGGCAGCGTCTCCGACACGACCGCCATCGACGTCCTGCCGGCGGTCGCCTCGCGCCTCAGCATGAGCGCCCCCGCCAGCGTCGTCGCCGGCACCCCGCACACGGTCACCATCACCGCCTACGATCGCTTCGACAACCTCGCCACCGGCTATCGCGGCACGCTCCACTTCACCACCACCGACACGGCCGGTGACGCCCCGGCCGACTTCACCTTCACCGCCGCCGAGGCCGGCACGAAGATCGTCAGCGGCTTCATCGGCCGCACCGCCGGCGGCGCCACCGTCGCCGCCACCGACGTGGCCAACGCGCTGACGGTGAGCAAGGACGTGAGCTACACGCCGGCCGCGGCCGCGCGCCTGGCCATCACCGGCCTCCCCGTCGGCGCCACCGCCGGCCAGTCGCTCGGCTTCACCGTGACCGCCTACGACGCCTTCGACAACGTCGCGACCGGCTACGCCGGCACCGTCGAGGTCGTCACCACCGACGCGCAGGGCACGAACCCAGGCGCGCACCTCTTCGTCCCCGCTGACGCCGGCGTCTTCGCCTTCACGGGCCTTTCGCTCGAGACCGCGGGCGGCCAGACCGTGACCGTGCGCGACATCATCGACACGTCGCTCGTCGTGCAGGCCGTCGTCGCCGTCGCCCCCGAGGCCGCCACCCACCTCGACGTGGTGCTGGCCGACGCGACGCTCGCCGCCGGCGTGACCACCAGCGCCACCCTCACGGCGCGCGACCCGTACGGCAACGTGGCCACCGGCTACGCCGGCACCGTCCACTTCGCGAGCAGCGACGCCGCCGCGACGCTGCCGGCCGACTACACCTTCACGGCCGGCGACCTCGGCCAGAAGACCCTCGGCAACATCGCCTTCCGCACCGTTGGGACGCAGTCGTTCGACGCCACCGACACGGTCAGCGCCAGCATCACCGGCAGCGACAGCATCGACGTCACCGAGGGCGCCGACATCGTCTACGTCCTCGAGGGCGCCCCGGCCACGCTCGGCGCCGGCGCGACCTTCAACGTCACGCTCAAGGTGCAGGACACCTTTGGCAACGCCATCGTCGGCTACGACGGCACGGTCCACTTCAGCTCGGACGACGGCGCCGCCACCCTGCCCGCCGACTTCACCTTCACCGGCACCGAGGGCGGCGTGAAGCTCTTCGCCGGCCTGGCCCTGCAGACCTCGGGCGCGCGCACCGTATCCGCCACCGACGCCGACGACAGCCGCATCGCGACCTCGGTGCTCGTCACCGTCACCCCGGGCCCGATGGCGACGCTCGACCTCGCCTGCACGCCCACCAGCGTCACTGCCGGCGGCTCGACCAGCTGCACCGTCCACGCCTTCGACACCTACGGCAACACCGCCAGCGGCTATCGCGGCACGGTCACCTTCACGTCGACCGACGCCCAGGCCGGCCTGCCGGCGCCGACTCCCTTCACCGCCAGCGACGCGGGCGTGAAGACCTTCCCGGCGGTGGTCGTGAAGACCGCCGGCACGCAGACCGTGACCGTCGCCGATGGCGTCGTCAGCGACGGCGTCGACCTCGGCGTGCAGCCGGCCGCCCCCGACTCGCTGTCGCTCACGCCCGCCACCGGCACCAGCGTCGCCGGCCAGAAGTTCGACCTCACCGTGACGGCCAAGGACGCCTTCGGCAACGTCGCGCCGAGCTACACCGGCCAGGTGACCTTCGCGGTCGACGCCGGCAACGCCACGCTGCCCGCGGCGTACACGTTCGTGGCCGGCGACAACGGCACGAAGACCTTCACGCAGGGCGCGGCGCTCGAGCGCTCGGGCCTCCGCACCATCACCGTCACCGGCACGGCGCTGGCCCACACCACCGCCCAGGCCACGCGCACCATCACCGGCGCGGCCGCGACCAAGATCGTCGTCACCGGCACGCCGGGCAGCGCGGTCGCCGGCGCCAAGACCATCAGCCTCACCGCCGAGGCGCAGGACCAGTTCGGCAACCGCGCCACCGGCTACCGCGGCACGGTCCACTTCACCGCCGACAGCGGCGCCGGCACCTTCCCGGCCGACTACACCTTCACCGCCGCCGACGCGGGCATCCACGACTTCAACGCCGCCTCGAACCAGCAGAGCGCGCTGCAGAAGACCGGCACGCGCACCATCGCGGTGGCCGACACCCTCACCGCGACCATCAACGGCACCTCACCGGGCATCGTCATCTCGGCGGCCGCGGCGGCTTCGCTGACGCTCACCGCGCTGCCCGCGACCACCGTCGCCGGCACGAGCCAGAGCTTCACGGCCACCCTCAAGGACGCCTTCGGCAACGTCTGCACCAACGACAACACCACCACCGCCACGCTCGCGTCGAGCGACGGCGCGGCCACCTTCTCGCCGCTCTCGCCGGTGACCTTCGCGGCCGGCGTGAAGACGCTGGGCGTGACGTTCAAGACCGCCAGCGCCACGGCGCAGACGGTCACCGTGAACGCCGGCGCCGGCGTCCTCACCCAGGTCGTGTCGACCACGGTGGTGCCCGCCGCCGCCGCCTCGCTGACGGTCGACGCGCTGCCGAGCACGACCGTCGCCGGCACCGCGCGCACCGTGAACGCGACGCTGAAGGACGCCTTCGGCAACGTCTGCACCAACGACAGCACGACGACCGCCACGCTCACGTCGACCGACGGCGCGGCCACCTTCTCGCCGACCTCGCCCATCACCTTCACCAACGGCGTGAAGGCGCTCGGCGTGACCTTCAAGACCGCCAGCGCCACCGCCCAGACCATGACCGTGAACGCCGGCGCCGGAGCGCTGACGCAGGTCGTGTCGACCACGGTCGTGCCCGCGGCGGCCTCGTCGCTGACGCTCGGAGCGCTGCCTGCGGCCGTGACCGCCGGCTCGCCGCAGACCGTCGCCGCCACGCTGAAGGACGCCTTCGGCAACACCTGCACCAACGACAGCACCACCACCGCGACGCTCACCAGCACCGACGGCGCGGCCGTGTTCGCGCCGACCTCGCCCATCACCTTCACCAACGGCGCGAAGTCGATCACGGTGACCTTCAAGACGGCGGCCGCCTCGCAGTCGATGACGGTGAACGCAGGCGCCGGTGCCCGCACCCAGAGCGTCTCGACGCGCGTCAACCCGAGCGCCGCGACCACGCTCGAGGTGGTGCTGGCCGGCACCTCGATCGCCGCCGGCGTGACCACGAGCGCCACCGTGAACGCGCGCGACACCTACGGCAACATCGCCACCGGCTACACCGGCACGATCAAGTTCACGAGCAGCGACACCAGCGCGACGCTGCCCACGAACTACACCTTCACGAGCGGCGACAACGGCACCAAGAACTTCGGCAACATCATCTACCGGACCGTCGGCAGCCAGTCGCTCGTCGCGACCGACATCGTCACGGCGAGCATCACCGGCAGCGACACCATCGACGTCCAGCAGGGCGCCAACAAGGTCTACAAGTTCGTCGGCGCGCCGCCGACGACCGCGGCGGGCGCGCAGTTCGGCTACACGCTGCGCGTCGAGGACTCCTTCGGGAACCTCATCACCAACTACACCGGCACGGTCAAGTTCACCTCGAACGACCCGCTGGCGGTGCTGCCCTCGAACACCACCTTCACGGTGGGCGACGGTGGCACCAAGAACTTCACCGGCGTCGTCCTCAAGACCTCGGGCTCGAAGACGGTGACGGCGACCGACACCGTCGACGCGACGCTGACCGGCTCGACGCTCATCGACGTGACGCCCGGCGCGATGACCACGCTGGCCATGACCTGCAACCCGCTGACGCTGACGGCGGGCGGCTCGACGGCCTGCTCGGTGCGCGCGGTCGACGTCTACGGCAACACCGCCACCGGCTATCGCGGCACCGTCAGCTTCACCTCGACCGACGGCCAGGCGGTGCTGCCGGGCGCGACGGCGTTCACGGCCAGCGACGCCGGCATCCACAACTTCACCGGCATCGTGCTGAAGACGGCGGGCTCGAAGAAGATCACCGTGGCCGACGGCGCCGTGAGCGACAACGCGACCTTCACGGTCAACCCCGCGGCCGCGAGCTCGATCACGCTGACGGCCGCGACCGGCAACGTGGTGGCCGGCGTGGCCTTCGACCTCACCGTGACGGCGCTCGACCCCTACGGCAACACCGCCACCGGCTACCTCGGCACGGTGAGCTTCGCCGTCGACAGCGGCAACGCCACGCTTCCCACGCCGTTCACCTTCGCGGCCGGCAACGCGGGCGTGAAGACCTTCACCGGCGGCTTCGCGCTCGAGCTCGCCGGCACGCGCACGGTGACGGCGACCGGCACGTCGCTGGCCAGCACCACCGCCACCGCCACGCGCGACGTGAAGTGGGCGGCGGCCGAGAAGATCGTCCTGGCGCCGGCCACCGGCACGTCGGTGGCGGGCGTCGGCTTCGACCTCACCGCCACGGTGCAGGACCACTACGGCAACACGGTGAAGGACTACACCAACCAGGTCGACGTCTCGGTCGACTCGGGTGCCGGCACGCTGGGGGCGACGCTGCTCCCGACGAGCTACACCTTCACGGTGGCGGACGCCGGCGTGCACGCGTTCAACGCGGCCAGCTCGCAGCAGATCGCGCTGCGCCTGGTCGGCACCTCGGACCGCACGGTGACCTTCAAGGACCACGTGACGGCGTCCGTCGTCGGCACCGCCAAGCGCACCATCACGGCGGCGGCGGCCTCGAAGATCGCGCTGACGCTCGACCTGGCGAGCCCGCAGGTGGCGAACACCGCGCTGACGCCGTCGGCCATCATCCAGGACCAGTACGGCAACACCGTGACGACCTTCACGGGCACGGTCCACTTCACCTCGAGCGACGCGCAGGCCGTGCTGCCGGCCGACTACCCGTTCGTCGCGGCTGACGCCGGCAAGAAGAACTTCGGCGCCACGCTGCGCCTCAAGACGAGCGGCGCGCAGACGGTGACGCTGACGCACAACATCGCGGGCGGCATCACCGGCAGCGCCAACATGACCATCAACCCGGCGGCCACCTCGCAGCTCTCGGTCGCCGCCAACACGCCCATCGTCTCCGAGGAGAAGACGCTGACGCTGACGGTCACGGCGCAGGACGCCTACGGCAACACGACGCCGGCCTACACGGGCACCGTCAAGTTCAACGTCGACGCAGGCGCTGCGACGTTACCCGCCAACTACCCCTTCGTGGCCGGCGACAACGGCGTCCACACCTTCACGAACAACGCGCTGAGCCAGGCCGGCGACCGCATCGTCAACGCCGTCGACACGGTGACCGCCAGCATCACCGACAGCACGCCGCCGACGGTGCACGTCGATCCGTCGTGCCTCACGGCGGGTCCGAAGACGCTCGAGTGGAAGACGCAGCCTGCCAACGGCAACGCCAACGAGACGCTGCCGGCCTCGGTGGTGCAGCTCAAGGACAACGCGGGCAACGTGTGCACCAACCTCGACGGCCGCGCCATCACCGTCCGCATCGGCACCAACCCGAGCCAGGGCGTCCTGTCGGGCACGAAGACCGTCAACACGGCGGCCGGCGTCTCGACCTTCTCGGCCCTCAAGATCAGCCAGCGCGGCACCGGCTACACCCTCATCGCCAGCTCCTCCGGCGTGACCGCCGTCACCAGCAACGCCTTCAACATCACCTGGTCGCAGCCGACCTTCGTCGGCACTCCCGTCGTGACCTCGTCGGGCGGCTGCACCACCGTCGACTACACCGTCGCCCAGGCCGGCAGCGGCCCGGTCACCCTCGCGGTGAGCTACGACGCAGGGGCGGGCAACAAGATCGCGACCCCGCTCGGCACGACCATCGACGAGGCCGACGGGCTCGTGGCCTTGACCTCGACTCCGACCGGCGTCGCGCATCGCTTCGTGTGGGACAACTTCGCCGACGTCGGCGCGGCCTCGGCCTCCGGCGTGAAGGTCACGCTGAGCGCGACGGTGCCCGGCGGCACTCCGGTCACGGTGCAGTCCGGTGCCTTCGCCATCGACGCCGCGTGGGCGGGCTCCTTCCGCGAGTCGAAGTACTCGCAGACGATCACGCCGGGCAAGCCGGCGCTCGGCGACATGGATCGCGACGGCATCCCGGACCTCGTCGTGCCCGACAACGGGACCGCCGGCCGCTTCATCATCCTGTGGGGCCAGACCGACGGGAAGTTCATCGAGGCCACCGCCTTCACCGACGGGACCGCCGGCAAGCACGCCTTCGCCGCCATCGGCGACGTGAACCGCGACGGCGTGAACGACGTCGTGTTCGCCGACTCGAGCGGCAACACCGGCTCGTACTCGCTCTGCGTCGTGGCCGGCACCCACAACATCGCCTTCACCCAGGGCGCCGCCTTCGCGCCCTGCGCGGCGGCGGGCGTGAACGACCTCGTCGGCGCCGACTTCAACAACGATGGTCGCGGCGACTTCGCCTTCGCCTGCGCCAACAACGGCGCAGCTGGCTCGGGCCGCGGCGTGCGCGTGCTCAGCAACAGCGATGGCCTCCTCCAGATCGCCTTCCTCGCGACAAGCGCGCCGCCGCTGGCGCTCGCGCCGGCCGACTTCGATCGCGACGGCTACCTCGACCTGGCCATGGGCTTCAGCGACTCGATCCAGCGCACCAGCCATGGCGCCAACGCGCTGTTCCAGGTGACGGCCTCCAACACGGTCGGCGCCGTGCGCGTGACCGACATCGCGACCGGCGACCTCGATCAGGACGGCGACATCGATATCGCCTACACCACGAACACCGCGGCCGGCGTCCCGAATACGACGGTCGGCGTCTACTTCTCCAAGAGCAGCTCGGTGAACGGTGGCTCGTCGACGCTCGACCTGGCGCGCGAGGTGGACAGCCTCGACATCGGCGACGTCGACATGGACGGCAAGCTCGACATCGCCGCCGGCTCGAGCACGAAGGATCTGGTCGTACTGTTCCGGAGCCAGGACTTCCGCACCGCCGGTAGCAGCACCGAGACGAGGACCCTCTACAACACGGGCAGCAGCACGGGCCCGAATCGCGTCTTCGTCGCCGACGTCAGCAACGATGGCCGCCGCGACATCGCCTTCACCCGCGGTGGCGCCGCCGCCGACCGCAGCGCGGGCTACATCGCCGGCACCATCAACAAGTGGTGCGAGCCGAAGTGGAACGCGCCGCGACCGGCTCCGACTGCCGACATCAGCCCGGCCGGCGAATGGCTCGTCGACATGAACAAGGACGGCAAGCTCGACCTCGTCGAGGAGTCGAGCGCCCGCACCGAGAAGATCGCGATCAGCTACGGCCGAGGTGACGGCACCTTCGAGACACAGCCGGCGCTCATCAACCTCGACACCAACGGCCAGGTCACGGAGGACCCGGGGCCGCTCGCGTTCGGCGATTTCGACGGCGACGGCCAGACCGACATCATGGTGATGATCAAGCCCGTGGTCGGCGCCACCGGTCAGAACGAGGGCGCCGTGCGCTGGTACCGCCAGGCCTCGGAGTACAGCTGGGTACGCATGGCCGACCAGGGAACCGGGCGGGCGGGCCTCGTGGCCGGCGACTTCGACCTCGACGGCGACACGGACGTCGCGCGCCTGCGCTTCGATGGAACCAAGAGCAGCATCGTCATTCGCTATCAGACCTCGGCCGGAACCTTCAGCGACGGCACCACGGTCGACGTCGCCGGACAGGCGCTGGGCCTCGGCTCGGCGGACTTCAACCTAGACGGCATCGGCGACTTCGTGCTGAAGCTGGTCGGAGCATCCAAGGACCTCTGCACGGTGGTCTCCACCAGCTCGGCTCCCCCGACCTGGCCGGCGACGCTCGCCGGCAGCTTCTGCGTCGACTCGGGCAACGCGACGCTCACGGATCCGAAGCTCGACGACATCACCGGAGACGGACGACAGGACCTCGTCTACGCCATCAGCCGGACCGTCTACATCCGCGGCTTCAGCACCAGCACCGGCAAATTTTCGACGCTGGAGAGCTATGCCCTCTGCGACGGCCTCAACAGCATCGCCGTCGCCGACTTCGACGGCGTGAACGGCAACGACCTCGCGCTGCAGTGCAACTACTCGTCGACGTCCCCCGGCGTGCAGGTCTACCCACAGTCGGGAACCGCCACGCGTTTCGACGCCGCGACCTTCACCGGCTTCGGCCGCGCCGACGGCGAGGGCGTCTTCCAGGCCATCGCGGCGGGCGACCTCGACGGCGGCCAGCCCGACATCACCCTCACGCACCTGGCCTTCCACAACAGGGCCTCGAGCCTCGCCTTCGAAGAGCCCTCGGCGAAGGCGATCACGGCGTCGATTCGCTATCCGACGACGGTGTCCGTCGTCGACTACGACAACCGATTGGGCCCCGACCTGGCGAGTGCATGGCAGGGCGACAACGCCTTCACGGTCGCCACCCAGACGAGCGCCGGCAACTTCAGCGCCAACGAGTACCAGCTGCCCGGATACGTCACCGCCATGGGCACCGGCGATTTCAACGCCGACGGCCGGCCCGACATCGCCGTGGCCTACACCAGCGTCAGCGGGACGACGGTCTACACGCTGGACCTCTGGGCACGTCAGCCGGGCGCGGGCACGCCGGCGAGCATCAACTCGACGACCTCGCTGAGCGCGCCGCCGCGCGAGATCAAGACCGCCAAGCTGACCTACCGCGACGTCAACAGCACCCGTGTCGTCGACAACTTCGACGACATCATCATGGTCGAGAACTACTCCAACGCCGACCACCTCCAGGTGTGGCGTCAGACCGGCGCGAACAGCTTCACGATACACAGCGAGCTCGGCACCTTCTACGACACCATCGCGGCGTTCGGCTCCGGTCGGCTGCGCGCCGACCTCGGCCTCGACCTGATCGCGGTGGGCGGCACGCCGACCGGCGTGCCGACCATCAAGCTCGTCGGCCTCGACACCATCAACTTCTTCGGCAGCACCATCAACATCTTCGAGAACCTCAGTGGCCCCGTGATCTCTGCCACTTACGCGACGGCATCGGTGCGGCTCGTGGGCCTCGACGTGGGCGATCTCGATCGCGACGGCGACGCGGACATCCTCGTGGCGTTCGACATGGGCGCGAGCGGGACCGAGCTCGTGGTGGCCACCGCCAGAACAGCGATGGCACCTACACCGAGCTCCCGACCGGTGACCTCGTCAGCCAGGGCGGTGTGAACAGCGTAGCGCTCAGCGATGTCGACCAGGACGGCCGCCTCGATGCAGTCGTCTCGCTCGATGACGCCTACAGCGCGTCGATCGAGGTCCTCTATCAGGACCGCGCGTCCGCCACGCCCAGCTTCGTGGCCGACCACAGCTTTGTCGCGAGCAGCCACGAGACGAACTTCAGCATCCCCGCCGACATGGATCCGCAACGGCCGCCCGGACTTCGTCACCATCGAGCTCAACAACCAGTCTGCGAGGATCTTGCGCGCGTTGAGCACGGCCTCCGGCTGCGAGCGCGCACCGCGGCACTGGCGCGGCCGCGCCCGGGGCCGGCGTCGCGCCGTCGGGCACGATCTCCGAGCACCGGTTGACGCCGAGGCCGGGGACCGTCACAATTCGGCCAATCGCGGTGCGCGACGAGGGTCGATGGAACTAGTTTGGGAAGAGGACGGCCAAAGAGCAGAGCATCGATATCGGGCCGGACCGACCCGAGGTGCTGCTGGGACGCCACCAAGACTGTGACATCCGCGTTCAGCGGCCGTCGGTCAGTCGCCGTCATGCGCTCTTCCAGCTGGACCAACGGCGGCGTCGTCGTCACCGATCGGGGCTCGACGGCCGGCACGTTCATCGACGGCAACAAGATCACCAAGGCGCGCGTCCAGGTCGGGCAGGTCGTCAACGCCGGCGGCATCGTGGTCACCAGGCGACGCGGGCGTGCCCAGCCGGCAGCCAAGCCCGCCGCCCCCGGTCGCAAGACCGTCGACATTTCCAGGACATCGGCAAGAGCCGGCGCGAGAGTCGACCGCCGGAGGCGTCCGGCCGCTCCAGGCGGAGCCGGCGGCGGCAAGAGGAAGTCGATCTCGACAAGCTCTTCGACGATCCCCCCGTGCGCCGACGCGGCGCGGCGAGGCAAGGACGAGCCCGAGAGCCGCTCGCGGGAGCTTTCCCGCTCCTGACAAGGCCGCGCCTCCTCCGGCCAAGAAGGCCGGCTTCGACGCCAACGACTTCTTCAAGTCGGGCGGCGACGAGGATGACGGCTTCGACGCCCCGCCGCCCGAGCAGTGCGGCGCCGCGGCGACGACGCCGGCGACAAGGGCAAGGCCGCTGCCGCCCCGGCCAAGGCCGCCGCGGCCGCTCCGGCGCCCAAGGTGTCGGCCAAGGCCAACCTCGCCTGCTACCTCCTCTACATCGACGACGACGGCGCCGACCTGGTCCGCGTCGAGCGCGACGGTGAGCCGCTGCTCATCCGGCCGCCGCGAGCCCGCGGTCATCAAGGTCCACAACGCCAGCGTCTCCGGCAAGCACTGCACGGTCGGCTGGCAGGACGAAGAGGTCGTCGTGCGCGACCTCGGCAGCTCCAACGGCACCTTCATCAACGGCGAGCGCGTGCGCCGCGGCGTCGCCTCAACGATGGCGACGTCCTGCGCTGCGTGGCGAGCTGCGCGCCTCGTTCGTCGAGCACAAGGACATCGCCCAGGCCGAGTACGAAGAGTGGAGACGACTGGGAGGACGACGAGCTCGATCCGGAGACCAGCCCAACTTCCACATCATCTACCAGGACAACCGCGGTCAGCTGACCGGCGTCACGATGGGCGAGAAGGGCACCTCGCCGTCGGCGGCGCGCAGCCGAGATCGGCATCGAAGCGCGGTCGAGCCGAGCACTGCGGTTCGAGTGGGACGACGGCATCCTCGTCGTGAAGGACCTGAAGTCCGAGTCGGGCACGTTCGTGAACATGACAACCAGGTCAAAGGGGGCGACGAGAGCGTGCGCAACGCCGACGTGGTCGTGGTCGGCACCTGCCGCCTGCGCGTCGTGCGCGGCACCTCCGACGACTGGGAGCCCCGCCCGCCGAGAAGCGCAGCGAGAAGGCCGACGTCTGGGCGCGCCACCTCGACAACGCGACGACGACCTCGAGATCCTCTTCATCGACGGCGAGCTCGACGACGGCAGCGGCCGCCACGAGCTCTCGCTGTGGGGCAATGGCGAGGCGCGCATCGAGGTCAACCAGGACGGCGCGAAGCGCACCGCCGCCGGCCAGCTCGATCGCGATCTGCGAAAAGATCCTTTACGACGCCATCCTCAAGTCGGGCTTCCCCGACGCCAAGCCGGTCAAGAACCCGCGCGGGCGAGGTGCGGCCGAGCTGCACCTGTTCCAGGGTCGCGACGAGGCCAAGATCGCCATGAGCAAGAAGCTCACCCAGCGCTCGCCGGCCTACCACGAGGTGCTCGAGCTGCTCACGCTCGATCGCCCACGAACTCGCCGCCGACTGAGCACCGCGGCGTTCGACCTCCGGGCGTCGAGGTGCGGGAGCGAGATCGGCGGTGGCCTACCGCGGCCCGGTCTCCGGGGTTCGGCTTCTGCTCGCGGAGCTCTCGACGCGGCGGCGCGTGCCGCGGTCGCTCCTTCACCAGCTGGAAGTCGACGTCGATGTAGCCCTTGAACGACACCCGCACGAGCGGCGGCGGCTGGCTCGGATCCCAGTCGATGGTGTACGGCGTCGTGCCGACGACCTTGCCGGCGAGCGTGACGGTGGCGCCGAGCGGCTCGGACGATCTCGACGCCCGGCAACTTCTCGGCGACCACCTCGCCCGAAGCCGCGTCGTCGGCGGCCGCGACGGCGTCGCTCGCGGTCTCCGCGTCGGCGCTCGGCGCGGTCGCGAGCGGTGCCACGGCGGTGTCGGCGGCGGCGCCGACGGCTGTCGGGCGCTACGTCGTCGGCCGCGGCCGCGGCCGCGTCGGCCGCCGGACCCGCGTCGGCCGCGGCCTCGCGCGTCGCGGTCACGGGCGGAGGCGCCGTGGCCGACGACTCCCACGGCTTGACCACGAACAGCGCGGCGGTCGCGCCGCCAGGGACCACGATGACGATCACCGCCCAGAGCCAGGCCTTGCTACCCGAGGCTGGCGAGACCAGGCGCGGCTGGAGCCGCACCCCGTCCATGCTGGGTCGCGGTGTGCACGACCTCGCCGCTGCCGACGATGTCGAAGCCGGCGGCCCCGGCCGGACGCGACGGCCGCAGCTGGAGGTCGGGCCGCTGGCGCGCGCCGGCGCGGGCGCAGCCGCCACGGGTTGCGGCGCCGGCGCCGCGGGCGCCGCCACCGGCTGCGCCCCCATCGCCGTCACCGTCGACGGGCGCGGCGGCGCGTTGGTGGCGATGGTCTTGTTGCCTTGCAGCGCGTCCATCGCCGCCACGTCGGCCATGGCGATGGTCGGCGACTCGCTCGAAGGTACCGCCGCCTTGAGCGGCGCATCGCGGCACGCGAGGAGCGCCTCCGCCGCGGCGCGCCCGTTGGCGGGGCGGTTCTCCGGCTTCTTCTGGAGGCACCGCATGATGAAGTCGACGAGCGGTCCCTCGAGCACGCGGCCGTCGACGACCGGCGGCTTGGGCTGCTCGGTCAGGTGCGCGATGGCGCAGTCGGCGGGCGACGGGTAGTCGAAGACGCGCCGGCGCGCGAGCATCTCGAACAGCACGCAGCCGAACGAGTACATGTCGGTGCGGGTGGTGATCTCGCCGCTCTCGACCTGCTCGGGCGAGATGTAGCGCAGCGAGCCGACGATGAGGCCGGCCTTGGTCTCGACCGTGTTGACCTGGCCCTCGCCCGGGTCGCGCTTGATCTTGGCCACGCCGAAGTCGAGGATCTTCACGAAGTCCCGACTCGAGGTCGTGGTCTGCACCATGATGTTGTCGGGCTTGAGATCGCGGTGGACCACGTTGATCTCGTGCGCGACCGCGAGCGCTTCGGCGATCTGGATGCCGATGTCGCAGACGCGGCGCGCCGTGAAGGGCGCCTCCTTCTCGATGAGCTTGGTCAGCGACTGCCCGTCGATGAACTCCATCACCAGGAAGAGGCGACCGTCGTCCTCGCCGAAGTCGATGAGGTTCACGATGTGCGGGTGCTGGCACTGCGCGATGACGCGCGCCTCGCGCTGGAAGCGCGCGGCCGTGACCTCGTCGCTGCTCATGTGGAGGAGCTTGATGGCGATGCGGCGGTTCAGCAGCTCCTGCGTCGCCAGGTAGACGGCGCCCATGCCGCCCTTGCCGAGCTGCTTCTCGATGCGATAGCGGCTGGCGAAGATCGTCCCGGGCGCGAGCTCGATCGAGCTCGGCCCACGCTGCGGCGCGGCCGCCCCACCGAAGGCCGGCTTGGACGGCGCGGGCGCGGGCTGCGGCGGCGCGGGCTTGGGCTGCGGCGGCGTCGGCATCGCGGCCATGCCCGGT
>JAXLYZ010000018.1:0-188195 GCA_046351155.1 Myxococcota bacterium
GAGCGCTGGTACACGTCGTCGATCGACATCGCCTCCGCCTCGGGCTGCCGCAACGAAGAGACCGAGGCCCACCTGAACCTCGCCCGCCTCCTGTGCGAGCGCGCCGAGCTCGGCCGCGCCCGGGTCGAGGCCGAGCGCGCCAAGGCCGCGGCCGACGAGGCCGGCCAGGTCGGCTTCGCCGCGCAGGCGACCGCGACGCTAGCCCAGATCGCCCGCCGCGCCGGCGCCGAGCCCGCGCTCCAGCGCGCCCTGATCGACGAGGCGCTGGCCAAGATCGGCGGCGCCAAGAACGCCGACGCGCGCTGGCCGGTCTTCCTCGAGGCGGCGCTGGCGGCGCGCGAGCGCGGCGAGAGCGCCGACGCCGAGCGCTGGGCGCGCGAGCTCCGCGCCGTGCTGCAGGCGCAGCTCGATTCGGTCCCGGCGGCGCACCGCGAGGCCTTTCGCGGGCGCCGCGACCGCCGCATCGCCTGGCGCGAGACGGCCGCGCTCGTCGGCGCCACCGGCGCCGGAGCGGCCCGGGGCGGTCGCGCCGAGCCGATCGACAAGTCGCTCGGCTGGTCGCGCATCCTCGAGGTCAACAAGCGCCTGGCCAGCGAGCACAACGTCCAGCGGCTGCTCGAGTACATCATGGACTCGGCCATCCTGCTGACCGGCGCCGAGCGCGGCTTCCTGCTGCTCGACGCGCGCGGCGCCCCGGTGAAGCCGGGCGACGACAAGGACTTCGAGGTGCGCGTCGCGCGCAACATCGACCAGGAGAACATCCGCAACCGGCACCTGAAGATCAGCCGCGGCATCGCGCGCCGGGTCATCGAGGCCGGCGAGGCCATCATCACCGTCGATGCCATGGAGGACGAGCGCTACCGCGAGCAGCTCTCGGTGCACGACCTCCGCCTGCGCTCGATCCTCTGCCTGCCGATGGCGTTCCGCGGCCGCGTGCTCGGCGCCATCTACCTCGACAACCGCTTCCGCCCGTCGGCCTTCGCTGAGGACGACATCCGCTTCATGGAGGCCTTCGCCGATCTCGCCGCCATCGCGCTCGACAACGCGCGCCTCGTCGAGTCGCTCGAGGCCGGCAGGAAGGACCTCGAGGCCTCGCGCCGCGAGGTCGAGGGGCTCGCCAAGCGCCTCGAAGAGGAGCTGGCCGCGCGCACGCAGGAGCTCGAAGAGTCGCGCGAGGCCATCGCCATCGAGCGCCGCACGCTCGCGGTCCAGAACCGCTACGACAACATCATCGGCTCGTCGGCCCCGCTGAGGAAGGTCTTCGCGATGATCGATCGTCTCGCCGCGACCGACATCCCGGTGCTCATCGAGGGCGAGTCGGGCACGGGCAAGGAGCTCGTCGCGCGCGCCATCCACTTCTCGGGGCCGCGCAAGGACCGCGCCTTCGTGGCCGTGAACTGCGGCGCCATCCCCGCGATGCTGCTCGAGAGCGAGCTCTTCGGCCACGTCCGCGGCGCCTTCACCAGCGCGACCTCCGACAAGAAGGGTCTCTTCGAGGTGGCGCACCTGGGCACGCTGCTCCTCGACGAGATCGGCGAGCTACCGCTCGAGATGCAGGTGAAGCTCCTGCGCGTGCTGCAGTCGGGCGAGCTGCAGAAGGTCGGCGCGACCAAGCAGATCAAGGTCGACGTGCGCATGCTCGCGGCCACCAACCGCAACCTGCAAGAGGAGGTGGCCGCCGGCCGCTTCCGCGAGGACCTCTACTATCGTCTGTCGGTCGTGCCCATCCACATCCCGCCGCTGCGCCAGCGCGTCGAGGACATCCCGCTGCTCGTTCAGCACTTCCTCGAGAGCAACCGCAAGGCCGGCCTCGGTCACGTCACGTCGGTCGCGAAGGACGCGATGGTCCTGCTCCAGCGCTACGGCTGGCCTGGCAACGTGCGCCAGCTCGAGATGGTGCTGAAGAACGCCAGCGTCTTCGCCGATGGCAATGTGCTCGGCGCGAGGGACTTCGACGCCTTCCCGGAGATCGTCGGCGGCCCGTCGGCCGGCGCCGCGTCCGCCGCCAACGCCCAGGCGCCGACCTTTGCCAGCCTGGCCGGCAAGACCCTGGCCGACCTCGAGCGCGCCGCCATCGTGGCCTCGCTGCGCGAGAACAAGGGCAACAAGAAGCGCACCGCCGAGCAGCTCGGCATCGACCGGCGCACGCTCTACAACAAGCTCGCCGCCTACGGCATCGCCATCGAGCAGGACCTCAAAGTGTCTTGACCATCCGAGCCCCGCCGCCCTCGCAGGCGTCGGCAGGATGCGCGTAGGCCTCGCGGCGCGCCTCGTCGCGACCGCCGCTCGAGAGGATGTCGGCCGACCGACCTAGCCATGGCAGCGCCACGCGTGGCGCTGCCCTGAAGCATCAGCCACATGTGGGGCTGATGGCGTACCCAAGCGCACCCGTCCTAACGCAGGAACGGACAGCACAGCTCGACCCCACCGACCCCGGTCTGGGCCACCACCGCGCCCCTGCATCCCCCCGGCGGGCGCGGCGCGCACCGCTCGCCGTCGAGGAGCGGCGCGCTCGGCCCCGCCTCGAAGTCCTCGGGGACGAACCGGTCGCTCGGACGAGCCGCGTTGTAGACCTGCAGCGCCCCCTCGAGGCAGGCCTCGCAGAAGACGCGATGGACCTTCCCGGACGGCGCGAAGGCAACGACGTAGAGCTCGGGGACGCGCCCGCACTCTTCGTCCTCGTGGAACCGTCCCGTCCGCCAGCCGAGCACGACGAGCTCCGCCCCGAGGAACGCGTCGTAGCGCAGCAGCGCGGCCGGGTTCGACGGCCCGACGGGCGCGACCACCTCACGCTCCGCGCCGGAGCCGCTCAGCTCGAGCATCGACGCGCCGCAAGGCAGTGTCGTCCGGGCACGGAAGACCCGCGGCGTCGTACCGCCGCCCCCGCCATCCGGCGGGCTCGCAGGTCCGAAGATCGCCCCGAGGAGCGCGGACAGCAGGAACGCGGCGAGCGACATCATGCCGCACGAACGGCCGAACGCCGCCTGTCCGTCCATCGAACCGGAGTCCAGGACGATGTTCCGCAAGGCCGAGCGAGGGGTGTAGGGCGTACGGGATTCGAACCCGTGTTACCGGCGTGAAAGGCCAGCGTCCTAGGCCTCTGGACGAACGCCCCATCGGCTCGCCGCGTCGACCGAGGACGCCGCGTGAAACAAGAAGCCCGTCGCTGCGTGGGCGACGGGCTCCTCGGTGGAGGCTCCATCGAATCCGATGAAGCCGTCCTGGTGAGAGTTGCTCCGGTGAGTCACCGGGCAGTCGGCCGAGCCGACTGCAGTCGAACTGTTGGTAGAGCGTACGGGAGTCGAACCCGTGTTACCGACGTGAGAGGCCAGCGTCCTAGGCCACTAGACGAACGCTCCACATTCGAAGACAGCAACTCTACACTCTGACGGCCAGCGAGCTCTCACTCTCGCCGGTCCGTTGACTCCCGTCCGCCTCGAGGCCAGACGATCCGAGAGTCACACGCAAATTGTCAATTTCGGGGACTAGGATTCGAACCTAGATAGCCAGAATCAGAATCTGGAGTCCTGCCATTGGACGATCCCCGAGCAGGGCTCTGGCCCGGTGGTCCCGGCCCCGAGCGCGAGGAGAGGTAATGGAGCGTGCCGCGCGTGTCAAGCAAGAATTCTCGCCCGCAACGCGCGGCCCGCGACCATCACTTCTTGTCGAAGCGCTCCTTCGACTCCGGCACCACGGCCTTCTTGACGGCCGGAGCCGCCGGGCCGCGCGCCGACTTGCCGACCGGCGCGCCGGCCGGCATGAGCTCGATGAGCGACATCGGCGCCGCGTCACCGTGGCGCGTCCGCACCTTGATGATGCGCGTATAGCCACCGTGGCGCTCGGCGAAGCCGGGAGCGATCACGTCGAAGAGCTTCACGAGCACGTCGCGCGTCCGGATGAACCCGGCCGCCTGGCGCTTCGCGTGCAGCGTGTCCTGCTTGGCCAGGGTCACGAGGCGATCCACGACGCCGCGCAGCTCCTTGGCCTTCGCGTCGGTCGTCTCGATCTTGCCGTGCTCGAAGAGCGACGTCGCCATGTTCCGGAGCATCGCCTTCCGATGAGCGGTGCCGCGGCTGAGATTCCGACCTTTGTTGAGGTGACGCATATTCGATCTCTCTTATGGGCGCTGGCCGCGAGGGCCAGGCCTCAGTGCTTCTGGGCGGCGCCGAGGCGCTCGGGGTCGAAGTTGTCGAGCTTCATGCCGAGCGACAGGCCCATGTCGGCGAGGATCTCCTTGATTTCCTTCAAGGACTTCCGACCGAAATTCTTGGTCTTGAGCATCTCCGCCTCGGTCTTCTGCACCAACTCGCCGATGAAGCGGATGTTGGCGTTCTGCAGGCAGTTGGCCGAGCGCACCGAGAGCTCGAGCTCGTCGACGGTGCGGTAGAGATTCTCGTTGAGGGGCTCGATCTTCTCTTCGAGCACTTCCTCGGGTTCGACTTCCTCGTCGAAGTTGATGAAGATCTGGACCTGGTCCTTCAGGATCTTCGCCGCGAGCGCCACCGCGTCCTCGGGGAGGACCGCGCCGGTCGTCCAGACCTCGATGGTGAGCTTGTCGTAGTCGGTGCGCTGACCCACGCGGGCGTTGGTCACGCGGTAGTTGACCTTGCGGATCGGGCTGAAGATCGCGTCGGTCGCGATCATCTCCTGCGGCCAATCCTCCTGCTTGTTCTCCTCGGCGGGCTTGTAGCCCTTGCCGGCATCCACGATGAAGCGGATGTCGAAGCGGCCGCCCTCGGAGACCGTGCAGATGTGCTGCTCCGGATTCATGATCTCGATCTGCGGGCTGACGCCGAGATCCTTCGCGGTCACGACGCCCGGCTCGTCTTTCACGAAGTGGAAGGTCTTCGGGCCGTCGGCGAGCAGCTTGAGCTGCACTTCCTTGAGGTTCAGGATGATGTCGGCGACGTCCTCGACCAGGCCCGGCACGCTCTGGAACTCGTGGAGCGCGCCCTCGATCTGGCAGCCGATGATCGCCCCGCCGCGCAGCGACGAGAGCAGCAGGCGACGCAGCGAGTTGCCGAGCGTGATGCCGAAGCCACGCTCGAGCGGCTCGGCCACGAAGCGGCCGTACTTCGACGTCAGCGACTCGTGATCGACTTCGAGCTTCTTCGGGCGGATGAGCTGTCGCCAATTGCGATACATCGGAACCTCTCCAGGGGGTGTTTCATGAGGGCCTCCGCTGAACGCATCGGACCTCCTCTGCTACGACGCTCGCGTCTCCACGAGCGGGCCGGTCTCTCACCGACGTCCCTGTTGCAGCCACTACTCCGACCCCCGGTCGGAACCATTGCAGCTGGAGGGAGGCGCCCACCGGAGCGGACACCGAAGACTCTATCGCGAGGGCCGAGCCCTCGCGGATCGGGGCGGCCGTGGCCACCCCGATGTCGACTCACACGCGGCGGCGCTTCGGAGGGCGGCAGCCGTTGTGCGGAATCGGCGTCACGTCGCGGATCGAGGTGATCTTGAAGCCGGCGGTCTGCAGCGCGCGGAGCGCGGCCTCACGCCCGGACCCCGGACCCTTCACGAACACCGACACGGTGCGCATGCCATGCTCCTGAGCCTGGCGAGCAGCGTCGTCGGCCGCGAGCTGGGCCGCGAACGGCGTCGACTTGCGCGAGCCCTTGAAGCCCTTGCGACCCGCCGACGACCAGCTCACGGTGTTGCCCGTGGCATCCGTCACCGTCACGATCGTGTTGTTGAACGACGACTGGATGTGCACCACGCCCGTCGGGATGTTCTTCTTGACCTTCTTGCGGCCCGGAGTTGCCATGATCGATTCCTCTGTTCCCTCGCGGAATCTGTCCCGCGTCGGCGCTAGGCGATAGCTCGCCAGGGATGCTCGCTGGAAGCGAACTTCGTGAGTTTGTCCCTGACGGCTGATCCAGAACCCGAGCCCGCGATGCGGTGCCCTCGGATCCGCCGTCGGTCCCCGCCCTACCCCAGTCGGGCGAGCGAGGAGCCACTACTATTTCTTCTTCTTCACCGGCTGGCGCTTCGGACCCTTGCGGGTACGGGCGTTGGTCTTGGTGCGCTGGCCACGGACCGGCAGGCCGCGACGGTGGCGGAGGCCACGATAGCTGCCGAGGTCCATGAGGCGCTTGATGTTCATCGACACGTCGCGACGGAGGTCACCCTCGATGCGATACTGGTCGGTGAGGATCTGGCGGATGCGCGCGATCTCCTGGTCCGTCAGCGCGTCCGACTTGCGGGTCGGATCGATGCCGGCCTTCTCGAGGATCTCGACCGAGTTCTTGCGGCCGACGCCATAGAGGGCCGTCAGGGCGATCGAGATCGCCTTCTTGCGCGGGAGGTCTACGCCTGCGATGCGTGCCATTGCCTATTATCCTTGCCGCTGCTTGTGGCGCGGGTTCTCGCAAATCACGCGAACCACTCCCCGCCGCTTGATGACCTTGCACTTCTCACAAATCGTCTTGACGGACGCTCTAACCTTCATGGTTTGGCTCCTGCCGCGCCGAGGGCGCGTGTGGATACCCGAACTCGTGCAGCAGCGCAAGCGTCGGGTTTGGTCTCGGTGGTGATCGTTGCCTGGCCGCCGTCTCAGCGGGCCCGGCGCCCCTTGACCCGCGGGCCACCAGGGCCACCGAAGCCCTCGTAGTTGTGGGTGATGAGGTGACTCTCGATCTGCTGGACCGTGTCGAGCGCGACGCCCACGACGATCAGGATCGACGTTCCACCGAAGCTGAAGGGGACTCCGAACTCGGTCTGGAGGAACACCGGCAGCACGCAGACGGCGGAGATGTAGAAGGCACCGCCGAGCGTGATGCGCGACAGCACGCGGTCGATGTACTCGGCGGTCTTCTTTCCGGCGCGGATGCCGGGGATGAACCCGCCGAACTTCTTCATGTTATCGGCCACGTCGATGGGATTGAAGACGACGGCCGTGTAGAAGAAGCAGAAGAAGATGATCAGCCCGACATAGATGCTCGTGTAGAGCATGTGGCCCGGCCGCAGGTTCTGTTGGAGCCAGTCCGACACGCCCGAACCGGGGAAGATGCCGGCGATCATGGCGGGGAACATGAGGAGCGAGCTGGCGAAGATCGGCGGGATGACGCCGGCCGTGTTGATCTTGAGCGGCAGGTAGGTGTTCTGCCCACCGTACATGCGGGTCCCGACGACCTTCTTGGCGTAGCGGACGGGTATGCGACGTTGCCCTCTCTCGAAGAAGACGACTGCGCCCACGACGCCGACGATGATGGCCGCGACGATGATGAGCTTCGGCAGGCTGAGCTCGGTGCCGCCCGCGTCCTCACCGGTCATGTTGATGGTCTGGAGCACGTGCTTCGGGATCTGCGCCACGATGCCGGCGAAGATGATGACCGACGTCCCGTTGCCGATGCCGCGCTCCTGGATCTGCTCACCCATCCACATGAGGAGGAGCGAGCCGGTCATGAGCGTCACGATCGAGACGAAGTAGAAGCCGAAGCCCGTCGACGCCGCCACCGCAGTACCGCTCTGCGTGTTGATGCCGGCGATGTAGCCGGTCACGCCGATACCCTGGATGATGCCGAGGATGATGGTGCCGTAGCGGGTGTACTGGTTGATCTTTCGGGTGCCGCCCTCGCCTTCCTTCTTCAGGCGATCGAGCGACGGCACGACGACCGTCAACAGCTGTACGATGATGCTCGAGGAGATGTAGGGCATCACGCCCAGCGCGAAGATCGACACCTGGTCGAGCCCGCCGCCGCTGAACATGTTGAAGAGCCCGAGGATGCCGCCACCCGACTGGTTCATGTGATACAGCATCGCGTCCGGCGACGTGCCAGGCACCGCGATGAAGATCCCGAGCCGGTAGACCAGCAGAACGAGCAAGGTGAACAGGAGCCGCGACCGCAGCTCTGCAACCTTGCCGATGTTCGCGATGTTACTTGCCAAAGGTCACCTCGACCCGTGGGGGGACCGTGCGCTCGAACGAGCGTCGGTGGTTCGCCAGCCGCCAGATGCCCGGCGAACCTGACGAACGGAGCTCGCCGGGCAACCCGCATGGCCGGCTGCCGCGACGAAGGAAATCATCAGGGCGCCTCGGCCGAGCCGCCCTTCGCCTTGATCTTGTCCGCCGCCGTCTTCGAGAACTTGTGCGCCTTCACGGTGAGCTTCACCTTGAGTTCGCCGGTCCCAAGAACCTTGACCTTGTCGGTGGCCTTGCGGATGAGGCCGGCCTCGGCGAGGACCTCGGCCGTGACGACCGTGCCCGCCGCGAACTCGTTGAGGTCGATGACGTTCACGAGCGCGTAGTGGGTCGGGTCGAACGCGTTCATGCCGCGGATCGGTGAACGGCGGATGAGCGGCGTCTGACCACCCTCGAAGCCCGGGCGGATGATCGAGGTGCGGGCCTTCTGGCCCTTGCTGCCGCGACCCGCGGTCTTGCCGAGACCCGAACCCGGGCCGCGTCCGACGCGCTTGCGATCCTTGTGGGCGCCGGGGCGCGGCGACAGTCTGCTGAGTTCGTTCATGGCTTCTATCCCGTTGCGGCGCGCTCTGCGCGTCCGCCTATCTGCATCCCCATCGCCGCTCGCGCAACTCCGGGGCACGAATTTGCCAGAGGTTCTGGCCGAGCCAGGCTGGCCTGGCGGAAGCAGGGTCCGGGTCTGGTCGAACCAGCCCGGAGGCGACTGCGTCAGGACTTCTCGATGACGACGAGGTGCTGGACCTTCGCGATCATGCCGCGAACGGAAGCAGTGTCCTCGAGCTCCGAGATGTCGTTGAGCTTGCGCAGGTTCAGCCCGAGCAGCGACGCGCGCTGATGGTGGTCAGCGTTCGAGCGGCTGCGCACGAGCTTCACGAGAATCTTGCTGGTCTTCGCCTTGGCCATGTTCGTCTCACCTCGCCACGTGGCGACGCTGCATGACATCGACGGCGAGCCCGCGGCGGTTGGCGACCTCTTCGATACCCGAGAGGGCCTGGAGCGCCTTCACCGTCGCGTGCACGACGTTGTGCGGATTGCTCGAGCCGATGCACTTGGTCAGGATGTTGTGGATGCCCGCCGCCTCGACGATGGCGCGAACCGCGCCGCCGGCGATGACACCGGTACCGGCCGAGGCCGGGCGGAGCAGGACGACGCCGGCGCCGTGATGGCCGGTGACCTCGTGCGGGATGGTGGTGCCGATCACGGGCACGCGGAACATCGACTTGATCGCCTGCTCCTTGCCCTTGCGGATCGCCTCGGGCACTTCGCCGGCCTTGCCGAGCGCAGCGCCGACGTTGCCGCGCCCGTCGCCCACGACCACGAGGGCCGAGAAGCTGAAGCGGCGGCCGCCCTTCACGACCTTCGCGACGCGGTTGATGGCCACGACGCGGTCGATGTACTCGCTACCAGGTCCGCCACCATCCGGGCTGTCCCGCCGATCACGCTGCTGTCGCTCACGACCCATATTGCTTGCTCCGTATTGCTTCGCGAGGCCGGCGGAGCTTATGGCTCGGACCGCTCGCGAACTCCAGCAGGATCAGCGCCGATGAAGGCGCCGCCGCTGACGCATCGATTCAGAACTTGAGGCCACCCGCGCGCGCACCATCGGCGAGCGCCGCGACGCGACCCTGATAAATGAAGCCATTGCGGTCGAAGACGACCGCTTCGATCTTGGCGTCGAGGCACTTCTTCGCCGCGAGCTCGCCGACCTTCTTGGCCGCTTCTTTCTTATCGCCCTCGAGCTTGCCCTCGAGCTCCGGCGAGAGCGTCGACGCCGACGCCAGGGTCTTCCCGGCCTCGTCGTCGATCACCTGCGCGTAGATGTGCTTGTTCGAGCGGAAGACCGACAGCCGGGGTCGCGCGGCAGTGCCGGAGACCTTCTTGCGGATGCCGAGCTTGCGCTTGGAGCGAGCCTGCGATTTGTCTTTGATGCTCATTGCCGTATCTCCCGGTTAGCTTGGCAGCTAGGCGCTTACTTGGCGGCCTTGCCGGCCTTCCGGCGGATGGTCTCTTCCTGGTACTTCACGCCCTTGCCCTTGTAGGGCTCGGGCGGGCGGAAGGAGCGGATCTTCGCGGCGGTCTGCCCGAGGAGCTCCTTGTCGACGCCGGTGAGCTTGAGCACGATCTGCTTGTCGACCTCGGCCTTGATGCCCTTGGGGAGCTCGAAGATGACCGGGTGCGACTTGCCGAGCGTGAGCGTGAGCTCCTGACCCTTGACCTCGGCGCGATAACCGACGCCGTTTATCTCGAGCACGCGCTCGAAGCCCTTCGAGACGCCGACGACCATGTTGCTCAGCAGCGTCCGCGAGAGGCCCCACAGCGCGCGCGCATGGCGGCTCTGATCGACCGGCTCGACCTTCACGGCCTTGGCGTCCGCGCTGAACTTCACCCCGCGAAAGGTGCGCTCGAGCGTGCCCAGCGGCCCCTCGACCTTCACGGTGGGGCCCTTGATCCCGACTTTCACCTTCTGCGGGATCTCGATGGGGAGGTTTCCGATGCGTGACATTGTCTTCTTCCTATGACCTCAGGCGAGGCGGGTACGGGGCCGATCGCTCGGCCACTCGCTGCACGCCGCGCGCGGAGTCCTCGTGGGGGATCACCACACCGTGCAGATGAGCTCGCCGCCGACGTTGTTCTCGCGGGCCACGTGGCCAGCGAGCATGCCCCTCGAGGTGCTCACGATCGCCAGGCCGAGTCCGCTCCGGACCTGCGGGATCTCCTTGGCTGCCACATAGACACGACGACCTGGGGTCGACTCGCGGCGCACGCCGTGAATCGCACCGGCGCCATCGCGGCCGTAGCGGAGCTTCAGGACCACGACATCGCGCGGGGTCTCCGCCTCGACGGCGAAGTCCTGGATGTAGCCCTCTTCTTTGAGGATCTTGACGATCGCGAGCTTCTCTTTGGAAGCTACGACCTTGATGTTGTCGTGCCGTGCCTGCTGCCCGTTGCGGATGCGGGTGAGGAGGTCGGCGATGGGATCGGTCATCGTCATGGTGTGCTTCTCCTAGGGTCCCGCATCACTTCCGGAACGGCATGCCGAGGTGAGTCAGCAGCCGCTTGGCTTCGTCGTCCGTCTTCGCGGTCGTCACGACGGTGATGTTCATGCCCTTCACCTTGGTGACCTGGTCGTAGTTGATCTCGGGAAAGATGATCTGCTCTTTCAGCCCGAGAGTGAAATTGCCGCGCCCGTCGAAGCCCTTGGGCGACACGCCGCGGAAGTCGCGCACGCGAGGCAGCGCGAGATAGAGGAGCCGGTCGAGGAACTCCCACATCTTGTCGCGACGCAGCGTCACGTGAACCCCGATCGGCAGACCAGCACGCAGCTTGAAGCCGGCGATGGCCTTGCGCGACCGCGTGATCACCGGCTTCTGACCCGTCAGAGCGGTGAGCTCCGCCAGGCAGGCGTCGATGATCTTCGGGTTCTGCACCGCTTCACCCAGGCCCATATTGATGGAGACCTTGGAGAGGCGGGGGACCTGCATCACGTTCTTGTAGCCGAAGTCCTTCGTCAGAGCGGGGACGATTTCGGCTTTGTATTTGTCCTGAAGGCGCGGCATGGCCTGCTCTCCGTCAATCCAGGTATTCGTCGTGCTTGGCGCTGTAGCGGACTTTCTTGCCGTCAGCGTTCACTTTGAACTGAACGCGCGTCGGCTTCCCGCTCGGCGTGAGAGGCATCAAGTTGGTGAGGTCGATACCGGCCTCCTTCTCGATGATGCCACCGGCCTGGTTCTGCTGCGTCGGCCGCGTGTGTCGCTTCACGAGATTGAGCTTCTCGACAAGCGCACGCGTGCCTTCGTTGGTGAACCCGAGGACCTTGCCCTCTTTGCCTTTTTCCTTGCCCGCGATGACGCGGACCTTGTCGCCCTTGCGGATGCGTTGCATCGTTCTGTCCTTCTATTCTGGGACCCGCTCAGGGTCGCCCGCCGGCCGTGGCCGACGCAGCTCACGCGTTCAGATGACTTCCGGCGCGAGCGAGATGATCTTCATGAAGCGCTTGGCGCGGAGCTCGCGCGCGACTGGCCCGAAGATACGGGTCCCGATCGGCTCGCCGGCGTTGTTGATGAGCACTGCGGCGTTCTCGTCGAAGCGGATCTTCGAGCCGTCCGGCCGGAGCACTTCCTTGGTCGTGCGCACGATGACCGCGCGCACGACGTCCTTCTTCTTCACCTTGGCCTTGGGGATCGCTTCCTTCACCGACACCACGATGATGTCGCCGATGGAGGCGTACTTGCGCTTCGACCCGCCCAGCACCTTGATGCACATCAGGCGCTTCGCGCCGGAATTGTCGGCGGCCACAAGGTTGGTCTGCATCTGGATCATTGTCAGTCTCCTCGAGGTGACATCGGGTGGGATGTCGCAGCGCGCGCCGTGAGGCGCACGCGGTCACACCGCGCGTTCGATGATCTCCACCACGCGCCAGCGCTTCTCGCGCGACATCGGACGGCACTCCTCGATGAGGACGCGATCGCCGACCTTGCAGCTGTTGCCTTCGTCGTGCGCCTTGTAGCGCGAACGGCTCTGGATGTACTTGTGATAGACCGGGTGACGCATGCGGCGGACGACTTCGACCACGACGGTCTTGTCCATCTTGTCGCTCGCGATGAGCCCGATCATCGTCTTCTTGTGGGGCTTCTGGGCTACGGCTTGGTCTGCCATTTCCATTTCCTCTGTCACTTGACCTTGCCGAGCTCTTTGAGCCGCAGGATCGTCTTGGCGCGAGCGAGGTCCTTGCGGGACTTCGCGAGCTTCGAGGTGTTCTGCAGCTGCGACGTGGCGTGCTGGAAGCGGATGCGGAACACATCCTCCTCGAGCGACTTCACGCGATCCTTCAGCGCCTCGGCGTCGAGGGCGTGCATCTCTTCGGCTTTCATGCGAACACCTCGTTCCGCTTGAGGAAGCGGGTCGGGAGCGGAAGCTTCGCCGCCGCCAGCGCGAACGCCTCACGGGCGGTCGTCTCGTCGACGCCGCGCATCTCGTAGAGGACGCGGCCCGCGCCCACCGAGGCCACCCAGTACTCGGGCGCGCCCTTACCGGTGCCCATGCGGGTCTCGGCCGGCTTCTTGGTGATGGGCTTGTCGGGGAAGACCCGAATCCAGATCTGTCCCTTGCGCTTGATGTGGCGGGTCATGGCGACACGGGCCGCCTCGATCTGCCGGGCCGTGAGCCAGCCGGCGATCATGACCTGCAGGGCGAAGTCGCCGAAGCTGACTTCCGACCCGGTGCGCGCGACGCCACGGATCCGGCCCTTCTGCATCTTGCGATATTTGGTTCTCTTGGGGGAGAGCATGTCGTGCTCCTATCCTCTTGATTGCGGTGCGCGCAGAGCGCTCACCAGGTCGGCCTGGTGCTCAGCGAGTCGCCCGGGTCTGCTTGCGGCGCTCCTTGAGGACGTCGCCCTTGTACACCCAGCACTGGATGCCGATGATGCCGTACGTGGTCCGCGCGAGCGCGAAGCCGTAGTCGATGTCGGCGCGCAGGGTGTGGAGCGGCACGCGACCCTCGCGATACCATTCCTTGCGGGACATCTCGGCGCCGCCGAGACGACCCGACGCGTTCAGGCGGATGCCCTTGGCGCCGAACTTCATCGCGGTCTGGACCGACTTCTTCATGGCGCGACGGAACGAGACGCGGCGCTCGAGCTGGGTCGCCACGTTCTCGGCCACGAGCTGCGCGTCGGTCTCGGCCTTACGCACTTCGTGGATGTTGAGATAGACCTTCGACTCGGTCAGCTTCTGGATGTCGGCCTTGAGGAGCTCGGCACCCTGGCCCTTCTTGCCGATGATGATGCCGGGGCGGGCCGTATGCACGTTGACGGTGCACTTCGTCGAGCTGCGCTCGATGTCGACCTTCGCGATGCCGGCATGCACCATCTTCTCCTTGATGGAGCGCTTGATGGCGAGGTCCTCACGGAGCCACTTCTCGTACGCCTTCTCGGCATACCACTTGGAGCCCCAGGTGCGCGTGACGCCGATTCGAAAACCGATCGGATTGACTTTCTGGCCCATGTTCCCTGATTCCTTTTCTGAGGCGGTCTCGCGTTTGTCGCCCGCTCTTCACTCCGGTTCGCCCTCGGCAAACCTGCGTTCCAGAGCCAGCGCGCGAGCCCGGGGCTCTCAGCGCTCGGCCACGACGATGGTCACGTGGCTGGTCCGCTTGCGCACGCGCGTCGCGCGCCCCATGGCACGCGGGCGGAAGCGCCGCATCTGGGTCCCCTCGTTCACGAAAGCCTCTTTGATGAAGAGGCGGTCGGGCTCGTTGATGCCGAACTTGACGCCGGCATTGGCGACGGCCGAGGCGAGCAGCTTGTAGAGATGCTTGGCCGCGTACTTGTCCGAGAACTTGAGCTGCGCGAGCGCGATTTCGGCGTCGGCAGTCTTCTTCACGGCGTTGAGCACCATGCGAATCTTGCGCGGCGCGACGCGGAGGTTGTTGAGGCTGGCACTGGCTTCCATGATCGGTCTCCTCGTCAGCCCTTACTTCTTCTTGGCCTTCTTGTCGGCCGCGTGGCCGTAGAAGGTGCGGGTCGGAGCGAACTCGCCGAGCTTGTGACCGACCATGTTTTCGGTCACGAACACCGGGAGGAACTTGCGGCCGTTGTGCACGGCCATGGTCATGCCGACCATCTCGGGCAGCACCGTGGAGCGGCGGCTCCACGTCTTGATGACCTTCTTGGCGTTGGTGCGCGTGTTCTCGTCCACCTTCTTGAGGAGGTGGAGGTCGACGAACGGGCCTTTCTTGACGGAGCGGGGCATGGTCTACCTACTCACTTCGCATTGCGGCGGCGGACGATGAACTTGTCCGTGCGCTTGTTGGTGCGGGTCTTGAAGCCCTTGGTCGGCTGGCCCCACGGGGTGCAGGGGTGCCGTCCGCCGGACGTGCGACCTTCGCCGCCGCCCATGGGGTGATCGACCGGATTCATCGCGACGCCGCGCACGTGCGGGCGCTTGCCCTTCCAGCGCGAACGACCGGCCTTGCCCCAGAGGATGTTCTGATGCTCCTCGTTGCCGACGACGCCGATGGTCGCGCGGCAGCCGAGCAGCACCTTGCGGAGCTCGCCCGAGGGCAGACGGAGGAGGGCGTACTTGCCTTCCTTCGCCATGAGCTGCGCCGAGGTGCCGGCCGACCGCGCCATCTGCGCGCCCTTCAGGGGGCGGAGCTCGATGTTGTGGACGATCGTACCGGTCGGGATCGCCTCGAGCGGGAGGCAGTTGCCCGGCTTGATGTCGGCGTTCTTCGACGAGATGACCTGGTCACCGACCTTGAGGCCGTTCGGCGCCAGGATGTAGGCCTTCTCGCCGTCCAGGTAGTGGAGCAGCGCGAGGCGCGCGGTGCGGTTCGGATCGTACTCGATGGCGGCGACGTTGGCCGGCACGCCGACCTTCTGCCGCTTGAAGTCGATGATCCGGTACATCCGCTTCACGGCGCCGCCGCGGTGACGCGACGTCATGTGACCGTGATTGTTGCGGCCGCCCGTGTTCTTCTTGGCCTCGAGGAGAGCCTTCTCCGGGCTCGTCTTCGTGATCTCGTCGAACCCGGAGACGCTCATCTGGCGGCGTCCGGCGCTCGTCGGCTTGTAGCGCTTGATCGACATGGCTCAGTCTCCTCAGACGCCTTCGAAGAGCTCGATCGTGTGGCCCTCGTGGAGGGTGACGACCGCCTTCTTCCAGTTCGGCTTCTGGCCGAAGCCCTTGCGAGTGCGACGGAACTTGCCGCGCACGATCCCGGTACGGACGCTCTTCACCTTGACGCCGAAGAGGGTCTCGACCGCCTGACGGATCTCGATCTTGTTGGCGGCGCTATCGACCTCGAACGCGAAGTCGTTCTTGGTCTCACGCAGCGTGTTGGTCTTCTCGGTGACGAGCGGGCGCTTGAGCACCTGAAACAGCGAGTTCGCCATGGCTCAGCCGATCCTTTCCTGCAGCGCGACTGCAGCGGCCTTCGAGAGGACGAGCGTGTCGTGGCGCAGGATGTCGTAGACGTTCAGGCCACCGACCGCGAGGTAGTGGGCCTGGGGAATGTTGCGCGCCGACAGGTCGAAGTTGCCGTTGTCGACGTCGACGAAGAGGGCCTTGGGGGCCTCGAAGCGCGTCTGGATCGCCGCGACCTGCTTCGTCTGGATCTTGGGGAGGCTCAGGTCGTCGATGATGACGAGCTTGCCTTCCTCGGTGCGGCGCGAGAGCGCCGACACGAGGGCCGCCGTGCGGACCTTGCGGTTCACCTTCATCGTGTAGTCGCGGGGGTGCGGTCCGAAGACCGTGCCGCCGCCGACGAAGTTCGGGGCCTTGCGCGAGCCGTGACGGGCGCGACCGGTGCCCTTCTGCTTCCAGATCTTCTTGACGGAGCCGATGACATCGCTCCGCTCCTTGGTCGCATGGGTACCCTGGCGCTTCGCGGCCAGCTGGGCGCGGACCACCTCGTGGAAGAGGTGCTCCTTCACCTCGGCGCCGAAGATGGCGTCCGAGAGGTCGAGCGTTCCGACTTGCTTGCGCTCGAGGTTGTAGATGGGGACGACGGGCATGATCTGCGCTCCGGTCGGCGTACGCCACAGGCCTGGAAAGCCAGGCTGCCTTGTCCCGGCGAGGTCGAAGACCCCGGGGGCGCAAAGGCCGCGGGGTGCTATCACTCCGCCAGCGACACTGTCAACGATGTATTTGCGCTCTGCTCGGACGGACCGGGAACCGGTCTCCGAGCCTCGCTGCGTTTGGCCTCCGGCGACGGCAACGGCCATCGTGGGAGGGGGTATCGGAGCCCAGGAAAGAGATTGGCTCCGACCGCAACCACCCCCGGTGCTCTTGCGAGGTCCGGGGCCGCGACCTTGGTCGCGGGGTAGAAGGATGGCCGGACTACGCTGTCGCAGTCACGGCGTCAAGCGATTCTCAGGTCTTGATTTCGACGTCGACACCGGCCGACAGGTCGAGCTTCATCAGCGCGTCCAGCGTGGCCTGGGTCGGCTCGTGGATGTCGATGAGCCGGAGGTGGGTCCGGATCTCGAACTGCTCACGGCTCTTCTTGTCGACGTGCGGCGAGCGGAGGACCGTATAGCGATTGATCCGCGTGGGGAGCGGGATCAGGCTCGCGACGGGCTTCTCACGCTTCGAGCCCGAGGTCGCCCGAGGCGGGGTCGTACGGATCACCGTGTCGATGATCTCGGCCGCCGACTGGTCGAGGAGCTTGTGGTCGTACGCCTTGAGGCGGATTCGGATTCGTTGGGCCATCGCTCGGGTCTCCGACTCGTACTGTATCGCCTCGAATGGGGCGCCGCAGCACGGAGGCGAGCTTCTACAGGCAGGCGTGAAAGCTTGTCAACGAGAAGTTCCGGCGCTGCCGACGAACTTCCTCGACCATCATGGAACCCGCCCAGCGACCGGACGATAGCCCGTCGGCTCGACGGTGAAGACCGCCCTGCCGGCCGTCATGTTGCGGAGTGCCGTGGCATAGCCGATCAGCTCGCCGAGCGGCGCGTCGGCCACGAGCTCCTGCACCGGACCGCGCGTCTCGGTGCGGCGGATGCGCGTGCGGCGGCGCGCCAGGTCGCCGACGACGCGGCCGACGGCGTGATCGGGCACCGTGACGACGAGGTTGCCCCAGGGCTCGGCCTCCTCGAGACCACCTGCTGAGAGGGCCCGCTCGACCGCCCAGGCTGCGGCGTCGCGAAACATCACCGGCGCGATCACGTCGCCGCCGTGGGTCTCGACCGCGGTCACCGCGACGACCACGTCGAGCACGTGGCGCGACGCCATGCCGTCGCGGCCGAGCCCGAGGTCGATGCCCGCGAGCAGCGCGTCGCGCCACTCGGCGCGCTCGAGCTGCATCGGCATGACCGGAACGATCGGGGCGCTGGCGCCGAGGCGCGGCGCGACCGTCAGCGCGACCTTCACGCGTGCGCGCCCGGCCGGGTGTTGCACCTCCGCCTGGCCGGCGCCCTCCCGCGCGAGGAGCCAGCGCACGCGCGCCTTCGGCTTGCCGGCTCGCAACGCAAGGCCCGAGGCTCGCGACGCGCGCTCGATGGCGATCTCGAGGTGGAGCTCGCCCATGCCGGCCAGGACAGCGGCGCCGGTCTCGCGATCGGTGCCGAGGCGCAGCGACGGATCGTCGGCGCAGAGGCTCCTGAGCGCTGCGACCATGCGCTCGTGGCTCGCCTGATCGGCGGCCTCCACCGTGAGCTCGATCACGGCGTCCGGCGGCAGGATCTTCTCGAACGTGAAGGGCAGGAGCTTGGTGCCGAGCGTGTCGCCGGTCAGCGGGAAGGGCGGTGCGGTGAACGCCAGCGCGGCCACCTCACCAGCCTCGAGCTGATCGATCGGCTCGATGTCCTGCCCGTTGACGCGCACCAGCGCGCAGCGCGTGAATGGCTGACCATCTGGCGTCCGCACGAGGTCGGATCCGGCGCTGAAGCGGCCCGCGAAGGCGCGCACGAACGCGAGGCTGACGTCGTGCTTGCGCGGCTCGGTCTTGAAGACGAAGAGCGCCAGCGGGCCATCGGGAGCGACCGCCAGCGATGTACCGTCACGCGTCCAGCCCTCGGCCGCGAGGGGCGGCGGCAGGAGGTCGACGATCATGTCGGCCAGCGCCCCGAGGCCGACACCGTGGCGCGCCGCGCCGAACGCGACCGGCAAGACGGCGCGCGCGTGCACGGCGGCCGCGATGGCTCGGCGATATTCGTCGGGCGAGGGCGTCCCGCCGCCGAGCACGATCTCGGCGAAGGCGTCGTCGTGGCTCGCCACGGCGTCGGCGATCCGCTCGCGCGCCTCGAGCAGGAGCAGCTCGTCGTCCTCGCCGAGCTCCGCAGCCTCGGGCTCGGGCACGATGCGGCTGTCGCGATGCGCCAGCGGCCAGAGCCAGCGGCGGCCATCGAGCACGTCGAGGAGCTCGATGGCGACGTCGTCCTGCGCGCGCGGGATCTGCAGCGGCAGCGGCTCGATGCCGAGGCGCTCGCGCATCTCGGCGAGGACGCGCTCGAGCTCGAAGCCGGGACGGTCAACCTTGTTGACGAAACCGACGACCGGCAGGCGGCGTCGCTGCGCCTGGTGCCAGACCGTCTCGGTCTGGGCCTGCACGCCATCGGGCCCGCTCACGACCAGCACCACGCCGTCGAGCACGCGCAGCGCGCGCTCGACCTCGATGGTGAAGTCCACGTGCCCCGGCGTGTCGATGACAGTGATGGCGACGTCTCGCCACTGCAGCGTGGTCGCAGCGCTGGCGATGGTGATGCCGCGCTCCTGCTCCTCGAGCATCCAGTCCGAGACCGTCGTGCCGGCATCGACCGAGCCCGGCCGGCGCACCGCGCCCCCGAGGTGGAGGAGGTGCTCGGTCACGGTGGTCTTCCCGGCGTCGATGTGCGCCAGGATGCCGATGTTGCGCCTCGCGGTCATGCAGGACTGCCTCGGCCGGCTCGCGCCAGCGCCCGGGGGTGCGGGCTCTGCTGGCCTTGAAAACAGAAAGGGCGACCCCGCATTGCGACGCCGCCCTTTTCGTCTCGCGGAGCCCGAGGGCTCCGACCGACATCACCAGCGATAGTGCGCGAAGGCCTTGTTGGCCTCGGCCATGCGGTGCGTGTCGTCCTTCTTCTTCACCGCGTTGCCGCGGTTGTTGGCGGCGTCGAGGATCTCGCCGGCCAGCTGGTCGATCATGCCCTTCTCACCGCGAGCGCGGGCGAAGCCGATGATCCAGCGCATCGCCAGCGTCTGCTTGCGGTTCGGGCGAACCTCGACCGGCACCTGGTAGTTCGAGCCGCCGACGCGGCGCGACTTCACTTCGAGCTGCGGCTTGGCGTTGTCGATCGCGCGACGGAACACCTTCACGGCCTCGTCGCCCGCCTTCTCCTGGACCTTGTCCAGAGCGGCGTAGACGATGCGCTCGGCCACCGACTTCTTGCCCGAGTACATCATCATGTTGATGAACTTCGCGACCATCATGTCCTTGAACTTGGGGTCCGGATTGATGATCCTCTTATCGACTTCACCTTTGCGCGGCATGACTCAGATCCTCACTTCTTGCCGGTGGCCGCAGCCTTGACGTTCTTCTTCGTGCCGTACTTCGAGCGGCTACGCTTGCGGTTCGCGACGCCGCTGGCGTCGAGCGTCCCACGGATGATGTGGTAGCGGACACCCGGCAGGTCCTTCACACGACCGCCGCGGATCAGCACCAGCGAGTGCTCCTGCAGGTTGTGACCCTCGCCCGGGATGTACGAGGTCACTTCCATGCCGTTGGTCAGGCGCACGCGAGCGATCTTCCGGAGCGCCGAGTTCGGCTTCTTCGGGGTCGTCGTGTAGACGCGGACGCACACGCCGCGCTTCTGCGGGCACTTCTGGAGCGCCGGCGCTGAGGTCCGGTTCTTCTGCTTGTCCCGTCCGGTGCGGACGAGCTGATTCATGGTCGGCATGGACTCTACCTTCTGTGCCTACGCTGCTTTCGAGCACCCTCTGACGCAGGCCTTTTCGGCCGCTGGCGCGCAGGGAGCGCGGATATTAGGGAAGCGGGCTTCGGTGTCAAGCGCGAATGTCGCTGGCCGCTCGACACGCGAAGCGGCTGGTGGGGCTCATCCCCCGCCCAGCCGCCCGCGAATGCATCAACGATCAATGACGCCGGGCCGGAACTTGATGAAGTCAGGCACGTCCGCATCCGGCCGCAGGCTGACGCCCATCTTCTCGTAGACCGGCACGCCGGTACCCGCCGGGATGAGGCGGCCCATGACGACGTTCTCCTTCAGGCCCGCGAGCGGGTCGATCTTGCCCGAGATGGCAGCCTCGGTCAGGACCTTGGTCGTCTCCTGGAAGGACGACGCCGACAGGAAGGAGTCGGTCGACAGCGACGCCTTGGTGATGCCGAGCATGATCGGCTCGGCCGTCGCCGGCTCGCCGCCACGCGCGAGCACCGCGGTGTTCTCCGACTCGAAGCGCCAGCGCTCGACCTGCTCGTTGATGAGGAAGTTGGTGTCGCCGACCTCGAGGATCCGCACCCAGCGCAGCATCTGGCGGACGATGATCTCGATGTGCTTGTCGTTGATCTTGACGCCCTGCAGGCGATAGACCTGCTGGATTTCATTGACCAAGTACTTCGCGAGCTCCTTCTCGCCCTTCACCCGCAGGATGTCGTGCGGGTTGGCCGAGCCGTCCATCAGCAGATCGCCGGCGTGGACGTAGTCGCCCTCGTGAACGGAAAGGTGCTTTCCCTTCGGGATGAGGTACTCGGCCGGATCGCCGACCTCGGGCGTGACCACCACCTTGCGCTTGCCCTTGGTGTCCTTGCCGAAGGAGACGAAGCCGTCGATCTCGGCGATCTGGGCGACCTCCTTGGGCTTGCGGGCCTCGAAGAGCTCGGCCACGCGCGGCAGACCGCCGGTGATGTCCTTGGTCTTCGTGGTCTCGCGCGGGATCTTGGCGAGCGGATCACCGGCCGACACGACCGCGCCGTTCAGGACGACGATGTTGGCGTTCACGGGCAGCATGTAGCTGACCTCGCCCTTCTTGCCGTCCTTCAGCGCCTTGCCGTCCTCGCCGCGGATCTCGATGCGGGGGCGGTAGTCGAGCTTCGACTCGATGATGACCTTCCGCGACAGACCCGTGACCTCGTCGAGCTCCTCGCGGACCGTGATGTTCTCCTCGATGTCCGCGTAGCGCGCGATACCGGCGTGCTCGGTGAGGATGGGCGTGGCGAACGGATCCCATTCGGCGATGGTCTGGCCCTTGGTCACGCGGTCGCCGTCCTTGACGGACAGCCGTGCGCCGTAGGTCGCCGGGTAGCGCTCTTTCTCGCGGCCCGAGTCGTCGACGATGATGACCTCGCCGGTCCGGTTCATGACCACCAGGGTGTCGTTCCGCTGGACCGTCACCAGGTTCTTGAACTGGACGCGGCCGTCGTTGCGCACCTCGAGGGTCGACTGCTCCTGACGCGCACGAGCGGCACCACCGACGTGGAAGGTACGCATCGTGAGCTGCGTGCCCGGCTCGCCGATCGACTGCGCCGCGATGACGCCGACGGCCTCGCCGATGTTGACCATGCGCCCGCGGGCGAGGTCACGGCCGTAGCAGAACACGCACACGCCGCCGCGGGTCTGGCAGGTCAGCGTCGAGCGGATCTTCACCTTCTGGAGGCCGGCGTTCTCGATGATCTCGACGCGCGCCTCGTTCACCTCGTCGTTGGCGTGGACGAGCACGTCGCCCGAGACCGGGTCGAGGATGTCCTCGAGCGCCACGCGGCCGAGGATGCGCTCACCGAGCTGCTCGATCACCTCGCCACCCTCGAGGATGGCCTCGACCTCGACACCGTCGAGCGTGCCGCAGTCCGTCTGCATGATGACGGCGTCGTTGGCGACGTCGACGAGGCGGCGCGTGAGATAGCCGGAGTTGGCGGTCTTCAACGCCGTGTCGGCCAGGCCCTTGCGCGCGCCGTGGGTCGAGATGAAGTACTGGAGGACCGTCAGACCCTCGCGGAAGTTCGCGGTGATCGGCGTCTCGATGATCTCGCCCGAGGGCTTGGCCATGAGGCCGCGCATACCGGCGAGCTGGCGGATCTGCTGGGGCGAGCCACGCGCACCCGAGTCGGCCATCATGAAGATCGAGTTGAAGGACGGCTGCTCGCGGGACTCCTTGCCCTCGGGCGAGCGGACCTTCTCGGTCTTGATGCCCTTCATCATCTCGTCGGCGATCTGCTCCGAGGCCGCCGCCCAGATGTCGATGACCTTGTTCAGGCGCTCGCCATCCGTGATGAGACCTTCGCGGTAGCTGTTCTCGACTTCCTTGACCTCGTTGGTCGCCTTCTCGAGGAGCTTCTTCTTCGCCTCGGGGATGAGCAGGTCCTCGATGGAGATGGACGCGCCGGAGTGCGTCGACTGCTCGTAGCCCCAGGTTCGGAGCGAGTCCGCGAGCAGCACGGTCGCCTTCGAGCCGGCGTCGCGATAGACGCGGTCGATGAGCGCGCCGATCTCCTTCTTGCCGAGCGTCTTGTTCATGACGTCGAAGGGGATCTCGGGCGGGACGATCTCGTAGAGCAACACGCGGCCGACGGTCGTGTCGTGGACCTTGCCGTCGATGCGGCACTTGATCTTCGCCTGCAGCGCCACGACGCCGGCGTCGTAGGCGGCGCGGACGTCGGCCTGCGACGCAAAGCGCTTGCCCTCGCCGCGCGCGAACTCGCGCGGACGGGTCGTGTAGTAGAGACCGAGGACGATGTCCTGCGACGGGTTGATGATGGGCTTGCCGTACGCGGGCGAGAGCAGGTTGTTCGTGCTCATCATGAGCACGCGCGCCTCCATCTGCGCCTCGACCGACAGCGGCACGTGCACGGCCATCTGATCGCCGTCGAAGTCGGCGTTGAACGCCGTGCACACGAGCGGGTGGATCTTGATGGCCTTGCCCTCGACCAGCACCGGCTCGAAGGCCTGGATGCCGAGACGATGCAGCGTCGGCGCACGGTTCAGCAGCACGGGATGCTCGCGGATGACCTCGGCCAGGATGTCCCAGACCTCGGACTTCTCCTTCTCGACGAGCTTCTTCGCGCTCTTGATCGTCGTGACGAAGCCCTTCTCCTCGAGCTTGTTGTAGACGAACGGCTTGAACAGCTCGAGCGCCATCTTCTTCGGCAGGCCGCACTGGTGGAGCTTGAGCTCCGGGCCCACGACGATGACGGAGCGACCCGAGTAGTCGACGCGCTTGCCGAGCAGGTTCTGGCGGAAGCGGCCCTGCTTGCCCTTCAGCAAGTCGGACAGCGACTTCAGCGGCCGCTTGTTCGGGCCGGTGATGGTCTTGCCGCGGCGGCCGTTGTCGAAGAGGGCGTCGACCGCCTCCTGCAGCATCCGCTTCTCGTTGCGGATGATGATCTCCGGCGCGTTCAGCTCGAGCAGCCGCTTCAGGCGGTTGTTGCGGTTGATCACGCGGCGATAGAGGTCGTTCAGGTCCGACGTCGCGAAGCGGCCGCCGTCCAGCGGGACGAGCGGGCGCAGGTCGGGCGGCAGCACCGGCAGGGTGGTCAGCACCATCCACGACGGCTCGTTGCCCGAGTCCTTGAAGGCCTCGACGACCTTCAGGCGCTTGGCGATCTTCTTCCGCTTCGCCTCCGAGCGCGCCTCGCGCATGGCGGCGCGCAGCTCGGCCGCGAGGCCCTCGATGTCGATGGACTCGAGCAGCTCGCGGATGGCTTCGGCGCCCATGCCGACTTCGATCGAGCCCTCGCCCTTCTCCTCGATGATCTTCTCGTAGTCCTCCTCGGTCAGGATCTGGCCGGGCTCGTGCTCGGTCTCGCCCGGATCGAGGACGACGTACGCCACGCAGTAGAGGACCTTCTCGAGGTCCTTCAGCGAGATGTCGAGGAGGTTGCCGATGCGCGACGGCAGCGACTTCAAGAACCAGATGTGGGCGACGGGCGTGGCCAGGTTGATGTGGCCGAGGCGGTCACGGCGGACCTTCGCCTGGATGACCTCGACGCCGCACTTCTCGCACACGATGCCGCGGTGCTTCATGCGCTTGTACTTGCCGCAGATGCACTCGTAGTCCTTCACCGGGCCGAAGATCTTGGCGCAGAAGAGGCCATCGCGCTCCGGCTTGAACGTCCGGTAGTTGATGGTCTCCGGCTTCTTCACCTCGCCGAAGCTCCACTCCAGGATCTTCTTCGGCGACGCCAGGCCGATGCGCACCGCGCTGTAGCTGAGGGGATCCTTCGGCTTCTCGTAGAAATTGAAAAAGTCTTTCACGTTTTCCTCCGAAATTCCTAGGTTTACCCTCAGTTGGCCCGCGACCCGAAGCCGCCACCACCGCCGCCGCCACCGCCACCACGTCCGCCGTCGCCGCCGGAGTAGGTGCCGCCGCGCGCCATGTGCTGCGCCCCGTTCTCGTCCTCGATGAGCTCCACATCCAGCGCCAGCGCCTTGAGCTCCTTCAGGAGAACCTTGAAGGACTCGGGCAGACCGGGCTCGAGCGTGTGCTCGCCCTTCACGATGGCCTCGTACACGCGCGTCCGGCCGACGACGTCGTCGGACTTCACGGTGAGGAACTCCTGGAGGCCGTAGGCGGCGCCGTACGCCTCCATGGCCCAGACCTCCATCTCGCCGAGCCGCTGCCCACCGAACTGCGCCTTGCCACCCAGCGGCTGCTGCGTGACCAGCGAGTAGGGCCCGATCGACCGCGCGTGGATCTTGTCGTCCACGAGGTGATGGAGCTTCAGCATGTACATGACGCCGACCGTCACATCCTCGTCGAAGGCGTCGCCGGTGCGGCCGTCGAAGAGGACCGTCTGGCCGGTACGGTTGTGGCCGGCCTTCTCGAGGAGATCGCGGATCTCGGGCTCGTTGGCGCCGTCGAAGACCGGCGTCGCCACGTGCACGCCGAAGCGCAGCATCCAGCCGAGGCGGACGATGTCGTTGTCGGAAAGACCCTTGACGATCTTCTGCGAGTCGACGTCGGTGAAGACCTGCTTCTGCAGGAACTCACGCACCTTCTTCGGCTGCGTGTTGTCCTCGACCATGCGCGAGATGGCCTGGCCGAGGCCGAGCGCCGCCCAGCCGAGGTGGGTCTCGAGGATCTGGCCCACGTTCATGCGCGAGGGCACGCCCAGCGGGTTCAGCACGACGTCGACCGGGGTGCCGTCGGGCAGGTACGGGAGGTCCTCCTCGGGCAGGATGCGCGAGATGACGCCCTTGTTGCCGTGACGGCCGGCCATCTTGTCGCCGACCTGCAGCTTGCGCTTGATGGCGACGTAGACCTTGACCATCTTGATGACGCCCGGCGGCAGCTCGTCGCCCTTCTTCAGGCGCTCGATCTTGCCCTCGAAGTGGGCCTTCACCTTGATGATCGACTCCTCGAGGCCCTTGTCGATCTTGGCGATCGTCTGGGCGACCTTGTCGCCGTCCTCGACCTGGAGATCGCGCCAGTAGGCGTGCGGGATGGTCTCGATGAGCTCCGGCGTGAGCTTCGTCCCCTTGGCGAGGATGACCTCCTTGTTGTCGCCGATGAGCTTGGCCGAGGTCACGGCGCCGTCGAGGAGCTTCGAGATCCGGCTCGCCGCGGCGCGGCGCATGATCTTGACCTCGTCGTCCATGTCCTTCAGGAGCCGAGCCTCGGCGGCGCGCTCGATGGCGTCGCTGCGCGTGTCCTTCTCGACGCCCTTGCGGCTGAAGACCTGCGCGTCGATGACGGTGCCCTTCACGCCCGGCGGCATGCGCAGCGACGTGTCGCGCACGTCGCCGGCCTTCTCGCCGAAGATGGCGCGCAAGAGCTTCTCTTCCGGCGAGCTGCGACCACCTCGCGATCTCGCCGACGATGCCCGGCTCGGCGCCGATGCGCACGATGCCCGCCTCGTCGAGGTGGAGCCATCGCGTCCTCGGACACGTTGGGGATGTCGCGCGCGGTAGATCCTTTCCCGCCGAGCTTCGTGTCGCGGGCGGTGCGGACTCGAACTCCTCGATGTGATCGAGGTGAAGAGGTCCTCCTTCACGACCTTCTCGGAGACGAGGATCGAGTCCTCGAAGTTGTAGCCGCCCCACGGCATGAACGCGACGACCACGTTGCGGCCGAGCGCGAGCTCGCCGAGCTCGGTCGCCGGCCTGTCGGCCACCACGTCGCCCGCTCACCCGGTCGCTCCCACGACGGGTTTCTGGTTGATGCACGTGTTCTGGTTCGAGCGCTGGTACTTGATGAGGCGGTAGATGTCGGGCGCCGCCGTGACGTCGGTGTCGAGGGCGTCCGGCCGGATGACGATGCGCTCGGCGTCGACCTGCTCGACGATGCCGTCGTTCTTGGCGACGACGGTCACGTTCGAGTCGGCCGCGACGACCGGCTCGAGCGAGGCGCCGACGATCGGCGCCGAGGTGCGGAGCAGCGGCACGGCCTGCCGCATCATGTTCGCGCCCATGAGCGCGGTTGGCGTCGCTGAGGAACGGCATCGAGCGACGGCGACCGGACACCAGCTGGTTCGGCGACACGTCCATGAGCGTCGGTGACTCCCGCGCCCCGACGCCGGCACCATCTGGAACTCGCCGTGGGCGACCTGCTCGTTCTGGAACGAGCCGTCGTTCTTCAGGTCGGCGTTGGCCTGCGCAGATGGTGGCCCTTCCTCGAGTGCCGAGCGGGTGCTGGGCCTACCAGCCAGGCCAGGGCCACGCCACATCCTTGTGCCGGTCTCCTCGTGGACGCAGCAAATGTTTTTGCGTCTCGATGAAGCCGAGCTGGCCTCCATGGGCAACATGTCGCGAGAGCGCGGACGCGTGATGGCGTCCGATGCCTCCTCGCCTTCGGCACCCCAGAGGCCGGGGCGGTAGATGCGGCCGTGGCAACGCCGCACGTCGCGCAGTACTTTCGAAGCTGGCGCATCGCGCGTCAGACCGCCGGGCCCAGCGCGAGAGACGCCGCTTGTGCGTCACTTCGGAGAGCGGGTTCGTCTGGTCCATGAACTGCGAGAGCTGGTCGAGCTGAAGTACCCTTCACCACCGCGGAGACCGGCTTCGCGTTGATGAGGTCGTGCGGCATGAGCGTCTCGAGCTTCCTGCGACACCGACATCTTCCTTGATCAGCGCTCCATGCGCACGAGGCCGATGCGGGTACTGGTTCTCCATGAGCTCGCCGACGGCGCGCACGCGGCGGTTGCCGAGGTGATCGATGTCGACGTAGCCCTGGCGGCCGTTCTTGAGCTCGATGAGGTACTTCACCGTCGAGACGATGTCGTAGTCGTTGGTGAGATGAGCGCCGTCGCCGCGTCGAGGTTCCTCGTGCAGCTTGTGGTTCATCTTCACACGGCCGACCTCGCTGAGGTCATAGCGGCTGGCGTTGAAGAAGAGGTTGTTGAAGTAGGTCTTGGTCTGCTGGACCGTCGATGGCCTACCGGGCGGAGGCGGCGGTAGATCTCGAGGATGGCCTCGTCGGCCGTCGTGATCTTGTCGGCCTTGAGCGTGTCGCGCAGGCATTGGCCGTGGCCGTGATCGGGTCGATGAAGAGGATGTCGAAGTCCTCGATGCCCGCTTCCTTCAGCGACTGGTAGCGTGTCGGAGCTGATCTCCTGGGCTGCAGTCGTAGAGGACCTCGCCGTCTCCATGTTGACGATGTCGGTCGCGAAGACCTTGCCGTAGAGGTCTTCCTCGACCATCTCCAGCTCGGTGACGCCGGCCTCCTTCATCTTGCGGACGAGGGCGCACGGCTTGCCCTTCTCGACGATGATCATGCGCCGGTCGACGGGTCGAAGATGTCCTGGGCGCATACCTTCGGCTGGTCAGGAGGCCGTAGTCGACCTGGCGGAAGAAGCGGCCGTCGGCGGCGATGCGGATCTTGTAGAAGATCTGCAGAGTTGCTGGTCGTAGCCGAGCGCCTTCGAGCATTCGTCGCGGCCTTCCGGCGGTGCGGGTCGATGCGCACGTAGATGAGGTCTTTGTGGTCGAACTCGTCGAGCATGAGCCGCGGTACGGGATGACGCGCGCCGAGTAGAGCAGCTTGCCCCATCGGCGGGTCTTGCCCTTGTCGTGGCTGAAGAAGACGCCCGGCGAACGGTGGAGCTGCGACACGATGGAGACGCGCTCGGTGCCGTTGGTGATGAACGTCCCGTTGTCCGTCATCAGCGGATCCCGCGCCGAAGTAGACTTCCTGGTCCTTGAAGTCTCGGATCGAGCGGTTCTGGGCCTCGTCGGTCTCGAACGTCACGAGCCGGATGAGGACCTTGATCGGCGCCGCGGCCGTCATGCCGCGCGAGCGGCACTCGTCGGTGTCGTACTTCGGCGACCGAGGTGGTAGCTCCGGGAAGTTGAGCCCGCCGTCTTGTTGAAGTCCTGGATCGGGAAGACGCTCTGGAAGATACCCTGAAGCCCGATGTCCTCCCGCTTCTCCGGGACACGTCCTTCTGGAGGAACTTCTCGTAGGAGCCTGATGCTGATGAGGTCCGGGATTCCGACGACCTGGACGCGAAGTTCCTGCGGATGCGGAGATCTTTCAGGGTGCGCGAAACCATCGTTCCCTCCTTACCGTGCGCCTCGTTTCGAGTGGGTCGCGCCGGCGCGTGAGCTGTTCTCGAGGTTGTTGGGCGGCGTCCGCCCCGCATGGGCCGTGCCTTGCAGCTTGATCGGGCGCAGCGCGCCCACGCGTTCGGGTCGCCCCGATCGGTCGGTCGTGAGACCGCCGCTATGTGCTCGGAATCACACCGCCCTCGGCGAGACCCGCCTCCAGGAACGCGGTACGGCGACGAGAGGTTCGACCTCGGTCGCCGACCGTAGGGTCACCGTGCCGACCGGGCCGCGAGCGACCCGCGGCCAGCGACCCGACATCACTTGATCTCGACCTCGCGCCGGCCGCCTCGAGCTTCGTCTTGAAGCCCTCGGCGTCGCCCTTCGAGATGCCCCCCTTGAGGGTGGGTCGGGGTTGCGCCGTCGACGGCGTCCTTGGCCTCCTTGAGGCCGAGCCCGGTGGAGCTCGCGGACGACCTTGATGACCTGATCTTGTTGGCGCCGGCCTCCTTGAGGACGACGTCGAACTCGGTCTTCTCCTCGACGGGAGCCGCGGCCGCAGCCGCCGGCGCCGCAGCGGCCGCAGCCACCGGGGCCGCAGGCCGAGACACCCCAGGCCGCCTCGAGCTCCTTCGTCAGGTTCGAGAGCTCGATGACCGAGAGCTTACCGAGGAAGTCCTTCACTTCTGCAATGCTGATAGCCATATGTCTTTTCTCCAGAATTCGAACGGTTGGATTGGAAATGGATGACGTGATCGACTGACGAGCGGAGGTCGCGTGCAGCCCGGAGGCCGCGCCCGATCACTCCCCGGCGAGCTGCTTCCTACGCGCCTCGAGGACGCGCACGAAGCCACTCGGAACCGCCGCGAGGAGGCGCACGAACGTGCCCGGCACAGCCAGGAACGTCCCGAGCAGCATGGCCCGGAGCTGGTCCTTGCCCGGCAGGCTCGAGAGGGCTTCGAGGCCCTTCACGTCCACCACGGCACCGCCAGCCAGCACCCCACCCTTGAGCTTGAACTCGGGGTGGTCCTTCGCGAACTTCGTCACGGTCTTGGCCACACCGGCGACGTCGGTCTTCGTATAGACCACGCCGACCGGACCCTTCAGGGACTTGTGCATCCCCTCGAGGTCGGTCTTGTCGGTGGCGATACGCGCGAGCGTGTTCTTCACGACGCGGTACTTCCCCGACACCTTGCGGAGCTCCTGACGGAGCTCGACCATGTGCTTCACCTGCAGCCCATCGTACTGGGCCACGACCGCCAGCTGCGACCCCGCCAGGAGCTCCTTCAGAGCTCCGATCTCATCGGATTTTTCCTGTCGGTTCATGTTCAGCCTCTATCGTCGAAGTGCCTGGCCGACCGCGCCGCCAACCGTTCTCCGAGCACGCCCCGGAAGGGCGGGCTCGGTTCGAGATCATGTTCTGCCGTACGACCGCTCACCATCTCCGCCGGCGGCTCCCGCTCTTCTTCGGGCTCCATCAAAGGCAGCGTTGGAGGCTGCCTACCGACTTCATCGACGGCCAGTGACCGGACGGACCTGGCACTAACTGCATTGCGACATGCGTCTCGCGACGCGTGGATGGACCGGCGCCATCACGCCAACTGCCCCCACCCCGTCTTGCGAACGGAGCGTCGGCTCGTGTCTGTCAGGGCGTCTCGGCCGCGCCGAGAGCGTTGATGTTGATGCGCACGCCCGGGCTCATGGTGGCGCTCACGCTCATGCCCTTCATGTAGATGCCCTTCACCGACGCCGGCTTGAGCTTCACGAGGCGGTCGTAGACGGCCGAGATGTTGGCGACGAGCTTCTCGGCCGAGAAGCTCACCTTGCCGACACCGGCGTGCACGATGCCGGCCTTCTCGACGCGGAAGTCGACCTTGCCGCCCTTGGCCTCGACGACCGCCTGGGCGACGTCGAAGGTGACCGAGCCCGACTTCGGGTTCGGCATGAGACCGCGGGGCCCGAGGATACGGCCGATCTTACCGACCGTGCCCATCATGTCGGGCGTGGCGATGCACTTGTCGAAGTCCATCCAGCCTTCTTTGATCTTCTCGACGAGGTCGTCGCCGCCGACCGCGTCGGCGCCGGCCTGCTCGGCCTCGCGCGCCTTGTCGCCCTTGGCGAACACGGCCACGCGCACCGACTTGCCGGTGCCGAACGGCAGCACCACGGCGCCGCGGACCATCTGATCGGCGTGGCGCGGGTTCACGTTCAGGCGCACGGCGACTTCGACGGTGCCGTCGAACTTCGAGTAGCTGGTCTCTTTGACGAGCTTCACGGCCTCGGCCAGCTCGTACTTGACTTCCGGCTTCACGCGCTCGCGAGCGGCGCGGTACTTCTTTCCATGCTTGGGCATCGAAGGCTCCTGGCAGTGCGAGCGGCGCGGGCGCGCCTCCTGCCGTATGGTCTCGTCGCGAGCCGGGCATCTGCGCGGCTGTTGGCGATGTAGAACCCTGCTGGGCGGCAGGGGCGGGTCGCATTACCCCAGGTCGAAGAAAAAGAAAAGCACTTGGTCGATGTGCTGGCCCCCGTCTTGCACCAACCCCCTCGGGAGGCGCTTTGGAGGCTGCTGCGAGCGCGATCCGGGAGGTCGAGTCGAGCGCGCTGCGAGGCACTCGAGAGGCATCCGACGGAGTGCTCGCTCGGGAGCGCGCACCGGTCGGATCAACCCGCCGATGCGCAGCTCGGCCGCGAGCTGTCCCGTAGGCCGTCCGGGCCGATGCGGCCGGCCGTCGGCGTGAGCGGTCTCGTGCGCGCCGCGGCCGAGTTCGCGCCGCGCCGATGCGTCATCGGTCGGGTCGATCGGCGGCGGATCGGTCGAGGAGCGCTCGGCGGATCTCAGCCCTCGATCTCGACGCCCATCGAACGCGCCGTGCCGGCGATCGTACGCATGGCCGTGTCGACGTCGTAGTCGTAGAGGTCGGGCAGCTTCTTCTCGGCGATCTCGCGGAGCTGGGCCTTCGTGAGCTTGCCGACCTTGATGCGGTTCGGCGTGCCGGAGCCCGACTCGATCTTGAGCGCCTTCTTGATGAGGTCCGACGCCGGCGGGGTCTTCGTCACGAACGTGAACGAGCGGTCCGCGAAGACCGTGATCACGACCGGGATGATCATGCCCATGTCCTTCTGCGTGCGAGCGTTGAACTCTTTGCAGAAGCCCATGATGTTGACGCCGTGCTGACCGAGCGCCGGGCCGACCGGGGGCGACGGGTTCGCCTTGCCTGCGGGGACCTGGAGCTTGATGTAGCCGGTAATTTTCTTCGCCATGACGTCTTCTCTCTCGTGCCCGGCCTCGCGGCCGTGTTTCGCCGGGACGCCGGAGGAGCCGGGTACCCATGCGATTGGAATCTCGGAGGCCGCGCTCGAGCGCGGCCATCCATGTCTGTCAGATGCGCTCGACCTGCATGAAGTCGAGCTCGACCGGCGTGGCGCGGCCGAAGATCGAGACCAGCACGCGCACCTTCTGCTTCTGCGGCATGACCTCTTCGACGACGCCGCTGAAGTTGAGGAACGGCCCGTCGATGACGCGCACGTTGACCCCTTCCTCGAAGGTCTGCTTGGCCTTGGGCCGAGCCGCGCCTTCCTCGTTGTCCTGGCGCAGGCGACCGACTTCCTTCTCGGACATCGGCTTCGGGTTCTTGTCGTCCCCGATGAAGCCGATGATCTTCTCGCAGTTGCGGACGATGTTCCAGGTCTGCTCGTCGAGCATCATCTGGACGAACATGTAGCCCGGCATCACCTTGCGCTGCGTCCGGCGCTTCTTGCCGCCCGCGAGCTCGACGACCTCTTCGGTCGGCACGAGGATCTCGCCGAAGCGATCCTCCACGCCCTCGTCGCGGATCTTCTTGGCGAGAAGCTGCTTGGCCTTCATCTCGTAGCCGGACAGCGTGCCGACGGCGTAGTAGCGCATCTTCTTCTCGCCCGCATCGGGCGCGGCCTTGGTCGTGTTCTCCGCGTCCATGGCTTCGCTCCTCACGAGTACAGGAGGCGCTGCAGCGCGCCCCAGATGAGGTCCATGACGCCCAGGATCACCGAGATGATGAGCGTCGTGACGATGACCACGATCGTCGCGAGCTTCGTCTCTTTCCAGGTCGGCCAGGTGACCTTCGACAGCTCGCTGCCGACCTCCATGGCGTAGTCGTAGACCTTCTGGTTGCGCCTGAGCCAGATCGCGAACCCGACGGCCGCGACCATGGCCAGGAGCTGGGCCAGACGGAAGTTGACGCCGAGGATCGGGAAGTTGGTCGCCGAGCCGAAGAGCTCGAGGCCACCGGTGAGGAACTCACCGAGGACCAGGTAGGCGACCAGCCCGATCACGACGAAGGAGAGATTGACGTAGCGTGCAATGCTCATGGCACCGAGATTCAGGGCAAGGCTCCGATCCGCGCCTTGAGAGAGGCGCGGACCGAAGCAGAAGACCGCCGAAGGACTCGCGGGATTGCCGAAATGGCTACCCCCGCGCGAAGTGGCAGGCCAGGAGGGGATCGAACCCCCGACCGCCGGATTTGGAGTCCGGTGCTCTACCGGCTGAGCTACTGGCCTATGTCTTCGAGCCACCTGCGGCGTGCGGGTGACCCGGCCGTAAAGCCGGCGCACCATAGGGGGCGCCGGAGTACCCGTCAAGCGGGAAGTTGGTCATCGTCCAAGGTCGAAAAAGCGCCGAGGTCGCGCAATGTTGCGTGACGCTCCGAAGGCGCGATCGATTACTTGGTCTCGCGGTGCAGCGTGTGCTTGCCGAGGAAGGGGTTGTACTTCTTCAGCTCGATGCGCTTGGGCGTCGTCTTCTTGTTCTTCGACGTCGTGTAGCGGCTCGGCGGCTTGCCGAGCCCACGGGCCTCGGTGCACTCGAGCGTCACGACCACGCGATTTCCTGCCTTCGCCATTGCCTTGTCCTCGAAGAGACTCGCGCATCGCTGCGCGGGTCGGTTGTTCTCTGGGGCGCCACCGCATCGGCCTCGCGAGCGAGGTCAATCAGCCTGCGACCTCCGCTGTTCGGCGCGTGCAGCGCCGCCGCGCGGTCGGTCGGCCACGGGGCGCACTCGTCTACGCGAAAAGACGAAGGGCGGCAAGCTCTCGCTTACCGCCCTTCGCTGATTCTACATCGAGCCGCTGATAGGCCCCTGCCCGCTTGCGCGGAGAGGGATTCGATCAGTCGAGGATCTCGTCCACGACGCCGGCGCCGACGGTGCGGCCGCCTTCGCGGATCGCGAAGCGGAGGCCCTTGTCCATGGCGATCGGCTGGAGGAGGTTGATCTCCATCGTGACGTTGTCGCCCGGCATGACCATCTCGACGCCCTCGGCGAGCTGGCAGGTGCCAGTCACGTCGGTCGTGCGGAAGTAGAACTGCGGACGGTAGCCGTTGAAGAACGGGGTGTGACGCCCGCCCTCCTCCTTCGTGAGGACGTAGGCACCGGCCTTGAACTTCTTGTGCGGGGTGATGGAGCCCGGCTTCGCGAGCACCTGGCCACGCTCGACGTCCTCCTTCTTCACGCCACGGAGGAGGCAGCCGACGTTGTCGCCCGCTTGGCCCGAGTCGAGGAGCTTGCGGAACATCTCGACGCCGGTGACGGTCGTCTTGACGGTGTCCTTGATGCCGACGATCTCGACTTCGTCGCCGACCTTGACCTTCCCGCGCTCGATACGGCCCGTCACGACGGTGCCACGGCCCGAGATCGAGAACACGTCTTCGATCGGCATGATGAAGTCGCGATCGATGTCGCGCTTCGGCTCCGGGATGTAGGTGTCGAGCGTCTTCAGCAGGTCGTGGATGCAGACCGCGTCGGGGCTCGCCCAGTCACTCGCGGCCAGCGCCTTGAGCGCCGAGCCGCGGGTGAACGGCGTGGCGTCGCCGGGGAACTGATACTTGTCGAGCAGCTCGCGGATCTCCATCTCGACGAGGTCGAGGAGCTCCGCGTCGTCGACCATGTCGACCTTGTTCATGAACACGACGATGTAGGGGACGCCGACCTGGCGGGCGAGCAGGATGTGCTCGCGCGTCTGGGGCATCGCACCGTCGGCGGCCGAGACGACCAGGATCGCTCCGTCCATCTGCGCCGCGCCCGTGATCATGTTCTTCACGTAGTCGGCGTGGCCCGGGCAGTCGACGTGCGCGTAGTGACGGTTCTCCGTCTCGTACTCGACGTGCGCGGTCGAGATCGTGATGCCACGAGCCTTCTCTTCCGGAGCCTTGTCGATCTGGTCATAGGCCGTGAACTTGGCCTTGCCCTTCATCGCAAGGATCTTGGTGATCGCCGCGGTCAAGGTGGTCTTGCCGTGGTCGACGTGGCCGATGGTTCCCACGTTCACGTGGGGCTTGTTACGGATGAATTTTTCCTTCGCCATGTCTCTGCCTTTCTTCTGGGCTAGACCTTGCCGCGAGCTGCGGAAGGGATCTGATCGAGCATCTCGGCTTCGTTCTCAGCCGTGCTCAGGTTCGAGTTCTGCGTCCCGCTCTTCTTCTGGCTCGTCTTCGACTCGCCTATCTGCAGAGCGGACCCACGAACCTGACCGCGGGGGTCAGCAGCATCGTCGGGAAGCTGGATGGACACCTGGAGCCTGCGATCGGGCTTGAACCGACGACCTCTTCCTTACCAAGGAAGTGCTCTACCACTGAGCTACGCAGGCAAATGGGTGTCGGGGCGTACCGGGAACTCGGGGTCCACTGGGGAAGCGGGTGGAGCGGGAAACGGGATTCGAACCCGCGGCCCTCAGCTTGGAAGGCTGATGCTCTACCACTGAGCTATTCCCGCACGGCCCCCGCGGCTCCCTGGCAACATTCGCTTTACCCCGGTGCCGGTGAGGGCACTTGCGCGACGGCGCTCACACGCCGTCGCGCCAAGTTGGAGTGGAGAGAGAAGGAGTCGAACCTTCGAAGGGTTACCCCGTCAGATTTACAGTCTGATGCCTTTGGCCACTTGGCTATCTCTCCGCGTCTGCGGCCCGACGATCTCAAGCTGGGAAAGAACCGCAGGTGAGCTGACGGCGGGACTCGAACCCGCAACCTGCTGCTTACAAGGCAGCTGCTCTACCTGTTGAGCTACGTCAGCACCGTTTCATATCCCGATACGGCGCCGCGCAACGAGGACGGCCTTATAAGGGGCGCCGATGCGCCTGTCAACGGGGTAAAAGTGGCCCGACTGCCCGGCCGCAACCCATCGTGCTGACGGCACTTTTGGCCTCGGACCGCGGGCGGCTCACGGCTCCGGCGCTGGTCGTCGAGGCGCTCCGAAGGGCCGACAGTGCATCCCGATTCGTCGGATTCGACGAGCGTCGCGCCTCCGCCGGCGGCAGCGCGATCGCGCGCCGCGGAGCTCCTTTGCGGCGGGTTCTGGGGGAGGCGTCGGGGCCGCGGCCCCTCAGCGCGGAACGGTCGCGTGCCGCTGTCGAGCGACCTCGCCGAGGACGATGCCCGCCGCGACGCTCACGTTGAGCGAGCGGATGCGGCCGTCGGTGGGGATGGTCACGGCGAGCTGGCAGCTGCGCCGGACGAGGGGGCGGAGGCCGCTGCCTTCGGCGCCGAGGACGAGCACGAGCGGCATGCTCGCGAGGTCGGTCGACCACAGCGGGGTCGCGTCGTGAGCGGCCAGCGCGCATGCCCAGAAGCCCTGCTCGTGGAGGTCGCCGAGCGTGCGCGCGAGGTTCGTCACGCGCACCACCGGCACGATCGCGGCCGCGCCTGCCGAAGCGCGGATCGCCGCGTCGTTGAGGGGCGCCGCGTGGTCCTTCGGGACGATCACCGCGGTGGCGCCGAACGCGGCGCACGATCGCAAGATGGCACCGAGGTTGTGCGGATCGGTGACTTGATCGAGCGCCACGACGACGCCGGTCGGCGCCAGCGACTCGAGCGTCGGCACCGACGCGATGGCGATGTCGGCGGCGATCGAGACGCCGCCACGGCCGCCGGCGTGCTCTTGGAGCTCGGCCGCGGCGGCTTGCCGCGTGGGGATGCCGGCGGCCCGCGCCGCCTCGATGACGCGCGCGGCGTCGCGGTCGGGCTGCGGCCCGTGCAGGATGGTGCGGATCGCCTCGGGGTGCGCTGCGAGCACGTCGCCGACGGCGTGCGCGCCGAAGAGTCGGCTCATGCGCGGCACCTTGCCCGACGCCGCGCGTACCCGGCAAGCGCTCTGGCGTCGATGGCGGAGGTTGACGCGCCCGCCCGCGGGTCGCACACCGGTTGGCGCGATCGGCGCTGGAGGATGCATGGCCTCGAGAAACGACGAGGAGGAGTTCGAGCGGGCGATGGAAGGGCTCGGCGTGAAGCCGGCGCCGCGGCCCGGGCGCAACCGACGGGGGCTCGAGGCGCCGACGGTGGTCGAAGACATCGACTTTGAGGCGGCCATGCGCGAGCTGCCCGACGGGCGAGCGGCGCGCGCGACGACGCCTGCACCGGTCGAGACCGGCACGGCGAGCGAGACCCCGAAGGGCGAGGCGCGCGCGGCGCCCGAGGAGCCGGCACGCTACGCCGCGACGGCCGAAGAGCGCGCGGCCTTCCTCGCGGCGGTGGGCGCTGTGACCGCGCCCAAGGAAGGGGCGGCGTCACCGGCGAAGGTCGCGCCCTTCGACGCCGAGGCGCTGGTGCGACGCATCCGCCGCGGACAGGTCGAGCCCGACGCGAGCCTCGATCTCCACGGCAAGAACCGACAGCAGGCCCTCGACCAGGTGAAGCGCTTCGTGGCCGAGGCTCGGGCCGAGAAGTGGCGGCTCGTGCGCATCGTGGTCGGGAAGGGGCTCCACTCCGAGGGCGGCGATGCGGTGGTGGGTCCGGCGGTCGAGCGCTGGCTCGTCGAGGGCCCGGCCATCGAGGTGCTGCGCGCGCCGACGCACCTTGGCGGCGCCGGGGCGCTGCTGGCGGTGCTGCGCCTCGAGTGAGTCCGGCCGCGGCGCACGTCCGGGGCTGGATACGATGAAGCCCGCCGAGAGGCGGGCTTCAACGTTTGGGCTCGGTCTCGAGCGCGGTGTTGCCGCGCTCGAGCCTGCGTCTCTCAGAAGCCGAAGTCGAAGTAGCGATACAGGCCGCGGAGGATCTCCAGGCGACCGACGGTCTCCTGCAGGCGGCTGTAGTGGTAGTTCGCCGAGATCTCCGAGAGGTTCCCCTGGTACTGCTCGAGCTCGTGGTTGCAGATCGCCAGCAGGCGAGCCGCGGACCAGTAGACGAGCTTCTGCGACTCGAAGTCGTCGGCCGGCACGACGTCGCGGGCCTCGACGTCCGAGTACGGGTCCTCCTCGGCCGGGTCGTACGCCGCGACGTACGTCTTGCCCGAGAACGGGTCCGTGTAGCTGATCTTCTCGAAGTTGGCCGGGATGGTGATGTCGCTGCCATCGCCCTGGAGCCAGAGGCGGTTCCGGTCGATGAAGCTGCGGTCGTAGGTGTAGCTCATCCAGCCGAAGCCATAGACGGCGGCCAGCGCGGGCAGGCGATACTGGGTCGTCGGGAAGTCGTACTGCGGCTCGGGATTGAGCGGGGTGCAGTTCGAGTACCAGTCGTCGAGCTCCTGCTTGGTGCCGAACCAGAGGCGCGGCTTGACGCCCGTCGGGTCGGCGTTGCCGCCCTCGGCGGGGCCGATGCCGTCGTGCTCCACGCACCAGCCGTAGAGGTTCGGCTGGCCCGCGATGATGCCGGCGAAGAGGTTCTGCACGCGCTGCGGCCAGATGGTCGCGAAGTTCAGGCGGAAGCGCTTCACGTCGTAGGTCTTGTCGACGGCCACCGTGAACATCGACGTCGGGTACGTCATGTACATGAGCGCCGCGAGCCGGTCGTAGAACGTGCCCGCGCGATACGGCGTGTAGATGTAGCCGCTGAAGTCGTAGCTCGGGTAGATGGGCCGTGCGCCCGTGTCCTCACGGATCTGGAACACGTTCGTGTACTGGTTGCGGCCGTCGTCGACGTAGGGCTCGTAGACCTTACGCTGTACGTTCCAGCCGTAGTACGAGTCGCTGGGACGGCCGAACATGTTGGCGAGGTGGCTGAAGATCTTCTTGGCCGCCAGGGTCGCGCCGAGGCCGCCGTTGATGTCCTCGTGCCACGCCTTGCCGTACTTCTTCTTCCACCAGTCGTTGTGCTCGTAGCGGGCGAAGTCGAGCGCCCAGTGCTCGAACTGCTTGCGGTAGCCGTACATCTCGTAGACCACGCGGCCCCAGTACGACGACATCGGGTTGAAGAGGTCGTTGTCGCGCTTGTAGGCCCAGAAGGGCCAGTAGGCCTCGTAGTCGTTGATCGAGTTGTTGACGATCTCGAAGGCGTCCGTGCCCTCGTCCCACGTCTGGCAGGTCGGCGTCGTCCAGTTGTACTCGTCTGAGCAGAAGCGGAACGGCACCTCGACCTGGTCCGGCTTCGTGCAGAAGAAGCCGTTGGGGAAGGGCTGGCAGAACGAGCCGTTGCCGCCGCAGATGCTGCTGTCGTACGGGTTGTCGTGCTGGTCGCAGGGCTTCGCGGTGTCCTCGATCGAGTAGGCGTCGACGATCTTGCGCTTGCCGATGTTGTCGATGCCGCCGAAGAGCGCCGGGTAGTTGGTGTGGTGGATCTTGGTGAGCGCCTTGGCCAGCGGCGCCACGCGACGCGACTCGACCGGGAACTGGTCGGGGTCGGTGTCGGACGGGTCGGCCAGGTACTGCTGCCAATCGCTGTACTTCGGCGGGTTCTCGAAGACCTCGGCGAGCTCGCCGTAGCCGTAGAGGACCGCCGCGCGGTCGTACTCGCCGAGGCCCTGGTTGCGGGCGTTGAACGAGGACGAGTACTCCATGATGGAGGTCTGCTGGTACTCGCGCAGCTTGTTCGCCGACTGCTCGTCGGTGTCGTTGGTGAAGATCGTCGTCGGCTTCCAGTCGGCGCCCGAGCCCGAGCCCTTGAGCGTCCAGTAGGTCGGGAAGTAGTTGAGCGCGTCGGTCGACGAGGCGAAGTTGTGGCGGAAGCCGACGTTGTGCCCGACCTCGTGCATGGCCACGGTCGACCACATGCGGTCGTAGACCTCGAGGAAAACCTCGTTGCGCACGCGCTCGACGATGGCGCGGGCGGCCATCTGGCTCCGGTTCACGCGGTCGTTCTTGGTGTCGGTGTAGAGCGCGTTCGGGTCCCAGTAGACGAACTGGGAGATCTCGTTGACGCGGCGGATCTCCTTGCGCAGCTGATCGAAGAGGGCGCCGGCCGAGCACTGCGTCATGCAGCGCTTGCCCTTGAAGTCACCCTGGTCGATGAACGTGCAGGTCGAGTTGGCACCGCAGACGCCGGGGTCGGTGTCGCAAGCCGCGCCCGGCTCCTTGAACGCGTCGAAGTTGAACGAGAGGTCCTCGCCAGCGGTGACCTTCGCCTGCAGGCCGTCGCAGACCTCCCGGTCGTAGCGCGCCTTGTACTCGAGCGAGAGGCCGCGGATCGAGTCGTCGAAGAACTCGCGCATGTCCATCGTGTCGATGCCGCGCTGCATGTCGGCCTCCATCTTCCACTTGAGGAGGCGCTCGCTGCCGAGGTTCGCGGGGTTGGTGATGTCGTTGAGGACCTGGGCGTCGCGCGTGTCGATGCCGGCGTTGCCCATCTGCGTGAGCGGGAGGCCGGCGAGCGCCGCCATGTCCTGGTTCACCCAGAGGTAGTCGAAGTCGTGGCCGGTGAGCAGCCGGTTCATGCGCGCGGTGGCGACGTCGGTGTCGGTGGTCGGGGTCGGCGCCATGGCCATCGCCATGGCCGAGGCCTCGGGCACCGCGGTGCTCGCCTCGAGGGCGTAGTCGGCCTCGCTCATCGCGCCCGAGTGAGCCTTCTTCGGCGCCGTCTGCGAGATGCCGAGCTTCTTCGCCGCGATCGAGTTCTCGATGTGCTTGGCGTCCGTGATGTCACGGAAGTTCTGCACGCCGGACTCGTACTCGATCATGTCGACCGCGGTGCGCGCGCCGAGGCGGACGTTGGCGGTGTACATGAAGGCGTTGGCCTGGATGGTCTCGCCGCTGACGGGGTCCGAGTGCATCGGGCCGTAGCCGTAGAGGCCGTACTCGACCGGGTCGTTGATCGACACGAGCTGGTTGTAGCGGAGGTCGCCGAGCGGCTTGACCTTGCCCATGTCCTTGCAGACGGCGGGGTCGGTCGAGGCGAGCTCGCTGCCTGCCGCGGTCGCGGCGTCGGCCTCGGCCTGGTTGTTCTCGCAGAGGACGAACATGCGCGGCGCGGTCGTGCCGGGCTTGCGCGCCTCGACCACCTCGACGAAGTTCTTGTTCCACTGATCGGCCAGCTGCTTCGCGCCCTTGATGAGCTCACGCGGGAACTCGGGCGAGAGGTAGTAGACGATGGGGTTCGGCTCCATCTGGGCGTAGTCGAGCTTGCCGTCGGCGCCCTTGACGTACTCCTTCCAGATGCGGAAGCGGCGGATGTTGCGGTCCGCGCCGGTCCACGTCTCGCCGTAGAGCTCGTCGTAGGTCGAGCGCGCCGAACGATAGTAGCCGAACTTGTTCAGCATGTGGTCGTTCCACGCGAGCGGCTCGTACGAGTTCGTCTCCGGCACGCGCATGAAAGACGTGCGCATGTGGATCTCTTCCTGGTCGCACTCGTAGTAGGCGCCCGTGTACCACGGGTAGAAGAGGCAGCTCGGGACGTAGCCCCAGCCATCGAGGTACTCGGTCGGCGCCGGGGCGTAGCCGCGAACGACGAAGTCGAGGTACTTGCCCTGGTCCTCGACGCGCAGCTTGATGCTGTCCGGACCTTCCTGGCCTTCGTAGATGGTGACGGTCGACGGGTCGAAGCTCATGCCCGCCCAGTCGCCGGCCTCTTCGACGCCGAAGTTCACGCGCATCGAGTTGCGCTCGAACCAGAACTTCTCGCTGCTGTCCTCGATGCGGACGTTGCTCGGCTCACCCGTCATCGGGTTGTACGAGCGGCGCACGTCGAGGTGCTCGGAGATGGGGTACTTGCGGATCGGCGCGCTGCGATAGACGTAGCGGGTGACCGTCTCCTTGGTGCCATCGGGCTTGGTGCGCTCGTAGGTGACGGGCTTTCCGTCCTTGTCGAGGAGCGGCGTGTCGACGTCGCTCCGGACACCCTGCGCCTCGGCGCCGGCCACCGCCTCGTAGGTGCGGTAGAAGTAGAGGTAGTCCTTCTCGATCTGCCAGATGCCGCGCTCGAGCGACCCCTGGAGACCAGGGAACATGTCGCGCGAGGCGTACGGCGCCCGGACGATCGTGCCGAGGACGTACCACTCCCCGTCGAACGCGGACTTGTCGAGCAGGTCGGGCTGCACCCGATCGATCTGCTCAGGGTCCGCGCAGCCGGTCGCGGTGACACCCGCGAGGCCGGCGACGGTGAGGGCGAGGGTGAGTGAAAGGCGGGACATAACGGTCTTCGTCGTGTTCATGGCGCGCATCGTTGTGTCCTCCTATCAAAGCCCGAGCGTGCTGGAGCCGTAGATGTGGTTCAACCCGCGCAGGCCATCGAGCACCTCGCGCACATCCCCGAGCTCCTTCTGGAGCTTGGCCTTCTGGACCGGGTCGGCTTCAGCCGCCCAGTCGTCGGCGAGGTCCTGGGCCTTCAGCACCAGCTGAGCGCCCACGTCGATCTTCGGCTCGCCGAAGTTGCCGTAGTTGGTGGTGTAGGCGACGTAGCGCTTGCCGCCGATCGGGTCATCGAAGTGCACCTCCTGCAGCTGGGCCAGCTGGCCGTCGGTGTACTGCGTGGCCTCGCCCTCGAGGAACACCGCCAGGCGGTCGATGAACTGCGGGTCGAAGCCGGCCGGGATGAAGGCCAGGCCGTACAGCGCCGCGTAGAGCTTGAGCGTGTAGTTGTTGAGCGCGGGCTCGACCGGCTTGTCGTTCGAGTCGGTGCCGGAGATGGACGGCGGCACATAGCGGTTCTGGATGGCGCGACCGGCGTAGAAGTCGAGGTCGCCGGCGATGACGCCGCCCAGGAAGTTGTTGAGCTGCGACGAGAACACCGTGTTGTAGCCAAGCGAGGTGCCGACGCCGATGTTGATCTGCTCGCCGACGTAGGTGTCGACGAAGTAGGCCGTCGAGTCGGTGAGCGTCACGAGCGCGCCGAGCTTCTCCCAGAAGGAGCCGAACCACAGCGGGTGCTGGTAGTAGTAGTAGCCGAGATCACCGCCGAACTGCGTGAACGGGAAGCGGCCGATGCCGAACGGGATGTCGAAGTCGGCACCGGCGGCGCCGCCCGACAGGCTGATGTTCGTGTAGGCGCCCGTCTCGGGGTCGAGCTTGTAGGAGCCCGGCGCCGGCGAGGCGATGGAGTCCTTGAGCGTCGAGAAGGCCTTGAGCGCGGCCTGCTCCATGGTGCGGCCGCCGAGCGGCGACTTCTTCCAGTCGTTGTACCAGCTGTAGCGGAACAAGAAGTTGTCGTAGAGGGCGTAGTACTGGCCGACATCGCCGAGGACGCGCAGGTAGCGGTCCATGATGCGCGCGTAGTAGCCCATCGGGTTGCCGTACGAGCCGTACGTCAGGCGCTCACGCTTGAAGGCGTCGAAGATGTAGTACGAGTCGAGCTGGTCGGTGGCGCCCTGCGCCATCTCTCCCATGTCGATGCCCTGGTCGAAGTAGTAGCAGCCCATGTTGCCGCGATACTCGTCCGAGCAGTAGGCGTACGGCACCTCCATGAGGTCCCAGTCGAGGATCTCGCGGACGTCGTTCTCGGCCATGTCATGCTGGAAGCGGAGCACGTGGAACGGCACCGGGGTCCGCTTCAGGTTCTCCTCCACGCCGATGTAGTTCGAGAGGTAGTTGAACGGGTGATAGAAGCCCGTGCCGCGCGTCGGCCAGTTCTTCGAGTCCTTGAGGAAGGACCACTGGGCGAGCGAGCCGCCGAAGGTCTCGGCGTACTTCTCGATGCGGTTGTCGACGTTGTGGGTGTCGGCGTAGGTGTCGATGAGCTGCGCGTAGCCGAACTTGATGGCGGCGTAGTCGTACTTGCCCATGCCGTGGATGTCGCTGTTGATGCGACCGCCGTAGTCCATGACCGTCGTGTACTGGAACTCGGTCCGCTTGTTGGCCTTCTCGTAGTCGGTCATCCACGGACGCGGCACGAACTGGGCGCGCGGCGAGAAGCACTTGTTCTCGAAGCAGACGTTGCCGTCACCGCACTGGGTGTCCTTCGTGCAGCTCGGGACCGCCTCGACGGTGGTCGCGCACTGGCCGGTGCGGAGGAGGCGCGAGCTGTCGTTGGCATCGGGCGCGGCGCACTGGAAAGCCTGCGAGCCGTTCTCGTCGAGGACCGAGGCGCACACGGTGCCGGCCGGGCAGTCGGCGTCCTGCTCGCACTTGCGGTAGGCGCACGACTCGTTGATCTCGTCGCACCAGCCGTCGTCCTGGCAGAGGATGAACTCCTTCTCGCGGACCTTGTAGTAGTCGTCCCAGAAGTTGAACACGTCGGTCGAGCCCGAGAAGTTGTGGCGCAGGCCGAGGGTGTGGCCGACCTCGTGCTCGAGCACGCCGCCGAGGATGCGGTTGCCGACCTCGAGGCGGACCCAGCGGCGGACCTCTTCGAGCGACTTGCCGTCCTCGCGCATCTGCGCGGCCTGGTTCTTCATCTCGAGGGCGAGACCGAAGATGGCGTCGTCGGCGAACTCGCCGAGGTAGATGCAGCCGTGCTCGGCGAGCTTCGACATGCGCTCCTTCTCGTTCGAGAGAGCGTACTTGCTCGACCAGGTGGCCGGCGAGAGCGCCGACTTCAGCTGCTGCGAGTCGAGCGAGCCGCTGGGGTCGACGTACTCGGTCGCGAGCTTCACCTCGTCGTTGATGAGCATGTCCTCGATCCAGGTCCCGCGGATCTTGCCGAGGCGATCGTAGTAGAGCTTCGGATCGATCTTCGGCAGCGAGGCCTGGAGCGCCTGCTTGAACTGGTCGGGGTGATGCTGGAACTGCATCAGCTCGGGGAAATCGGTCTCGCGGAACCAGCGACCGGGCGCCTGGATACCGAGCTCGCGAGCGCGGTCGAGGGCCGGGTCGATGTTGGCCATGTCGGTGATGTCGATGTCCGAGGGGTTCAGCGCCGTCGGGACGCCGTTGTCGGCCTTCGGGTCCGAAGCCTTCAGCGCGCCCTCGATCTGGCCGATGTCGGGGTCAGGGCGATTGGCGAGGTACTCGCGGATCCACTTGCCGGTGATGACCTGGCTCGGGTCGAGGTCGCCGTTGACGAGGTCGATGAGGTCCTGCGCGTACTGCGCGTAGGTGTGCATCGAGGCGCCGTAGATGTTGGCGGTCGCCGTCAGGATCTGGCCGCTCTCCGGGTCGGCTTCCGAAGGACCGTAGCCCAGCGGGCCCGAGCGCTGCGGCTCGTTGATCCAATAGAAGAAGGAGTAGCGCGAGTCGCCCTGACGCTTCGGCAGCTCGGGATGCGGCACCAGCGTCGGGTCACCGCAGGGGTTGTAGATGGTGCCGTCGGCCTGGTTCACCGAGTAGCGCGCGTTCTTGAAGGTCGTCGGCTTCTGGTCCGCCGTGACGGTCTCGGCCGCGGCCACCGCGTCGTACTGGTTCTCGCAGATGACGAACATCTCGGGCAGCTCGCTCTTGAGCTGGCGAACGCGGTCGCGATCGGCGTCGGTGACCTTCTCGCTCCAGCCGGCGCAGTAGCCGACGGAGTCTTCCTTGAAGCAGGTGAAGTCGCCGCGAGCGCCGGTGCGGGTCACGGTCGCGCGCTGGTCGGCGCCGGCCGTCGTCTGGTAGTCCGAGGCCGAGCCGTAGGGGATGGCCGAGGCGAGCTTCACGCCCTCGATGGCCAGGTCGACCGGGCCCTCGCCGAACGCGGCATGGATGGCGCGTACGCCCTGCTGCGACTGGTTGAAGGTTGCCCCGGCGACGATCACGTCGGTCCCGTTCCACACCACCAGGTACTGCGCGTTGGCGACGATGTTCACCGTGGCCGAGCCCTTGGTCGTGCCGCTCTGGGTGACGGCGATGGTGACGCCCCCGCCCTGCGGCACGGCGGCCATGAAGCTCGCCGTGGCCGGGCTGATCGGGTCGAGGTCGGCGCTCGCGTCGAAGGCGCCGCCGGGGATCGACACGCCGTTGGCGGTGAGCGAGAGCGACTCCGACGTCAGGTTGAGGAAGCGGACGTAGGCGTTGCCGGCGCCGAGCGCGGTGCGCAGGCGCTGCGGGAAGTTGTCGCGCACGGCGGTCTTGGTGCCGCCGTTGCCGATGACGACGCTGCTGCCGTGCGGCACCGACACGAGCTGCTTCGCGACGACCGTCTGGCCGTCCTGCTTGCAGAGGCCGCCCGTGCAGGTCTGGCCGACCGCGCAGGGGTCATTGGCCGCGCAGGTGCGGGCCGCCTGGCAGAAGCCGTCGCTGCCGCACGACTCCGAGCAGTCGGCGTCGACGTGGCAGATGATGCCCTGGTCGAGGACCGGCAGCGTGGCGTCGAACAGCATGTCCGGGCCAGTGCAGTCGGCGTTGGTGTTGCAGGCGCGCGGGTTCGCGACACCCTTCTCTTCCCACATGTAGAGCCAGGCGATGGCGTCCTTGAAGACGTCGCTCCAGCCGTCGGCGGTCGCGTAGGCCGACGACAGGTAGTCCGGATGCCAGTCCTCGGAGAGGTGGTAGATGACCGGGCGCAGACCGCGCTCCTTGTACGGCTTGGCGACCGGCGTCGCGCAGTAGCCGTCGGCGAACCACGAGGTGTCCTTCTGGCAGCGCTGGCCGGCGTCGCGGTCGCAGTCCTTGTCGGCGAAGCAGGCGATGGTCTGCTCGACGCCGGCGTCGTTGGTCGGCTTCACGAAGTCGTAGGTGTTCTTCCAGAGGTTCCAGCGATTGCCGAACTCGACCTTGCCCTTGTAGGTGGGGCCCCAGTCGTAGTCGTAGGCGTAGCGGTCGGTCGAGAAGAAGCCGAAGCGGTCCTGGTAGACCTCGTTCTGATAGCGGATGGGCTCGTAGTCGCGGCGCGGGTCGTAGCGGCGGAATGCGTGGCGGACCTTCACCTCGGCCTTGGCGCAGTCGTACGGGCTCAGGTCGTAGATGCTGCAGCGGTCCTGCGCGGCCGACTCGGCCTGGGTGCGGATGACGTAGTCGAAGTAGCCGCCGTTCGAGTCGACGAGGAACTCGTCGGGGTTGCCCGGCTTCTCCTCACCCACGAAGTAGCTGTTCGAGTCGCCCTTCATGAGGTCGTACATGAAGTTCTGGAGACCCTGGCGCGCCCAGCTCACGCGGATGTAGTCGCGCTGGTACCACGGGCGGTCGGAGGTGTTCTCGACGACCTCGTTCGACTGCGCGCCGTTGTACGTGTTGTAGGCGCGGTTCACGTCGAAGTGGCTCTCGATCGGCCAGCGCGCGACCGGCGGCCCGACGTACATCTCGACGAACTCGTCGCGATGCTTCGGGTCCCAGTACTTGCGGATCGAGTTCTTCTTCCAGTCCTTCTCGGAGCCGTCGATGGTCTCGACGACGGGATAGGCGATGAGCCAGTCCTCCTGGATGTCGAAGATGATCTTGCGCGCCGTCCCGAAGGGGGTCTCGCCCGAGAAGCTCACCGCGGAGCTGTACGGGACGTCCACCGTCGTGATGGTGTACATCCAGACGCCCTCGAACATCTTCTTGTCGAGCTTGTAGGGGCTCGTCCGATCCACGAGGCCGACGTCGTCGACGCAGCTCGTGACTCCGCCGAGGGCGGCGGCGCCGAGCATGATCGAGCAGGCCGACCACGCCAGCGCACGCGGGATGCGCGACCATCCATGCTGCGGTGTTCCAATACGCATTTCGGAGACCTCCGGAGAAGACGAGACCAACACCGGGCTCAGAACGAGCCGGTGACGGAGAGGGCCAGACTGCTGATGTTGTCGGGGGCGCGCTCGAGATCGAACACGACCGGGAAGCCGCTGTTGCCGTCGGCGCCGAAGGGCTGCGACGTGTCGGTGACGAACGAGAGCGCGGCCGACAGCTGCTTGATGAACTGATACGAGAGCGACAGCGACGACGTCAGGCGGTTGCTCTGCGCGCGGCCCTCGGCGGCGTGCTCGTTCGAGAACTCGTCCTGCGGGAACGAGCGCACGCCGAACGCGTTCGAGATGGCGATGCCGAGCGAGAGGTCGAGCCCCTCGATGATCGACCAGCTGATGTCGAGCGAGTTGCTGAAGTAGTAGGAGGTCGCGCCCGAGCCGCGGAGGTAGACCTCGGGGCCGCGGCGCTCGCTCTCGAAGCCGAAGTTGGGGTTGGCGCCGCGGCCCTCGATGCACTCGTTCTCGTTGGCGAAGTCGGTGCAGTCGAGGGTCGGGACGGCCGTGCGGTTGAAGTACTTCCCGAACGTGAAGGCGTACGAGAAGGTCACCGGCCCGACGGGAATCGACGCGTTCAGGCCCGTCGAGAGCGAGAAGAGGCGGTTCTGGAACTGGCTCGCCAGCGAGGTCGGGAGCCCGATGCGGATCGAGCCGCCGACGTTGAAGCCCGACGAGTCGTCGTGGAAGATGCGGCCGTGCGCGATGCCGAGCTGGATGTCCGACAGCAAGACGGTGTTGTCGGCCAGCGTCGTGTCGACGTCGAGCACCTGGTACCAGGTCAGCGAGAGGCCGGCCGTGAGCTTCAGGTTGTCGGCCAGCTGGTAGTAGCCGCTGCCCGAGAGCGTCGACACGACGAGCGAGTTCTGCTGCGCGCCGCTCACGAAGGTGCCGAGGCCGACCGCCGTCTCCCACGAGGCCGAGCCGCCGAACTTCTTGGCGGTCATCGTCGAGGGCTCGGTGCCGGTGGTCACGGTGGTGGTCGTGGTCGCGGCCGGGCCGGAGTCGATGGTGGTGGTCGTGTTCGACGGGACGTCGGTGGCCGGCGAGGTGGTGCCCGGGTCGGCCGCGACCGGCGTGGCCGCGGGATCATCGGCCTTGGCCGTGACGGGCGCGAGCGGCGCGGGGGCCTTCGGGTCGGGCGCGGAGGCGAGCGCCGAGGTCGTGAAGAGCGACAGGCCGGCGAGGACGGGCAGGGTCGAGGTCCAGATTCGCCGGGCCGGCGAAGCTGACTGAGCTCGGGGAATGCGTGCTGCGAAAGACCAGTTGCTCACGTGTTTCCTCGCTGCCGTCTTCAGCTCGATCGCTGGGGCACGTCGCGGCCCCTGATTGCGCGCGGGAACGGCGTCATTGCAGCGTCGCCTGCGATTGTCAAGCGACGGCGCCAGTCGGTCGCGGGCTGCCTTGCGCGCCAGGGCAGTGCTTCCGAACGCGCGGAATATGCGGGATGCGCCAGGTCACCACAAGACCGGGGTTCCGAACGGCGACCGCGATTCTATTGGGTTCGAAGGCCGTTCGGCAGAGCGAACGACGGCGGAGCGCGGTTCACGACGGCGCGCGTCGCGTCGGCGCGGGGCCGCGGCGCGCTGGACTGGCGGGCCGGCGAGGCACTATAGACGGCCGGTCTTCAGGGCCGCGCCCGAGGCGCGCGTCGCGAGGTAGCCATCACCACGTCGATCTCCGGTCACACCATCGGCCTCAAGGCCGCGCAGAAGCACGCCCTCGAGCGCATCTACCGGCGCTCGGTCCCACCGGCCGAGGTCATCACCGCCGAGTTGGCGACGTTCATGGCGACCATTTCGGCGGAGCTGAACCGGCAGGTCGGGGTCGTCATCGATCGCCGCGGGCGCATCGAGCACGTCATCGTGGGCGACGCCGAGCGCCTCTTCCTGCCCGACCTCGGGCGCCAGCGCGCCGGGCGATCGCGCTTCCGCGGCGTGCGGCTCGTGCACACGCACGTCGGCGGCGAGCGACTGTCGAAGGACGATCTCACCGACCTCGCCAAGCTGCAGCTCGATCTGATCGGTGTCGTGCAGGCCGCGCCCGACGGCCAGGCCACCACCATCGAGGTCGCGCACCTGGTGCCGCCGACGCCGTCCGGCGAGGTGTGGGAGGTGCGGCCGCCGGTGCCGTTGCATCGCCTCGAGCTCGACTTCGCGCGCTTCATCGACGAGCTCGAGAACCGCTTCGCGAGCGCCCAGGAGGGGCGCGCGACGAAGGAGGGCGAGACGCGCGCCATCGTGGTGCACGTGACGCGCATGAACCCGTCGCGGCCCGAGGTGCAGCAGAGCCTGGAGGAGTTGGCCGAGCTGTGCCGCACCGCCGGCGTGGCCATCGTCGAGACCATCGTGCAGCGCCGCCACGAGCCCGATCCGCGCTACGTCGTCGGGCAGGGCAAGCTCCAGGAGCTGGCGCTGGCGGCGCTCCACCACGACGCCGACCTGGTGGTGTTCGACCAGGATCTGTCGCCGTCGCAGGCGCGCAGCATCGGCGAGTCGGTCGAGCTCAAGGTCATCGATCGGACCCAGCTCATCCTCGACATCTTCGCGCAGCGCGCCAAGTCGCTCGACGGCAAGCTGCAGGTCGAGCTGGCGCAGCTGAAGTACACGCTGCCGCGCCTCTCCGGGAAGGGCACCGCCATGAGCCGGCTGGCCGGCGGCATCGGCGGTCGCGGACCGGGCGAGTCGAAGCTCGAGATCGATCGCCGGCGCGCCAAGGAGCGCATCGCGCTCTTGCAAAAGAAGATTGACGATCTCGGGCGCCAGCGCGCGCAGCGACGGTCGCGGCGCGGGCAGAGCCGCGTCACCATCGCGGCCATCGTGGGCTACACCAACGCCGGCAAGTCGACGCTCTTGAACACGCTCACCGGCGCGCGCGTGCTGGCCGAGGACAAGCTCTTCGCGACCCTCGACCCGACCGCGCGGCGCCTCGAGATCCCGCGCGAGGGCGAAGGCGTCGCGACGCTGGTCGTCACCGACACCGTGGGCTTCATCCGCGACCTGCCCGAAGACCTGGTCGCGGCGTTCAAGGCGACGCTCGAGGAGCTGGCCGAGGCCGACGTGCTCATCCACGTCGTCGACGTGTCGGTGCCCGGCTGGGAGCAGCGCATGGCGGCCGTGAATGAGATCCTGCGCGAGCTCGAGGTCCACGAGACGCCGGTCGTCCTCGTGTTCAACAAGGTCGATCGCGTGGAGAGCCCGCAGCTGGCCCGCGCCATCGCGCGCGGCTACGGCGCGCTGCCGGTCAGCGCGCTCGATCGCGCGTCGCTGGCGCCGCTGCTCGCGCGGCTGCTGACGTTCTACGGATGGCCCGGCGTCGGCGCGGGCGTCGGGGTCGGCGCGCCCGGCGTCGGGGCGGGAGTCGGCGAGTCGGGCGCAGGCGAGGGCGCGCCGGGGGTCGGCGCGGGCGAGCCTGGAGCGGGCGGTGTGCCCGGGGCCGGCGCGGTGCCCGGCGGCGCGGTCGGCGGCTTGCCCGACTGAGTCGCGAGCCACGCCTGGAAGCGCTCCTCGATGGCCTTCGGGTACTCCTCGCCGAGCAGCTCGAACTCGACGACGGTCAGGAACTTCTTGTAGTCGAAGCCCTTGTCGTCGAGCTTGCCGGCCGCCTTGTCGGCGGCCCACTGGCCGATGAGCTTGATGCCGTCCGAGGCGTTCTGCGCGAGCTTGCCGAGCGTCAGCTCGCCTCCGAGGAAGTCGCCGATGGCGATGTCCTCGGGCTTGCCGACGAGCAGCGCCAGCGCGTCGATCTCGGGCTTCGCCTCGTCGGCCTGCTGCGCCTTCAGGCATAGCAGCGCGATGGCCTTCTGGATGCGGTTGCCGCCGACCAGCTGCCCTTTCATGAAGGGGACGACCTGGGCCTTCTGGTTGAGGTCGACCAGGTCGAGGCAGAAGTCCATGGCGGACTTGCCGGGGTCTTCGGAGGAGTCGCCGTAGGCCTTGTCGTCCTTGAAGAAGCCGAAGACGTCGGCGAGGCGCGCCGAGCCGGTCATGGCCACGACGTTGGCCGACGCGAGCCAGCGGTCTTCGCCGCCGCCGGCCTGGCCGATCTTCACCAGCTCGTCGACGGCCGGACCCGAGCGCGCCTTGACCTTGGGCAGCTCGAGCATCTGCACGCCGAGCGAGAAGGCCTGCTCGCGGAGCTCAGAGTCGGTCTTCGGGTCGCGATAGAGCTCGAAGAGGTACGCGGCCGCGTCGGGCTCGCCCGTCTTCAGCAGGGCGTAGAGGTGGTACTTCTGGACGCCGAAGGCGGGGATGAGCTTGCGGAAGCCCTTGAGGAGCGTCGCGTTGGCCTCGGGCGCGCCCGACAGCACGATGTAGCGCGTCATGCTCTCGGCCACGAAGCCGTGCGAGAGCAGGATGCCGGCGCCCGGGACGCCGTAGCGGCCCAGCTGTACGATCTGCTCGGGGCCGATGCGGGCCTCGATCTTGGCGCGCACGTCGGCGGCCGGCATCTCCCAGGTGAGGTCGCCGAAGGCCCACTGCGAGATGGTCCGCTGCGCGCGGTCGATCATCTCGGGGGACATCGTCTTCAGATGCATCAGGATCGCATCCTTAGATGAGAGCTGGAGCGCGTCCTTCTGCTCGATGTGCTTCAGCAGGCGCTCGGCCAGCGCGCTCATGATGGTCTGGCGGTCCTTCAGCTCCAGGACGTCGAGGACGCCGGGGCGGATGGTGCCCGTGACCGGGTGCGGGCTGTCGCCGATGCGCTTCTCGAGCTTCTTCTCGACCATGACCTCGAGCGCGCGGACCTTGGTGTCCAGCGGCTGCTGCGGGTCCTTCAGGAGCTCGCGGACGCGGTTGAGGCCGACCTCGTTGTTGGTCCACTTCTGGAGGTCGGCCTCGGTGACCGTCGAGTCGCACGCGGGCAACGCGGACAGCGCGAGCACGGTCGCGAGCAGGGCGCATCGAACGGACAACGGCATCAAACGAACCCCCATGGCCACCTACGGCGGCCGTGGGCGGCATGATCGGGCGGGTCCGCGCCCACGTCAAGCCAGTCGATCGCTCGCAGGGCGGCGGCGCTGGCGGCCTGAAACGGCCGGCCGAGCGCCGAGGTTGGTGGCGTCCGACGGGCATGATACCGTTCGGCGCCCTGCGCGGTCGCGACGGGCCTGGCGATTCACGGAGCACCTCATGGCGAGCGAGCCCGACAACCACTCCGAGGCCCCTGGCCGATCGCGCGCCGAGGTGCAGGACGACGACGCGTGGTTCGACGGCGCCGCGCGCGACGGGGAGCGGCGGCCGGCGATGCTGCCCGACGTGTCGCGCGACAGCTCGCGCCGAACGACGCGCATGCCGCTCATCCTCGGCGCGCTCATCATCGTCCTGGTGCTGATCGGTCTCGTGACCGGCGCCTTCAGCTCGCCGTCCGAGCCGCCGCCACAGCAGTTCGCCTCGCGCGACCTCGAGGCGCTGCGCGCCAGCGCCAAGAAGCACGATGGCCTCGAAGCGCTCGACGATGCCACCCTCTTCAAGGGCCTCGACCGCGTCATCGCGGCCATGCCGCCGCCCGCCCCTGCCCTGCCCGACGCCACCACGAGCGAGGCCGATGTCGCGCCCGTCGCCGACGACGTCGTCGCGGTGGCCGTGGCCGAGCCGATCGAGACCGGCACGACCGTCATCGCCGAGCCGAAGATCGAGCCCACGAAGCCGAAGGTCACGGAGCCGAAGGTCACGGAGCCCAAGGTCACGGAGCCGAAGGTCACGGAGCCGAAGGTGACCGACCCGAAAGCGGTCGATCCGAAGGTGACCGACCCCAAGGTGGTCGACCCGAAGCTGGCGCCGCCCGGCCAGAAGAGCGCGGTCGACGAGGCGTTCGACGCCGCCAAGACCGCCGCCGACGGCAAGCGCTGGGCCGAGGCCAAGGGGCATTATGACAAGGCGCTTTCGCTTTCGCCGGGCAACGTGAAGGCGCTCATGGGGCGGGGTCGGGCCAGCTTCGAGCTGCGCCAGCTCGACGCTGCCGCCGCCGACCTGAAGGCCGTGCTGGCCGCCGACCCGCGCCACCCGAGCGCGCTCCAGCTGCTCGGCTCGATCGCCCAGGAGCAGGGGCGGCGCGACGAGGCCCGCGCGCTCTATCAGCGCTACCTCGACGCCTGGCCCAACGGCCGCAGCGCGGAGCAGATCCGCGCCATCCTCGAGCGGCTCTAGGCCGCCCCCCTAGCCCTCGGCGTCGTCGTCGCCGTCCTCGGGCTCGAGGTCGGACGGCAGCGCCAGCTCGGGGGGCTCGACCGGCGCCGGTCGGCCCTCAGCGCGCCGCGCGGCCGGGTGCAGGTCCCAGCGCGTCGGCGGGTCGGCGACCTGGCGGCGGTAGGACACCTCGACGATGTCGAGGTCGATGCTCTCGCCGAAGTGCACGAAGCGCACGGTGTCGGCCTCGCGTCGGCGCATGAGGACGTTGCCGAGCGGCGAGCGCCACGAGATGCGACCGAGCTCGGCCTCGATCTCGTCTTCGCCCACGAGCTCGAGCGTCTTCTCGCTGCCATCGGGCCAGGCCACGAGGACCGTCGCGCCGAAGAAGACGACGCTGCCGCGATCGGTCGACGGTTCGACCACCTCGGCCGCGTTCAGACGCTTGCCGAGGAAGCGCAGGCGGCGATCGATCTCGCGCAGGCGCTTCTTGCCGTAGATGTACTCGGCGTTCTCGGAGCGGTCGCCGAGCGAAGCCGCCCACGAGACCTCCTCGACCACCCGCGGGCGCTCGACCAGGCGCAGCCAGGCGTGCTCGTCACGCAGGCGCTTGTAGCCGCGCGGCGTGATGTAGTTCTTGGCTTCCTTCTTCTCGCTGGGCGCCTCGGCCATGACCTTCCCGCGCTGGCGTCAGCTGGCGGAGACACCCGGTGTCTCCGCGAATTGACGCACGATTATCGATAGTTGCGATGCAGCCACCGGCTGAATGCCGTGGCACTCTGCGCGTACCAGGGTCACGCTCCCCGGGCGCCGCGAGTGCCGGCGACCGAGGGTGGCCGCGTCACGCGGCCCTGGCGACGATGCGCGGGCCCGCTCCGGGACGCAAGGAGGTACCCATGAAGCTCTGGATTCTCGGTGGTGCGATGTTGGCGATGGCGTCCGGCGGCTCGGCTCTGGCGGCTCCGCCCGATCCGGTCGAGCGCGCGGGCGACCGCCAGGCGCTGCGTGAGGACACGCGCGAGACGGTGGGCGATCGCTGGGACAAGGCGCGCCTCGAGGCGCTGCTGGCCGAGTACGCCAAGGCGCGGCGGGCGCGGAAGGTGCCGGTCATCACCGAGCTCGATCAGCGCTTCATGGGCGAGATCCGCGCCGAGGTCGCCGAGTCGCGCGTCGAGACCGGCGAGAAGGCCCACGAGCTCGGCCAGTCGGCAATGGAGCGCAACGGCGAGCGCCACGAGGTCGTGAAGGACGTCGTGCTCGGGCACCCGGTGAAGGCGGTGCGCGATGCGCACGACCTGCGCGACGACCGCCGCGACACGCGCGACGACCGCCGCGACCTCGTCGCCGAGGAGGCGGCGCTGCAGCGCAAGAAGGCCATCCGCGACGCCTTCCAGGCGCAGCTCGGACACTTCGACGCGCGCGCGGTGCTGGCCAAGGAGAGCCTCATCAAGAAGGCCATCGCCGAGGCCGCGCTCGAGGTGCGCGTCGACGTGCGGGAGAAGGCCGAAGACCGGCGCGAGCTGCGCGAAGACCGCCGCGACGACCGTCGCCCGGACTGATGTTTCGGGCGTGTTGCGGCGCCGGCTGGGCCCCGGTTGGGGCCCTTGCCTTTCCGGCAGGGACCGGCCATGAATGCTTGAGTCCGCGTCCGCCCGGAGGTGCGCCATGAAGAAGATCGAGGCCATCATCAAGCCCTTCAAGCTCGACGAAGTGAAGGAAGCGCTCTCCGAGGTCGGCATCGAGGGCATGACCGTGAGCGACGTGAAGGGCTTCGGGCGCACGGGCGGCAAGCGCGAGGTCTATCGGGGCGCGGAGTACATCGTCGACTTCGTGCCGAAGACGAAGCTCGAGATCATCGTGCGCGACGAGCAGGTCCGCCTCGTGGTCGAGACCATCGAGCGCGCGGCCAAGACCGGCAAGATCGGCGACGGCAAGATCTTCGTGCTGCCGGTCGAGCACGCGGTCCGCATCCGCACGGGCGAGACGGGCTCCGACGCCATCTGAGCCGACCGCGGTGTCGAGTCGCGCCGACCGATCGCGCAACGCGGCGCGGCTGGCGGGCTTCCTGGTCCTGCTGGCGCTGGCGGTCGCCTTCGTGGTCGGACGCTGTCAGCTGGTGGCCGGCGGCAAGGACGCGGCGCTGGGCGCCGGCATGGATGCGCTGGCGCGCGCGCTGAAGGGCGACCGCGCGGCCTTCGCGACGGCCGAGGAGGCGTTCGCTCGCGCGTCCGGCAACGGCGTCTTCGAACCGTACCCGATCTTCATGCTCGAGCTGACGCGAGCGTTCGCCGAGGGGCGAGCCGGCGATGCCGATCCCCAGGTGCGTCCGATCCTGCTCGCGCTGGCGCGCGGCGACGCCGCCGGCGCGGTCGCGCAACTACCCTCGATCCCTGAGGATTTCGTCGGCCGGGCGCACCTCGAGCGCGCCGTCGTCGAGCTCGCGCGACGAATTCCGGATCAAAAATAGCTCTCGCGGGAACTTGAGAGGGTGGAGGCGCGGTGCGTTCAGACGGCACCGCGCTCGAGGCCCATGCTCTATCTCTGGCTCATCGCATTCGCTTGCGCGCGCGTCGGACTCTGGCTCGGCGGCCCGGCCGTCGCGGCCGCGGTGGTCATCGCGGCGCTCGTCACGCGACGTCGCGCGGTGGCGATCGCCGCGCTCGCCGGCGCGCTGGTCGGGCTCGCGCCGCCGCCCGAGCCGATGCCGCTCGGCGTGTCGGGCACGCTCGACGGGGTCGTCGTGTCGGTCGACGCCCACGCCGATCGCCCATCGTCCATCCGCCTGACCGGGGCGCACTTCGACGGGCGCGCCATCGACGGGCCCATCGCCCGCGCGCTTCGAGATCCTCGACCAGCCGCCCGAGGTCGGGACGCCGTGCGGCTCGAGGCGGTGCTCGATCGCCAGCGCGCCTATCGCGATCCGTCGCCGTTCCCGCTCGAGCCGGGGCCGCTGCGCGCGACCGCGGCTGTCGGAGCCCGGAGCCGGATCCCGAGCGCGCGGTGCCGTGGACCGCGGCCATCAGCGGCTTCCTGCGCGCGAACCTCACCTTCGACGACCCGACCGTGACCGCGCTGCATCGCGCGCTGGTGCTGGGCGATCGCACCGAGCTCCCGCCCGAGCTGCGCTGGGCCTATCAGGACACCGGGCTCGCCCACCTGCTGGCCATCTCCGGCTTCAACCTGGCCGTCCTCGGCTGGGGCCTCTTCAAGCTCGTGCGCTGGCTCTGCCTGCGCATCCCGCGCGTCGCGCAGGGAGGCCGCCCGAGCGCCTGGGCGGCGGCGCTGGCGCTCGCGCTGGTGGCCGTCTACACCGCCGTCATCCTGCCCTCGGACGCGACCGACCGCGCCATGCTCGGCATGGGCATCGCGCTCGGCGCGGTCATCGTCGGGCGGCGCGCGCGCGGCTGGCGCACCATCAGCGTGTGCTTCCTCGTGGCGCTGGCCATCGAGCCAGCGGCGCTCATGCGCCCGAGCTTCCAGCTCACGCTCGCCGCGACGGCGGCGCTCATCGGCGCCGGTCCCCTCGTGCGGGTGGAGGCCTGGCTCGAGGTGCCCGGGCGGCTCGCGTCGCCGTGGCTCCGGGCCGCACCCGGGCTGCTCGGCGCGGTGGTCATCGCCGACCTCGCGACCTTCTTCGCGACGGCTCCGCTCGGGCTCTGCTGGTTCGGCTAGCTCCACGCCGCACGGGCTGTGCTGAACCTCGTGGCCATCCCGGCGATGTCGTTCGTGGTGTATCCGCTGGCGCTGGTGGCCGCGCTGACGGGCCTCGACCTCGGCGCGTCGCTCACCGGTCGGCTCTTCGACGACCTGGTCATGAGCGCGTCCCACGTCATCGGCAGCACCTCGACCACGATGTGGCCGGTGCCGCTCGGATGTCGCGCCGGCCGGGGTGCTGTTGGCGCTACGAGATCGGGGTGGCGCGCTGGCTCGGCGCGAGCGCGAGAGCGTGGCCGCTCTCGCGGCCGCCGCGCTGAGCGTCGGGGGCGGCGACCTCGAGCTCGAGATGCTCGACGTCGGACACGGCGACGCCCTGGCGCTGCGCATGCCCGACGGCCTGCGCGTGGTCGTCGACACCGGCGGCGCGCGCTTCGGAGAGGAGGGCTCGCGCCTCCTCGCCGAGCGCGTAGAGCCGCCCGCCCTGAGGCGCATCGGCTTTGGCCATCGATGTCCTCGTGGTCACCTACGCTGATCTCGACCATGCCGGCGCGGCGCAGGCTGGCGGCGCATCCCGATCGGCGAGGTCTGGGTCACGCCGTGCGCGCGCGACGCGCCACCCATCCGCGCGCTGGCGCAGCGCGTCGAAGCCGAGGGCGGCTGCGTGCGCGTCGTCGCGCGGCAGCCGACCTTGTGCTCGGCGGCGCCGAGGTCGAGGTGCTCGCCCCGACCGACGACATCGTGCGGGACGACGGCCGGTGCCGCGTCTCGGCCAACGACAGCTCGCTCGTCCTGCGCGTGCGGAGCGGCGGCCGGACGCTGCTCCTGACCGGCGACATCGAGGCCAGGAGCGAGGCCGAGCTGGTGGCCACCTACGGCGAGCGCCTGCGCGCCGACGTGCTGAAGGCGCCGCACCACGGCAGTCGCACCTCGTCCACCGAGGCGTTCCTCGACGCGGTGCGGCCGTCGCTGGTGCTGGTGTCGGGCGAGCCCGACAACCCACCGTGGCCGCCGCATCCGGCCATCCTCGAGCGCTACCGGGAGCGCGGCTACGACGTCCGCGGAGCTCGGCAGCGTCGGAGCCATCGGCGCGCCTGGGCTCGACGGTGCGGTGGAGACCGAGGAGGCGTTCGAGCCTCGGAGGTCCGACTTGACCGCTGATCCTCTCCTTGTCGTTGGCCTCGTGATCGATCTGGGAGTGTCGTCGACGAGCTTGCACGCCCTGAGCGCGCGCCTGTCCCGGAGAGCTCGGCGTCCTTCACGGCCTGGTTCGCGTCGCGGAGGCGCACGTTGCGCGCGCCACGCGGCGTCCTCGGTCTTCTTCTTCGGATCTTGACAAGGCCTTCGGACCTCGCCGGTGAGCGGCGGGACGGGGAGGCGGCCGAGCTGCCGGTCCGACGACGGCGTGATGCCGAGGTTGGCCGCGACGATCGACTTCTCGATGGCCGTCAGCAGCGTCTTGTCCCACGGTCGATGGTGATGAGCCGCGGGTCGGCCACGTTCAGGGCCGCCACCTGGTTCAGCGGCGGGGCGAGCCGTGTATCGACGCGCACGCCATCCAGCATGGCGAGGTTGGCGCGACCGGTGCGGAGCTTCTGCAGCTCGCGGCGGAACGCTTCGTGGGCCTTGGCCAGCGCGGCCTTCGTGTCGTTGGTGATCGTGTCGAGCATGGTCAACTCCGGGTCAGACCGGGGCAGCATACCGATGCCCGCGATAAGACAACCGTCCTGGTTCAGGTGCGCGCGCGACTGCGCCTCGAACTCCTGCATGGCGCGCAGCCACACCGCGTCCTTCAGGCCGTGCAGGCGCTGCTCGGCGATGCCGTAGCGCGGGTCGAGGCGTAGCGCTGGCGCAGGCTGTGATAGGCGTCGGCGAAGAGGCCTTGATGCATCTGGATGACGCCGAGGTTGGTCCAGGTGACGGTGGCTTCGCGCACGGCCGAGAGCTCATACCACTTGATGGCCGAGGCGTGGTCGCCGGCCATGGCGTAGGCGCGCCCGAGCTGGAAGTCGAAGTCCCAGGCGAAGTCGACGTCGAGGTCGTAGCCGATGAGCAGGTGGATGACGGCGCGGTCGGGCTGGCCCAGCTCGATGGCGGCCTCGCCCAGGCGATAGCGGTGCTCGGGGTTCCGCTTGTCGAGGTCGGCGCAGCGCAGCCAGAAGCGCAGCGAGCGCAGGTGCTCCTTGCCCTGGTGGAAGTGGATGGCGGCGGCCCAGTAGTCGAGCACGTCGTCGCCGGCGCCGAGGCGCATGTAGAGCGCCGGGAACGCCGCCGCGACCGCCGGACCGAAGGCGCGGCGCGAGGTGAGCGCCGAGTTGAGCGAGGTCAGATCCTCGACGGTGGACAGCAGGTGGAGGCCGGTGACCTCGGCCCAGGCCGAGAACAGGCTCATGTTCACGGGCTGGTTGAGGGTGTTGCCGTAGAGGTGCGGACGGCCGGTGGTGCGGCCCGCGAGCTTGCGCCGGTCGTTGGTGCCGAAGTCGCTGGTGAGGACGGCGCCGCCCTCGTGGAGGAGGCTCTCGACGCCGGCCAGGAAGTCGAAGTAGCGCACCGGCCAGCCGACCGTCGCCTCGGGGACGTTGTCGATGGCGCGCACGATGGCCTGCTGGTGGCGCGGGTCGGGCAGCACCCGGACGAGCTCGGTCGGCTCCCAGTCCCAGACGACGTCGACCTGCTCCATGAGGCCCTTGCGCGTCGGGTTGCGCGCGATGGAGGCGAGGAACGACTCGCGGTCGACGGCGCCCTCGTCGTCGGCGATGCCGCCGACCGTCACCATGAGCTCGTTCCACTCGCTGCCGCCGCGCAGCGAGAGGTGCTTCATCGGCAGCACGCAGCAGAGGTAGTTGCAGATGACGAAGACGGGCTTGTCGGGGACGGTCGTGCCGTCGAGCACCTGGAGCTCGGACGGGCGCGTCACGTCGAAGCGCGCGGGGATGACCTTGCCGGCGCGGTACCAGCGCGCGAGCGGCGCGGCGGCCACCGCCTGGAGGACGTTCTTCGCCACGTAGTCGGTGAAGACGTAGTGGACGCGCGCCGCGAGCGCCGGGTCCATGTCGTCGATGGCGAAGAGGAAGTTGGCGGCGAAGACCCCGACCCCGCCGGCGCACTCCATGACCGTGACCGGTGCGCCCGGCGCGACCAGGCCCGCCGCCTCGAGGTCCTTCACGTGGGCCTGGAAGAGGCGCGCGTGCTGCGTCGCGTAGGCCGCGTTGCTGGTCGAGAAGAAGGGGATCTCACCCGCCTTCCAGGCCTCGATGCCGCGGTTGGCGAAGTAGGCGTGGTGGAGCTCCCAGAGGATGCTCCGATCGAACGGCGTCGCGGACTCGATGACCGGGTTCATGCCGCGAGACTATCCGCGCGCGTGCGCTTCGTCGACGGCACCACGGACGATGGCGCGGCCCGTCGGGGGCCACGCCGCGCCGCGCACCAGGCTCAGCTCACCTCGGTCGCGGTGACGGTGCCGAGCACGGCCTTCATGATGTTGCCGGGGACGGTCATGTCGAAGACCAGGATGGGGAGCTGGTTCTCCTTGCACAAGGAGATCGACGTCGCGTCCATCACGCCGAGGTCGAGGTTCAGGACGTCGTGGTAGGTCAGCTTCTCGAAGCGCGTGGCGTCGGCGTGCTTCTTCGGGTCCTTGTCGTAGACCCCGTCGACCTTGGTCGCCTTCATCACCACGTCGGCGTGGATCTCGAGCGCGCGCAGCGCCGCCGCGGTGTCGGTCGTGAAGTAGGGGTTGCCGGTGCCGGCGGCGAAGATGACGACCCGCCCCTTCTCGAGGTGCCGGTCGGCGCGACGGCGGATGTAGAGCTCGGCCACGTTGCGCATCTCGATGGCGCTCATGACGCGCGTCGGGATGTCGGCGCGCTCGAGCGCGTCCTGCACCGCCAGCGCGTTCATCACCGTGGCGAGCATGCCCATCTGGTCGGCGGTCGTCCGGTCCATGCCGGCGGCCGCGCCCTTCAGGCCGCGGAAGATGTTGCCGCCGCCGATGACCAGCGCCACCTCGCAGCCGATCTTGCGCACTTCGGCCAGCTCGGAGGCCAGGCGCTCGAGCGTCGGGACGTCGAGGCCGTAGGGCTGCGAGCCCATCAGCGCCTCGCCCGACAGCTTGAGGAGGACGCGCTTGTACTTGAGGTTCTGCATGCCGGTCATGGTCCCGCTCCTCGATGGCTCGCGGCGCTACGCGCAACGATGAAAACGAAAAGGGCACCGGAACGAACCGATGCCCTTCTGATGCTCGCCCGACGACCGTCGCCGGCCATCGCGACGTGAGGACGACGCTGGGGCCGGCCGCCATACGCGGCCGCGTCCCGATCGCCGTCCCGTCGGCTCAAAGACCCGCGGCCTTGGCGACCTCGGCGGCGAAGTCGTCCTGGCGCTTCTCGATGCCCTCGCCGACCTCGTAGCGCACGAAGCGCCGGATCGAGATCTTCTCGCCGATCTTCGCCGTCTTCTCGGCGAGGAGCTGCGACACGGTCTTGTCCGGGTCCTTCACGAACGGCTGGTCGAGGAGGCAGCTCTCGGCCTGCCACTTCTTCAGGCGCCCGACCACGATGTTCTTGGCGATGTGCTCGGGCTTGCCCTCGTTCATCGCCTGGGCCTTGAAGATCTCCTCCTGCTTGGCGATGAGCGCCTTGTCGAGCTCCTCGGCCGCCACCACGAGCGGGTTGCTCGCCGCGATGTGCATCGCGATGTCCTTGGCGAAGGCGATGAAGTCCTCGTTGCGCGCGACGAAGTCGGTCTCCGAGTTGATCTCGACCAGCACGCCGATGCGGCCGCCCTGGTGGACGTACGCCATGACGATGCCGTCGGCGGCGACGCGGCCGGCCTTCTTGCCGACGCTGGCGAGCTGCTTCTTCTGGAGGTACTCGACCGCCTCGTTGAAGTTGCCGCCGGTCTCCTCGAGAGCCTTCTTGCAGTCCATCATGCCCGCGCCGGTGCGCTCACGGAGCTCCTTCACGGCGCCTGCGGTAATCGTCGTCATCTCGCGTCTCCCGCGCACCATCCGGCGCGCGTCGTAGGATCGATCATTATGAGGGTCCGAGCCGCGCGGGGGCGTCGCCACCCCCGCGCGCGCTCGTCAGGTCACTTGGCCTCGGGCGCCTCGGTGGCCTCGGCGCCGCGCACGACCACGTCGACGTCGCGGTTCGACTGCTGCGGCACGAAGTCCTTCTGGAAGGCCTCCTTGTGCATCGCCGCGCCGGCCAGGTACGCGTCCGACAGCGCGTGCGTGAACAGCGTCAGCGCGCGGATGGCGTCGTCGTTCGAGGGGATCGGGAAGTCGATCTGCGTGGGGTCGCTGTTCGAGTCCACGAGGGCGATGACCGGGATCTTGAGCTTCTTGGCCTCGTCGATCGCCAGGTGCTCCTTGACGGTGTCGATCACGAAGATCGCGCCCGGGAGCTTCTTCATCTCGCGGATGCCGCCGAGGTTCTTCAGCAGCTTCTCGCGCTCGCGCTCGAGCATGTTCACTTCTTTCTTCACGAGCTTCTCGACGTTGCCGACGTCGAGCATCTTCTCGATCTCCTCGATGCGCTCGACCGACGAACGGATGGTCTTGAAGTTGGTGAGCATGCCGCCCAGCCAGCGGTGGACCACGTACGGCTGGCGCGAGCGGCCGGCCTCGGCCTCGATGACCTCCTGCGCCTGGCGCTTGGTGCCGACGTAGAGGACCTTGTCGCCGTTCTTGGCGACCTGGCTCATGAACTCGAGGGCCTTGCGGAAGCAGGCCACGGTCTTCTGGAGGTCGATGATGTGGATGCCATTCTTCTGGCCCCACAAGAACGACTTCATCTTCGGGTTCCAACGGTGGACCTGGTGGCCGAAGTGGACACCGGCCTCCAACATGTCGCGCATTCCCACGCTGCTCATATGCGAAACTTCCTTTGCTTTCGTTGGCCACCATCCCCGAGAGCCCGCTCGCGCGAGCCACGAAAGTCACGGGGATGTGCGTCGTTGACGGCCCGGGCCCGATCGAAGTGATCGGCGGGACCGCGTCGCACGAGGGTGTCCCTCGCGCGGCGCGCGCCTATAGCACGGGCCGTTTCGGGGTCGCAAGCGCTTCGAGCGCGCGCAGCGCGAGGCGCTTGGTGGCCAGCGAGCGCAGGGCCGGCGGGGCATCGGCGAGCAGCCCGCCGTCCGGTTTCACGGGCTCGCGCCGGAAGATGACGGCGAGGATCTCCGGCCCGCGCTGCGTGAGCCCGAGCGCGGCCGCCGAGTGCAGCGCGCGGAGGACCGCGGTGGCGCGGTTCGAGAGGAGGTCGGCGCTCATCTGGCGATCGATGTCGACCGACTCGCCCGGGCTGGCCATGCCGACCTCGCCCGGCACGACGATCGGCAGGTCCTCGTCGAAGACGCGATCGACCGCGGCCAGCGCGCGTTCGAGCTCGGCCGGCGCGACGTCGTTGCCATCGACCCAGCGCTGGACCTCGGCGCGCGCCGAGGCGACGGCGCGCGTCTGGCGACCGTCGCGCCAGTCGCGTACGGCGTCGGGGACGGCCTGGAGGGGCCCGCCGCCGGCGCTCGCGAGGCCTGTCGCCAGCGCGAGCGCGACCGCGAGCCGACCGGAGGCGCGGGCGCCGCGTCCGCTCATGCGCGCGCCCAGGCCGCGCGCAGCTGGTCGACGGCGCCGGGCATGATGAGGCAGGCCGCGCTGTGGTAGCCCGACTGGCCGAGCACGACGCTCAGGCGCTCGCCGCCGCGCACGCAGTGGACGGTGAGATCCATCGGCGTCGTCGAGCGCGCGCGCGCCGGGTCGGCGCTCGGCGCGAGCACGGCCCAGAGGCGCTGGCGATCCGCCGCGAGGAAGTCCTGCAGAGCTCGGCCTCGTAGGCGGCGCGGGCGGCGTCCGGGAGGTAGGCGCACCACCGACTCGAAGGCCAGCACGACGTCCGAGCCGGACGCGGCCGCGACCGCCTCGAGGTGCGGGCGCGTGAGGCCGGCGCCGAGCGCGTGCGCGACGAGCGCGCCGGCGGCGGCGCCTCGCCGGGCCAGCGCTGGGCGTAGATCTTCCGCGCCGCTTCGAAGCGCTGGATGCGGTCGCTGTGGCCAGGCCAGATGCAGGCGCGGAGCCAGCGCGCGGCGGCGTCGTCGGAGGCGTCGATGGGCGCCTCGTCGAGGCCGAGGCGCGACTCGGGCGACGGGAAGTCGAAGCCGGCGATCTGCTTCACGCCGAGGCGATACGGGATGGCCGTGCGATCGACGACCAGGTTCAGGCCGGCCGAGCAGCCGAGGTCGACGAGGCCGAAGCGGCGATGCTCGAGCCCGAGCACGAGCGCCGTCAGCCCCCAACCCCAGGCGCGCCCGGGCTCGTTGGTCTGCACGCTGCGCGACGCCAGCACCGGCCCGAGGCCCGGGTCGTCGAAGGCCGCGCGCAGGCGCGCCGCGAGGTCGGGCGCGTCGGCGTCCATGAGCAGCTCGGGCGCCAGCGGGTGGTCGCCGTCGAGCAGCGCGCGATAGCGCAGCGCCGCCAGCGCGAGCAGCGGCCGCGCGTAGCTCGCCTCGAAGGAGCGCTCGGCCCAGGCGCCGGCGAGGACATCGGCGAGCCACGGCTCGTCGATGGCCGCGATGAGCTCGCGGCCGATGCGATCGTAGGCGTTGGGTGCGCCCGCGAACTGAAAGAACTGAGCGAGCTCGGGCGCGAGCCCTTCGATGCCGACGGCCATGCCCCGGCTTGTAGACGAGCGCGCCGACGGTGCCAATGACCTTGCGGCGCTTGCGGCCGGGCGCGCGCCGCCGCATGGTCGCGCGGCGCGGCCGGGCCGCGCGAGGCGAGAGGCGGGCATGCGACGGGGCGAGAAGGCGAAGCGAATCATGGCGATCCTCGACGAGCTCCACCCCGAGCCGCCGATCCCGCTCGCGCACGTCGACCCGTTCACGCTGCTGGTGGCGGTCATGCTGTCGGCGCAGACGACCGACAAGAAGGTGAACGAGGTCACGCCGGCGCTCTTCGCGCGCGCCTCGACGCCGGCCGCCATGGCCGCGCTCGAGGCCGACGAGATCCTCGCGCTCATTCGCGAGATCGGCCTCGCGCCGACCAAGTCGAAGAACCTGAAGCGCATGTCGGAGCTGCTGGTCGAGCGCCACGACGGCCAGGTGCCCGAGACCTTCGAGGAGCTGGAAGCCCTGCCCGGCGTCGGCCACAAGACCGCGTCGGTGGTCATGTCGCAGGCCTTCGGCTACCCGGCCTTCGCGGTCGACACGCACATCCATCGGCTGGCCGAGCGCTGGGGCCTCTCCGACGGCAGCTCGGTCGAGCGCACCGAGGCCGACCTGAAGCGCGCCTTCCCCGAGTCGTCGTGGAACAAGCTCCACCTCCAGATCATCTACTTCGGGCGCGCCCACTGCCCGGCGCTCCGCCACGACGCCAGCGCCTGCCCCATCTGCAGCTGGGCCGGCCCTCGCAACGCCAGCGCGGGCGCTAGCGCAGCGCCTCGGCGAGCAGCGCGCGCGAGCGAAACGCCCGCCCCGAAGCGTCGGTCAGCGCGCGCTCGAGCAGCGGACCGATGACGCGCGCGGAGGTCGGGTCGAGCGGCTGCCACTTGCCGGCGAGCCACCCGGCCAGCGTCTCGCGGCCCTCGCGCGGCACCTCGGCCAGCTCGTCGAGCGGCGGCAGCACGCCGGCCGAGGTCAGCGCCTTCAGCTCGAAGAGCAGGAGCCAGTCCTCGCCCGGTCGATCGCCGGGCCGGACGCCGGGTCGATGGGGGGCGCTCTCCAGGCGGTCGAGCGCCCGCACGAGCAGATCGTAGAGGCCCGGCTCGCTGCCCCAGTCCGGGCACAGGTGGAGCGCCACCTCCGACATGCACGTCGCCAGCGCGAGGCGCAGCAGATCCGACTTCACGACCGCGTAGGCGCGCTCGACCGACACCGTCTGCAAGAGCGCGAGGTCGCCGTGGCCCTTGGCGCGGAGGCCGACGCGAACGGCCGTGAGCGGCTGGATCATGCCGACCTTCGACGTCTTGCCGCCCGCGCGCCGGCCGCGCTTCACGATGGCCGGCACGACCTCGTCGTCCTCCATCAGCACGCGCACGATCTTGTCGTCGTTCGAGTCGACGGTGCTGAGGATGATGCCGAGGCCCTCGATGTGGCGGACCTCGCTCACGCGGTCGTGGCCAGCGCCATGGGGATCGACACGCCGAAGTAGATGACGACGCCGATGAGGTCGAGGCTGGTCGTCACGAACGGGCCGGTCGCGACCGCCGGATCGACGCGCACGCGCGCGAGGAACAAGGGCACCAGCGTGCCGATGGTGCTGGCCATGGTCATGCCGAGCGCCATCGACAGGCCGATGGCCAGGCCATGCGTCGGCACGTCGCCCATCAGCGCCGCGATGACGCCGACCAGCACGGCGTAGAGCAGGCCGAGCGTGAAGCCGATCATCATCTCGCGGCGCAGCGTCGCGAAGCTGCGCTGGCCGGCGTGGATCTGCCCGAGCGCCAGCCCGCGCACGGTCACCGTCGCCGACTGCGTGCCGACGTTGCCCGACATGCCGAGGATGATGGGCAGGAACAGCGCGAAGAAGTGGTGCCTCTCGAGCGTGCTCTCGAAGGCGCCCATCACGATGGCCGACATGATGCCGCCGCCGCAGCTCGCGAGCAGCCAGGGGAAGCGGTTCCGCGCGTGCACGAGGAAGCCCTCGCCGCCCGTCACCGGCGCGCCGGCGCCGGCCATCTTCAGGAGGTCTTCCTGCGCCTCCTCGCGCATGACGCCGATGACGTCGTCGACCGTGACGATGCCGAGGAGCTTCCGCTCCTCGTCGATGACCGGGATGGCCAGGAGCCCGTAGTCGGCCACGAGCTTGGCGACGTCCTCCTGATCGGTGTCAGGCGTGGCCGCGATGATGTCGCTGTCCATGAGCTCGCGGATGCGCCGGTGCGGCGGCGCGGTCACGAGCTTCCTGAGCGAGAGCACGCCGGCCAGCCGCTCGTCCGTGTCGAGCACGTAGATGTAGTTGGCCATCTCGAGGTCGTCGGACTTCTCGCGCAGCGCGATGAGCGCCTCCTCGGCCGTCGTCTCGGCCGGCAGCGCCACGAACTCGGGCAACATGAGGCCACCGGCCGAGTCGCCGGCGTACGACATCAGCTCCTCGACCTCGGCCTTGCTCTCGCGGTCGAGCACCGCCAGCACCGCGGCCTGCTGCGGCGGCTCGAGGTCGGCCAGGATGTCGGCGCAGTCGTCGGGCGCCATCTCGGCCAGGATGGCCGCGGCCTCGCGCGGCGGCAGCGGGTCGAGCCGGCGCTTCCCGAACGGCGGCTGCATGTGGACGATGAGGCTCGCCTTGCGCGACGCGTCGGCGAGGCGGTCGAAGACGGCCTGCTGCTCGCGCTCGCTCGAGCCCTCGAGGACCGCCGCGAGGTCCTCGATGCGGCTCTTCGCGAGCAGCCGGTCGAGGTGCCCGAAGGCCTGACGCCGGAGGTAGCGACGCAGGGTCTCGGAGAGCAGGCGCTGGCGGTTGAGCTGCATGGCTACGACCCCAGTTGTTGGTGACCTCGCTCCGCGCGCGGCGGCGCGATGTCAGCGCACGCGCGGGACCTCGCCGATGCCGTCGTCGCTCGCGCCACCGAGGCCGGCACGCGCGCGCGGGGCCTCGAGCGACGGCACGCCATCGATGCGCTCGTGCAGCGCGGGACCGCCGGGGTCGTTGACGCCCGGGGCGCGCGCGCTGGTGTCGCTCGGCGGGTGCTTGCCGCCGACCATGAGCCAGGCGGCGATGAGGAGGCCGATGGCGACCACCGCGAGCAGCGCGTAGCCGCCGCGGAAGGAGCCCTCGCGCCGCTCGCTGACCGGCTGGAGCGGAGTCAGCTTGCGGTCGGTCGCGGCGCTGTTGCGCGTGCGCGGGCCGACCTCGGTCGGGTTCGAGCCGCCGTTGCCGTCGGCCTCGCGGTCGATGCGGCTGTCGCGTCCGGCCGCGCGCTGGAGGCGCGCCTCGCGCACCTCGCGGCTGCGCTCGTCGTCGTGGGTGCGGCCGTAGGGATGCGGCGGCGGCGCGTTGGCGGCCATCGCCTCGAGGCTCAGCGTGCGCTGCTCGTAGGCGCGCACGACCGGGTTCGGGTCGATGGCGACGACCTTGGCGTAGGCGCGGATGAAGCCGCGCACGAACACCGGCGCCGGCATCTTGTGGAAGGCGTCGGTCTCGAGGAGCGCGAGCATCGACTTCGGGACCTTGGTGACCCCGGCGATGTCATCGAGCGACAGGCCGCGCGCGACGCGCGCATCCCGAAGCTTCGCTCCGACCTCGACCACTTCCATGCGACAGTCCGACCCCTCCGCGGGCGGTCGGCGAGACGAGCCCGCCACACCCGCGTACGTGTCACGTCGGGCCCCGGCCGCGCCGGCTGACCTGACGTTCGTGTTATCCCCCCATGAACCCGAGGCCAGGCAGGCCAGAGGTGCATGAGCAGAGGAGGGTTCCCAGATGCGCACCGGCCTGTCAACCGATCAATGGATGGCGCGGCCCTGGAACGACCGCTTTTCTTGACAGCGCTTCTTGACCGATCGGGGCCCACGCGCGGCGCGGCGCGCGCAGAGGACGCTCAGTCGACCTGACGCAGCCCGGCCACGATGGTCTTGCTGGCGGCGCGCCCGGCGCTGACCTGCGTCGTGACGAGCGTGCAGACGAGCGCACCGAGCGCGACCAGCGCGAGCTCGGCCGGTTGCAGCTTCGCGGGCAGGTGGTCGATGAGATAGATCGACGCCTCGAGCTTGTAGCCGACGGCGTCGATGAGCGCGGTGAAGCCGACGCCCAATAACAGGCCGAAGACGAGGCCTATCAGCGCGACGAGCACGCCCTGCAGCGTGAAGACCAGGCGCACGAGGCCCGACGTCGCGCCCATCGCCTTGAGGATGGCGATGTCGGGGGTCTTCTCGTGGACCACCATGATCTGCGAGCCGACGACCACGAAGCTGCCGACCAGGATGATGATGAAGAAGAAGATGGAGAGCACCACCTTCTGCAGCTCGAGCGCGCTGAAGAGGTTGATGTTCTTCTCCTTCCAATCGAAGATCTGGAAGCGCGCGTGTCGGATGGAGTCCTGGCCGTGGAAGCTCAGGAGGCCGACCGCGTCGATGACGTTGCCGAGCTGCGAGAGGAGCGGCGCGTCGGCCGTCGGCGGCGCCATCGGCGAGCTCGCGTCGGCCGCGACGAGGCGGCGCAGGCTCTGGTCGAGGTCGGTCACCGAGCCGAGGAAATCGTCGACCGGGAACGGGTCGAGCGCGCGCTTCAACATCGACTTCGTGTGGTCGAGCGTGACCAGCGACTCGGTCTTCACGGCGATGGAGCGCACCATCTTGCCGCGGTTCAGGAAGCGCTGCGACACGGCGATGTTGACGATGGCGAGGCGCACGTCGTGGTCGTAGAAGCCGGCCTCGAAGGTGCCCACGACGCGGAAGTGGGCCGACGACGGCAGCATGCCGTAGGGCCCCATCATCTTGTTGTCGATGCCGCGGAGCGGGGTCACGAAGGTGAGCTCGTCGCCGACCTCGGTGCGGAGCTTCTTGGCCAGCGCCGCCCCGAGCAGCACGCCCGGCAGGCGCGCCTGCACCGACGCCATGCCGCTCTGCTCGCCCGGCTGCGTGGTGAGGAAGGGCGTCGGCCCGTGGCCGTCGAACCAGCGCAGCGGCGCGCCCGACGGCCGCGCGTCGACCACGCGCACGAGCGCCTGGCGCTCGCCGATGACGGCCTTGCCCGGCTCGGTCAAGAGCATCGAGCGCGGCCCGGTGGCGGCGGGCTGACCGGGCGCACCGGGCGCCGCGTCGAGCAGCACGATGAGGTAGGCGCGCTCGTCCTCGAGCTGCAGGCGCTCGCCCGTCGCGCCGAGCTCCCAGTCGCCCTGCGGCAGCTCGAGCTCCTGGCCGTAGCCGCTCGCGCCCGGCTTCAGCGGCACCGGCTCCTTCATCTCGTAGGTGTCGACCGCGGCGCCGCCGCGCGGCCTGAGCTCGGTCGCGCCCGGGGTCTTGCGCAGGTCGAGGAGCTTCACGCGCGCGTGGTCGGCGTCGGGGACGATGCGCTCGTCGGTGTACACCTTGGGCGCGGAGGCGTCGTCGCTCACGACCAGCGTCAGCGACACGCCCTCGATGGGCCCGGAGATGCGCCACGCGTCGGGTGCGGCGCGCTCGACGACCGGCTCCTCGCGGAGATCGGCGAGCTTGCCCGAGCGCATGAGCCCGCTCACGTCGAGCACGCTCTCGACCGTGTCGAGGTCGACGCCCTGCACCGTCGCGCCGGCGCGGAAGACGCCGTGGGCGACCATCATCTCGTCGCCGGTGAGCGGCGTCGCGCCGACCACGCCCTCGGTCGCGCGGATGGTCTGGAGCGCCGCCTCGTAGTCGCGGAACGACGACGACGTGCGCGTCACCACGAGGTGCGGGAAGATGCCGAGGATCTTGTCGGCGAAGGCCGCCTGGAAGCCGTCGGTCACCGACAGGACGACGGTCAGCGCCATCACGCCGCAGGCGATGCCGACGATGGAGATGAGCGTCACCACCGACAGCGTGGCGCTCCGCCGCGAGCGCGCGATCTTCATGGCGATGTAGACGGCGAGCCTCAGCTTCGACATGGCGTCGCCCTCGGGACAGGCCCCCGGCAGGAGCATTGCGCTCCGTCGGCCATTCGTATAAAAGCGCTCGCTTCCAAACGGAGCGCCCCTTACCATCCGCCACGGCGAGTCACAAGGGGCGCCGACGGAGCGCCCCCGGGGCTCATGTCGAACATGCCCCACTGCAATGACGCGTCCGTCACTGGCGTGAGAGGAGAAGAGAGATGCGACTTGGAATTCTTCCGCTGGGTCGGCTTCGCCTCCCGGGCGGAACCACGACACGGTGGTCGGCGCTGCTCGCGGTCGCGACCCTGCCCGCCATCGCAAGCATCGGCGCCGGCTGCGGCGACGACACGGTGAACCCGAAGGACACCGGCGACGTGCCGCTCTTCGACACCGGCACCTTCCCCGACGTGACCAGCGCCGACACGCTCACCGACGCCACCACCGTCGCCGACTCGACGACCTCGCCCGACGTGCACGACACGCTCGTGCCCGATCTCGTGCCCGACCTCGACCCGCCGACGGTGGTCTCGACCACGCCCGAGCTCGGCGCCGAGAACATCGCGCTGCCGCTGACGATCACCATCGTCTTCAGCGAGCCGGTCTACAAGCCGACCATCGCGACGCAGACCATCAAGCTCATCGACTGGCTCGGCAACGAGGTCCCGGGCACGCCGACGCTCGGCGCCGACGGCAAGACCGTCACCTGGAAGCCGGCCCAGAACAACCAGCAGCTGGCCTCGGCGTACACCATCCGCGTCATCGGCAACATCATCTCCGACCTGGCCGGCAACAAGCTCGTCAACACCCTCGACTTCACCTTCACGACGGCCAACTACCCGGACCAGGACGCGCTGCGCGACATCGCCGCCAAGTACGCGCCGACCATCTACTCGGCCGTGTCCGACAACGCCTTCCCGCAGTACCAGGTGCCGACCAAGTTCGACGGCGACGGCGACTGGAACCTCGCCAACAACAAGAACTGGATCGTCACCAGCGCGACCGAGCTCGTGCCCGCCGTGTACTACGCGGTCACCGAGAGCCGGACCCACTACTTCATCGACTACGTCCTCTACTTCCCCTACGTGAACCACACGACGCCGAGCTACAGCCACACCAACACGACGAGCGGCACGATGGTCGTCGTCGAGAAGGCGCACGACGCCGTGCTCGAGCGGCCGGTGGCCTCGTACCACTACTGGCGCGAGTCGGTGCGCGAGGAGCAGTTCGCCTTCGCCACCAGCGAGAGCGACATCGTCGGCGGCAGCGACTCGCCGCCGTCGTGGGGCGTCGTCGCCGAGTTCGCGCAGGACACGCTCTTCGAGGGCGGGCGCGAGAAGCTCTACGTGACGGCCGGCGACCACCGCATGTGCCTGTGGAACTGGGACGACGGCGCGACCATCGCGACCTGCGAGTTCAACAACACCATCCTGAACGGCGACACGCTCGTCTTCTCGTACCAGGGCGGCTCGCCGACCAAGGTCGTCAAGACCGGCGGCACCTGGCCGTCGGACATGTCCGACGTCGACGGCGCGCCCGAGGCCTTCGGCTACGCGCTCATCCCGCTCTACTCGTCGATCTGGCCGCGCCGCGCGGTGACCGGCGACGACGGCATCTTCGAGCCGACGACCTACAAGTACTCGGCCGACGCCGATCGCCCGGGCGGCAACCTCGAGCTGTCGTCGAAGTTCATCGAGACGCTCGGAGCCGACCTCTCGTCGTACGGCAAGCCGGTGTGGGCGTGGAAGTGGAACCCGGCCGCGGGCGGCGGCTCGGGCGGCGGCGGCACCTTCCTGGCCGACGCCATCGAGCCCGGTGAGCTCGCGCTCGACCCGGCCTACTACGTGTGGGAGCGGCACCACCGCTCGGGCAAGACCAACGGCATCGTCGACTACGTCGAGGCCAGCAACACCGGCTTCTCGCGCGACTACTGCTTCAACGGCTTCCTGAACATCGACCTGCGGAAGACCGACCCGAAGTGCGCGCCCTGATCGGGTGAGGGCGGGCGCGATGCGCGAGCTTCGGGCTCGTGCATCGTGCTTCGATACACGCGCTCGAGACTCGTGCTCGTGCATCGAGACTCGGGCTCGTGCATCGAGGCTCGTGCTCGTGCATCGATACGCGGGCTCGTGCATCGAGACTCGGGCTCGTGCTCGGAGACGCGCGCTCGGCCTCGCGCTGAGGCCGACCGCCACGCTACAGCAGCTCGAGATCCTCGGGCGCGACCGACACCTCGGTGCCCATGCCGACCACGCGGTACTCGATCTGATCGCCGATGGTCGCCAGCGCGCGGATGATGACGCCCTGGCCGTCGGGCAGGACGCCGGCGCGCACCTTCAGGCGCGCCTTCTTGCCGCGCACGCTGAAGTCGAGCGTCGCGAAGGTGTAGGGCGCCGCGCGCGGCGTGCGCACGAGCGCCACCGGCACGAGCGGGAAGCTCGACTCGTCCCAGCGCACGGAGCAGGCCCCGCCGGTCGCGACGTGGTTGCCCGTCGCGACCAGGCGCAGGTCCTTGTCCATGTAGAGCGTGGCGACCACGTCCTCGAGCTGCATGGCCTCGAGCGTCGGCAGCTCGACGTGGGCGGCGCGCTCGCCGAGCGTCCGCGCGACCGTGCGCGCGAAGGCCTCGTCGAAGCGGTCCACGCCGGCGCCGAGCTGCTGGACGAGCTGCGCCAGCGAGAGCTCGGTCCGATCGCGCTCCGGCATCACTGCGCTGAGCGCGGTCCGCGCCTCGTCGCCCATGACTGCCCCCTCGGCACCTCGGGTGCCGGTCCTCCGCAGGCCGCGCTCGCGGCCGCGGGGATCATGGCTGCCTGCCTCCGAAGGCGGAGGTCATCCCGATCAAGAGGCCTTGAGGGCCTCGTAGCGCTTGATCGCGTTGCGCTGGGCGACGGTGTCGTAGGTCAGCGGGCAGGCGACCTCGCGCACCTTGAAGGTGCCGTCGGCGGCCTTGAAGATGAAGATCGGGTCGACCACGGCCATGGTGCCCTTGTCGTCGATCTCGACCACGAAGCCCGGCTTGCCGGCCTTGTCGGTGACCTGCTCGACGACGTTCTTCAGGCGGAATTGGCCCTTCTCGCCACCATCCTCCTGACCACGCTTCTCGTGGGCGAGCTTGGCCTTCTTGCCAGACCCACCACCACCGCCCTTGCCGCCGCCCTTGGGTGCTGCCATCGTCTTGCTCCTGTGAACGTTGCCCCCTGGCGGGGCGAGCGCGGGACCGTATCAGGGTGCCCCACCGAGGGGAAGAGGATTTCCGAGCGAAGGCCGCCGCTCCGCTCTGGACGAAGGCCGGCCGAAGAGGCCGGCCGGAGTGAAGAGCGGAGCTCCAAGGCGGCCCCGAGCGGGTCGCGGCCGCATCGCCCTCTTCCTCCGCGCGCGAGGCGCGCGCTCCGTCCGGAGTCCGCCTCGCGACCCGCTTCGCTCGGATCTATCTTTCCCTGCCGCGCGTCCGTATACCCCCGGGGCCGCTTGGAATACCAAGCCCGCGCACGTGGTCTACGACCAGGGTCCCGATCTCCGACCCGACCTTTGACACTCGATCGGGACCTCGTGTAACAGGGCGCGCCTTCCGCCGGGGCCGCCCGGGGAGCCGCTGACCATGCTTCGATTCGCAGTCCTCGCCATGACCCTGACCCTCGCCGTGCCGGCTGTCGCCGAGGCGCGCGCGGAGACGGATTCCGAGCTGCTCGATCGCGCCGTGAAGGGCGTCGAGACCTTTTACAACAAGGTGACGGACTTCAAGGCCGACTTCACCCAGGAGGTCCGGCGCGCGCATCTGGTGCGCCCGCTGAAGAAGTCGGGGCACGTCTTCTTCCAGCGCCCGGGCGAGGGCCAGGCCAAGATGCGCTGGGACTACACGCAGCCCGACAAGGTCTACTACGTGTCGGACGGCGAGGTGCTGTGGTCGTACGAGGTGGCGACCAAGCAGGCCGTGAAGATGGGCGTGAAGGACTCGGAGCTCTACGACTCGCTGAAGTTCCTCTTCGGCCAGGGCGATCTGCGCGGCTCCTTCGACATCAAGCTCGGCGCGCAGCAGGACGGCCTCGTCGGCATCGTGCTCACGCCCAAGAGCGGGCAGCAGGACTTCAAGTCGCTGACGCTCTACACCAAGCTCGGCACCTGGGAGATCTCGAAGACCGAGCTCGTCGACCCGCTCGACAACGTCTCGACCATCGCCTTCACGTCGCCGAAGTACGACCCGCTGAAGCCCGACGGCTTCAAGTTCACGCCGCCCAAGGGCGCGCAGATCCAGGACCTCACGCACCCGCAGCCGCAGGCGCCGTTGAAGCCCGAGCCCACGGTCCCCAAGACGCCGTAGCGCCCGACGCCGTCCGCGTCGGTGCCTCGGTGCAGCCAGGAAAATGATGTCGCAGAAGAAGCTCTATTTCGTCTCCCTCGGCTGCCCGAAGAACCGCGTCGACTCCGAGATCATGCTGGGCCAGCTCGCGGCCCGCGACTACCAGATCGTGGACTCCGCCGAGGAGGCCGACCTCCTCGTCGTCAACACCTGCTCCTTCGTGGAGGAGGCGCGCGAGGAGTCGGTCGACACCATCCTCGACCTCGCCCGCGCCAAGACCGAGTCGGGCGACAAGAAGCAGCTCATCGTCGCCGGCTGCCTGGCGCAGCGGCACGGCTACGAGCTCCAGACCGAGATCCCCGAGGTCGACGCGTTCCTCGGCACGGGCGACTTCCATCGCATCGGCGAGCTCCTCGACGGGCCGCTCGGCTCGTCGCGCGCGGCGCTGAACCTGGTGCAGGAGGCGCGCGCCGAGGCCGGCCTCGAGCCCGAGCACGTGCCGGGGCAGCCGCTCGTCATCGCCGGCAAGCCCGGCTACAACTACGACGCCTACGCCCCGCGTGTCGTGACGACCGCGCCCTGGACCGCCTACGTCAAGGTCGCCGAGGGCTGCTCGCAGAAGTGCGCCTTCTGCATCATCCCGCGGCTGCGCGGCGGCGCGAAGAGCCGCGGCATCGCCGACATCGCGCTCGAGGTCGCGAACCTCGCGGCGCAGGGCGTGAAGGAGATCAACCTCATCGCCCAGGACCTCACCCACTACGGCGACGACCTGAAGGACGGCACGTCGCTGGCCGGGCTCCTGCGCGAGCTGGTGAAGGTCGACGGCATCCGCTGGCTGCGCTTGCTGTACTGCTACCCCCACAACTTCACCGACGAGCTCATCGACCTCATCGCGAATGAGCCGAAGATTGCCAAATACGTCGACATGCCGCTCCAGCACATCAGCGACAACATGCTGACGATCATGCGGCGGCGCTTCTCCGAGGCCGACACCAAGGCCCTCGTCCGGAAGATGCGCGAGCGCATCCCCGGCCTCGTCTTCCGCACGACGTTCATCGTCGGGCACCCGGGCGAGACCGAGGCCGACTTCCGGACGCTCCTCGATTTCGTCGGCGAGTCGCGCTTCGAGCGCGTCGGCGTCTTCAAGTACTCGACCGAGGACGGCACGCACGCGGCGCGGCGCGACGACCACGTCATGTCGATCGTGAAGGACGACCGCTTCCATCGCCTGATGACGCTACAGCAGGGCATCTCCAACGAGCTCAACCAGGCCATGGTCGGGCAGGAGATCGAGGTGCTGGTCGAGGGCCCGTCGGAGGAGACCGACCTCCTCCTGCAGGCGCGCATGGAGGGCCAGGCGCCCGACATCGACGGCGTCGTCTACATCAACGAGGGCTTCGCGCCGGCCGGCACCTTCGTGAAGGCCGAGATCGTCGAGGCCGGCGACTACGATCTCGTCGCCCGAATTAGTTAGTAGATCGGCCACTCGAAGACGGCTGCTCGATAGGCGGCTCCGCCCATGCCACGCCGGTGAGCGGAGCGCCGAATGGCGCGCAGCGAACCATGAGCACCCCCGAGCGCAGGCCGCCCCGGCGTCTGGACGAAAGCTCGCGCGAAGAGCGCGAGCTGATGTAAGACGCCGGATGAGGGCGGCCGGAGCGAGGCCATCAAGATGAGGGCGGCCGGAGCGAGGCCATCAGGCGGACGCGACGACCGGACGCTTGAGGATGACGGCCTTGAACTCGTGCGGCACGAGGCCCATCAGGCGGTCCTCGATAGGCTCGAAGCGGATGTCGCCGATGTGGTCGAGGCGCGCCTTCTCGCCGAGCAGGTCCTCGAGCATCTTCTTCGTGTAGCCGACCTTCTGCAGCTCGACGCCGCGGCTCGCCAGCATCGCCTTCAGCGCGCGGAAGTAGCTGCGCGTCGACGCGAAGCCCTGCTGGTCGCGGCGGAGTTCGATGAGGTCCATGACGAACTCGAAGTCGGCCTGCCAGCCGACCTGCTTCGCGACCAGCATGAGCTGCCCGAAGTGGATCGACAGCTCGGGGTGGTCGAGCTGCGTCGAGAGGCGCGGCCAGCGACCCATCTCGCCGAACTCGGTCATGAGCACGGTGCCGCCCGGCGCCACCGCGTCCCACAGGCGCTCGGCCAGCTGCCAGGCGCCGAGGTTCAGGTAGAAGGGATCGGGCGCATCCCCGATGGGCACCTTGTACTTCATGACCATGGCGCCGGCCTCGCCGGTCTTGGCGAGCGCCTCCTCCATCTTGGCGTCGTCGTGCTCCTCGCCCTGGTCGAGGCCGGTCTGCGCGTGCGTGAGCCGCACCGCCAGCAGGTCGCCGATCATCTCGTTCGAGAGCACGAGGTCGTAGCCGGCGTCGGGGAACGGGTCCTTCAGGCAGTCACCCATGGTGATGCTGACCGGCAGGCCCGCGGTGCGCTCCTTCTGCGCCGCGGCGAGCGTCGGCGACAGCTCGAGGATGTGGTAGGTGACCTTCCTCCCGGCCGCCTGCAGAGCCTCGCACACGGCCTTGGCCACGAAGCCGAGGCCGGCGCCGATCTCCAGCACCTTGATCTCGCCGTCACGCACGAGCCCCTTCTTGAGCAGCCCGTCGACGACCGCCTCGCCGTAGGTGCGACCGCCGAGCGCCGGGTGCGGCACGCGCAGGAGGTGCGACAAGGTCGTCTCCTGGTGGTCGAACTGCTCGTCGGCGTCGTGCACCTCGGTGCGGTAGTAGCCCTCGGGCGAGAACAGGTGGTCGAAGCCCGGCGGAAGCGCGTCGCCCGACTCGAAGCGCTTGTAGGGCATCGTCGAGGTCAGGTAGGGCGGCTTGTCCTGCGGGCGCTTGCGATAGAAGCGCATGTTCAGCGCCGACAGCTTCACCGCCTGCACCGTGTGATGGGCAAGCTTCTTGACGGTCGCCAGCACCGTCTCCATCGGCAGGCCGAGGTCGAACTGGATGACCTTCAGGCTGCGCTCGCCGTCGAACGCGTCCCACACCGAGGTCTCCTCGGCGCTGAGGTGCACCTGCGCGATGGGGTTCTCACCCCACGCCGTCCAGAAGGTCATGGTGCCGTCGGTGGAGCGCTCGAACACGTTCCAGCGCCCCTGCACCGGGATCATGTCCTTGATGTCCTGGAGCTGGTCGTGGTTCGGCTTGATGAGGCAGCCGTGCTGCAGGAAGATGCCGACGAACATCTCCGGCGCGGTGTCCTCGAAGGCGTTGGCGTAGCGCACGCACACCTGGTCCGGCCGCTGCGGCTCCTTGAACTCGTTCAGGAAGTCGAGGATGTCGGGCGAGCACTTGAGGATGTACCCGTAGAGGTCGTGGAAGATGTAGACCTCGCCCATGTGCGCGAAGGTCGTCGTGTACGGCGAGCGCAGGAGGAGCTTCGAGTCCCCGTGGCCGTGGTCGAGAGCCTCGTCGGCTGCGCCCCCCGCGCCTTCGGCACGCCCCTCGGCTGCCGCGCTCGCGGCCCCCGGGGTGGCATTCGACTCGGGCTTGGCGACTTCGGTCTTCGGGTCGTTCACGGGTTCGGTAGACACGTCTTCTCCGCAGTGCAGGTGTAGCCGTCGCGGCAGTCGCCCGCGACGTTGCAGGTCTTGGCGCACAGGGCCTGGCCGCCGAAGCTCGCGCACTTGGTGCCGGCGGTGCAGCTCGAGCACGAGGCCTCGGCGCAGTAGCCGCCGTGGTCGAGGAAGAGGCACACCGCCTGTCCCTCGCAGTCGCTGTGGTCGGAGCAGGTGGCGCCCGCGGCGCCCGTGCCCGACAGGCCGCAGAAGCGCGCGCCCACCGCCTCCTTGCAGAGGTAGCCGCTGCTCTGGCGGCAGCCGGTGTTGGCGGTGCACGCGTCGGCGCAGTAGGTCTCCTGGCAGGTGTAGCCGCTCGGGCAGTCGGTCGTGTCGAAGCAGAAGTCGGACACGCACGACCCGTTCGAGCTGTCGCACACGTCGCCCTTGTCGCAGCTCTTGGCGTCGCACGCGACGGTGGCCGCGGTGACGCTGACGTCGAGCAGGTAGGTGGTGCCGGTCGTGCCGCTCACCTTCACGTAGTAGCTGCCGGCGGTGGTGGCCGAGAACGAGAACGAGCCGCCGCCCGGCGAGGGCTCCTTGGCCGCGAGCTGGGTCGTGCCGTCGGGCGCATAGCCGGCGCCGCCGACCGAGCCGGTGGTGTCGACGGTGACCTCGACGGTCGCCTTCTCGCCGGCCTGGAGCGGCACGAGGAACCAGTCGTCGCCGCAGCAGATGGCGCCCTGAGCCAGGCCGGAGAACTCGACCGCGCGGCTCGCCGAGTGGTTGGCGCGGCTGTCGTCCTCGCAGCCGCCGGTCACGTCGACGAGCAGCTCGTAGCCCGACTCGGCAGTGCTGGCCGGGTAGCCGTCGACCTCGAGCACGTAGTTGCCTGCGGGCGCGTCGGTCACGTCGATCGACTCGAGCGACTCCTCGGTGATGGCCGAGGCGATCTCGTCGATGCCGTACTCGTCGCTGTAGAGGTAGAGGTCGAGGTCGGCGCCGTCCTTGATGTCCATCAGCACCTCGACGTGCGCGCCGCACTGCACCGGGAAGCTGTAGAAGTCGGCGTCGTCGGCGCAGATCTGCAGGTGCGCGTTCTGCACCTCGTCGCTGAGCGGCGTCGCGTTGGCGGCCGTGTCGTTGTCTTCGTAGGTGTCCTCGTCGCAGACCTGGGGCGCGCCGAGGGCGGTCGCGAGCGTGTAGGTGAGGTGCAGCGGCTCGAGCGCGTAGCCGAAGACCACGAGGTAGTAGGTGCCGGCGGCGGGCGGCGCGAAGCGGACGACCTCCTGGGAGGACACGCCGTCCGAGGCCGCCACCAGGTCCTGGTTGGCGTTGTAGAGCTCGAGGTCGAGGTCGGCCTCGGCGGCGTCGAAGGTGAGCGTCGCGGTGAGCGCCTGGCCCTCGGGGATGGCGATCGACCACACGTCGATGTCGTAGCTCGCGTCGCTGTCGCAGAGCGTCGCCTGCCGCGTCCCGACCGCCAGCGGCTTGGCCCCGGCGATGTCCTCGTTGGGCTCCTCGGCGTCGGGCGTGCAGCTCCCGGTCTGGCCCGAGGTCACGTTGATCTTGGTCTCGCCGAGCGCCGTGAAGGTGCCGTCGGTGGCCGCGAAGGTGACCGTGAAGGTCTGGCCGACGTCGCCCGCCGCGGGCGTCCACGCGAAGGTCGCGCCGTCGAGCGTGGCGCCGGTCGGCGCGCCGCTCTTGATCGAGAAGGTGACCGCGGCGCCGTTGGGGTCGGTGGCCGACAGCGTGAGGCTCAGCGGCTGGCCGACCTTGGCCGACACGCTGCCGGGCGGCGTGAAGACGGGCGGCTTCGGCACGCTGCCGCTGCCGTCGTCGACGATGAAGTTCACGGCCAGCGAGTCGGACGCGGTGCCATCGCTGACGGTGAAGGTGATGCGCACCGGCGAGCTCGCGACCGTGGCCGGCACGCGCCAGTCGAAGCGACCGCTCTTCTCGTCGAGGCTCGCGCCGTCGGGCAGCGCGCCGTCGTGGCCGAAGGTGAGCGCGTCGCCGTCGGGGTCGTTGGCGGCGAGCGTCAGCGTGAAGCTCGCGCCCGGGGTGACGATCTGATCGCCCACGTCGACGAAGGCCGGCGGGTTGGTGGTCGACGTCGCGGTCACCTGGATGCGCACCGTCTCGCGGTCGAAGTCGGTGCCGTCGGAGACGACGAAGGTGAGGAAGACGGTCTTGCCGGCCTCGGTCGGGCTCCACTCGAACTTGTGCTCGGCCTTGTCGAAGCGCGCGCCGTCGGGGAGGTTGCCGAAGACCGAGTAGGTGAGGTCGTCGTTGTCGGCGTCCTTGGCCACCAGCGTGATGGTCAGCGTCTTGCCGACGGCCACCACGCGGTCGCCGATGCGCTCGAGCTCGGGCGCGGCGTTGGTGCCGCTCGTGTCGGGCTGGGTGCCGGTGTCGGTGCCGCCGGTGGTCACGCTGGTGTCGGTCGCGGTCGACGTGTCGCTGCCGCCGCTGTCGCCGCCGCAGGCGACCGCGCCGCCCCAGGCGCCCCATGTCAGCGCGAGGGTCGCGAGGGCCGAGCGGGCGAGGAGGCTGGGCTTGGACGGCAGCGGGCGGATCGGGCGCATGGGGCGCGCTTATAGCCCGAGGCCGGCCTCAGCGCAAAGGGACGAGGGCCGCGTGCAGGCGGGCCACGAGGTCGGCGACCTTGTCCTTCGGCACGAGGTAGGAGAGCGACAGCGCCGACAGCACCACATCGGGCGGGGCGCCGAGCGCCTCGCGCACGATGCCGGTGGCCTTGAGCGCGATGTCGGGCGCCTCGCCGAGCCCCGGGCCGATGACGGTGACGCTGCCGCGCGCGTCGGCGAGCGTGGCGCTGGCCCCGAAGCGCTCGGCCAGCGCGGCCTTGAGCACGTCGACGCGATGGCAGTTCTCGGTCGGGATGAGCGCGTGCAGCGGGCGCGCGCCGCCGCCCATGACCTCGTGGGGCAGCGCGTTGGCCGACGTCAGGACCTCCATCAGCTGGCCGAGGTCGTGGCCGGCCGGGAGCTCCACCTCATTGACGACGTTGCGATGGGCGATGGCCGTGACGAGGCGCGGCTCGCCGGCCGGGTTCAGGCGCACGACCGTGCCGGCGTCGTCGCGCGGGCCGGCCGTGGCCTTGGCGAAGATGGCCACGCCATGGCGCGCGGCGTGCTCGACGCAGTCCTGGTTCAGCACCTTCGAGCCGGCGCGCGCCAAGGCGATCATCTCGTCGTAGCCGACCTCGGGCAGGCGCCGCGCGTCGGGGGCGAGGCGCGGGTCGGCGGTGTAGACGCCGTCCACGTCGGAGCAGATCTCGCAGTACTCGGCGCCCAGCGCGGCCGCCAGCGCGACCGCGGTGGTGTCGGTGCCGCCGCGGCCGAGCGTCGATCCCGCGCGCGTACGACACGCCCTGGTAGCCGGCGACGATGACGACCTTGCCTCGTCGAGCTCGTCGTGCAGGCGGAACGGACGCACCTCGACGATGCGCGCGCGGTTGTGGCGCGCATGGTGATGATGCCCGATCAGGAGTCGCGGAAGGACGCTGCCGGCAGCTCGAGCTCGGACAGCGCGATGGCGGATAGGCGACACCGACACGCGCTCGCCGGTCGAGAGCAGCATGTCGGCCTTCGCGCGTTGGGGTTCGGCGACAGCTCCGGCCTGCGCGAGCAGCCCGTCGGTGTCTCGGCGATCACGTCGGCACCACGGCGCACACGCGGTAGCCGTCTCACGGTGTCGGCGATGCGGCGCGCGACGAGGCGGATCTTGTCGAGGGTGGCGACGCTGGAGCCGCCGTACTTCTGACGACGATAGGGCGCGAGTCGCCCATGATCGTCACACTCGGGCGCGAGCCTGCGGCATCAGGTACCGGTCGATCACGTCAAGTTCCGTCCCGAGGCGTCCGCGTGGGGGGTGACACCGCGCGTCACGCGACGCGGCGGCCCGTCCACGCGACCCGGCCACAGCGCGCTTGCGAGCCGACCCGGGTTCGTGGTTAGACGACGCGTCTATCGCTCGCGCGAGCGTAAAGGATGCTCATGGACGTTGTCCTCAACACGACCGTCGCCGCCGAGCTCGCAGCCCCGCTGGTGGCGATCGCCGTCTACTCCGACGCCGACGCCCGCGGCGCGGACTTCGCCGCCTTCGACGCCCGCCACCAGGGCCGCCTCGCGGCCATCGCCGACGACGAGCACTTCACCGGCGAGCCGGGCAAGGCCCTGCTCGTGCACACCGGCGGCCCGGCCGCGCGAGTCCTCATGCTGGGCGTCGGCAAGGCCGAGGACCTCACCGCGCTCGAGCTGAGGAAGCTCGCCGCCAGCGCCGTCGAGGAGGCGCAGCGCCGCCGCCTGACCGGCGTCGCGCTGGTCGTGCCGGCCGCGTTCCTGGCCAAGCAGGCCGAGGCCGCCGTGCGCTACGCCGCCGAGGGCTTCGGCCTCGGCAGCTACCGCTACACCGAGTACCTGACGGTCGACGTCGAGGCCTGGACCGTGGCGACCGCGACCGTGGTCGCGCCCGGCGCCGACGCCGCGGCATTGGACAAGGTCCTTTCACGTGCGACCAAGGCCGCGCAGGCCGTCTCGCTGGCGCGCGACCTCGTCAACGCGCCGCCCATCGACTTCACGCCGCGCCACCTCGCGGCGGCCGCCAAGGCCATCGCCGACGCCGAGGGCCTGGAGCTCAAGATCCTCGAGAAGGACGCCATCCGCGAGCAGGGCATGAACCTGCTCCTGGCCGTCAACGCCGGCAGCGAGGAGCCGCCGCGCTTCATCCACATGACCTACCGTCCCGAGGGCGCCGACGACTCGACGCCCGAGGTCGCGCTGGTCGGCAAGGGCCTGACCTACGACGCCGGCGGCTACAACCTCAAGCCGACCGGCTCGCTCGAGGACATGAAGATCGACATGGCCGGCGCGGCCGCCGTGCTCGGCGCCATGAAGGCCATCAAGGCCTACGCGCCGAAGGTCATCGTCCACGGCATCATCCCGTCGACCGAGAACCTGGTGTCGGGCGCGGCCTACAAGCCCGGCGACATCATCCGCAGCAAGAACGGCAAGACCGTCGAGATCATGAACACCGACGCCGAGGGCCGGCTCATCCTGGCCGACGCGCTGGCCTACTGCGTCGACCTCGGCGTCGACCGCATCGTCGACCTGGCGACGCTCACCGGCGCCTGCATGGTCGCGCTCGGGCCGCACACGGCCGGCCTCTTCGCCAACGAGGACGCCTGGCGCGACAAGATCCTCGCGGCCGCCCAAGCGGCGGGCGAGGACTTCTGGGCGCTGCCGCTGTCGAAGAAGCTGAAGGGCATGCTGAAGAGCCCGATCGCCGACCTCAAGAACATCGGCGAGCGCTGGGGCGGCGCCATCACCGGCGCCCTCTTCCTGCAGGAGTTCGTCGGCAAGATCACCTGGGCCCACCTCGACATCGCCGGCCCGGCCTCGTCCGACAAGCCCGAGCCGGGCGTGCCCAAGGGCGGCACCGGCTTCGGCGTGCTGACGCTGCTCGAGCTCGTGTCGGCCGACGTCTGATACGCCTCGCGCGTCCCGCCGCGTGCGGCCGTGACGCGCCCACCCCACCCCACCGCCCCGCGAGGAAGCATGGCAGGCTCCGTCAACAAGGTCATCATCATCGGCAACCTGGGCGCGGACCCCGACGTCCGCACGACCGCGAGCGGCCAGATGGTCGCGACGCTGTCGATCGCCACCTCCGAGAACTTCACCGACAAGGCCGGCGTGCGCCAGGAGCGCACCGAGTGGCACCGCGTCGTGCTCTGGGGCAAGACCGCCGAGCTCGCGCAGCGCTACCTCGCCAAGGGTCGCAAGGTCTACATCGAGGGGCGCCTCCAGACGCGCAGCTGGGACGACCAGCAGAGCGGCCAGAAGAAGTACTCGACCGAGGTCGTCGCGAACCAGATGGTGTTCCTCGACAGCGGCGGGGGCGGCGGCGACCGCGGTGATCGCGGCGGCCACGACGAGGCCCAGGGTCCGGGTGGCGGTGGCGGCGGCGGCGGCTATCAGTCGCGCGGCGGCGGCGGCGGCGGCGGTGGTCGCGGCGGCGGCGGCGGCGGTGGTGGTCGCGGCGGCGGCGGCGGCTACGGCCAGCAGGGCGGCGGCGGTGGCGGCGGTGGCGGCTACGGCCCGCCGGCGCAGCAGAGCGGCCCGCCCGCTCCTCCCGAGGGCGCCGACCCCGAGTTCTTCGACGACGACGTCCCGTTCTGAGGGTCCGAGCGTGGGCCTCGATCCAGGGCCCGATGCTTCGTCCGGCGCGTCGCCAGCATAGAGCAATGACAGCTGGCGGCTGCCTTGCCTTCTCCAGGTAGCGGCGGAACGGCGACGGGTCGGGGTGCGGCGGCATGCGCCCGAAGCCGAGGCGCGTGACGCACGCATCGAAGAGGTCCTCGATCATGCGCCAGCGCGGGCCGTGCCCGCGGTAGCGCTCGCCGAAGCGCGGGTCGTAGAGCTTGCCGTCGCGCGACTCGCGGATGGCGTGCATGACCTTGCTCGCGCGCTGCGGCGGCGCAGGCTCGAGCCGCTCCTGGAAGACGTCGCCCTGCCGGTCAGGCCGCAGGAGGATGCGGTGCGCCCACCTGCGCGCCCGCGTCGCGCCGCGCGGCCTCGAGGATGGCCGGGATGTCGCCGTCGTTCAGGCCGGGGATGATGGGCGCGACGTTGACCTTGCCGACCGGGATGCCGGCGCGGCCAGGCGCTGCAGCGTCTTCATGCGGCGCTCGGGCGTGGGCACGTAGGGCTCGATGGCGCGCGCCGTCGGCGTCCCAGAGGATCGACACGGTGATGCCGGCGTGGCCCTCGCGAGCCATCTCGGCGATGAGCTCGACGTCGCGCTCGATGAGCGTCGACTTCGTGATGATGCCGACCGGGTTCCGATAGTCGCGGCACACCTCGAGACAGGCATGCGTCAGCCCCCAGCTCGCCTCGAGCGGCTGGTAGCAGTCGGTGTTGCCCGAGAACATGATGAGCTCGCCCTTCCAGCGCGGATGCTCGAGCTGATCGCGCAGGAGCGAGGCGACCTCGGGCTTCACGATGAGCTTGCGCTCGAAGTCGCTGCCGGCCCCGAGGTCGAGGTGCTGGTGGCTCGGCCGCGCGTAGCAGTAGGCGCAGCCGTGGTAGCATCCGCGGTACGGGTTGACGCTCCAGCGGAAGTCGATGTCGGGGCTGTCGTTCCGCGCCAGCGCCGCGCGCGAGCTGTCGACGAAGACCGAGAGCTCGGCCTCGGGCGGCGCGCCGAGGTGCTCGACGACGGTCGAGATCCACGGATTGGGCGGGTTCCGGACCTGGCGCAGGATCTGTCTCGGGGTGGGTGCGACCGGCGCGGCGGGCGCAGCGTGCGGCGTGAGGTCGTCGGCAGGATTCGTGGCGGCGTCGTCGGCGAGCATCGGGGGCAACCTGGACTGAAAGGGCGTTCAGGTCAACGTCGCGGTCGCGGGCTGCGGGTTTCCGGCGGCGGCACGCCGCGGTTACCCGGCGCAGCCGCAAACGATGTGGCAATCGCGGCCCTGGGTGCCTATCATCGGCGTCCGATGCGAGGTCCGCTCAAAGCCAAGGACGACGCGCAGCCGATACCACTCGACGTGGGAGCGAAGGCGGTCCAGGCCGAGCGATTCGGCATCAAGCTCAGACGCTTCGCGGCGTCGGCGCGCTACGCCGAGCTGCTGCACTCGCGTCTGCGCGTGGTGCACCTGACCGACCTCCACGTCGGCCTCGTGACACCGATGAAGGTGCAGATGGAGGCGGTGGCGATCGCCAACCGCGAGAAGCCCGACCTCGTCGTGCTCACCGGCGACTTCGTCTGCCACAGCCACGCCTGGCTCGAGAACCTGACCGAGGTCCTGCGCGGCCTCGACGCGCCCACCTTCGCGGTGCTCGGCAACCACGACTACTGGGCCGGCGCCCAGGGCGTGCGCGTGGCGCTGCGCCGCGCCGGCGTCGAGCTGCTCTCGAACGCCAACACGCAGATCAACGTGCGCGGCGAGCGTCTGCAGCTGGTCGGCCTCGACGACGCCTACACCGGGCACGCCGACCGGCGCAAAGCCATCCGCGGCATGTCCTCCGACATCGCGACGCTCGGGCTGTCGCACATCGCCGAGGAGGCGGACGGCCTCTGGGAGGCGGGCGTCCCGTTCGTCCTGTCGGGCCACACCCACGGTGGCCAGCTCACCGTGGCGCGCCTGAACGAGCTCACGCTCGGGCGCTTCGGCGGCCACCGCTACGTGCACGGCCTGTACGGCCAGCGCAAGCACGAGCAGGGCGGCGCGGTCTACGTCAGCGCCGGCATCGGCGCGGCGGTGATGCCGTTCCGCGTGGGCGATCGCGGCAACCGCGAGGTCGCGCTCTTCGAGCTCGGCGCGCGACCCGGCGACCTCGAGCACCCCGAGCACCACGAGGAGCAGGAGGCGCTGAACCCGGCGTCGACCGTGCCCCACGACGTGCAGCAGGCGCGCGCACGCGCTTTCCAGGCGGCGCAAGCGCCTCTTCCGCTCGCCGCGCGGCTGACGTCGCTCCAGAACGCAGGTAGCCGGCCGAGGCGGTCAGGGATCAGGCGGCGAGCGATCGCCCAGCATAGGCCGAGTAGAGGAAGCCGTTGTGGAGCACCTGGCGGTGGACGTGCGAGCGCGCGCGGCAGCGGGTCGTGGGCGTCGACGAAGGCGCCGACCGAGCCGTCGGCGGCGAAGCGGGCCCGGCGCACGCGGTCGACAGTGCTCCTCGCCGGGGCCTCCCTGGCCGCCGCCGACGATGAGGACGCCGTCTTTGTAGAGGGTCGCCGCGTGCTCGGCGGGTCGGTCATGCTGCCGCAGGCCTCCCAGCCGGTAGGCTCGCCGCCCATCGGCGTCGGCGGTCTTCAGCGCCGTTGGCCTCGATGGGCTCGTTGTCGAGGTCGAAGCCTTGAAGAGGTAGATGCGATCGTCGTGCACGACGCCGGCGTGGTGGCTGCGCTCGCCGGGCAGGGTCAGTCCCGGGCGCCGCGCCGAGCTCGCCGTCGGCGTGTCGGCCACCAGCACGGTGTCGACCGGCTTCTCGTCGGCGCCGCCGCTGCCGCCGACGACCACGACGCGGTCACTGGCATGCGCGGTCGGGTGCACGCGGACCTCGGCCGGCAGCGACGTGGTGGGCGCGGCTCAGGTGGCCGTCGCCGTCGAAGGTGCCGAGCAGCGCGCCTCGTTGGCGGCGCTGGCGCCCTGATCGTCCTGGGTGATGCCGGCCACCACCCGCACGCGGTCGCCCAGCGTGGCACTTGCCCGGCGAACGCCACCGGGGCCGGCAGCGGCGCCTCGTCCTCCCACGCGCCGAGCATGCCGTCGCCGCCGATCTCGGCGCGGCGCACCTGGTCGTAGGCAGCGGTGAGTCGTCCTTCAGCGTGGCGCCGCCGACGGCGCCGGCCAGGTGTCGGCGCCGGTCGTGTGGACGAGGTCGTGTGGTGGTCGCGCGCGGATGGTCGTCGACCTGCAGCGGCCCGCTCGACCGAGGTGGCCGTCGGCGACAAGGTTGCAACCGGCCGCGACGCTGTCGTCGACGGCATCGAGGCGACCGCGCTGTCGGCGGCGACGGCGCTGCTCGAGGCGCTGGTCATCGGCGAGGGTGGAGTCGACGGCGAGCGCGGTGTCGGCGGGCGAGGCGGCGTCGTCGCCACAGGCGGCGAGGCTCGCGAGGAGCGCGACGATGGCGGTGCGTGTCATGCCCGCGGGTGTACGGCGAGGCGCGCCGCGGTGCGAGTTCGATGGCGCGAAAAGCGCGAGGCCGGGGGACTTCGTCGGGCGAAACGGTGACCGGCCGAAAAATGAAAAGAAGTAGTCCTGACCCCGGTGGCGAGCGCACGGCGGTTCCCGTCGACGTGGCGGGGCGGCTCGCCTTCGCCTACGTCAGGCGCTGTGCCGGCAATGGGCCTGGCCGGCATGAAGGTCTCGTCCTCGGGGGTGCGCAAGAAGTACGCCCTGCGCGACGAGACCAAGGTCGACCTCGGCGGCGGACAGATGGTCGGCGGCGGCTACCATGACCGACTTCGCGAAGGCCCCGCCGGCTTCCTCGAACACGCCAAGCGCGTCTGGGACGCCAACGTCGGGGCCGTGAGCGCCGAGCGCAGACTCAGGGCTCGATGACCGGGCCGACCACCAGCGCTGGCGCGTGGGGTAGGTACCCCAGCAGCGGCTCGAGCGCGGCCGCGCCGCCGATGGCCTCCATCCAGTTCACCGAGCCGCCGGTCGCCGCCAGGCCAGGCCCTCGGTGTCGATGTGGGCGTCGAGGCGCAGGCGTCACGACGAAGTCGGCGTCGACGCCGGCGAAGGAAACCCTCCGGGCGGCAGCCCGTAGGGCACGAGCCCGAGCAGGTAATCTCGATGTAGTAGGATCGACGCCAGCGCGAGCGTGCCGAACTCGATGAAGAGGTTGTAGACCTCGATGCGCGCGGCCGCGCTGGAGGCCTCCGGGCGGCAGATCAGGCGTGCAGTTCGCCGCCGAGGAAGCTCGTCCTCGGGGTCGTCGCCGAACGGCACGCCGCCGTCGCCACGCGATACGGCTGGAGCAGGATGGCCCCGAGCGGCTGCGCCAGCGCCTGCCGCGCCAGCGGCGCGTCCGGGAAGATGCCGAGCCCGTAGACGGTGTCGTCCTCGGTCTCCTGGTTGTTCCAGTCGATGAGCGCGCCCAGGATGGCGCCTGGTCCTGGGTGTCGCCGTCGCCGCCCAGCGCGATCCTCGGAGAAAGCGGCGCGCACCGCCGTAGTCGCTCGGGCTCGGTGCGCCCGCATCGCCCTCGAAGTAGGTGCCGCTTTTCGGCTGCGCCCTCGGCGGTCGGCGCGCCCGTCGCGTCGAGGCCGTAGAAGCTGTAGACGTACTCGCGCACCTTCCTCGGCGCCTTCACCAGCGCCGCGCCGACCCTCGGGGTGCCGCCGTCGAAGTGCAGTGGTGAGCAGCTCGTCGAGATCGACGACGCCGTTGCCCGCAACGACGTGATCGGCCTGGCTGGCGTGCCCGTCGGCCCTGCTGCGACCTTCCAGCGCGAAGATGTCGCGCGACAGGACGACCAGCCACTCGTCGACCGCCGGGAACGGGTCGCGCTCGCGAGGTGAAGGCGTCGCCGCATCGAAGGCGATGCTGGCCGTGGCCGACCCGCCCGGGCCGCTCACCTCGGCCTGGCAGGCCACCGCGAGGCCATCGGGGAAGGCCAGGCGTCGTCGATCATGACGCGCAGGTGGCCGTCGGGCGCCGAATGCGCGCCGGCGCGGCGCGTGCAGATCGCCGTCGGCGGTGCAGGCGATGGTCACCGACGCTCGGCATCGATCGGCCCGACGCCGCCGTCGGCAGCACGTCGAGCGACACGTGCGCGCGATTGACGCGCAGCCGCCAGGTGTGACGGGGGTCGCCCTGCCCGACCGACGGCGTGCTGCCGTTCATCGAGGCCGGCGCCTCGGCGATGGTCAAGATGATTTCAGGTTTCGCCGGCAGCGCCACGTCACCCGCATCCACGTCGCCGCCTGCATCGGTCGCGTCGAGCGCGCAGGTCGCCTGCGTCGCGTCGGTCGCGTCGAGGGCGTCGGCGCTGACCGTCGGCGCGTCGGGCGCGACCGTCGTGTCGGGCGCGACCGTCGCGTCGTCGCCGACGTCGTCGCGGGCATCGACCTCGGCGACCGCGTCCGTCGCGTCGGCGCCGACGTGGTCGTCTGCAACAGCCGGCTGCCAACAGCCCCACAGCCAGAAGCCCCGGGCGAATCGACGATCGCGTGCGTGCCATGGGCGCATGTTCGCCGTCACCGCGTTGAAGATCAACCTGCTGCCGGGACCCTTGCCTCGCAGCGCGACAGGCCGGATGTTCCTGGGCCATGAGGACCTACACCTTCCGCGGTACCCATCGCGCCATCGGCCGCGCCTTCGGCAAGACCTGCGCGAGCCCATCCACGCGCTCTACGCCCGCCGCATCGACAACGCCATCGCGCAAGCCCTGCGCTACGGCGGCCAGGTCGTCGACGAGGCGCGCGTGCTGCTGGTGGCGCGCCGCTCGATGGACGCGACGCGCGCCTACGACCCGGCTGGCGCGGGCCTGGAAATCGGCATCGCCGAGGGCGCCGACCTGCGCTCGAGAAGGTGCTCGCGCTGAACTGGCCTCACCGACTTCGCGACGTCCTGTCGTGGCCGCACGCCCTCGACGAAGAGCGGCTGCACCGCCTCCTCGATGCGCGGCCCGCGACGCCACCGTCTCGCGGCAGATCCTGTGCGGCCAGACGTGGGACCTGGCGACCGACAACCCCACACCATCGGCGTGCATCGCGTGCCCGACGACGCGCCCGAGACGTGGTGCCTCACGACCGACGGCTGCCTCTCGCTCATCGGCCTGAACGCCGCCGGCGTCGCCGTCGGCTACCAGCATCCGCACCCTGCCGACGCGCGGCGTGAACTACCTCTCGATCATCCACAAGGCGCTGAAGCAGGTCGACGCCGAGCACGCTATCCGCGGCCGTCGTCGACGCGCACGCGGGCCGGCGCGCCCATTTCTATGCCATAGGCGACGCCTCGAGCCCGCCCTGACGACCCTCGAGTGCAGCGCGCGCGACGCCTGGCGCGCCGACCTCGCGAGCGGCATCAACGTCCACGCCAACCACTGCCTGCGCCCCGAGACCCAGGCCCTCGAGGGCAGCGTGCCGACCTCGTCCTCGCGCGCCCGTCAGACGCGCATGACCGACCTCGGCCGCGACACCCACGGCGAGCTCGGCATGGCCGACCTCCAGCGCTTCTTCGCCGACACCGCCAACGGCGCCGACGCCATCGCCCGCGACGACGTCGACGGCCTCAACACCAACGGCGCCGTGATCATGGCTCCCGAGGCGGGGACGATCCTGGTGTGCCACGGTGTGCCATCGCGGGGCACGTGGATCGATCTGAAGGCGGCCACGGCCTGACCTGGGCAGGCGCGCGCGGCCGCCTGATTAGCGGTCGCTCGGCCAGTGTTTCCCCCGAGCTACACATTTTGTCGTTGATCCCTCGCGACGAGGTGCCTAGAAGGCGCCCGCACTCGCCCGACGCTTGGGGGGGCACCCTCCCACCAGGATCACGACGCCATGCGCGCCACCTCCATCGCACTCTTCTGCCTCCTGACCGGCCTCACCTCGAGCGCCTCGGCCCAGGAGACCCCGATCTGGTCCGGCACGCTGCGCGGCGAGCTGCGCGTCACCGGCAACACGCTCGGCCTCGACTCGAGCGACAACACCAACCCGGGCACGGGCGGCGGCATCGGCACCTTCATCGCCAACCCGCTGAGCTACCCCAACGAGAAGGACGGGAACTTCCCCGTCGGGACCACCAGCGACTCGGCCAAGAACGGCTCGCGCGCGGTGCTCGACCTCCCCGACACGAGCTCCATCGTCCGCGCCGAGCTGGTGTGGGCCTGCTCGAGCCAGGTCCTCGGCCTGCCGGTGACGCCGAAGGACACGCCGTCCTCGGTCGTCCTGACGCTGCCGAACGGCCTCACCCAGACCGTCAGCCCGAGCGGCGGCGTCACCGACCTCTCGCTGGTCGCGACCTCGTACCGCTACTACCAGCGCTGGGCCGACGTGACCGGCGCCGTGTCGTCCGGCCGCGGCGGCACCTACATGGTGTCGGGCGTGGCCGGCTCCGAGGCCTGGAGCGCGAGCCAGATCAGCGCCTGCGGCTGGGCCCTCTTCGTGGTCTTCAGCGACCCGGGCCTGCCGGTCCGCAACATCGACCTGTGGATGCTCGGCGAGGAGGTCCGCTTCACGAGCCCGACCGGTCCGCTCGACACGCAGATCGACGTCTCCGGCTTCTGCACCCCGACCACCGCCGGCACCGCGCTCGGGCGCATGCACGTGGCCGCGCTCGAGGGCGACGCGCGCTTCACCGACGACACGCTGTCGATCCTCGACCCGCTGCTCGCCGACGGTTCCTTCTATCCGCTTTCGGGCCCGAACAACGCCTACGACAACTTCTTCGGCTCGCAGATCAACGGCGACGACGGGCTCCTCGATACACGCGGCACCTTCGGCAACACCAACCACTACGTCGACCCCAACGACGGCACGACCTACACGCTGGTCTCGGGCGCGCGCCAGGGCTGGGACGTGACGACCATCCCGTTGAACGACGACGCCTACAACCCCTACGTCCTCGAGAACGGCCAGTCGTCGACGAGCCTGCTCGTGACCACCGAGGGCGATGACTTCATCGTGTCGGCGCTCGGCCTCGAGCTCGACTTCGCGGCGCCCGACCTCACCGGCACGCACACGACGACCACGCACGTGACCTTCGCCGGCGACGAGGTGCGCTACACCGTGGCGCTCGAGAACGAGGGCAGCGGCCGCGCCGACAGCGTCTTCTTCTGCTACCAGGCGCCCACCAACACGAGCTTCGTGCCCGGCTCGTTCACGCTCGACGGCGTGCCGGTCGCGACCGTCAACGGCACCGCGCTCGCCCCCAACGCCTGCGCCGCCGGCACCGGCGGCGTGCCGGTCGGCGCCTTCGACCCGGGCCAGGTGAAGACCATCACGCTGAGCTACCACGTCGACAGCATCCTCGCCGCGCCGAGCCCGCTCTCCCAGGTCGAGACCACGCCGTCGTGGCGCCTCGAGTGGGCGCCGCCGTGCGCTGACGCGGTGACCCAGACCGATAGCCAGGTCGGCGAGACCATCACGCTGCCGGCCTATCGCCTCGAGGTCTCGCTCAGCGCGAGCCCGACCACGCCGCCCGCGCTCGAGGCCGGCGACCGCGTGACCTACACGCTGACCGTGCGCAACACCGGCTCCGGTCCCGCGCCCGACATCACTGCGTCGCTGCCCATCCCGGCCGGCATGACCTACGTCGCCGGCTCGACCACGCTGAACGGCCAGAGCATGAGTGACGTGGCGCTCGGCATCGGGCCCTTCGCGACCGCCGGCGCGGTGCACTCGCCGGGCGAGGCCGCGGGCGTCATCAACGCCGGCGAGGCCGCCGTCATCGTCATCCAGGTGACCATCACCGCGACCGGCACGACCACCATCCCCGAGACCGGCTTCGCGCGCACGGTCATCACCGGCGACCCCATCGCCAGCAACACCGTGACGACCCAGGTCCAGGGCGACGTGGTCGTCGAGAGCGACCTCGACGTCGACGGCATCGTCGACGGCGAGGACGACTGCGTCGCGACCTACGACCCGCTGCAGGAGAACAACTACGACGCGTCGGGCTACAATCCGGCCGCCACCGACGAGGGCGACGCCTGCGACGACACGGACGGCGACGGGCTCCTCGACGGCGAGGAGGACCGGAACCACGACGGCCCCGACGCCACCGAGACCGACGCCACCAAGGTCGATACCGATGGCGACGGCCTGTGCGACGGCAGCAAGCAGGTCGCCCCGTGCGTCGGCGTCGAGGACAGCGACGGCGACAAGGACGACCTCGACTGGGGCCTCCGCGAGCCGAACCCGATCGACGCCGACACCGACGACGACGGCATCTGCGACGGCGCCTTCGCCGGCGGCTTCTGCAAGGGCGGCGAGATCACGCAGCACACCGACCCGCTCGACAGCGACAGCGACGACGACGGCCTGTGCGACGGGCCGGGCGGTGGCGACTGGGACATCTCGAAGTGCAAGGGCTCGGAGAGCGGCCCCGACGGCGTTTACCAGCCCGGCACCGAGACCGACCCGGCCGACTCCGACACCGACAACGACGGCCTCTGCGACGGCTTCCAGAACGGCGCGCTCGACTGCCAGGGCTTCGAGGACAAGGACGGCGATCGCGATCCCGGCGACTACGATCAGCTCACCGACACCGAGACCAACCCGCTCGATCCCGACACCGACGACGGCGGCGTGAACGACGGCGTCGAGGTGCTGACCCAGCACACCAACCCGCGCGACGAGTGCGAGGGCGACCTCGTGAACTGCGAGGAGGGCGACGTCGATCAGGACGGCATCCCCGACGGCAGCGACAACTGCCGCTTCGTCGCCAACCCCGACCAGGCCGATCACTACCCGGCCGGCGGCAACGGCATCGGCGATGCCTGCGACGACGTCGACCACGACGGCATCACCGACCTCGACGAGGACCGCGGCCCCGACGACGTCGCCAACACCCCCGACGACACCGACCCCGAGAACCCCGACACGGACGGCGACGGCCTGTGCGACGGCCACGTGGCGGTCGCGGGCTGCGTCGGCTTCGAGGACCAGGACGGCGACTTCGACGGCAGCGATCGCGGCACGACCGAGACCGACCCCAACAACCCCGACACCGACGGCGACGGCATCTGCGACGCCATGACGGCGCCGAGCGGATGCCAGGGCGGCGAGAGCCTGAACCACACCGACCCGCTCGACACCGACACCGACGACGACGGGCTGTGCGACGGGCCGGGCGGCGGGGCCTGGGACGACTCGGGCTGCAACGGCTCGGAGACCGGCCTGGATGGCCGCTACGACGTGAGCATCGACACCGACCCGACCAACCCCGACACGGACGGCGACGGCCTCTGCGACGGCCACCAGAACGGCGCGACCACCTGCACCGGCGGCGAGGACCTCGACGGCGACCACAACCCGACCGACTTCGACGAGCCCGGCGACACCGACACCAACCCGCTCGATCGCGACACCGATCACGGCGGCGTCGACGACGGCACCGAGACCACCAACCAGACCAACCCGCGCGATCCGTGCGACGGCGACGGTCAGGTGTGCGCCGCGGGCCTCGTGGCCGAGGGCGGCGCGTGCGCCGGCGGCGGTCTGGCCGGCGGCCTGGCGCTGGCCATGGCGGCGCTCGTGCTGATGGCTCGGAGCCGCTCCCGGCGCGCCTGAGCCGGGGTTTTGATAGCGACGGAATCATTTCCTTTGACGCGCGCGAGGGGGCCGGCCGAAGATGCCGCGCCATGGACCCCGTGCCTCTCGCGTCGCGTCTCGTCCTCATCCGCCCCGGCCTCATCGCCGAGCGCCTCGAGCAGGTCCGCCGCTCCGGCCTCGTCGCCGAGGTGCCGAACCTCTGGCAGCTGACGCTCGGCGTGGCGCGCATGTGGTACCGGGTGATGGATCGCCCCGAGACCATCGGCCTCTCGACGACGCGACCGGTGCGCGGCACGCTGGCCGCGCGCCTCTTCCGCTCGCGGCCGATGCGCGCCCTGCCGGCGCTGCTCTCGGGGGCGCTGCGGCCGTGGGATCTGTCGGGCCTCCTCACCGGCCCGAGCGGCATGATCCGCCACCTCATCGGCACGCACCACGACCGCCATCAGTTCGCTCTACGATCTCCAGATCCTCTCGATCTGGCCGGGCCAGCTCGAGGTCGCGCTGGCCGAGGCGCGCCGGACGGCCGAGGGTCACGCGACGCGCGACGAGCTGTTCCGCGATCTCAGCGTCTTCGAGGGCTACCACCAGACGCTGGTCCACGCGATCGAGCGCGCCATGGACGGCGACTGGCTGCTGACGCCCGACGAGCAGGACGACCCCGACGTCTCGTTCATCGCCTATCTGCGCTGGTGCCGCGCGCAGCCGGCGACGCCGGCCGCGACGCTCGCGGCGGTGCGGCGCGGCCAGCTCGACCTCGAGCGCCACCGCCCGCGCTTGAACGCCGCCGCCTAGCCGGGCACCATGCCCGCGTGAGGCTCGCCCCCATCCTCGTCGCGCTCGGCGCCGTCACTCCGAGCCTCGGCTCCTGCGTCGAGCGCGCGCCGGCGAGCGCCCCGGTCGAGCCGCCGGCCTCGGTGTCGGGCCCGCCGTTCACGCTCGAGGCCGCGCTGAGCGGCGATGACCTGGTCGTGCGCGTGCGGCCGCAGCGCACGCTGGCCGGCCCCATCGAGCTCGTCGTCGAGGGCCTGGCCGGGCGCGCGGTGGCCTCCGAGGTCATCGCGCCCGACGCTCGCCGCACCTTCCGCGTCGGCCGCGATCGCGGCCCGTGGCGCGTCGTCGCGCGCTGGGCCGACCCGCGCGGGGTTGCCGGCGCGACCGCGGTGCGCCAGATTCCGGAGCTGCCGGAGGTCGCTCCGCGCTTCGAGCCGATCCGGCCCGTCGACGCGGGTGGCCTCCGCATCGACGCCGCGGTGCCCATCCGCTGAGGGAGCGGCACCCCGCCGCATCACCGAGGCACACCATGTCCGACGCGCTCCCGACCAAGCTCACGCTCACCTCGAAGGCCATCGCCGAAGCCGAGGTCGAGGCCGGCCCGCGCGTCGACACCGCCGGCGAGGCGGTGCCACCCGGCCAGATCATGGCCGACCTCGTGGCCGGTGGCCTGGCCCAGCGCGGCTGGAAGGTCGAGTACCGCTGGACGACCTACAGCGCCCACGCCTTCGACGCTCAGCGCGCCGACACGCGCTACGACGTCGAGGTCACGCTGGTCGACGCCGACAGCGGCGCCTGGACCATCGTCGCCAAGCCGCGCACCGGCTTCTTCAAGCGCGTGTTCTCGAGCAAGGTCGACGCCAACGAGCACGCGCTGCTGCGCCACGACATCGACGCGGCGCTGGCCGCCGACGCGCGCATCGCGTCCGGCGGCTGGGCCGTGGACCCGAACGCCTGATGCCGGGCGCGACCCACTGCTCGCGCTGCGGCGGAGCGCTCGTGCGCCGCGTGCCACCGGGCGAGGATCGGCCGCGCGACGTGTGCGAGCGCTGCGGCACCATCCACTACGAGAACCCGCGCGTGGTGGTCGGCACGGCCGTCGAGCGCGGCGACGAGGTGCTCTTGTGCCGGCGCGCCATCGAGCCGCGCCGCGGCTTCTGGACGCTGCCGGCCGGCTTCCTCGAGCTCGGCGAGTCGACCGTCGACGGCGCGCGGCGCGAGACCTTCGAAGAGACGGGCGTGCGCGTCGACGTGGTCGCGCCGCTCGTGTGCTTCGACATCGTGCGCATCGGCCAGATCTTCATGATCTACCGCGCGGCGCTGCGCTCGCCCGACGACGGGGCGCACGCCGCCTCCACCAGCGAGAGCCTCGAGGTGCGCTGGTTCCCCTGGCCCGAGCTGCCGTGGGACGAGCTCGCCTTCGACGCCACGCGCTTCGCGCTCGAGCGCCTGGCCGCGGACCGCGCCGCGGGTCGGCCGCGCGCGCACTACGGCACGCTCGGACCCAAGGTGCCCGGCGTCTTCGGGCCCTGGGGCACGACGATCGTCGAGCAGGCCTGGTCGGTCGCGCTGGAGACGCGCGCGGACCCCGACTTGGGGGTTGGATTGACGAACCGCTGAATCCGTCGCACCTTCATACGACCGCGCTGGCCCGGTCCGCGGCTTCGAGGGCCCGTCAGCGCAGGTGCGGCAGCGCCACCCCTGGCGTGAGCCGCCACGTCTCGGGGGAGAGAATCGCATGACGGACGCGACCGACCCGCGCACCAGCGCGCTGGGTCTCATCGGGCAGGTTCTCGAGGGCCGCTTCCGGCTCGACGAGCTGTACGACGCGACGGCGACTCGCTCGCTGTGGCGCGCGACCGATCTGCAGAACGAGCGGGTGGTGACGGTCCAGGTCTACAGCGGCGACGCCGCGCCGACCGAGCGCGCCCTCACCGCGACCGTGGTGCGCCAGCCCGATCAGCTTCACATCGGCTTCGCCTCGATGCGCGGCTCGGGCAAGGCGCCGGGCGGCTCCTTCATCGTCTACGATCCATTCGACGGCCGCGCGCGCTTCCTGTCGCGCCACCTGACCGAGGCCCCGCTGTCGGTGCCCGAGGCCATCGAGCTCGGCTCCGAGCTGGCCGTCGCGCTGCAGTCGCTGCACGACGGCGGCTGGACCCACGGCGCGGTGAGCCTCGAGACGCTCATCCTGATCGAGGAGGCCGGACCGGCCCCCGAGGCGGCCGGCGAGCCGGGCACCAGCCCGCGCACGCTGCTGCGCATCACCGACGTCGGCCTGGCCGGCCAGGCGGCCGTGCCGCGCGGCCACGCCATCCGCGAGGACATCATCGCCGTCGGCAAGGTCCTCCAGCACCTGCACCAGGTCGCGATGGCGGGCGGCGGCGCCGGCCAGGGCGGCGTGCCCGAGCTGGAAGAGGTCATCCGCCGCGCCACCGAGCAGCCGGGCAGCGCGCCGTTCCCCACCATGGGCGGCGTCAGCGAGGCGCTCCAGACCGCGGCCATGGCGGCCCAGGGCCGTAAGGTCCGCTCCGGCTCGCGCCGCGTGGTGTCGACCGTCGGCTTCTCGAACAAGGGCGCCGCGGCCAACGCCGAGGTGACACCGGGCGCGCCGACCAACGCGGCCAGCTCGCCGAGCATCGTCATCGCGCCCGAGCCCGAGCCCGCCGGCCCCTCGCCGCTGCCGTTCACGCCGCCGCCGCCCAAGCCTCCCGAGGCGCCGAAGTCGGAGGGCGAGAGCCCCATCGTCTACATCGTCGCGGGCGCGCTGGTGCTGGCGATCGCCTTCTTCCTGTTCGTGCTCATCCCGGGTGCGCCCGAGCTCCCGCCCGAGCCGGTGGCGGTCGGACCCGACACGCAGGCACAGCCGGTCGAGCCCGACACCCAGGTCGCGGCCGTCGACACGGCGCCGGCCGAGCCCGATACGCAGGTCGCGGCCGCCGACACCGAGCCGGCCGCGCCCGACACCGAGGAGCCCGACACCCAGCTCGCCGTCGCCGACACCGAGGAGCCCGACCTCCAGGTGGCGGCCGCCGACACCGAGCCCGTGCCCGAGGACCTGGCCGCGGTCGTGCCCGAGCCCGACACGCAGGCCGCCGACACCGAGCCGCCCAAGGACACGGCGCCCCCGCCCGACACCGCGCCGCCCAAGGACACCGAGCCGCCCAAGGACACGCAGATCGCGGACACGACGCCTCCGAAGGACACGGCCCCGCCCAAGGACACCGAGCCGCCGAAGGACACCGAGCCGCCGAAGGACACGGCGCCGCCCAAGGACACGGCCCCGCCCAAGGACACGGCGCCCCCGCCCGACACGACGCCACCCAAGGACACGGCGCCCCCGCCCGACACCAACCCGCCGCCCGACACGACGCCGCCGAAGGACACGGCCCCGCCGCCCGACACGACGCCGCCGCGCGACACGGCCCCGCCGGTCGACACCTCGCGCCCGCCGCAGGACACGGCGCAGGCGCCGCCGTCGGACGCCAACGACGCCAATGCCATCCCGGTGCCGAGCCTGCCGATCCGCAAGGTCGTGACGACGCTGAACGAGCTCGTCGGAACCCTCAAGCTGACCGAGTCGGTCATCATGAAGAACCGGCCCGACGGCAAGGGCGCCGGCGTCACCGGCGCGCTGCAGAGCAAGCTCCTCGGCGGCTGGACCGAGGGCGCGCCCATCACGCTCTTGCCGCGCTCGATGTACTACACGGCCATGCGCATGTTCAACGAGGGCGCGTCGACCGGCGCCGTCTCGGCGGCCATCGCGGCGACCGGCGGCAAGTGAGCGGAGGTCGGGCCGCCTGACTAGCGCGAGAGGCGGAGTCGGGCGGCCACGGCCTCGTGGTCGCTCATCGGCGCGTCGTGGTCGACGATGACCCGCACCGACTCGGCCATGAGGCGGAGCTTCTTCCCGTTGTGGGCGCCGTCGCGGAGGTAGATGCGATCGAAGCGCTCGTCGGGGGTGCTGCCGCCGACGTACGGGTTCCGCTGGAGGTAGGTCGCGTGTGGCTGGTCGATGGTCTCCGAGGCGTCGCGGAAGCCCGCGGCCGCGAGCGACTGGTGGCCGGCGCGGTCCTCGGGGAGGTCGCCGAAGAGGTTGAAGTCGCCGCACAGGATGACCGGCGACTCGATGCGATCGACGGCCTGGAGGATCTCGTCGAGCTGGGTCCGGCGGACGCGCGCGTGCTTGCGCTCGGCCTGGAGGTGGGTGTTCACGAGGGTCACGAAGCCGACGTCGCCGACCGGCACCTCGACCCCGAGGATGCCCTTCGTCTTCACGCGGTCCCAGCCGGTGTGGTGCTTGAACGAGCGCACCAGGCTCTTCACCGCGTTGACGCCGCGCTCGACGCCGCGGCGCACCTTCACGCCGAGACCCGAGTCGAGCATGCGCGTGCCGCGCTCCTGCTGGACGTCGTCGGCGGCCCAGGTGAGGCCGGTGTCGCCCAGCGCCGTGCGGGCCCCGGCCCACAGCTCCTGCAGCGCCACGACGTCGTAGCGCGTCTCGCGGAGGTGCGCGTTGATGCGGGCGAAGCGATGCTTGCGGTCGCGCGCCAGCGGCCAGCGAAAGCCCCAGGTGTTCAGCGTCATCATGTCGATTGTGGCGGTCGTCGGGGTCGTCACGGGATCACCTGGCAGCGGTATGAGGAACGCCAGAGAGCGGCTACAGATGGACAATACGTGAGTGCGCACTCCGCTTCCATAGGGGTGAGAAAAAGATTTCGCACATCTTGGTAACGCGGCGTCGGCCCGGTGCCGGGAGCGTGGCGGCCGCATGGCGCGCCGGGCTTGTTTCGAAGCGGGGTCGCGGCGATAGTCCGCGGGCCGATGCTGGAGCTGTCGACCAAAGTCCTCGTGGCCTGCCTGGCCGGCGCCGCGATCGCCGCCTGCGCGCCGTCGACCCCGGGCGGCCGGCCCATCATCGACGTGACCGACGTGTTCGTGCCGCCCGACGTGCTGTTCCCGCAGGACTCGGGCAGCGACGCCGCGACGGAGATCGTCGACACCGGCGCGGCCGAGACCGTCGTGGCCACCGATGCGACGACCACGCCCGACAGCACGACGCCCACCGACACGACGACCGCGCCCGACAGCACGGCGGCCACCGACACGGCCGTCGAGCCCGACACCTCGACGTGCCCCGACGGCCTGGGCTGCGACGATCACGACCTCTGCACCAACAACGACCACTGCGAGGGCGGCCGCTGCGTGGGCGGCGGCGCGGTCTGCGACGATCACCTGCCGTGCACGCTCGACGGCTGCACGGCCGGCGTCTGCGACCACAGCATGCAGGCCGGCTCGTGCATCATCGGCGGCGCCTGCTGGACCACCGACCAGCCGAACCCCGAGGACGCCTGCGAGCACTGCGACCCGACCCACGACGCGCGCGACTGGACCGCCATCGTCGGCTGCGGCCTGGGCGACCCGTGCAGCTACCAGACCGACTGCTACCCCGAGCGCCTCTGCGGCCTCTGGACGTCGACCGGCCAGACGGTCTGCAGCGACCCGTGCTCGGGCGCCGGCGACTGCCCGACCGGCCAGATCTGCTCGAAGCTCCCCGGCTCGGCGCAGGTCGGCTACTGCCAGGACGCCGTGCCCGGGCTGGTCGACGACGGCGGCGCGTGCAGCGAGGACTACCAGTGCCGCTCGGGCCAGTGCGAAGGCTTCTGCACCCCGCTGTGCCTCGACGAGGCGCACTGCACGACGCCCGGCCGCACCTGCCACCCCATCGGCGACCTGGCGCTCGGCATCGTGACCTCGGCTTGCAGCCCCGATCCGTCGGGCTCGATCCCGCTCGGCCAGGTGTGCTCGCCCGACGGCGGCAACACCTTCGATGGCTCCTTCTGCGCCTCGGGCCACTGCGACCTCACGCTCTACCCCGACACCAACCTGCCCTGCTCGCCCATCTGCAAGTCGGAGACGGACTGCGCGCCGGCCCAGGAGTGCAACCTCGTGCTCTATGGCCAGAAGGCCAACCCCAACGTCGTGCCCTACGATCCGCAGTTCACGACCGCCACGCGCGACGCCCTCACCGCCTGCTACAACCCGGGCCAGTTCGGCCCCAAGGGCGTCGGCGCGCCGTGCACCGATCGCTCGCAGTGCGGCTCGAACAAGTGCCTCGGCCTCATCCCCGGCGACCCGACGACCTACTGCACGAGCTTCTGCGAGTTCGACGCCGAGTGCCCCTCGGGCATGCTCTGCAAGCTCGACGTACTGAACCTCGCGTCCACCTGGCTCGCCACCTACCCCACCATCTCGGGGCAGCCGCCGGTGAACAACGCCTACACGTTCGTCCGCATCTGCAAGTTCGAGTAGTCTGGGCCTCGGAAGGACCGAGCGACGCCGCGTGGCTCGGAAGAAGGGGGAACCATGCTGACGCTCGCCGCCATGCTGTGCTTGTTCGTGGCCGATCCCGCGCCCGACAGCGACGTCGTCCGCTTCGGCGGCGAGGCCGCGGTGCCGGGTGCCGACAAGTCGCCCGAGGCGCCGGTCGAGGTCGCGCCGCGGCCGTTCAAGCCCGACGCCATCTACCGCACGCAGGGCGGCGCGTGGCGCTTCTACGATGGCGCCAAGGACCGCGTGGTGCCGGCGCCGCTCATCGGCGAGCACCTGGTCGGCTGGTCGCCCAACGGCGGCTCGGTGCTGACCGCGCTCGGCTCGGGCCGGCTCCTGCGCTGGAAGGTCGGCACCTGGGCGCTCATCGGCGACATGCAGCTGACCACGGCGCCCGAGGTCGCGACCCAGTCGCCCGACGGCCACCACGTGCTCGTGGCCGGCAAGAACCCCGACGGCGACGGCCGCCGCTTCACGCTCTTCGGCGGCCAGATCGGCATCGCGCTCCAGCGCATCGATCGCCCCGACGCCGTCGCCGGCGCGCCCATCGCCGCCTCCGACGAGCGCGTCGTCATCGTGCGCAAGGACAAGCTCGAGATCCTCACCCTGCCGCGGCTCGAGTCCGAGCACGACGTCGCCGTGCCCGACAGCGACGAGGTGGCCGGCCTCGCCTTCGCGGCCGAAGGCGGCGAGATCATGCTGCTGCGGGTCGATCGCGAGGACGTCGCGGTCGAGCGCTGGAGCGTCGCGACCGGCCAGAAGCTCGGCTCGACCGCGCTGCCGCGCGGCTGCCGCCGCGGCACGCTGGCCCACGACGGGCGCCTCGCCGCCTGCCTCCTCGACAAGCCGACGCGCGCGCTGGTCATCGACCTGCCGAGCGGCACCGTGCGCGCCACCGTGGCAGCGCCCGATCGCAAGCCGGTCTTCGACGCCGCCGGCGCGCGCGTCGCCTTCCCGGGCAACCGCGCCGTGCCGGTGTGGGACGCGACCATCGACGGCGTCCTGCCCGCGGCCGCGCGCGCGGGCTCGGTCAGCGCCATGGCCATGGCCGGCGACGGCCGCGTGGCGGCGCTCGAGTCGACGGGCGTCGTGCGCGTGTGGGAGCCGGTGAGCGGCACCGAGACCTTCCGCGTGTCGCGGCCCGCGAGCGCGCTGGCGGCCAGCGCCGACGGCGCCACGCTCTACCTCGGCGCCGGCCCGCTCACCGCCCTCGACGAGGCCACCGGCGCGCCGCGCTGGGTGGTCCGCGGCAGTAAGCCCGTCGCCGTCGCGGTGGCGCCCGACGAGCGCGTCTTCTGGCTCGAGCAGAGCGGCGACGTGCGCGTGCGCTCGGCCGACGGCAAGGTGAAGCGCCTGGCGCGTCGCGCGCGCGCGACGCCGGCGACGAAGGGCGAGCCGCTCGACACGCGCCTCCTGGTGTCGGCCGACGGGGCGCAGCTCCTGGCCGGCGGCCGCGTGCTCGACGCCATCAGCGGCAAGGTCGTGCGCGACGCGCGCCCCGGCCTCGCGGCCTGGAGCGGCGACGGCCTGGTGGTGCTCGGCGCCGACGGCACGCCGGTGACCGACGACGGGCGCGTGACCTACGGCGGCGCGCGCTCGGACGTGACGGCGCTGGCGGGTGATGCGCACTGGCTGGTCGCCGGCACGCGCGACGGCGCGCTGCACGTGTGGACGCCCGACGGCCGCGTGGTCGTCGCGCGCGCGCTGCACCGCGGGCCCATCGCGACCATCGTCATCGACGCGGCCCACGGCCGCATCTTCTCGGCCGGGGCCGACGGCGTCATCCTCGGCATCGCGACACCATGAGACCTGCTGGACCACGAGACTCGGGGAGCTCGGACATGCGCGTGTGGATGATGGCGATGGCGGCGCTGACGCTCGGCGCCGCGTGCGGCGACGGGGGCACGAGCCCGGGCGCGGACACGAGCGCGGACACCCTCCAGGACGCGGGCCACGACACGGCGCCGGCCGACTCGACGCCCGACTCGACGCCCGACTCGACGACGCCCGACAGCGCGACGCCGACCGACACGACGGCGCCCGACGTGTCGAACGGCAGCGGCTTCATCAGCGTCACCTCGACCGCCATCCTCGGGCGCGCGGGCTACGTCTTCATCGCCTTCGGGCCGAACCACCAGACGCGCTACTGCGTGTCGATCACCTCGGAGTCGTTCGTCGTCCCGCCCGGCCGGCTGTCGCTGGCCGAGTCGAACCCGTGCGGGCCGGCGACCGACGACGTGCTGTTCCCGGCCGGCGATCACGCCGTCACGGCCGGCATCTACCTCCCCGGCGAGACCACGCCGATCGTTCTCGAGCCGGCAACGGCCACGGTCGACGGCGACGTCACCGTGACGTTCGACGGCGCCGCGCTCTCGGTGAAGACCGGGGCGCCGGGGAAGCTCTTCCTGACCTCGACGCCGATCACCGGACAGAGCGGACGACTGCTGCTGGTGCTGGGGACCGACACCGTGGCGCGCATGTGCGTGAGCATCGACAGCGACCCGTTCACGCTGTCGGCGACGCCGATGACCGAGCTCACCGGCGACCCGTGCAGCGGCGTCACCGCCGTCACGACGTTCTCGGGAGGAGAACAAGGCATCCTGGCCGGCATCTACGTGCCGGGCGAGCAGCAGGCGCGGAAGCTGCAGTCCGTGATCGTCGTCGTCGACGGCGACACGACGTTCGAGCTCGACGGCGGCGCGCTGTCGGAGTAGCCGCGTGCGGCGTCAGGGCGCGGCCCGCGCCGCCGGCTGGTAGCCGAGGCGCAGGCGCCAGGTCGTACCGCTGCCCGCGCTGGGCGGCGCGCCCGCGGCGGCGGGCGCGGACCACCGCCACTGCCCGAGCTCGACCATCGGCGTCGCCTGCACCGGCTCCCAGCGGCCGGGCGTGCCGAGCGCGTGGCCGGCGACGACAGCGCCGGCGGGCGGCAGGTGGGCCGCAGCGATGGGCTCGCTCGCGAAGCTGCCGGGCACCTCGAGCGCCAGCTCGCCGCTCTCGCCGTCGGCGGCGACGCGGAAGCGCAGGCGCACGGCGACCGGCGTGACGCCGTCGACGTCCGCCTCGCGCCGGGCCACGACGCGCTCGGGCGCGACGTCGACCGGCGCGGCGGCGTCGCCGTCGACGAGCTCGAGCGCGATGCGACCCGGGCCGGGAATGGCGAGGTCCCAGGCGACCTCGGCCCAGCCGCCCGACGCCTCCGGCCGCAGCGTCGCGTCGCTGCGCAGGTGGGCTTCGACGGGCGGGCCGATCGGACCGCCTCGGGCCGAGGGCCGCGAGGCAGTCGATGGCGGCGACGCGGGCGATGGGGGCGACGCGGGCGTGGCCGGGACGTCGGAGGCGAGGGCGGCGTCGGCGCCGGCGTGGCCGCCGCCCGAGCAGGCCGCGAGGACGAGGGCGGCCGCGAGCGCGAGTGGAGCGATGCCCATGGCGCCGGGATAGCCGCTGGCCGCGATGCTGTCGAGGCCGCGCGCGGAGCGGGCGTTCGCGCCTTCCCGACCCGGCCGGTCGCTGGCATGCTTGGTGCTGCCCTTCCGGTCGGAGGTTTCCATGCGCACCTGGCTCGTCGCTCATGACTTCTCGGATTCCGCCAAGAAGGCGCTCACGCAGGCCCTCGAGCTGTTCGCCCCGACCGGAGGCGGGCGCCTGGTCGTGCTGCACGTCCACGAGCCGGGCACGGACGGCTTCGGCGTCGACATCGCCACGCTCGCCCCAGGCGGCACCGTCGAGGAGACGTACCACCAGGAGGCCAAGCAGACGCTGGCGCGCACGCTGGAAGGCGTGTCGGCGCCGGGCGTGGAGCTGGTCGGCCGCGTGGCCTTCGGGCGCCCCGCCCACGACCTGGTCGAGATCGCCAAGGAGGAGGGCGCCTCGATGATCGTGCTGGGCTCGCACGGCCGCCGCGGCTTCGAGCGCTTCCTGCTGGGCAGCGTGGCCGAGCGCGTGGTGCGCCAGGCGGAGTGCCCGGTGCTGGTCGTGAAGCACGGGGTCTGAGGTTGGAGGCCATCGTCGGGCTCGTCTCGCTGACCGCTGGCGCGCTGCTCGGCGGGGTCGTCAAGGTAGTTTTCGATCGCTACACCGCCTTCACCGAGTCGAAGGGCGTCGCGACCGCGCTGCGCGCGGAGATCGACGGCCTGCTCCGGCTCATGGAGACGCGCGGCTACGGCCCGCGCATCGCGCAGATCATCGCCGACGCGAGCCGCCCCGACCACGTCGTCACGGCCGACGACATCCTGTCGGTGCGCACGACCCAGGACTACTTCGTGGTGTTCCGCTCGGTCATGAGCAAGGTCGGGCTCCTCGACGACCTCGGCGCGCGCGTCATCTACTTCTACAGCCTGGCGCGCGCCATCGTCGAAGACGTGGGCGAGCTGCGCGAGTACCGCCAGGCCATCCTCGACAAGCGCCTGGCGCCGACGCCCGCCGAGGTCGTCCGCTGGCACACCGAGATGGGCCAGCTGCTCGCGCGCACGCTCGAGGACGGCGCGCGCCTCATCCCCGACCTCGAGGCCTTCACCCACCGGCGCTTCCTCGGCGTCTTCAAGTAGGCGACCAGGCTCCGGTCGATGCGACGCGCCGCGCCCGCACCGCCTTGACGGCGTCGAACCACAGGGCCGACGCGCTGCCGGCCGCGAACGCCAGCAGGATCGGCCCGCCGCCGAGGTGGCCGAAGTGGAAGATGGCGGCGAGCGGGGGCACGACCAGCGTCAGCGCGAGCACCGCGAAGGCCGCGACGAGGATGCCGAGCGCGGCGCGGTTCCGGCTGGTGAGGATCATCGTCAGCGCCGACCGCTCGTTCGAGCGCGACACCTGGATGAGCCAGGCGTTGCCGGTCACGATGACGATGAAGCCGAGCGTGCGCGCCTCGTCCTGGCCGAGCCCGGAGGCCAGCGCGCCGAAGTAGGCGGCGGCCGCGACGGCCAGCATGACCAGCCCCTGCACGACGCTCCACAGGAGCGCCGAGCGCGGGAAGAGACCGTCCTCGGGGCGGCGCGGCGGGGCGCGCACCGCGCGCGGGTCGGCCGCCTCGGCTTCGAGCGCCACGCTGCAGGCCGGGTCGATGATGAGCTCGATGAACAGCACATGCACCGGCAGGAGCATCGGGCTCAGGCCGAAGAGCACGGGCAGGAGCGACATGGCCGCGATCGGCAGGTGCACGGCGACGAGGTAGCCCAGCGCGCGGCGCAGGTTGGCGTCGATGCGCCGCCCGAGCGCGATGGCGTGCGCCACGGCGCCGAAGTCGTCGGTGGTCATGACCAGCGCGGCGGCCTCGCGTGCCACGTCGGTGCCGCGGTGGCCGAGCGCCACGCCGACGTGCGCGGCCTGCAGCGCAGGCGCGTCGTTGACGCCGTCGCCGATCATGGCGACCTGCTCGCCGCGCGCGGCCAGCGCTCGCACGATGCGCAGCTTGTGGTCGGGCACGGCGCGCGCGAACACGTCGACCTCGCCCACCGCGGCCGACAGCGTCGCATCATCCATGGCCTCGAGCTCGGGCCCGCTCACGACCCGACGCACGCGGATGCCGGCGGCGCCGGCGATGGCGCGGGCGGTGGCAACGTGGTCGCCGGTGATCATGACGACGCGCACGCCGGCGTCGGCGAAGGCCTGCACCGCGGCCGGCACCGACGCCCGCACCGGGTCCTCGAAGGCCACGAGGCCCACCAGCTCGAAGTCGAAGTCGTGCTGGCCGGCCGGCAGCTCGACGCCCTCGGGGACGGCCGCGCGCGCCACCGCCAGCACACGCAGCCCGGCCACGGCCAGCGCCTCGGCGCGCGCCGCCAGCGCCGCGGCCGGGCCCGGCGCGAGGTGGCACAGGTCGGCGATGGTCTCGGGCGATCCCTTGGCCGCGACGATGCGGCGCGGCGGGCGCGAGCGCCACACGTGCGACACCGCCAGCAGCTCGCGCGTCAGCGGGTAGTCGCGCTCCTCGCTCCAGTCGGGGTGGAGGTGCTCGGTGCCCCGCAGGCTACGCGCGCCGAGCGCGTGCAGCGCGCGCTCCATCGGGTCGGTCGGGTCCTAGGCCGAGCCGAGGATGGCCAGCTCGAGCACCTCGTGGAAGGTCTCAGCCAGCTCGAAGGCCGGCTCGGCCCCGGGCGCGTCGGGGCGATCGGCGGCGCCCGCCGCCGGCGCGCCCTTGGGGATGTCGACGGCCTGGCCGCTGGCGTCCTCGAGCCGCGCCACGCGCATGGCGTTCTCGGTGATGGTGCCGGTCTTGTCGACGCACACGACCGTCGCCATGCCGAGCTTCTGGATGCCGGCCGGGCGGCGCGCCAGCACGTTCAGGCGCGCGATGCGGAAGGCGCCGAGCGTGGTGAAGACCATCAGGACGACCGGCATCTCCTCGGGCAGGATGGCCATCGCCAGGGTCAGGCCGCCGAGCAGGCCGCCGATCCAGTCGCCGGTGCCGAGGCCGCGCGCCAGGAGCAGGACGACGCACAGGCCGGCGCCGACCAGCGCGATGACCTTCACCAGCCGGCCGATCTCGACCTCGATCCCGGACGGCGGCGTCTTGGTCTCGGCCAGCGCCCGGCCGATCCGCCCCATCGCCGAGCGCGGCCCGGTCGCGGCCACGACGGCCTCGCCGCGCCCCTGCGTCACGAGCGTCCCGGCGAAGACCGCCGATTGACCGTCGCCGCCGGGCGGCGGCAGCGCGCCCGCGACGCCGTCGGCCGCGTCGTCGCGCGCGAGCTTCGTGACCGGCACCGACTCGCCGGTGAGCAGCGACTCGTCGGCCGACACGTTGGTGCCGGCGACGAGCCAGCCGTCGGCCGGCACGCGATCGCCCTCCTCGACGAACACGACGTCGCCCGCCACCAGCTCGCGCGTCGGCAGGGTCCGCGTCTCGCCGCCGCGCACCACGCGCGCCGTCGGCGCCGTCATGTCGCGCAGCCGGTCGACGGCGTTCTGCGTGCGCCGCGCCTGCCACAGCGAGAGCCCGATCATACCGCCGGTCGCGCACATGAGCGCCAGCGCCTCGGCCAGGTCGCCGAGGATCACGTAGAGCACGCCGGCGCCGACCAGCAGCGCGATCATCGGCTCGCGCACGAGGTCGATGAGCGTCCCGAGCCACGCGCGACGCGCGTCGGTCGGGAGCTCGTTGGGTCCATCGCGTTCGAGCCGCGCCGCGGCCTCCCGGCTGTCGAGTCCTCGCTGCATCGGACGGCTCCGTCGCAAGGCGCGTGCCGCGCGGCGTCACGCGGGCGGCTGGCCGTCGATCGCCGGCCCCTCGCGCGCCGCGCCGGTGGCTTGCGCACAGCCGGTCGGGCGCTGGCGCCCCATCCGCGGGCGGCGGCTCGGCGCCGCGACGAGGCGACGACCGCGGCCGTCGGTGGCATGCTCCTGGCACCGCGCGGCGCAGCCCTCGTGCGCGGACGGTCCGGACGCCGCGCACGACCAACCCCGTCCATGCACTCGATGCGGAGCACTCCATGATCGATCTCACCAACTGGCAGGACCGCGGCGAGAGCCCGGCCGACGTCATGCGCCGCGTCCAGTCGGGCATGCGCGTCTTCGTCCATGGCGCCGCCGCGACCCCGACCCCGCTGCTCCGCGCGCTGGCCGATCGCACCGACCTCGAGCGCGTCGTGCTCCACCACCTCCACCTGGCCGGCCCCTGCGACTTCGCCGAGCCGGGCCGCACGCCCGGCGTCACCTCGTGCTCGTTCTTCGTCGGACCGTCGCTCAGGAAGGCCGTCGCCGAGGGCCGCGCCGACTTCATCCCGGTCTTCCTGTCGGACATCCCCGACCTCTTCCGGACCGGCAAGCTCCCGCTCGGCGCCGCCGTGGTGCAGCTCTCGCCGCCCGACGCGCACGGCCTCTGCACGCTCGGGACCTCCGTCGACGCGGCCATGGCCGCGGTCGAGTCGGCCGGCGTCGTGCTGGCCGAGATCAACATGCGCATGCCGCGGACCCACGGCCACACCGTCGTCCCGCTCGCCAACGTCACCGCCTTCACCGTCACCGATCGGCCGCTGCACGAGTCGCCGCCGGTGGTCGAGACCGAGGTCGAGGCGCGCATCGGCGAGCTCGTGGCCGAGCTCGTGCCCGACGGCGCGACCATCCAGATGGGCATCGGCGGCATCCCCGACGCGGTGCTGGCGCGCCTGGGTGGCAAGCACGACCTCGGCGTCCACACCGAGATGTTCTCGGACGGCCTCCTGCCGCTGGTCGAGCAGGGCGTCATCACCAACCGCTTCAAGGCCGTCCACCAGGGCCGCATCGTCACGAGCTTCGTCAGCGGCACGCGCAAGACCTACGACTTCGTGGCCGACAACCCGCTCGTCGAGTTCCACCCCTGCGACCGCACCAACGACACCGCGCTCATCCGTAAGAACCCGCGCGTGTGCGCCATCAACGCCGCCATCGAGCTCGACCTCACCGGCCAGGTGTGCGCCGACTCCATCGGCCACCGCATCTTCTCCGGCATCGGCGGCCAGCTCGACTTCCTGCGCGGCGCGCGCCTCTCGCTCGGCGGCAAGGCCATCCTGGCGCTGCCGTCGACGGCGTCGAACGGCACCATCTCGCGCATCGTGCCGGCCCTGAAAGAGGGCGCCGGCGTCGTCACCACGCGCGGCCACGTCGAGTGGATCGTCACCGAGCACGGCGCCGTCGATCTCAAGGGCCTCGGCCTGCGCCAGCGCGCCGAGGCGCTCATCAGCATCGCCCACCCCGACTTCCGTGCCGAGCTGCGGCGCGCGGTGCGCGACATCCGCCACTTCGCCCTCGACTGACGCTCTGTCATGATGGCCGCATGCGCATGTCGGCCGTCATCGCCCTCGCCCTCGCGTCCGCCTTCGTCGGCGAACGCGCCTCCGCCTTCGCGTTCTTCCTCAGCAGCGACAGCGGCGATCCGGTGCGCTGGTTCGGCCGCGACGCGCCCATCACGGTGCGCGTCGGGACCATCGACGCCACGGTCGACCTCGACGCGTTCGTGGCCGCGGTGCAGGCCGCCTTCGACACCTGGGCCGCGGTCGACTGCGCGCGCCTGCCGGAGTTCGTCATCGTCCGCGACGACAGCGTGCGCGGCCTGACCTCGCCGACCAGCTTCGAGGACCCGGCCGACCCGGTGGTGTCGGTCTTCTCCGACGCGAGCGCCCCGCTGCCGAGCCCGCTCACGACGACCCAGATGGGCGTCGCGCGCGTGGCCCACGTGCCGACGACCGGCGAGATCGTCGACAGCGACATCGTGCTCAACGCCGTCGACTTCCCGTTCTCCGACGGCACTACCTGCGCCGCGTCGAACCCGGACCTGGAGGCGCTCCTGCTGCACGAGGTCGGCCACTTCCTGGGCCTCGACGAGTCCCAGGTCATCGGCTCGGCGATGGGCCCGCGCCTCGGCTGCGGCAGGAGCCAGCGCGCGCCCACCCAGGACGACATCGACGGCGTGTGCGCCCTCTACGCCCACGTCCCGGCCCATCGCGAGCCCGGCGCCGCGGCCGACGACGCGGGCTGCGCCGCCGGCGGCGCGCTCGACGGGCTCACGGCGCTCGCCGGCGTCGGCGCCATCGTTCTCCTCATGAGAACGTCACGCCGTCGGCGTGCGCACCAGGCAGTCGACCAGGTGGGCTAGCGTCGTCGTCGGATCGGTGGTCAGCCCCGAGTGCACCGGCGACATCTGGATGATGGTGCTGCGCGGCGAGACGATCCAGTGCCAGCGCTCGCGCTGGGTGAGCCTGGCCACCGCGCCGGCCGTCGCGTCGCCGGCCGCGATGCGCGCCACCGCGTCGAGGTGCGATCGCACGAGCCCGGCGTCGATGGCGGGCCAGAGCGCCACGAGCCGCGCCTCGTCGAGCAGCAGGCGCGCCTCGAGGAAGTCGCGCTTCAGGCAGTAGAGGACGACGCCGGCGTTCAGCAGCTCGCCGCGGTCGACGCGCGGGACGACCCGCACGATGGCATAGTCAAACGAGACTCGCGCGGACACGGGCCGCCTCCTCGGCGATGTGGGGCAGCGCCTCGAGGCGCGTCTGGAGCCACGCGGCGTATTGTTCTCGCGTGGGCAACACGGCGTGGTCGGAGACCAGCCACGAGTCGGGGATGTCGACCGTGATGGCGGCGATCTTCTCGGCGGTCCAGGCGGACTGGAGCGCCTTGGCCGCGTCGCCGAGGCGGCTCGCCAGCGGCAGCAGCACGTGGTCCTTGATGCGCGCGAAGGCGGTGCGCGCGCCGGCCAGCGGCGCCTCGGCGTTCCAGGCGTACTGGAAGTAGAGCGCCGCGCCGTGATCGATGAGCCACAGGCGCCGCTGCCAGGTGAGCAGGTTCGGGTTCTTCGGCGTGCGATCGGGGTTGGTCACGAAGGCGTCGAACAGCACCAGCGTCGAGGCCAGGAGCGCGTCGGGCGCCGGGTCGGCGGCCGGATCGTAGGTGACCGAGCCGGGCAGGAAGTCGAGCCCGAGGTTGAGCCCGCCGCTGGCCATGAGCAGCCCGCGCACCTCGGAGTCGGGCTCGTTCCGGCCGAGCGCCTGATCGACCTCGACCCCCACCACGTCGGGCACCATCAGCCCGGCGACCCGCGCCAGCTCGGCCGCGATGAGCTCGGCCACCAGCACCGGCGGCCCCTGCCCCGCGCCGCGCAGCTTCACCACGTAGAGCCCGTCGTCGTCGGCCTCGACCAGCGCGGGCATCGACCCGCCCTCGCGGAGCGGCGTGACATAGCGGATGGCGGTGACCGTGCGCAGCATCGCCGCCATAGGACCAGAGCGCCGGCCGCTTGGCCAGCGCGTCCATCGCGCGACCGGCCGGGTCGACGGCGTCGACCAAAGAACCTGACGAGCGCCCGAGCCCGTGATAGGCCGCGATGCGATGTCCCGCTCGCCTGACGCCGCGCCGCCGCGGACGCCGAACCCAACGCCTCCTGCGCCCGAGCCGCTCCGCGTCATCGGCGGCCTCGGCGCCTTCTCGATCGTGGCGGGCTCGATGCTCGGCGTCGGCATCTTCGTCATGACGCCCGACGTCGCGGCCGGCATGGGCTCGGTCGGCGGCTTCTTCGCCATGCTGGTGCTGGGCGCGCTCTTCGCGCTGGCCGGCGCGGTCGCCTGCGGCGAGCTCGGCGCCATGATGCCGCACGCCGGCGGCGACTACGTCTTCCAGCGCGCCGCCTTCGGTCCGTCGCTGGCCTTCGGCTCGGGCTGGACGCTCTTCGCGGGCATCTTCGCCGGCTCGGTCGCGCTCATGGCGGTGGCCCTCTTCCAGTTCGACATCGGCCCGCTGCTCGGCGTCGATCTGGCCGCCCCCATCGCCGGCCACTTCACGCGCGCCCACGCCTGCGCCATCGCGCTCATCGCCGGCCTCACGCTCATGAACGACCTCGGCGCGGCGCTGTCGGCGCGCGCGCAGACCGCGCTCACGCTGCTTCCGCTGGCGCTCTTCATCGGCCTCGCCGGCTACGTGCTCATCGGCGCCCCGCCCGTCGTGCACCCGGCCGCGCAGGCCGCGCTGCCCGACACCGTCACGCTGAGCGGCCTCGGCGCCGCGTTCCTGGCGGTGAACTACATCTTCTCCGGCTGGATCAACATCATCTACGTGGCCAGCGAGGTGAAGGAGCCGGGCAAGAACATCCCGCGCTCGATGCTGAGCGCCACCACCATCGTCACCATCGTCTACGTACTGCTGGCCGCGGCCATGGTGCAGGTCCTCGACGTGGGCGGCATCGCCGCCGCCGGCGAGACCGGCACCGCCACCGCCACCGCGCTCGGAGGCGGACCGCTCGTGACGGTCGTGCTGGTGGCGGTGAGCATCGCCATCCTCACCTCCATCAACGCCACCATCCTGGCGTCGGGCCGCATCGGCTACGCCATGGCCAAGGACGGCGCCTTCTTCAAGCCCTTCGCGCACCTCTCCGGGCCGCGCCGGACGCCGCGCCGCGCGCTGCGCGCCCACGCCGTCATGGCCATCGCGCTGGTGCTGGTCGGGAGCTTCGACGCCATCACGCGCATGACGTCGATCGCCATGTTCGTCACCGGCTCGCTCACGGTGCTGTCGCTCTTCGTCCTGCGCCGCACCATGCCGGACGCGCCGCGCCCCTATCGCGCCGCCTTCTATCCGTGGCTGCCGGCGCTCTATCTGGTGGTGGCGCTCGTGGCCATCGGCATTCAGGTGAAGGACGCCTTCGCCCACGGCGACGTCGTCGCGTGGTACCCGCTCATCGGGCTCGGCATCCTGTGTGCGACCTGGGTCGGCCACCTGCTCTGGACGCGCCGCATCCGGCCGATCCACAGCGTCGAGAGCAACGGTGTCGAGGGCGACGCCGAGCCCATCGGCTGAACGACCGTCGACGACGGTCCCGCCGGATCAGGCGCGCGAGTGGGACCTCCGTCGCTGATCTCCGGCTCGATGGGCGCTCGCTTCGCGGGGTGCCAGGACGCACGAGGCCGGGAAGCGCGCCTCCTGCGCTCCTCCCGGCCTCCCGCACGGGCTGCCGCGAGCCGCCCGCTTACTCGATGGTGTACTTGAAGCAGCTCTTGGCGAAGACGGGCTCCTCGGGCACGTCGACCTCGGTGCCGTTCACGAGGCGCGTGTCCTGCACCTTCTCGTAGCTGAGCTGCATGCACACGGTCGTCGTGAAGTGGCCCTTCTTCTCGATCCAGTCGCGCACGGTCCTGGTCGAGTCGGCGAGGCTCATGCACTGATCGCGATGCCCCTCCTCGGCCAGGCTGAAGTCGCAGTCGTCACCGCCCGGCTTGCCGCCCGGCACGACGTCCCAGCGGCCGGTGGTGCGCTCGGCGTCCTCGTTGGCCTCGTAGTTCACGCGCACCGTGTGGAAGACCTTCGGCCCCTCCTGCCACACCAGCGCGGCGCGATAGTACGGCGGCACCTGGAACATGCCCGGGCCGAACGGCTCGCGCAGCGAGTTCTTCCACTTGCCGTCCTTGGCCAGCTCGCCGAGCGGCGGGAAGTAGCAGCGGATGTGCAGCGCGTCGCCCTCCTTGAACTCGGTCGCGAGCTTGTAGTCCGCCTCCTTCCCCTTCTCGAGCACGGCCGTCTTCGAGAAGACGCAGTTGCCCATGCCATTCTCGACCTTGGCGTACGGATTCCCCTCGCCGGCCAGCGCGGTTCCGCCGAGCCCGGTCACGATCAACACCCCAATTGCCAATATCTTCATGTCTTCCTCCCTTGGTTGATTGGGCGCCGACGTCCCCGCCCACGCGACGCGAGGCATCAAGGTAGGCGATGTCGTCGGGGCCGTAAACTCGCGGCCGGCCGATCGCATCAGCACCGCACGCGGCGCGGCCGCGCGGCCCGTGCGCGCACGCCCGAGCGATAGTCCATCGCTGTCACTTGGCGGACTTGCTTCGCCGAGACGACGCACGAGCGAGGCCGCATTGTCGAGCGCGTCTCCGCCGTGCCCACCGACGGCGGAACGATCCGCGCGCGCCGTGCGTTTGGCGCCGTCGCCCAAGCGTGACGGGATTCGAAGAATTGCCGACGCGATCTTCGCGTTGTAGAACGCCGCCCTGTATCGTCCGAGGCCAACGAACGTGACCCGCCATCTCACCCGAGCCCTGACCGTCGCCCTCAGCACCTTCGCCGTGATCGGCAGCGCGCGCGCCATCGAGCCGCTCGCCCCCGAGGCGCAGGCGATCTTCCTCGGCAGCCCGGCCGACAAGCCGGCGAAGCTCCTCTTCGGGGTCACCGCGTCGCAGAACGGGCGCCACTACGTGACCGGCAACGAGTGGAACCTCCACCTCTTCTACCCGAGCGTGAAGGACCTGGGCGGCGGCTACGTCGGCGTCGGCTCGGACCAGGCCTACCTCTTCATCGGCTGGCAGAAGCCCGAGGTTGCCTGGCTCATCGACTATGATCCGCTCATCGTCGACATCCACAAGATCTACCAGGCCTTCATCCTGTTCGCCGACACCCCCGAGGCCTTTCGCGCGCTGTGGGAGATCGGCGCCAAGGACGACGCCGCCAAGGCCTTCGAGGCGCTCTATCCCGACGCGAGAGAGCGCGAGCGGCTGACGCAGTCGCTGCGCGTCTACCGCAAGAAGATCATGATCCGCCTCGACCGCGTGAAGCAGGTGCTGGTCGACGCCGCGGTGCCGTCGTTCCTGAACGACGCCGACACCTACACGTGGGTGCGCGACTTCATCCGCTCCGGACGCGCCCGCGCCATGGTGGGCGACCTCCTGGCGCGCAAGGGCGTCAATGGCATCTCCGACGCGGCGCGCGCGCTGCAGGTCCCGATTCGCGTCTTCTATGTGTCGAACGCCGAGGAGTACTGGGACTACACCAAGCAATATCGCAAGAATATGGCTGGCATATTCGGCGACGACAAATCCCTGTTCGTACGCACGCTGCTGACCTGGGAGCGGAACCGCGACTACCGCTACAACGTGCAGCCGCTGGCCAACTTCCAGGAGTGGATCGTCCTGCCCTGGGTGGTGCGACTCACCAGCATCGTCCACTACCGCCACGATACCTCGAAGGACGTCGAGTTCTTCGTCACCACCAACCTCCCCGACGACGCGGCCAAGCGCCGCGCCGAGGCCGCCAACCCGCCGGCCCCGCCGGGCGGCTCGCAGTGAGCGCGCGCGCCGTCGCGCTCGCCGGCCTGGCGCTGGCGCTGACGACGACGGCGCAGGCCGGCGGCTTCCCGACGCTCGACGAGACGAGCGAGAAGGTCCTGGTCGGTCCCGGCGTGACCGGCGACGGCGACGCGGTCGGCGCGTGGAGCGTCGCGGCCGGCGAGGTCCACCGAGCGGCGGCAAGAAGGGCGCCCACTGGAGCTGGCTCGCCAGGGGCGGCGCCGTGGCCGACGGCTTCGTGCGCGCGCGCGTCGTGGCCGCGGGCGGCGTGGACGCGGCCGTGCTGCTGCGCGCGACGCTGCCCGACGCGGCGCGCGGCGAGCCGACCGGCGCGGTGTCGGGCGTGGCGCTGGTGATCGCGCCGGGCGAGGCGCGGCTCGAGCTGTGGGACCTCGGCATGAAGCGCCTGCTGGCGCCGGCGCAGAAGCTGAAGGCCAAGGGTGGCGTCGAGGTGGTGGCCTGGATGATCGGCCCGCAGCTGCGCGTCGACGTCTACGACGCGCGCTCGCTGGCGCTGCTGGCGAGCTTCGCCGCGACGGATGCCCACCGCGTCGATGGCCGCGTCGGGCTCTACGCCACCGGCGCCCGCGCAGACGCGCAGCGGCTCGTGCTGCTGACCGTGACGCCGGCGCGCGTGAAGGGCGCCGTGCGCGACGACGTGCCGGTCGGGCCCGAGCGCTACCTCGCGCTCGCGGGCAGCGCCCCCGACGGGCTCGCGCCCGAGGACCGCGCCGGGCTCGAGACGATGGAACGCGCGGCCGACGGCGAGGTGGTCGTGCGCGCGGCGGTCGAGGGCTACGAGCGGCTGCGGCGCCTGGGCGTGCCGTTCCGCTGGATCGGCTCGGACACGCCGTTCAAGTACATCGACCCGAGCTATCTCGCCTGGCATGCGCGCCCGCCCGAGGCGACCAAGACCGGCTTCCGCATCGACCGCTCCTACAAGGACGAGGCCATGGTGCAGGCGCTGCTCGCGGCCTACCACCAGCGCTTCCCGACGCTGACGCGGCTGGTCGAGCTCGGCCGCTCGGCCGGCGACCGGCCGCTGTGCGCGCTGGTCATCTCCGACCACGCCGAGCTCCACGAGGACGAGCCGGCGGTGCTGCTCGACGGCTCGCACCACGGCAACGAGCTCATGCCGGTCGAGAACGTGCTCGACGCCGTGCAGGTGCTGCTCGAGCGCTACGCCGACGACGCCGGCGTGCGCGCGCTGGTCGACGGGCTGGAGATCTGGGCCGTGCCGCTGGTCAATCCCGACGGCAATTGGGCATTCTGGCAATATTCGTCGAATGCCGGGCGCAAGAACGTGCGCGACACCAACCAGAATGGCAGATTCGATCCCACCGACGGCGTCGATCTCAACCGCAACTACCCCTTCCGCTGGGGCGCGCTCGGCGAGACCGGCAGCCGCTCGTTCCCGCGCCACGAGTACTACCGCGGGCCAGGGCCGGCATCGGAGCGCGAGGTGCGCGCCATGATGCGACTCTCCGACGCCGAGCACTTCGTCGCGTCGATATCCTACCACACCGTGTCGAATGTCATTCTCGTGCCATATACCACCGACGGCGTGGCCAACCCGTCGCCCAACGAGGCCTGGGGTGTGGCCGAGGCCATCGCCGCGGCGCTGCCGCTGCAGCCGACCGGCAAGCGCATGGGCGTGGCCAAGAAGATCTACCCCGTCGACGGCGTCGACCAGGACCACTTCCGCGCCACCCAGGGCACGCTGGCGCTGCTGGTCGAGGGGCCCTACCACAACCCGCTCGCGCCGAAGACGCGCCAGCGCGCGCTCGAGACCACGCGCGGCACCTGGCGCGGGCTGCTCGAGCGCGTCCTCGGCGGGCCGGGCCTGGTCGGCCACGTCAGCGACGAGAGCGGCGCGCCGCTCGAGGCCGAGGTGGTCGTGCGCGAGCTGCACCCGCAGAACGGCGAGCGCTGGCTCACGCGCTGCCGCGACGGGCGCTTCGATCGCGTGGTGCCGGCCGCCGGGCGCTACACCCTCGACGTGCGCGCGCCGGGCTTCGAGCCGGCCAGCGTCGCGGTGACGGTCGGCGACGGCGGGCCGACACGCGCCGACGTGCGGCTGAAGAAGGCGGGCGACGCCGCGCCGCTGTGCGGCGACCCGGCGCTGCTGAGCGTCGATGCCTGGTGCGCCTGCCAGGCCCACGCCTGCATCGAGCCCGGCCCGGCGCGCTGGTGCCGCATCGGCGGCGCGTGCGTACGCGCCGGCGACACGGCGGCCGGCGGCGAGGTGTGCCGGCCCGACGCGCCTTGAGCTCGCGGCTCGGCGCGCATGACGCGCGCGCCGAGCCGGTGCGCGATCAATACGTGCGGATGAGGTAGCGGACCTCGGTCGGCACGAAGGTGGACTCGCCGGCGTAGACGTCGATGAGCAGGTTCCGGCCGTTGGCCTGGGCCACCCCCGGGAACTTCTCGGCCAGCCCGACGCGCTGGGTGCGCTCGAACTCGATGGTCATGCGGCCGGCGTAGCGCTCGATCTCCAGCCGATCGATCCACTCGAAGCCGCCGCCCGAGCCATTCTGGAAGTCCCAGTTGTAGGTGCCGTTCGGGCCGTAGGCGGTGATGCGATAGTCGCCCGGCTGGTGATGGCCCGGACCGTCGACGCCGTAGAACAGGGGCAGCGTCTCGTAGGTCTCCTGGATGGGGTCCTGCGCGCCCGGCTCGAGCAGCGTCTGGACCGCCACGTAGCCGTGTCCGACCAGGAAGTCGCGCGTGTAGGCGATGGGCGCGCTGAGGAGCGCGCTGCCATATTCCTGTCGCGGGATGTCGCCGCACACGCGCACGAGCAGCGCCGTCGTGCCCGAGACGGGCACGTAGGGATCGAGCGCGGCCGGGCTGCACGTGCCGGTGGGCAGGGCCAGCGCGTCCATGGCGTCGAGGGCGCTCGGCGCATCGTGCACGTGGGCGCTCGACACGGTCGGCGTGACGATGCCGGACGAGCTCGTCCACGACTGCGGCGTGTTCGGGATCGGCTGGCCGCTCCCGATCGTCACGGCGTGGATCGGCAGCGAGCGCCACTCGGAGGGGTCGTCGTCGCCGTTGGCGATGCCGCCGCCGTAGTTGTTGTTGCGTCGACGCGCGAGCCAGAAGGCGCCGCCGTTCTCGTCCCAGATGGCGGAGATCTGGCCGCCTCCGTAGCCGTACGGCATCACGCCCATGCCGCCGACGGGACCGGCGTGGATGAGCGCGACGAGCGCGTCGGGGTTGGCGCTCGCCTGCTCCGGCATGGCGTAGAAGAAGGCGTCCGCGAACGAGCGGTAGTAGGCGTCCTGCGGCAGCTCGTAGGGGAGGAGGTCGGAGGGCGACCCAGCCGACGCCTTCCACTGCGACACGAGCCCGCCGCTCCGCCCGAAGAGGAAGGCGAAGTTGGGGGTCTGGTAGGCGCGGCTGACGACGTCGCTCGCGGGCACGGTGCCCTCGAAGCCGGGAAATGCCGGCGGCGTGGCGAACGGGATCAGCGGGAATTGCGAGACCGGCAGGAAGTACGTCGCGAACACTCCCTGGAATTGCAGGATGAAGCGCGAGCAGATGGAGAACAGGCGCACGTCGGCGCCCCAGGCGGACCCGGCGTCGAGCGACCAGTAGCTGTGCGCGAGCCCGCCCCAGGCCCACGGAAGCTGTGCGGCGCCGGCCAGCAGGAGGCGCTGGAGCAGCGTGCCCTCGCCGAAGTTGTCGTGGGCCGCGCCCTTGCCGGTGCGGCTGTTGTAGGCGCTCGGCGACTGGTATTCGGTGCCGCTCGGAGCCGGGTCCGGGAAGACCTGGTGGCCCCAGAGGTCGAAGGACTGGTAGGCCGCGTTCCGCAGCGCGGCCGGCGCCGACGGGCCGTCGAGGTACATGAGCCGCGCCATGTGGAGCAGGTTGTAGTTGTTGTAGGCGACGTCGAAGCCGCTGGAGTCGCGGAAGGTGCCCTGCGGCTGGTAGATGCCGCCGAAGCCGTAGCTCGGGTCGTAGAAGATGGCCGCCTTCTGGCGGTAGAGCCCGTCGAGCGCGGCGCGCTTCACCGGGTCGCTCTGGGCCTCCTCGCAGAGTCGGATGGCCACCAGGAAGCGGTGGTTCAGGTTGGCCATCACCACACCGATGGGCTGGTTGCCGACGCGGTCGGCGAAGGTGTAGAGCGCCTGCTCGACGGCCAGGCGCACGGCCGGCGTCAGGATCGAGCGCACCTGCAGGTAGGTCCCGGCCAGCACCGCCAGGAGGCCGCCCGACTCCTCGTTGTACTGCACGCCGTTGGTGTTGAGCGCGCCGAGGGTCACCGCCGCGCCGTCATAGCGACGATAGGTCACTCCGGTCTTCGGCAGCACCAGGCCGGTCGTCGGCGACACGACCGCCGCCGGCTGCGGGCAGATCGACGCGGAGCACGGGAACGCTCCCTGGTGGGTGGCGTCGGTCCAGCTCATGTAGTCGAAGATGAGCAGGTTCCACGCGAGCCACACCGCGCCGCGCGTGAGCACCGCCGCGTGCAGCGAGCCGCTGCGATAGGGATTGCCATCGTAATTGACATTTGCCCAGGAGGTGATTTCCGGGTCCTGCAGATACGACGGCGTGTGCACCCGGCAGTCCTGCGTGTTCTCGAGCTGGGAGAGCATGAAGTGCTGGGGCGACAGGTTGAAGCGCACGAGCCCGTGGCCGCCCCACTCCTCGCCGCCGGCGTGCAGGATGAGGTCGTCGATCTGCGAGCTGACGTTCGGCATGACCGACTGCCATGCCGGATCGACGATACAGGCATAGTCGGTGTAGTAGTACGGCGTCATCCACGCCGTCGGGTTGGTCGTCGCGTTGTAGGCGAAGAACGGCGCGGGCAAGGGCGGTGGCGAGCCGAGGTCGACGTTGCTCGGCGTCAGCGCCTTCAGGTAGTTGCGCAGGCGCTCCTTCCAGCTCCAATCCTGCCCGCTCGGCCCGCCGCGCGGAATCTGCCCGTTGGGGCAGGCGCCGGTGGTGGGTGTCTGGCCGTTCTGCCAGAGCGGGATGGGTGGCGACTGGGCGCGTGCCGCCGAGGCGGTGCCGACGAGGAGGAGCGCGACGAACAAACGGCGCATGGACGGTCCTTGCCGGGACGGGATGGAAGGCCCCGGCGAGGCGAGTCTCGCGAGGCCTCGGCTCCCCGTCAGCGCCAAGAGAACTGGCGGGCGGGCACCCCCCAGCGCCGCTGGGGGTGCCTCACGCCGGACGCACGCACGGGCTCAGCGGTAGCCGGCGGCCTGCAGCCCGAAGAGCGTCGCGTAGCGGCCGCCCTGGGCCACGAGCTGGTCGTGGGTGCCCGACTCGAGCACCTTGCCGTGGTCGAGGACCAGGATGAAGTCGGCCATGCGCACGGGCGAGAAGCGGTGCGAGATGACGATGGCGATCTGGTCCTTGGTGAGCTCGCGGAAGCGCTCGAAGACGCGCACCTCGGCCTCGGCGTCCATCGAGGCGGTGGGCTCGTCGAGGACCAGGATCTCGGCGCCCTTGCGCATGAAGGCGCGCGACAGCGCCACCTTCTGCCACTGGCCGAGCGACAGCTCGCGCCCGTCCCTGAACCAGCGCCCGAGCTGGGTGTCGAAGGCCTTGGGCATGGTCTCGATGACGGGCAGGGCCAGGCCCTTCTCGGCCGCTTCCTGCCAGCGTTCGCGGTCTTCGTAGGCGGGCTCGTCGCCGGCGCCGATGTTCTCGCCGACGGTCATCTGGTAGCGCACGAAGTCCTGGAAGATGATGCCGATGCGCGCGCGCAGCGCGTCGGGATCCCACTCGCGCAGATCGCGCCCGTGCAGGAGCACGCGCCCGCTGGTCGGCTCGTAGAGACGCGAAAGGAGCTTGACCATGGTGGTCTTGCCCGAGCCGTTCTCGCCGACGATGGCGAGCTTGCTGCCGGGCGGGATGTGGAAGCTCACGTGGTCGAGGGCCGGCGTGGTGCTGCCCGGGTAGACGAACGAGACGTCGTCGAAGCGCAGCCCGTCGCCGGGCGACGGACCGTCGGTGGCCTGGCCGGCCAGACGCTGGATGGGGGCGTCGAGGAGCTCGTAGAGCGACGACAGGTAGAGGTTGTCTTCGTAGAGGCCGCCGATGTTGCCGAGCAGGTTGGACAGCGACGACTGCCCCTGGCGGAAGACCATGACGTACATGGTCATGGCGCCGAGCGTGAGCGCGCCCTGCACGGTGGCCAGCGCGATCCAGACGTAGGCGCCGTAGAAGGCCGCGGTGCCGAGGATGCCGAGGCCGAGGCCCCACAGGCCGCGGCGGATGGTGAGCTTGCGGTCCTCGGCGTAGAGGATGTGGAAGATATCGATGTAGCGATCGAGGAAGCGCCGGCCGAGGCCGAAGAGCTTCACCTCCTTCACGTGGTCCTCGCGCGCGATGATCATCTCGAGGTAGCCCTGCTCGCGCACCTCGGGCGTCCGCCACTTGAAGAGCCGGAAGGCGTCGCCGGCGAACTTGGCCTCGGCGATGAACGACGGCACGCCGGCGGCGATCATGACCAGCAGCGCCAGCGGCGAGAACGCGGCCAACAGCACGGCGTAGCTCGTCAGCGAGATGGCGCTCTGGATGGCGTCGAAGGTGCGCGACACGAGCGAGAGCGGGCGCGACGAGGCCTCGCGTCGAGCGCGCGTCATGCGGTCGTAGAGCTCGGCGTCCTCGAAGTGGACGAGCTCGAGCTCGAGCGCCTTCTCGAGGATGAGCACGTTGACGCGCTGGCCGAGCAGCGCGCGCAGCAGCGATCGCAGCATGGCCAGCGTGCGCGTCACCGCCGCCAGGGCCACGACCAGCACCGCCTCGACGACGAGCCAGCGGATGACCGCGTCGCTCGGCTGGCCCTTGGTGGACGCGACGATGGCGTCGACGAGCTGCTTGCCGACGAGCGCCACGGCGCCGGGCAGGAGGCCGGCGACGAGCGTGCCGATGGCCAGCCCGAGCGTCAGCCCGCGGCTCGTCGTCCACACCAGCGAGAAGGCCCGGCCCGCGAAGCGGAAGAACGCCAGGCGCTCTTTCACGCTCGGCTCGGGACCCTCTTTCGGCTTCGCCATGCTGCTCCTGATCGGCTCGCGGCCTTGGTGTTAGCGGCCGGGCCGAGAGGGGTCAAGCGCCGTTCGGGCAGGTGTCACCCGCCGGTCGGGCAGCGCGGAGAGCGACGGACCAGCGACCCGGCCGAAGGAGTTGCTTCACAGGTGAATTGACGCCCGCGGCCTGCCGAGGCGACGATGGTCCCATGAAGGCCTACCGTCTCGCCGTCACCGCCCTCGCCCTGTCCTCCCTCGCCGTCGCCTGCTCGGACGACGACAAGGAGGGCGCCACCGACACCGTCGCGACCGCGGACGCGACGTCCGCCGACACGAGCGTCGCCGCCGACACGAGCGTCGCCGCCGACACGAGCGTCGCCACCGACACGAGCGTCGCCGCCGACACGACCGCCGCCGTAGACACGACGAGCGCCACCGACACGACGCCCGACACCAGCGACGTCGTCGCGAGCTGCGTCGACCGCGAGTGCGGGCCCGACCCGCTGACGCACGCCGACTGCGGCACCTGCGCGACCGCCGGCCAGCTGGCCTGCAACGACGGCAAGTGCGAGGCCGCCTGCGACGACGCCAAGTGCGCCGCGCTCGGCTACACCGAGAACACCTGCCACTCGAGCGGCCCCTGCGACGGCTCGCCCGACGGCTCCATCTCCAGCGCGACGTACGCGTGCAGCGTCGACAAGACCACCTGCCAGGCCACTTTCGGCGCCGTCGACTGCGGCCTGGCCATCACCGACTGCCAGCCGTGCGACCTCACCGGCAGCGGCGACGGCCTGTGCCAGGACGATATCTGCAAGTCGGTCGCCGACGCCGGCTGCGGTCCCAAGGCGTGCGACGGCCGTGAGTGCGGCCCCGATCCGGTGACCCACGAGAGCTGCGGCACGTGCCAGACCGCGGGCCTCCTGGCCTGCAACGACGGCAAGTGCGAGGCGGCCTGCGACGACACCAAGTGCGGCGCGCAGAGCTACACCGAGAACACCTGCCACTCGAGCGGGGAATGCGACGGTTCGCCCGAGGGCTTCATCTCGACCGTGACGTTCGCGTGCAATGACGGGAAGACCTCGTGCGACGCCTCCGTCGGCGGCGTCGACTGCGGCCTGGCGATCACCGACTGCAACCCGTGCGACCTGAACGGGACCGACGACGGGCTCTGCAAGGACGATGTCTGCAAGCCCGCCACCGACGTCATCTGCCCCTGAGAAGAACGCGATGTCATACCGTCCCTGGACCGCATCCTGGGCGCGCGTGGGCGCGCTCGTCGTCGCCCTCGCGGCCGCTCCGGCGGCGCTCGCCGAAGAGGTCTACAACCCGCCCGACCCCGAGCCGTCGCCCGAGGAGACGCTGCTCCTCGAGTACGTGAACCGCCTGCGCGCCGACCCGGCCAAGGAGGGCGCGCGCGTGAAGGCCGACCCGGGCGCGCACGGCGAGAAGCGCGAGCTCGACTGGGATCTCTTCCTCCAGGAGATGGCCGCGGCCAAGCCGGCTCCGCCGCTGGTGATGAACCTCAAGCTGCTGCTCGCGGCACGCCGGCACGCGTACTACCTGGCCGTGAACGACAAGCGCGGGCACCTCGAGGAGAACGAGCTCAGCGGCTTCACCGGCGAGAAGATGCCCGAGCGCGTGGTCGAGGCCGGCTACCGCTGGATCGCCTGGTACGAGAACGTCTATGCCGCGCCCGATCCGTGGGCGGTGCACGCCGGCTTCGTCGCCGACTTCAACCGCAAGTCGCCGAGCGGGATGCTCGAGGGGCGCGGCCATCGCGTCAACATGCTGCGCCCCGAGCTGCGCGAGGTCGGCACCGGGCGCTTCGCTCGCGAGCGCGACTTCATCTTCTGCGAGGGCTTCGGCGATCGGAAGGACGCGGTGCGGCTGGCCGGCGGCGTGGTCTACGTCGACAAGGACGGCGACGGCTTCTACAGCCTGGGCGAGGGCGTCGGCGGCGTGGTCGTCAGCGCCAGCGACGGCACCTCGACCAAGACCTGGAAGAGCGGCGGCTGGGCCCTCGAGCTGAAGGGCAAGGACGCCGTGACGGTGACCTTCACGCGCGGCGCGAAGTCGAAGAAGGTCGACGTGCCGGCCGGCAAGGACAACGCCAAGGTCGACTGGGTCATCGCCAAGTGAGCCGTCGTTGACGACGCCGGCCGCTCCGCGCCTGCTCATGTACGGCGAGCTCGTGCCCTGGTACCGGCTCATCGATCCGCCCGCCGATCACGCCGCCGAGGCCGCCGCCTACGCCGACGCGCTGGCCGGCGCGATCGAGCCGCCGCCGAACGCAGCGGACGCGAGCCCGAGCTTGCTCGAGCTCGGCGCCGGCGCCGGGCACAACGCGCTGCACCTGAAGGAGCGCTTCCGCTGCACGCTGGCCGACGTGTCCGAGCCGATGCTCGGGCTGTCGCGCGCGCTCAACCCGGAGTGCGAGCACGTGCACGGCGACATGCGCACGCTGCGGCTCGGGCGCACCTTCGACGCGGTGCTGGTGCACGACGCCGTGATGTACATGACGACGCTCGACGATCTGCGCGCCGCGGCCGCGACCGCCTTCGCCCACACGCGCCCCGGCGGCGCGGCGCTGTTCGCGCCCGACGTCGTGCGCGAGAGCTTCGCCGAGGCGACCGTGCTCCTGGCCGAGGACGACGGCGCGCGCTCGCTGCGCGGCATCCAGTGGACCTGGGATCCCGACCCGAGCGACGACACCTGCGTCGTCGAGTACGCCTTCCTGCTGCGCGATCGCGGCGCCGACGGCGGCCCGGGCGAGCGCGTCGAGGCGGTGCGCGATCGCCACGTCGAGGAGCTGGTGCGCGCGACCTGGGTCGACGTGCTGAGCGCCGTCGGCTATCGCGTCGAGGGCGTCGCGCGTCCGCTCGACGACGGCCGCAGCGACGAGGTCTTTCTGTGCCGGCGTCCGGCGACGCGGACCAGTACAGGCTGAGACCGCCTCTCAGGCGGTCTTGCGGTAGGTCGCCGTGGCCGCGCGCAGCGCCAGGTAGCCCTCGGTCGGGAGCGGCGTCAGCGCCTGGTGGACCCAGCCGTGATCGGGCAGGCGCGTCAGGCGCAGGCCCTCGATGTCGATGGCCGGCGCGAGGCGCGGCGCGACGCCGGCCGGATCGTAGGCCGGCGGCGGGTGACTCGGCGAGCCGCGCGCATCGATGAACACGACCGTCTGCGCGGCCCGTGCGGCCGGCGCGCGACCGCGGCCGGCCCGACCGCCGGAGCGACCTCGCGGCGGGCGACCCGCGCGGGAGGCAAGCTGCTCGAGCTGTAGGGGACGATGGCGCGCACGCAGCGTATGGGGCCGAAGTCGTGGCCTCGCCAGTTTTCCGCGTGTCTCGGCGGGCTCGAGTCCGGTCGCCACGCGACAGGCGACGGGCGACCCGCGAGCGACGCTGGTGGGCCCGGCCAGCTCGCGGGCTTGTCGCCGCCGCCGAAGAGCGGGCGAAGTCGTCCCCTGCTTCATCAGATCGTTGCCGAGTTGCAGGTGCGGTGAAGGCGTTCTTCGATGTCGCCGTCGCCGTCCTGGTCGAGCATGCCGAGCCCGCCGCTCTTGGCGCGGCCTGGCTGCGATCGGCCTGGAGCGCGCTCGCCACGCCGGCGCGTCGAGCTGCTCGTCCTTCTTCTTCTTGCCGATGACGCCCATGACGATCGGCGCCAGCGTGCCGAGCAGCGCCGTCGTCCTCGGCCAGCAGCCCGCTCTGCTGGGCCACGCCGTCGGTCGCGGCCTGCTTCTTCGCACCGAAGACGTGAGCCAGGATCTTCTGGCCGTGATCGGCCAGCGACAGCACGGCGGCGCCGAGCTGATCGAGCAGCAGGCGATGTGATCCTTGTCGAGCGCCTGGCCGAGCTTCTGCGCGCCGGCGTCGCTCTGCGTGTTCTTGGCGAGCGCCCCGACGATGGTCGGCAGCGCGCGCAGCGACGGCGCCCTTGGCCTTCTCGGGGTCGATGCCGAGCTTGCCGGCGATGCTGCCGACCGTGTCGGCGTCGAGGTGCTTCACGAGATCGTCGAGGATGGACATGGCGCTCCCCGAGCACGCGCGGTGAAAACAAAGAAGGCCTCGGTGATCCACCGAGGCCTCCTGGATGCTCACACACCTTCGTGCCGAGCGTCACTCCCACTTCACGCCCAGGCACATGGCGCCGACCGAGCCCTTCATCGACTCGAAGGCCTTCTTGCAGCCATCGGCCAGCGGGCCCTTCACGGCGTCGCCGCCCGACGTCTGGCTTCCTTCCAGCCCTTGGCCATCTGGGCCGCCGTGTTCTTAGCGGCCTCGCGACCAGCCTCCGGCGTAGCCGCGACGCACGAACGTAGACCGCGAGGAACTTGTCGCACTCGTCGATGCCGACCTTCTCGATCGCGCCGGCCTCGGCCTTGAGGCCTCCTCGGGCTTGGGCGCCGCGCCGCCGAGGTCGACGCCGAGCTGCACCAGCGCGCCGAGGTTGTTCACGTAGTCGCGGTAGGACTTCATCTTGCCGCCCTCGATGCGCGCGAACGCAGGCGCCGGCTGGACGACCTTCTGGTCCTTGGCCGGGATGTCGCCCATGCCGCCCTTGTAGGTGAAGGCGACGGTCTGCGCCGCGACGACCCAGTCACCGGCCGTGAAGACCTTGTCGACGGTGATCTTGAGGTCGCCCATGCCGGCGAACTGCTTCTTCATGGCGGCGATGTTGTCGGCCTTGCCCTTCACGACCGTGCCGGTGAAGCCGTCGAAGGCCTCGAAGTCGTCGGCGGCCACCGCGTTGAGGACCTCCTCGACGCTGCCTTCGTTGAGCTTCTCGGTGTTGGTCTTGTAGAGGTCGGCGTTGGCCTGGTTGGCGTCGCCCTTCCGGCAGGCTCGGTCGCCTCGGGGAACGTCGCCGGCGCGGCGGCGCCGGCATGAGGCCGAGCTGGACCATCAGCGAGAGCGGAGTCGAAGGCGTTCCACACCTGGTCGACCTTGCCGTCGGCGCCGTAGTGCATGACGTACGCGCCGGCGATCGACACGTCCTTGTTGGTCGCCTCGTGGCCCTGCATGGCGCCGGTGTTCTTGCCGCTCCAGGTGGCCTCGACGGCGACGACGTCGCCCATGTCGGCAGCGCGACGGCTTGAACTTGCGCTCGGTGATGCCCTCGTTGAGCTTCTTGTGGAGCTCGATGACGGCGGCCTTGCCGTTGACCGGCTCCTTCACCATCGGGTTGCCGAGCTCGGTCCACACGACGTTGTCGGCGAGGTCGGCGAAGGCCTCGTCGTAGTTGCCGGCGGCGTGCGCCTCGAGGGACTTGGTGACCTGGGCGGCGCGGTCGCCGGCAGGGCAGGCGCAGGCGCGGCGGTGTCGGCGGCGGCGGGCTGCTCGGCGTCGGCGGCGGGCGCCGCGGCGGTGATCGGCCTCGGCCGCGTTGGTCGCGGGCTCGGGCGCGCCTTGGTCGGCTCCGGCGCCTTGGTCTCGAGGCCGCTGGTCGGCTCGGCGGTCGCGGCCTTGGTGGGCTCGGCGGGCGGCAGGCCTTCTTGCCGCACGCGGTGGTGGCGAGGCCCGGGGTGGCAAGCATGGCGTCATCGGTCGCATCGAGTTCTCCGGTCGGTTGGCCCGCCGCACCAGCCTGGTCGACGGCGGGAGTCGGAACGGCGCGGCCACTAACGCAATGACCGACGAAAAGCAAATCGCGCGCGAATTCCGCGGACCCGCCTGGAAGGCTGCTCTCAGCCCGGTGGAGCGCGCGAGGCGATGTGATATGCCATGCGCATGATGCGGATATCCCACGCGCTCCCGTCGGCGCTCGTCGCCGCCTTCGCCGCCTGCGGCGACACCTCGGCTGAGCCGGCCGACGCCGACGCCGACGCGGCCGCCGACGCCACGACCTCGGCCGACAGCCTGACGACCGCCGACAGCGCGGCCGCCGACAGCGTCATGGCAGACGGCGCGAGCGACGGCGACGGCGCGGCCGACGCCCAGCCCGCGGCGCTGCCGTCGATCGACAAGGCGCTTTCGTTCTCGCCCGATGAGCGCGGCGACATCGTGCTGGTCCAGCCCGCCGTCGCGTGGGGCGGCGACGGCCGCCTGATGCTGGCCTGGACCGGCGCCGACGGCGATCAGCTGGGCATCTTCGCCGGCCTGTGGCGGGTCGACGGCGCCGGCGCGCACGCGCTGGTGGCGCAGCTCTTTCAACGTCGACCGCGCCGGTCTGCGCAATGTGCCGTCGCTGTGCGCGCTCGACGGCGACGCCGGCTTCGTCCTGGCCTGGTCGCTCGATCGCCAGGACGGCAGCGACGACAACCTCGGCATCGACTGGCGCCGCTTCGACGGCGACGGCGCAGCGCTCGACGCGGCCGATCGGCATCGTCACCGAGCGCGCCGGGGCCACTGGCTGGCCGACGTCGCCTGCCGACCGGGCGGCGGCTACGCCATCGCCGGCGTCCGCAGCGGCACCGGCGACGCCGGCTTCGAGGTCTTCGTGGCGCCCTTCGGCGACGACGGCGAGGCCGACGGCGCGCCGCTCGTCCCGCTCGTGCGCGAGGTCGGCGGCCAGGCCTTCCCGGCCGTCGCGGCCGGCGCCGCGCGCAGCCTGTGGGTCGCCTGGGAGGACACGCCGGCGCTCGATCAAAAGACCGTCATAGCGCTGCGGCGCCTGACGCCGAGCGCGGCCGACGTGCGCCAGGCCATCGTCAGCACCGCCTCGGACGCGAGCGCGGCGCTGGTCGCCGTCGATCCGCTGAGCGATCACGCCCTGGTGGGCGGCGTGGTCGGCACCAAGCTGCGCCTGGCGCTCGACATCGGCGCGGCCGATCTGGTCGCGGTCCCGCTGCCCGAGGCGGCCAGCGCCACCACCACCTCGGCGGCGGCGGCCGCGCTCGGCGACGACGGCTTCGCCGTGGTGTGGCTGCGCGGCACCGGCGCCTCGGTCGACGTGCGCTACGCCGAGGTCCGGGCCGGCGCCTTCGGCCCGGTCACGACGCTCGGCTCGGGCAGCATCCCGCTCGCCTATCGCCCGGCCCTCGACGTCCGCGACGGGCGCGTCGCGGTGGCCTGGACCGAGTCGCAGGGCGGCGGCCACTACCTCGTGCGCACGGCGCTCTTCGCCCGCTGACGCGCCTGAAACTTCGCTCCGGTGGGCCTGCCCGTCCGCGCCGGGATGCGGTAAGCAGACCTCCGGTCGCCCGCGTCCGACCCTTCCCCGTCCCAAGGCAGAGCCCATGACCGCGATCCTCGACACCGTCCTCCTCCTGGCCCTCCCCGCCTCCGGCAAGTCCGAGGTGCGCCGCTATCTCGCAAGCCTCTCGCTCGAGCAGTCGGGCGCGGAGATGCACCTCGGCCCGACGCTGCAGCTCGACGACTACCCGTACGTGCACCTCATGCACGAGATCGACGACGCCATCGTGGCCCAAGGTCACCCGTCGGTGTTCTTCCTCGGGCCAGTGCGGCCGTTCCGCGACGCGCTCGAGTGGGGCACGCTCATCGAGCTCCTGAACGAGGACTATGCGCGGCTGCTCGCGCGACAGACGCTCGAGACCGCGTCCGCGGCCGAGCTGCTCTTCGATCGCCTCGACGCCGCGCGCGCCCGGGTCGGCCTGCCGAAGGCGCTCGAGACGCTGCCGCACCGCGTGTGGAAGGCGGCCGCGCGCACCGTCGAGGCCGAGGCCCGCCGCGAGCTCGACCTCCTGAACCACACCACGCAGCAGGACCGCACCGGCAAGACCATCGTCATCGAGGCGGCCCGCGGCGGCCCGCACGGCGCGGCCTTCCCGCTGTGCCCGCCGCGCGGCTACGCCTACTCGCTGTCGATGTTCTCGCCGGCCATCCTGTCGCGCGCCTCGATCCTCTATGTGCAGGTGACGCCGGAGCAGTCGCGCCAGAAGAACATCGAGCGCGGCCGCCCCGACGGCCAGGGCTCGATCCTCTTCCACGCCGTGCCGATGGAGGTCATGCTCGGCGAATACGGCTGCGACGACATGGGTTGGCTCGTCACCCAGTCCGACGTCGCCGACACCGTGCGCGTCGAGAAGCTGGTCGCGGCCGAGGGCCACTACAAGCTCGAGACCTTCCACCTGCCGGTCGCCGTCTTCGACAACCGCGCCGACCTGACGACCTTCGTGCGCGCCGACCGCGCCCACTGGGCCGCCGACGACGTGCGCCGCCTGCACGCCGGGCTGGCCGGCGGCTGCGCCACGCTGGCCGCTCGCCCCGGCCCGCACCTCCTCGCCTGACCCTCTCCCGGAGCTCCCATGTCCACCCACTCCGTCGCCCTGCCGCGCCGCGCGCTGGCGCTCGCCCTCAGCCTCGCGGCGCTGGCCGGCCTCGGGCCGGCCGCGGCGCGCGCCGCCGGGCCCAATGGCTGCGACATCACCGGGCGCATCGAGAGCGCGAGCCCGAAGCGGCTGCCGGTCGAGATCGATCCGGCGCGCCACGGCTACTGGCTCGTGACGGTGGCCGTGACGGCCAGCGCCTGGCACGGCCCCGACGCGGCCATGGGCTGCGCCGGCTACGCCGACACGACCCAGACGCTCATCGTCCCCGGGCGCGCGTACAAGAAGGCGCTGGTGAAGCCGGGGCAGGTCGTCAGCGGCCTCGTCCAGCCGGCCGAGGGCTTCACCTCGGCCTTCCTCACCGACCTGCGGGCGCCATCGGTGCCCAAGGTCGCGCTGCTGAACGTCGACGAGAGCGCGCGCGGCACGACGGTGAAGGTCGCGGTCGGGACCCGGGTCGTGCTGGTCCTCCACAGCACCTACTGGCAGATCGCGCCGCCGTCGGGCGACGCGCTGGCCGTGACGTCCGGCCCCGACGTGAAGGCCGAGGTGGGCGGCATCCCGGGCGTCGGCCGCGGCACGGTGACGGTCGTCTACCGCGCCGACCACGCCGGCACGACCGTCCTCTCGGCGGCGCGCACCTCGTGCGGCGAGGCCGTCCGCTGCAGCGGCGACCAGGGCGCCTTCAACGCGACGATCACGGTCGAGTGACGCGACGGGCGTGCCCCGCGAGGTCGCGGGGTGCCCTTCGCGCGCCCGTCGCGCAGTGGTAGGGATCGCGCATGCTCGGAACGATGCTCGCGACCGTCGACGAATCCGGCTTCCTCATCGAGCCCGACAAGCTCCTCCGGACCGGCGCGTTCTTCGTCGGCGCCATCGTCCTGGTGGCGCTCGCCAAGGCGCTGCGCGAGAGCATCGCCGCGCGCCGCGGCCATCGCCTCTCGCAGCTCGTGGCCAAGCGCGACAACGTGCCGGTGGCCATCGAGATGGCGACCTTCGTACTGGCCATGGTCATCGGCCTCCTCGGCTCGCTCGTGGTGCACGGCGAGGCGTGGTGGGAGCAGGCCCTCGACCTGGTCGGCATCGCCGCCATCGTGTGCCTGGTCCTGCTCTTCAACGACCAGGTGACCTCGCGCCTCGTGCTGCGCTCGATCGACTGCAACGGCGCCGTCGCCGACGAGCACAACCTGGCCGTGGCCATCGTGCGCGCGGCCGGCAACCTCGCCACCGCCTTCGTCCTGCGCGCGGCGCTGGGCCACGACTCGCCGCTCGGCGAGCGCCTCGTGTGGGTGCTCATCGGGCAGGTCGCGCTGGTGGCGCTGTCGCTCGGCTACCAGTGGCTGACGCCGTACGACGACATCGCCGAGGTGCGCCGCAAGAACGTCGCCGCGGCGCTGCCGATGGCCGGCATCCTCATCGCCGTCGGCATCGTGGTCGAGGCCGCGCTGAGCGGCCCGGGCGGGGGCTGGGCGGCCGATCTGCTGTCGCTCGGCGTCGACCTCGCGGTCTCGGCGGTGCTGGTGCTCGTGCTGCGCTGGGCCGGCGATCGGCTGCTGCTCCGCGGCTCGACCTTCAAGCACGAGATCGTCAGCGACCAGAACGCCGGCGCCGGCTTCATCGAGGGCACGGTCTACGTCGCCGGCGCGCTCGCGGTCGCCTACTTCCTCAACTGACGACGCCGCGGGCCTCGCCGACGCGCGGGAAGGACGCAGCGCGACGCGGCGTCAGAAGCTGCCGCTCGCGCCGAGGACCAGGCCGCCGTCGACCGGCGCCAGCGCGGGTGCGAGCGAGAGGCCGGCGCTCGCGGGCAGGGCGCCCTCGCGCCGATACACGTCCCAGAGGTCCTCGACCGCGGTCTGGTACGACGTCAGCTGATAGATGCCGGCGCCGGTGAGCCCGGCCGTGACGCCGATGGCCAGGCCGGTGTCGCCGCCCACGCCGCCGCGATCGATGGCGACGGCGCTGGCGAGCACGAGCCCCGCCACGCCGGTCACGGTCACGATGATGGCCGTGGTGCGGCGCTCGCTGCGATAGCCGTCGACGGCCTTGTCGAGCGCGCGCTCGTAGCGCGCGACGGTGTCCGCGTCCTTCGGGCGCGCGGCGTAGCTCCGGGCGAGATCGGTGAGATCGCCGTCGCTGGCCATCTGGATGACCGAGAACAGCGTGCTCAGCCCGCCGACGCCGATGAAGGTGAAGCCCGCCAGCCGCACCGGCGTGGCGTCGTCCTCCTCGGAGAGGAGGCCGATGCCGCTGAGCCCGAGGCCGAGGCCGAAGGTCAGGCTGGCGAGCCCCTGCTGCACGCGCTGGTGGCGCTCGAGGGCCGCGAAGCCGTCGAGGTAGGCGCCGAGCCGCAGCGCGCGCGGCTCGTCGGTCGTGGGTAGCGGCCCGTCGGCGCGGGCCGGCAGCGATGCCGCCGCGAGCATGAGCACGCTCATCACCGCGGCTCCCGCGCCGCGAGCTCGGAACGACATGCGCCCTCCGCGTTCCTCGAGTCGAACCCTCGCCATCACAGCGGCGCGAGCGCCGGGAACGCCACCAGCAGCTCGTCGCGGCCGAGGATGTCGCTCTCGGCGGCCGGCGTCCACACGACCTCGAAGCCCACGTGGCGCGACGAGGAGACGGCGGTCATGGCGTCGACGGCGGCCTTCACGTCGACCATGCCGCCGAGCGCGGCCGGGAGCCCGATGGGCCCGGCCTGCGCGGCCATGACCAGCGTCACGACGAAGTACTCGTCGATGCCGAAGTCGCCGTCCTCGTCGGTGAGCTCGTTGGCCTTGTCCGAGTTCCGCGCCGTCTCGACCAGGCCGCCGGCGTCCTTCCTCACCACCTCGCGGTCGAAGAAGGCGCGCGCCTCGGCCGCGAGCGCGTTGAAGCGCCCCTCGCCGGCGAACGGCGTCAGTCGATCCTCCTGCAGGAAGCCGGCGTAGGCGACGTGGTCGAGGCTCGCCCCGACGCGGTCGAGCACGCGCTGCGAGAGCCGCCACAGGCCGAGCCCGCTCGACGGATCGGAGTCGCGCACGGCCGCCTCGATGGCGCTCCGCAGGCCCTTGGTCGGCTTGGCCTCGAAGGCCAGCTGCACGCGCCCGACGCTCAGCTTCTCGGCGTTCGCCTGGGCGCGCTTCTTGGCCGACGCGATCACGACGATGACGATGAAGACCGAGACGAAGCCGATCATGAGCGCGGCGGTGGCCGCCGGCGACATGACGATGACGGTGCCGCCGCCGCGACCGCTCGAGCGATACGACGACCCCGACGAGCGCGAGCTCGACGAGTGCGACGAGCCCGACGAGTGCGAGCCGGACGATCGGCTGAAGCCGCCGCCGCTCCCGCCCGAGCGCGCGCCGGCCGGCGGCACCGCGCCGAGCCACAGCATGAGGCCGACGAGACAGGCGACGACGAGACGCGGGACGAGGGCGTGACGGGCGCGGAGCATGAGGCCGCGACCATAGACCGCCGGGCCCGAGGTGTCACCGGGCGCGACGCGTGGTATCCCTCGGACGAGGACTGGAGGAGCCGTCATGAACCACGACCGTCCCCGGCGTTCGCCCGCCTTCCCCCTGCCCCCGCTCGTGCTCGCGCTGGCGCTGCCGCTCGCAGCCTGCGGCTCGACCTCGGCCTGGCACACCTGGCACTCGGCGTCCTGCGACGCGACCTTCGAGCTCGACGCGCTGCCCGAGAGCGGCCGCAACGTCACGCCCAGCGCCTTCGGCGACATCGTCATGACGACGCACGCGGTGAGCCGGCCCGACGGCAGCCGCCTGGTCTACGCCTGCCGCGACATCCCGCCCGGCTACTTCGCGGCCCGCACCGAGGCATCCATGGCCCGCGAGGCCATGGACGCCGACGTGGCCAGCTTCGATGCCACCTGGACGCGCGGCGCCGTGACCGAGAGCGCGCCGAACCAGCTCGCGGCCACCCTCACCGGCGCCGACGGCAAGGTCGCCGAGCTGCACGTGAACGCCATCGGCAAGAACAGCCGCATCCACGGCACGCTCGCGCTGGGCGTGGCGCGCGACGTGGCCCGGCGCTTCGCCGCCAGCGTCCGGCCCGAGGCGCCGGCCGGCCACGACGTGACCGTGCGCTCGGCCGAGTGCCTGAGCCAGGTCAGCATGCCCGCGTGGCCGAGCGGGCAGTTCGCCGACGCCGTCGCCACCCACTACCTCCAGCTCGGCGCGCGCCACTACCAGCTGCGCTGCATCTTCCTCGACGGCTTCGCCCAGAAGCGCGCGCCCGCCGAGCTCTTCGCCCAGGCCAGCATCGACACCGAGCGCGACACCGGCTTCAAGGAGGCGAGCCACACCGACCTCACCGTCGACGGCCGCTACGCGCGCGACCTGGTCTTCGCCTCGAGCGACGGCACCCAGCACATGGTGGTGCGCTTCGTTGTCGACGGCGACCGCGCGCAGGTCGCGACCTTCACGGGAGCACCCGGCGACGACGCGGTCGGCCGCCGCTTCACCGCGACGCTCGCGCTGCTGCGCCCGAAGCCCTGAGCGCGCGGCCCCCGCCCGGGCTCCAAAGACGAAGAGGCCCGCGTGATGCGGGCCTCCTCGTTTCGCCTGCCTTGCGTCTAGCCCGCTCGGGCGGGCTGGCGCGCCGCTATCAGAACTTGTTCCAGAGGTACTGGTTCGTGACCTCGTGGTGGAACTGGATCTCCGGCACCTTGATGAGCGAGCCGAGCGCCTTCGAGCAGCGGTCGGCCTGGGCCTGCTTGATCTCCACGAACTTGGCGTGGACGGTCTCGCCCAGGTACTCGACCATGGTCTTGCTGTTCGCGAACAGGCGGATGGCGTCGTAGATGTTGTCGGGCAGCGTCGTCGTCCCGCCCTTCATCTGCTCGGGCGTGAGCGAGGTCTTGCCCTCGAACGCCGTGCGCATGAGCGTGTAGAACACCATGTACGGGTTGGCGTCGGGGGCGACGGAGCGCACCTCGATGCGCGCCGAGCGCTCGTTGCCGGTCGGGATGCGCACCATGGCGCCGCGGTTGTTGGCCGAGGCCTTGATCTGGTTCGGCGCCTCGAAGTGCGGGTCGAGCCGGCGGTAGGCGTTCACGCTCGAGTTGAGCACGAGGCAGAGGTCGAGGCCCGACTCGAGGATGCGACCGATCGAGCTCCAGCCCGCGTCCGACAGGCCGTCGTTGCCGTCGGGACCCCAGAAGAGGTTCTTGCCCGCCTTCGAGAACGACATGTTGGTGTGCATGCCGTTGCCGTTGATGCCGGTCACCGGCTTCGGCAGGAAGCACGCCGTCATGTCGAGCTTGGCCGCCACCTGGCGACAGAGCAGCTTGTAGAGCTGCACCTGGTCGGCCGTGATGAGCGCCTCCGAGTAGTTGAAGTTCATCTCGAACTGGCTCGGCGCCACCTCGGGATGGTCCTTCTCGTTCTGGAAGCCCATCGCCCGCTGCACCTCGGCCGCGGTGTCGATGAAGGTGCGCAGCGAGTCGCCGGGCAGCGAGTGGTAGTAGCCGCCCTCCGACACGTACTCGAACTTGCCGGTCTCGTGGTAGCGGCGCTCGGCGTCGCGACCCTTGAAGAGGAAGCCCTCGATCTCGGGGGCGATGTGGCAGACCGTCTGCTCCTTCATATAGAGCTTCGAGGCGTAGGCCTTGAGCTTGGCGCGGAGGTCGGAGGCGTACGGCGTGCCGTCGCGGCTCATGACGTCGGCGAAGAGCAGCACCTTGCCCGGGCCGAAGATGTCGGCGGGCAGCCAGTAGAAGGCCGGCCAGTCGAGGGCCAGGCGCAGATCCGACTCGTGCTGGGCCGAGAAGCCGCGCACCGAGCTGCCGTCGAAGGTGAGGTTGTCGGCGCTCTTGAGCAGGAACTTCTTGTCGTAGTCGAGCATGTGCAGCCGACCCTCGAGGTCGGTGAAGCACACGGTGACCGCCTTGATGCGGCGCTCGTCGCTCAGGTACTTCGTGCGCTCCTCGCGCAGCGTCTCGCCGTCCTTCCGGTCGAGGCGCGCCTGCTTCACGTCGAGGTTCATCTCCTCGAGCTTGTCGTAGGGGATTTCGAGGAAGTCGCGCAGGCCAGTGGTCGTCATCCGGGGGTCTCCTATCGTGGGAGCGTTGCGCCTGAACCGAGGCGAGGCCAGGCGTGCCTGACCCAATCAGCGCTCGGAGTCTCATGTTTCGACCCGGCCGCCAAGGCCCGCGACCCGACGCCCCCGCCGCCCGAAACAGCGCCGAAACAGTGGCCCTCGACCGATCGCTCAGGCGCCATGGTTTCAGAGGCTTGGACCGCCTCCGCAACCTTTCGTGACGAAAGTTCTCCGATCGCCGAGCCGCGCTGCCGATGTCTGTTGCACGGGTCCATCAAGCGCCGTCACGCGCAGGGGAACCCGGTCAGCCGACTCGCAAGGGGAACAGCGATGGTGGGGTTCTACAAGTCTATCTTCTCGCGCCGGACCGTCATCGGAACGGCCTTCGCGGGCGCCGTCGCCTTCGCCCCCGCCGCCATGGCCGACGAGTGGCGCGAGGCCGTGTGCGGCGCCGACAGCGAGTGCCCGTCGGGCAGCTACTGCGGTGGCACGAGCTGCATCGCGCTGGGCGAGGTCGGTGCCGCCTGCGATCGCGACTCGATGTGCCAGAGCTCACTCTGCTTCGCCTCGGCCTGCGGCGAGCTCGTCATCGAGCGCCCCATCGACGGCGTGCTCACCAACCAGCCCAAGCTCATCGTGGCCGGCCGCGCCCCCGCCGGCGCCGCCATCCACATCGGCTGCGACAAGACCAGCGACATGGTGGTGGCCGACGCCGGCGGCAAGTGGGTGTGGAACCCGCGCATGGCGCTGCCCGACGGCGCGCACACCATCGTCGCCGTCACCGGCTCGGCCTCGAGCCACGTCGACTTCGACGTCGACACCAAGGGCCCGACGGTGGCCATCCTCGCGCCGCTGCCGACCACCATCGGCGCCAGCGGCGAGGTCCAGTTCGTGGGCGAGGTCGAGCCCAGCGCCCGCCTCTCCATCAAGATCGACGGCATCGACGCCCCGGCCACGGCCGACGAGCACGGCGCCTGGACCCACCTCCACTGGCTCGGCAACGGCTGGCACGAGATCGCCGCCTCGGCCACCGACGACGCCGGCAACGTGTCGGTCGCGCGCGTCCAGTTCCAGATCGACCTCGAGGCGCCGGTGGTGAAGATCCAGGGCCCGAACAACGGCGCCTTCTACGCCCGCTCGCCCGAGATCATCAGCGGCCGCGCCGAGCCGCGCACCACGCTCCACGTCACCGGCCACGGCGTCGACGCCATCGTCGACGTCCCCGACTCGGGCGAGTGGAACGTCCTCCTGCCCCGCCTCGCCGACGGCACCTACACCTACCTGGTCGACGTCACCGACGAAGCCGGCTGGACCTCGTCGGACAGCGTCACCATCACCATCGACACCGTGAACCCGGGCCTGGCGATGGCCGGCGACCTCGACCAGACGACCATCACCGACACGCGCCCCGTCTTCCACGGCACGACCGACCCGGGCAGCGAGGTGGTGCTCGCGGTCGACGGCCACCGCGTCGACTCGGTCATCGCCGGCGCCGACAGCCGCTGGTCCATCGCCCTCTTCGACGAGCTCGCCGCCGGTGTCCACGACTTCGCCGTGACCGCGACCGACCGCGCCGGCAACCACACCCGCACCGAGAGCTTCTTCACCGTCGACGTGTCGGCTCCGCTGCTGAGCATCGTCCGCGAGCGGGGTGTCCTCGTCGGCGACCCCATCGTCCTGGCCGGCCGCGCCGAGCAGCGCGCCTCCATCGAGACGCGCGTCGACGGCAAGCTGGTGGCCAGCACGATGGCCGACCGCAAGGGCTACTGGACGGTCTCGTTCGAGGCGGACGCCGGGACGCACGCGGTCACCGTGACGGCGCGCGACATCTCGGGTCGGACCAGCGAGGGCACCATCGAGGTGACGGTCGATGAGCCCCTGGTGGCGGGTGGTTGCAATGGCGCCGGCGCGAGCACGCTGGCGGCGATGATGGGAGCGGTTCTGATGGTCCTCGTCCGGCTGCGCCGGGCGGCCAAGCAGGAGGTGTGACGAGCTCTACCCAAATCCCGCGAGCAAGCGCGCGGAACGAGTAGCATCGCACGGCGGATCCCTCACGGGGTCCGCCGCTTGCGTTTGTGGTCCCGGCGCCTCAGCCGGGGAAGAGCCGGAGCAGCGCGCGGCGCGGGATGCGCACGACGATGGCGTCGTCGCCGCTCGCGTGCTCGACCTTGATGCGGCCGATGCCGGCCTCGGCCAGCAGGCCGCGCACGCCGTCGATGGCGCGCCGCGTGTCGCGCTTGGCCTGGCGCGCGGCCGGAGCCCGAGCGCGCCGCGCCGCGATGGCCGCCCGCCGCTCGGCCGCCGCGCGCTCGATGTGGCGGCGGCTGGCCTCGCTCACCGGCACGTCGCCGATGCGCGCGTCCTCGCGCACGAGCAGGCCGGGATCGGTGCGCACCAGCTTGGCGTACGGGATGAGCGCCACCGCGCGCTCGAGCCCGATGCGCTCGGCGTCGACGCGCGTGTAGCTCCGCACCACGCGCACCATCTTGTAGGCCTGCGCGATGGCGACATCGAGGCGCGCCTCGACGTACTCGGCGAAGGTGGAGTAGCCGAGCGCGCGGTAGAGGCGCTGGTCGACCAGCTCGTGGAGCTTCTCGCCGATGCTCCAGAAGGTGGACGCGACGAGGCCGAGATCGGCGACGACCCCGGCCGTCAGCTCCTCGGCGCGCGCGCGCAGCGTGTCGATGCTCGCGATCTGTCTTGCCATGGCGCCGAGATTGCCACGCTCCGGAGCAGGCGTCACCCGCGTCTACAGCCGGCTGTAGATTCGCGGCCGGGTGGCTTCCCAGGCGCGCGCGGTCAACCCTTCGGTGGGTTGGCGGCTTCCCAGGCGGCCATGCGCCGCTGGATCTCGGCGTCGCTCACGTACTCGGTCGTCATGCTGATGCGCCACTGGTGGCCGAACGGATCGGCCACGCGGCCCTGGCGCGCGCCGTAGAACTGGTCGGCGAGCGGATAGATGACGGTGGCGCCGGCGTCGAGCGCGCGGGCCCAGAGCGCGTCGACGTCGGCGTCGACCTCGAGCGTCATGACGACCGAGGTGCCGCCGCGCTGCTTCGGGCCGAGCGCGTTCCAGTCGGGGCTCTCGTCGGCGAGCGAGAGCTTGGAGCTTCCGAGGTCGAGGTCGGCGTGCACGATGCGGCCGCTCGAGTCGGCGTGGCGCGAGCGCTCGATGGCGCCGAAGGCGTTGCAGTAGAACTCGATGGCGCGGGCGGCGTCGTCGACGACCAGGTGAGGGATGAGCGCGAGCGTGGGCATGGGGGCGACCTCCGCGCTCGAGGCTACATCGAGCGTACTCACTCGCCCAGCGCGCGGTGCACCAGCGAGACGCAGATGGCGCCCTCGCCGACCGCCGAGGCCACGCGCTTCACGCTGAGCGAGCGCACGTCGCCGACGGCGAAGACGCCCGGCGTGCTGGTCTCGAGGAGGTGCGGCGGGCGCTCGCGCGGCCAGCCCCAGGTGGCGAGGTCGTCCTTGCCGAGGTCGGCGCCGGTCTTGACGAAGCCCTTCTCGTCGAGCGCCACGCAGCCCTCGACCCAGCCGGTGTTGGGCACGGCGCCGGTCATGATGAAGACGTGGCGGATGTCCTTGGTGGTGCGCTCGCCGGTGGCGGCGTCGAGCCAGGTGACGCGCTCGAGCTGGCGCTCGCCGTCCAGCGCGACGATCTGCGTGAACGGCCGCAGCGTGACGTTGGGCGCCTCCTCGATGCGGCGGATGAGGTAGCGCGACATGGTGTCGGCGAGGCCCGGGCCGCGCACCAGCAGGTGCACGTGGCGCGCGTTCTTGGCCAGGAACACCGCGGCCTGGCCGGCCGAGTTGCCGCCGCCGACGATGACCACCTCGTCGGCGTCGCAGCGCTGCGCCTCGACGTGGGTGGCGCCGTAGTAGACGCCGAGGCCCTCGAAGCGCTGGAGGTCGGCGATGTCGGGCTTGCGGTAGGCGGCGCCGGTGGCGATGACGATGGTCTTGGCGAGGACGCTCGTGCCGTCGCCGAGCTCGATGACGTAGGGTCGCGCCTCGCAGCGCATGCGCACGGCCGGGCGCGCCACGACGATCTCGGCGCCGAACTTCTCGGCCTGGGTGAAGGCGCGCGCGGCCAGGGCGCCGCCCGAGATGCCGGTCGGGAAGCCGAGGTAGTTCTCGATCTTCGAGCTCGAGCCGGCCTGGCCGCCGGGCGACTCGGCCTCGAGCACGAGCACATCGAGGCCCTCCGAGGCCGCATAGACGGCGGCCGCCAGCCCGGCCGGGCCGGCGCCCACCACGACCAGGTCGCGCACCGCCGTCGGGTCGAGCGCGGTGTTGAGGCCGAGGCACTCGGCGACCTCGGGGATGGTCGGGTTCTTGAGCACGCGATCGCCGCGGCACACGACCACCGGCATGTCGTCGGTCGTCACGTGGATGGTGTCGAGCATCGCCTGGGTGCCCAGGTCGCGCTCGACGTCGACGTAGCAGAAGGGGTGGCCGTTCCGGGTCAGGAACTCCTGGAGGTGCAGCGTGCCGGCCGAGTGGCGCAGAGCCGATGAGCACGACGTCGCCGGCCTTGCGCTCGAGCAGCGCCACGCGCCGGAGGATGAAGGCGCGCAGGATGAGCTCGCCCAGCTCGGCGTCGGTCTGCACCAGCTCGCGCATGCGCGCCGCTCGACCGCCAGCAGCCGCAGCGCCGTGTGCGCGCGGCCGCGCACCAGCGCGCGGCGACCGGTGATGAGGTTCAGCTCGCCGGTGAACTGGCCCGGCCCGTGCGTCACGATCGGGTGCTCGCCGTGGAGGTCGGGGTGCGCCACCTCGAGCTCGCCATCGAGCACCACCATGAACGGCACGTCGTCCTGGCCCTGCTCCCAGATGAGCTCGCCGGCCGCGGCCTCGCGCTCGACGCCGAAGGGCCGGATGCGCGCGATCTGCGCCGCGGTGAGCGTCGGGAAGGTCTGCTCGCGCCGGAAGACCGGGGGCGCGACCGCCTCGCTCACTGCAGCACGCGCGCGTGGGCGTAGCACCAGGCCCACTCCTCGCCGACCTCGGCCGAGGTCACGATGGGGTGCTGCGTCTCGTGGAAGTGCGCGGTCGCGTGCTTGTGGGCGACGAGTCGCAGCAGCCGACGTGCCCGCAGGTGAGCAGTAGCGCAGGTGGACCCAGCGGCCGCCGATGCGCAGGCAGTCCTCGCAGCCCTTGGCCGGGCGATGCACCGAGTGGATGGTGATGTCGGCGACGTGCGCGCAGGGCTCGGAGAGGTCGATGCGTGAGCTGGACATGGCTGCCTCACAAGGGCTGGCGAAGCCGCGACCGCGGCCCCGCGATGTGCGGCGCGCCGGAGGTGGCGCGGCGCGCGGGCAGCATAGCGCGGCGAGCGCCGGGCGCGCCACGGGCATGAGGGCCGCCTGCGCGGCGGCCCCCTGCGGACACGTCAGGACAGGCGCGCGCGGTAGTCGGCGTAGCCGAAGGTGCGCTGGATGACGAGGTCCTCGCCGTCCCAGGTGCACAGCGACGGGGTGCCGCGGCCGTTGAACATGGTGGTCTTCACCATGGTGTACTGGCTCCATGTCGGCGAAGACGACGCGGTCGCCGGGCGACAGCGGCGCCGCGAACGACCAGTCGCCGATGACGTCGCCGGCCAAGCAGGTCGGCCCGCCCAGGCGATAGGTGTGCGGCGTCGCGCCGGCGTCGCCGGCGCCGTGGATGATGGGCCGGTACGGCATCTCCAGCACGTCGGGCATGTGGGCCGTGGCCGACACGTCGAGCACCGCCACCGGCAGCGTGCCGCCGCTGACGATGTCGAGCACGGTCGCCACCAGCACGCCGGTGTCGAGGTGGCCGCGGCCTCGCCCGGCTCGAGGATGACCTGGAGGTGCGGGTGGCGCGCGCGCAGCTCGCGGATGGTGCGCACCAGCAGCTCGACGTCGTAGTCGGGCTTGCTGATCCAGTGTCCGCCGCCGCAGTTCAGCCACTGTGACATTTTGTCAAACCAGTCGCCGAATTTCTGCTCGACATGCGACAGGACGCGCGCGAACACGTCGGCGCCCTGCTCGCACAGCGCGTGGAAGTGAAGCCCGTCGAGGCCGGCCGGCAGGTCCTTGCCGATGGCGTCCCTGCGCGTGCCGAGGCGCGAGCCGAGCGCGCACGGGTTGTAGAGCTCGGTCTCGATCTCCGAGTACTCCGGGTTCACGCGCAGCCCGAGCTCGACGTGCTTGCCGCCGGCGCGCGCCGCCTCGATGGCCGGCAGGTGGCGCGCCAGCTGGGCCGGCGAGTTGAAGATGATGTGGTCGCTGAAGCGCAGCGTCTCGGCCAGGTCCCGCTCGGAGAAGGCCGGCGCGTAGGTGTGGACCTCTTTGCCGTGGCCGCGATCGAACTCGTCGCGCGCCAGCTGCGCCTCGATCGGCCCCGACGCGGCGCAGCCGTCGAGGTGCGGCCGGATGACGCCGAAGGTGCTCCACATGGAGAAGCCCTTCAGCGCCAGGAGCACGGTGCAGCCGGCCTCCTGGCGCACGCGTCCCAGCGCCCGCGCATTGCGCTCGAGGAGGCGCAGGTCGACCACGAAGGACGGCGATGGAACGCGCGCCCAGTCGAGGTCGCGGATGTCGGTCTCGCTGCTGGTGGGGCTGCTCACAGCGGCAGCTTCTCGTTCGGCCAGGTCTCCACCCAGGGCAGCCCGTACTTGCCGATCTGCGCCATGAAGGGATCGGGGTCGAGCTGCTCGACGTTCCACACGCCGGGCTTCTTCCAGGCGCCCTCGAGCAGGAGCTTGGCGCCCAGCATGGCCGGCACGCCGGTCGTGTAGCTGATGGCCTGCGACTTCACCTCGGCCCAGCAGGCGGCGTGGTCGCACACATTGTAGATGTAGTAGCGGCGCGGCTCGCCGTTCTTCACGCCCTCGATCCAGCAGCCGATGTTGGTCTTGCCGCTGTAGTTCTCGCCGAGCGACTCGGGCTTGGGCAGGACGGCGGCCAGGAACTGCAGCGGGATGATCTCGACGCCGTTGTAGGTGACCGGCTTGATGGAGGTCATGCCGACGTTCTCGAGCACGCGCAGATGCGTCAGGTACTGCTGGCCGAAGGTCATCCAGAAGCGGATGCGCTGGAGGCCCTTCAGGTTCTGGACCAGGCTCTCGAGCTCCTCGTGATAGAGGAGGTACATGTCCTTCACGCCGCACTCGGCGAAGTCGAAGGGCGTGTGGACCGAGAGTGGCTCGGTCTCCTTCCATTCGCCATTTTCCCAATATCGCCCGCGCTGGGTGATCTCGCGGATGTTGATCTCGGGGTTGAAGTTGGTGGCGAACGCCTTGCCGTGGCTGCCGGCGTTGCAGTCCATGATGTCGACGGTGTGGATCTCGTCGAAGTGATGCTTCTGCGCCCAGGCGCAGTAGATGTTGGTCTGGCCCGGGTCGAAGCCGCAGCCGAGGATGGCGGTGAGGCCGGCCTTCTCGAAGCGCTCGCGGTAGGCCCACTGCCAGCTGTACTCGAACTTGGCGACGTCCTTCGGCTCGTAGTTGGCGGTGTCGAGGTAGTGCACGCCGGTCTCGAGGCAGGCGTCCATGATCGCCAGATCCTGGTACGGCAGCGCCACGTTGATGATGAGCTCGGGCGCGAACTCGTGGATGAGGCGCTTCATCTGCGACATGTCTTCGGCGTCGACGCCGGCCGTCTGGATGGGCCGGTTGATCTGCGCCGCGATGGCGTCGCACTTCGACTTCGTGCGGCTGGCGAGGCAGATCTCCTCGAAGACCTCCGGCACCTGAGCGCACTTGTGGGCGACGACCCCGCCGACCCCGCCGGCACCGATGATGAGCACACGAGCCATGCACGTCCTCCTCGGGCCGCAGACGTCGCGGGCCCGTGACGGGCCTCGATGTATCATGCCGCGGTCGGCGTCAAGCCCGCCGACGCGCCGAGCGCGCGATTGCCCAGAGCGCCAGCGCCGCGGCCAGCGCCGACGACGCATCACCGGCCGCGCAGCCGCCACACCCCGACGGCTTGGCCGTCGTGGGCGTCGGCGCCGACGTGGTCGCGGGCGGCGTGGTGGCGGGCGGCGGCGTGGTCGCGGGCGGTGTCGTCGCGGGCGGCGGCGTAGTCGCGGGCGGCGGCGTCGTCGCGGGCGCGGGCGTGGTCCCGGCGACGACGCAGTGCTTGCCGCGCTCGCAGGTGCCGACCGCGCAGGCGCCGTCGGCGCCGCAGGCCGAGCCGGGCGACGCGCAGCGTGAGATCGGTGCCGTGGCTCCAGCCGGACTGGCTCTTCTCGTGGCGCTCCTCGACGCACAGCGCCAGCTCCTGGCAGGTGCGCGGGCGCTTGTCGAAGCCCATCGCGTCGACGCAGTCCTTGTCCTCGCTGCAGGCCATCGGCGTGCAGGAGGGTCCGTTGTGACCGGTGATGCCGATCGCGCCGGCGGGGCAGTCCGCGGGCGGCGGCGGCACGGCGTCGGCGCGCGCGGCGCCGGCGACGGCGGCGAGCGAGAGCGCGAGCGAGGCGACGAAGACGGCGGCGATGGGAGGTCGGGCGTGCATGCCGAGGGTCTAGCGCGAGGGCGCGCGGCGCGACAAGCTCAGGGCGCGACGACCGCCGGCGCGAAGCGCTGGGCCAGCTCGGCGCGCACGGAGGCGATCTTGGCGAGCATCGACTGCAGCACCTCGGGGCGCGCGCTCGACAGGTTGGTGGTCTCGTCGGGGTCGGTGCTCAGATCGAAGAGCTCCTCGCGCGCATACTCGCCGCCCTCCTTGGTGTAGCGCGCCCGGGTGGCGGCGTCGTCGTCGGGCGCGTGCACGATGAGCTTCCACTCGCCGTCGCGCAGCGCCGAGGCGAGGCGGCCGTCGGCGTAGATCGGCGCCGGCGCGAGCGGGCCGCCCTCCAGCGCCTCGAGGATCGATCGCCCGGCCATGCCCGGCGCGGGCGGCAGGCCGACCAGGTCGAGGATCGTCGGCACGATGTCGGCGTGCGAGACGGGCGTGTCGATGACGCGCCCCGAGGCGACGCGCCCCGGCAGGTGGAAGGTCAGCGGCACGTGCAGCTCGTCGTCGTAGACGGTGACGCTGTGGTTATAGCCGCAGCGCAGCTTCACGCGCGCCGACGCGCAGTCGTGCCAGCGCAGCATGACCTCGCCGTGGTCGGCCGTGACGATGACGAGCGTCCGCTGCGTGAGGTCGAGCGCGTCGAGGCGCGCGATGAGATCGGCCACGTTCTTGTCGACCCACATGAGCTCGCCGACGTAGCTCCGCGGCAGGTGGTGCTCGGGCCCGAGGTGGCTCTCGCCCGGCAGCGCGTCGGCGGCGGCCTGCCACTCGTGCGGCGGCTGGTAGGGCGTGTGCGGCGCCAGGTACTCGAGCATGAGGAACCAGCGCTCGGCGCGGTGCGCCTCGGCGAAGGCGGCGGCACCCTCGGTCACGAGGCGCGCGTCCTGCTCGTCGACGCGATAGTCGTCGATGTGGGGGAATCCGGCGTCGACCCCCGACGGGTTCGAGCCCCACAGGAAGATGTTGTCGCCGATGTGCGCCACGCGCCAGCCGGCGGCCGCGAGGAGCTCGGTCACGAGCGGCGGACGATCGCGGTAGAAGTTCTTCAGCCGGTTTTTGGCAAATTCCCAGTCGTGCGGCTGGAAGCCGCCGATCGAGGGGTGCACCGAGCCGAGCATCGCGGTCGTCGAGGTGCGCGTCTGGTTGCTCATGGCGTAGGCCTGGGAGAAGGCGGTGCCGTCGCCGAACAGGCGATCGAGGTTGGGGGTCGGCGACGGGAACGCGCGCGCCGGGCCGAGCGCGTCCGAGCGCGCCGAGTCGATGACGATCCAGAGGACGTTGGTGTCGGCCGGGCCGAGCTCGCCGGGCGGGCGGCCGCTCACGGCCGGCTCGGCCCAGGCCAGCACCGCGCCGGCCTCGGCGCGCGGCACCTCGAAGGCGAGCGTCAGGCGGAAAGCGCCCTCGGCCGCGACCGGCAGCTCGAGCGACACCGTCGACCAGCGCGGCTCGCCGGGCTTCTGCGGCGGCAGCGGCACCACCTGCTCGCTGGTCCCGTTGGCGTCCTCGATGGTCACGCGCATCGTCACGTGCTTGATGGCGTGGCCGCACGCGAAGAGGTGGTACTCGAAGTCGAGGCGCGCCTCCTCGGGGGCGGTGAGCTCGAAGCTCATCCGGCGCGGCACGGGCACGAGCAGCGCGTCGCGGAGCTCGAACTTGCCGCCCGGGAAGGTCGACAGCGTGACGCGCTGCTCCGCCTTCCGGAGCGCCTCGGGCAAGGGCGACCACATGTTGGGATAGAGCGACGGGATGCACGCCTCGAGGGCGGCCTGCCGCACCACCAGAGGCGGCGCGACGGCGCCCTCGTCGAGCAGCGGCAGGAGCGGCGTGCGGCGGCGGAGCGGCGGCTCGGCGCGCGCGTCGGGGGCGAGCGCGCTGACGATCGACGCGACGGCGAGGAGCGCGACGAGCGCGACGAGAGAGACGAGCGGGCGGGCGGAGCGTGGCATGCGGTCGAGCGCCGGGACTGTATCGGCGGGCGCCGCGCGTGACAACGCGCGAGGTCGCCGCTATCACCGACGCATGCGCAATGCCCGCCTCGTCGTCGCCTCCCTGCTCGCCGCGCTGGCGCTCGTCGGCTCGGCCGCCCGCGCCGAGTTCATGGCCGTGAAGACCCACGAGGTGCCGGTCGCGCGGCTCATCGCCAACCTCGAGCGGCAGCTCGGCAAGGACGCCGAGAAGGCGATCGCCGCCGACCCGGGCAAGGCCAGCATCGCCTTCGAGCTGGCGCGGCTGCACGCGCTGGCCTGGTCGACGGCGCGCGCCACGGTGACGGTCGACGATCGCCGCGACGCGCCGTGGTGGGGCTACCTCCCGCCCGAGGTGCCGTGGGCGGGTCGACTCGATCGCCAGGCCAAGCGCACGCCCGCCATCGAGGCGCACCTCGAGGCGGCCATCCGGCTCTATCGCCTGGGCCTCGCCGTGGCCCCGAATGACGCGGTGGAGCTCGGCCTGGCCTGGTGTCTGGCGCAGCAGAGCGGCGAGGCGCGCGCCGAGGGCGTGAAGCGGCTCCGCGCCATCGGCGACCGCGCCTGGGCCACCGAGAAGGACAAGCAGCAGTGGGGCATGGGCGACTTCGGCATCGCCTGGGAGGCGGCACGCTACCTCGTCGATCTGCTCGACGCGCAAGCCGACGCCGCCGAGATCGCCGCGCTGCGCGCGCGCATCGAGAAGGTCGAGAGCTTCCCGCGGCCCATCACGCCCATCGTCGTGCCGCTCATCGACGACGTCGGGCTCGACGCGGTCGTCGACGCGCGGGCCGACGTGCGCTTCGATCTGGATGGCACGCGCTCCGGGCGCGGCTTCGGCTGGGTCGTGCCGGGACGCGGCGCCTGGCTCGTGTGGGATCCCAGCGGCGCCGGCGCCATCGCCAGCGGCCTCGAGCTCTTCGGCTCGGTGACCTTCTGGGTCTTCTGGCGCGACGGCTACGCCGCGCTGGCCGCGCTCGACGACGACGGCGACGGCGCGCTGCGCGGCGGCGAGCTCGACGGCCTGGCGCTGTGGAGCGACGACGGCGACGGCGTGGCCGAGGCCGGCGAGGTGCGCCCGGTGGCGGCGATCGGCATCGTGGCGCTCGACGTGCGGGCGGATCGCCACGGCGACACGCCCTGGTGCGCGCGCGGAGCGACGTTCGCCGATGGTCGCGTGCGGCCCACCTGGGACTTCATCGCGCGCTGAGGCGAGCGACGAGCGGTTGCAGTCGGCGCATTTGGCAATCGACGGCGCAGTGCGCGCGCGCTAGACCGCGCGCGCCGGGCCAACCGGCGCTGCGACCTCGCTCGAGGCGCCCACCGAATCCAGGAGAACTGTGATGTTTTCGCGTCGTGTGATTCCCATGATCGTCGTCGCGTTCGCGCTGTCGGCCGCAGCCTGCAAGGGCAAGGATCTGACGGCCATGAAGGCCCAGGCGCTGGGTCTGGTCGACAAGTACAAGCCGCAGCTCCAGTCCGGCATCACCACCGTCGAGGCGCTGCTGCAGAAGGCCAAGGGCCTGCCGGCGGAGACGCCGGGCATCGGTGACCTGGTCGGCAAGCTCACCGGCCAGGCCGACAACCTCGCCAAGCTGAAGGGCCTGCTCGACGGCGTCCCGGCGCAGGTCGACGCGGCCGTGAAGGCCGGCAAGGAAGACGACCTGAAGAAGGTCATGACGTCGGTCGACGCCGACGTGGGCGGTGGCCTCAAGGCGTCCGACGCCGTGCTCGCCGACGTGCAGAAGAACGTCGACGTCCTCGAGGCCGACGCGCGCATCGCGGCCGTCAAGAAGAGCGCCGCGGCGCTCGGCGAGAAGCTCGGCCCGCCGCTCGCGGCCGACACCACCAAGCTCGACGACGCCATCGCCAAGGCCAAGGCGCTGCCGCAGGACGCGGCCGGCGTGGCCGACCTGATGAAGGCGCTCGACGTGCAGAAGACCGCCGCCACCGCGGCCAGGGCCAAGCTCGACGGCGCCGTGGCGCAGGTCGACGGGCTGCTCGCCAACAAGGATCTGGCCGGCGCCGAGAAGGCCGTCGAGGCCGTGGGCACCGAGGTCGACGACCTCACGAAGAAGCTCGAGGCCGAGCTCACCGGCCTCCTCGCCAAGCTCACCGAGCTCGCCGGCGCGGCCCCGGCGCCCGTCGCGGGCGAGGTCCCGGCCTTCGACAAGGCGCTCTCGACCGGCTTCGAGGTGAAGGGCAACGGCAACGGCGTCGAGGCCGGCCTCATCGCCTTCGTCGACGACGCGACCAAGGTCGTCGACAAGACCACCTGGTTCAACTTCGACCGCCTCACCTTCGCGTCGGGCAGCACCAAGCTCGACATGGAGCTCTCGAAGGACCAGCTCAACAACATCGTCGAGATCCTGAAGGCCTACCCGAACCTCAAGCTCAAGATCGGCGGCTACACCGACAACGACGGCCCGGCCGACGGCAACAAGAAGATCTCGCAGCAGCGCGCCGACGCCGTGGTGAAGGCGCTGGTCGACCTCGGCGTCGCGGCCGACCGCCTCGAGGGTGAGGGCTACGGCCCCGAGTTCCCGGTGTGCCCGGCCAACGACACGCCGGAGTGCAAGGCGCAGAACCGCCGCATCGCGGTGCGTGTGACGGCGAAGTGAGCTCATGTCGCGGCTCGCCCGGCCATTGGCCGCCGGGCGAGCCCGACCTCGTCTTGTCTCGCCGAGCTCTGCGAGATTTGATCGGCCTGTAAAAGATCGGAAAAGCACCTCGCGCGTATGCGTCGCCGCTTGCGACGACGCCCGGCGGCCGCCAGAGTCGCGCACGCAAACACCCGCGAGGTTCCGATGCTCCGACTCCGACGACCGCTCCTTGGCCCGCTCGCCATCGCCTCCCTCTGCCTGTCGCTCGGCGCTCGCGCCGCCGATCCGCAGCCTCCCATCACCACCAAGATCACGGCGGTGACGGTCTACTCGGATCGGGCGCAGGTCACGCGCACCGGCTCGGTCGACCTGCCTTCGGGCGGCGGCCGTGTGACGATCGCGCACCTGCCCGGCTGGATCGACGAGGAGTCGGTGCGCGTGACGCTGACGCCGGCGTCGGCCGGCAAGATCCGCGACGTGTCGGTCGAGCGCACGTTCCTGGCCGAGGCCAGCGAGGACGCCGTGCGCCAGGCCGAGGTGGCCGTCCGCAGCATCACCGATCAGCTGCAGGCGCTGGCCGACGAGCAGACCGTGCTCCAGGCCGAGGCGAACCAGCTCGAGGCCATCCGCGCCTTCCAGATGGACAAGCTGCCGAAGGACATGGCCACGCGCGACATCAAGATGAAGACCTTCGAGGAGACGGTCGACTTCGTGTCGACGCGGCTCCGGAAGGTGCAGGCCGGGCTCCGCGACATCGCCACCAAGACGCGCGATCTGCAGCCCGAGCTGGCGGCGCGCCAGAAGGCGCAGCAGGAGCTGCAGTCGCGCGCGCAGCTCGAGCAGCGGACGGTGGTCATCGAGCTCGAGGGCGACGGGCGCGCGACGCTGCAGCTGACCTACCTCACGCCGGGCGCGACCTGGGAGCCGGTGGGCGAGCTCCGCGCCGAGGGCCAGAAGAGCGTGACGGTGGCGCAGTTCGCGTCGGTGGTGCAGACGACCGGCGAGGACTGGGACGGCGCGGCGCTGTCGTTCTCGACGCAGCGGCCGACCGACACGCTGGCCGTCCCCGAGGCGCAGGCGCTGCTCCTCGGCTCGGGTGGGCCGGGCATCTCGGAGGTGCTGAACCGCGCCGGCGAGTCGTTCCAGAAGGCGCAGTCGAGCTACTCGAGCCAGAACCAGCTCAACACCAACGACGAGTGGCGCGGCAACTGGGAGCGCCAGCAGGAGCTCGAGCAGCGCGTGGTGCAGTCGTTCGAGGAGCTGCGCGAGCGCGGCACGACGGCGCACTACACGGCGCTGTCGGCGCGCAACGTGCGGGCCGACGGCAAGGCCGTGCGCGTGCCCATCTCGACCAGCCAGTTCCCGGTGACGGTGCGCCAGGTGGCGGTGCCCGAGGTGTCGCTGAACGTGGTGCGCACGGCCGAGCTGGTGAACGACACCGACCAGCCCATCCTGCCCGGGCGCATCGCGCTCTTCGCCGACGGCGCCTTCGTCGGCTCGAGCTCGCTCGACTTCGTGGCGCCCGGCGAGACGTTCTCGACCTTCCTCGGCGTGAACGACCGCATGAAGCTGTCGCGCAGCATCGACCGCAAGAAGAGCTCGCTCGAGCGCAAGGGCAAGAAGTCGATCCTGAAGGTGTCGTTCCTGCTCACCGCCGAGAATTTGTCAGACTCGCCGACGGTGCTCGAGCTGTCCGACCGCGTGCCGGTGTCGCAGGACGAGTCGATCGAGGTGTCGGACATCGGGCTCCCCGACGGCGCCAAGCGCGACTCGAACGGCGTCGTGAAGTGGACGGCCACCATCGCCGGCAAGAAGAAGGTCACCTGGCGCGTGTCGTACACGCTCGAGTACCCGACCGAGGCGGCCGAGCGCAGCAAGGCCAACCCGGCCGCGATGCCGGCGCCGGCGCGCATGCTCTACGAGGACATCGACAAGCTCGAGAAGAACTTCTGATGTCCTGTCGGTCGGGCGCCGGCCGGCGAGCGGACGCTCCCGGCCGCCATGGTCGCGGGCCGGAGGGGTCGAGCGACACGGATATGGAGAGACGCTGAATCGGGTGCTAGAGTGCGGGCGCGCGACCTGCGGATCGCGCGGCCCCCTCTCGCCGTCAAGAGGCGTGTTCATGCAAGTCGCCCTGCGTTCCTCGTGGCTCGTCGCGTCCCTCACCGTGACCTCCGTCGCCGCCGGCTGCGCCGCCGATGGCGGGCCGCCGCCCGGCACCGGCGCTCTGCGCATCGCGGTCGCGCCGCTGAGCCTGCCCGACGTCACCGACGTCTGCTACGCGCTGGCCGTCACCGGTCCCGACGGGCTCGTCTGGGAGCAGCGCCACATCTGCGCGGGCCGCTACGGCAACGCCCGCGGCGGCGACATCGCCTACGTCGGCACCTGCGACGCCAGCGGCGGGACGGCGCTCGCGCCCACCATGAACACCGTGACGCTGGCCATCGAGAACCTCTACGACGTCGACCATCCCATGACCGGAGGCGACCCGTCGGTGGCGGGCGCGACCGCGTGGCGGAACCCGTGCCGCGACGACGCCGGCACGCCCGAGCTCGAGGGTTGCGAGATCGACGCGCCGTGCCGGGAGAACGCCGACACGCCGGTCGACTTCGATCTCACCATCATGCGCCAGGCGAACCAGGGCTTCTTCGACGTCGCCGTGAACTTCGAGGACATCTTCTGCTCGGCCAAGGTCGACTGCCCGCCGACGCTCCTGTCGGACCCGGTGAGCGGCGCGCGCGGCGACACGGCCGTGCTCGCCTTCGCCTGCACCGCGGGCGCGACCGGCGAGACGACGCTGCTCATGGACGACGTCGTCATCGCCTGCCCGAGCGGGGAGCGCTACACCGTCCAGCCGATCGGCCAGCCGGGCAATCATGGCGGGCAGGGCGCCGGTCTCTACCAGACCGCGCTCTACACCGGCGTCGAGCAGCTCGGCGGCTACGACAAGTGCTACTGGAACATCGGCCTCGGGCTCGACCTCGAGACCGCCGCGGACCCGGGCCGCCTCGGCAAGGGCTGCCACCTCACGACGCGCGCGACCGCGCTGGCCGACGCCGCGCCGGGCACGTTCGCGACCCCGGGCGACACCGCCTACCCGATCGTCACCATCGACGTCCCGCTCACCGGAGCGCCGGGCTCCGCCTGTCAGCCCAACGGCCTCGACGCCGACGGCAGCGGCGTCCGCAGCGACTACACCGATGTCGCCGAGCGCACGGGCGAGACGTTCCAGAACCGCATGCGCTGCGGCGAGGAACCGGTCGCGGCGGCGCCCGACGAGTGCGCCGGCCACGCCACGCACATCACGGGCCCGATCGAGATCTCCGACATCACCGGCTACCACATCGCGCGTTGCGTCGAGACGGCCGACGGCGGCCTCACCATCATCGGCCTGGCCGACACCGAGTCGCTCTCGTTCCCGCGCCTGCGCAGCGCCGCGGCGCTGCAGGTGCAGGCACTCTCCGGCATGAGCTCGGTCTCGTTCCCAGTGCTCACGACGGTGTCCGGCGGCGTGGCGATCTTCAGCAACCACAGCGTGACGTCGTTCGAGCTCCCGCAGCTCACGAGCGTCGGCGACCTGACCCTCCAGGAGTTGTACGACACGACGGCGCTGGCGTTCCCCTCGCTGGTGTCGGCCGCCTCGCTGCACGTCCGCAGCAATCCGGTGCTCGGCGCCATCGCGTTCCCGGCGCTGGCGCAGCTCGGGCCGAGTGACGCCGGCACTCTCGAGGTGCGCCAGAACCCGCTCCTGCCGGACTGCGCCGCGCTCGACCTCGCGGCCCAGCTGACGGGCCTGGGCTGGAACGCCGCCGGCACGGCCACGTTCACGCACGACGGCAACGCCGCCTGCGCGCCCTGACGTCGCGCGCGCTCGCGCTTCGTTGCGTGCCCGGGCCTCAGCCGCCCGCGAGCCGGCGCGCGAGCTCCTCGCCCTCGGCGACGAGCGGTCCGAGCTGGTCGGTGAGGTGGCCGGCGCGCTCGATGCGCCACGAGCCGCCGAGGTAGACCCAGCCGCGCGCGCGCCCGCGCTCGATGGATGCCTGCGCGTCCGCGGGCAGGGCCGCGACGAAGGCCGCCAGCGGGCCTGGCGCGGGGTCGGCCGTCAGGCGCGGATCGGCGACGCTCACGATGGTCCAGGTGCGCCCGCGCAGGGTCGGCGGACGGCGCTCGGTCGTGATGACCACGCGTCGCCCGTCGCGGTCGCCCGACAGCGCCCTGCCGTCGAAGGCCAGGCCGAGCCCGGCCGCGCGCTGCTGCCAGTCTTCGCCGGTCTTCCTGCGCACGAAGGCGCCGATGGCGACGCCGCCGCCGATCAACGCCAGCACGAACACGATCTGGAGGATGATGCGACCGTCGGTCGCCGAGCCGAGCATGGTCACTCGAGGTAGGTGTACCCCTCGAGGCCCTCGCGGACCTCGGTGAGGTAGCCCTTGCGCTCTTCGGAGGACATCTCGGCCTGGTCGAGCCGCGCCTGGAGCTTCAGGAGCAGCGACTCCGGGTTGTAGTTCACGTAGCGCAGGACCGAGCTCACGGTGTCGCCGGCGATGGGGTTGCCGAGGACGACCTTGCCGTCGGTGTCGATCTCGACGTCGACCGAGTCGGTGTCGCCGAACAGGTTGTGCATGTCGCCGAGGATCTCCTGGTAGGCGCCCACCAGGAAGATGCCGACGTGGTAGGGGCGCTCGGCGTCCCAGGGCGGCAGCGGCAGCGTCGACTCGAGGCCCTCGCCGTCGACGTAGCGCTCGATGCGCCCGTCCGAGTCGCAGGTGATGTCCTGGATGACGGCGCGCGCGTCCGGGCGCTCGTCGAGGCGCTCGAGCGGCAGCACCGGGAACACCTGATCGATGCCCCACACGTCGGGCGTCGACTGGAAGATGGAGAAGTTCAGGAACAGCTTGTCGGCGATCTTCTCGTCGAGCGCGTCGATGAGCTCGCGCTGCTTGCGCCGGCGCGGGTCGAGGCGGCGGCGCAGGAAGCGGCAGCACGCGTGGTAGGCGCGCTCGCACCAGGCGCGATCGGTGAGTGACAATTTCTGGTGCACGAACTGCGACAGCGCGTCCTGATACGCGTTCATCGAGTCGTGCCACGCCTCGAGCACGTTGAAGTCGGGGCCGCCGTCGCGCAGCCACTGGTGCAGCGCCCACAGCTCGTCGGCGATGGACGGCGCGTCGGGCGACGGCGCCTCGAGCGGCGAGTCGGGGATCTTCTCGTGGTCGACGACGTTGGTGACGAGCACGGCGTGGTGCGCCGAGATGGCGCGGCCCGACTCCGACAGGATGTCGGGGTGCGGCACGCCGGCCTCGTCGCAGAGGTCGCGCACCGTCTGCACGATGTGCCAGGCGTAGTCGCGGAGGCCGTAGTTCATCGAGAAGACGCTGCGCGAGCGCGTGCCTTCGTAGTCGACCGAGAGACCGCCGCCGACGTCGATGAGCTTCACCGGCACGCCGAGCTGGCGCAGCTCGACGTAGTAGCGCCCGGCCTCGCGGAGGCCGGCCTTGATGTCCTGGATGTTGGCCACCTGCGAGCCGAGGTGGAAGTGCAGCATCTCGATGGCGTCGGCCAGATCCTTCTGGCGGCAGCGCTCGACGAGCTGCAGGATCTGCAGGGGCGAGAGTCCGAATTTGGATTTCTCGCCGCCGGTATTCTGCCAATTTCCCTTGCCGAGCGACATCAGGCGCACGCGCACGCCGATGCGGGGGCGGACCTTCATCTTCTCGCACTCGTCGAGGATGAGATCGAGCTCGGAGAGCTTCTCGACGACGATGGTGACGCGGATGCCGATCTTCTCGCCGAGGAGCGCGAGCCGAATGTACTCGCGGTCCTTGTAGCCGTTGCAGACGACCATGTCGCCGGCGCGGAGCAGCGCGAGGACGGCCATCAGCTCGGGCTTCGAGCCGGCCTCGAGGCCGACCGAGCGGCCGGGCACGCGCTCGTTGACGGAGATGATCTCCTCGACGACGCGGCGCTGCTGGTTGGCCTTGATCGGGAAGACCGGCGTGTAGGCGCCGGTGTACTCGAGCTCGGTGATGACGTCGTTGAAGGCGTCGCGCAGGCGGCGCACGCGGTTCCGCAGGATGCCGGAGAAGCGAATGAGCGTCGGCAGGCGCAGGCCGGAGCGTTCGAGCTCGGCGATGATCTTCCGGAGCGGGACGGCGCGGTTGCCGGATACGCCGTCGGGGTGGACGACCACCTCGCCGGCCGCGTTGATGTCGAAGTAGCCATCCCCCCAGTGGCGGATGTTGTAGGTCGACAGCGCGTCGTCCACGGTCCAGTCATTCGTCATCGGTCGCTCCTCGACCGCGCGCGGGCCGCGCGCGGAAGGGCGGCACCGTCGCACGACGCGTCGGGGAATGGAAGGACGAGATGGGCCTCGGGCGGAGGGCGGCGCGGCGGCGCGGCGCGCGGGTCAGGCGGCGCGGCGCGAGCGCTCGGCGGCGAGGAAGCGGGCGACGTGGGGGAAGGCGACCTGGGCCGGCGAGAGCTCGGGGGCCTCGCTGGCGCAGGTGGCGCCGACGAGCATGATGGCGCGCTCGAGCGGGAGCCAGCCGTCGGGGTAGGTGACGGCCTTGGCGATGGCGCGGGCCTCCTTGCGATCGAAGGAGGTGCCGAGGTTGGTCTTGGAGGCGTTGCCGAAGGCGGCGGGGTCGATGCCGCCCAGGCCCTTCTTGATGGCCTCGAGGAGCTGCGCGCGGTCGCCGCCGGAGGCGACGAAGCCCATGGTCTCGAGGCCCGCCAGGATGCCGGCCTCGTCCTTGGCGAAGGTGGCGCCGAGGACCTGGACCAGGCCCTTGACGAGGGGCTCGCGGACGGCGGTGGCGGAGCCGAGATCGAGCAGGGCGATCTTCACCGAGCCGTCGGCGGCGCGCTGCACGAGGAAGTTGCCGGGGTGCGGATCGGCGTGGACGAAGCGGTGCTCGAAGACCTGGCGGAAGAAGACGTCGAGGAGCTTGCGCGCGGCGTCGTGCGGAGTGACGCCGAGGTCGGCGAGCGCTTGGCGATCGGTGAGGCGGACGCCGTCGACCCAGTCCATGACGAGGACGGAGGCGCCGGAGAGCTCGCGCACGACCTTCGGGAGGACGACGTCGGGGGCGCCGGCGAAGGCCTGGCCCATGGTGTGGAGGGCGCGCGCCTCGATGCGGAGGTCGGACTCGGCGGCGAGCATCGAGCCGAGCTGGTCGTGGACGCGCTCGAGGTGTTGACCAGGAAATGGCGGCGGAGGACGGCATTGACCCAGCCGACGACCTTGAGGTCGGTGCGGAAGCGGGCGCGGACGTCGGGGTAGGGGACCTTGACGGCGACCAGGCGGCCGTCGTGGAGGCGGGCCTTGTGGACCTGGCCGAGCGACGCGGCGGCCACCGCCGCGTGGTCGATCTGAGCGAAGACGGCCTCGACCGGACGCCCGTACGCGGCGTCCAGGGCACGTTCTACGACACGCCAGGACCGAGGCGGAACGCGGTCCTGAAGCCGACCGAGGGTTGTTGTCCAGGACGTGGGAAGGAAACTTCCCATGACCGACAGCATCTGGCCGATCTTGAGCCAGGGCCGCCGAGACCCACGGCAGCGCGGTAGAAGCGGCGGGCGTTGCGCGCGTATGGACGCGGTCCCTGGCGGCGCTCGGCGTAGCCTCGCCCGATGCCGCTGGCGCGGGTGGCGTGGACGAGGCCGCGCTGATACTTGTGGCTCCCGACGATCAGCGCGAACCAGAAGGCCGCGTGAGCGGGCGGAGCGCGGCGCGGGCCGGAAGCGGGGGCGAGGACGACCGCCGGCTGCTCGACCGTCTCGACGACGACGCCCTCCGACTGCTGCTCCAGCTCGATTGCTCCGACCATCCGACCCTCTCTCTGCCAGGTGACGGGCGGGGACCGGGCGCCTCGGGCCCGGTAAACCCCGTTCGCGCGCGAGCCAGGAGATTCGGCTGATATAAAGGTGTAGAGTGCCGCCCCGATGACGACCGACCGCACTCTCCGCCTGCTCGCTGCGCTCACCGTTGCTTGTTCCATCGCCGCGGCGTGCGGCTCCAGCGCCAGAGCTGCGAGCGCCGACGTTCATGGACGACGACTTCGAGGCCGCCATGGTGCGCGGGCGAGCCGAGGGCAAGCCGGTGTTCGTCGACACCTGGGCGCCGTGGTGCCACTCCTGCCTCGCGCTGAAGACCCAGGTGCTGGTCGATCCGCGGCTCGGCGCGGTGGCGACCGCCGTGTGGGCCTCGCTCGACACCGAGCGGCCGAGCTCGGCGGCGTTCGTGGCGCAGTTCCCGCCGCCGGCGATGCCGGCCGCTGGCCGTGATCGATCCGCTGGCAAGGCCTCGTCCTGCGCTGGGTCGGCACCGCGACGACGGAGCAGCTGCTCGAGCTGCTGCGCGACGCGCCGCGACGCCTTCGATGGGCATGGCTCGGCGGACGCCACCGCGCTGCTCCTGCAAGGCGACGTCCTGGCCGCGGCGAAGGACGACGCCGGCACCATCGCCGCCTGGCGCCAAGCGCTCGAGCGGTCCCCACCCGACTGGCCCAAGCGCGCGCGCGCCGTCGACGACTTCGCTGGCGCGAGCAGGCCGCCGAGGTGCGCGGCCGGCAGGCCGAGCTGGCGCGGGTCGGCCGGCAGCGACCGGCGTGCCGACGTGGCGATCGGCGGGCTCGGATGCGCGCTCGAGCTCGAGCCGTCCGCCTGGGCCCGCGCTCGTCGCGGGCTGCGACGCGCTGGAGGCGGTGACGAGCGACGATCGGCTGCTGCCGACGACCGCAGCGGCGCGTTCGAGGCCCTGGTCGATGCGGCCGAGGCGCTCGGCGAAGGAAGCCCGGACGCTCGCGATGCGCTGGATGACGTTCCTCGACGCCCGGGCGAAGGCGGCCAGGACGCCTGCCGAGCGAAGACGGCCTTCGATCCCCATCGCATGCTGGCGTATCTCGCCGCCGGCAAGGGCGAGCTGGCGTTGCCGATGCTGGCGCAGTCGGAGCAGGACTTCCCGCTCGACTACAACCCGCCGGCGCGCGCGAGCGTACACGCTGCTCCAGCTGGGGCGGCTCGACGAGGCGCTGGCGGCGGCGTCGGCGCGCGCCGAGGCGAGGGTGTACAGGCGCGGCGCTTGCGGGTGCTGTCGGTGAAGGCCGACATCCTGGAGAAGCAGGGTGACCTGGCGGCGGCGGTCCTGGCGGCGCTCGACGAGCCGCTGCAGGCGGCGCGGCTGCCCGAGTCGCAGCGCTCGGCCAAGATGGTCAAGGGGCTTTCCGATCGGCGCGAAGCTGGCGGCTCAGGGCGCGGACGCGTCGGGGCAGCGCGCGCGGTAGACGACGACGCGCTCGGCGAGGGCCGCCGCGAGCTCGGCCGGCCGGGGCGGCTGCGCGAGGCGCGCGAGCACGGTGGCCTCGACGGAGAGGCCGTCGAGCTCCTCGGCGAGCATGAGCATGCGCCACTGAAGGCACGGCAGGCTCGCCATGTCGGGGAGCCCGCGCGCGCGGTGTCGCGCGAGGTGGGCGACGCGGGCGAGGACGGGGGGATCCATGGGGGACGCGAGCCAGCTGCTCGGCAGCTGCAGCGCGCCATCGGGCCCGATACCGGGGTCGATGTCGGGGGCGAAGGTGATGGCGGAGCGGTCGAGGCCGCGGGGACACGCCGAGGCGGTCGAAGCGCCTGGCGCCAGGGCTCGACCGGGAGCGATGGGGCGCGCTCGATGCAGCCGGCGACGAGAGCCGCCGCGATGGCCCACCGCGCGACCGGGGGCGAGCTCACGTCCGCGAGCGAAAACGTCGGAGCGCGAGCGCGGCCGAGGCGAGGAACAGGCCGAGGTCGGCGCCGCCCCCGGCGCAGGCCGAGCGGGTCGGAGCGGAAGGAGCGGCCGTGGCGGTCGCCGGCGTCGCGGAGCGGGCGGGCGGCGCCGCGGCGACGCAGATGGAGCGCGTCGAGCAACAGCTGCGGGCCGCGTCGCAGGGGGCGTCGAAGGACCAGCGGACGTAGCGGGGGAGGTCTTCGGGGTTCACGTCGCCAGCGCAGTTGAGGCGGCGGAAGCAGCCCTCGACCGGCTGGCAACCCATGCCGGCCGGGCAGGGGGTGGAGGGGTCGCACTCGGTGACGGCGCAGTAGGGTCCGCCGTGACAGCTCTCGGGCGTCGCACCCGGCGGGCACGTCTCGGGCGGGCCCGGGATCTTGTCCGCGCGGGCCGTCCCACCCCCGGCCAGGCAACCGAGGGTTGTCAAAAATGCCATTGATAACAACAGGCTGTTCAAACCGACCTCCTGTGGGGAGTGCGCGGAGCAGGGCCGGGACGGACCTGGTCGGCGCTACTTCAGGAGGAGGTAGAGGCCGAATCCGAGCTCGTGGCGCCCCCACTCGAGGTAGGCGTCGCGCCACTTGCGACTGCGCTCGCGGATGGCGCCGGCGTGGACGTCGCCCGGGTTGCTCCGGAGCCAGCGCTCGATGGAGCAGGTCGACAGGCTCTCGTAGTGATCGATCTCGTCGACCGAGGCCGTCACCATGTAGATGGGCGTGAAGGCCTCCTTGGCGGCCATCGCGACCACCCCGGAGTGGGTCTCGTAGGCGTCCGTGCCGCAGCCGAGGAAGTCGATGTAGTCGGGGTCGGGCTCGGTGCTGGTCCAGTGCCACTCGCCGAGCAGCAGGTGCCCACCGGTCCGCACCATGGCCCAGGCGCGGCGCAGCGTCTCGGCGAGGTCGCCGTACGGCCGCGAGCCGAGGCAGATGACGAGGTCGTACGTCTCGGCCTCCACCGGGAAGTCCGACGGCTCGACGTCGTGCAGTCGCACCCGCTCCTTCTCGAGGCGCGATGCGGCTTCGCCGCGCGCCGCCGCCTGGAACAGCGGCGACGGCTCGAGGCCTTCGCCGGTGCAGCCGTAGCGCTCGAGGATGCGGATGAGCAGCTCACCTTTGCCGGCAGCCAGGTCGAGGACGCGCGCCTCGGAGGAGAGTCCGAGGAGGTCCACGACGAAGTCGATCTTTGGGCGCGACAGCGGGCACATGACCTCGTGCTCGGCATGAGCCACGCTGTCGTACTTGAAGGCGTACATGGACATGGTGGTCGAAAGATTGCACGGCATCAGGGAGCTGTCGACTTATGCTTTCCCTTGCGCCTTGTTTCGGATAACAGCCCGCTCGTGTTGTCGCTCATTCGTCGTGGGCGCTTGGCCGCATCGGCCTCGGGCGCTGTCGTCGACGTGCTCGTCGCGGGTGGCCGCATCGCACGCGTCGCCCCGCACATCGACGCCAGCATCGCCATCCCCGAGGTCGACCTCGACGGCCGCTGGCTCGTGCCAGGCCTGGTCGACGCCCATGTGCACCTCACCGGCGGCGGCGGCGAGCGCGGCTTTGCCACGCGCGTGCCGCGCCTCGGCATCGGCGACTTCGCGCGCGCCGGCGTGACGTCGGTCATCGGCCTCCTCGGGACCGACGGCGTCACGCGCACGCTGCGCGACCTCGTGGCGACCGCCTACGGGCTCCGCGAAGAGGGGCTCTCGGCGTGGTGCTACACCGGCAGCTACGGCGTGCCGCCGCCGACGCTCACGGGCTCGGTCAAGGACGACATCATCTTCGTCGACCCCATCCTCGGAGTTGGCGAGCTGGCGCTGAGCGACCACCGCAGCTCGCAGCCGACGCTCGACGAGCTCCTGCGCGTGGCCTCGGATGCATACGTGGCCGGGCTCACCGCCAAGAAGGCGGGCATCGTCCACCTCCACCTGGGCGATGGGCCGCGCGGCCTCGACCTCGTCCGGCGGGCGCTCGAGGTCGCGGAGATCCCGGCGCGTGTGTGGCAGCCGACGCACCTCAATCGCAACCCGACGCTGTGGGCCGAGGCCAAGTCGCTGGCGGCGGCCCCGCCGAGTGGCCGCCTGCCCTGGTTCGACGTGACGGCCTTTCCCGCGTCGGACCTCGACGGCGCGCTCTCGGCGGCCGATGCGGTGTGCGACTGGATGGCGTCGGGGCTGCCGCTCGAGCGCCTGACCGTGAGCTCCGATGGCGGCGGGTGCCTGCCGAGCTTCGATGCCGACGGCTGCATGGTTCGGATGGGCGTCGGCCAGTCGACGACGCTCATGGACACGGTGCGCGAGCTCGTCCTGGAGCGTGGCGTCGCGTTGGGGGAGGCCATGCAGCTCGTGTCGACCTCGCCGGCGCGCGCCGCGATGCTCGAGCGCAAGGGTCGGATCGACGTGGGCATGGACGCCGACCTGGTGGTGCTCGACGAGGCGCTGCAGGTCGACGCGGTCATGGCGATGGGCGCGTGGCTGGTCCGCGGTGCCCAGCTGACCGCGCGGGGGCGGGGGGTGTTCGAGGCGCCGCGAGGGACCGAGGGTTCGGCGGCGGGCGACTCGAGCAGCGCGAGCAACGAGGCCAACCTATGAGCCCGGCCAAGTCCAATCCCGATGCAGAGCGCGGCTGGATCGTCCCCATCGGCGGCGCCGAAGAGAAGATCCAGGATCAGAGAATCCTGAAGCGATTCGTGGAACTGGCGGGCGATCGCCACGCTCGGATCGCCATCATCCCGACGGCGTCGGAGCTCTCCGACACCGGCCAGCGCTACGTCGACCTGTTCGAGGCGCTGGGCGCCGAGCGCGCCGTGACGCTGCCCTTCGTCGAGCGTGCGGACGCCGAGCGCGAGGAGCTGGTGCGCGAGCTCGAGCGGGCCACCGGCGTGTTCTTCACCGGCGGCAACCAGCTGCGCATCGCGACCATCCTCGGCGGTACCGCGGTGGCGCGCGCGGTGCGACGGTTGAATGCCGACGGCGCCATCGTCGGCGGGACGTCGGCCGGCGCGGCCATCCTGCCCGAGCACATGATCGCGCACGGAGCGCCCGGGGCGACCCCGACGGCGGGCATGGTGCAGCTGTCGCCGGGTCTCGGGCTCACGAACCGGGTGGTCGTGGACCAGCACTTCCGCCAGCGCGACCGGCTCGGCCGCCTGCTGACGGCGCTGGCCTACAACCCATTCGCCATCGGCCTCGGCCTCGACGAGGACACCGGGGCGTTCATCGATCCGGACAACGTGCTGCACGTGGTCGGCTCGGGCGGCGTCACGGTGGTCGACGTGTCGCGCCTCGGGCACAGCTCGATCGCCGACACGGCGCTCGGGAGCCCGATCTGCATGACGAACGTGCGGCTGCACATCCTGCCGCACGGGGGCCGCTTCGACCTGCACACGCGCGAAGCGATGCCGCCGTCGCGCCAAGGATGAGGCCGGCCGCGTCTCAGGGGTGAGGTGCCAGCTCGTCGCAAGCCACCTTCCAGCCCCCGTCGCAGGCGAGCCGGAGGAGCGAGCGCTGGCGGACGTCGTCACCGACGGTCTTGCCTTCGCGCATAAGGTGGGCGAGCTCGATACAGAAGGCTCGGTGGCCCTCGGTGCAGGCGCGCTCGACGCTCGCCGCGGTCTCCGCGTCGGTCGGAGCCGGGACTGCGCGGCGCCCTCGCAGGGCGGCCAAAAGCAGGGTCGCACAACCCTCGGATGCGCCGGACTTGCAGGCGGCGTCGGCCAGCGTCTCGGCCCGGGCCGCGTCGGGGGCGACGCCGCGACCGAAGTACAAGAGGCGGGCCTCGGCGGCGCACGATGATGGCATACCCGCGACACAGGCGGCGTGGTGCAGCGCGGTGGCGCGTCCTTCGTCGACCGAGCCGGCGGCGCCGCGCTCGTAGAGGTCGGCAGCGGAGGCGCAGCTCTGGGTCACCTCGGCCTTGCATGCCTGCTCGTGCAGGGCCAGCGCGCGAGCCGGGTTCCGGGTGGTGCCGAGACCGGATTCGTAGAGAGTGGCGAGGTGATGGCAGCCGACTCCGTCATTCGAGCTGCAGGCGCGCTCGGCGAGCGAGTACGCGCGCGTGGCGTCGCTGCCGCTGGCGATGAGGCGACCGGCGAGATAGGCGCAGCCGCGCGCGACCCCGGCCTGGCACGAGCGCTCGAACAAGGCTTGGGCACGCGCGGCGTCGAGCGGCACGCCGTCGCCGCGTGAGTAGCGCAGGCCCAGCTCGGCGCAGGCGCGCTGGTCTCCATCGCTGCACGCCCGGTCCTCGGGGATGGAGCCGCGCGCGGGATGAGCTTTCGGATCCGGCTCGGAGAGCAGGGGATCGCGCGTGGTCGCGCAAGCGGCGAGCGTGGCCAGGAGAGCGAGGCGGAGGAGCGACGACGCGACTCGAATCATGGGGCGAGTGCAACGCAGCTCGGCGGTGAAGTCAACGCGGCCCGTGGCGGGCCCGGGCTCAGAACGCCTCGAGGACGTCGACGTAGGCCGAGATGTCGCTGCCGTAGGCAAGGTCGAAGCGGACACTGACCGACTGCTTCTTGTTGACGAGCAGGCGGAGGCCGGCGCCGACGCCCAGGCGGAGATCGGAGGGCGTGAAGGTGTCGAAGCGGTGAAAGGCCTCGCCGAGGCTCGCGAAGACGGCGGCGCCGACCTTCCAGACGATGGGAAAGCGCCACTCGAGCTGAGCCAGGACGGCGTTGTGGTCGCGGAGGTGGCCTTCGAACCAGCCGCGCAGGAGGTTCGAGCCACCCAGACGCGGAAGGAGCTGGAAGGGCACCTCGCCGGCGGTGATGCGGAGGCGCAGCTGGGCGGCGAGGACGTGGCCGCGGCCGAGTGGCGCGAAGGTTCGGACGTCGAGGTCGCTCTGGAGGGCGTCGAAGGCTTCGCCCGTGAGCGAGGTCCAGGCGAGCGCGCGGACCTCGGCGTAGGTCCCGCGGGTCGGCAGGCGGACGTCGTCTCGGGTGTCGATGGCGAGGACAGGGCCGCAGCCGGCGGCGAACCACGGGTCTTTGCCGAGCACGGGAGAGGAGTCGAGGAGCCCTCCGTGACGAAGGTGGAGCAGCTCGTTCCACTGGAAGTCGCAGCGGGCTCCCAGGCCGAACGCGGGCGAGAGAAGGTACCGCGTGTCGAGCGAACCGAGGAGGGTGGCTTCGTCATAGGGTTCGCCGGGGTCATCGGGGTGAGCGCCGGCAGCGAAGAAGCGCGTGGGGTAGCGTTGGGCGCGGACGATGCCGTGGAAGATGACGCGCTCGAAGCGGAGGTCCGGCTCGATGCGCGCGATGAGCTGTTCGGCGGCGGTGACGATGACGCCGCCCGCCAGGGTCGAGAGCGGGGCGCGGCCGTGGGTCGGGTCGAAGCTGTGGACGACGGCGGCACCGAACCCGAGGCTGGTCTCGGGCGTGTAGAAGAGGATCGGGATGAAGCTCCAGTCATCCCAGGTCGAGGGTTCGGCGGGTGCGGGTGGTGGAGGTTCGGCGCGGGTCGCGGGCGCGAGGGCCGCGACCGCGAGGACCACAACACCGAGGCGCCAGCGACCCATGAGCATGGCGCCTTGTGCCCGCGCGCCCACCCGCGGTCAACAACCTTGGAGGCCACGCGTCGGTGCGTCACTAGCGCCGACCGATCGCCAACCGAGGGTTGGCGATCGGTGGTCGTTTGGCGGTTGGCGGCGAGCTGGTGGCCGACATGGCGCGGCGTCGGCCTCGAGGTCGGGCAGGGCTTTGGGGGGATGCACGGAGGCGACGGGAGCGGAGTCTCGGGACTTCAGCCAGGCGCCTCCGCAGCGACGAGGAGCCACGGGACGGTGAGCCGCATGAGCCAGGTACCTGGTGGGAAGGCGGAGGCGATCCCACCGCCACGGAAGTCGTCGAGCGCCACGCGATATGCTCGACGAAAGGCCAACACCCGCTCGACGAAGGACTCCACGAGCGCGCTCGCGCCACGCGCGAGCGGCCGGGGCCTCGTCGCCTGCGTCCGCTCGCCGTCGTCAGAGCCCGGGCCTCGCGACCGCGGACTCGGGGACGTGTCCCAGTCGATCGCGAGCGCGGACTCGCGCGACCCGAAGCGGCGCTTCTCCTTCGTCGCGGCGGCGCGCAATGCCTCCTCTCGCTGGTCCAGCAGCGCCCCGAGGATACCGGCCGCACGCGCCGCGTCGTGAGCCAGCGCCTGCGGCGTCTGCACCACGAGCGCTGCCGTCTCCGGCCATCCGCGCCCGAAGAAGAACGTTGGTCGCGCGAACACCTCCGGCGCGCGGGCGCAAGCGGCCGGACCCGTCCAGAGCCCCGGCCACGTGCGCGCCGTCGCGACCGCGCCGGCCGCCACCGGGTTCGCCAAGACGTAGGCGATCGCTCGCGCCACGGCCGCCTCGTCGAGCAAGGCCTCGGCGTGGAACTGCTTGCCGTCCCAGAACCGATCGCTCCGCCCGCGGCGCCGGTTCACGGCGCGCGCCACGAACCCATCGAGCCACCCCATGAAGGCCGGCAGGCGCCCGCCACGGTCCTCGACCACCAGGTGCACGTGGTTCGACATGACGGTCGCCGCGAGGAGACCGATGTCGTAGCGCGCGCACCCCACCGCCAGCAGGTACCCCATCAGCTGTCGCACCCAGCGATTCGGTTTGAGGAACGCACGCCGTTCCAGCACCCGCCGCGTGACCATCGACACCGTCCCCTTCCACACCGGTCGCGCCACCGACATACCCGACGACACCTTTGCGCGCCGGCGCTCGATTGCGCCGGTCTCAATCCCTCAAGTTCCCGCGACCCCCTCGAACTGATCCGGGTTTCTGCACGCACCGCACCGTTGCTCGCCCCGCGGGGCATCCGAGCCTTGCCGGGACGATCCCCGGCGGGGTCGATTGCCGCCCCTCCATTCCTCGGGCACATTACCCCCGCCCCGCCCTGCCCCGTCTTTGCAGGCCGGCGCCACGGGAGCGAACGCCGATGAACATCCTCGAACGCCGGGTCTATCGCGGTCCGAACCTGTACGCGCACTTCCCCTGCATCCGCCTCACCGTCGACCTCGGGCCCCTCGAGCACCACCCCTCGGCGCGCATCCCGGGCTTCAACGGCCACCTCGTCGCCGCGCTCCCGACCCTTGCCGAGCACACCTGCAGCTACGGCACCGCCGGCGGCTTCATCCGCCGACTCCACGACAACGACGAAGGCACCTGGCTCGGCCACGTCCTCGAGCACGTCGCCATCGAGCTCCAGCAGAAGGCCGGCGCCCGCGTCACCTACGGCAAGACCCGCGGCACCGGCACCCCCGGCGAGTACCACGTCGTCTACGCCTTCGAGGAGGAGCGCGTCGGCCTCGCCGCCGCCGACCTCGGCCTCCAGCTCATCGCCAGCTGCCTCCCGCCCGAGCTCCGCGTCGGCAGCCTCACCGTCCCGGAAGGCTTCGACTTCCAGGCCGAGCTCCGCTCCCTCATCGAGCTCGCCCAGCGCCGCCAGCTCGGCCCCTCGACCGCATCCCTCGTGCGCGCCGCCGAGGAGCGCGACATCCCCTGGATCCGCCTCAACGACTACTCGCTCGTCCAGTTCGGACACGGCCGCTTCCAGAAGCGCATCCAGGCCACCGTCACCTCCGAGACGCGCCACATCGCCGTCGAGATCGCCTCCGACAAGGAGCAGACCAACAAGATCCTTGCCGATCTCGGCCTGCCGGTCCCGCGCCAGGAGCTCGTGCGCTCGACGCGCGAAGCCGTCCGCGCCGCCGAGCGCATCGGCTACCCCGTCGTCGTGAAGCCGTACAACGCCAACCACGGCCGCGGCGTGTGCCTCGACCTCATGAACGCCGAGATGGTCGCCCAGGCCTACGAGACGGCGTCCCAGGTCACCGGCCGCACCTGCGTCGTCGAGTCGATGATCAAGGGCTACGACCACCGCATGCTGGTCGTGAATGGCGAGCTCATCGCCGTCGCCAAGCGCGTCCCCGGTCACGTGGTCGGAGACGGCGTGCACACCGTCAAGGAGCTTGTCGATATCGTCAACTCCGATCCGCGCCGCGGCATCGGCCACGAGAAGGTCCTGACGCGCCTCGAGTTCGACCACCAGGCCGAGCGCCTCATGGCCGAGCGCGGCGTCACCGCTGACACCGTCCTCGCCGACGGCGACCTCCTGTTCCTGCGCTCGACCGGCAACCTCTCGACCGGCGGCACCGCCATCGACGTGACCGACATCTGCCACCACGACAACCGCGAGATGGCCAAGCGCGCCGCCCTCGCGGTCGGGCTCGACGTGGCGGGCATCGACTTCCTCTGCCCCGACATCTCGCGCAGCTACCGCGACATCGGCGGCGCCATCTGCGAGCTCAACGCCGCCCCCGGCTTCCGCATGCACGTGGCCCCGACCGAGGGCCGCCCGCGCGACGTCGCCGGCCCGGTCATGGACATGCTGTTCCCGCCCGGTACGCCGGCGCGCATCCCCATCGCGTCGATCACCGGCACCAACGGCAAGACCACGACCGCGCGCATGCTGGCCCACATCCACAAGATGAACGGCAAGACGGTCGGCCTCACCACCACCGACGGCGTCTACATCGACGGCGAGCGCACCGTCCCCGGCGACATGACCGGCCCGACCGCGGCGACCATGGTGCTGCGCGACCCGACCGTCGACCTCGCCGTCCTCGAGACCGCGCGCGGCGGCATCCTGCGCGCCGGCCTCGGCTACCGCGACTGCAACGTCGGCTGCGTGCTCAACATCTCGAGCGACCACCTCGGCCTCCGCGGCATCAACACGCTCGAAGAGCTGGCCGACGTGAAGCGCATCGTGGTCGAGGTGGCGCGCGACGCCGCCATCCTGAACGGCGACGACATCCTGTGCCTGAAGATGGCCGACCACGCGCGCGCCAAGCGCATCGGCTACTTCACGCTCAACCCTCGCAACGAGCTGGTGCGCCGCCACATCCGCGCCGGCGGCATGGCGGCCGTGCTCGAGGAGGGCATCAACGGCCACATGATCACCCTCTACGACGGCGGCAACCACGTGCCGCTCCTGTGGACCCACCTCATCCCGGCGACGCTCGAGGGCAAGGCGCTCCACAACGTCCAGAATGCCCTCGCGGCCACGCTCGCGGCGTACGCCATGGGCGTCCGCGTCGAGAACATCCGCCAGGCGCTGCGCACCTTCGACACCTCGTACTTCCAGGTGCCGGGGCGCATGAACGTGTTCGACGAGCTGCCCTTCAAGGTCATCCTCGACTACGGCCACAACCCGGCCGCGGTGCGCGCCATGGTGGACCTCGTGAAGCGCCTCGACGTGGCCGGCCGCCGCATCTGCGTGCTGGCAGCGCCGGGCGATCGCCGGAACGAGGACATCCTCGAGATGGCCAAGATCATCGGCGAGTCGCACGCCTTCTCGCAGGTCTTCCTGAAGCGCGACGACGACCCGCGCGGCCGCGCCCCGAACGAGATCCCCGAGCTCATGCGCCAGGGTCTCATCGACGCCGGCTACCACGACGCGCGCATCACCATCATCCCCGACGAGCGCGAGTGCGTCGACGCGGCGCTCAAGTTCTGCGCCCGCGACGACCTGCTGCTCATCTTCGGCGACGCCATCTCGCGCTGCTGGAAGCAGGTCACGAAGTTCGTCCCCGGCGATCGCACCGAGCTCCCCCGCAGCAAGCGCGAGACGGCCGTGCCGCTCGACGCCGAGACCGCCGGGGCGTTCTCGGGCGAGCCGGTGACGTCGACCTTCGGCGACATCATCGAGGACGCCCGCGGCGTCCGCCTGGCGCGCGAGACGCAAGGCGAGGACTGAGCCGGTGCGCTTCGAGCACGCCCGACGCCTGACGGGGCCGAGCCCGCTCATGCCCGGGCCCGGCGCGGCCGTCGAGCACGTCTTCGAGGCCGGCGACGACGCCGGCGCGCTCGCCGCGCGCTGGGACGAGCTGCTCGATCGCGCGCTGGCGGCGGCCGGCATCGCCGAGGTGCGCCGCTTCCGCCGCGACTATCCGGGTGGCGCGTCGCTCGGCATCGACGGCCCCATCGACCGGCTCTACGCCGAGGTCGACCTCCTCGAGTGGATCTCCGAGGTGATGTCCGGGCAGGCGACGCTCACCGAGGACCAGGCGATCGCCCGCTTCCGGGAGGCCGCCGCGATCGAGTCCAACCCTTGTCTGCTGGCCTTGCAGGCGGCCGCGCGGGCCCACGGTGTCGCCTTCCTCTGGGACGAGAACGAGGCCTCGCTGGGCCTCGGGCCGACGGCCCGGACCTGGCCGGTGCGCGAGCTCCCGGCGCCCGACGCCATCGCCGCGCTCGACTTCGCCGCCTTCGGGCGCATCCCCGTCGCGCTCGTTACCGGCACCAACGGCAAGACCACCACCACGCGTATGGCGACGCGCATCCTCAAGCACGCCGGCCACGTCGTCGGCACCACCTCGACCGACGCCATCACCGTCGACGAGGTCGTCGTCGAAAGCGGCGACTGGACCGGCCCCGGCGCGGCGCGCAAGGTGCTCCGCCGTAACGACGTCACCGCGGCCGTGCTCGAGACCGCGCGTGGCGGCATCCTGCGCCGCGGCCTGGCGCTCGACCAGGTCGACGCGGCCATCGTCACCAACGTCGCCGAGGACCACTTCGGCGACTGGGGCGTGTACTCGCTCGACGCCATGGCCGACGCCAAGGCCCTGGTGTGGCAGGCCGTCCGCCCCGGCGGGACGCGCATCGTCCCGGCCGACGACCCGGTGCTCCTGGCGCACGCGCGCCCGACGCCGGACGCGTGGACGCTGGTCGCCATGAACGCCGACGCCCCCGCCATCGCCGCCTTCCGCGCGGCTGGCGGCAAGGCTTGGTTCGTGCGCGACGGCGCCATCGTTCGGGCCGAGGGCCCGCGCCAGACCGCCGTCGTCCCGGTCGCCGACGTGCCGGTGACCTTCGGCGGCCATGCGCTCCACAACCTGCAGAACGCCATCGCGGCGGCCGCGCTGACCCACGCGCTCGGCGCCTCCGACGCGGCCATCCGCAGCGGCCTCGCGAGCTTCGGCCTGAAGCCCAGCGACAACCCCGGGCGCGCCCAGCTGCACGAGGTCGACGGCGTCCGGGTGTTGCTCGACTTCTCCCACAACCCCCACGGCGTCCGCGCCATGCGCGCGACCCTCGGCTGGCTGGTCGAGCAGGTGCCCGGCTCGCGCCTGTCGATCGCGCTCGGCCAGGCCGGCGATCGCAGCGACGGCGATCTGGCCGCGCTGGCCCACGAGATCGCCGCCTGCCGCCCCGACCTGGTGTTCCTGCGGCCGCTCCCCGGCTACGAGCGCGGCCGCGCGCTGGGCGAGACCGCGGCCATCCTCCACCGCGACATGCTCGCCGAGGGCCTCCCGCCCGACGCCGTCCGCGACGCGCTCGACGAGGTCGACTCGCTCGAGCAGGCGCTCGCGTGGGCACGCCCCGGCGACCTCGTGGTCCACTTCGTCCACATCGAACGCGAGGCGGTGGCCGAACGCCTCGCGCGCGCCGCAAGGAAGCCGTGACGTTCGCCCCCGCTGAAGCCCGCATGCGCCCGGTGTTGCTCGACCTCTGGGCCGAGACGCGCGCCGACTGGCGCTTCGTCACCGAGCGACTGGCGCAGGCCTTTCGCGACGCGCGCCAGCTGCACTCGGCCGAGCGCCGCCAGGTGGCCGAGACCATCTACGGCCTGGTGCGGCGCGTGCGCACCGTCGACCATTGCCTGGCCGCGGCCGGAATCGCCGCGCCCGCGCCGGGCGCCCCCGAGATCACCAACGCGCGCGCCCACATCGACCTCGTGGCCTACCGCGTGCTCTTCGAGGATCTGCCCATCACCGCGGCCTTCGCCGAGCGCCACGACGTCGACTGGACGGCGGTACGCGCGGCCTTCGACGCCATCGACGGCATCGCCGACGAGACGCTGCGCTTCGCCCTCCGCCACTCGCTGCCCGACTGGCTCGCGGCCGCGCTGATGGCCGAGCTCGGCCCCGAGGCCGACGCCTTCGCGGCGGCGCTGAACGAGCGCGCGCCGCTCACCATCCGGGCCAACCGCCTGAAGACGTCGCGCGAGGCGCTCATCGGCAAGCTCGCCGAGGAGGGCGTCGTGGCGCACCCGACGCGCTGGTCGCTGCACGGGCTGACGCTCGAGACGCGCGTCAATGTGTTCGGCCTGCAGGCCTTCAAGGCCGGCCTCTTCGAGGTGCAGGACGAGGCCTCGCAGCTCGTCACCGAGCTGGTCGCGCCGTCGACCGGCACGAGCCTGGTCATCGACGCCTGCGCCGGCGCCGGCGGCAAGACGCTGGCGCTGGGCGCGCTCATGCACAACAAGGGTCGGCTGGTCGCCATGGACACCGCCCACCACAAGCTCGAGGAGCTCGGCCGCCGCGCGCGCCGGGCCGGCCTGTCGAACCACCGCTGGATGGTGGTGCCCGACGACGGGCCGCTGCCGCCCGAGGCCCAGAAGTACATCGGCAAGGCCGACCGGGTGCTGGTCGACGCGCCGTGCTCGGGCGTCGGGTCGCTGCGGCGGAACCCCGAGGCGCGCTGGCGCCTGGCTCCCGACTTCATCGCCGCGCTGCCCGATCTGCAGTACCGCATCGCGCTCCGCGCCCTGCCGCTGGTCGCCCCCGGCGGTCGCCTGGTCTACGCCACCTGCACCACCCTCCGCCGCGAGAACGAGGAGGTGGTCGACCGGATCCTGGCCGCGGCCGGCGAAAATTGGGAACACGTTGAACCCAAAGAGGTTCTTAGCAAGGCTCGGTCAGCCGACATCCTTGGGTACGGGGGGTTCGGGCTCCGGACCTGGCCCCACCGCCACGGCATGGACGGGTTCTTCGCCGCCGCCATCCGACGCAAGGCCTGACCGCCCCGACCACCCCAACGTGGACGCCGCGCGCGCCCCCGTGCTACGCGCCCGCGGCCATGCCGCTCGTCGCCCTCGTCCACCCGCCGTCCGCCGACCCCACCGCGCCCTACCTCGCGGTGCCCATGCTGACCGGCTTCCTGCGCGCCCGCGCCGTCGATGTCCTGCCCGTCGACGCCAACGTCGAGGCCTACGACTGGCTCTTCTCGCGAGACCGCCTCGGCCAGGCCCGCGACCACATCGACGCCCGCCTCGCCGCCCTCGACGCGCTCGCCGCCCTCGACCACGAGCAGCAGCTCGAGCACGCCGCCCTCGTCGAGGCGCTCGCCGACGCCCACGCCGTCCCGGCCGGCATCGACGCCGCCAAGGCCACCCTGCGCGACCCGGTCGCCTTCTACGACGCGCGCGCCTACGCCGACGCCACCACCACCATCGACGCCGCGCTGCGCGTCGTCTCGGCCGCCCACTACCCGCTCCAGCTCGACTTCACCGCCTGGCGCACCCCGCTCGGCCTGCTCACCATGGACGAGGTCGAGCGCGCCAGCGGCCCGGCGCTGAACCCCTTCCACGCCTGGGTCGCCGACGTCCTCGCCCCGCGCCTGCGCGCCGCCGGCGCCGCCGTCGTCGGCCTGTCGACCGCCTTCCCCGGCCAGCTCCAGGCCGCCTACGCCTTCGGCTTCCAGCTGCGCGCGCTGCTCCCCGGCGTCCACCTCACCATCGGCGGACCCGGCATCACCCAGATGCTCATCCGCCTGAAGGGCCACGCGCTCGCCCAGGCCCTCGGCCCCTTCGACTCGGCCGTCGTCTTCGAGGGCGAGCACACGCTCCTCGAGCTCGTCAAGGCGCTTGACGAAGGCACGCCGCTCGCCGCCGTCGGCAACGTCGTCCTGCGCCAGCCCGACGGCACCGCCGCCTACCGCCCGCGCCCGTCGATGGAGGACCTGCGCCAGCTGCCGGCGCCCGATTTCGACGGCCTGCCGCTCGACCTCTACTTCGCGCCGCGCGCCCAGCTGACCCTGCCCTACGATCCGACGCGCGGCTGCTACTGGGGCAAGTGCACCTTCTGCCACTACGGCCTGGCCGAGGTGGGCACCGCCTCCTACCGTGAGCGCCTCGTCCCCGACATGGTCGCCCAGCTGCGCGCCATGTCGCAGAAATATGGCACTCGCCACTTCTATTTGTCACAAGACTCGGTCGCCCCCAAGACGCTCGACAAGCTCGCCCAGGGCCTCGTCGCCGCGGGCCTCGAGCTGCGCTGGGGCACCGACCTCAAGGCCGAGAAGTACCTCACCGCCGAGCGCGCCCGCACGCTGCGCGCGGCCGGCGCCGTAGCCTGCGCCATCGGCGTCGAGTCCGCCAACCCGCGCGTCCTGAAGCTCATCGACAAGGGCCCCGGCCCCGACGTCATCGCCAGCGCCATGCACCACCTGGCCCAGGCCGACGTCGCCGCCGAGGCCATGTGCTTCACCGACTTCCCCACCGAGACCTTCGACGAGGCGCTCGAGACGCTGCAGTTCCTGGCCGACCGCGAGGACGACGTCGCCGTCTACATCGTCGGCCGCTTCGGCCTCACCCACGGCTCGCTCGTCGCCCAGCGCCCCGACGCCTTCGGCATCGCCGAGACCTGGCAGGTGGACGGCGACGAGCTCGGCCTCGGCCTCTTCTTCCGACCCCGGGCCGGCCCCTGGAAGTCCGCCTCCGAAGCGGCCGACGTCGACCTGGCCATGGACGAGCTCAAGGCCATCTGGTTCGTGCGCCCCTACCCCTGGGCCGGGGCCGTCTCCACCGCCCACACGCTGCTCCACTACGACCGCTTCGGCCCCGGCGTCTTCCGCGCCCTCGCCGCCATGGAGCCGCCGGTCGTCGGCCGCATCCTCGGCGCCGAGCTGCCGTTCGAGCGCGCGCTGCGCTTCGATCCCGAGCGCACGAGCCTCGCCCGCGAGCGCGACGCCGCCGTGTGGGAGCGCCTCGTGACCGGCGAGCGGCGCGTCGGCCGCGACCTCTATGTCGCCGCCATCGCCGATCTGCCGCCACTCTCGCCGTCGCCCCCGCGAATTTGGCACTTTCGCGCCAGACACGCGCCGAGCACCTCGGGCAAGACGCGCGCGAACAGCGGCGGTCCCTCGCGCGGGCGCCGCCCCGACACCGCGCCGAGCCGCGCGCTCGGCTGACGCTCACACGCCGAGGCGGGCCGCCAGTCGCGGCAGGATCTCCTCGGACCGACCGCGCACGTCGAGCAGCGCCGCCGTCGGCGGCGGCTCGAGGTTGATGCTCGCGCCCTGACGCCCCCAGCCCGCGTGCCCTCCCATGAGGCTCAGCGCGAGCTCGGTGATGCCGACCGAGAACGAGGTGCCGACGAAGACCACCACGTCGGCCTCGGCCAACGCGCGCCGCGCGCGCGGCGCCTGGTACTCCGAGCGCCCGTCGTAGTACTCGTCGAAGAGCAGGACCAGCGGCCGCATCGGACCGTCGCACCCCGGGCAGCGCGGATAGATCCCGGCGGCGACACCGGAGAGGTCGACGTGATCGATCGGCGTGGCCGCCTCGGGGCAGCCCGACTCGCGCGCGCACACGAAGCGGTCGTGGCGCCCGTGGATCTCGATGAGGCGCGCCTCGGCGTGGCCGGCCGCGCGGCTCAGCCCGTCGATGTTCTGCGTCACCAGGAGGTCGTCCGGACCGCGCTGGCAGAGGCGCGCCAGCGCGCGGTGGCCGGCGTTCGGGACCACCGCGCCGAGCAGCGCCTCGTGGGCGGCGAGCCAGAACGTCGACCACCAGCGCGCCGGGTCGGCCATGAAGCGCCGGCGCGTCCCCCACGCGGTCACGAGCTCGTCCCACACCGCCGCCGGCCCACTGCGGTAGGCGCGCACGCCGCTCGCCACGCTCAGGCCCGCGCCGGCCAGGTACACGACCCGCCGCGCGGCGCCGATCCACTCGGCGAGGGTGTCGACCGCGTCCTTCATGGCGCCATCCTAGCCGATCGCCCGGCCCGCGACGCGCCCGTGGTCGATCACAGCCCGGCGATGGCGCGCGCGATGCGGCCCGCGACCGCGATCGCGGCGCCCTCGCGCACGAGCCACGCGTAGGTGAGCCCGGACAGCATGAGCGTCGCCGGCGGCACCGTCGCCAGCTCGGCCGCGCCGGCGAAGCCCAGCGCGCCGAGCGGACACGCCGCGAGGAAGCCGTCGCCGCTGCCGGTCGCCGCCATGGCCTGCAGCGCGTGGGCGACCTCGACCGCGCTCTTGCCGCACGCGGTTGCCCAGAGGTCCGGCGCCTCCAGCATGAGATCGGAGACGCCCACCGCGACGTCGGCGATGCCACCCTGGCCGCCGGTCTGCGCGTAGCGGGTGAGCGCGTCGCCGAGCCCCTTCGGCAGCGGGTGGGCCGGGTCCCGGCACTGCTCGACCACCGCCGCCGCGGTGGCCGCCGAGCGACCGTCGGAGTGGATGCCCTCGATGGCCGCGAGGTCGCGCTCGAGGCGCGGCGCGCACGGGCCGCTGCTCGACTTCGAGCCGCCGCACGCGCTGGCCGCGAGCGCGACCGCGAGCGCGATCTGCGCCGCGCGGCGAGCGTGCACGAGGGGTCTTCTCGAGAGGTTGGACGTCAGTGGCATGTCTCGGCTCCCAGGCGATCGAACAGCGCGCGCCCCGCGGCGAGGAGGTCGCCCTCGTCGTCGAAGAGGCGGGCGTCGGCGATGATGTTGGCCAGCACGGTCTCCGGCGCCAGCTCGACGCCCGCCGGCCGCGGGAAGTAGACGAAGGCCCGGCCCGGCCCGAGCGTCAGCGGGTCGGGGTCGGGCCGCGACGCGCGCCACGGCCGCTCGAGCGGCAGCGTCACCACCCCCGATCCCGGCGCCGCGCGCGTGCGCTCGGGGCACACCGCGCTCGCGAGCTGACCCGCCAGCACGTCCAGCGTCGCGCCCTCGAAGGTCGACGCCGAGATGCCGTGGGCCACGGCGCGCGCCGGCCACGCCTGACGGCGCGCGAAGCCGGCCAGCAGGAGCTCGGCCGGATCGAAGCCCGCCTCGGCGCCCGCGGCCGCCCCCGCCGACGCCCCGCCCAGGAGCTCGGGGTGGCGGAACACGTGCGGCGACGACGCGGACATGCGCGGGTTGCACTCGAGCACGAAGACCTGGCCGTCGCCGTCGAGCATGAAATCGATATTGGCAAATCCGAGGAAGCGCCGCCGATGCAGCGCGCGACCGAGCCGCAGCATGACCTGCTCGATGCGCGCCAGCGTCGCCGGCGCGAACGCGGCCGTGGGGGTCCACTGCAGCCCGGCGAACTCGCGGACGCCGTCGCGCGCCGGGAAGTAGCACTGGAGGCGCAGCGCCGAGAGCGCCACCCGGCCGGGCGCGACCAGCACCGTGATGCCGTAGGGCCGCCCGTCGATGAAGCGGCGCGCCAGGTAGCGCGCGCCGGGGAGGAGCGCGCCGGCGGCGACCAGCGCGTCGATATCGGCCGGGCCCTCGGGGAACCACGTGCCCTCGCCGCCGCACGAGCCGGGGTCCTGCAACACCTGGCGCCGACGCCAGTCGAGACGGCGCGCCCGGGCGATGTCGACCGCGCCGCCGGCCGGCTGCGGGATGCCCTCGCGGCGCATGAAGCGATGGAACCAGAGCTTGTCCTCGAGCACGCGGTGGGCCGGCGCCGGCGCCAGGAGCGTGACGCGCTGGAGGCGCGCCCAGGCCTGCATGGCCTGCGTGCGCGACAGCGTCAGCAGGAGGTGCGCGATGCCGGCGCGCGCCATGACCAGGCCGACGTCGGAGGCGGCGAGGATCTCCGGCGTGGTCGGGCTCGGCCCGAGCGCGCCCCGCAGCCGATAGCGCAAGAGCGCCGACGCCGGCAGGAACGCGCGCGCCCAGGCCTCGTCGGGCGAGCCGGCCTCGACCAGGTAGCGGAATCCGGCCGCGCTCGGCGCGCGGCGCATGAACAGGCCGTCGATGCCGCGCGGCAGCACCGCCACCAGCCGGGCCGCGCCGGTCCGGTCGCCGGTCAGGGCCGCGCCGCCGGGACGAAGCGCTGCTCGGGGCCGGCCGGCGCGTAGACCTGCACCGCGCGCAATGGCCGGTCGCCCACCACCTTGGCCTCGTGGCGTCGCCCCTTGGGGATGCGCACCGCGTCGCCCGGCCCGAGCGTCAGCGCCTCGGCCTCGACCTTCATCTCGGCCGCGCCGTCGATGACGTAGAGCAGCTCGTCGCTCGCCTCGTGTACGTGCGGCGGCACCGCCGCGCCCGGCTCGAGCACGAGCAGCGTCAGCGCCGTGTCGGGCGAGCCGCCGGCGCGATCGTAGAAGATGGAGGCCGCGCCCTTGCCGGCCGCGATGGGGTAGGCCGGCACCGACGCGGCGGGGCGCGCGAGCGGCGGCACCGGGCCGGCCGGCGGCGCCGCCGCGGGCGCCGCGCCGCCGCCGAAGCGCTGGCGGATGTAGGCCAGCGCCGCGCGCTGGTCGGCCGCGTCGAGGCGGCCGTCGAAGCCGACCATGGCCGTGCGCGGCACGCCCTTGGCGATGGCGCCGAGCAGCGCGTCGTCGGGCTTCGCGAGGCGGCTCGCGTCGCCCACGAAGTCCGCGGCGAGCTTGCCGCCGAGCCCGCGACCGTCGACCTGGAGGCACGGCGCGCAGCTCGCCGCGTAGACCTCGGCGCCGCGCTCGAGCGCGCTCGTCGGTGCGCCGCCGAGCTGGCCGCCGCCGCGCGCCATGAAGGCCGCCAGCACCGCCATGACGAAGACCAGCGCCAGCTCGACGTTGGCCGAGCGCGCGATGGCGGCGGCGCCGCGCGTGTCGACCGGCAGGCCGCGCGAGCGCTGCGCGCGCCAGCGGATGAAGGTCAGCATGGGCCGGAGCTCGAAGCCCCAGACCACCCCGAGCAGGCCGAGCTTGGCCCAGAACATCCAGTTGTCGGTGTAGTAGTCGGCGCCCTTCTCGAGCCCGCCGAAGGCGCGCCACAGGCCGGTGCCCATCCACACGAGGATGTTGATGCCGGCGACGTTGTCGAGCATCAGCACGCGGCCGATGCCGGCGTCGTCGAGCGGCCCGAGCAGCGCGCGCCGGCGCAGCCACATGCTCGCGACGCCGACGGCGAAGCAGACGAGGTGGACGCTGGCGACCGCCGCCGAGAGGAACGAGCCCATCGCCCGAATCTACCCGAGGCGCGGCGACTTGCGAACCCGACCGGGTCCGTGGCACTCAGAGGCCGTCGAAGATCGACGGCCCGCGACCTGCCGTCGACGACTCAGCGCCGTGCCCGACCTCCGCCTCTGCACCTTCAACGTCCACGGCTGGCGCGACGCCAGCCAGCGCGTGCGCAGCGACGACGCCATCGAGCTCTTGCGCGCCGTCGACTGCGACGTCGTCTTCCTGAACGAGGTCGCCTCGGCCGAGCACATCCTCCAGCGCGTCGCCGACGCACTCGGCTGCGCCGTCGCGTTCGGTCCGGCCGACCATGGCTTCAACGCCATCCTCTCGCGCCTCCCGCTCGGCGACGTCGAGGCCGTGACGCTCGACGCCGTGGCGGGCCGCATGCGCGGCGCCCTCTGCGCGCGCATCCGCGTCGGCGACCAGGACCTCGACCTCACCTGCACCCACCTCGACCACCGCCGCGAGGACCATCGCCTGCTGCAGCTCGGCCAGCTGCTCGAGCACCTCGCCGGGCGCGCCCCGCGCCACCTGCTGGGCGGCGACCTCAACGCCATGCGCTGCGCCGATTATGCACCGCACGAGCTGGCGGCGCTCGCCGCCGCTCGCCGCGACAACGGCTGGGAACCCGCCCGCGAGGACGCCGTACGCGCGCTCGACGCGGCCGGCTACGTCGACCTCGTGCGCCTGGCGGCGGCCGGCTCGCCGGCGCGCTACCGGGCCGAGCTGGGCGCGCCGATCGCCGCCCAGCACCGCGTCACGAGCCGCGTCGACTCGCGCATCGACTACCTCTTCGCCTCGCCCGCGCTGGCCCCGGACGTCACCGTGCTCGACGCGCGCACGATCCGGACCGACGTCTCCGACCACCACCTGGTCGCGGTCACGCTGCGCGTCTGACACCGCCGCCACGCTGTGCAGATTCTGCGCGGAAATGCGCAATGACCGCGCTGCGTCCGGGCGGGGCCGGCGCACGTCGCGCGCCCCGACGCGCCCGGGCTGGGCCGCGGTGACCCGCGGTCGCAGCGACGGTGCCAGTGCGCAGGTTGGCGCCGTGCGGCCGAGGACCACCATAGCCACTGGCTATGGCCGACGGCGCGGGATCTTGCAGAGCCTCGCGCCATGCTGATGCCAGCCATGAGCGAGCGACGGGACGGAGCGGGGGCGGGAGCGAGGGACGCGGCGGCGAGCGCGCCGCGCGGAGGTGGGAGCGGCGCGCTCAAGGCGCGGCTGCGCGGCGTCGGTGCCGAGGAGGGCGCGGCGTTGCTCGAGCCCCCGCCCGACGCCGCGGCGGCCAAGCCGGTCGCGGCCAAGGCCCCGGCCAAGGCCGGGCCCCAAGCGCCGGCCGGCGCCGCGGCCGAGGCCCCGGCCCCGCTCCAGCTCGGCGCCTTCACCGTCGCGACGTACGCCGACTGGGCCGCGTGGATCCGCCACGTGACGCGCGAGATCGGGCTCTCGTTGGACGGCCTGCCGTCGTACTCGAAGGCCGCCCGCGAGGCGCGCGAGTGGGCCGACGGCCTGAGCTTCTACCTGCCCGAGTTCGACAAGAAAGGCACCGAGCCGCTCGGCGCCTCGGCCCAGACCATGGCCAAGAGCTACCACGACGAGCTCGATCGCATCTGGCGGGCCGTCGAGGACGAGAAGCGCGCCATCGCCAAGGAGGCCGAGAGCGACGACATCATCGCCGCCGCGCGCGTCGCCGAGGAGCAGGCCGCCGCGCTGCGCGAGCGCGAGCCGCAGCTGGCCGACGAGCTGCGCGAGCGCTTCCTGGCCGGCGACACCAGCGCGCTCGGCGACACCGCCGGCGTCGTGAAGGCCTGTGGCGAGACGGCCACCGGGCTCGCCGCGCTGGGCATGGCCATCCGCGGCAGCGCGTCGGCGGCGGCCAGCGGCATGGGCATGAAGGACGTCGCCGCCAGCCTCGCCGCGCCGCTCTACAAGACCTTCAAGGTGGCCAAGCTCATCGTCGACTGGAAGCCGATGTCGAACGCCAGGACCGAGTACGACGCCGCGGCGGGCCAGCTCGAGAACGTGCTCAGCACCATGGGCGCGGCGTCGTCGTTCCTGCAGGTCTCGCCGGCGTTGAGCGGCTTCATGCTGACCTACGTCGGGCCGATGACCAAGATGATCACCAAGCAGCTCGCCAAGATCCTCACGCAGAAGCGCCACGACATCAACACCGCGCTGCTGGCCATCGGCCACGCGCCGCCCATGACGGGCGAGCCGGGCGGCGCCGACATGTTCGACTTCATGGTGCCGGTGATGAACGCCGGCTCGGCCAGCGAGCTACCAAAGGCGTCGAAGACCGTGCGCGAGTACCTGCTCAGCAAGCGCGAGCTCTTCGGTGCCGGCACGCGCCGCGACGTGCCGACCACCGGCACGGTGTGGAAGGACCTCGACGACGCCAAGCTCGGCGGCTGGATCTTCGCCCACCGCGACGAGGTCTGGAAGATGCTCTACGGCAGCTGGCCCGTCCCCGACCCGAGCGTGCGCGCCGCGAAGTGAGGGCGCGTCCCGCCCTCAGAGCCAGTTGCCCATGAGCACGAACGGCGCCCAATAGTAAGGATGGGTGCGCTCGCCGGGCGGGCCCTTGATGAAGCGCAGCTGCGCCTCGCGCAGCGCCTCGGCCTTGGTGCGCGCCGGGTCGTCCTGGCGGATGCCGTAGAGCGCGCGCATGAGCTCGGCCGTGCTCTTGTCGGCGACCGGCCACAGCGACGCCAGCACCGAGCGCGCGCCGAGCCGCTGCGTGAGCGCCGCGAAGCCCTCGAGCTCGCGGCCCTGGTGGCTGTCGTCGCTGGCGCCGTCGCCGAGCGCGGTGTCGCAGGCCGACAGGCTCAGGACGTCGATGCCGTCGAAGCGCAGGTCGTAGCGGATGTCCTCGAGCGTGAGGTGATCGCCGTTGCCGAGGAGGAGGAAGCTGTCGGCCTCGGTGCCCGGCTCGAACACGAAGTGCGAGGCGATGTGGATGGCGCCGAACTCCTTGCCGGCCAGGACCTCGGAGAGGCGGTCGCGCGAGAAGTCGTCGTTCAGCCACACGCTGCCCGGCACCACGCCGTCGGCGTCCTTGGCGTCCCTGCGCACGATGCCCTCGAGCTCGGCCGGCACCTCGGGCAGGGCGCTGAAGCCGCCCACCTTCTTGGCCAGGCCCAGCGCCGCGACCTTCATCCCGACCAGCGGCTTCAGCGCCAGCTTGTCGAGCCCGGCGCGCGAGAACAGCGCCAGGCGGAAGCGCTCGACCAACCAGCGCTCGCCGTCCCACAGCGCGGCCATCGGCACGTAGCGCAGCACGCCGTCGAGCGACACCATGAGCGTCTCGGCCTTGGCGTCCTTCAGGTCCTGCTCGATGGGCGTGATCATCAGATCGTAGAGCTCGTGGGCCAGGCCGGTCGGATCCGAGTGCGGATCGGTCAGCGCCTCGCGCAGCTTGAACGCCAGCGTGTTCAGGTCCTTGGACGTGATGGCCACGCTGCGCCCAACCTGGAGCGTCGACGTGGTGACCAGGATGCGCAGCTTGTCCGGCAGCACCAGGTAGTGGACGAGCACCGCGCCGTGGCCGAGCTCGCCCAGCGTGCCTTGGAGCGCCGACGCGTCGCGCAGGTTCATGGCCGAGATGTCGGCCACGCGCGCGGCGCTCATCTGGCCGAGCTCGCCCTCGACGTCCTCGAGCACGCGCTCGAAGGCCTTCCGGGCCTCGCGCAGCCGATCGCGCAGCGTGTCGAGCTTCTTCCGCACGGGCGCCTCGAGGCCGTGCGATCGCTCCTCGTGCGTCAGCGTCGCGACCTCCGCGTCGAGCTCCTCGAGCGCCTTCTTGCGATCGCTCACGGTCGCGCGCGCGCGCGCCTCGTTGGCGGTGACCGGCACCTCGGCCTTCACCGGCCTGGGGATGCCCGCGTGGCGACCGCGCGTCGTCAGCGACTCGATCTCGTCGTCCTTCAGGAGGCCGAGGACGCGCGTCGCCTCCTCGAGGCGGCCGGCCTCGATGAGCCAGTCGCCGAGGCGTCGCCAGTTGTCGATGCGGCTCTCGACCAGGCTCTTCTCGAGGCCGGCGCCGACGCCGCGCGCGCCGAAGCGGATCTGCTCGAGCGTGTCGACCGCCTGCTTGGCGAAGAAGATGGCCGGCCCCAGCCGACCCTCGCCGTGCTCGATGAGCCCGAGCATCACCTCGATGGGCCAGCGCTCCTCGGGCGCATCGGCCTGCGCCGCGGTCGACCACGCCTCGAGCAGGAGCGCCTTGGCGCCCGCCGCGTCGTGGGCCAGGCGCACCTGGGCGATGCGCCGCGTGGCCTCGGCCACGACGCCGGTCACCTGGCCGAAGGCCTTCACCAGGCGGGCGCGCGCCGCGACGTAGATGGGCTCGGCGTCGAGCGGATGGTCGCCGGCGTAGATCACGTCGCCCTGCACCAGCATCATCTGGCCGAGCTGGAAGTGGTCGGGCGCGCGCTTCTGCATGGCGGCGACGGCGTGGTCGACGAGCGCGGCGGCGCCGGCGAGATCGCGCTCGCGCAGGAGGAAGCGCGCGGCGTTGGTCTCGGCGATGGCGAGCTGGAGCGGGTCGACGGCGTCGCCGACCGCGCGCAGCCGATCGAGCTGCTCGAAGGTCAGCCGCCGCGCCTCGACCGCGTCGCCGAGCGCATCGTAGAGCACCGCCAAGTTGCCGCGCGCCAGCCCGAGCAGCGGGCTCGCGTCGCCCCAGGCCGCGGCCGCCAGCGCGATGCCGTCGCGCGTCGCGTCGATGGCCTCCTTGTACTTGCCCCACTCGCCGTAGATGACGCCGAGCAGCAGCAGCGGCACCGGCCGCAGGCGCGCGGGCGCACCCTCGACGCCGCGCAGCTCGAGCGCCTGGCGCAGGTCGGTCACGGCCGCGGCCCACTCCGCCAGGCGGCGCTCGATCTCCGAGCGGTTCTCGAGCACCGCCGCGCGCACGCCCTCGAGCTTGGGTCCGACGAGCCCGGCCAGCGCTTCGCCGAAGCCGCGGCGCGCGGCGTCGAGGTCGCCGAGGCGACCGTCGACCAGCGCCAGGTTCTGCAGCGCCAGCGGCAACAACAGCGGCGGCGCGCTCGGGTCGCGGCGCGCGGCCACGAGGTCGACGGCGATGCGGCGCGCCTCGGGCCAGGCGCTGGCGGCGTGGCAACGCAAGAGCGCGTGCTCGAGCCCCTGCGCCGGCTGGCCCTCGTCGTCGACCTCGTCGACGTCGCCGCGCAGCAGGATCTCGGTCTCGCTGAAGCGCACCGCCAGCTGGAGGCCGCGGCCCTCGCTCCATGAGCCGCCCTCCAGGAGCCGCGACGGCTCGCGCTCCGCCAGGTCGCCGCCGCCGCCCTGCCCATGTCCGATCTGGCCGAGCGCATCCTGGCCGCGCGCGTCGTCGAGGGACTTGCCCGGCAGGCCGAGCGGGACCGCCGTCGGCGGCGGCGCGTCGTGGGCCCACGCCTCGTCGAAGCTCAGCTTCACCCGATAGCGCTTGAGGAGCTCCTCGGCCGCCTCGCCGCCGCCCTCGATGCCGGCCATGCGCCAGGCCTCGCGGCCGCGCGCGTCCTTGCTGTCGAGCGCGCGCCGGCCGCGCGCAGGATCTGGATCATCGGCTCCTCGAGCTGCGCGAAGGCGAAGTGCATGGGCGTCCAGCCTTCGATCTCGGGCGCGTAGGCGATGTGGCGCGCGGCCGCCATGGTCGGCGACGCGCCGCGCTGGATGAGCAGCTGGGCGATAGCCGGCTGGTTGCCGCGCACCGCGTGGTGGAGCGGCGTCAGCCCGTCGCGGCCGAGGCGCGAGACCGCCTGCGGATCGGCCGCCAGCGCGCGCTCGACCGCCTGCGCGTCGCCGAGGTAGGCCCAGGCCGCGAGGTCGGCCGGCCCGGCCAGCGCCGTGACGATGTCGTCGTCGGGCGGCGAGCGCAGCAGCGCGAAGTCGAGCGCGCTGAGCCCATCGACGCCGGGCGCGAGCGACGCGCCGCCCTTCGTGAGCGCCTCGACCGCCGCGAGGCTCTCGGCCACGATGGCCGTGCGCAGCGGTGTCTGCCCGCGCGCGTCGAGCGCCTCGAGCGCCGCGCCGCGCTTGACGAGGTCGGCCACGACCTCCTCGGCGCCGTAGCGCGCCGCCACGTGGAGCGGCGTCTCGCCCGGCTCGAGCGGCGGCTTCGCGCCGACCGCGAGGAGCGCCGCGACGATCGGAGGAACGTCGTCACGGAAGGCGGCCGCGAGCGCCTGCGCCGCGAGGTTCGGCGCGCGCGCCTGCAGCCCGGCCGCGAGCCGCGCGACGATGTCGGGGTGGCGGCTCGCGAGCGCCAGCGACAGCGTGCGCGGCTCGATCAGCGCCGGGCCCACCTCGGCGCCGGCCTGGACCAGCGCGTCGAAGGCGCCCGCCGCGCCGACCTCGAGCGCCAGGACGAGCGGCGTCGCGCCGTCGATGTCGCCCGACTCGAGCGGCGCGTGCGCGGCCACCAGCGCCGCGACGAGCGCGCCCGCGTCGAGGCGCGCGGCGATGTGGAGCGGCGTCCGACCGTCGACGTCGCGCGCCCGTAGCGACGCGCCGAGCGCGATCAGCGCGCGCGTCACCTCGAGCTGGCCCGCCGCGACGGCGGTCGCGAGCGGCGTCCGGCCGAGGTCGTCGAAGGCCTCGAGGCGCGTCGCGCGATCCGCGGCCGTCAGCCGCCGCAGGCTGTCGACCTGCCCGGCGCGCGCCGCGCGGTGGAGCGGCGTCTCGCCGAAGAGGTTGGCCGCCAGCGGATCCGCGCCGCGCGCCAGCAGCGCGTCGAGCACGGCCACGTCGCCGCGCTCGGCCGCGACGTGGAGCAGCGTCGCGCCGGAACAGTCACGCGCGTCGAGCGACACGGTGGCCGCGTCGATCTCGGGGTCGGCCTCGCGCAGCGCCTGCGGCGTGGCGTCGGCGGCCTGGCGGAACAGCTCCACGCGCGCGCGGCGCGCCAGCTGTGCGGCATAGAGCGTCGGCGGGCTCAGCAGGCCCTCGACCTGCAGCGGCCCCGGCGCGGCGTCGAGGACGCGGCGCAGGGCGACGAGCGACGCCTCGGCGGCCGCCGGGTCGTGGCCGAGGAGCTCGGCCGCGGCCACCTCGACGAGCCCGCCGGCGCGCTGCTCGGGCGTCAGCGCCAGCCCCTCGATGCGCTGCCACAAGGCCGGCACCTCGGCCAGCGCCGCCCGCTGCGCCTCGGGCAGCGAGCCCTGGCGCAGTCGCTTGGCGATGTGATCGCGCGGACCGAGCGCGAGCCGGTCCATGGCCGCGCGCACCGCGCGGGCATAGAGCTCCGTCAGCGTCGCCATGCGCGGGTTGGCCTGCAGCGCGAACACCAGCCCGTCGAGCTGCAGCTGCTCGATCGCGGCGGCCTCGTCCGGTCGCGCCCCGGCGTCGAGCCGCGCGAGCTGCGCGCGGGCACCGAGCAGGTTCGGCGTGCGCTCGATGACGCTCTTCAGGATGGCCACGGCGCGATCGGTCCGCCCCGCGACCGCTTCGGCCCCGGCCCGCACGACCTCGCCCCAGTCGTCGTTCGGCAGCTCGCCGAGCGGCACCTCGCCGTGCTTGCCGCTGTACACCAGCTCTTCGAGCTCGAAGGCCGCGCTGCCCAGCAGCGGGCGCTGCGTCGGCTCGGGCAGCGTCAGGCCCTGCGGCGCGACCGTCAGGCCCAGCGCCCGGGCCAGCTCGTGCGCGGCCAGCGCCACCTCGTGCTCGTCGAAGCGCCCGCGCCAGATCGTCGCCCCGCGCGGCGTCTTCAGCGTCAGCTCGAGCACCAGCCCGCGCGGCCCGCGCACCACCTTGCCATGCACCACCGCGTCGGTCGCCGCCGACGGCGCCTCGACGACCCAGCCCGCTTCGTAGGGCAGCACGAAGCTCGCGCCCGGCGCCCACGCCATGCGCTCGGCGAGCTCGACGCGCATGGCCTCGGCCGTGCCGTTGAGCTCGGGCACGCCGTGCGCGTCCTCGAAGCCGTCGAACAGCAGGTCGACGTCGCCGCGCGTGGCCAGCGTCGAGCCGCAGCCCGCGCCGAGCAGACCCCAGCAGGTCCACGCGCCGACGAGGAGGAGCGCCTTCACGTGGTCAAGGACCTTTCATGAGCACGGCCCGCCGCACGCGGCAGTCGTCGGCCACGAGCACCACCTCGGGCGCGCCGAGGTCGGGGCAGAGCCCGGCGAACACGCGCCCGCCGTCGTTGCCGACGCCGCGCGCATCGAGCGACGTGCAGCCCTTCTCCCAGGTGCGC
>JAXLYZ010000019.1:0-182900 GCA_046351155.1 Myxococcota bacterium
AGCTGCGCTTCCGCCGCGCGCTGGCCCGACCCGAGCGCGCGCAGGCGCGGCTGCTCGCGCGGCGCATGGCGGCCAACGCCGAGACGGCCTACGGCCGCGCCCATGGCTTCGCGCGCGTCGACTCGCTCGCGGCCTTCCAGCGGCACGTGCCGGTCACGGACTACGACGCGCTCGAGCCGTGGCTCGCCCGCGCGCGCGCCGCCGAGCCGAACGTGCTCACGCGCGAGCCGGTGCGCCTCTTCGAGCGCTCGGGCGGCTCGACCGGCACGACCACCAAGCTCATCCCTTACACGGCCTCGCTGCTGGCCGACTTCGGCGCCGCCACCGGCCCGTGGCTGGCGGCCATGTACCGCGCCCACGCGCTGGTCGGCACGCGCGCCTACTGGTCGCTGTCGCCGGTGGCGCAGGGCGCGCGCACGACGGCCGGCGGCATCCCCATCGGCATGGCCGACGACAGCGAGTACTTCGGCGTCGTGCGGCGCTTCGTCATCGCCAAGACGATGGCCGTGCCGCCGACGGTCGCGCGCGCGCCCGACTTCGCGGCCTGGCGCCACGCCACGCTCGTGCACCTGCTGCAGTGCGAGGACCTCGGCCTCGTCTCGGTGTGGAGCCCGACCTTCCTGTCGGTCCTGCTCGGCGCGCTCGCGAGCGACCCCCAGCCGGTGCTGGCCGCGCTGCCGCCGGCGCGCGCGGCGGAGGTCCGCGCGGCGCTGGCCGACGCGCCGAGCGCCTTCGGGCCGCGCGTCTGGCCGCGGCTGGCGCTCGTCTCGTGCTGGACCGATGGGCCCGCGGCGGCGCACGTGGAGCCGCTCCGCGCCCTGTTCCCCGGGGTGGCCATCGAGCCCAAGGGGCTGCTCGCGACCGAGGGCGTCGTGTCGATCCCGTACGGCCCGGGGCCGGGTGGCGCGCTCGCGCTCACGAGCCACGTCCTCGAGATGATCGACCTCGATCGCCCCGACGCGCGTCCGCTGTGGCCGCACGAGCTGCGCGTCGGCGGCGCGTACTCGCCGCTCCTCACGACCGGCGGCGGCCTCTACCGCTATCACCTGAAGGACGTGGTGACCTGCGTCGCGCCGCTGCGCGTGCGCTTCGTCGGCAAGCTCGACCAGGTGGCCGACATCGTCGGCGAGAAGGTCCACGCCCGCCAGGTCGAGGTCGCGCTCGCTGACGCCGGCCGCGCGCTCGGAGCCGCCTGGGACTTCGCGCTGCTGGCCCCCATCGCCGCCCCCGACGCGGCCCCGAGCTACTGCCTCTACCTCGAGAGCGCGGCCGACGATGGCATGCTGGCCGCCGTCGGTCGCCACCTCGACGCTCATCTGATGACAGGCCACGCCTATCGATATTGCCGCGACCTCGGCCAGCTCGGCGCGCTGCGCATCCAGCGCGTGCGCGACGGCCGCGCGCGCGCCCTGGCCGCGCTGGTCGCGAGCGGGCTCCGCGCCGGCGACATCAAGCCGACCGTGCTCGACGCGCGGCCGCTGTGGGCCGCCACGTTCGGCGTCGGCCAGCCGTTGCCCGACCATGCGGAGGACCGACGATGAGAGCGAGCCGCGAGCGCTGGGGTGACCTCGGCAACGCATGGTACGCCGCCGCGCGCTCGGACGAGCTCGGCGCGAGGGCGCCGCTGTCGCGCACCGTGCTCGGCGTGCGCGTGGCGCTGTGGCGTCGGCGCGACGGCACGGCCGCCGCGGTCTTCGATCGCTGCCTCCACCGCAACGCGCGCCTCGGCGCCGGCGTGGTCGTCGACGGCTGCCTGGCCTGCCCGTATCACGGCTGGACCTACGCCGCCGACGGCCGCGTGGTCGGCGTGCCGTCGCTGGCTCCGGGCGAGGCCCCGCCCGCGCTGGCGCTGCCGAGCTACCCGGTGCGCGAGGAGGGCGGGCTCGTGTGGGTGTGGGTCGGCGACCGGCCGCCGGCCGAGCTGCCGGCGAGAGTGCCATTTTCGATGCCACATTGGCGCGAATCCGGCTGGGGCGCGTACTACATGACCACGCGCTTCGGCAACGACGTGACCAACCTGGTCGAGAACTTCATGGACGTGCCGCACACGGTCTTCGTCCACCGCGGCTGGTTCCGGAGCCCGCGCCGCCGCCGCGTGCCGACGCGCGTCGCGCGCACCGCCGACAGCGTGCTGGTCACCTACGACCAGCCGCGCGACTCGATCGGATTCACCAATTGGCTGATGAATCCGCGCGACCTGCCGCTCACGCATACTGACAAATTCTATCTGCCAAACACCACGCGCGTCGACTACGTCTGGGGCGACGAAGGCGACCCGCACGGCCGCGCCTTCGTCATCACCAGCACCTGCACGCCCATCAGCGAGCGCGACACGATGGTGTACACGCTCATCAGCTACAAGCTCGGCGCCTTCAACCCGCTGGCCGGCCTGTGGCTGCCGGCCTACACGCGGCGCGTCATCGGCCAGGACGTCACCATCATGGCGAACCAGGGCGAGAGCCTCGCCCACCACGGCCAGCCCGCCTTCCACGGCACCGAGGCCGACACGATCCACGAGCACATCGAGGCGCTGCGCGCCTGGGCCGAGGCCGGTCGGCCCGAGCCCGGCCCCGAGCCGCGCGTCGACGCCATCGAGATGTGGGTGTGACGCGACGCGCCTACGCGGCGACGCGCGGCTCGAGCACCAGCGCCAGCATCGCCAGCCAGTAGCGCGCCGAGTCGAAGCCGAAGCCGTCCATGACCGGCTGCGCGTGGTCGAGGTGCGGCAGGAGCACGTGCTCGACGCCGGGCCACAGGAGGTCCTCCAGGTAGAACTGCCCGTCGTGCGCCACGCCGGGGCGGATCTCGCCGAGCCGCTCGTGGAACGAGTCGAGCCACACCGTCGGCCGCGACGACCACGACGCGGTCTGCACCAGCCGGAAGCTGCGCGGCACCGCGGCGCTCGTCCGATCGATGCGCGCGACCAGCGCCGGCAGCCGCGCCCCGGTCAGCTCGAGCCCGCCCGCGCGCGCGCCGAGCGCCCACAGACCCGCGCGCTGGGCGCGCTCGGCCCAGCGCCGGCGCGGCCCGAGCGTCGCCGCGTGCGCGCCCGAGAGCAGGCTCTCGAGCACGCGCGACGGCCCGCGCGGCGTCTGCGACAGGATGACCGCCGCGGTGCGCGCGCCGAGCCCGGCCGGGTCGTCGGCCAGCACCTGCAGGCTCTCGAGCCCGCCCTTCGAGTGCCCGCCGAACACCAGGCGACGCCGCGTCCCGGCGAGGCGGCGGCGCACCGCGTCGCCGATCATGCGCGCGTTGTCGGCGACCGTCCCGCCCGCGCGGTTCCGGGCGATGAAGGCGTCGACGCCGATGGCGCGCAGCGCGTCGCGCGCCGGTACGAGGTTGCCGCGCATGAGGTTCCCGAGGTAGCCGCGCACCAGCACCACCGTCACGTCGCGCGTCGCCTCGCCGAGCAGCGCGCGCGCGCCGGCGGCGTCGAAGCCCTCGAGCGCGCCACAGCGCCGCGAAGCGCTCGCTCGCCGCCATGGCCGGCAGCGCCAAGGGCGGCGTCGCCGGGTAGAGCTCGCGGTAGCGCCGAAGCCCTCCGGCTGCCACGGCGCCGCTGCGGCCACCACCGGCGCGAATCCAGAAATAGCGCTTCTCGAATATGACAAAATCGTCGGGGCAGCGCATCGGCAGCTTGAACATGAGCAGCCAGCGGTACCAGAGCGGCTGCGTCTCGGCCTGGTTCGAGGCCGCGAAGAGCTCCTGCCAGGGCAGGTACGGGCGCCGGTGCGTCAGGTTCATGTTGAAGCTCAGCCACAGCCAGCGGAGCGGCGTCGGCAGCCGCAGGTTGTAGGCGCCCTCGACCACGTGGAGCGGCGTGCGCAGGTGATACACCCACTGCAGCGACGACCAGCTGAAGGCGAAGGCGCCGTAGGCCGACGCGTCGCCGGCTGCCACAACACCGAAACCACGGGCACCCAGAAGGCGAAGAGCCCGAGCGCCTCGAGGCGCATCTTCGTCCAGTCGCGCGCCTTGAACTGGCGACGCACCGCGGCGTAGGTGTTGCGGCGCTTGCCCTTCGACAGCCAGGCGATGGTCCGATAGGGGATGAACAGCGCCACGAGGCGGAACACCAGGCCCAGCAGCTGGCCAGAACAGCACCGCGAAGTAGTAGACGGCAACCTTCTTCGGCGCCGACTCGCCGTCGTGGATGAGCTCGCCCTGCTCGGCCGGCGTGCGGTTCCGGACGTGGTGGCCCCAGTGGTTCACGCGGTGCAGCGTGGCCGACGTGCCGAAGAGCGTCGCGCCGACGAGGCCGATGGCGTAGCCGACGCGCCGGTTCGGGTGCGCGTTGTCGTGGAAGAACTCGTGCATCATCGAGAAGACGCCCTGCATGAGCATGCAGAAGACGAACACCAGCGGCACCTTGGCGAGCCACGGCGCGCGGTCGATGGCGGTCAAGAGCGCCGCCCAGCCGATGAGCTGGGCGCCCATGACGACCAGGTTCTGCGCGCCGTAGCGGCCCTTCTTGCGCGGGCTCGTCGGCTCGGGCGCGAACGTGTCCGGGCCGACCATGCCCGTGGGCTGGTTGCGCGGGTTGCGCGAAGCGGGGGCCGGTGCGAGGCTCTCCATGGGCCGCCGACGTTAGCGTTCGGGCGGGCCACGTTCAAGGCTTCGATGCAGCGAGAGGGATCATGGTGAACTTGATGCGGGTCGGCACGATGGTGCTCGGGATGGCGGCGGCGGCGGGTCTCGCGGCGGCGTGCGACAGCGACGATGGCAAGACCGAGGCGAAGACGCTGACCTACACCGGGACGATGGTGAACGCGCTCGACAGCTCGCCGCTGGCCGGCGTCGAGATCTGCATCGTCAGCCCGACGGGCATCCCGTGCGTCACGACCGGCGCCGACGGCAAGTATACGCTGGCCGGCCTGCCCGCCAGCACCAAGGTCCAGGCGACCGTGACGAAGGCCGACTTCTACCCGGTCTTCGCGTCCTTCAAGACGCGCACGACCGACTTCACCATCGACGCCGTGCTGCTCCGCATCGACCTCGTGAAGCTCGCCTTCACCGCGGCCGGCATCGACCTCGACGAGTCGAAGGGCGCCATCCTCGTGCGCGCCTACGACCCGGCGCTCGGCCTGACCTCGGCGGTCGAGGGCATCAGCGGCGAGGTGTCGCCGGCCGACTCGGGCGACGGCCCGGTCTACAACAGCGCCGACTCGATCCCCGGCGACGCGACGTCGACCTCGACCAGCGGCACCTGGGCCGTCGTGAACCTCGACGCCGGCACCTACCAGGTGAAGAGCTCGGGCGACGGCCGCACCTGCCCGGGCACGTTCCACTGGCCGGGCAGCAACGGCGCCGACTGGATCGAGACGCCCGTCCGCGCCGGCTCGGTCTCGTACGTGTACGTCGACTGCCCGGCCGACTGACCTGACGTAGCCTCGCGCCGTGCAGCGACTGGTCGCCTGGGCCGGGCGCCACCCGTGGTGGTGGCTCCTCGCGTACCTGATCGTCACCGGAGCGCTCTACCAGAGCGCCATCCGCCTGCCGCTCTACGCGCCGTTCGCCATCGCGCCGTCGGAGCTCGATCGCCACATCCCGGTGGTGCCGTGGACGGCGGCGCCCTACCTCAGCTACTTCGCGCTCATGCCGAGCTTCGTCGCGCTCGCGCGGGCGCACCCGGAGCGCGGGCGCCTGCTCATGGCGGCCGGCCTCTGCGTGGTCGGGAACCTGCTCGTCAACACCTTCGTGCCGACCGCGCTGGCCGAGCCGCTGACGCTCGACGCCGCCGGCGGCGGGCTCTTGGCGCAGATCGTCGCCGGCGACACGCCGCGCGCCGCGCTGCCGAGCGGGCACGTTGCGCTGCCGCTGGCGCTGGCCGTCCTGGCCTTCGGCGCGCGCCTGCCCGGGCGCTGGATCTACCCGCCGTGGTGCGCCGTCATGAGCGTCGTGGTGCTGACGACGAAGCAGCACGTGCTCGTCGACGTGGTGGCCGGCCTCGCCTGGGGCGCGCTCGCGCCGCTCGTCACCACACGCTTGACCCGCGCGCCCGAAGCCGGCCAGATGCCGGTGTGACCGCCGAGCCCGAGCCCGCGACGCCGCCTCCCAGGCTGCACCGACCCACGCTGGTCGCCATGCTCGTCGAGGCCGCCGTGTGCATCGCGGTCGTCGCGCTGACGCTGACCTTCTGGCACCCGCTGACGGTCGCGCTGGCGATGATCGTCCTGGCCACGCGCCAGCACGCGCAGTTCATCCTCTTCCACGACGCCGTTCACTACAACGTCGCGCGCGACCGCCGCCTGAACGACTTCCTCACCAACCTCGTCATCGGCGTGCCGCAGCTCGTGCCGGTGCAGCTCTACCGGCGCCTGCACCTGGCCCACCACGCGCGCCTCGGCACGCCCGCCGACCCCGAGCGCCTCCTGCTCTACCGGCGCCAGCCCTGGCGCTATCGCCCGCTCGGCGCCTGGCCGCTCGCGCGCCAGCTGGCCGGCGACCTGTTCCTCGTCAACAACGTGCGGACGCTGGTCGGCTTCGGTCAGGAGCTGCGCGATCCGAAATCGCTTTTGTCACTTCCGCCGGCCAGGACCTGGCCCGAGTTCTACGCGACCGTCGGATTCTACCTCGGCGCGCTGGTCGCCTGGGCGGCGCTCGATCCGAGCTCGCTCGGGCGCTTCGCGCTCATCTGGTTCGTGCCGCTCTTGACGCTGACCCAGGCCATCCAGAAGGTCCGGAGCTTCGCCGAGCACGCGGCCGCCGACGCGCCCGAGCTGTCGTACAGCTGGCGCCCCGGCCTCTTCGGTCGGCTGGTGCTGTGGCCCTACCACATCAACTACCACCGCGAGCACCACGTCCACCCGCGCGTGCCTTGGTACCGCCTTCCGGCCACCTTCCCCGACGTCGAGCAGCGCCCCGGGCGCGAGCTGCCGCGGCTCCTGTGGAACGGCCGACGCTGAATCGCGATTTTGTCAAATACCGGCGACATTGCGCGCGACCGCGACCAGGTGGCCGAGGCGCGCGCCGGCGCGTCCATCGCCGTAGCTCGCCGTCGCCGGGGCGTCGGCGCCAGGAACCGTGCGGACCAGCTGGCGCAGGTCGAGGCGCGTGCCCGGCATGAACGCGCCGGCCGCGTCGAGCAGGTCGAGCGAGAAATCGCCCCAGGCGCAGAGGATGTCGTCGTCGCGCATGAACGCGCGCCAGTCGGCGCGGAATTTGTCACTATCGACGCCGGCCAGGATGCGCTCGGCGGCGAGGCCGGTGTGGCTGGCGGTGCTCGGCGCGAGGCCGTGCTCGGGCCGGACCACGCGCTCGAAGGTCTCGCCGGTGGCGACGCGATGGGCCACGCACTGCACCAGCTCGTCGGGGTGCGCCGCGCCGCGGAGGCCCGACGCGTAGGGCCAGGCGTTGGCCTCGCACACGACGCACACGAGGTCGGCGGCGCGCTCGCGCACGTGCGGCGGCACGCGCGTGAGGAGGGCCGGCAGCCGCTTCGGGCGCGGTCCGCGCGGCCGCTGGCTGCGCACGGCGCGCACCGTCTTGGCGAACTCGACCTGGGCGTCGACCATGGCCCGGAACGGTGCCAACAGCGCCTCGAAGCGCTGGGGCTCGCCCTCGAGCGCGCCGAGCACGTGCACCAGCGCCTCGATGGTCGAGACGCAGCTCGGGTCGGGCTCCTTCCGGATGCGGTAGTCGCTCGGCGCGGGCGGCGTGAAGGCGTAGCGCGGCAGCGCCGCCAGCGCCGGGTTCTCGCGCACCACCTTGCGCGTCTGGGTCCACGTCCCGTCGACCACGATGAGCGTCAGCGGCCCAGGCGGCGGCGCGCGCATGACGTCGACCGCGCCCTCGCCCGGATAGAGCAGGGCCGCGGGGCGCAGTGGATCCGACAGCGCGCGCCGGAGCGCCGCCGAGCCATCCCAGTGGACGCCGACGTGCAGCTCCGACTCGGGCAGGCACAAGCTTGCCATGCGCGCCGTGCCGATGGCCACCTCGCGCTCGCGCGGGTGCTGCAGGAAGACGACGCGCGTGCGCGTCGGGATGGGCGTCACGTGGGCGCAGTAGCAGGCGCGGGCCGGCCGACGACAGCGGCCGCACACGGCGCGCGGCGCGCTCGCGGTCACGGGTCGCAGGCCTCGACGAAGGCGTCGACCTCGCTGGTCGAGCGCTTGAGCACCGTCGAGAAGCCGGCGCGCGTCGGGTCGGCGCAGATGCCGGCCAGCGTCGATCCCTCGTCCTGGTACTCGATGTGGAAGACCGCCTTGTCGGCCGCGATGAACGGCCGCAGCACGTCGCACTCGTCGAACTGCAGGCACGACTCGTTGACGGCGAAGTCGAAGTCGCCGACCAGCGCGCCGGCCTGCTCGAGGTCGTTCTTCAGGCCGACGGCGAGGTCGCGCTCGTGGCCGCGCGCCGCGAGCCAGCGGTTGAAATCCAGCTGGTCGGCGGCGCTGAGGTCGAAGCCGGTGTTCTCGCTGAAGCCGTGGACGTTGTCGGGGTCGACCGCGTCGCAGCCCTTGGCGACGGCCAGATCGAAGCGCGGCACGAGCGCCGCGCGCACGTCCTCGCGGCGGATGTCGAGCCAGCGCTCGTCGGGGAAGCCCGCCAGCGCGTTGCCGCGCGCGGCCTCGGGGAACGCGTCCACGTCGGGGCGATACTCCTCCCACGAGCCGGCCGAGAAGTAGCAGATGACCGCGCGACCATCGCGCTGGAGCGCGGCGATCTCGCGCGCCGAGACCTCGAAGAGATCGACGTCGTAGGCCTGCACGTCGGCCGTGCGCTCGAGGGCGCCCTCGAGCTGGATCTGCCAGGTCGTGCCGCCGTGCGCGTGCCAGCGCTCGGCCCGCGCCGTGCCGGCCGCCGCGTCGAGCGTCAGCTCCGGCCGTTGGGCAGGCGCCAGCGCGACGGCACGAGCTGCGTGCGCGTGCCGCCCAGGTGATCGGCGATGGCCGAGACCAAGGTCGCCGGCGCGTCGCTGCCGACCGGCGGCACCAGGTCGAGCGGAACGGCGGCCCGCCCCGACAGGCCGATGCCGCTGACCGCCGGACCGAGCGCCGCGCCCGGCCGCGCGGGCCAGTCGGCGGCCAGCGTGCCGAGGTCGTCGGACAGGAACAGCGCGCCGCCGGTGACGGCCGCGACCCACGCGCCGAAGGCGACCTCGCCGTCCGGCAGCGTGCGGAAGAGCGGCGGATCGGCGTCGCACAGCGTGGCGCGGCAGAACGGCCAGCGCGCCGCGACCGAGCGCGCCTCGTTCATGACGAACGGGAACGACGGCCCGACACCGTCGACGGCGATGTCGCCGCCGACCCGCCACAGGTCGACATACGGCAGGGCCGGCGTGGCCGGCGCGCCCACGGCGACGAGCGTCGCGCCCTCGCCGGCGCCCTCGCGGATGAGCGCCAGCGCGCGCACGTAGGCCTCCATGGCGCTGTGGCCGCCGGCGCGCGCGCCCGGGAAGGTGCCCGCGAAGAGGAAGTCGATCTTCAAGAGGTCGTAGCCCCAGCCGACGAGCCGCGCCGCGGTGGCCTTCAGGTGGTCGGCCGCGCCGGGGACGAACGGGTCGAGGATGCGCATGTCGCCCTCGACCAGGTGGTGATAGGTCACCTCCGGCACCAGCCAGTCGGGGTGCGCGGTGGCGATGTCGCCGTCGGCCGCGACCAGCAGCGGCGCCAGCCACACGCCCATGCGGAAGCCGTCGGCGCGCAGATCGGTCGCCAGCCCGTCGAGCCCGGACGGGAATTTGTCATTTGGATACCAATCTCCCCAGCCGCGCTCCCAGCCGTCGTCGACCACGATGCGGAGCGGCGGCGCGTCGACGGGCAGGCTCGGCCCGAGGACCGCGCCGAGGCGCGCCGCGTTGTCGCGCACGTCCGTCTCGTCGACGGTCGCGAAGAGCTCGTACCACGAGTTCCAGCCCGCCTCGGGAGCGGTCGCGACCGCATCGCGCCGCGAAGGCAGGCGCTCGCCGACGCGCGCCAGGAGCGCGCTGAGGCCGTCCGCGCCCGACGCGCTGGCGACGAGCCAGCGCTCGATCGGCTGCGCCACATCGGCCGCGACCGCCAGCGCATCGCCATTGCCGCCCGAGCGCAATATCAGGTGGATGTCGTCGCCGGCGCGGAACACCGTGACGCTGGCGGCCAGCCGGTCGGCGGCCAGCGCCGCCGCCACCACCGACTCGGCCCCATCCGCGGTCCCGCCCGCCACCCACGTGAGCCACCACGACAGCGCCACGCCGTCGCGCAGCACCTCGGCGTCGCCCTTGGCGCCGAGCGCCGTGGCGAGGTCCTCGTCGCTCGGCCGCGCCGCCGGCAGCGCCAGGACGCCGCTCTGCGACCACGACTGGAAGCCGTTCGAGAGCCACGCGCGCGCCTCGGCCATGGGCAGCGCGACCTCGACCTCGACCGCCTCCAGAGCCACCGCGGGCCCTGCCGCCAGGCCGACGTCCCAGCCGTCTCCGTCCCGCGTCACGGTCACGCGCGCGCCGTCGTCCCAGCTCCCGCCGACCCTGGCGCGCGACGCGACGACGCGCAGCTCGGGCCCGGGCTCGACGACCTCGACGTCGCCGCCGCTGTCGCTCGCGTCGCTGGTGTCGCCGAGCAGCGCATCCTCGGCCGTGTCGCGCGCGCCGCCGAGTCGCCGCACCCGTATCAGGCAGGCGAGCGAGGCGACGCAGGCGGCGACGAGGGCGAGCGGGCCGCGCGGCGGCATCATCGTCAGCCGCCGACGAGCGTCGAGATGCCCACCGCGAGGTAGAACAGCGACTCGCCGGCGATGAGCCCGCCGCCGACCAGCGAGTTGGTGCTCATGTCCTCGGGCAGGTCGGCCTGGGCCGGGTCCTTCTTGCCGTAGCGCTTGGTCACCCAGTCGCTGACCGACGTGTACGAGCCGCCGAGGCCGAACCAGATCGACGTCCACAGGTCGACGAAGCCGCCGAACGAGCTCGCGTACGGGCTCGACAGGACGGTCGTGTCGAGCACGAACTCGGCCGACGCCGCCACCGGGCCGCTCTTCTTCCACTTCTGGTAGCCCTTCGACTTCTTGAGCGTCTTCCGCAGGATCTCGGTGATGAGGCCGATCGAGATGCCGATGAGCAGCGCCTCGACCTGGACGCCCTTCTTGTGGCTGCGCTCGGCGCCGGCCAGCGTGGTCGCGTACGCCTTGAGCTCCTCCGGCGTGCCGAGGTCGGCCGGCAGCTCGGCGCCGTCGGGGTCCTCGGTGAGCGCGGCGAGGTAGGTCCTGGCGCCGTTCGAGCCCATGATCGCCGGCGACGCCGATGGGAACCACGCGCCGCGCTGCGCGCGCAGCGTCGCGTCGGCCTTGGCCTCCTCGAAGGTGGCCTTCTCGCCGGGCGACAGCGCGCCCGCCTTGATGTCGGCCATGGCCTTGTCCTTGGCCGCCGCCACCGCCGCCTTCACGGCCGCGGCCTGCTCGTCGTTCATCTTCTCCTGCGCCTTCTTCCACGCCTCGAGGTCGAGGCCCGCTGCGGCCGCGACGCGCTGCTCGGCGATGGCGGCGCCGGCCGCGAAGGTGGCGCGCGCCGTCGGGTCGACGAGGCGCGTGAAGGCGCGCCGGACGAGGCCCGACTCGGCGGTGCTGAGGTCGTTGCCGATGCCGACCGCCGGCGGGCGATCCATGAAGACGGTCAGCGCGCCGACGAACTTGTAGGTCATGGCCGACTGCCAGCTGCCGACCATCTCGATGAAGGCGGCCTTGGCCGCGTCGTAGGTGTCCTTCTCGCCCTTGGCCAGCGTGTTGTCCTGGATGGCCTTCTTCACCGTCGCCGCCTCGGCGGCGATCTGCGCGTCGACGGCCTTCTTCTCGGCCTCGGGCATGCTCTGCAGCTTGGCCATGAAGTCAGGCAGCTTGACCTTCGCCGCGTCGGCCAGGCGCGTCTCGGCCACCGTCACGGCGGCGCGCTCCTTGGCGATGAGCTCGATGACCTTGGGCTCGGTCTGGTCGAGCAGCAGCTCCGGGTTGGTCTTCATGAAGAGCGCCGCGAAGGCGACCGCGAGCGCCGCGCCCATGGTCACGCCGACCACCTGGTAGCGGAACTGGTTCACGCGGCTCGTGCCGAGGCGCCAGCCGGTGGAGCGGTCCTGCTGCATGTCGCCGCCGATCGACACCGAGATGAGCAGGATGCTGGCGCAGACGAGGCCGCCCGTGGCGAGGCCGAGCCCGAACACCGAGAGCAGGAGCACGGTGAGCACGAACGCCGAGGAGATCGGGTTCGAGTCGGAGATGCCCTGCGAGATGCCGTTCACGATCATGAAGACGAAGACGAGCGCGATGGCGATGATGACGTAGAGCGGGTTCTGGTCGAAGAGCTGGGTCGCGACGAGGAAGGTCGCGGCCGCCCAGAAGGCGACCCAGGCGATGAGGCGGCGCGAGTTCACCTTCTTGAAGGCCTCGACCTCGACCACCTCGGCGCCGCCCGACTTGCGGGCCTTCAGCTGGCGCGCGAAGTCGCGCAGCACCAGCGTGATGTCGACGATCGCGGCGCCGAGGATGGCGCCCAGCGCGATGATGAAGAAGATCTTCCGGAACGGCTCGCCCTCGTTGAGCCAGCCCGACTGCACCAGCGTCGGCACGAGGTAGGTGCCGATGAGGCCGACGAAGATGGCCGGGATGCCGATGCGCGCGCCGACGATCATGCCGGCGCCGAAGGTCGCGCCGGAGAAGTTCGAGGCCTCGACGAAGGGCACCCACTTGGCCAGCGCGCCGCCGATGATGCCGATGCCGGTGCCGAGCGAGAGCTTGAGGATCGACGCCTTGAGGAGCGCCTTGTCGGTGAGCGCGCGCAGGATGTTGGCGACGGCCAGGCCCGACGGGTAGGTGAGGTGCATCTTGTCGACGAGCAGCGGGGTGTAGAGCATGCCCACGCCGACACCGAACATGCCGATGCAGAGGTAGTAGAGGATGAGCTGCCAGGCGTCGGGGACGGGGAAGCCGAGCCAGTACATCGCTTGGATGAGCACGGCCATGGCGGCCATCGACGCGACCGAGGCGGCCAACGTCTGCATGTAGTTGGCGCCGTGCTTGCCCTCGGCGCCGTAGCCGAAGGTCACCGCCGAGCCGAGGATGCCCGCGAGCACCTGGCCGCCGACGAAGAAGCCGATCTTGAAGTTCATGAACGTCGCCGTGACGCCGCCCAGCGGACCGAGCACGAGGATGGCGACGGCGCCGAGCAGGAAGTGGAACTTCCAGGTGCCCATGGCGGGCAGCCACTTGAAGCGTTGCTCGGATGCGTGAGTGGGTTCGGCCATGAGCGAGGTGTCTCCGAATCGGGGCCGCGACGGCGGACGGCGCGCGGCGAGGGGCGGACTCTATGCCAAGCCGAACCCGGCGACAACCGCTCCGATGCCCGCCTAACGGCCGGTCCGGCGGCCCCCGGTCGACCCGCCCGCGCGCGCCGGCGGCCGCTCGCGCAGCACCGCGCCCATGGTGCGGACCAGCGCCGCCGCGGCCGGCGAGCCCGACGTGCGCGCGCGCTCGAGCACCGCCAGCTCGAAGGGCGGCACCGCCGGCCCGCCGCGGATCCGGCGCAGGCGGCCGGCGGCGAGGTCCTTGCGGATCGAAACCTCGGGGAAACATCCGACGAACGCACCACCGGCCACGAGCTCGATGCCCGACTGCAGGAGCTCGATGGTGGCGGCCACGCGCCGCGGCAGGCGGGCGTCGGGGAACTGGTCGATGGCCGGCGCGTGCGGCTCCGCGAAGAAGCGCGGCACCACCCACGCGGCCTCGGCCAGCGCCTGGGCCGTGGCGCGCCCGGTCGCGTGGAAGGCGTGCCCGCGGCCGCACACCACGTAGCCCGGGCTCTGGCCGAGGACATGGCGCACGACGCCGTCGGCCACGGCCGAGCCGATGCTGAAGCCGACATCGAGGAGCCCGCGCGCGAGCGCGGTGGCGATCTGGTCGGGCGGCATCTCGAAGACGTGCGGCACGATCTCGGGGTGCTCGGCGACGAGGCGCGTCAGCGCCACCGGCAGGAGCTCGATGCTGAAGACCTCCATGGCGCCGATGCGCAGCGGCCCGCGGATGGCCCCGGCCGCCGCCGTCGCGTCGCGCGCCAGCGAGTCGGCCTCGTCGAGGATCTTGCGCGCGCGCTCGAGCACCAGCTCGCCGGCGTGGGTGAGCCGCACCGAGCGCGTGGTGCGCTCGAGCAGCGCCACACCGAGCTCGCCCTCGAGCGCCGCGATGGCCTTGCTCAGGGTGGGCGGCGTGACGTGCACCACCTCGGTGGCGCGGACGAAGCTCCGGAGCGTCGCGACGTGGAAGAAGTAGCGCAGGTGGGTGAGCTCCACGGTCGGGCCTCCGGGGCGTAGGCGGACGCCGGCAGGGCGTTCAGATATTGCGTCGCTCGGCGCATCAATCCATGTCGGACTATTCACTTCAGCGCAAGAGCGCCTTCGGCCATGCTGTCGTCATGCATCGCCTCACGCCCCCGCTCGCCGCCTCGCTCCTGACGCTCACCGCGTGCCTCGACGCCAACCCCGGGGCCGTCGCCCGGCCGGCGCCCGACGCCGCGGCGCCCGACCCGTTCGTCGAGGTCCGGGTCGGCGCCGTCGGCGTCTGCGTCCGCACCGCGTCGGGTCGCGCCAGCTGCTCTCCCGGAGCGGAGGTGTTAGAAGGCGCGCCGTTCACCATCGTCGAGCGCGGCGCGCGCGAGCTGGCCGCGTCGGGCACGGTCATCTGGCACCTCGAGCTCATGGCCTGCGTCACGACCGACGACGGCGTCACCTGCGGGAACGGCGCGCGCCGCTACACGCTGGCCATCCCGGGCGCCCACGCGCTGACGGTCGGCGACTTCACGGCCTGCGCCCTCGACGCCGACGAGCGCATCATCTGTTGGGATCCCATCGGTCCGGCCGGCGCCGGCGACGGCGAGGCCCCGCCCGACGCGGCGCCCGCGACGAGCCCCGGCCCGGCGCTGCCCGGCGTCACCGCGCTGGCGGCGTCGGCCTACGGCGCGTGCGCCCTCGACGATCGCGGCGCCGTCACCTGCTGGGGCGAGCCGCGCGACGAGGCGCCGAAGGCCATCGCGCTGCCCGCCCCGGCGCTGGCCATCAGCGCCGGCGTCGGCCACACCTGCGCGCGCCTGGCCGACGACACGGCCACCTGCTGGGGCGCGAGCCCGGACGACGTCCCCTACCCGCCCGCCGGCCCGTTCGACGCGCTCGACGCCGGCGGCTGGTCGACCTGCATCCTCGAGCGCGGCACCGGCGACGTGCGCTGCGCCTCGGCCGGCACCACGCGAGCGTGGTCGCTCGGCGCGCTGGTCCAGCTCGACGTCGGCGCCGGCGGCGTGTGCGGCCTCACCGCATGGGGCGAGGTCGTCTGCGCCGTCACAGCGCCTTGACGCGCGCCGGCGGCACGCACTCGTCCCACGAGTCGGCCCAGCCGACGTAGTGGATGCACACCAGCGAGCCCTTCTTGCCGAGCACGATGGCGTCGTACCAGTCGCCCTTCCACTCGACCGAGGCGCGCACCGCGTGCGCGGCCTGAGCGTCGCTGCCCGGCGGGTGCGGCACGCGCGCGGCGGTGATCCACTCGTCCCACGACGCGCTCCAGCCGGGGTAGGTGATGCGCATGAAGCCGTCCTCGACCGCGGTCACGTGGGCCTCGAACGGCTGCTGCTTCCAGAGCACCGTCAGCGTCGTGCCGACGCCCCAGGTCGGGAACTCGATCGGCTGGGTGGCGCTCGGCGCGACCCAGTCGTCGCTCTCGTCGCTGTAGTCGTAGTAGGCCACGCGCAGGCTCCCGTCCTTGCGCGCGCCGAGGATGCGCGCCACGCGCTGGCTACCCGGCGGCGTGTTCACGAGGACGTAGCGCCGGCGCCCGAGCTCGCCGCGCCCGGCCGCGAGCGGCTCGGGCTCGGGGCGCGTCCGGGCCACGACCAGCGCGCCGTCGACGCCGAGCGCCGCCCACGCCGCGCGCTGCTGCTCGCGGTACTTCATGGCGTCGGCGACCTCGACCGCCAGCTCGCCCAGCGTCACCTGGCCGTCGTCGTTCCGGTCCTCGATGGCGCGGCCGGCGAGCGCGTCGATGACCGTCTGGGTGAAGGTCCAGTTGCCGGTCGACACGTTCGAGGCCTCGGCGCTGGTCAGCACCGCCACGCGCAGCCCGGCCGCGGCCAGCGCCTGGCCCACCGCCACCAGGCCGCCCGAGTAGCAGCAGTCGGCCATCAGGATGAGGCGCTTGCCCTTGAAGTCCTGGAGGATCGGCGCCAGGTCGGCCAGCGCGAGGCCGGTCTCCTTCGGGCGCTTGCTCGACACGTCGCTGCTCGCGAAGACGATGCCGCCGCCGGCCGCGTCCGAGATGCCGTGGCCGGCGAAGTAGAAGATGAGCGTCGACCCCTTGGGGGCCTTCCGGACCGCCTGGCGCAAGGCCGCGAGGATGCCGTCGGAGGTCGCGGCCGCGTCGAGCAGCAGCGTCCGCTGCGCCGCCGGCACGCCGATGGCGCCCAGCGTGTCGTCAAGCTCCTTGTCTTTCCGGTGGACCTTCGAGAAGGGCGGCAGGTCGCGGTCCCTCCACTCCAGCACGCCGCTCACCAACGACCACGTCTCGCCCGGCACCAGCGCGTCGGCCCGCGCGACCCCACCGCCGAGGCCCGCGAGCACGAGCAGCAGCGCCGCCACCCGAGCCGCCGTCATCGGCGCTTCCCCGCGTGGTGGGCGGGCTTCACGCGCTCGGGCGCGACGCACTCGTCCTCGGTCCAGTCGGTGCCCGGGTAGCGCACGCACACCTTGCCGTCGACCTCGCCCTTCACCCAGGCCGCCTCGCCGTTGACGATGACGTTGCGCGGATCGTCGGGGTCGGGGGCCCACGGGCCGATGATCTGGTCGGGCGTCACCCACTCGTCCTCGTCGGCGCCGAAGCCCTCGTAGTGCACGAAGTGCAGGTCGTCGGCCACCGCCAGCACCTCGGCCTCGTACTCCTCGTCGTCGTCCTCGACCTTCAGGTGCGTGCCGACCGGCCAGTCCTCGAAGAGGATGGGCTGCACCCGATCCTCGCGCGCCCAGCCCAGCGACTCGTCGGCGAAGCCGAAGAACGCGAGCCGCAGCCGCACGACCGGCGGCCCGCGCTTGCCGCGCGCGGCCGGCTTGCGCTCGGCGCCGAGCACGCGCCCGACCGCGCGCACGCCGGCCGGATTCCGCGCCAGCACCCAGTCGCCGCGGTGCCACTTGTCGCCGTCCTTGTCGAGCGCGGCCAGCTCGTCGGGCCACGGCGCCGTGCGCGCGAGCACGAAGCCCAGCGGCAGCCCGGCCGGCGTGAAGCCGCTCGGCTGGCCCTCCCTGAACTTCAGCGCCTCCTTGGCCTCGCCGGCGACCTCGGCCAGCGTGATGGTGCCGTCGCCGTCGGCGTCGAGCAGCGGCGCCCCGCGCAGCGCGTCGATGAGCGTCTGGCTGTAGGTCCAGTTGCCCGTCGACTCGCTCTGCGCCGCGGCCGAGGTGAGGCTCGCCGTCGGCACGCCGAGCATCGACAGCGACAGCGCGATGGCCGCCAGATCGCCCGAGGTGCACGCGTCCGACAGCAGCAGCACGCGGTCCTTCGGGCCGCGCAGCGCGAACAGCGGCACCAGGTCGGCGGCGTGGAGGCCGGTGCGATCGAGGTGCTCGGCGACGGCGTCGGTGGTCGTCAGCACCAGCTCGCCCGCCGGGTCGCGCGCGCCGTGGCCGGTGAAGTAGAAGATGAACGTGGCACCCGGCGGCGCCGTCGTGACCTGGCGCGCGATGGCCGCGAGCACGGCCGACGCGCTCGCCTGCCGATCGATGAGCAACACCCGCTGCGCCTCGGGCACACCGCGCTCGCCGAGCGTCTGGTCGAGCTCCTTGTCCTTCCGGTGGTAGGTCGAGAAATCGGGAAGGTCCTTGTCCTTCCAGCTCAGGACCCCGACCGTCACGGTCCACGTCGTCGCCGGGTCCCACGCGGGCGCAGGCGGTGCGGAGAAGAGGGCGACGGTCGTGAGCAGCGGCAGCAGCATGGGTGGTCTACGCGCCTCGCCTGGTTTCCTTCAGCGCGGCCTGCCGGCCCGTCGACGTGCGGGCCTCGGTCGCGGGTGGCCGTCGTCCTCCGAAGGCCGCCTGATGACGTTGCATTCCAGCGACGGCCGGACCCGCCGCGCCGTCCGAGTAAACCACCCCATCGCGGCGCGCGCCATGATCGACCCGGTTCCGATCGCACGCTCGGGCGACGTGCCGCGCGAGCGCTCGCGGACGTGAACATCGGACCTTGATGTGCAGTCAGGCCGGGGTCATTGTCGGGCCAAGGAGGTCGTCCATGAGATCGTTGATCATCGCGGTACTCGTCCTGACCAGCGCCGCTCCCGCCTGCACCGGCGCCTACTACGTGCAAGACGACGAGGTGTACACCGACGTCGCCCCGCCCCCGGTCCGGACCGAGGTCATCGTGGCCGCCCCTGGCCCGGGCTACATGTGGGTCCCCGGCCATTGGTACTGGGCCGGCCGGCAGTACGTTTGGTCGGGCGGCTATTGGGCGCGCCCGCCGGCGCCGCACCAGTACTGGGTGCGCTCCGGCTGGGTCTGGCACAACAACCGCTACCGCTACGTTCCCGGCCGCTGGGCCGCGCCGCCGGCCGTGCCGCACCATCCGTACTACCGCCCGGCGCGCCCGCGTCCGGCCCATAACCCGGGCCACGGCCACGGCAACGGGCACGGCCAGCAGCCGCCGCCGCGCACGCACTGAGGCATCGCGGGTCCGAGGCTGGCGCGCTGAGCGGCCAGCCTCGGAGTCGTCAGGCCGCGGCCTTCGCGACCTCGGCCACCTTCGGCGCCTTCTTCTCGGGGCTACCCTGCAGGTGATCGAACTTGCGCAGGAACTTGAGCGCGCGGAAGCCCTGCGCCAGCCACACGAAGAGCGGCAGGCCGACGACCATGGCGACCGGGCCGGTGAGGAGCAGGGCGCCCCACGACACCGCCTCGTCGTGGCGCACGCTCACGACGGCGTCGACCACGATGCCGGCGATGAAGATGAAGATGACCGGCAGCACCTGCACCCACACGGCCGCGATGGGGCCCCACAGGAAGAACTTCTTGTAGTTGGCGGAGGGCAGCTGGTGGCGGAACTTCTGCTGCAGGACCTTCTGCATCTTGCCGAGGAAGAAGGCGTTGGCCAGCAGCACGAAGAGGATGACGAGGCCGAGGAAGATGCCGATGCCGAAGAGGCTGACGTAGACGACCAGCTTCGAGGCCGACTCGGCGCCGAGGATGTAGTAGATGTTGAAGATGAGGTAGTCGAAGATGGCCGCCACCGCCGGGCCGACCGCGACGTAGAGCACCACACCCGCGAAGATGGCCGCGATGACGAGCACCCCGATGGTGAGCATCAGCGCCAGCACCTCGCGCAAGGTGCGCTTCTGCATGTCGGCGTAGATGGCGGCGAAGGAGCCGGGGTCGCCGGCGGCTGCTCGCCCGGGTAGGCGCAGGATGTCGCCCAGCACCTGCCGCTGCGAGCTCATGAACATCACCACCGCCAGCACGACGAGGATGGTGCCGAAGGCCGCGAAGAGCCAGTTCAGGCTCTTGAAGAAGTCGGCCAGCGCCTTGAAGACGCCGAGGTCGTTCCGGAACTGGCTCACGTTCTCGAGCACCGACTCGAGCAGGCCGTCGGACTGGCCCGAGGCGAGCTTGGCGATCGGCGCCTCGAGGATGACGGGCGCGTCCTCGGCCAGGAAGTCGACCTCGTCCTTGGCCGCGTCGAAGGCGGCGTTGGCGACCGCGAGCGGCGGGCTCGTGAGCTTCGCCGTCTCGTTCTTGGCGGTGCGCAGGAGGAACATGGCGCCGGTGAAGACGAGCATGGTCGAGATCCACGCGCCGGTCGCCAGCATCGCCCCCTTCCAGAGGAGCTTCTCGCGGCCCGGGTACTTCTTCTTCAGGAAGAGCGGCACCAGCAGGAGCAGGAAACCGGCGCCGCTCAGCCCGAGCATGATGAGCATGACGAGGTTCATCGCCTTCGCCTGCTTCTTGTTCGTCTTGAGCAGCATCTTGTCGATGATCTTGCCGCGCAGCGACTCGATGAGCCCCTTCAGCTTGGCGGCGTAGCCCGTCACGTAGGGCCCGACCGCGAACTTGATGGGCACCTCCTCGGGCTCGACCTGACCGTCGCCGTCCTCGTCGCTCGGCGCGAGGTCCTTCTCGTCGGGCATGAGCTCGTCGAAGCTCGCGTCGCCGTGCGGCACCTCGTGCTCGCCGACGGCGGGCGCGTCGCCGGGCGGCGGCTCGCCCTTGATCGACTCGGCGCCGCCGCCGTTCTCGTCGGGCGCGGGCGCGGGTGCCAGCACGGCGCCCGCATCGTCGCCCTCGGACGGCGCGGCGGCGTCCTCGCCCTCGCTCGGCGCGGCGGCGTCCTCGCCCTCGGCCGGAGCCGCGGCGTCGTCGCCCTCGTGCGGCGCGACCGCGTCCTCGCCCTCGGTCGGCGCGGTCGCGTCCTCGCCCTCGGGCGCCGCCGCGGTGTCCTCGCCCTCGGGCGGCGCGACCGCGTCGTCGCCTTCGGTCGGCGCGGCCGTCGCGTCCTCGTCCACGGCGTCGGCGTCCGGATCCTGCGCGAAGGCGGTGCCGTGCAGCGCGAAGACGAGCGAGAACAGGAGTGCGAGTCGACGAACGGTATCGGTCACGGACACACCTTGGTCAGGGAGCGGCGCGGCTTTATCGACTGACCGAGGCGGTTGTCAACGCGCTACGTGACGAATCTACCATTCACCGAAGGGACCGCACGGCGCGGACGAGCCGCCCGAGCATCTGGTGCGTCAGCCCCCAGACCACGTCCTCGCCGAGCTTCCAGGCGGGCGCGGGGACGGTGATGCCGAAGACGCGCCAGGGCCGATGGGTGCGCGAGGCCGGGTGGTCGAGGTCGGCGACCGGGACCCAGCGCGTGGCGACGACCTCGGCGCTGGTCGACACGGCGTGACCCGCGTCGGTCAGCACGAACACGAACGGGCTCACCACCATGGGCCGGAAGCGCGAGCGTCGGAGCGGCGCCAGCGTCACCGCCTGCCCCAGCCGTCCGACCATGCGCGCGTCGGTGAGGTCGAGGCCGACCTCCTCGCGCGTCTCGCGCATGGCGGTCGCGAGGAGGTGCGGGTCGTCGGCGTCGCGGCGCCCGCCGGGCAAGGCCATGTCGCCCGACCAGGGGTCGCCGCTCCGGCGCGCGCGCCGCACCAGCAGCACCTCGGCTTCCTCGATGGTGGCGCCGCGCAGGACGACGGCCACCGCGGCCTCGACCGTGAGCCGCGTCTCCGGCCACAGGAGCGGAGACGGCAGGCGCAGCCGGTCGATTGGGGTCATGGCGGAGTCATGCCTGAGTCACGGCGGAGTCACCGCTGCGTTCACCGCGGCAGCGCTTCAGGCGGGTGCGCCCGAGCCGTCGGGGGCGCCCGGCTCGGCCTTGGCCTTGCGCACGGCGGCCTTGCGCAGCGTCGGCAGCGCCTCGACGAAGGCCGCGTCGTGGCGCATGACGAAGGCCACCGCCTGGCGGATGTCGACGAAGATGGCCTCGAGCAGCGCGAAGGCCCGGCGCTTCACGTCCTGGATCTCGCGCTCGGCCAGCGCGCCGCCGGCGGCCAGCGCCTGGTCGGCGAGCTTGCGCGCGTCGGCGAGGAGGCCCTCGCGCCAGTACTTGGTGTCCTTGGCCAGCGTGTCGGCGCGCTCCTCGGCCAGCGTCGCGAGCCGCGCCAGCGACGCGGCGATCTTGAAGCCGCTGCGCTTGGGGCGCCCCTCGGCCAGCTCGGCGCCGACGGCCGGGTCCTCGCCGAAGTGATAGTCAAGGAGCTTGTGCAACGTCGCGCGCAGCGCCTCGGCCTCGTCGAGCGTCGCCTCGGGGATCTTGCCGTCGCTCGTGGGCGTCGCCTTCTGCGCCGACTCGACGTGCTTCACGGCGAGCAGCAGCGACTCGAGCGCCGACACGCGATCGGTCTCGAAGAGGTCCGACGGCAGCAGCGCGAGGCGCGAGCGCGCCGGCTCGCTGCGGGCGATGGTCACGAGCTGCTGGGCGCGCTCGAGCCCGCCGTCGAGATCGATGGCGCCGTCCCAGCGCGCCTGCCCGAGGACTCGAGGCAGCCACTGCGCGTAGGCCTTCTGGGCCGCATCGGTGTTGGTCGTCGCATCGCTCATCACATCCTCCGCGCGTTCGTCTCTGGGTCTGACTACGTCACAAGCGTTCAGGGTCGCGCTTGTCGCCGATCGGTCGCCCGAGGTCAACCGGAACGTGGCGGAAGGTGCGCGACGCCGCGACCTGCCCCGCGCGGCGCGCCTCGGCGCCGCGACCAACTCGTGGTAGACCCACGCCGTGAGCACGCGCGCGACCCTCCGGACTGCGATCGTCGTCGAGACCCTTCCGCGCGGGCGCTGGCTCGCATGGCCGCTCGCCGCCCCCGACCTCGTGCAGTACGGCACGCCGGGCGAGGACCCGCGCCTGGTCATGGCGCTGGTGCTGCCCGAGCACCTGAAGACGCTGCCAGGCACGCACGTCGCGCGCTTCGCGACGCCGCCCGGCACGCGCCTCGCGACCGCGCGCGTCGAGCTCGAGCGCCCCGACCTGCCGGCGCGCCTCCGGCGCACGTTCGCGCTGGCGGTGCCGTGGGTGGTGACGCCGTTCGGCCGCGACCTGTGGCTGCACGTGCTGCCGCCCCGCCTCGTCCTGCGCGCCGAGCCCGACGACGACCTCGAGGCGCTGGTGGCGAGCGAGGTGCGCCGCGTCGTGCTCGCGACCGAGCCCAAGCCCGACGAGCTGCTCGAGCTGTTCCCGGCGCTCGGCCATCGCCTGGAGTGGCTCGACGTGCTGCTCGACGAGCGCGGTGCCGCGCGCGAGGCCAAGACGGCCATGCAGAAGCAGCTCGCCGCCGAGGAGGCGCACGGCCTCCTGGCCAGCGTGGCGAGCCCGCGCCACGCCGATCGGCGCCTGCTCGAGGGGCCGCCGCTGGTGGCGCGGCCGACCGAGCTCGGGGTCATCGACAAGCTCCTCCAGAAGGGCAGCGTGCTCGTGCACGGGCCCGAGCTGGTCGGCAAGACCGCGCTCATCGAAGGCTGGATCCGCGCCCGCGTCGCGACCCCCGACGGCGGCGCGCGCGACGCCACCAAGCCGCCCGGCCTCTTGGTGTATGCCACCTCGGGCGCGCGCCTCATGGCCGGCATGAGCCTGCTCGGTCAGTGGCAGGAGCGCCTGCGGCGCGTGCTGGCGGCGGTCCACACGCTCGGCGCGGTGCTGCAGATCGAGCACCTCGGCGAGCTGGTCGGCGAGCAGGGCATGGGCCAGGAGCTGGCCGCGGCGCTGCGACCGTGGCTCGAGGACGGCCGCGTGCGCCTCGTCACCGAGCTGCGCGACAGCGAGCTCGACCGCCTGGAGCGCCAACATCCGGGCCTCTTCTCGGTGCTCCAGCGCGTGCGCCTGACGCCGCTCGAGAAGGCCGACACGCTGGCCGTGCTCGAGGCGCGGCGCGCCCACCTCCGCCAGCAGGAGCCCGAGCGCGCCGGCTACGCCGCGTCGGGTCTCGGCGAGGTCTACGCGCTGGCCGCGCGCTACCAGCCGCAGCTCGCTCAGCCGGGCTCGGCCGTGCGCCTCTTCGAGGACGTCCGGAACCTGGTCGACACCGAGCGCGACGGCGACGGCGCGCCGCCCGTGGCCGACGAGCGCCGCGTCATGCGCGCCTTCTCGACGCTCAGCGGGCTGCCGGCCTGGCTGCTCGACGACGCGCGCCCGTTCGAGGTCGACGCCATGCGCCAGGCGCTCGGCAAGAAGGTCATCGGCGAGGAGGCCGCCGTGCGCGCCGTGGCCGAGAGCCTGGCCGTCGTGAAGACGCGGCTCGCGGCGCGCGGCAAGCCGCTCGCCTCGTTCCTCTTCGCCGGCCCGACCGGCGTCGGCAAGACCGAGCTGGCGCGCGCGCTGGCCATCGAGCTCTTCGGCTCGGAGGCGCGCCTCGCGCGCTTCGACATGTCCGAGTTCATGGACGCGGCCGCCGCCGAGCGCCTCATCCGCGGCGGCGACGGCATGCGCGACGGGCTCCTCACGCGGCGCCTGCGGAAGGAGCCGCTGTCGGTGGTGCTGCTCGACGAGATCGAGAAGGCGCACAAGAGCGTCTTCGATCTGCTGCTGCAGGCGCTCGGCGAGGGCCGCCTCACCGACGCATCGGGCCGCACCGCCAGCCTCGAGGGCGCCATCGTGGTGCTCACGAGCAACCTCGGCGCCACCGACAAGGTGAAGAAGATAGGCCTCCTCGGCCAGGACGCGAGCGACCTCGCCGACCACTACCTGCGCGAGATCCGGAAGCACTTCGCGCCCGAGCTGGTGAACCGCATCGAGCGCATCATCCCCTTCGCCTCGCTCGGCGCCGACTCGCTGCGGAAGGTCGTGCGCCTCCAGGTCGAGAAGGTCTCGCGCCGCCGCGGCCTCACCCACATCGAGCTCGGCGTCTCGGACGCGGCCCTCGACCACATCGCCGCCGCCGGCACCACGCCGCAGTACGGCGCGCGCGCGCTGCGGCGCGCGGTCGATCGCCTGCTGGTCGCGCCGTTGGCCCACACCCTCGCGCGCGAGGCGGCCGGCACCGTGGCGCGCGTCGAGGTGGCGCTGGCCGGCGACGCGCTCGCCTTCCAGACCGCGCCGCGCCGGAAGGCGACCGGCGAGCAGCGGCCGGTCGCGCGCATCGCGTACCTGCGCCGGAACGCGCGGCGCTATCTGCGCGGCGGCGCCATCGGCGAGGTGCGCGAGCGCATCGAGCTGCTCGAGGCCGAGCTCATGCGCGGCGCGCCGGCCGGCCCGGGCGGTCTGATCTGGGCCGAGCGCGCGCGTCTGGCGGCGCTCGTCGCGCCCTTCGATCAGGTGGTGGCCGAGCTCGAGCAGCTCGAGGACCTCGTGCACATGACCGCCGGCGGGCCGAGCGACCTGGACCTGGCCGGCGAGCTCGCCTGGGCCGAGGAGCGCGTGAGCGACCTCGAGACGCAGCTCTTCGAGCTCATGACCGCGGTGCACGGGCGCCTGGACTCGGTGCTGGTGGGGCTCACCGAGCTCGACGACGGCAAGGCCTTCGAGCGCTGGCTGGTGCCGCTGCTCGAGGCCGCCGAGGCGCGCCGCTGGCAGGTGCGCGCCTGGATCGAGGGCGAGCGCGACAAGGGCTGGCCGGGCGACCTCGGCCTCGGCCCGGCGCGCAGCGCCGCCGAGCTCTACCTGCGCATCATCGAGCGCCCGACCGACTTCCGCCACCTGGTGCTCGGCGTCCACGGCCGCCACGCCGGCACGCTCCTCGGCTGCGAGACTGGCCTCGTCGCGTTCCGTCCCGAGAAGGACACGCACGCGCACCTGCAGGTGCGGCCGCTGTCGTTCCTGCGCTGGGAGCTGACGCCGGACATCGTGCGCGGCTCCGCGCTCCTGGCCGCCCCGCCCATGGAGACGCGCGGCCCGATGGCCCACGGCAAGCTCGCGCGCAACTTCATCACCGCGCCCGACCCGCGCGCGGTCGTCGCCATGGTCGACACGAGCCGCGTCCACGACGTCGACGCGCCCGGCTACTTCGAGCGCTGGGAGCGCGTCGCGGCGCAACAGCTCGCGACCTACGACGAGCACGCCACGCGCGACCGCAGCGAGCTCTTCGAGAGCCCGCTCGAGGACGAGCTGATGATGGCGCTGCTCGAGCGCGAGGCCGACGAGCGCTCGGCCTTCTAATGATGCGCGTCGGCGTCATCGGGCTCGGCTGGGGGCGCATGCACGTCGCCGCCTTCCGCGCCGCGGGCGCCGAGGTGGTCGCGCTGTGCGGCCTCGACGCCGGGCGCGCGCGCGCCGTGGCCCTCGCCGAGGGCATCGCGCTGGCCACGAGCGACGTCGACGCGCTGTGCGCCGCCTGCGACCTGGTCGTCGTGGCGAGCCCGCCCGAGGTCCACGCGGCCCACGTCGAGGCGGCGTGGCGCCACGAGAAGGCCGTCCTCTGCGAGAAGCCGCTGACCGTCGACGCCGCCGAGGCCACGCGGCTCGCGGCCGCGTCGGCGGCGGCCCCGCCCTCGGCCGTCAACTTCCCCTATCGCATGCTGCCGACGCTCGGCGCGCTGCGGCGCTGGCTCGAGGGCCGCGCGCCGCGCGAGATCGTCGTCACGATCCGGAACGGCACGGTCTCGTCCGACGCGCCGCCCGCCGGCCGCGAGGGCGACTTCGGCGGCGCCTCGCACGTCATCGACGCCGCGCTGTGGCTGGCGCGGGCCGGCGAGCCGCGCTGGGTCGAGGCCGCGCTCACGCCGCGCCGCTCGGCCTACCTCCACCTCGGGCTGGCCGACGCCGTCGTCGCCATCGCCCACGTCGCCGCGCCCGAGCCGGGCATCCACGGCGCCTGGTCGCTGATCGGCGACGGCTGGGAGGTCGGCTTCGCAGCCGGCTACGTGCCGGCGCGCGGCGGCTGGTGCCTTTCGGCGGTGCGCGCCTTCGAGCGCGGCGCGTGGTCCACGCTGGCCGACGCGGTCGAGCCCGGCCACGGCCTCGAGCCCTGGGCGCAGGCCCACGTCGACGGCGCGCGCGAGATGCTGGCCCTGGTCGGCGGCGTCGCCCCGACCCGGCTGGCGTCGCTCGCCGACGCCGCGCGCGTGCAGCGCGTGGTCGCCGCGGCGCTGGCCTCGGAGCGCGCCGGACGGCGTGTCGAGCTCACGCCAGGCGGCTCCGAGGTCGATTACGTTTTGGCGGTTTAGAACGATTTACCCTCGCCGCGCAGCAGCGCCAGCACCTCGCGGCGCATGTCCTTGTCCTCCTTGTAGAGGCCGCGGAACGCGGTCGTGACCATGACCGCGTCGCGCTTCCGGGCGCCGCGGCTGCGCATGCAGAGGTGCTCGCCCTCGATGACCACGGCCACGCCGCGCGCGTCGAGGTGGCCGGCCAGCGCGTCGGCGATCTGCGCCGTCAGCCGCTCCTGGAGCTGGGGACGGCGCGCGAAGACGTCGACCGTGCGCGCCAGCTTGCTGAGCCCGGTGACGCGGCCGGGGCTCGGCAGGTAGGCCACGTGGGCTCGGCCGAGGAACGGCAGCAGGTGGTGCTCGCAGGTGGAGTTGAACTCGATGTCGCGCAGCACCACCGCGTCGTCGCCGTCGCTGTCGTGGTCGAACTGCCGCGCCAGGTGCACGCCGGCGTCCTCGCGCAGGCCGGCGAAGAGGTCGCGATAGGCGCGCGCGACGCGGGCCGGCGTGTCGATGAGCCCCTCGCGGTCGGGGTCCTCGCCGACGGCGACGAGGATCTCGCGCACCGCCGCCGCGATGCGCGCGAGGTCGACCTCGGGCTTCGGCTCGGCCGGCGCGACACAGTGGATCCGGCGGATGCCGGCGTGCGGGAGGGGAGGAAGGAAGGCGCAAGTCATGGGGTACCTCGGCGCAGTCGTTTCGTTCAAAACATCCAAACGCAAAGTGGCCCCCGAAGCCTCGGGAGTCAACGCCCGGCCGCGGAATGACGCGACCGGAGGCGGCCAAGGCTTGCCAAAACCCGAGTGCGGACGGATAGGAAGGAGAGATCGCGAATCGACGAAAACGTGCCTAAGCGGCAAAACGGTACCCGATGGCGGCAGCTGCCCACGATCACCAGAAGACGCTCCTGTCGCCCAAGGACCTGGCGCGCGCGCTCGGCGTGTCGGAGTCCTCGGTGAAGCGCTGGGTCGACGACGGCGCGCTGCGCGCCATGCGCACCGCCGGCGGCCACCGCCGCATCGCGCTGGCCGAGGCGGTCCGCTTCATCCGGCGGAGCGGCACGCCGGTGCTCATGCCCGAGCTGCTCACCGGCGCCCAGCTGCCGAGCAGCATCGCGTCGATCTCGCTGTCGACCCCGAGCGAGGCCGCCGCCGAGGAGCTGTGGAAGGTGCTCTGCGCCGACCAGGCGCCGGCGGGGCGCGCCCTCATCCTGTCGCTCTACCTGGCCGGCTGGCCGCTGTCGGCCATCTGCGACGGTCCGATCCGCGCGGCGATGACGCGCATCGGCGAGGTCTGGCGCCACGACAAGGCGGGCATCTACATCGAGCACCGCGCCACCGACACCTGCCTCCAGGCGCTGGCCGAGCTGCGGACGCTGCTGCCGACCGAGGCGGCCGACCAGCTCGCGCTGGGCGGCGCGCCGAGCGGCGACCCGTACCAGCTGCCCTCGCTCATGGTCGCGCTGGTGCTGGCCGAGCAGGGCTTCGGCGAGCGCAACCTCGGCGCCAACACGCCGGCCGCGGTGCTGGTCGAGGCGGCCACGCGCCACCGGCCGCGGCTCGTGTGGCTGGCGTGCTCGACCGAGGCCAAGAGCACGAAGGATCTCCTGCGCGAGCTCGACACGCTGTCGGAGACGGTCTCGCCGTGGCACGGCGAGATAGTGGTCGGCGGCCGCGGGCTGCCGCCGCTCGGCAAGCTGCCCGAGCGCGTGCACGTGCTCGGCTCGATGGGCGAGCTGGCGGGGTTCGCCAAGGGCCTGCGCGCCGGCGCGCCGCATCGCTGAGCCGCGGCGGCGCCGCGCTCAGGGCATCGAGGCGCACTTGAAGATGTCGGCCGGGCAGACGCACGCGCACGTCACCTCCTGCGGATCGAGCGGCGGCGGGACGTAGTAGCCGCCGCAGCGCGGCGGGGCGCGCCAATGGCAGCCGCGATCGCTGCACGCCTGGACGGTCGCCGCGTCGGCCGGCGGGCGCTCGGTGCAGCCGAGGTCGAGGCGCAGGCGGCCGGGCTCCGGCGCGTGGTCGGGCTGGGGCCGGTCGGCGACGGGCGGCGCCGGCTCGGGCGTGGCGCGAGGCTCGGCGCCGTGGCAGGCGAGGCCAATGCAGGCAGCCAGGATGATCGCGAACGGGAGCGCGGCCGGGAGTGCGGTCGGGAGCGTGGTCGGGGAGCGCATGCCATCACCTCGGCCGGTGGATACGCCCGAGGTTGCGCCGCGGTCTTGACAGCGCGCGCGCCGGTCTGTATTCAACTCGCAGGTTATCAACCTTGAGGTTGAGCACGATGACGGACGCCCTCAGCTCCACGTTCTTCGCCCTGGCCGACCCGACGCGGCGCGGCATCCTCGCGCGCCTGGTGAGCGGCGATGCCTCCGTGAAGGAGCTGGCCGAGCCCTATCAGATGAGCCTGGCCGCGGTGTCGAAGCACCTGAAGGTGCTCGAGGGCGCGGGCCTCATCCGGCGGAGCCGCGACGCGCAGTGGCGCCCGTGCCACCTCGAGGCGGCGCCGCTGCAGGCGGTCACCGAGTGGCTCGAGGCCTATCGCCGCTTCTGGGATCGCAGCTTCGAGCGCCTGAACGACTACCTGAAGACCATCCAGCCGGAGGTGGGGCCTGCGCCCGCGAAGCGCCCGGCCAGGCCCTCCGCTACGACGGCGGGCAAGGCCCCGACCCGCCGCGCCGCGCGGCCGACCGCCAAGGCGCCGCGCAAGAAGCCCGGCCGCTGACCCCGACGACCCGCGACGAACGACGCCGCGAACCCAACCTGAGAACCGGGCCCGAGGATGGCCCGCCCCACGATGCGAACCTGACCCAAGGACCGACCATGGAATTCGAGCTCGACGGCAGCAACTCCACTGAACCGATGATCGTCATGTCCCACCGCCTCGACGCCCCGCGCGAGCTGGTGTGGGCGGCCTTCACCGACCCGCGACACGTCGTCAACTGGTACGGCGGCTACGGCTTCACCAACACCGTCCTCGAGATGGACGTCCGGCCGGGCGGCCGCTGGCGCCACGTCATGCGCAAGCCGGACGGCAGCGAGTACCACCTGAGCTTCGTCTACGTGGAGGTCACGCGGCCCGAGCGCCTGTCGTGGCAGGACGCCGACCACGGCAAGGCCGCCGCCGGTCACCCCACCGCGCTCAACAGCATCACCTTCGAGGACCACGGCAGCTGGACGCGCGTGAGCTTCGTCGCGCGCTTCGACTCGCTCGCCTCGCGCGACATGGCCATGCGCTTCGGCTTCGCCGAGGTCATGCGCGAGGGCGTGGCGCGCGCCAACGCCGAGCTCGCCGGCATGCAGTCGCCGCTCCGCACGCTGGCCATCGAGACGTTCGCGCCCATGCTCGGCACGCTGGCGGGCTGGCTCGAGAAGGGCGCCGAGCACGCGCGCGCCCACGGCCGCGAGGCCGACGCGCTGGTCGGCGAGCGGCTGGCGCCCGACATGTTCACGCTGGCGCAGCAGGTCTCGACCGCGTGCTTCCACGCGGTGAACGGCGTGGCGCTGGTGACCGGCGCGCCCGCCCGTCCGGTCGCCGCGGCCGGCACCACGCTGGCCGAGCTCGCGGCCCAGATCGCCGCCGCGGTGGCCGAGCTGCGGGCCGTGCCCGACGCCGCCTTCGCCGGCAGCGAGGCGCGTCGCATCGAGCTGCCGCTGCAGGGCGACCTGGTGCTCGACGTCAACGGGCTCGAGCTGATGCGCGACTGGTGCCTGCCCCACTTCTACTTCCACGCGGTGACGGCGTACGACATCCTGCGCCACCAGGGCGTGCAGCTCGGCAAGCGCGACTTCCTCGCCCACATCGGGCGCTCGATCCGCCGCCGCGGCGCGTGACTCGACCACGGCCGGTCGCGCGTCGGACCGCAGGGGTCGTCGATGACCTCCGCGCGCCGAGCGGCGCCGCTCACGACGACGCGAGCTTGTCCGTCGCGATGCGCTGCCGCTCGGCGACCTTGGTCATGAAGTCGAGGATGACCTCGAGCTCGGCCACGGTGTAGCTGTCGAAGAGCTCGGCCAGCGACGCGAACCAGTCGACGAACAGCGGCCCGAAGCGCTGCATGGCGGTCGGGTCCAGCACCACGCGCACGCGCCGCTTGTCGGCCTCGTCGGCCACGCGCTTCACGAAGCCCTTCTTCTCGAGGCGGTCGACGAGCCCGGTCACCGACGCCGGCGCGAGCCCGCTCAGCTCGGTGAGTCGGCCGGCGGTCACCGAGCCCTCTCGCTCGATGATGTCGATGGCCTTCTCCTCGGACGCCGACAACCCGAGCTTGGCCGCCAGCGTGGCGTGGTAGAGCACCGTCGCCCCGCTCATGGCGCGCCCCGCCTGCGCCAGCTCCTCGAGCAGCGCCTTCTTGGTGCGACGCCGCGCGCCCTTCTTCGGATCGGCCTCGTTCATCGCCCGCGACGATACCACCCTTGATTATTTCGTTCGACCGAACTAAATACATTTCGTTCGGACGAACGAAATACTTCAGCGGAGGAACGTCGACATGGAGCACCTCATCATCGGCGGCGGCATCGCCGGCCCCATCACCGCCATGGCGCTGGCGCGCGTCGGCCAGCGCGCCACCATCTACGAAGCGCAGCCGGCCGAGCGCGAGCCGGGCGGCATCTTCCTGACGCTGGCCGAGAACGGCCTGGCCGCGCTCCGCGCCATCGGGCTCGACGACGCGGTGCGCGCCGTGGCGCACGCGAGCCCGCGCATCGCCTTCCGGAGCGGCAGCGGCAAGCCGCTCGGCGCCATGTCGATCGGCGAGCACACCGTCAGCATCGAGCGCGCGACGCTGCAGCGCGTGCTGCGCGACGCGGCGGCGCAGCGCGGCATCGAGACGCGCTGGGGCAAGCGCCTGGTGTCGGCCGCGCGCGGGCGCGCCAGCTTCGAGGACGGCAGCCACGCCGAGGGCGACAGCGTGATCGGCTGCGACGGCATCCGCTCGCGCGTGCGCTCGGCCATCGATGCGCGCGCGCCGGGCCCGCGCTACACCGGCCTCCTGAACCTCGGCGGCTTCAGCCGGGCCGTGCCCGAGGCCGAGGCGCCGGTCGGCAGCTACGAGATGATCTTCGGCCGCGACGCCTTCTTCGGCTGGGTCGTGGTCGACGATCCGGCGACGCCCATCTGGTGGTTCGCCAACCTGCCCGAGGCGCGCGAGCTCGACCACCGCGGCACGACGCACGAGCACTGGCGCGAGCGCCTGATGGCGGCCTTCGCGCCCGACCGCGGCCCGGCGCGCGCCATCGTGGCGGCCACCGCGAGCCAGCTCGCCTGCTACAACACCTACGAGATGCCGCGCGTCCCGACCTGGCAACGCGACGGCATGATCATCATCGGCGACGCGGCGCACGCGGCCTCGCCGTCGAGCGGCCAGGGCGCGTCGATGGCCGCCGAGGACGCGGTGGCGCTGGCCCGCTGCCTGCGCGACGGCGCCGACGTCGATGTGGCCTTCGCCGCCTTCGAGCGCGAGCGCCGCGCGCGCGTCGAGCGCGTCGTGGCCGAGGGTCGGCGCGCCAGCAGCTCGAAGACGCCGGGTCCCGTCGGCCGCCTCTTCCGCGACTGGCTCATGCCGCGCTTCATCGCCAAGGCCGCCGACCCGGAGCGCTCGGCCTGGCTCTACCGGCACGCGAGCGCGCTCTGAGCCGAGGAGCCCGCGCGGAGAAGACCGCGCGGGTTACCCGTCGGCGCACGAGACGCCTAAGACTCCGACGCCTTTCGCACGATAGGCCAGACTCGACGTCGGAGGTCCGTGGTGCGTTGGTGCGTGGTCGTGGTGCTGTTGGGTGCGTGTGATTCGGTGGGACCACAGCACGAGGGGATATCGGATGGCGCGACCACGGTCGCGCCCGACACCACGGTCGGGAGCGACACCGCGGTCGAGAGCGACACCGCGGTCGAGAGCGACACCGCGGTCGAGAGCGACACCGCGGTCGAGAGCGACACCGCCGTCGAGAGCGACACCGCGCTCGCGAGCGACACCGCCGTCGAGAGCGACACCGCGGTCGAGAGCGACACCGCGCTCGCGAGCGACACCGCCGTCGTCGCGGACACCCAGATCGAGCCCGACACCGATCCGACCGACAGCGCCGTCGCGACCGACGCGGCCGCGGTCGACAGCCAGGTCGCGACCGCCGGCGACGACGTCGGCGCCGCGCCCGACACCGCCGTCGACGACGTGCCGACCGTCCCCGACGTGGCCGTGGTCGCGTGCGATCCCGGCAGCTACCGCGACGGCGACGCGTGCGTCGCGTGCGCGCCGGTCGCGGGCTGCACCAGCGGCCTCACCTGCACGAGCGGCGACGACTCGCGCTGCAAGACCTGCGCGCCCGGCACCTTCCTCGACGATGGCGCCTGCGTCGCGTGCGGCGGCGTCGAGCGCTGCGCCGGCGACGTCACCTGCACGAGCGCGAGCGACGCGCGCTGCTCGACCTGCGCGAGCGGGAGCTTCCTGAAGAACGGCGCCTGCCCGCTGTGCCTGCCGGTGCTCGGCTGCGCCGGCGCACTGACCTGCAGCGGCGCCAGCGACTCCGCCTGCGACGCCTGCGAGCCCGGCACCTTCCTCGACAAGGGCCGCTGCAGCGCGTGCCCATCGCTCGTCGGCTGCGCCGCGGTCACCTGCGCGAGCCCCGCCGACGCCGCCTGCGAGGCCTGCGCGCCGGGCTTCTTCCGCGACGACGCCAGCGGCGCCTGCCGCGCCTGCGACGCCATCGACCACTGCGTCGCCGGGCTCGGCTGCACTGCAGCCGGCGCGTCGACGTGCGGCCAGTGCGCCGCCGGCTTCGCCGGACCGACATGCACCGCCGACGTCGACGAGTGCGCCGGCTCGATCGAGAGCGCGCCGATGGTCATCACCGCGCTCTTCGACGGCCCCGTCGGCGGCGACCCGAAGGTCATCGAGCTCTACCTCCTCGACGACGTCCCCGACCTCTCCGCCTTCGGCCTCGGCGCCGCCACCAACGGCGGCGGCAGCGACGGCGTCGAGTTCACGTTCCCGTCCGGCCCGGCCGGCGCCGGCACCTACCTCTACGTGACCTCCGACCTGCCCGCCTTCCAGGCCTACTTCGGCTTCGCCGCCGACTACGACGGCAACAACGCCGCCGTCATCAACGGCGACGACGCGGTCGAGCTGTTCCGGGACGGCGCCCTCATCGACGTCTTCGGCGAGGCCACCCACGCCGGCATCGGCACCATCGCCTGGAACTACACCGACGGCTGGGTGCACCGGAAGGACGGCGCCGCCCCGTCGCCGACCTTCGCCCTCGGCGACTGGCAGCTGAGCCCCATCAACATCACCGACGGCTGCACGACCGACGCCACCTGCCGCTCGCACGTGCCGCTCGGCGCCTACGTGCCGCCCTACAACCGCTGCGGCCTCGGCCACTGCGTGAACACCGACGGCGACTTCCGCTGCGACTGCCCGAGCGGCTGGTTCGACGACGGCAGCACCTGCACCACCTGCCCCGAGCTGCCGCACTGCGCGGCCAGCGCGTGCACGAGCGAGTCCGACGCGCGCTGCGCCACCTGCGACCCGGGCTACACCGGCGACAGCGCCGGCGCCTGCGTGCTCGACACGTGCGCGGCCTTCCCGTGCCAGGCGCTCGACGCCGTGTGCGTCGACCTCCCCGACCCCGCCCCCTTCGATGCCAGTGGCCGCCGCTGCGACGGCCCCTTCGACGACCTCGCCGATCTGCGCGACGGCGCGCTCCGCGCCGAGCTGCTGGCGCGCATCGACGAGCACGTCGCCTACGGCTACTCGCCCGGCACCGCGCGCCAGATCCTCTACGCCGTCGTCGACGTGTGGGACGGCCGCGTCGAGTGCATCTACACCGGCCGCACCGTGCTGGCCGAGAACCCGGACGCGACGCCGCTCGGCGACGACCCGAGCCTGCCGCCCATCGACACGACCCCGGAGCACGACTGCCGCCTGCCCGACGGCAGCCCCATCACCTGCGCCTTCGCCACCGAGCACTCGTGGCCGCAGTCGCTCGGCGCCGCCGAGGAGCCCATGCGCAGCGACATGCACCACCTCTTCCCGGCCGACGGCCTCGCCAACACCATGCGCAGCAACAACCTCTACGGCGAGACGACCTGCACGACGACCGGCTGCCTCTGGACGCAGGACGGCTCCGAGCTCGGCTACCGCGCCGACGGCACCAAGGTCTTCCAGGTACGCCAGGCATATCGCGGCGACGTCGCGCGCGCGCAGTTCTACTTCGCCGTGCGCTACGGCCTCGCCATCGATCCGATCGTCGAGGCCACGCTGCGCGCCTGGCACGCGCAGGACCCGGTCGACGAGCACGAGCGCATCCGCAACGACCGCATCAGCGTCTACCAGGGGAACCGCAACCCCTTCGTCGATCGGCCCGATTTCGTCGACGACATCAGCGACTTCTGATCGCTCGCGCGCGCGCCGTCAGCGCGGCTCGTTCGTCGCCGGTGGCGTGTCGCGCAGCGCCGCCAGCGAGGTCGTCAGCCAGTCCTTGTAGTCGTCGAAGGCGCAGAACGGCGCGCCCTGCCGCTCGGCCTCGGCGAGCACGTCGCGCGCATCGGCGCCGGCCCGCAGACCGGCGTACAGGTAGGCCACCGCCGACGAGCGCGGGCCGGCGCGGCAGGTGACGAGCGTCGGCCGCGGCAGCGCGTCGAGCGCCGCCACGTGCCGGCGCGCGAGGTCGAGGTCGAGGACGCGCGGCGGATCGGACACGACATTGGCCGACTGCGCGACCGCCGCCTGCACCTGGGCGTACGACATGCCGCCCTCCATGGACGCGAACTCGTCGCCGCACAGGTAGAGCCACGACGACGCTTGCCGCTCGCGCGCGAAGGCCGCCGGGTCGGCGATCTTGCCGCGGTTGAACATGAGGTCTCTCGGCAGCTCGAAGTCGGCCATGCGTCACCTTGCGCTCGCGGGGCTCGGCGCGCAAGCGGCCGCGGCGCACGCGCGCCGCGCCGGACTCAGGCCATGACCGGCGTGCCGCCGTCCTTGCCGCCGTCGAGCATGAACGGCCGGTGCTCGGCCGGCCGCGCCGCCTTGTCGAGCACCTCGATGATGGCCGGACGCAGCCGCGCGGCCGGGATCACCGCGTCGAGCGAGCCCACCTGGACGGCGCGCTCGACGGTGTGGATGGCGTCGAACTCGCGCGCCACGACGCCCTGGTGCTCGAGGACGGCTTCGGAAAGCGCCTTGTCGATCTCGGCGCGCAGGCGCTCGGCCTCGCTGCCCTCGGCCAGCGCCAGCTTGGCCTGCAGCGCGCGCACGCGCGGGTCGTTGGCGGCGCGGCGCCGCACCTCGCGCGGGAACACCACCGCGGCGGCCGGCGAGCCGCCGATGACCGAGGCGTAGCTGCCCTCGACCGCCAGCGCGGTGAGGCTCGGGTTCAGCGCCTTCGAGAAGACCACGTAGGCGCCGCCGTGGTAGCGGCCGATGACCACGAACACGATCGGTCCGTCGAAGTTCACCACCGCCCGGCCGATCTCGGCGCCGTGCTCGAGCTGCCAGCGGCGCATCGACTCGGGGCTGCCGTCGAAGCCCGACAGGTTGGCCAGCACCACCACCGGGCGGTTGCCCGAGGCCTGGTTGATGGCGCGCGCGACCTTCTTCGAGCTGAGCGGGAAGAGCGTGCCGCCGTTCCACGCCTCGGGACCGTCGAGCGGCGCCTTGTCCTTCCGCGCCACGACCTGCGACTCGAAGCCGATGACGCAGCTCGAGTGGCCGCCCAGGTGCGCGTCCCATACCACCGCGGTCTCGCCGCCCTCGAGGGCGCCGAAGCGCTCGAGGAAGCCCGCGTCCTGATCGATGGTCGCGCGCATGACGTCGCGGATGGCGAAGGCGCGCTTCCGGCCCGGGTTGCCCTCCTCGCTGAAGAGCGACGCCAGCGCGCGGTGCGGCTCGGCCAGCACCGACCGGCTGGTCGGATCGGTCGTGGCCAGGCGGCGCGGGCGGCGCTCGCCGGCGGCGACGTAGGTGTGGGCGTAGTGCTCGAAGAGGATGCGGTAGGCGTCGCCGAGGTTCCGCGCGAAGACCTGCGCCTGGCCGTTCGGGCCCATGATGCGCTCGAAGCCGCCGATGCCGCGCTCGTCCTCGGCCGCCACGCTGCCCGATACCTCGAGCGCCTTCTTGCCGGTGAGCACCATCGAGCCGTCGGCCGTCTGGATGAGGATGCCGCGCGTGTGCATGAGCATGGTCGCCATGGCGTTCCAGTAGCTCTGCGCGCCGACGTTCACGCCCGACACGATGATGTTCACCTCGTGCCCGGCCTGCGTGTGCTCGACCAGCTTCCTCAGGACGCGCGCCGTCCAGTCGAGGTTCTCGGTGCCGCTGTCCATGGCGATGCGGGCGCCCGACGAGATGGGCAGCCACTCGACCGGCACCGACAGGCCGGCCGCGAGGTCGAGCGCCGCGTTGATGCGGCGGCACTCGGGCTCGGCCAGGGCGCCCATGGCGCTCGTCGGATCCGAGGCGATGAAGACGCGCGTCATGCCCTCGGGGTGCTTGCGCGTGGCGTGCGTGACGAGCCCCACCACCACCGTCGAGCGGTTGAGGCCCGGGGCCCGCCCGGCCGCGCCGCCGGCCGGCTCGAGCTGCTCGCCGGTCGAGTCGAGGTCGAGCTCGACGAAGCGGCCGTGCATCATGTCGGGGTGCGGTGTGATGGCGGCGTCGGCCCCGGGGCTGCCCTCGAGCGCGCGGATGATCTCGTAGGGATAGATGGCGCCGAGGCGGCGCGCGAGCTCGACGCGCACGTGGTAGTCGCTGGCCGCGCGGATGGGGGCGCACGACGGCACCGACTCGTGCACCTCGAGGCGGTGACGCCCGCGCATGGCGAACGAGAAGACGCGTCGCTGCACGTCGCCGTCGCGGAGCACGCGCGCCTGCACCACCACCTTCTGGATGCCGAGGCCGCGCGTCGGTCCCTCGAGGCGGCGGGCGACCGCCGCCAGCGTGCCCGGCGAGGTCTCGAGCATCGGCACCATGTGGAGCACGATGCGGTTCAGGAAGTAGCGCTGCGAGGCGGGGCGCTGCGTCTGCGCCTCGCGCACGACGCGCAGGCACTCGGCGAAGACGTAGTCGAGCTCGCGCTGACCGGGGTCGTCGGCCTGGTCGACCTCGCCGGCGATGGCGCCCGGGGCCACGATCTGCGGCGCGCGCACCAGCTCGGCGAAGACGACGATGCGCTCGTCCTTGGCGTTGCTGCGGGCGCGCGCCTTGAAGGCCAGCACCGGCGCGGGCGCGTCGAGGCGCTCGAGCGCGAAGCCGTCGAGGCGCCACAGCTCGAGGCGGCGCGCGCGCTCGGGGTGCACGTCGCGGAGCCACACCTCTTCGATGAGCGCGAGCGCGGTCGAGCCCGGCGTCGGCACCCAGCTGCGGTGGTGCTCGCGGCGGCCGTCCGAGGTCCAGCTCACCGCGACGCGCGTCAGCGCGTGCGCCGAGGGCAGCCCGGCGATGGTCGCCAGCAGGCGCGCGACGAGGCCATCGGCCTCGACCGGTCCGGCGAGGAACAGGTGGAGCTCGAGGCTGCCGGCGCGCGCCAGCTCGTCGAGGACCGGCGCGACGGCCGGCAGCGCGGTCGCGACCAGCGCGCCGCTGACCACCACGGCCAGCGAGCGGGCGCCGGCGTGGCCGATGACCGAGTGGCAGCCGAGGCCGAGCGGCGAGGCGACCGCGCGCATCACCGCGTCCTCGGAGTAGGCCGCGCGCAGGATGGCGGGCGCGTCGTCGGCCGCGGCCAGCAGCGCGCCGAGGGACAGCGCCGGCACGTGGCCGTTCATGCGCTGGCGGCGGAACATGAGGTAGCGGGCCTGGCGCGCGTTGTCGCGCACGAAGGGCAGATCGGCGCGCGCGACCTCGGCCGTGCGCGACAGCATGACCTCGAGCTCGCGCTGATCGTCGAAGCGCACGCCGGCGTCCGACAGCGCGATGAGCGCGCGCAGGACCGAGTTCACCAGGCGATGGCGGCGCGGCGCGTCGATGCGCGCGGCGGCGAGGCGCCACAGCGCCTCGTCGAGCTGGGCGCCGCCCGGGGTCGCGCGATCGAGCGACGTCACGCCGTGGTGGCCGACCGCCTTCAGGAGGCGCGGCGCGTAGTCGGGGTCGATGGCGCCCTTCCGGCACGCGCCGAAGAAGGCCTGCTCCGACTGGAAGACGATCTCGGTGTCGCCGAAGGCGTGCACCAGCTCGGCCAGCGGACGCCACGCCTCGGGCTCGACCGCGGTGCGGAAGTCGTCCTCGCGGACGAGCACCGCCTCGGCGCGCTCGACCAGCGAGGTCGCGACGTCGCCGCCCACCAGGCGGCGGCGCACCACGTCGATGATGGCCGCGACGGTCATGGTCGGCGCGGGCGCCGGCGGGATGACCAGGCCCGGCTCCGAGCGCGAGGTCGAGGCGCCCTGCACGGCCTCGAGCACGAACAGCGTCTGGCCCGCGGCCACCTGCTCGTTGGGGCGGCACATGACGCTGCGCACGATGCCGGCCTCGAGGGCCACCACCGGCACCTCCATCTTCATGGCCTCGAGCGTGCAGAGGCGCTGGCCGATCTGGACCTCGTCGCCGTCCTTGGCCTGCAGCGATACCACGATGGCCGGCGCGGGTGCGCGCACCTTGCCGCCGGCGGCCGGCTCGATGAGGTGGGCGCGGCCGTCGATCTCCACCGACGTGCCCGACCGGCCGGTCGAGTGCAGCACCGCGTGACGGCTCCAGCCGGTGACGTGGCGCAGGTGGAGCACGGCCGAGCCGGCGCCGGTGGCCTCGAGGCGGGCCTCGCGCAGGATGTCGCCGACGGGTCCGACCAGCCAACGGTCGGCGCCGAGCGAGTGGGCCTCGAAGGTCGCGAGGTAGCCGCGCAGCGAGATCTCGACCGGCACCGACGCGCTGTCGAGGCGATAGGGGATGCCGCCCTGCACGTCGACCAGGAAGGCCTGGGTGGCCTCGGCGATGGCCTTCTGGCGCATGAGGATGGCGGCCGTGCAGAGGGCCTCGAAGCCGCCCGGGACGGGGGCCTGACGCGCCTCGGCCGAGCGCCGATCGAGCCAGCCGGTGTCGGCCGACGCGTCGAGGAAGGCCGGGTCCTGCAGGAGCTCCGACAGGAAGGCCTTGTTGGTGGCGCCGTCCTCGACCACCAGCTCGAGCTCGCGCAAGGCGCGCGCCATGCGGGCCACGGCCTGGCCGCGGTCGCGACCCCAGGCGATGAGCTTGGCGATCATCGAGTCGAACTGCGGCGCGATGGCGACGCCCTCGGCCACGCCCGAGTCGACGCGCAGGCCCGGCCCGAGCGGTGCGCGGAAGACGCGCACGATGCCAGGAGCAGGCTGGAAGCCGCGCTCGGGGTCCTCGGCGTTGAGCCGGACTTCGATGGCGTGGCCGTGCGGCTTCGGCCCTGCGCTGGGGATGGGCAGGCCGCGCGCGACGTCGAGCTGCACGTGCACGAGGTCGATGCCGGTCACGCACTCGGTGATGGTGTGCTCGACCTGGAGGCGCGTGTTCACTTCGAGGAAGTGGGCGAAGTCGCGGTGCGGGTCGACCAGGAACTCGACGGTGCCGACGCCGCGGTAGCCGACGGCCTCGCCGAGGCGCACGGCGGCGGCCTCGAGGCTCGCCTGCAGCGCGCCGTTCACGGCCGGCGACGGCGCCTCTTCGATGACCTTCTGGTGGCGGCGCTGGATCGAGCAGTCGCGGATGCCGAACGTCTGGCCGCGCCCCTCGGCGTCGACCACGAGCTGCACCTCGATGTGGCGCGCGGCGGTGACGCACGCCTCCATGAAGAGGCCGCCCGCGTTGAAGCTGCGCGCGACCTCGTCCTTCACGGCGCGCACCGACGACGCCAGGTCCTCGGCCCGGCGCACCACGCGGATGCCGCGCCCGCCGCCGCCGGCCGACGCCTTCACGACCAGCGGGAAGCCGATCTTCTCGGCCGCGGCGCGCGTGTCGTCCGCGCTCTCGCCCGGCTCGATGAGGTGCCAGGCGGCCATCGGCACGCCGGCTTGCGACGCGATGAGCTTGGCGGCGATCTTGTCGCCGAGGCGGCGCATGGCCGCCGACGACGGGCCGATGAAGGTGATGCCGCGCGCTTCGAGCGCCTCGACGAAGGCCGCGTCCTCGGCCACGAAGCCCCAGCCGGGCCACACCGCGTCGCAGCCGGTCTGCTCGATGGCGTCGAGCACGCGCGGGTGATCGAGGTAGGCCGACAGCATGCCGGTCGGCGTCGTGACGAGCGCCGGGCCGATGCCGATCGAGTGGTCGGCCAGGCGCACGAAGGGCGTCAGGCGGTCGGGATCGGTGTAGAGCGCGACGGCCTCGATGGCCGTGCCGCGCTCGCCGTTGTAGTCGCGGAGCCCGCGCAGGAAGCGCACGGCGGCCTCGCCGCGGTTCACGATGGCGACACGTTGGAAGGACTTCATCGGAGCTCCTCCGGGGCCGACAGGACGACCATGGCCATGGCCTGGTCGCCGTCGTGGCTGAGCGAGAGCTGGAGGTCGAAGCCGCGCGGGGCGGCCTCGGCGAGCGCGGCGGCGACCGCACCATGGAGCACGAGGCGCGGGCGATCCCAGGCGTCGCAGACGACCTCGATGTCGCGCAGGTCGCTAGACTGAGCAGTCGGATTCTTGCCCCAGCGCGCGCCCGACCAGGCCTTGAGGAAGGCCTCCTTGGCGGCGAAGCGCGCGGCCAGGTGGCGCGCCGGGTTCTTGTCGGGGCGGCCCTCGGCGAGGGCCTGCTCAGCCGGCGTGAAGGTCATCGCGACGAAGCGCGAGGCCGGGTCCGCGAGCTGGTCGCGGAAGCTCGGCAGGTGCACCGTGTCGATACCGACGCCCTTGACGCTCATGACGCTCATGCTTCGACTCCCGGCACCTGCTCGACGCGCGGGCGGAAGGTGCCGGTCTCGGGATCGAAGCGCATGGTCGGATCCGCCAGCATGGCGGTCTCCTCGAGGCGCTGCGCGTCGGTGCCGTCGTGCGCCGCGAAGCGCCGGTCGTCGCGCTTCTGGAAGTGCGGGCGGCGACCGACCAGCACCTCGGCCCAGTGGCGACGCGCGGCCTCGCGGCGCTCGGCCTGACGCGCCATCCAGGTCGCGCGCTCGCCTTCGGGCAGCGCCTGCACGAACGCCGCCGGGTGCGCGAGGCACACGAGCGCGCTGACGTGGCCGAAGCCGAGGCTGGTCAGGACGCCGGCGCGCAGCGGGAAGGCCGGGCCCGGGTCGAGGCGCTCGTTCGTATAGAGGAGGTGGCGGTGGGCCTCGAGCGCCGGGTCGATCGACTCGAGGTTGCGGTTCCCGGGGACGGTGCCCGCGGCCAGCATCTGGCACATGCCGATGGCCTGCCAGGCGGCCGCGCCGCCCTTGGCGTGACCGAGCAGCGCCTTCTGCGACACCACCATGAGCGGGTTGCCGGGGGTCCGGCCGAGCGCCTCCTGGATGGTGTGGTGGAGGCCCGACTCGTTCGGGTCGTTGGCGAGCGTCGAGGTGTCGTGCTTCGAGACCAGCGCGATGTCGTCGGCCGAGAGGCCGAGGCCGGCGAGCGCCTTGGCCAGCGGCGAGCGCGCGCCGCCGAGGACGGCGCCGAGCGCGCCGATGCCGGGGGCCGGGATCGAGCGGTTGATGCCGTCGGCGAACGACCCGGTGTAGGCCACGACGGCGTAGACCGGCAGGCCCATCCGGAGCGCCACGTCGCCGCGCGCGAGCAGCATGGCGCCGCCGCCCTGGGCCTCGACGAAGCCCTTCCGGCGCCGGTCGTTGGCGCGCGACATCTGGTCGGGGGCCAAGCCCATGGCCAGCATGCGGTCGGTCTCGGCGGTCGCGCTCATGTCGCCGAAGCCGAGGACGCCCTCGTGCGAGAGGTCGTCCCAGCCGCCGGTCATGACCACGTCGGCCTTGCCGAGGCGGATTTTGTCACATGCGTCTTCGAGCGACAGCGCGGCCGTGGCGCAGGCCGCGACCGGGTTGGAGATCGGCCCGTAGCCGCCCACGTAGGCCGTCTGCGCGTAGGCGAAGACGACGTTGATGAGCGTCTCCTGGAGGATGTCCGACTGCCGGTCGCGCCCGAGCAGGTGGTCGACGTACAGGCGATGCAGGCTCTGCATGCCGCCCATGCCCGACGACTGGGTCGAGCCGACGCGCGCCGGGTGGACGTACTGGAGGAGCTCCTCCGGCGTCGTGCCGGCGGCGACGAACGACTCGACGGTGGCGACCAGGTTCATGAGCGCGACGCGGTCGACGCTCTCGAGCATGTCGCCCGAGAAGCCGAAGCGGGCGAGGTCGAAGCCGGTCGGCAATTGCCCGCCGACTCGCCGCGACAGCTTCACCTCGCGCGGCACGCGGATCTCGCTGCCGGCTTTGCGCGTCACGAGCCACTGGTCGTCCTGCTGGACGACGCGCGTGCCGTCGGGATCGGCGGCCGCGAACGAGCGCGCCTCGTCCTCGGAGCCGGCGCGGAAGGTCAAGTCCCTTTCGAGATAGACGCGCTCCATGACCGGCGCGCGCTCGGCGTCGAAGCCGGTCGTGGCCGGCTCGATGAAGCGGATGCCGCACGCCTGACGGACCTGGTCGTGGTAGCGCGCCGCCAGGTCGCCCTCGGCCACGGCCTCGCCCGAGGCGACGTCGATCCAGGTGCCGCCGCGCGGCGTCGACTCGAAGCGCACGAGCCCGGTCATCCACGCCAGCTCGAGCACGGCCGGCGCCGACAGGCGGTTCGTGACCTCGAGCTCGAAGCGCGTGCGCGCCGAGCCGCCCGGCCCGACCTCGCCGAAGCCGACGACGACGATCAGGTCCTCGAGCGCGGTCTTCACCGGCGCCGGCCAGGCCAGCGTCAGGTCAGCCTCGGCCGCGGGCGCGGCGGGGGCGTCGGGCAGCGGGGTGATCACCGCGCGCCGTCGGACGTCGGCCGGCGCCAGGCGCTCGGCCTCGAGGCGGGCCAGCTCGGCCGTGCCGCGCGCGATGGACTGCTCGGCGTCGAGGCCCTTCCGGACGTGGTCGACGGCGGCCTTGAGGTCGGGCACCTCGGCGAAGCCGCCGGTGAGATCGGCGATGATTGGCGCGGTCTTGGCGTCCTCGCGCGTGCCGTCGCCGAGCAGGTCGACCAGGAGGTCGCCCATCTCCTCGGTCGAGAAGGTGCGGATGCCGGCCTCCTCTTCGAGGCGCGGCGCGAGCCGGTCGTTGTGGGCCATGAGGCCGGTGCCGCGCACCCAGCCGATGCGCGCGCCGACCATGGTCGTGGCGCGGGCCCAGGCGTCCTTCTCGGAGCGCCACTTGTTGAGCATGACCTCGAGCGCGGCCTTGCTCTCGGCGTAGGCGCCGTCGCCGCCGAAGGCGCCGTGGTTCGGCGAAAGCGGCAAGAGCACGTGGCAGGTGGTGCCCTCGCCGAGCGCGGCGAGGCGCCGGCCGATGCTGGCGATCATGCGCTCGGTGCCCAGAACCATGGCCCTGAGACCCGCCTCGGCGGCGGTCCCGAGCTGATCGGCCGTGCCCTGGTCCTTGAGCGCCGCGAACGGCACCACGAGGTCCGGGCGCATGGCCGGCTTGAGCACGCGCACGCTGGCGCCGGCCTGCTCGGTCTCGACGCGGAAGAGCCAGTCGACCAGCGCGTCGGTGTCCTGGAACGACGCCTGGTTGAACGGCACCACGTGCAGCTCGGCGCCGGGCGCGGCGTTCTTCTCGAAGAGGCGACGGTAGAAGGCGAGGCGCTCGCGCGACGGGCTCGACGTGGTGGCGATGACGCTGGCGCCGCCGGCCAGGAGGCGCGCGACGACGACCTCGGCGATCGACCCCGGCGAGGCGCCGGTGACGAGCGCGGTGCGACCCGCAAAGCTGAGAGACCCAGGCGTCGTGGTCGCGAAGGCGGCGAGCGCGTCGGCCAGCGCCGGCACGTGCGCCGAGCGCGTGGCGAACCAGCGCGCGCACGCGGCGAGGCGCGGCTGGGCGGCGTGCGGCGCGAGGCGCGCGAGCTCGACGGCGACGGCCTGGTCCGAGCACCGACCGTTCAGTCTATCGAAGGCGACGCGCACGAGGTCGCGCTGAGCCGGCATCCACGACGCGCTGAACGCGACGTGCCGGTGGGCGTCGAAGGCGGGCGTCACCAGCGTCGCGAAGTCGGCGCCGAGCTCGGCGGCCAGCGTGGCCAGGGCCGGGTCGAGCAGCGCGGGCGCGACGCTCGGGGCCTGCAGGTCGTGGCCGGCGGCCTTGGCCAGCGCGCGCGCGGCGTCCATGAGCGCGCCGGCCGGGCCGAGCAGCTTCTGCTCGAGCGCGTCGAGCGCGGCCGAGTCGACGACCGCGCCGCCGGCGGCGGCACCGGCGACGAGGCGGCCGTAGCTCGCGCCGCGGCGCTCGCCGAGCAGCGCCACGGCCTTGGCGACGAGCGCCCGGGCGGCGTCCTTGGTGGCCGGCGCGTCGCTCCCCAGGCGGCCGAGCTCGCCGCCGCGGGCCGAGGCCCCGGCGCGCGTCGCGCGCGCGAGCGTGTCGAGGGTGGCGGCGACCAGGCCGGGACCGAAGCCGTAGTCGGCCTCGAGCCAGCCGCCGATCTCCTTGGCCGTCACGCCGGCGCGGGCCAGCACCTTCTTCAGCGCGTCCTCGTGGGCGTGCTGGAGGTAGGGCCCGGGGGCGCGCCAGGTGCGGGCGCGGCGCGCGGTCTCGGCGGCGAGCTCGGCGAGCGGCGTCTCGTGGGCGCGGTCGATGGTGCCGAGATCGAACTCGGCGCCGATGTCGACCAGCACCTGGTTCCGGCGCGACGACACGCCGTCGAAGAGGCCGTCGATGGTCTCGGCGCGGCCGATCTGATCGGGCCGCACCTTGGCCTGCAGCGCCAGGATCGAGGTCAGCGCCTCGGCGTGCGAGACGGGCTGGTCGGCCGGGCGGTCGACGGTCGTGGGCGCGGTCGGTGCGATCGGTGCGGTCGGCTTGGCCGCAGTCGCGGCTTCGCCAGCCTTGGCGGCGGCCACCGCCGCGACCGGCGAGGCCGCAGCCGCGACCGGCGCGGCCGCGTGATCGTCGGGCGCCAGGTCGGCGTCCTCGGCGAAGACGAGGCCGCGGTCGGCGTCGACGTTCACGACCGCGACCGGCGCGCCCAGGCGCTCGAGCGTGGCCTTGGCCATGTTGGCCAGCGTCGGCTGGTAGCCCACGCCGACCTCGACCAGGCGGCCCACGCCGAGGCCGCCCTTGGTCGTCGGCGCGAACATGATCTCCTGCGTCTCGATCCAGCGCACCGGGCTCGCGAACTGCCAGGCCAGGAGCTCGACCAGCAGGAGCCGCGTCAGCGTCGGGGCGCGCTCGGGCACCGACCAGCCGGTCCAGTCGGCGAGCACCGCGTCGAGGCGGTCCCGCGACGGGCCGCTGACGGCGTCGCGCACGGCCGTGACGAAGGCCGGCGTGAGCGCGAACGGCCGCGCCACCAGGTTGGGGATGTAGCGGCCGACCAGGCGGCGCGGGTCGATGGTCGTCGGCAGGTGGCGCTCGAGCGCGGCGGCGAAGTCGGCGACGCCGTCCTTCAGGCAGTGCGAGTGGAACGGCACGTCGATGCCGGGGACCTGCACGTAGGGCGGCTTGGCGCCGGGCTTCTTCCTGGCTTCGAGCGCGGCCTCGAGCACCTGCAGCGCGTCGGCGTGGCCGGTCACCGAGTACTGGCGGCCGCGCACGTTGTAGTTGACGATCTCCAGGAAGCGGCCAGTCTTCGCCATGACCTCGGCCACGAGCGCCTCGGCGCCGGCGTGGTCGAGGCCGGCGTAGTGCGGGCGGATGACGCCCATGGCGAAGCCCGAGTCGCCGTGCGCGTCGCGCGGCACGAGGCCGTGCATGACCTTGCCGCGCTGGTAGACGATGGCCACGACGGCCTCGAGCGGCAGCACGCCGGAGGCTGCCGAGAGCGCGTTGTACTCGCCGACCGAGTGGCCGCAGACGACGGCGTCGTCGATCCACACGCCGGCCTCGCGCAGCTCGGCGACCTGCGCGTAGGCGAGCACCGCCATCGCGACCTGGGTGAGCTGGGTCAGGTGGAGGACCCCCTGGGCGTGGACGAGCCGCTCGCCGCGGATGACCAGCTCCTTCGGGTTCTCGCGCACGACGCGCAGGATCGAGAAGCCGAGCGCGCTCCGGCAGTGCGCGTCGGCGCGTTCCCACACTTTGCGCGCGGCGGCCGAGCGCGCGAAGGCGGCCATGCCCATGTCCTTCTGCTGGATGCCCTGGCCCGGGAAGACCCAGGCGGTCTTCGGCGGCTGGAGCCGGAGGCGCGCCGAAGCGACTGGCCGGTCTACCGGATGCTGCGGCGTCCCCGCGCGCACCAGCGCCGTGGCCTCGACGTGCAGGAGCCCGGCCTGGGCCGCGACGCGCGTGGCGCGCAGCACGAGGGTCTCGCCCGGCAGCACCGGCGCGAGGAAGCGCGCGTCGAAGCCGATGACGCGCGCGGCGTCGCCGCCGGCGACGGCGTCGACCACGAACGCGTGCAGCCGCGCCGCGGTCCACATGCCGTGCACGATGGGCTCGCCGAGCCCGGCCAGGCGCGCGATGAGCGCGCTCCGGTGGATCGGGTTCAGGTCGCCGCCGACCTCGGCGAAGGCGTCCATCGACGCCGGCGCCGAGGTGACGGTCTCGGCCAGCGTCTTCCGCGCGGTGGCGCGCGGGATCGGGGTCTGGAGCACGGCGGCCAGCGCCCGCAGCGGGTGCTCGGCGAGATCCGCGCTCACGTCGAGCGCGATGCCGCCGAGCGTGCGACCGTCGGCGGCGAGCACGCGGCCCTGCGCCGCGAAGCGCCCCACGCCGCCGCGCGGGCGCTCTTCGACGAGGTCGGCGACCAGCCTGACGCTGGCGTCGGCGGCGCCGAGCGGAGCCGTGAGGCCGATGCCCTCGTGCGTTGCGAAGAACGCGCGGCGCGCGCCGCCGTCGGGTCCGGCGAGGTCGAGGGTGGCCTCGAAGCGCTCGTGCGCGCGCACCTTCCAGGGCGACGCCGCGAAGGCGCCGCGGATGTGGAAGACGGTCTCGAGGCGCGCGGCCGGCTGCCCGTCCTGGGTCAGCTCGACGGCCACCGTCACGAGGCGGTGGTCGGCGTGGTCGTCGACGCGCGTCACGCGCGCCGCGGCGCTGATGGCGGCATCGGCGGCCAGCGGCCAGCCGGCGAGCGGCGTCACGTCGTTCGAGAGGTGGACCAGGCGCAGCATGCCGCCGGCCAGCTCGTCGCAGGCGATGGTCCTATAGATGGCCGGCCAGGCCAGCGAGAACACCATCGCCGCCGGGACCTCGTCGCCCGCCTCGCGCCAGCCGGTGATGCGGCGGTACGCGCGCACGGTGGCGGCGGGCATGATCTGATCGACGGTCGCGGTCGCGAACAGCGCCACCGGCGTCGGTGGCATCGCGAACAGGGTGGCCGAGTAGAGCTCGGCGACGGCGCGATCGAAGGCGCCCGGCGCCAGCTCGAAGCTCCAGTGCGAGCCGGCCACGCGCGGGCGGATCCACAGCTCGAAGGCGGCCGCGCCGAGCGCCGGGCCGGTGGCGCGCAGCGCGATCGCGGCGTCGGAGTGCTCGAGCGTCGCGACCTCGCCGTCCGCCGACCGGTAGCTCGCGGCGGTGACGGCCTGCTTCTCGTCGAGGGTCAAGGTCAGCGTCGCGCCCGGCTCGGCACGCATGAGGCGCGCGATGGGGCTCGGCACGCGGCGCGTGCCCTCGGCCAGCGTCTCGCGCCCGAGCAGCGCCGCGATGGGGCCGCCGAAGCGGGCCGCGGCCCAGCCGAGCCAGCGACCGTCGCCGTCGACGTCGCCGCTCACGCTCAGCGTCACGCGCTGGCCGTCGCGCGCGACCTTCACGCCGAGCGGCAGCGCCAGCGCGCCGGGCGGCGTGAGCGCGTCGATCTCGCGCGTCGGCACCGCGGCCTGGCGCAGCGCGTCGACGGTGGCGCGGTCGAAGCGCGCCAGGAGCTCGGCCACCGGCTCGTCGTGGCGGCGGATGCCGATGACGGCCTCGGGCCCGGGGATGACCAGCACCTGGTCGGCGGCGAAGCGCTCGTCCTGCGCCTGCCACAGCGAGTCGGACTTGTACCAGCGGCGCACGTCGCGATCGATGACCGGCACGAACGGCACCGGCTTGCCCGGCCGCGCGCACACGTCGCGCACGAACCAGTCGGCGTCGGCCGGGTGGAGGCGCAGCGTCCGCGCCGCCGGCCAGCGCGCGAGGAAGCGCGCCAGCGCGTCGGCGGGCACGTCCAGCGCGCTCGCGTCGGGCGCGGTGCTGGCGCTCGGCTCGGTCGCCCCCGAGGCGCCGGCCAGGCGCGCCTCGGCGCGATGCAGCACGTCGAGCACGCGCACGCGCCAGGTGCGATCGATCCAGGCGCCGTCCTCGTAGCGGGCGTTCGGGCCGCTCGGGTTCCCGATGGCCATGAGCGCCACCATGCGCTCGAGCACCGCGGCCCAGCTCATGCTCGCGAGGTCGCCGAAGTAGGGCTTGGCGGTCTGGTCGAGGGCCTGGATGATCTCGGCCCGGCGCGCGGTCACGGCGGCCTCGTCGCCGGCCACGGTGTCGAGCAGCCGGCCGCAGCGCGCGGCGGCGTTCTCGAGGTAGTGGATGTCGGCGTCGAGCTGCGAGCGCCCGGAGGTGATGCCGCCCTCGACGACGCCGCGACCGACCCAGCGGTCGGATCCGCCGGCGCCCACCAGCGCCTGCTTCACCGACGCGGTCGCGGTCGCCTCGCGGCAAGCCATGGCGACGGTGCCGAGCAGGATGGCGTCGACCGGCATGGCCGGGAGCCCGTAGGCCCGCGACCAGCTGCCGGTGAGCAGCGCCACGCCGCGCGCCTCGTCGGCGATGCCGCCGCCGACGCACAGGATGAGGTTCGGCTGGGCGCGCACGAGGTGGTAGGTCTCGAGCAGGAGCTCGTCGAGGTCCTCCCACGAGTGGTGCCCGCCGGCCTTGCCGCCCTCGATGTGCATGAAGATGGTGTGCTGCGGCGCCGCGCGCGCGATGGCCACGACCTCTTCGATCTGGCTCTTGGTGCCGGGCTTGAACGCGTTGCGCGTCATGCCGAGCGCGCTGAGCTCGTCGAGCAGCGCGACCGCCTTCTCCAGCACCGGGATGCCGGCGCTGACGGTGACGCCGGCGATGGGGTGGCCCTGCGCGCGCGCCTTCTGCACGAGGCGCTTCTCGCCGAGGTGGAGGCTCCACAGGTAGGCGTCGAGCAAGAGCGCGTTGAAGACGATCTCGACGCCGGGCTCGAGGCGCTCGCCGAGCTCGGCCAGGCGCTCCTCGAAGATCTTCTCGGACACCTGGCCGCCGCCGGCCAGCTCGGCGGTGAAGCCGGCGTTGGCCGCGGCCGCGACGATGCCGGCGTCGACGGTGGTCGGCGTCATGCCGGCCAGGATGACCGGCGCCGTGCCGGTGGCGCGCGCGAACGCGTTGTCGACCACCAGCCGGCCGTCGCCGAGGCGCGCCAGGCGAGGCAGGAAGTCGGCGTAGCGCACGGGCCGCGTGTCGGCGTCGACGATCGAGAACAGGCGCTCGCGGGCCACCTCGTCGCTCATGGCCAGGACGTCGACGCCGGTGCCGCGCATGACGCCGGCCGAGAGGCGCGCGATGCCGTCGCCCGGGCCGAAGTCGAGGAGCGCGTCGAGCGGGCGCAGCTCGGCCATGCGCAAGAGCGTCGTCTGCCAGCGGCCGACGCCGGTGGCGATGGCGGCGAGCAGCGCGGCGGTCGGGTCGGCGGCCTCGCCGAGCGTCTTGCCCGTGCTCGGGTCGAACACCGGCACCGGCGTCGGCGGCAGCACGAAGCCCAGCGCGCGAGCGCGCGCGATGGCCTGCTCGAGGCCGGCCGCAACCAGCGGCGAGTGGAAGGCGGCGCTCGTGGCGATGGCCTCCCAGGCCATGGTGGTGTTGACGTTGCCGCCGCGGCGGCCGGCCTTCCGGGCCTCGGCCTCGGCGGCGATCTTCTTCTCCAGGACGAGCTTCAGCGCGTCGAGCGCGACCGGGTCGCCGGAGACGACGTGGCGCTTCCGGTCGTTGTGGAGCGCCAGTGCCAGGCGATCGGCGACGCGCGCGTCGCGGCGCGCGAGGTCAGCCATGGCCGCCTCGATGAAGCTCGTGCTGGGGCCGATGACGACCGCCATCGGCGAGCGCGCCGCCGCCGCGGGGGCGGCCGTGCGCGTGGCGTCGGCGACGTGGAAGCCGAGCCAGGCGGCGACGCGCAGGTACTCGACCAGCCGGTCGGTGGTGATGCTCGGGCCGCGCTCGGCGACCAGCGCGGCGGCGGCGATGCCCTGCGAGTAGCCGACGGTGGCGACGATGGCGCCGCTGGCGAACGCGGCGCCGAGGCCGCGGCGCGCGGCCACCTCGAAGCGCGCGACCTGGGTGAGCAGGATGGCCGGCAACGAGATGGGGGTCGAGGTGAGGTAGGCCTCGGGCACGGCCGTGGGCTCGGCCAGCCAGCGGCGGAGCTCGCTGCCGCCGGCGTAGAGCCCGCTCCAGCGCGTCTCGCGCTCGGCCGCGACCTCGCCCAGCACCTTCTCGGCCGCCTCGAGCCAGCCCGCGAGCCAGGGCTCGGCGGCGGCCATCTGGCCGAGCTCGAGCCACCACGGCGCGCCCTGGCCACCGAACGACAGCGCCGCGTGCGCCTCGCCGCGCGCCAGCCGGCGGGCCAGCGGCAGCTGCAGCGCGACCTTGCCGACGCCGTCCGGGCGCTGCGAGGGGTTCTTGTCGGCGAGGATCTCGTGCGGAAGCTCTGGGCGCTCACCGAGCATGGGCGCTCTCCTGGCGTCGAAGGAACGCCCAGCCGGCCCGGTCGTGACGACCGACCGACTGAGCGGTCTAGTAGCGGCCGCCCTTTTAAGCCGGGGATCGATCCTGTCAATCGCCGCGGTCCGAAAATTCGTGCTGCGTTCGGGGGTTCGCAGCGGCGAGTAAAGCGGCTCGCAGCGTCGTCGAGGGGCGCGCGGGCGCCGCGGGCGGGTGGCGTTGTCGTGCCGAACGTCCGGTCGGTCGCCGGTGCGCAGACTGCCGAGCGCCCGCTAGGGGCGCCTTCGCCACCCGGCGGATCGAACCGAGCGGTGAGCCGGAGCGTCGAAACGCTGACCGCGATCGGCCGGCGTCACGACTCGGCGACGCGGCCGCGCTGGAGCGCCAGCGCCTCGCGCACCAGCGCGCCCAGGACCTTGGCGTCGGCGGCCGTCTGAGCGGCTCCGGCCTTCACGCGCACCTGGCGCAGGTGCTTGCCGCGGCCGCTGAGGACGCCCTTGGGGTCGGCCAGCGCGTCGCCGTGGTGGAAGCCGAGGTCGACGTGGTTCCGCTGCGGCTTGAGGGAGCAGAAGAGGCCGCCGGCGTCGTAGCCCAGGATGCGCCAGCCGCGCACCACGCGCTCGTCGGCCGTCGGCGCGGCCGCCAGCACCAGCTCGCGCAGCTCGGCCAGGCACTGCCTGACTGGCCCGCTGCAGGGCTTCACGAACGCCTCGAAGGCCTGGTCGCTGATGCGCTCGCCCTCGAGCGTGGTCGAGCGCGCCTTCTTGTGCCTGGCGTCGGGGCGCGCGTCACTGGACCAGCGGGTCGGATCGATGCGCTGGAACATGCGGCCCATCACCTTCAGCACCGCGTCGGAGGCGGCGCCGGCCTCGAACTGGGCCGGGTCGGCCAGGTCCTGGGTGAGGACGCCGATGAACACGCCGAGGATGGCGCTCGACAGGCCGTCGAGCTCGTCGGGCTGGATGAGCGGCCCCACGAACGGGCGCAGCATCTCGGCGATGGCCAGGCGCGCGCGGTGGTAGAAGCGCGACAGCACCTCGCGGATGGCGGGCTCGCGCCGGGCCAGCACGGTGAACTCGAGCCACAGCGGCACGATGAGGCGGCCGCGCGCGTTCTCGCGGCGGAAGGCGGCCTGCAGCGCGGCGAACGGGTTCTCGACCAGCGTCGCTTCCTCGAACTGCTTCTGGACCTCGCTGATGACCTCGCGCGTCCAGGTCTCGAGGATGTCGATGAAGCACTCCTGCTTGGAGGCGTAGTGGTAGTAGAAGCTGCCCTTGGAGGCGCCGGCCAGGCGACAGATCGTGTCGACCGACGCCTCGTGATAGCCGTGGTCGCGGAAGCTGGTGTAGGCGGCCCGGCGGATCATGTCGCGCGTGTCGCGCAGCGCGGTCGGCATAGCGCCTCCTTGTCCGGTCGGCGGCCGACGCTGTCAAGCCTCGGCTCGGGCGGCCCGCCTCGGCGCCTACTGCGGCTTGCCGCAGGCGGCGTCGTAGTCCTCGCGCTGGCCGGCCGTGAAGCGCTGCTCGAGGTGGCCGCGCGCGCCGCAGTACTCCTCGCGACAGTGGCCGTCGGGGTCGCTCAGCGACCAGCCGCCGTCCTGCCAGGCGAGCGTGAGACGGCAGCCGTTGTCGTGCTCGGCGTCGACCCACACGCCGGGGCCCGCCTTGGCGGCGACGCCGCTCATCGAGCACTCGTGGCCGAAGGCGAAGAGGAACTCGAGGCCGTAGGCGATGGCGCCGTCGGGCGCGGGCTTGGCCGAGAAGCAGCTGCGCACGGTGGCCGACGGCGAGGCGTCGTCGGGCTCCATCTGCACCTCGTCGGCGCGGGCGTAGGTGGCCGCGCCGGGGCCGGACGCGCCGCCGGAGGTGCTGGCGCAGGCGCCGAGCCCGAGGGCCGGGGCCAGGGCGAGGACGAGGTGGGCAGGCAGGGACATGGCGACTCCGATCGGGTTGGGCCGGCGCGGCGCGCGCGTCAGCGCGAGCGCACGCGCTCGGCCTGGCGGCGGTTCAAGGTGATGACGACGTGATCGCCGACCAGCGTGACCGCGTCCTTGGGGACGCCCACGTCGGCCAGGCGCGCGCGCACGTCCTTCAGCAGCGCGCGGTCGGCGCTGGCGCGCACGCGCTCGACCAGCGACGAGGGCTTCTTCGGCCGCGCCGCGGCCGCCGCCGCCACCAGCTCGCGCACCGTCGCCTGCGACAGCGGCTTGCCGCCGATGGGCGCGTCGGTCTTGGCCAGCGTCGCGGCGTCCTCGGGCGCGCCGGTCGACTTGGCGTAGACGACGACGGCGTAGGCCTTCTCCTGGCCGAGCTTCACCGCCTCGTCGCGCGGCAGCTGCTCGGCGATGGCCATGAGCTTCCAGGCCGCGGTCCGCGCCAGGCCGAGACGGTCGTCGAGCATGTCGTCGAGGCGCTCGTAGCCGAGCGCTGCGTGGACGTCCTCGTCGCGCATGGTGGTCAGGAGGCGACCGAGCTCCCAGAAGTCGCGCGCGATGCGCTCCTTCAGCGCGACGGCCTTGGCCAGGAGCTCCTCGCCGCGGGCGCGCAGCGCGGCCTTGGCCGACCGGCCCGCCACCAGCACGCCGCCGGCCGCTCCGCGCTCGCTCGCCTTCTTCGCCATGCCGCCTCCGTGGAGCCAGGATAGCAGACGGCTCCCGACCTCGTGAAGGCGTTCACCAGGCAAGCGGTGGTCGAGCTGATCGGACTCTGCGAAGAAGCGAGCCCCGGAGGGGCCGAGGTGCGGCGCGCGGGGCGCCGACGTTTCGGCGACCGGGGCCCCGGGCGGGGCCGCGCGCCGCGGTGGGCCCGCGACACGTCGGTTCCAAGCCCCGCGCGAATCTGGAAGTTCCAAGCCCCGCGCGCATATGAGAAGTTCCCGACGACGGGAACGCGCGTTCCCGACGTCGGGAACTCTCGCGAAATCGTTGCGGCAGGCGAGGCTCAGCCGGGTGCCGGGGCGAGCGCCCGCGAGCGGTCAGCGGAACGTCTCGACCAAGTCCTTGCGATCCGCCTTCTTGGAGTCGATCGCCGCCTTGATGCCGCCGGCCACGCCGACGATGATGGCGACGCGCAGGTAGATGCCGCCCATCGGGAAGCGCCCGCCGGCGTCGGCGATGGCCATGAGCGACATCACCGTGTCGACGACGATGAGCGCCAGCGCCACGACGAAGGCGGCCGGGTGGCGCGTCTTGGCGCCGACGAAGGCCAGGATGCCGAGCACGACGCCGGCGGCGAGGGACGGCCAGCCGAAGCCGAGCGCCTGGATGAAGGCGACCTTGGCCATGCCGAGCGCGCCGAGCAGCGCCGACAGGCCGGCCACGAAGCCGAGGATGCCGACGGCCAGCTTCAGGCGCTGGCGCGGGTCGAAGTCGCTGCCGGGGACCGGTGCGCCGTCGATCATCACCTCGAGGCCCTGGTTGCCCATGAGCCCGGACTTGAAGCGCACGTTCAGCGTGCGGCCGTCGGGCAGGCGGTACTCGCGCCCCTGCTTGAGGGCGGCGAAGTTCGGGATGGGCTCGCCGAGCGAGGCGCCGTCCAGCTGGACGTCGACGTTCTTCCACATGCCGGTCCACGAGAGGACCAGGCGCTCGGCGCCAGTGCCGTCGATCTTGTACTTGCGGGTGCGGGCCATCGGGAGCTCCTGGGTTCCGTCTGCGACGCCCGATAGACCGGTCGGGCCGCGGCTGTAAACCCCGAGCTGCCGGCACGCGCCGCGAGCGTCGTTCAGGCCGCGCCGCGCCTCGCCGCGAGGTAGGCGTCGCGGAGCCCGCACAGGTCCGGGATCGAGCCGAGCGGGGTCGGCCCGCGCTCGGCGCGCGCGATGACCGACGCGGCCGAGGCGACCATGGGCGAGCGGCTCGACGCGCAGCGCGCGAGCACGGCCGCGAGCGCGTCGCGCTCCGCGTGGAAGAAGCTGCAGAGGAGCCAGTAGAGCGCGTCGGGTGGACTGTGGCCGAAGCCCGGGTCGGCCAGCACGGCGTCGAGCTCGCGCTCCGGCGCCGGCTCCGGCTCGGCGGTGAGCGGGCCCGGCGCGCCGCTCGCAAGCAGCTCGACGATCCAGCGCGCGCGCTCGACGTAGTGGCCGGCGCGGGTGCGCGAGGCGAGCGCGGACCCGCCTGCGCGCGGCGGGGCGAAGCGCGCGAAGGCGTCGTAGAGCGCCGCGAGCGACGGCTCGCTGCAGTGCGCGACGCGGCCTTCGAGGGCGGCCACGCGCTCGAGGATGGGCTCGAGCTCGGCGCGGGCCTCCAGGTCGGCGGACGCGAGCGCAGCGCGATCGGCGATGGCGTCGAAGGCCTCCGAAAAGAGGAGCTCCTCGGCGACGGCCAGGGCCTCGTCGAGGCTGGCGCGCGAGTGGGTCAGCCGCGTGTAGCGCCAGCCGGCCGCCGGCTCGGCGAGCCAGATCTCGGCCGGCGCGCCGCCGTCGGGGTCGACGTGGGCGAAGTAGTGGTTGCCGGCGCGTGAGATCTGCTCGACGCGCACCAGGTTGGCGAAGAGCGCCATGGTCCCGCCGTGGCGCGCGCGCTGGTCGCCCTGCACCACGAACTCGAAGGGCGCGATCGTCGTCCACGTGTACGAGGGCAGCGCCGCCCACGGGTCGGGCTCGCCGAGGTCGGGCGGCAGCGGCTGCGCGAAGGTGGCCTCGTACAACGCCCTCATGTCGCGTGAGCTCATCGTCGCCTCCTGGCGCCGTTGTCGCACAGACCGGGCGTTCCGTGCAGGCCTCGCGCCGGGCGGGCCGGACTGATGCACGCGCGCCGCCACGATGATATGACAGCCGTATGAAGACACTGTGCATGGCTCTCGTGGGTCTGACGCTCCTCGGCTGCGGCAAGAAGCCGCCCCCGCCGGCACCCGCGCCGCCCACGGTCGCGCCGACCCCGCCGCCGCCGGCGCCGAGCGAGCCCGGGCCGTTCACCATCACCTACACCTATCGGACCAAGGCCGACGCCGCGCCGCTCACGTTCATGCTGAGCTCGAACGGCACGGTGGACGCGGCCGTCGTGAACCCGCCGACGCACTACGTCGGCAAGGCCGACCCCGACACGCTGGCCGACATCGCGCGCTTCATCGCCGAGCCGCGGGTGCGGAACCTGCCCGAGAAGAACGGCACCGGCGAGCTGCCCATCATCGACGTCGAGCTGCTCGACAAGAACGGCACCATCTGGCGCCGCCACTTCACCGGCACGCCGCCCGACGCGGCGCGGCCGCTGTTCGATCGGCTGGAGAACCTGCAGTCGGCCGCCAACAAGGAGGCGCGCCCGCCGAGCGTGCTGCAGGTCGACGACCTGCGCACCGACGAGGGCAAGCCGAAGGAGCTCCTGAGCGTCAGCGCCAACACGCTGGTGCTGCTGACGGTCGACGACAAGCCGAAGGCGCTCGGGCGCGTCGGCAACAGCGCCTTCGAGGACCTGCGCATCTCGTGCGGGCTGCTCGAGCGCCTGCGGCCGACCACTCCGGCGGCGCCCGGCGTGCACCACGCGCTGCACGTGAAGCGCGGCGACGGCACCGTCATCGACATGGCCTTCGTCGGCGGCATCCCGCTCGCCGCCGAGCCCATCTTCGCCACCCTCGGCGAGCTCGAGGCCGCCGCCAAGCCGGTCGCGCTCTTCGACAAGATCACCTACAGCGCGGCCATCCCCGGCAAGGGCAAGAAGGGCACCACCATCCTGACGGTGCTGCCCGGCGGCGGGATGACGCTGACGGCCGCCGACGGCTCGGCGCTCGGCGCGGGCGAGGCCGAGCTCCAGGATCTGTGGGGGCTCCACGCGGCGCTCATGGACCTCGAGGCGGTGAAGCCAGGCACGACGCTCGGCAAGGGCGGCGAGCTCAACGTCCACATCGAGGGCCCGACCGGCGTGCGCGACGTGCGCACCACGCGCGAGGCGACCCCGACCGAGGCCCGCAAGGTGATGGCCTACCTCAATCGCTTCACCGGGCAGCTCCTGCCGGTGCCGACCGACGCCGAGCCGGCGCCGACGCCGCCGCCGGGGGCGAAGCCGGACGCGACGCCCAAGCCGGACGCGACGCCCAAGCCGGACGCGACGCCCAAGCCGAAGTGAGCCTCAGGCGGCGCGCACGCGCTCGATGAAGCGGTGGACCTCGCGATCGAGGCGGCCGGACTCGTCGCTCAAGAGAGTTGCGACGTCGAGCATGCGCGAGGCGGCCTGCCCGGTCTGCTCGGCGGCGGCGCCGACGCTGCTGATGTGGCTGCTCACGAGCTGGGTGCCGGCGGCCGCGTTCTGCACGTTCTCGGCGATGCTCTCGGTGGCCGCGCGCTGCTGCTCGACGCCGGCGGCGATGGCGGCCGAGAAGCCGTCGATGCGCCCGATGGTGTCGCCGACGCGGCTGATGGCGCCCATGACCTGGGCCACCGCGGTGTGCATGCCGTCGATCTGGCGTTTGATGTCCTCGGCCGACTTGCCGGACTCGACGGCCAGGTTCCGCACCTCGCGGGCGACGACGCTGAAGCCGCTGCCGGCGTGACCGGCGCGCGCCGCCTCGATGGTGGCGTTCAGCGCCAGCAGGTTGGTCTGGTTGGCGATGCCCGAGATGACCTGGACGATGTCGCCGATCTTCTTCACCGCCTGCGTGAGGAGCCCCATCGCCTCATTGGTGATGGTCGCCTCCTTCACGGCGGCGGCCGAGGTCTGGCGCGCGTTGGTGACCTGGTGATTGATCTCGGCGATGGAGGCGGCGAGCTGCTGCGCGGCGGCGGCCACGCCGCTCACGTTGTCGGCGGCGCGCGTCGAGGCGGTGCTGACGCCGTCGGCGCGATGGCTGGCGTCGCTGGCCGAGGACGCGAGCTGGCTCGCCTCGTTGCGCATGTCGACGGCCGAGTTCGAGATGGCGTCGAGCGCCTGGGCGATGGTCGTCTCCAGGCTGTCGGCCATGGCCGCCAGCGTCTCCTTGCGCTCGCGGTCGGCGCGCGCCTCGCGCTCGGCGGCCTCGGCTTCGAGGCTGCGGAGCTTGCGCTGCTCGGCGCGGAAGCTCTCGAGCGAGCGCGCCATGCGGCCGAGCTCGTCCTTGCGCGCGGCGCCTTCCACCGCGCGCTCGAGATCGCCGCGCCCGATGGCGGCCATGTCGGCGGCCAGGTGCTCCATCGGGCGCGTCACGCCGCGCCACAGGAGCAGCGCGCCGATCAGCAGGAGGCCCATCACGAGGGCGCCGAGGACGATGAGGTTCAGCACCGCGAGCTGACCGCCGGCCTCGGCCTCCTGGCTCTGGGCGTGGGCGTCTTTGGCGATGGTGTCAGCGCGCTTGGCGGTCTGCTCGAGCACCAGGTCGAGGGCGCCAGCGATGGCCTCCGAGGCCGCGTCGAACTTGGGCATGAAGGCGTTGCCGCCCGACGGGCCCTCGTTCACGTAGAGCACGGCCATCTTCTTGCCGGTCTCGTAGTAGGGCCCGAAGGCGTCGCCCGCGGCGTCGATGGCGCGCGCGATCTCGCCGTAGCCGAGCTTGTTCGCGGCCAGGCGCGCGCGGCTCGAGTCGTCGGCGAACTTCCTGGCGAAGCCGGCGGCCTCGTCGTCGCCGTCGTCGAGGCCGTCGAGGCCGCGCGTGGCGGAGAGGTCGGTCAGGAACTGCTGCACCTGCACCACGTCGAGCTTCATGGCCGAGGTGGCGTCGACCAGGTCCATCACGTCGTCGCCGAGGCGCGCGGCCAGCTGGCCCAGGCCGTCGATGGCGCGTCGCTGGCTGCCGGCGAGCATGAGGCCGATGACGAAGGCGGTCGCGACGATGAGCGTCGAGGCACCCAGACTGAGGAGCACCTTGCGATGGATGGACATGGCTGTGGTCCCTATCGGGGCCGGATCGGCCCGATCGGAGCGACGGGACCCGGCGCCACGGCGGTAAGGTCGGGCCGGCGATTCCGCGTAACTCGCAGCGCGGCGCGCGGGCGGAAAAGACCTCAGCCGGCGCGCAAATGAGCTGAGCGTCGTCGCGGGCGCGCCGTGGCTAACCTCGCCGGAGCGCCGAAGGAGGCGCCTCCGGAGCCCATGCCTACGCTTTCGCCGACGACCTCGCGCACCTCGGATCTGAACACCTCCAAGACCAGCGGATCGACCTCGACCTCGAGCGTCGGCTCCAGCGCATCGACCCGACCACGGGTCGCGAGCCACGGCGGCTACGGCTCGCAGGTGCAGCAGCTCGCGCCCGGCGGCGACGACCTGACGAGCCTCACGCTCGGCGGCGTCACGCTCACCGCGCACCCGAGCGGCACGGCGCTGGCGGCGGTCGAGCGCGCGCTGGGAGAGGACTGGACGCGCGCCGCGCGCAAGGCGTCGAGCGATGGCGGCTCGGCGGTGCTGAGCCTGCTCGCGCCGCACCTGCCGGCGGCCGCGCTGCGCCTGCCGCTGGTGCACGACATCGCCGACGCGTACGCGAGCTGGGCGCGCGGCCAGGTCGAGGCCGAGAAGAAGGTCGCGAGCAAGGGCTCGGCCGGGACGAAGCTCGCGCCGAGCGGCGGCGGCAAGCTCGGCAAGGGCACGGCGGCGACCATCGACGGCGGCAGCCACGGCCTGATGGTGCCGCTCGAGGCGGCCATCGGCGAGGCGCTCGGCCTGCTGGCGCCGACGCCGGGCAAGAGCGTGGCGGCCCACGCCAGCGGCGCCGTGTCGGTCGAGGGCCTCTACCTCGGCATGGGCTTCGACCTCGAGGCCGAGCACGAGGAGGACGGCTTCGCCATCGAGGGCACGGCCAAGATGGAGATCGGCCTCGGCTCGGTGGGCGACCACGCGGCCATCGTCGAGACGGTGAAGGTGAAGGGCCACGGCGACGACGCGGTCGAGGCGATGCACATGGTCGGGCTGGCGGTGGAGCACTTCCTGCGCGAGCAGCAGTTCGACTGGGCGCACCCGTCGTTCGGCGAGGCGTGGCGCGCCGGCAAGAAGTTCCTCGTCAACGCGGTGGCCTTCGACGCCGCCGGGCCCGCGGGCGGCATGGCCGCGGGCGCGCTGCTCCTGGCCGGCGCCAAGATCGCCGACGCGCTCTGGGGCAAGGGCTACGAGGACGCCATCGTGGCGCAGATGGACGAGGACGACTACGGCGAGCACCAGATCGGCGTCGGCGTCGGCGGCAAGATGGGCGCCGACGACGTCGACGTCGGCGCGAACCTCGACTACGCGCACCACACCAGGGTCTCGAACGTCGGCGGCAAGATCGGCTCGGAGACGAGCGACACGCTGTCGGGCAGCTTCGCCATCGGCGTCGAGGGCGGCGGCTTCGCGCTCGAGGTGAGCGGCCACATGGACGTCCCGACGAGCGGTGATGCGGCCGACGTCGGGCTGGAGATCGCCGTCAGCCGCAAGAGCTCGGAGCTCGGCGTGGGCGAGGTCGTGGCGAGCCTGGCCAAGAACGCCGTGCTCGGGCTCGGCCAGCGCGCCGAGAAGCGCGCCGGCGGCTGGGTCGGCCGCATCGCCGCGGCGGTCGAGCGCGCGTTCCTGGCCGCCGAGGTGCTGAAGGCGCTGAGCGGGCGCTGCGGCGGCATCGCGCTCGAGGCCGAGTACGACTACGCCAAGGGCGAGCTCGGCCTGGCCGTGAAGGTCACCAAGGCGTGGTCGTTCGAGGCCGGCGACGGCCAGGAGGCCGCCGTCGACCTCGCCTTCGAGGTCGGCGACGAGGTCTTCAGCACCACGGCCGAGGTCGGCCAACCCTGACAGGCCGTCGCGAACGGCCTGCTGGGATCACTGGCAGATGGTCGTGTCGCCCGCGTCGACCGCGGTCGAGCAGTCGTCGCCGAAGGGCACGCCGCAGGCGTCACAGTAGAGGCACTCGGTGACGTCGCTGGTGGAGGCGCAGTCGCTGTCCTGCGCGCCGCAGCCGCAGTCGCAGGTGCCGTCGCCGAAGTAGGCCTCGGGGCAGGCCCAGTCGGCGGGCACCGCGCCCGTGGCCGAGCACTGCGTGGTGTCGTGGCTGTCGACGCGGTCGAGGCAGGTGCCCGAGCCCGGGCAGGCGATGCAGTAGTCGCACTCGTTGGCGTCGGCCGTGCCGGCGCAGTCGACGTCCTGCGCGCCGCAGCCGCAGTCGCAGTCGCCGTCGCCGTACCAGGTGGCCGAGCAGGTCCAGTCGAAGGGCGGCACGTCGCTCAGGCAGCCGCTGGTGTCGAAGCCGCACAGCGCGTCGCAGGCCAGGTCGCCGCCGGCGAAGCCCTGCGTGACGCAGGTCTCGCCGTCGAGGTCGGAGCCGTCGCAGGCCTCGCTGCCGTCGACCACGCCGTTGCCGCACTCGACCAGGCACAGCGTGGTGTCGGTGGCGAGGATGTAGTCGGCGCAGGCGTCCTCGGGACGGGCGCCGCAGGCGTCGCAGAAGTCGCACTGCGCCACCGAGGTGGTGCTGGCGCAGTCGGCGTCCTGCGCGCCGCAGCCGCAGTCGCAGTCGGTGTCGTCGTAGAAGGAGGCGTCGCAGCGCCAGCCGTCGGGCAGGCACGTGGTCGTGTCGGCGTGGTCGACGCGGTCGATGCAGTCGCCGCCGGCACCCGGGCAGTCGATGCAGTAGGTGCACTCGGTGGCGTCGTCGGTCGATGCGCAGTCGACGTCGGGCGCGCCGCAGCCGCAGTCGCAGTCGCCGTCGCCGAACCAGGTGTCGACGCAGGTCCAGTCGGCGGGCAGCGGCGGCACGACGCACAGGCTGGTGTCGAAGGTGCACCTGTCGGAGCAGCCGAGCTCGCCGCCGTCGAAGCCGAGCGAGGTGCAGGTCACGCCGTCGAGGTCGGTCTTCTCGCACTGCTCGCCGGGATCGATGACGCCGTTGCCGCAGGCCGAGAAGCACTGGGTCGTGTCGCGCGCGTCGACGAAGTCCACGCAGCTGTCGGTGCTGGCCGCGCCGCACACGGTGCAGAAGGCGCACTCCGTGGCGTCGTCGGTGGTGGCGCAGTCGGCGTCCTGCACGCCGCAGCCGCAGTCGCAGTCGCCGTCGCTGTACCAGGCGGGGTCGCAGGCCCAGCCGTCGGGCGCGGCGTCGGCGCACAGCGTGGTGTCGCCGTTGTCGACGATGTCGGCGCAGGCGCTCGAGAGGCCGGCGGGGCAAGCGTCGCAGAAGTCGCACTGGGTCACGTCGTCGGTGGCGGCGCAGTCGGAGTCCTGCGCGCCGCAGCCGCAGTCGCAGTCGCCGTCGCCGTAGTAGCTCGGGCTGCAGCTCCAGCCATCGGGCAGCGTGCCGGCGCAGAGCGTCGTGTCGCCGGCGTCGACGAAGTCGCCGCAGCTGTCGCCGGCGGCGGCGCCGCAGGCGGTGCAGAAGTCGCACTCGGTGGCGTCGCTGGTCGAGCCGCAGTCCTGGTCCTGCGCGCCGCAGCCGCAGTCGCAGTCGCCGTCGCCGAACCAGGCCGGGTCGCAGGTCCAGCCGCCGGGCACCGCGCACTGCGTGGTGTCGCCGCCGTCGACGCGATCGGCGCAGTCGACGCTGCCGTTGCTCGGGCAGGCGATGCAGTAGTCGCACTCGCTGGCGTCGCTGGTGCCGCTGCAGTCGAAGTCCTGCACGCCGCAGCCGCAATCGCAGTCGCCGTCGCCGTACCAGGTCGCGTCGCAGGTCCAGCCCGACGGCACGGCGCCGGCCACGCAGGCGGTGGTGTCGCTCGGCTCGACCGAGCCGTCGCAGCTGTCGCCGGCGGTCACGCCGCAGCCTTCGCAGTACTCGCAGGCCGCGACGGTGGTGGTGTCGGCGCAGTCGAGGTCCTGCACGCCGCAGCCGCAGTCGCACGAGCCGTCACCATAGAAGGCCGGGCTGCAGGTCCAGTCGGTCGGCACCGCGTTCAGGCACTGCGTGGTGTCGGCGTCGTCCACGCGCGCGGTGCAGTCGCCCGTGCCGGCGCAGTCGGAGCAGAAGGCGCACTCGGTGACGTCGTCGCTGGCGGCGCAGTCGAAGTCCTGGATGCCGCAGCCGCAGTCGCACGAGCCGTCGGCGTACCAGGCGTCGTTGCAGGTCCAGCCGTCGGGCACCACCACCACGTCGGAGCACAGCGTGGTGTCGCTGTTGTCGACCTTGGTCGAGCAGTCGCCGGCGCCCGGGCAGTTGGTGCAGAAGTCGCACTCGCGCACGTCGTCGTCGGTGGCGCAGTCGATGTCCTGCACGCCGCAGCCGCAGTCGCAGTCGGCGTCGCCGTAGTACGAGTCGGGGCAGGCCCAGCCGCTCGGGACGACCGGCCGCGTGCAGCCGATGGTGTCGAACGAGCAGTCGATGTTGCAGCCGAGCGTGCCGCCGTCGAAGCCGAGCGTCAGGCAGGTGGCGCCGCCGAGGTTGTCGCCGTCGCAGTCCTCGCCGCCGCTGACGATGCGATCGCCGCAGTCCGTCGGCTGGCACTGGGTGGTGTCGGTCGGGACCACGAAGCCGGCGCACGAGTCGCCGACGGCGGCGCCGCAGTCGATGCAGTAGTCGCACTCGCCGATGCCGGTGGTGCCGGCGCAGTCGAGGTCCTGCACGCCGCAGCCGCAGTCGCACGAGCCGTCGCCGTACCACGAAGCCGAGCAGGTCCAGTCGAGCGGCACCTCGCTGGCCGCGCACTGGGTGGTGTCGGCGTTGTCGACGCGGTCGGCGCAGTCCGGGCTGGGCCCGCTGCAGGGGCTGCACGCGACGCACTCGCTGACGTCGGTGGTGCCGGCGCAGTCCCGGTCCTGCACGCCGCAGCCGCAGTCGCAGTCGCCGTCGCCGAACCAGGTCGGGTCGCAGGTCCAGCCGTCGACGCCGCCGCCGCACTGGGTGGTGTCGGCGTTGTCGACGCGCGCGGCGCAGTCGCCGCTGCCCGGGCAGTCGATGCAGAAGTCGCACTCGCCGACGTCGCTCGTGCCGAGGCAGTCGAAGTCCTGCGCGCCGCAGCCGCAGTCGCAGTCGCCATCGCCGTACCAGGTGGCGTCGCAGGTCCAGCCGTCGGGCACGGCGGGCGCCACACACAGGCGCAGGTCGAAGGTGCAGTCATCGTTGCAACCGAGGTCGCCGCTCTCGAAGCCGAGGCTGGTGCAGCTCGAGCCGCCGAGGTTGGTGCCGTCGCAGTCCTCGCGGCCGGTGACCTGGCCGTCGCCGCAGTCGCTCTGCACGCAGGCGGTGGTGTCGGCGGCGTCGACCACGGTCGAGCAGTCCTCGAAGGCGGTCTGGCAGTCGACGCAGTAGTCGCAGATGGCGACGTCGGTGGTGTTGGCGCAGTCGTTGTCCTTCGCGCCGCAGCCGCAGTCGCAGTCGCCGTCGCCGAACCACGACGGGGAGCAGGTCCAGCCGTCGGGCACGGCGCTCGAGCAGGCGGTGGTGTCGGTCGCGCTGACGACGCCGTCGCAGGTGTCGAGCCGCCGCAGGCGTCGCAGAAGGCGCACTCGCTGACGTCGGTGGTCGAGGTGCAGTCGGCGTCCTGCGCGCCGCAGCCGCAGTCGCACGAGCCGTCACCATAGAGGCGGCGTCGCACTGCCAGCCGGCCGGACCTCGGGGCTCTCGCAGTTCGACACGTCGAGCGAGCAGTGGGCGGTGCAGCCGAGCGTGCCGCCGACGAAGCCCAGCGACTCGCAGGTGGCGTCGCGCAGGTCCTCGCCGTCGCACATCTCGCCGGGGCCGGCCTCGCCGTTGCCGCGAGTCGACGATGGTGCCGTTGCAGACGCCGGTGTTGGCGGCCGAGATGTCGCCGCAGCCGGGGTTGGTGGCGCAGGAGCCGGCGTCGTTGCAGAAGTCGGCAGGCCTGGACGCCGCCGTCGCCGCAGTCGGTGTCGGGGATGCCGCAGCCGCAGTCGCACTCGCCGTCGCCGAAGTAGGCGGGCGGGCAGGTCCAGCCGGGCACGGTGGCGCCGCTGCAGGCCGAGATGTCCCAGTTGTTGCAGCTGCCGTTGCAGGGAGCGCGCCGCCGGCGGCGAAGCCGAAGGACTCGCAGGTGACCGGGTCGCCGTTGGGGTCGACGCCGAGGTCGCTGCCGTCGCAGGCCTCGGGCCTGGCCGTGGTGTTGTTGCCGCAGACCTCGGTGGTGGTGCAGGTCGAGACGTCGACGCCGAGACAGTTGGCGGCGCAGCCGAGCGTGCCGGCGCTGTAGCCGAGGTCGACGCAGGTCGTGTCGTCCTGGATGACGGCGCCGTCGCAGAGCTCGCCGTCGTCGAGCGTGCCGTTGCCGCAGCTCGGCTGACAGCCGGAGGTGTCGTAGCCGGTACAGCTCCCATTGCAGTGGAGCGTGCCGGCCGGGTCGAAGCCGAGCGAGCCGCACGAGGCGTCGCCGAGGTCGCTGCCGTCGCACAGCTCGCCCTGGTCGATGGCATTGTTGCCGCAGCCGCCGGCGGTGTCGGGCGAGGTGTCGGTGGTCGTGTCGGGCGCGACCGTGGTGTCGGTCGGGGTCGTGGCGTCGGTCGCGACGGTCGTGTCCGGGGCGACGGTCGTGTCGGTCGCGACGGTGGTGTCGGGCGGCTTGGTGGTGTCGGTCGCCACGACGGTGTCCGGCGGGATGAACGTGTCGCCGCTCGAGGTGGTGTCGCCGGGAGTGCCGGTCTTGTCGTCGCCGCACGCTGCCAGCGCGGAGACGAAGCCTGCGAGGACGAACGAGAAGCGCGCCTGGGAACGGGTCATGGCGGATGCTCCGACGTCTGGGCCTGCGGGCCACCGGTGTGTCGCCTCCGGTGGTCGTGCGGCGATTCCCGACGATCCTCCAACGGCCGCATCGGGTCAAGCGACCGCCCTGCGCGCCCGCGCAAGGTGTGTATTCGAGGAGGCTCGGCGTGTTAGGCTCGGGCGTCGCGAGCTGGGGCGAGCGACCGGGACATGAGAGGATGCACAGAGTCCATCGTCATGCATGGGGTGCGGCGCTGGCGTGGCTGGTCGCGGCCGGCGTCGCGGGCCGCGAGGACCTGCGCCTCGACGCGCTGCCGTACGCGTGCAGCGCCGACAGCCAGTGCGGCTCGGGCTTCGTGTGCGGACCGGCCGGCGTGTGCGTGCCGCGCGGCGAGGCCGACGCGACCGCGAGCGGCGACACCGCGGTGGCGCCCGACTCGGGCGACGCGACGACGCTGATCGATACGACCGCGCCGCTCGACACGACGGTCGGCGACGCTATCGCCGACGACGTCGAGGTCGGCGACGTCGAGGTCGACGGCGAGGTCGGCGACGTCGAGGTCGACGGCGATGCCGGCGACACCGTGACGAGCGACGTCGTGCCCTGCGGCGAGGGCACGCTGCGCTGCAACGCCAACCAGCCCGAGCGCTGCGACGCGCGCGGCGTGTGGGTCGCCACCGACCCCTGCCCGGCCGAGCTGCCGCAGTGCATCGACGGCCTCTGCGCGCCGGGCTGCGTCGGCGACGAGGCGACCTGCCGCGGACGCGAGCGCTTCGAGTGCGACGCGCAGGGCATCTTCCAGTCGGTCGGCACCTGCGAGAACGCCTGCGTCGACGGCGCCTGCAGCGGCGAGTGCCGCCCGCAGGCCACGCGCTGCGACGGGCGCACGGTCCAGCGCTGCGACGATCAGGGCCAGTGGGCGAACGACCACGACTGCGACGCGGCCTGCACGGCCGGCGCCTGCACCGGTGAGTGCGTGCCGACCGCTCGCCGCTGCGTGGCGAGCGCCACGGCCGGGGCCCCCGACGAGCCCGAGGTGTGCGACGAGAACGGCCAGTGGCAGCGCGGCGCGCCGTGCACCTACGTGTGCTCCGAGGGCACCTGCGTCGGCAGCTGCACGCCGGGCGTGCGCACCTGCGACGGCGCCGACCGGCTCGACTGCGACGCGCTCGGCACGCCGGTGCTCATCGAGCACTGCCCCATCAACTGCAGCGACGGCACCTGCACCGGCGCGTGCGTCGACGGCGACGTGAAGTGCGCCGGCACCGACCTCCTCCAGGGCTGCCACGACGGCCTGTTCTCGACCGACTCCACCTGCCCGGCGGTGTGCCAGGGCGACGCCTGCGCCGGCGAGTGCAAGCCGAGCGCGCTCCGCTGCGAGTCGGGCGTGCCGTCGTCGTGCGGCCTCGACGGCCAGTGGCACGACGGCCCGCCGTGCACCTACCTGTGCGTCGGGTCGAGCTGCGGCGGCGCCTGCCACCCGGGCGACCACCGCTGCACCTCCGACGCGGCCGAGGTGTGCGACGAAGACGGCGCCTGGCAGCCGCTCACCACCTGCGCCAACGGCTGCCTCGGCGACGGCTGCGCGCCCTGCCCGGCCGACCCGCCGTCGGCCACCTGCGCCGGCCGCTGCGGCACCGTCGCCAACAACTGCGGCGACCCGGTCGACTGCGGCGACACCTGCGCCGCGCAGGGACCGGGCAAGACCTGCGAGGGCGGCGGCGTGAGCCACACCTGCGGCTGCACGCCCGAGGCGACGGCCAGCCTGTGCGCCGGCAAGTGCGGCCCGGTCATGAACCGCTGCGGCCAGACCGTCACCTGCGGCGCCGACAACGGCGGCGTGAGCTGCGCCAGCCCGAGCCTGTGCGGCGCGGGCGGCGTCGGAGCCAACACCTGCTGCCAGCCGCACGACGTGGCGGTGACCTGCGCCGGCCGCTGCGGCCTGGTCGCCGACAACTGCGGTCAGACGGTGAACTGCGGCGACACCTGCGCCGCTGCGACGCCCGGCTACAGCTGCGGCGCGGTGACGGCCAACGTCTGCGGCTGCACGCCGTTCAGCGCGCGCTGCGCCGGGCGCACGCCGCAGTCGTGCAGCCAGGCCGGGGTCTGGGTCGACGGCGCGACCTGCGAGTTCGTGTGCAGCGGCGGCGCCTGCGGCGGCGCGTGCGCGCCCCAGAGCAAGGACTGCAACGGCCAGGTTCCGCGGAGCTGCAACGGCGGCGGCCAGTGGGACGAGGGCACCTCCTGCGCCGACCAGAACCGGACCTGCGAGGGCGGGAGCTGCGTCGGCGTGTGCCCCACCGGCGCGCGCCGCTGCGGCGGACCGGGCGCGCAGACGCCGGAGACCTGCGACGCGCACGGGCAGTGGCAGCCGGGCCAGGCCTGCGCCGGCCAGGCGTGCGTGGCCGGGCAGTGCGCGGGCCAGTGCGCGCCGAACGACGTACGCTGTAAGCCTGGCGGCTCGCCGTCGACGGCGCTGCAGACGTGCGACGCCAACGGCCAGTGGACGATCGAGTCCGGCTGCAGCTACTTCTGCGACGCGGCGGCGACGCCCGACCGCTGCGCCGGCGAGTGCCAGCTCGGCAGCCCGGCGCGCTGCAACGGCTCGACGGTCCAGACCTGCCAGGGCTACGCGTGGACCGACGTGCAGGGCTGCAACGACGGCTGCAACGGCGGCCAGTGCTGCCAGTCGACGGCGTCGGCGTGCAGCGGCGATCCCGGCGCGGCGTGCAACACCAACGTCACCAAGGACTGCGGCGCGCAGGTCTTCTGCGACCCGACGTGCGACGCGGGGCTGGCCTGCGGCGCGTCGGCGGCCAACACCTGCGGCTGCAGCGCGGGTGCCCTGCGCTGCAACGGCAACACCTCGCAGCGCTGCAACGGCACGACCTGGGTCGACGAGACGAGCTGCGGCGGCGCGACCGTGTGCATCGCGTCGATCGGCAGCTGCGGTCAGTGCAACCCGGGCGAGACGCGCTGCAACGGCAACACCGCCGAGACCTGCGGGCAGAACGGCTATTGGCCGCCGAGCGGCGGCGGCAGCCAGAACTGCTACGCCAGCGATCAGTGGTGCATCGGCGGCAGCTGCAGCGGCTACTGCGCGCCGGGCGACATCAGCTGCCTCGACTTCTATCAGTACGCGACGTGCCAGGACGGCTCGTACGGCAGCGCGACCGGCGCCTGCTACGACGTCGACCCGGGCTTCTACTGCAACGACGCGAACCCGGACTACTGCGGCTGCAGCGAGGGCGACATGCGCTGCGGCGACAACGGCAAGTCGGTCGAGACCTGCTCCGGCAACACCTGGGTGGTGGCGCAGACCTGCGGCGCCGTCACCGACTGCTGCGAGTGCACCTGGAGCTGCCTGAGGTCCAACATCTGCGACAACTGCTTCAACCGCTGACGCGCGGCGCCGGGCGCCGCCGGAGCGTCAGAAGGCGGCGGTCCAGGTGACGAGCCCGCCGCCCGCGAGCGGCGCGGCGGTGACGCCGGTCGTGCCCTCGACGGTGGGGCCGTCGTCGACGAGCAGCGCGACCAGACCGGTGACCGCGGCGGCGACGCCGACGCCGCCGGCGACGAAGCCGAGGGTGCGCAGCGTCTTGCCGCTCGACTGCTGATCGGCTGCCTCGGCGCGCGTGAGGCTGGTGACGACGACCGGGTCGCCCGCGCGGCGCGCCGCGTCCTGCGCGGCGGTGATGTCGTCGAGCTGGCCCTGGCCGACGAGGCCCAAGACGAGACCACCGGCCGCCAGCGCGCCGCCGGTGCCGACGAGCACCCACTCCAGCGTGTGGCTCGGCGCCGGCGGCGGCGGGGCGTCGACGCGGTGGGCCTCGTCCCAGCGCCGCTTCTCGGCGGCCAGCTCGTCGGCGAGGCGCGCGGCGAGCGGCGCGTTGCCGGCGGCCTCGGCCTCGGCGCGATCCGACTCGAGCATGGCCATGCGGTCGGGCCCGGGCTTCACCGTGTCGCGCGCGGCCAGGCGCCCGCCGATGCGCACGAGGGCCTCGGCGGCCTCTTTGCGCTGCTCGGGGTCGACCTTGCCCTCGGCCAGGAAGGCGGTGAAGCGGTCCTTGGCGAGGTCGAGCTCGCCGCTCCGCTCCCAGGCGCGGCCGGCGTTCCACAGCAGCGTGGCGTCCTTGAAGAAGGCGTGGGCGGCGTCATACGCCAGCGCCGCGTCGTAGTACTGATGGGCCTTGTAGGCCGTGCGCGCGGCCTCGTAGCGCGTCTTGGCCTCGGCCGCGTTGGCCGGCGTGGGCAGCGGCGTCGGCTCGGCCAGGGCCGGGCCGGCGACGGCGAGCGCGCACGCGACGAGCGCGGCGCGAGCCAGGGCGGCGCGCGTCACTCGACGCGCTCGAAGACCGGCGGCGCGTCGGGCTTGGCCTCCGGCTTGGTCGGGCGCTTGGGCTTCGCGGCTGGCTTGGCCTCGGCCGGCTTGGGGTCGACCGGCTTGGGGTCGACCGGCTTGGCTTCGACCGGGGCCGTCGGCGGCGGCGAGGCCGGCGGCGGCGCGACCTCGACCGGCGCGGCCTCGACTGGCGCGCGCGCGAGCTGGAGGTGGCGCACCTTGCCGTCGTCGTCGGCCGCCAGCGCGATGGGCGTGCGCACGTAGCCGGCCAGCTCGAGCGCGGCCTCGGGCGGCCTGGCGCCGACCGGCCAGCTCACGTCGCGCGGCGTCGCGCCGACGTCCTTGCCGTCGAGCCACAGGTGCGCGGCGGGCGGGATGCTGTCGATGCGCACGCGGATGGCCGCCGGCTCGGCCGGGGTCGGCGCCGCGGCGACCGGCTTCGCGGGCGCCTGCGTCGCGGGCGCGGCGGGCTTCGGCGCGGGCTTCGGGGCCGGCTCGCGCGCGACCGGTGACGCCTTGGCGACGGCCGCGGTCGGCGTGCCCGACGCGTCCGATCCGCCCGACCCGATGACGACCGCCGCCACCGCGGCCGCGGCGCCGAGCGCGACCAGCGCCAGCACCAGCCCGCGCTTCGAGCGCGGCGCGGGCGACGCGGCGCCGACGTCGCTGCCGACGTTGCCGGTGGTGACGTCGCTCGGCACGCGCGAGAGCGCCGAGGAGGCGATGGTCGGCGCGCTGGTGGCGAGCGCGTTGGCGACCCGCGACGGCTCGCGTCGCTTGGCCGCCGGCACGGCGATCTCCCAGGTGGTCGAGCCGGCGATGGCGGCGAGCAGCGCGCTCCGCGCCTCGTCGGCGGTGGCGAAGCGATCCTCGGGCCGCTTCTCGAGCAGGCGATGGATCCAGCGCGCGAGCTCACGCGGGATGGGCCGCTCGGCCGAGGCGAACGAGCCGATGTCTTCGGGGCGGTCCTGGGTGTGGGCCAGGAGGTAGCCGACCGGCGTCTCCGACTTGAACGGCGCGCGCCCGGCCAGCATGGCGTAGGCCACGCAGCCCAGCGAATAGAGGTCGCTGCGGCCGTCGAGCGACTTCCCGGCGCACTGCTCGGGCGACATGAAGGCGGGCGTGCCGATGAGGACGCCGGTGGCGGTGAGCTCGCCGGTCGCGTGCAGCGCCTTGGCGATGCCGAAGTCGAGGACTTTGACAAAGTCGTCGTCGTGGCCGACTTTTGTCAAATAGATATTGTCCGGCTTCAGGTCCCGGTGGACGAGCTCCTGCGCGTGCGCGGCGTCGAGCGCCTGCAGCGTGTGGTCGAGGATGTGGACGGCGCGCTCGGCGTCGAAGGGGCCGTCCTCGGCGATGGCGCGCGACAGCGTCCGCCCTTGCAGGAACTCCATCACCAGGTAGAGCGAGCCGCGCTCGGAGGTGCCGAAGTCGAAGACCGAGATGGTGTGCGGGTGGCGCAGCGAGGCCGAGCGGCGCGCCTCGAGGGCGAAGCGCTTGGCGGCGCTGTCGGTCGCCGACAGGGTGGCGTGGAGGAGCTTCACCGCCACGTCCGAGCCCATCTGCAGGTGGGTGGCGCGGTAGACCGCTCCGTAGCCGCCCTCGCCGAGCTTCTCGTCGAGGCGGTAGCGCCCGTGGATGACCTCGCCACCCTGGTCGGGCGTCGGGTCGTCGATGTCCTCCGTCACTCGAGCCTCCTCGAGCTGCGCCGGGCCCAGTCCCGACGAGCACGCACGGTAACAGGCTCGGGCCTCCGAGGCCAGGCTCGGCGTCGCGGCGCCGCCGGCTCCGGGCCCGGCTCGCGCCGCCGGGCGCGTCACTCGGGGCACGGATCGGAGCGGCCGCTCGGGCACAGCGGCTCCGCGCCGGTGCAGGGGTTGGGGCAGCCGGAGAGGACGCAGCAGCTCGACGTCAGCGTGCAGCGATCCTCGATCCCCTCCAGCGGGTGGGTCATGTCGACCTCGTCGAGCGCGCCCATGAGGCCGGTCCAGAGGCTCACCGGCAGCGGCAGGCGGCAGCGGTGGACGGCGACGCCGCCCTCGGTCTCGCTGCCGACGTCGATCAGGCAGTCGCCGCCGTCGCGGCCCGCGACGCTGAAGTAGGCCGAGCCGAGGCCCTCGTACCAGCCGATGGCGATGGCGTCGCAGGCGAGCAGGCGCTCGACGCGGTCGTCGAGCCCGGCCGCGCATGTGCATGGCGCCGACAGGCAGTCGGTCCGCTCGACGGCGGTGTAGGTCGTGTCGCTGGTGCCGACCGGCGCGATCGGGCCGTGGCCCGGCTCGCACAGCCCGGCGTCGCCGGCGCCGGTGTCGGCCGCATCGGAGGAGGTGCCGTCGGCCGCGTCGGAGGCGGCGTCGGCGCTCGCATCGACCGCGTCCGTCGCGGCGCCGCCGCGGTCGCCGCAGCCGGCCAGCACCGTGAACGCCAACGCCATCGAGCCAGCCGATCGTGAACGCATATGCGCCCCCTCACCGCGACGATGACCGATCGAGGAGCCATGGACAAGTCCTTCGAGCCGCGCGAGATACGTGCGTGGGAATGGCCCAGGCCGCCCTGGTGCTCCCACCGAGTCCACTGGAGTCCGACAATGACGCCCACCTCTGTCGCCCCCGCACTCCGCCGCGGCGTGCTCCTCCTCGCGTGCCTGGCGCTCGGTGCCGGCTGCGCCTTCTCGAACGCCATGAGCCGCGGCGAGGACGCCATGCACGCGGGCGACTACGACCGCGCCGTGGCCGCCTACAGCGAGGCCGTCTCGATCGACCCGGGCGACCGCGACGCCCGCGCCATGCTCGCCAAGGCCAAGGCCGGCGCGGTGTCCATGCGCCTCGGCGGCGCGCGCGACGCGCTGGCGCACGGCGACCTCGTCGGCGCGGCGCGGGCCGCGCACGAGTCGCACCAGCTCCTGCCCGACGAGCCGCAGGTCGTGCGCCTGCTCGACGACGTCACCGCCGCGGTGGTCACGGCCGGCCGCGCCGACGTGCAGCAGAAGCGCTTCGCCGACGCGCGCGACCTCTACGCCGACGTGAACGCCGCCATGCCCGAGTCCCACGACGCGCTCGACCGCGAGGACGACCTGGCCATCGCGGCCTGGGTCGGCCAGCTGACGACCGGGCGCGACGCCGCGACCAAGGCCGGTCGCCTGGCCGACGCGCTGCTCCAGGAGCGGCAGATCATCGAGCTCCAGCCGAGCGCTGTCGAGCGCGCGCGCTGCGGTCAGCTGCGCACCCAGCTGCGCTCGCGCTACGAGGTCATCGTGCAGCAGGACCCGGGCGAGGACGACGACGACGACATCGACGCCCGCCGTCCCGACGGCCGTCACGAGGTGCGCCATCATCACCGCGAGCACGGCGGCCCGCTCGACCAGCTGACCGCCATCGGCAAGCGCCTGGCCGGTGCGAGCGACGTGCAGTGGCTGCGCGTGTTGTCGCCGCTCGACCCGCCCGGCAAGGGCCCGGTCGTCGGCTACTCGATGCGCGAGCCGCGCATCCAGTTCGATCGCCAGGTGACGCAGCGCTCGGGCCAGTTCGAGGCCGGCAAGCGCGAGCTGCCGAACCCCGACTACGGCCCGGTTCAGCGCCGCCTGCAGGGCGCCGAGGGCCGCACGAGCGCCGCCGTCGCCGAGGTCGGCCGCCAGGAGGGCGCGCAGGCCGAGGCCCAGAAGGCGGTCGACCGCGAGGGCCCGACGCCCGACGCGCAGACGCCGGCCGAGGACGCGCTGGCCGCGGCCAACGCCCGCCTCGAGCACGCGCGCCAGGAGCTGCAGGCCGCGCGTCAGGAGCTGCAGGCCGCGCGCGACGCGGCGGCCCAGGTGCCGCCCTTCATCTACGAGCCGGTCTTCAAGGTCCACACCTACGACGTCGAGACGCAGACCGTGCGCATCTCGACCGTGCTGACGACCAACATCGGCACGCGCGCCAAGCCGGGCGCGCCGATGAGCCGGCCCATCATCATCGAGGTGAGCGACGCGGCCTGGGCGCCTCAGCCGGTGCTGGGCCTGCCCGGCGACCCGATGACGCTGCCGTCCGAGCGCGAGCTGCGCGCGCAGCTCCTCGACGCGGTCACGGCCGAGATCCAGCACGAGATCGTCGAGGCCTTCGACATGGGCATCGCCGACCAGCGCGCGCACGCCATGTCGCTCGACGGCGACCAGCGCATGGAGCAGCTCGTCGCCTATCTATTGATGGACCCGGCCATCGTCGACGCCGAGGCCGACGCGCTCATCTGGGAGGTGCGCGGCATCCCCAACGCGGCGGCGCTGGTCGACACCTGCGGCTCGCTCTAGGCCGTCCAGCGCGAGTCCACCCCCAGGGCTTGACGAACGATGGGCGAAATCAGACAGTGGGCTTCGGCCCTGACAGTCATACCAGATCGCCTCGCCTCCTGAGGAGGCCGCGGCAGCTCCCCGTCCGGAGTTGCCGCGCCGTTCGCCTTCCGTATCCACCGCATCCTCCCCCCTGACGTCGTCACGGCGTCGGTCGACGCGCATCCATTGACGCGCATCCGGGCACCCAGCCCAGCAACGGCGCCAGTCGCACGGTGGAACGAGTCTCGCCCTCGAGGGCCGAACCGTCCCCGACCTCTCGGAGGTGCGCCATGCTTCGCACGGCCCTGGCCCTCGCGCTCTCGACTGCGCTCTTCGCGACCGCCTGCGGTGGTGACACCGCCGGCTCGGACGCCAGCCACGACACGACCTCCGACGCGACCGCGCCCGACGCGACGGCGCCGGACGCGACCTCGATCGACGCGACCTCGATCGACGCGACCCCGGCCGATACGGCGGCCAGCGACGCGGACACGACTTCGATCGATGTCGAAGCGACCGACGTCATCGCCGACGCCGACGCGAGCGAGACGGGCGACGGGACGGACGCGACCGACGCGACCGAGGCGACCGACGGACAGGCCTGTCCGTCGATCGATCACTGCGCGGAGGTCGAGTGCTCGGGCGTGAGCGCGACCTGCGCCCGCTGCGACGACGGCTTCGACGCCGACGGCGTCGGCGGCTGCAGCGCCAGCGCCGTCATCGACGGCGCGACCGGCGGCACCGCCGTCCTCGAGACGCCGGTCGGCGACGTCTCGATCGCGCTCGAGCCGAACGCCCTCGTCGACGAGCTCGGCGCGCCGGTCACCGGCGACGTCCACCTCGCGGTGACGCTCGACGGCTTCGACGGGAGCTACCTCACCGACGACGGCCAGGCCTTCTCGCCCGATGTCGCGGCCGACGTCACGCTGACCGACGCCGGCGGGGCGGCGCTCCAGGTGGCGCCCGGCAAGGCGGTCGTCCTCACGCTGCCGCTGCCGGCGAACGCCGGCTACGCCGAGGACGCCGCGGTCGACGTCGCGTACTACGACCTCGACGCCGAGGCCTGGCGCGCAGCGGCGACCGGGACGGTGGTGGCGCTCGACGGCGCGCTCGCCGCGCGCGCCAGCGTCACGCACTTCACCTGGTTCGGCTGCGGCCCGCGCTGCGCCCCCATCGCCAACTGCCGGAACGTCGCCTGCGGCAGCCACACCTGCGCGCAGTGCGCCAACGGATTTGCCAAAAATGGCCAGGGTGGATGTGCCAATATCGACGACTGCGCCAGCCACCCGTGCGGCCCCGGCACCTGCGTCGACGGCGTCGCCTCCTACACGTGCAGCTGCCCGGCGGCCTACGACGGCACGCGCTGCGAGCATGACGTCGACGGCTGCGCCGCCGCGCCGTGCTGCCGGCGGACCTGCAGCGACGTGCCCGCGCCCGGCACCGGCCGCACCCGCGGCGCCCGCCCGGCGGCCATGAAGGACGACCACGACGCCTGCACCGACACCCGCGACGGCGCCACCGGCGTCGTGACCCAGCTAATGGCCTATCTCCGCCCACGAGCGACGGCAACGCGTGCACGACCGACGCCTGCAACCCCGCCACCGGCGCCACCACGCACACGCCCGTCAGCGTCGACGACGGCAACGCCTGCACCACCGACAGCTGCGCGCCCGCCACCGGCCAGGTGACCCACACCGACGTGAAGCCCGACCTGCAGTGCAAGCGTGATCCGGCCACCGGCTTCAGCGGCAGGAACGGTGACGCGTGCAACGACGGCAGCCTGTGCACGACGGGCGACGCCTGCCAGGCCGGTGACTGCGTGTCGGGCACCGCCACCGTGTGCGCCGCGAGCGACGCCTTCGCCACGTCGCGGGCACCTGCGATCCGGCGACCGGCGCCTGCTCGAACCCGACCGGCCACGAGGGCGGGACCTGCCAGGACGGCGACGGCTGCACGCTCGGCGACACCTGCCAGGCCGGCGTGTGCAAGCCTGGCACGCGAAGACCCGCCTGGCCGTCGACGCTCAAGCCACGCGAACGTCTGCGACTCGGCCAGCGGCCAGTGCGCGAGTCAGGTCGCCAACGAGGGCGGAGCCGCCAGGACGGCGACTCCTGCACGAGCGCGAGACCTGCCACGCCGGCGCCCGCAGCGGCGGCACGCCCACGGTGTGCACGGCCAGCGACGCCTGCCACGTCGCCGGCACCCGCGTCGCCGGCCTCGGGCTGCACCAACCCGGCTGGCAACGACGGCGGCACCTGCAGCGACGGCAATCTCGCCACGTATAATGACAAATGCAGCGCGGGCAGCTGCGCCGGCACCACCGTCACCTGCCCGGCCAACACCGCCTGCACCACCTACGCCCCGAACGGCACCGCAACCTGCACCCCGACGTTCACGACCGCGGCATGCAACGACGGTAACGCCTCGACGTACGGCGACACGCGCAGGGCACGTGCGCGGGTACGCCGGTCACCCGTCCGACCAACAACGTGTGCACCACCTACGCCCCGAACGGCACCGCCACCTGCACCCCGACGTTCACGACCGCCGCCTGCAATGACCAGAACGCCAGCACGGCAACGACAAATGTTCCAACGGCACTTGCGGCGGCACCACCGTCACCTGCCCGCCCGACACCACTTGCAAGACCTACGCGCCGAACGGCACGGCCGCCACCTGCACGGTGACCAACACCACCATGACCTGCGACGACGAGAACCTCTCCACCTACGGCGACAAGTGCGCGGGCGGCAGCTGCGGCGGCACCGCCGTCACCCGCCCGGCCAACACCGCCTGCACCACCTATGCCCCGAACGGCACCGCCACCCGCACCGTCACCCACACCACCAGCGCCTGCAACGACGGCGACGCCTCCACGTATAATGACAAATGTTCCGGCGGCACATGTGGCGGCACTCCCGTCAGCTGCCCGAGCGACACCACCTGCAAGACCTGGGCGCCGAACGGCACCGCCACCTGCACCGCGACCAATGTCAGCGGCGGCTGCGACGACCAGAACGCGGCCACCTACAACGACACCTGCTCGGCCGGCAGCTGCGCGGCGGAACGCGCCGTCACCTGCCCGGCCGACACCGCCTGCACCAGCTACACGCCCAACGGCACCGCCACCTGCACGGCCACGAACAGCACCGCAGCGTGCAACGACGGCAACCCGGCCACGAGCAGCGACACCTGCTTCCAGGGTTTGTGCGTCGGCACGCCGGTGACGTGCCCGGCCGACACCGCGTGTGTCTGTCCATGCCCTGAACGGCACCGCGACCCGCACCGCCACCCACACCACCGCGGCCTGCGACGACGGCAATCCCGCCACCTCCGGCGACCCGCTGCGCGGCCGGCAACCTGCGGCGGCACGCCGGTCACCCGCCCGACCGACACGCTGTGCGCGACGTACGCGCCGAACGGCACCGCCACCTGCGCCGTCACCTACACGAGCAACGCCTGCGACGACGGCAACGCCTGCACCCAGACCGACGTCTGCAGCCAGGGCGTGCACCGGCTTCGTGCCGAAGACCCGCCTGCCCTCGACCAGCGCCACGCCGCCGGCGCCTGCGACGGCGCCACCGGCCTGTGCTCGAACTCCGGCCAAGGAGGACGGCGCGGCCTGCGACGACGGCGCCGCCTGCACCACCGGCGACAGCTGCCAGGGCGGCGTCTGCGCGGCCGGGACGCCGGTCGTGTGCGCGCCCATCGACGACTGCCACCTGGCCGGCGTGCGACTTCGACAAGGGCTGTGCTCGACCTCCGTGAAGGACGACGGCGAGCCGTGTGACGACGGCAACCCCTGCACCGAGGTCGACACCTGCTACGGCGGCGCGTGCTACTCCGGCGCGGCTGTCACCTGCCCCGACAGCCGCGGCTGCAACGGCGACCCGTCGTGCGCCACCTGCGGCATCGACACCCGCGATCCGACGACCGGCCAGTGCCACCTCGAGCTCCAGCCCGAGTACCACCCGTGCGACCGCGACGGCGATCGCTGCGGCACAAGCGACGCCCGCGACGGCGCCGGCCACCGCGCCGCGGGGCCGGCGGTGGTGGTGGCGACCAGCTCCGGCCGTACCTGCCCGGCACCGGCGCGTGCAGCCCGTACACCGGCGAGTGCGAATATCAATATGACGAATCCAAGAACGGCGTCGTGTGCGGCAGCGAGTCGCCGTGCGTGAGCGCGCCGGTCTGCTCCTACGGCGCCTGCACGGTCATCACCCAGAAGTGCGACATCGACTGGAACGACTCCGACCAGGTGCAGTGCCAGGAGGCCGTCTGCGACCCCGACTCGGGCGCCTGCTCGATCGTGCCGCGCGCCGGCGCTTGCGACGACCAGGACCCGTGCACCATCGGCGACACTTGCCAGGCCGGCCATTGCCAGGGCTACGCCATGGACTGCAACCTCTCGTGCCAGGGCGCCGAGTGCGACCCGGTCGGCTACACGCTGAGCCTGGCCAGCGGCCGCCTGGTGCTGGCCGACGAGGCGCACGACGCGGCCGGCGCCGCCGACCAGATGGTGGCCGGCCAGCTCAGCGACGGCGTCCGCGGCGACGAACGGGCCGGCCCGGAGTGGGTCGGCTTCAGGGGCCGCGCGACTTTGCTGTTCCGCTTCCTGCACGACCGCTGGTTCTCGACCCTCACCATCGGGATGCTGGTCGACGCCGGCAACGACGTCCTGCAGCCGCCGGTGGTGACGGTCGAGTTCAGCGACGACGGCCAGACGTGGTCGGTGGCGCCGTACGACTACGACGGGCTCTCGAAGCGCGGGATGATCGAAGTCTCCGACGCCTGGGCGAATATGCCAAAATTGCCCGACGGCCACCGCGGCGAGCTGAAGATCGATCTGGCGCCGCGCGAGTCGACCTGGGTGCGCGTGACGCTGGCCGGCACGACCGGCCTCACGCTCCTCGACGAGGTGACCTTCGGCGCGCCCGCCTCGCACCAGCCCGTCTGCCACGCGCCGGGCGAGTGCCGCCAGGCCTACCAGGGCGGACCTGCGGCGTGCGTGTTCGATCCGTCCCCCGACTACGACACGCCGTGCGACGACGGCAACGGCTGCACCATCGGCGACTTCTGCTACAGCGGTTCCTGCCAAGGCAATATCGACTACGGCGCACCCTGCGACGACGACAACCTGTGCACGGACGACGACGCCTGCGACGGCTACGGCCAATGCCACGGCACGCAGCCGATCGAGCGATGCAACTTCTTCGCCCTGCCCGACGACCAGTTCAAGGCCATCGTCGCCTCCGACCAATGCCAGAGCTACGCCTGCAACCCCGCCACCGGCGAGTGCGAGACGACCTCCCACGAGGGCCAGCCCTGCAACCCGACGTGGTCGTGCGACCAGCCGTGGGAGGGCCCCTGCACCGAGGACGAGTGGTGCGGGCTCCCGGTCTACGGCACGTGCCACGCCGGCATGTGCGATCGCGGCACGGTCACGCCGTGGCCGGAGGCCAATTGCCAATATCCCTACGCGCTGCCGCCCGATCAGTGCCACGAGCAGCCGAGGTGCATCGCCAACCGCGGCTTGCCGCACCGCTGCTTCTATCCGCAGGTGCCCGACGGCACGACCTGCAATGACAACAACAGCTGCACGACCGGCGACGCCTGCAATCGCGACTTCTACCCGTCGCCCGTCCCGTGGATCCCCGACAGCTACGGCGACTCACGCTGCGTCGGCACCTCGCTGCCGGTCGGGACCGAGTGCGAGCCGTGCGCCACCGACTCGGCCTGCGTGCCGGGCGGCGAGACGTGGAACGCCAATCTGACCTTCTGCTCCTACACCCAGGTGAAGCAGCCGCCCGTGCTCGGCCCGTGCCAGGTGCAGGGGGAGAACTTCTATTGCCACCCCGACGGCGAGTTCGGACCGATCGAGAACGTGGCCGACGGCACGCCATGCGAGACCCCGAGCCTGTGCCCGCGGTCCTTCACCTTCGAGCCGTTCGACAGCGACGGCGACGGCGTGCCCGATGGCAGCCAGTTCACCTACCTGCCCGACGGCACGTGCGACGCGGGTCAGTGCGTTCGCGGCGAGTGGGTGAACCCGAACCCGCCCGGCGACTGCGTCGACACGACGTGCGACCCGGAGACCGGCGCGGTGACCTATCTGCCGAAGTCCGACGGGACGCCCTGCGACGACGTCGCCTATTCGTTCGACCTGGGGATGCAGGGGCCCGACCTGTGCACCGAGGGGTCGGTCTGCCGGAGCTCGCGCTGCCTCCCGTACGGCGACACGGCCGAGCAGAAGTACTGCGGCGTCTCGTGCAGCAGCTACAGCGTGGGCTTGCCCGGCGACTACTACTACCAGCCCGAGTCGTGCTCGCCCGAAGGCTATGCCGTCGGCGCGGGCCCGATCGGACCGTTCGGACCCGGACCGCTGCTCGACGGCATCGAGGCCGAGGCCGACGGCAGCGACCCGGCGTGGGTCGCGCACAGCGGCAGCCCGACCGTGCTGACCTTCCGCATGAAGCGCCAGCGCGACTTCAGCGACGTGACGCTGGGCGTGCTCGAGAGCCTGGCCGACGGTGCGTTCGCGCCGACCGAGGTCGTCGTCAGCTTCAGCTCGGACGGCGAGACCTGGGTGGACGACAAGGCCTTCGCCGTCGCCGATGGGACGTTGGCGAGCGTGCCCGACGGAGAGCGCGGCGAGCTGACGCTGCCCATCCATTGGATCCACGACGCCGCCTACGACGTGGGCAAGAAGTGGAGCGAGCCCGACTACGTGCGCTTCACGCTGACGCACGCCGGCGCGCTCTATCTCGATGACGTGGCGTTCGGCCTGCCGCCGAGCACGGCGCCGGCCTGCAAGCATGCGCGCGGCTGCGATCCGGTGCTCGGCAGCTGCACGTACGACAATGACCCCGACGGCTCGAGCTGCGACGATGGCAACCCGTGCACCACTGTCGACCTGTGCTCGGCCGGCACGTGCATCGGCAGCAACGAGATCGCCTGCTCGGCGCTCGACGAGTGCCACGTCGCCGGCGTGTGCGACCCGGCGACCGGCGCCTGCACCAACCCCAACGCCGACCTCGGCACCGCCTGTGGCGCGGGCCGCGAAGGCCAGTGCCGCGTGGGCGGCTGCGTCGACGGGGCGTGCGCCTTCAGCGACAGGGACAACGGGACGCTGTGCGACGACGGCAACCCATGCACGGGTGAGAACCCGCTGGCCGACGTCGGCCTGAACCCGCTGCTGGTGCCCGACGGCTGCCAGGCCGGGGTGTGCGCGGGCGGCAGCGCGACCGCCTGCCAGGCGGTCATGGCCGGGGACGTCGGCGAGGCCGAGCAGTGCATCGGCAGCTACGCGTGCGTGCCGGCGTGGGACGGCTCGGGCGGAGCCTGCGTCGGCGTGGCGCACGCCGCCTTCACGACCTGCGACGACCACGACGCCAACACGGCCAACGACTTCTGCTCCGACGTCACCTGCCGCGGCGGTTACTCGACGTGCGTCGGCGTGCCGCAGACCGAGCTCTTGAACGCCGAGTCGGGCGGCCTGGTCGCTATCACGCAGCGCTTCCAGTACCTCTACGACGACCGCTTCTACCTGCGCCTCGGCTGGGCCGACGGCACCTCGGTGAACCTGCCGCCCAACGCCGTGCCGACCGGCACGCGCGTCGTCATCGCGGTGGAGTCCGATCTGTGGGATCGCGCCGGCTGGTACACGAGCGGCGGCAGCTACTTCTTCGGCATCCCTGGCCCGAACCAGCCCTACGCCATCCAGCCGCCGCTGCCGCCCGTGCCCGACGGCACCGAGCGCGTGTGGTGGCCGGTGAGCTTCCAGCCGTGCGAGCTCGAGCTGGCCGAGGAGGTGCCGATGACGCTGCGCTACAACGCCGTCACCGACAAGCCGGGCAGGACCGGCGGACCGACGATCGAGGACCACAACACCCCGGGCTTCGTCGTCAACGGGTGGGACCGCCGCGATATGTACGTCGTCCACTACACCGCCGGCGCGCCCGAGAAGATCCTGCCCGATCGCATCGACCCCACGACCGGCATCTTGTCATTCCGCGGGAGCAAGTTCGGCCTCTACGCCGTCGTGGTCGAGGTGCCGCCGCATGCGCCGGCCGGCCCGGGCGATCCATGCGCCACCGACTTCGACTGCAACGACCACAGCCTGGCCACGACCGACACCTGCACGGACGGCCACTGCACCTACGCGCCGTCCACGACCTGCGCGCCGCCGCCCGACCAGTGCTATGCCGCCGGCGTCATCGACCCGGCCACGGGCGCCTGCACCTACGCCAAGCTCACCGGCACGAGCTGCGACGACGGCGAGGCCTGCACGCCGGTCGACACCTGCCAGGCCGGCGTGTGTGTCGGCGTCGAGAAGACCTGCGTCGCGTCCGACCAGTGCCACGTCCCCGGCGTGTGCATCCACGGCGGCGACGGCACCTGCACGAATCCGATCAAGGCGAACGGCGTCAGCTGCGACGACCAGAACGCCTGCACGACGGCCGACAGCTGCCAGGCCGGCAGCTGCACCGGCGGCCCGCCGACCGTGTGCAAGGCGCTCGATCAGTGCCACGTGCCCGGCGTGTGCGAGCCGGCGACCGGCTGCCCGAACCCGGCGAAGGACGACTACTCGGCGTGCGACGACGGCGACGCCTGCACCTCCGGCTCGGTGTGTCTCAGCGGCGTCTGCTCCTCCGGCGCGCCGGTCGTGTGCCCGGCCGCCGACAATTGTCATATCCAGGCGACCTGCGACTCTCGCAGCGGCTGCCCCAATGTGGCCAAGCCCAACGGCACGAGCTGCGACGACAACAACCCGTGCACCGCCACCGGCAGCTGCCAGGCCGGCGTCTGCAAGAACCTGACGCCCACCGTCTGCGGCGCGTCCGACTCGTGCCACACGGCCGGCGTCTGCGACACCAGCACCGGCCTCTGCTCGAACCCGGTGAAGGCCGACGGCGCGAGCTGCGACGACGCCGACGTGTGCACGCGGCCGGGCCAGTGCCAGGCCGGCGTGTGCTCGAACCTCGAGGCCGTCGGCTGCGGCTTCGACCCCGACGACCCGCCGGCCGGCTATCGCTACGACAGCGGCAGCGGCGCCTGCCTCGGCCAGAACGGCGCCTTGACGTGCTTCATCGACGCGCCGCACGGCCTGGTCACGGCCTACGCGCGCGGCCTCTTGAGCGACGGCGTGAAGGGCGGCCTCCTCGACGACGGCACCTGGGTCGGCATCCCGGGCGACACCCAGATCACGCTGCGCGCCTCCAACTCGCGCGCGCTCTCGACTTTGTCAATCGGCTTCGGCACGCGCACCTTCGGCACCATCGCGGCGCGCGAGCCGTTGAGCGTGAGCGTGTCGTTCAGCGACGACGGCACCACCTTCACGGCGCCGCTCTCGTTCTCGCGCGCCGCCGGCACGCTGCCGTTCATCGCCGACGGCGGGCGCGGCGACGTGGTCCTCGACCTGGCCGGCACCAGCGGGCGCAGCGCGCGCTACGTGCGCATCAAGACGACGGGCATCAGCGGCTTCTGGACCTTCATCGACGAGATCGCGCTGGGCGCGCCGTGCGTGTCGGGCGGCTGCAACCCGCAGAGCGGCGCGTGCAGCGTCGTGACGGCGCCCGACGGTCAGGCCTGCGGCGGCCCGGGCGACACCTGCCGCGGCGGCGTGTGCAGCGACTGCTCGGGCAAGGGCATGCTCGACTGCGGCGGCGTGTGCGTGGCGCCGTCCTCGGCCACGGGCTCGTGCCTCACGCCGAGCTCGAGCGCGTGCGCCTCGGTGGCCGACTGCGGCAGCTTCCCCTGGCTCGTTGCGAGCTGCGTGGCGGGCGCCTGCACCTACGCGCCGAAGCCCTGCGACGGCGCCGACATCGACAACTGCCAGGACGGCGTGAGCCAGCCCGACGGCTCGTGCAAGCAGACCGGCCCGGTGCTCTTGTGGGACTTCGAGGACGGCAAGACGCCGCTCGTCATCGACGACAGCGGCAACGGCAACACCGGCGAGTGGAAGGGCGGCGCCGTCACCTTCGCGCAGGGCATCGGCGGCCCCGGCACGAAGTCGCTGTCGCTGAACCCTCTCAACCGCGCGCTGGTGACGCGTCAGCTCAACGTCCCGAAGACCGACTTCGCCCTGTCGGCCCACTTCAAGACCGTCGCCCAGAACGGCGGCATCTTCACCCAGGCGCTCGACGGCTCGACCGCGGGCCAGGCGACCGATCGCTCGCTGCGCACCTACGCCGGGAAATTGGCATTCTATATCCAATATCCGAGCTGGGAGCCGACCTGCATGTCTACCACGCGCGTCGACGACGGCGTGTGGCATCACGCCGTGCTCACCTGCCAGTCCGGCGTCGGCTGCAGCGCGTACCTCGACGGCGTCCTGCAGTGCGCGCCGCACCCGTGGAACGACCGCTCCAAGCTGGCCGCGGATGGGCCGCTCGGCGTCGTCCCGGCCTACGCCAAGCAGTACCTCCTGGTGGGCTACACCAACGACGCCGGCGCCTTCGACGGGCAGATCGATCAGGTCGCCTACTACGATCGACCGCTGTCGGCGGCCGAGGTCGCGACCGTGCGCGCCGGCATCGACACGCCGCTCCAGGGACGCAATCGCCCGACCTGCGACGGCGTCGATCGGACCTGCGGTGCGAGCCCGGTCAACACGCGCTGCGACGACGGCAACCAGTGCACGACCACCGACTCCTGCTCGGCCGGCGCCTGCGTCTCCGGGCCGACCGCGAGCTGCCCGGGCGGCCCCTGCAACACCTCGGCGTGCAACATCGCCACCGGCGTCTGCGACGACACCTGGTTCCCGGAGGAGGGCAGCTGCGACGACGGCGACGCCAGCACCAGCGACGACCGCTGCCGCGCCCACCAGTGCAGCGGCACGCCCAGCGCGGCCGTCACGGAGCCGCTCGGGGCTCCGGCGCCGCCCGCCATGCAGGAGCCGATGAACTTCCTGAAGCGGCTCGCGCGCGGGCCGAGCGAGGAGTGGACGGCCAGCGAATATGCCACGTCGACGTGCACGCTCGACAAGGACTGCGACGCGCTCGAGTACGTCGAGGACTCCGGGGTCGCCACACTCATCAGCGCGTCGTCCAATGCCATGAGCCTGCCGCGCGACCAGAACAACGACAACGGCGAGATCGGCAATCTCTATGTCGACAACGCCGAGAACCTCCCGCCCAAGGGCTCGCTGACCATCCAGAGCAGCGCCGGCCTGCAGCTCATCACCTACGATGGCCACACCAGGACGCAGCTCTTCAACGTGAAGGGCGGCACGGGCCAGCTCACCGCGGGCAAGCCGGTGGTCTACAACGGCACCGGCGCCATGATCAGCGGGAGCTCGATCGGCGCGTCGCTGCCGCAGGCCCAGATCGTGGTCGACAACGCCGCCAACTTCACCCAGCGCGGCACGGTCCGCATCAGGACCAGCGCCGGACCGCAGGTGGTCAGCTACGCCGGCAAGACCGCCACCACGCTCACCGGCTGCAGCGGCGGCACCGGCACCATCGCCGCCAACACGGCCGCCATCCAGCTCTACAAGCGCCGCTGGATGATGGTCGCCACGGTCACCGACACGCCGGCCGCGCAGGAGTGCGACTTCCTGAAGGACGATGCGAAGGTCTTCCTGCAGCACAAGGATCAGGTGGCGTTGCCGTTCGTGTCGGGCGACCAGGTGACGGTCACCGGCACGGCGCACTGGGACGGCACCTGGACCCTCACGAAAGTGCCAAATTCGACGCTCGAGTACTACCTCGACGGCGCGGTGTGGAGCGGCAACGCCAGCGACGACAACCGCGGCACCGTCAGCGTCGTGCCGCGCGGCTTCGTGGGCTGGCAGCGGGCCAAGACCTACCACTGCCCCAACGGCGACCAGTGCCTGAACGCCGACGCCCCGTGCAGCGGCGGCGGCGTCTGCTCCGGCACCGTCGTGCCGCACCAGTTCAACACCTCGGGCCCGGTCTTCTTCTACACGAGCCCCGAGCTCTACAAGCGCGGCGGCCAGCGCAGCTCGCCCGACGAGATCAACATCCTGACCTCGGTCTCCGACTTCACCGTCAACACCGGCGTGCCGCTCACCGCGGCGTCGCGGCTGTCGATCCCCATGCCGCGCCAGAAGTTCGCGGCCGGCTGGAACTTCGACCCGCCGTTCGTGGCGGCCGGCATCGCGCCCGGCTCGCAGCTGAAGTCGCTGAACGCGCCGCTCCAGAACGAGCGCGGCTACATCTTCGGATCGCTGCTGGCCGGCATCAACATCTTCATCCCGGGCCTGGCCAAGCCGATGCCCATCGGCGCGCAGGTGTCGCTGGTGGTCGACCCCGCCGACCCGGCGTTCTACATGGCCATCCAGCCGCCGCCGGGCTTCGAGACCACTTGGCTGTCGGGTGCCTTCGGCTTCTCGGCGCACGGCGAGCTGCGCCACACCGCGGCCATCCCGCTGTGGAATGGCAAGCCGCTGCCGCTCGGCACGCAGTTCTCGGACGCCGTCAACGCCGACAAGCGCGAGCGCATCGTCAACCCGGCCAACATCTTCCTGAACGTCAAGAAGGCCTTCCAGGCGCCGCAGATGCCGGTGCTCATGTACATCAACGGCACGCTGTCGATGTACTGGGGCAATGACGCCTTCCCCATCAACTGGGAGGCGCTGTCGTCGCCCGGTGACAGCACCCTCTTCAGCAACTCGCCGCAGCGCGTGTCGGGTCTCGTCGAGGCCGAGCTCGGCCTCTTCTTCCAGCCCAAGATCGGCGCCGTGAAGATCCCGCTGTCGCTGCCGCTCGGCCGGCGGGATGTGGCGCGACAGCTGGAACTGGCGCTCGAGCGGCTCGGAGATGCGCAGCCCGAGGAGGCCGACGAGCTTGTTGGCCGCGGCGGTGGCGCCCGAGCCGCAGAAGAGGACGCGGTCATCGGGGCCGGCGCCGACGCTGCGATGGATGACGGCGCGCGCCTCCTCGCGGAGCGTCCCCATGAGCGAGCCGGTCGATGACACGGCCGTGTGGGTGTTGGCGTAGAAGCCGCGCACGCGGCGGATCCAGCGCTCGACGAACTCGAGGTAGCGCCCGGTCGCGGTGAGGTCGGCGTAGCAGACGCGGCGCCGTCCGAACGGCGTCTCGATCATGGTGTGCCGCCCGACCTCCTGGCGTCGGACGAGCGCGGCGTGCTCGGCGAAATCGGACATGGCCGGACTCTAGCTCACTGCCGGCGTGGGGCGAAGCCCGGACGAGCCCGCGGCCGGAGCTTCGACGGCGCGTTTACCGACGCGGCGATGGCGCTCTCTCTGCCATGCTCGTGCCCCTGCTATGCATGATGCTCCTCGGCGCCCCTCCGTCCGCGCCGCCGGTGCTGGCCGCGCCAAACGCCTGGACCGACATGATCGGGCCGAGCCCGATGCTGCCGGGACCGCTCCGGGCGGTGCGCTTCGGCATGAGCCGAGCCGAGATCGCGGCGCTCGTCCCGCTCGAGAGAGACGACGCCGTTCGCTTCGGGACCGTGTACGATGTCGTCAAAGGGATGGCCGGGCTGTTCTTGGAGTTCGACGAGCATGGCGCGCTCGACGCGATCGCTTGGTACATCGTCGCGGAGGCTGGTGAGTCCGAGGCCGCCTTCAAGGCGCGGGTCGCCGGCGAGCTGACGCGACGGTGGGGCGCCGCGCAGCCGAGTGGACACTTCGGCGGGTCCTACCGCTGGTTCGAACCGCCGGCGACCCCCGGCGGCTTCGGCCTCTTCGTGGCAGCCGAGGCTCGCATGGCCGGCACCATCATCGTCTCGTTCTGTCCGTATCGCCCGCTCGAGTCGCTGCTCGGGCCGCCGGGACAGCCGTCCGTCGGCGCCCCGTTCGGGCTCGTCGACGCTGGTCCGAAGGAGCTCGAAGCGCTCGGCGATCCGAACCTGCGCGCCGCGCCCGACGGCGTCCACATGTCGTGGTCCGTCCGCACCGAGCGCGGCGTGCTGTCGCTCGGCGCCATGCTGAACGAAGGCCGGGTCGTCGAGGTCGACATCGATCTCGACCCCGACAGCTGCGACGCATTCCGCGCCGCCTTCACCCGGAAGTGGGGCCGGGGCAAGCCCGGCATCGAGGAGGAGGTCCACGTCCTGCGGTGGATCGACGGAGGTCGCAGCTACGTGCTCGAGTTCGACCGCTTGGAGGAGCTCTGCCGGTTGGGGATGGAACACCGCTTCTGAGCCACGGCGCGTGCGAGCTGGAGCGGGCCGCCGAGGGTTCGTCCCCGCCGATTCAGGGCGCGAGGCAGTCCCGCAGCGACTGCTCGATGCCGCCCTCGGTCTGCTGGCAGAGGCGCAGCGGGTCCTTGCAGGGGTGGCTGTCCTTCCAGGCCGCCTTGGCCGCATCGAGGCACACCGCGGCGCGCCAGGGCGGGTCGGCGTGGACGGCGCCGGCCTCCTTCCAGCAAGCCTTGCCGGTCGGGCCGGAGAGGCCCGCCACGCGCCAGCCGTCGGCGCCGCGGCGCACGAGCACGTCGATGGGGTCGAGCTTCGGCGCGCCGTCGCGCTCGAGCGTGCCGAACTCGGCGAGCAGCACCTCGTCGGCGGACGCGCGCACCACGCGGATCGGCCCGGCCGCGCGCGGCGGCCGCTTGGCCAGCGCGGTCAGCGCGGCCTCGCGACGTCGGGCTTGCCCTCGAAGCACGCCAAGGTCGGCGTGAGGGCGGCGGCGGCGGCCGACGGGTCGGCGGCGTGCGGAAGCGGCGGTAGGCGTCGAGCGCGTCGGCGAGGCCGGGCGCGACGATGGCTTCGGCGGCTACCGCGCAGGGGCGTGCCCGGCGCGGCCATCAGCATGCCCTTGATCTTGGCGGCGGAGTCGGCCTCGTGGGCGGGTCGTGCGGCAGCTGCGACAGCAACACGGTCGTAAGGCGCATGACCTGCCCGGCCGAAGGCGGCGCCGACGTGCAGCTCGGGGTCGGCCACGCTGTCGCGCATGCGGCACTCGAGCCCTTCGCAGGCCCAGCCGCTGCGGCCGACGAGCTCGTGCGCCAGCGCGACGGCGTCGTTGCCGCACAGCGTGCGCCGCGTCGGCGTGCCGTCGCCGGCGAGCGTGGCGACGTCGATGGCGCCGCCGATGAGGTCGGGGCGTGGGTCTCGAGGAGGTCGAGCACGCCGCAGCTCGTCGCGTCCGGCGAGCGCGGCGCCGATGTCGTCGCCCTCGGGGATCGGCCGCGCCGGGGCCCAGTCGACGATCTCGCCGTCGACCAGGCGCGCGCCATCAGGGCCCGCGCGGAAGCGCCAGACGGCGCCGAGCTCGGGCCGGTCGGCGGTGCAGCGCAGGAGGTCGGCGTCGCACTTCCAGTACTCCTCGAGGGGGTTCACCGTGAGGCCGCTCGTGCAGCGCGCCGACTTCGTGCCGTCCTGCGCGATGGTCACGCTGACGATGCCGGGGTGTCCGGCCAGCGCCATGAAGGCCGCGCCGCCGCTGCCGGCCTGGGCGACGGCCTCGCGCAGCGCGGCGGCGCTCAAGGCCGGCGGCGCGAGCGCGGGCTCGGGTGCGACCGGCGGGGGCTCGGGCGGGGCGTGCGTCTCGGGGGTCGGCGCGAGCGGCGGCGTCGACGGCCCGCAGGCCGGACCGGCGAGCGCGAGCGTGGTGGCGAGGGCGAGATGACGGTAGCTCCGAGTGATCATGCGGACGTGCTCCAGCGAGTCGCGCCCCATCCTCGGAGGCGCGACATCGCCGGTCAAGCCCGTCTCGGAGCCTAGTCCTTCAGCTTCTTGCCGACCTTGACGGCCGCGTCGCCGACCGCGTCCTTGGCGTCCTCGGCGGCGTCCTTGGCGTCGTCGGCCACGTCCTCGGCCTTGGCCTTGGCGTCGTTGCTGCCCTTCTTGATGGCGTGGCGCGCGTCCTCGGCCAAGTCCTTCACCTTGGCTACGCCCTTCTTGACGAGGTGCTTGGCATCTTCGGCGATGTTCGACGCGGTCTCTTTGATACCCATGGTGTGCTCCTGATGTGTTGCACGGACGCGTGCGCCGACCCTCGGCGAACGCGCGCCGAGGCCTCACCCGATCGGCGGGATCGCGCGACGGGCGTGGCTGTTCAAGTGGCCGTTGCTCCCGGCGCGGTGGTGCTCGGGACGCTTGCCGATGGCCGGAGCCTCGGCGTCATCCGCCGGCTTCGCGCGCTTGGCGTCGCCCGCTCGCTTGCGCAACGCGGTCACGAGCGCCGTCGCCGCGAGCAGCGACAGGCTGATGCCGAAGCCGATGGCGGCGCGGCGCATGCCCTTCTTCGCGAGGCCGGCCACGAGCTTCGTCGCGCCGTCGATTCCTTTCTGGATGATGCTCATGTCGCGCTCCGCTCGGCCGTGACCCTTCGTCACCGCTCGAGCGGAGCGACTCATCGCAAGGTCCGTGCCGCGGCCGGAGCGCCGCGCGAGCGCGCGTCGTTCGGGTCGGCGCGCGGCCGACGTCGATGTGAGCGCACGAGGCGCTCAGAACGATGGCCTCAGGCCGACGGCGCGAGCGCGGCCAGGGCGGCGCGCACGCGCTGGGCCGCGCCGCCGATGACCGGCGGGCCGTGCGCCGTGACCAGGTTCTCGAACTCGAGGCCGGCGATGGCGGCGAAGGTCGGCGCGACCGCGGGTGGGGCAACCTTGTGCACCCGGCGCCACAGCCTGGGGACGATGACCCCGCCGGTGAAGCCCATGAGCGGCGTCATGACGCGCGCCAGGAACGACGCCCCGCTCTTGTCGGCGTGGTTCTGGATGGCGTCGCAGGTGACCAGCGTGCCGCCGCCGTGGGGCAGCCACAGCGCGCCCTCGGGCCGGCCCGGGTTGTCGATGAGGATGAAGCGGCCGCCCGGCACCGGCTGCTCGGCGCCGGGCACGCGGCCGAGCACGCGGTCCACCGGCAGCCCTTGCGGCTTGGCGCCGGGCACGCTCCAGAAGGCGGCGCCGAAGGTCTTCACGTAGTACGGATCGTCCTTGCCGTGGGCGTCGCTGAGCGCAACCACGTGGGCCACGCGGCCGAGCTGCGCCAGCGCCGCCTCGCCGCCGGCGTCGAGGCGCACCGAGCTCACGACGACCAGGCCGTCGGGCGTCGCGACGACGGTCATGGTGCGCGAGATGACGATGCCCGGGCCGATCTTGAAGGTGCCGCGCACGCAGTGCACGCCGTCGCTCACCGGCAGGAGCGGGCCGTGCGCGGTGGCGGGCGGGAACGAGTCGGGTGCGGTGCGGTCGGTCGGGGTCATGCGGGCCTCCGCGGCGGATGTTCCACCGTTCGCGCCCGGCGCGCAACGCGCGCTCGGCCATGCTCAGCGCGGCGCCACGGCCGCCCAGTCGAGGCCGAAGCGGGCCAGGTACTTCCGAAGCCGGTCGGCGTCGTTGCTCGAGGTCTTGCTCTTGCGCGAGGCCGCGAACAGGACGCGGCCGGCCTCCGACAGCGAGGCCGCGTCGCGGCACACGGCGATGACGTCGTCGAGCTGCACGCGGTCGAAGCGGTCGAGGTCCTCGGCCTTCTGGCCGAGCAGCTGCGAGACGCGGTCGGCGGCCAGCTCGGCGCGGCGCCCGACCCGGTCCCAGGCGGCGCGCAGGCGCTCGATCTCCTGGCGCACGTCGGCGACGCCGATGCGGCCGCCGTCGGCCAGCGTAGCCATGCGCCGCACCGAGGCGCCGAGGTCGCGGAAGTTGCCGGCCCAGGTCGCGCCGCGGCCGGTGCCGAAGGCGAGGTAGGCGTCCTGCGCCTCGCGGCTCATGGTGATGCGCTGGTTCAGCGCGTGGGCGGCGCGCTCGAGCTCGTAGGCCAGGTTCGGCGCCAGGTCCTCGGGGCGCTCGCGCAGGCCGGGCAGGCGGAACGTCCACAGGTTGATACGCGAGTATAAGTCCTCGCGGAAGCGGCCCGCGGCGACCTCGACGCCGAGCTCGCGGTTGGTACCGGCGATGAGCTGGAACGAGGAGCGCACCTCCTGGTCGGAGCCCACCGGGTAGAAGACGCGCTCCTCGATGGCGCGCAGCAGCATGGCCTGCTCGTCGAGCCCGAGCTCGCCGATCTCGTCGAGGAAGAGCACGCCGCCGTCGGCCTTGGCGAGCAGCCCGGCACGCGCGCCGGCGGCGCCGGTGAAGGCGCCGCGCACGTGACCGAAGAGGGCCGACATGGCGCCGTCGCCGCGCAGCGTGGCGCAGTTGACCTCGACCAGCGGTCCGTCGAGCTGGTGGCGCGCGCGCTTCAGCGCGACCACCTGCTTGGCGAGCTGCGACTTGCCCGAGCCGGTCGGACCGGTGAGCAGGATCGGGTCCGACGACACGAGCGCCACGCGCTCGAGCTCGGCGACGAGCGCGTTGAAGGTCCGGTTGCGCGTGTCGATGCCCGACTTCAGGAGCGCCAGGCCGTCCTTCTGGCGCTTGGCCGAGCGCGCCGCGAGCTGGTCGTACTTCGACAGATCGAGGTCGATGACGACGTGGCGCGGCGCCGACTCGCCGCGCGCCGGCGGCGAGGTCTGGACGAGGCGCGCCGGGAAGAAGCGCGCCTCGCTGAGGAGGAACATGCAGATCTGGCCGATGTGCGTGCCGGTGGTGATGTGCACGAGGTAGTCCTCGCGCGCGGTGTCGAACGGGTAGCGCTCGGCGAAGTCGAGGAGCCCGGCGTAGACCTCGGCGAGGTCCCACGGGTCGCGCACGTCGAAGCGGTGCTGGCGCACGGTGGTGGCCGGCGACGCGCTGGCGAGGTCGGCCGCCACGATGTCGGCCAGCGCCTGGTGCGAGGTCGGGAACAGCAGCTCGACGCGGTCGACCAGCAGGTCCTCGAGCTGCCCGAGCGACACCGTCGGGCGCCAGTGGTGCCAGCGCTTCGGGCCGCGACCGCCGTCGAGCTGGGTGCCGAGGAAGCCGATGACCACGGTGCGGCGGGGCTGGACCATCACCTTAGCCTATAGGATAGGCATCGAATCCGCCAGGCTAGGCCGTCGGCGCTGGCCAGGAGGGCGGCCCGCGTGCCAGGCTGGCGCGACCTCTGGCATGGGCCGTGCTCTACGCTCGCCGCGCCGACGAGAGCTCGGCCCAGCAGGTGGTGATGCCATGACGACCCAGACGACCGTGACGACCCGGACCGCGACGACCGCGCCGGCGACCGCGACGACCGCGCCCGCGACCGCGACGACCGCAGCCGCGACGACCCCGACCCGGACCCACGAGGTCTTCGCCGGGCCGACCGGCAAGCCGGTGAAGTCGTGGACGCTGGGCGTGCCCTTCGACGCCAAGGCTCGCGACCAGCTCCTGAAGACCGCGTCGCTGCCGTTCATCCACAAGTGGGTGGCGGCCATGCCCGACGTGCACGTCGGCCTCGGCGCGACCGTCGGCAGCGTGGTGGCGACCTACCGCGCCATCATCCCGGCCGCGGTCGGCGTCGACATCGGCTGCGGCATGATGGCGGTCGAGACGAGCCTCGTCGCGAGCCAGCTCCCCGACTCGCTGGCGGCGCTGCGCTCGGCCATCGAGGCGGCCGTGCCCCACGGGCGCAGCGACCACGGCGGCAAGAACGACCGCGGCGCGTGGGGCGAGCCGCGCGCCGACATCGTGGCGGCGTGGGCCGGGCTCGCGCCGCGCTATGCCGCGCTGGTGGCCAAGCACCCGCGCCTCGGGCGCGGCCCCGAGCTGACCCAGCTCGGCACGCTCGGCACCGGCAACCACTTCATCGAGCTCTGCCTCGACGAGCGCGACCACGTGTGGATCATGCTGCACAGCGGCTCGCGCGGCAGCGGCAACCGCATCGGCACGCACTTCATCGAGCTCGCCAAGCGCGAGATGGAGCGCTGGTTCATCCACCTGCCCGACGCCGACCTGGCCTACCTGCCCGAGGGGACCGCGCACTTCGACGACTACGTCGAGGCGGTCGGCTGGGCGCAGGACTACGCGCGCGTGAACCGCGAGCGCATGATGGCCGGCGTCGTGGCGGCGCTGCGCGGGACCGGGCTCCTGCCCGAGTTCACGGCCGAGGTGCAGGCGGTGAACTGCCACCACAACTACGTGGCGCGCGAGAAGCACTACGACGAGAGCGTGATCGTGACGCGCAAGGGCGCGGTGCGGGCGCGGCTCGGTGACATGGGCATCATCCCCGGCAGCATGGGCGCGCGCTCGTTCATCGTGCGCGGCAAGGGCAACCCGGAGAGCTTCCACAGCTGCAGCCACGGGGCTGGCCGCACGCTGTCGCGCCACGAGGCCAAGCGGCGCTTCAGCGTGGCCGACCACGAGGCCGCCACGGCGGGCATCGAGTGCCGGAAGGATGCCGAGGTGATCGACGAGACGCCGGCGGCGTACAAGTCGATCGACGACGTGATGAAGGCTCAGGCCGACCTGGTGGAGATCGTCCACACGCTGCGCCAGGTGGTGTGCGTCAAGGGGTGAGCGATAGCCTCGGGCGATGCTTCCCTGAGGATCGATAGAGAGAGGATGGACGCGACATGACCACGGCCTTCATCACCATCGACGGCAGCTCGGGCGAGGGCGGCGGACAGATCCTCCGCACCTCGCTCGCGCTGGCCGCGCTGACCGGCACCCCGCTGCGCATGGAGAACATCCGCGCCGGGCGGGCCAAGCCGGGCCTCATGCGCCAGCACATGGTGGCGGTCGAGGCGGCGCGCCGCGCCACCGACGGCTACGTCGAGGGCGCGGCCGTCGGCGCGAGCAGCATCACCTTCGAGCCGGGGCCGGTGCGCGGCGGCGTGCTCGAGCTCGACATCGGCTCGGCCGGCAGCACCACGCTCGTGCTGCAGACGGTGCTGCCGTGCCTGCTGGCGGCGGCCGAGCCGTCGCGGCTCGTCCTGCGCGGCGGCACGCACAACCCGATGTGCCCGACCATCGACTACCTGACCGGCGCGTTCCTGCCGGTGCTGCGGGCCATGGGCGCCGCGGTCGAGGTCGAGCTGGTGCGGCCCGGCTTCGCGCCGGCCGGCGGCGGCGAGCTGGCGGTCACGGTGACGCCCGGCCCGCTGCGGCCGCTGTCGCTCATGACGCGCGGCGCGCTGCGCTCGGTCGAGGTGGTGGCGACCATCGCCGGGCTGGCCGAGCACATCGCCTATCGCGAGGCCACCGTGGCGAGCCAGCGCCTCGAGGCGCACGGCGCGCGCTGGCGCATCCAGCGCCACCCCGACGCGCACGGCCCGGGCAACGCGCTGACCATCATCGTCGCGAGCGACCACGTCACCGACGTCTTCACCGCCATCGGTCGCCGCGGCGTGCGCGCCGAGGCCGTGGCCGCCGAGGCGGCCGACGCCGCGCGCGAGTACCTGGCGGTCGACGCGCCGGTCGGGCCGCACCTGGCCGACCAGCTGCTGCTGCCGATGGCGCTGGCCGGCGGCGGCGAGTACGTCACGACCGCGCCGACGCTCCACACGCGGACGCAGATCGAGACCATCCGCCGCTTCCTGCCGCTGCCCATCGCGTGCGCACCGATCGACGGGGGGCGCTTCCACATCGCGCTCGGGTCGTCGCTCGCGAGCGGTCGGGACGGCAGCGGTCGGGCGCCGGCGCCTCAGGGCGCGTAGACGCAGAAGGTGCCGGTCCTCACGCTGCGCGCCAGGTGCTCGCCGAGCGCCGGCGAGGCCGCCCGCACCTGCTGCAGCGCGTGGGTCAGGCGGCGCTGCACGTTGCTGCGCGCGCGCTCGGCGGCGCCGCCGGCGCGGCGCTCGCGTCCGCCCAGGCCGACCGCGCCAGCCTGCTCTTCGAGCCCTTGATCTCGGCGCGCGGCGTCGGCCTTGCGGTCGTCGCCGCGCTCCTCGGCGTCGGCAGCGCGCGCGCAGGCCCTCGAGGCGCTGGCGGTAGGCGGCGCGCGCCGACGCGTCGAGGAGCTCGCCGGCGTCGCCGCCATCGACGCCCTCCTCGCGCCGGCGAGGTCGAGCGCGTGCAGCTCGCGGCCCGGCTCGGCCAGAGGCGCGCCAGCATGTGCATGCCGCGTGAGTCCTTGATGTGCACCCGCTCGTGCCCGTGGCTGACGACCGACAGCTCGCCCTCGCGCAGCACGGTCGCCGCCGTGCGCGGCGCGCGCTCGAGCCGGCGCTGCGCGTCGCCGCGGTCGGGCGCGCGGGCTCGGCGCGGGCCATCAGGCCCGGGCATGTCGAGGCGCGAGGCGCCGGCGCGGGCGCACCCTCGGCCCACAGCCGATCGAGCGTTCGCGATCACCGGCCCTCCCGCGCCGATCGAGGGCGGCGGCCCAGCCGGCGCGGACGCGCGCGTCGAAGGGCGGCGAGCAACGCCGCCGCGCGCCAGCGCGACCTCGGCGTGGCCATCGATGGCGTCCCAGACCTCGGCCGTCGCGGCCAGCTCGATCAGCACGCGCGCGCCGATGTCGGAGACGGCGGCTTCCACCGTGGTCTCGACCCAGATCCGCGCGCGTGGTGCAGGCACAGCCAGCCGTGCGCGGCGCTGCGTGGCCGCCACGTCGCCGAGCACCGGCAGGCCACGCCCAGGGCCTCCTGCACCACGGCGACGTTCGGGGCGCTGGGGCCGAGCGCCGCGAGGGTCGCGCGCAGCGCGACTCGCGGTCGCGCTCGTGGGCCGCCGACTACAGCTCGAAGAGGAAGGGCGACTGCGGGTACGCGGCTCGCTTGGTGAGGCGGTCAGCCGACGGGCAGCGTCATCACGATGTCGGTGAAGGCGATGGAGTTGATGATGTTCGCGACCTGCGCGTCGCCGAGCTCGGCCGCGACGGCCTCGGCTGCGACGACGGCGCGGGCGGCGTCGGCCTCGCGCCCCTCGAGCACCGCCACCATCGAGGTCAGGAGGTGCACCTGCCAGAGGTGGCGGGCCATGCCGGTGTCGCGCGCGCTGGCGGCGTAGGCGTCGACGGCGGCGTCGACGCGCGTGCGGTCGCCGAGCTGAAGGCGATGAAGGCCGCGCGCAGCCGCGCCCGCAGCGCGATGAGCTGGTCGGCCGGCCCGGCCAGCGCGAGCACCTCCTGGAGCAGGCCCTCCAGCACCGGCGGCGGCGCGAACTCGATGAGCGCCCCGAACGCCACGTGGATGACGTCGAGCAGCGTGCGGCGGTCGCCCACGCGCCGCGCCATGTCGATGGCCTCGAAGCCGCGCTGCATGGGGACTGCTCGTCGAGCGCCGGCTGCTCGGTGGCGGCCAGCCGCGCCGCGCCGCGCGCGAAGCGGCGAGTCGCCCGCGCGCGCGCGAGTGCGTCGCGGATGGCCATCACCAGGGCTGGCGTCGGTGCGACCGAAGGTGTCTCGAGGCTGCGCGCCAGCGCGGCGCGCGCCACCAGCTCGGGCGCGCCGGCCTGGTACGCCACCTGCGCGGCCTGGTCGCACAGCGCGCGGCCGCGGTCGTGCTGGCCGGCGTGGTGCCAGGCCTCGGCCGCCATCAGCAGCTCGGCGCGCAGCCGCGTGTCGTCGGTGCCACCAACGAGGTCGCCTGCTCGAGCAACATGGCCGCGTCCTCGAAGGCGAGCTGGCCCATGGCCGCGAGCGCCGCGCGCCGCCGTCGATGGCGGCGCTGGCGGCCAGGCTGCCGGCCGCGAGCAGGTGGTGGCTGGCCACGGCGTGGACGCTGTCCGCCCTCGCGCTGCTCGATGGCGCGCGCCGTCGCGAGGTGCAGCGCGCACCTCGGCCGGCGCCAGCTCATCGGCCAGCGCCTCGGCCACCAGCGCGTGCGAGAAGCGGAAGCGCTCGGCGCCGTGGGCGCTCACGAGGCCCGCCTTGCGCGCCGGCTCGAGCCGATCGGCCACGGTGAGCGCGTCGAGCCCGAGCACGTCGCCGACGACGGCGCGGAAGTTCGCGGGCCGACCAGCGCCGCGGTGGTGAGCAGCGCCGCGGTCGGCTGCGGCAGGCGCGCGACGATCGCGCAGGAGCGCGCGCACGCCGGACACCGACGGCAGCTTGAGCTGCCCGCCGCGGCGCAGGCCACCAGCTCGTGTACGAAGAGCGGTTTCCTCGCTGAGCTCGGCGATGCGCGCCACCATCGGATCGCCGACGCGCGGCGACCGTACAGCGTCGCGACGCCCTCGCGATCGAGGCGCCCGAGCGCCGCGGCGCGCCTCGCGCGCGATGCGGCCGAGGCTCGGGTCTGGACCGCCTCGCTACCGTCGGCGTCGCGCGCGGGCCACCAGCAGCACGCGGCCACGGCGCAGGTGGCGCGCGACATCGAGCAGCTGCAGCGACGAGGCGTCGGCGGCGTGCGCGTCCTCGAGCAGGATGGCCAGCGCCGCTCGGCGGCGCGCCGGCATGAAGGCCCTGACCTGATCGAAGCGCGCCAGGCGCGCCGCCTCGTCGGTGCGCGCACGCGATCGAGCGCGTCCAGCGGGGGCGCGGCCTCGCTGGCCACCGGCCGCCGCGACCAGCTCGTCGAGGATCTTGATCCACGGCCAGAAGGCCGGCGTGGTGCCGACCTCCAGGTGCGGCCCCAGGCCACCGCCACGCCGCGCTCGCCGCGCGCCGCCACCGCCTCGAGCAGACGCGACTTGCCGATGCCCGGCTCGCCTGTCACCAGCACGGTGGCGCGCCCGCCGGCGACGACGGTCGCGAGGTCCTCGTCGAGGACCGCCAGCTCGGGCGCGCGGCCGATGATGGGACCGGTCACAGGCTTTTTCTATGCGCCTCGGGCGACGGACACAAGGTCGTGGGGTCGTCATGCGAGACGGGCGTGCCGCGGCGCGGAGCGGCGTTCCACGGCGCGGAACGGCCTAGCGCACGTCGCGCCGGCGACGCGCGACGCCGAGCCCGCCGACCGTCAGCAGAGCCGCCACCAGAGCCCACGCCAGACCGCTCGCGTCGGCGCCCGAGGCGCCGGCGCAGCCGCCGCCGCCGAAGGCCGCGAAGCCCTCGACGCTGGTGTTGGGCACGTCGTCGGCCGCGAAGTTCGGGTCGCGCACGCCGCTGTCGAAGCGAACGTTGAGGTTGGTGTCCTCGGTGCCGTCGGGGACGGTGCCGTCGTCGGTGTCGGCGTCGAGTGGGTCGGTCGTCGTCGACGGGTCGCTGTCGGCGCGGAAGACGGCCGGGTCGGTGTCCTCGCCTTCGGGCTTGTCGAGGCCGAGCTCGGTGCCGTCGAGCAGCAGGTCGTCGTCGCTGTCGCGGTCGTTGGGATCGGTCTCGCGCTCGCCCACTGCGCCGTCGCCGTTCTCGTCCTCGCTGCCGTCGAGCAGGCCGTCGTCGTCCGTGTCGTCGTCGGTCGGATCGGTCTTCGACGACGGGTCGAGGTCGGGGTGCCAGTTGGTGGTGTCGGTGCCCGCGTAGGGGATGCCGCCCTCCGACGTGCCCGGCGCCACCGGGTCGGTGACGCCGCTCTCCAGGCCGTCGCAGAGGCCGTCGGCGTCGGAGTCGCACACCGTCGGATCGGTCGTGCCGTGGGCCTCGTCGCCGTCGGAGATGCCGTCGTCGTCGCTGTCGGCGTCCAGAGGATCGGTCGGTCCGTCGACCTCGGTGCCGTCGTCGAGGCCATCGTTGTCGGTGTCGGGGTCGTTCGGGTCGGTGAACGACACGTCGACCTCGTAGACGTCGGTGAGCCCGTCGCCGTCGGAGTCGCCGAGCTCGAGCGTCACCAGCGCGTCGTCGAGCGCGCCGTGCGGGTCGGCCACGGCGTAGCGGAAGGTCTGGCGCTCGGCCGGGTGCGCCGGATCGAGCGGCGTCGGCGTGTAGGCGAGGTCGCCGGCCGGGTCGAGGCGGACCGTGCCCTCGGGCGGCTGGGTGATGTAGCTGAAGACGATGGGCTCGCCGTCGGGATCGCTGTCGTTCTCGCGCACCGGCAGGGCCCGCCCGACCTCGTGCGACACGGTGTAGCGGTCGTCGTCGGCCACCGGCGGGCGGTTCCCGACCGGCAGCACGGTGATGAAGACGAAGCTCGTGGCCGTGCCGTGGCCGTCGGTGATGGCGACCTCGAACTGGTCGAGGCCGACGTAGCCCGCGGCCGGGTGATAGGTCAGCGTCGCGCCGTCGATCTCCACCGTGCCGTGCGCGGGCGGCGCCGCCGACAGCAAGGTCAGCGCGCGGCCCTCGGGGTCGAGGTCGTTGAAGAGCGGGTGCACCGCGACCGGCGTGTTCACCGGCGTCGTGGCGTAGTCGTCGAGCGCCACCGGCGGCTGATCGAAGGTCGGCGTCACCGTCACCGTGACGCGCCCGGTGTCGCACAGCGCGTCGGCGCAGGCCGTGTAGCAGAAGTGGTCCTCGCCCTCGAAGCCGGCGTCGGGGGTGTAGACCACCGCGCCGGCGACGATGGCGGCCGAGCCGTGGAGCGGGTCGCAGACCTCGCTCAGCGCGAGCCCGTCGTCGTCGTTGTCGAGCACCGGGATGGTCACCGGCTCGCCCTCGGGCGTGGTCGCGACGTCGTCGCCGACGGTCGGCAGCGGGCCGCTGTCGCCGACGGTGATAGTGACTATCGCATCGTCGCAGGCGCCCTGCGCGTCGCACACCGAGTAGGTGAAGGTGTCGGTGCCGGTGTAGCCGGCGGCCGGCGTGTAGCGCACGGCGCCGTTCTGGATCTCGGTCGTGCCGTGGGCCGGCGTGGTCGTCACCGCCGGGTTGCCGAGCGAGTCGCCGTCGGGGTCGTCGTCGTTGTCGCGGACGGGCACCGTCACCGGCGTCGCGGCCGGCGTGCCGGTGGCGTCGTCGCGCGCGACCGGCGGGTCATTCAGCGGCGCCACGTGGACGGCCACCCACACCTCGACGCAGGTCTCGCCGGCGCAGGTCACGTAGGTGAAGACGTCGGGCCCGTGCCAGTCGGCGGCCGGCGTGTAGAGGATGGTGCCGTCGGCCAGGAGCTCGGTCGCGCCGTGCATGGGCGGGCGCTCGACGTGGCTCGGCTTGAGCGACGGGTCGTCGTTCGAGGCGACGACGATCAGCACCGGCACGTCCTCGTCGGTCTCGGCGTAGTCGGGGCGCGCGCGCGGCGGCTCGGGCTCGGTCGTGTCGCTGACGATGACCGTCACCGTGGTCGTGGCGCACGCGCCGTCGGGGTCGCAGACCTCGTAGGTGAAGCTGTCGCTGCCGCTGAAATCGGGGTCGGGCGTGTAGATGATGCGCGCCTCGCCGAAGTCGGCGCTGCCGTGCTCGGGGCCGCTCGGGATGGCGGTGATGGTGAGGACGTCGCCCTCGGGGTCGCTGTCGTTGTCGGTCACCGGCAGCGCCACGGCCGCGTTCATGACCGTCGTGCCGCTGTCGGGCGCGGGCGTCGGCGCGCCGTTGACGCGGATGGTGACGGTCGCCTCGGTGACCGGCGCGGGCCCGGCCGAGAGCGCGTAGCGGAAGGTCACGACGCCGTGGAAGGCGTCGGCCGGCGTGAACGTGAGCGAGCCGTCGGCGGCCAGCGCGAGCACGCCCTGGGCCGCGCTGGGGGCGGTCCCGGCGACGATGGCCACGCTCGGCGTGCCGAGGTTGGCGGGCACCAGATCGTTGCTGATGACGCCGCTCGACTTGGCCACGACGAGCACGACGCCCTGGTTCGTGTGATAGCCGTCGTCGACCGCCTGGGTGTGCTCGCGGTCGACGCAGGTGTGCGTCCCCGGGAAGCAGATCTCGTCGTCGCCGCAGTCGCCGTCGCCGATGCAGCCGACGCACACGTCGGACTTCGGCTCGCACAGCGGGCGCGCCTCGGGGCAGTCGAGATCGCTGGCGCACTCGACGCAGCGCGGGCCGCCGGCGGCGAGCGTGTCGCAGGTCGGGAGCGCGGTGGTGCAGCCGGTGTCGGTGGCGGGCGAGGCGTGGTCGTCGACGCACGGCACGCAGCTCTCGCCGGCGCCGCCGGGCGGCGCGTCGCACATCGGCAGGAGGTCGCTGCAGCCGGCGTCGAGGCCGGCGCCGGGCTGGGTGTCGCGGCAGGTCATGCAGGTGAAGGTCGCCGGGTCGCACACGCCGCCCGGGCACTGCCCGTCGTTCAGGCACTCGACGCACACGGGCGTCGTGACGCCGCCGGTCCGGCAGATGGGGAGGCCGCTCTGGCAGCCCTCGTCGACCGCCGGGAAGGCGGCCGTGTCGCGGCACGGCACGCAGGTCTTGGTCTGCGGCTCGCAGACGTTCCCGGCCGCGCAGTCGGCGGTGACCTGGCAGTCGACGCAGCGCGGGTTCGTGGTCGCGAGGTCGCAGGCGTTGTTGACGCTGCCGCAGCCGGTGTCGCTCTGGCCGGCGCCGTGATCGTCGACGCACGGCACGCAGCGCGTCGGGCCGTCGCCGATGAGGCACATCGGCGCGGACGCCGGGCAGCCCGGGTCGCGCGCGACGCCGGTCTCGGTGTCGCGGCAGGGGATGCAGGTGTGGGAGCCGAGGTCGCAGAGCGGCGCCGGGTCGGCGCAGTCGTCGTCGGACAGGCACGGCACCACGGTCACCTGGATCTCGGCGATGCTGCACACGGCCGGGTCGTCGACCGGCAGCTCCTCGCACACGCGCACCCAGCAGCTGGCGACGCCGGTGAGCGACGGGCTCGAGACCAGGCTGACGGCGCCCGTGTGCGAGTCGATGCTGCACGACGCGATGCCGATGCTCTGCACCAGGCCGAACGGGCCGGCCTGGCCGACGCCGATGTAGAGCGGCGCCAGGCCGTCGCTGTCGCCGTCGGCCGGGCCGTCGCCCTTCACGACGCCGAAGTCGACGAGGTAGCGGTCGAGCGCGATGCTCGTGCCCGAGCCGTTGGCGAGCTGCACCTTCACGCGCCGCACGTTCGGCGGATCGTTGACGTGGATGGTCCAGCTGCCGTCGTCGCAGCCGGTCGGCTGACCCGCGTCGCAGGCGGTGATGGGCAGCGTCACCTGGCCCGCCGGCCCGGGGTCGGCCAGGAGCGTGCCGTCGGGCGTCACGAGCGCGCCGGGCACCGAGGCCTCGCCGAGCGCGTCGCCGTCGGGGTCGGTGAACCAGGCCGCGAGCGGCAGCGTGACCTCGTCGGTGCCGACCGAGGTCCAGGTCTCGACGTCGCCGACCAGCGGCGGGCGGTTGATGTGCACGGTGACGACGGCCGTGTCGCACTGGGTCGGCACGTAGGGGTTGCAGACCTCGTAGGTGAAGGTGTCGGTGCCGTGCGCGCCCGGCAGCGGCGTGTAGCTCACGAGGCCGGTGAGGGCGTCGAAGCCGACGGTCGCGCCGGCCGTGCTCTGGCCGGCCGGGTCGAAGGTGTCGGGGTCGAAGTCCTTGTCGTTGGCCAGGAAGAACGCGAGGTCGAGGGTCGCCACCTCGCCGGCCAGGACGTACCAGTCGTCGTCGCGCGCCTCGGTGACGGGAGCCGGCTGGCAGATGCCGTCGGGCAGCTTGCAGAAGCCGGAGAGGCAGTCGGCGTCGCTGTGGCACGGGTCGCCGTCCGGGCAGCCGGGGCAGCTGCCGCCGCAGTCGACGCCGGTCTCGCTGCCGGTGCCGTGGTCGTGCAGCACGCCGTCACTGCAGGTGGCGATCTGGCAGCCGTTGGTGCAGTCGTCGCGCGTGTCGGTGTTCTTGTCGTCGCAGGTCTCCCAGGGCGGCTGGATGGTGCCGTCGCCGCACTGGTCGGAGCACACCGACGGGCCGGTGGCGGGCCGCGTGCAGGCCCAGCCGGGCTCGACGTCGCACGACGAGTCGCAGCCGTCGCCGCCCTGCACGTCGCCGTCGTCGCAGGCCTCGCCGGCCTGGACCTGGCCGTCGCCGCACCAGGTGGTGGTGTTGCACGGGCCCTGGCAGCCGGCCAGCGCCGTGAGGAACACGCCCGAGTCGAGGTACTGATCGCCGGCGTCGCAGATGACGATGACGACGCGGTGGATCTTGTCGCTGCCGGCCGCCAGCGGGAACGCGCTGCGCAGGTGCGGCGTCAGGCCGTTGTACTCGGAGAGGACCTGGCCGTCGGGGCCGAGCGGGGCGCCCGGGCCGTAGGTCTTGATGACGTTCTGGCTCGAGAAGAACGGGCCGTTGATGTCGATGTCGTGGCCCTCGGGATCGCGCCCGAAGTTGGTGAAGGCGGTGTCGCCGGCCGCACGCACGAAGAAGCCGAAGGCGTCGGGGTAGAGCTGGCCGACGTAGTCGGGGTACTCCTCGGAGCCGAAGACGTAGTCGAGCTGGATGCCGTCGTAGCCAGGGTCGAGCGTGAAGTCGATCGTCAGCTTCACGACGTCGTGGGGGTTGATGTTCGAGGCGCCGATGAGGCCGGCGCAGAAGGCCTCGGCGGGGTTGCCGTTCTTGGCCGGGCCGATGTCTGGGGTGAGCACGCCGGTGGCGCCCTCGCGCGACACGGTGCCGGGCAGCGAGCGGTTGGGCGGCTTGGCCAGCGTCACCTCGCCCGAGGTGAGGAGCAGGCCGTCGCGCAGGCCGAGCGGGCCGTGCGTGTAGATGGCGGCCGGGCCGGTGCCCGGGTCGTGGCCCGGGCCCTCGGAGAACGGGTGCAGGCTCCACCACAGCACCTGGCCGGCGGCCTCGTACTTGGCGGTGACGACCGCGATGCCGCGCGCGATGAGCGCCTCGACCATGGCGTTGACGTCGCTCGTCGGGTCGACCGCGAGCTGGGCCGACGCGGGCGCCGGCGCGAGCGCGACCACGGCCCCGACGAGGGCGGCGACGACGAGAGAAGAGACTGGTGCACGACGCGCGCTCATGGCCGCTCCTGCTCCTCGAGTACACCCGCAACACTGGGCCTCTCGGCCATGGACTCGGGGAGCGCTGCCGGACCCTGACGACCGGGCCCGTTCTATTAATGTAGCCTGCTACCGCGCCCGAACGCCAGTGCCGACGTCGTCCGGGGCCGTCGCCGCGCAACCCGCGCCGGTCGGTCGAGGCGGGCCGACGCGTCGGTCAAGGCCGACCGGAGGTTGCCAGGCGGGAGCGAATTCGCGGATGGTCGGGGCTCCCCGAACCGGAGATCGCCATGAAGACCCTCGCCTTCGCCCTTGGCCTCGCTTGCATCGCGTCCACGGCCCACGCCGATCCGCTGCCCATCCACCTCGACGGCCGCGGTTGGCTCGACGTGCAAGGCCGCTTCGGCTTCTTGCAGGGCAGCGGCGACGCCAGCGCGTGGTGCTTCGCGCCGCGCGTCGACGTGCTCATCCCCATCAACCCGTCGAGCGGCGTGCTCCTGCAGTGGGGCCTGGCCTACGCCTCGGTCAGCGCGGGCACGCTCGACGAGTCGGGCTCGGACAGCCGCCTGGCGGTCGACAACCTCTTCGCCGGCTATGCGCTGGCGTTGGGCTCGAACGTCCGCTTCACCCCCGGCCTGGTGCTGCCGCTGGCCTCGGTCTCGGACGACAACCTCGACGACGCCGTGGCCGAGGTCGTGACCTACGCCCTGGTGGGCGGCGCCGCCGGCCTCCACGAGCTGTGGCTCTACCTGCCCGAGACCTTCGCCATCGTGCTGCCGCTGGCGCTGCACGAGCCGCTGAGCGGCGACGACGTGTGGCTCGAGTCGCGCGTGGCCGGGGCGCTCCTCTTCCCGAGCAGCGACGTCAGCAACGACGACCTCGAGCTCTACATCGACCTCGAGATCGCGCTGCGCGCCTCGATCGCCCGCATCGCCATCGGCAGCGGCTGGATCCCCACCCAGGACCACGACAACGCGGTGGTGACGGCGTCGCTCGGCGTGGTCTTCCCGGCCGGCCGCGGCCACATCCATGCCGACGTGATGTTCACCCTCGACGAGCCGCGCTTCTTCGACGACGGCGCCATCCCGTCGTTCGCGCTCGGCTACACCACGCCGCTCTGAGCGGCGCGGCGACCGGCCGGGCGCGTTCGCCGAGGCTCGCCAAGCGCCGCCCGCTCGGGTAGACGTTCCCAGGTGGACCCGACCCCTCCGCGACCCGTGCGCCTGGGCCTCATCATCGGCGCGATGAAGAGCGGCACGACCAGCCTCTTCGAGTACCTCGCGCAGCACCCGGCCATCTGCGCCTCGCGCCCGAAGGAGCCCGGCTACTTCTCCGAGCCGGACGGCAGCCACGACGACGCCTGGTACCTCGGCTGCTGGGCCTTCGACCCCGAGCGCCACCGCGTGCGCCTCGAGGCCTCGACCCACTACACCAAGCTGCCGCGCGACGCCGACTCGCCCGCGCGCGCCGCGCGCTTCGCCGCCGAGCACGGCTTCGAGGTGCGCCTCGTCTACATCATGCGCCACCCGCTCGAGCGCATCGAGTCGCAGCTCCGCCACGCCGCCGAGCACACGCCGGAGCGGCTCCTCGAGCGGCGCGCGCGCATCGTCGAGCAGGCCATCGCCTACTCGTCCTACGCGCGGCAGCTGACGCCGTGGACCGAGCGCTTCGGCCGCGACAACCTGCTCCTGCTGTCGTTCGAGGAGCTCGGCCAGGCCCCCGACGCGGTCGTCCGCCGCGTGTGTGCCTTCCTCGGCGTCGACCCGAGCCATCCTTTCGTCGACCTCCACAAGGCCTACCACGTGACCAAGCGCCGCGACCCGCGCCTCAACGTGCTGGCGCGCTCGCAGGCGTTCGGCCGCTGGTGGCGCCTCCTGCCGAGCGCCTGGCGCCAGCGCCTGAAGGGGCTGGCCGATCGTCTCGGGCAGCGGCGCCGCCCCTACCTCGACGCCGACGAGCGCCGCTTCGCGGCCGCGCGCCTCGTGCCGGAGATGGCCGCGCTGCGCGACGGCTGGGGCTTCGACACGTCGATCTGGCGGCTCGAGCCATGAGGCGGAACGTGGTCATCCCGGCCGTCGTCTTCGCGCTGGTGGTGGGCGTGGTGGTGGCCGTGGTCGCGCTCACGACGCCGGTGCGGCGCTTCCCGGTGGGCGGCCTGGCGTTGGGCGGCGACGCGGCGCTCTTGTTCACGCGCTACAACGACTACGGCGACAGCCGCTTCTTCGCCGAGCTCGTCGGCGTCGACGGCGACGCGCGCTGGAGCGACGACACCACGCCGGTGCGCGGCGCCGAGGCGCTGGGCTTCACGGGCGCGGTGCAGGCCGGCGACAGCCTGGTCATGCTGGGCGTCGACAAGGCCGGCGTCGAGTGGCTCGGCGCGCTGGCCGCGGCCGATGGACAACCGAGGTGGTGGATTGCGCTGCCCGGCCTGGCCGGGCGCGAGGCGGGCGGGCGCATCGGTCCGATGCTGTCGAGCGACGGCGCGCGCGTCTTCGTCGTCCACGAGACCAAGACCCACTTCGGCGCGGACGGCGGCCCGACCAGCGACCGCCTCGACGTGCGCGCGCTGGCCGACGGGAGCGCGCTGTGGAGCCTCGGCGAGGCCGAGCTGGGCGCCGGGCGGCTCGACGTGCGGCGGGTCGGCGGGCACCTGCTGGTGGCGAGCGCGGGCGGGCGCGAGGTGCGCGACGTCGATCCGGCCACGGGCAAGACGCTCGCCACCCTGCCCTTCGGCAACATCCTCTGCAGCGGCGCCGACGGCTTCGCGGCCGTGGCCGAGGATCGGCTGACCTGGGTCCCGCTGGCTCCCGGAGCGGCCCCGGTGCCCCTCGACCTGCGCGACCCCGGCCTCTCCTGGAGCAACACCTGCGGCTTCCGCGGCGACGATCTGGTGGTGAACCTCGAGCGACCGACCGGCTGGTCGGTGGTGCGCGTCGTGCGCGCGACGGGGCGCGTGCAGTTCGATCTGCCGCTCGGGACGGGCGTGCTCGGGACCGAGCCGGTGATGACCGGCGCGCAGCTGCCGCGCTTCGTGCCGTTCGCCTACTGCGGCTCGGACGGCCCGGTGCCCTGGTGCGAGCTGGCCATCGCCGACGTCGATCTCGGGCGCGTCAGCGAGCGCCACCACGTCATTCGCTCGGGCGAGTTGGTGCCGATCATGACCGGCGAGCGCGCCTGGGTGTGGGCCGATTTCTTCGCCACGCTGGTGGCCGTCGATCCCGCCAGCGGCAAGCTCGGCGCGGCGACGCGCTTCGCCGGCATCATCGGCCACGACCTGCGCGCCGACGACATCGCCGCCGATCGCCTGTGGCTCCTCGGCATGGACCACGAGCACCCGGGCGACCTGCCGTTCGCGGTGGTCGACCTGAAGAGCGGCGCGGTGGTCCGGACCAACGGCCCGGTCGAGGCCAGCGACGCCACTGCCACGGTGCCCGAGCTCATGGCCGGGCGGCCGTGAGACCGGCGCTGGCGTTGGCGTGCGCGCTCGCCCTGGCCGCCTGCGAGGCCGACGCGACGCCCTCCGACGCGACCGGCGACGCGAGCCCCGACGTCGGCGCGGACAGCGCCGCCGAGCCCGACGTCGTCGCCGACATCGCCGAGGACGTCGCGCCGGCGTGCCCGATCGCGACGGCGATCGTCGCGAGCGGCGAGCCGATCCCCGGTCGCACGCTGACGCTCGAGGTCGACCCGAGCGGCGTGGCGACCGTCGCGTGGACAGCGTCGCTCGGCGTCGTGACCGCGACCGGCCCGGCGCGCGCGAGCTGGCTCGTGCCCGCCGACGCCGCGCGCCACGTGGCCGTGAGCGCCGACCTCGGCGCGACGCTCGGCGCGCCCGGCTGCGCGGCCGTGACGCTCGCGAAGACGGTGACCATCGACTGGCCCGACGCGCTACGCACCGTCGTCATCAGCAACCCGAGCGTCGCCGGCTCGAGCGACGTGGCCGCGCGCTACGCCGCCTTCCGCGAGCTCCCCGACGATCACGTGTGCGCCGTCGCGGCCGACGACGCGACGACGCTCGCCGGCTCCGACTACCCGCGCTGGCTCGGCGAGGTGATGGCCTGCGTGGCGCGCGTCGGCCCGCACGTGCACTACCTCGTGCCGGTGTGGGGCGTGCCCTACAAGGTCACCGATCGCATCGCCGACATCGCCAACCCGAGCGTGAAGGTGACCACCTCGCTCGACGCGCTGCTCGTCTACGGCGCGCCGTCGGTCGACTTCGCCAGCCCGTCCTTCAACGCGTACTACCAGCCGGGCTCGAGCCGCCTCGGCGACTGGTCGCCGTACGTGCCGTTCGGTGAGCTCCGCGACAAGGACCTGCGCGACTACTTCCTGGTCGCGCGCATCGACGGCGCCGACGCCGAGGCTGCCATGGCGCTGGTCGATCGCACCGCGCTGGCCGAGGCGCGCGCGGCCGCCGGCACGCTCTCGGGCACCGTCTACGTCGACGGCAACCGCGGCTTGCCGCACCCGGCGACCGACGCCATCGGCTCGTACGAGGCCGGCGAGTGGAACATCATCGGCGTCGAGACGGTCTTCGCCGCCGACGGCCGCTACCCGATCGTGGCCGACTACCAGCCCGAGGAATTCGGCACGGCGCCTGCGCCGCTGACCGCGCCCGACGCGCTCTACTACGCCGGCTGGTACGCCTTCGGGCACTACAACGACGCCTTCACCTGGGCCGTCGGAGCCATCGGCGGGCACCTCGACTCGTGCTCGGCCTGCGACCTCCGCGGCGAGGTCGACTGGGCGGCGATGGCCTTGCGGCGCGGCATCACCGCCACCTTCGGCGCCGTCAACGAGCCCTACGTCGCGGGGATGCCCGAGTACGATCAGGTCTTCGCCTACCTGCTGCAGGGCGCGAGCTTCGGCGAGGCCGGCTACGAGGCCACGCGCCGCGGCGCCTGGATGATGGTGTGGATCGGCGACCCGCTGTATCGGCCCTACCGCGCGGCCGGTCCCTGAGCCGCGTCGGCGGCGCGCCGGCGCTCGGGTGGGACCTCGTCGGCGGCCGGCGCCGGGCGCGCGTCGAGCTCGGCCCAGGCGGCGTCGAGCGCGGCGATGAGTCGCGCGGCGAGCTCCCAGTGGAGCGGTCGCCGCACCAGCACGAAGCGACGCGCGAGCTCGAGGTCGGGGCGGGGACGCGGGACGGTGGTAGGCGGCGGCATGCTGAACGCATGTTCAGCACGAAAGGACCTCCGGTTCAACTTCCGGGGACCCCCGGTTCGACTTCCAGGGGACCCCCGGTACCCCCCGGAACGCCCCCGGGGGGACCCCCGGTCACCGCGACCGCGCTGACGGCGGCGCCGCGAACCGCGATCGCAAAAGTCGGTGGAGGCCGCACCGCCGGCTGTTGACTGAGCGGTATATTACGCCGTAATGTGAACGCCGGTCGGTTCCACCCGCAACACGCGGACAGGATCCATCCATGGCCGACGCGCCCGTCACCGCGCCCCCGACCACGACCACCACGCCGACCACCAAGAAGTCCGAGACCACCCCGTCTGGACAGCCCACGACCAACGACAAGATCAAGTCGGGGCTGCGCGGCCTGAGCTACGACGATCAGGAGAAGATGCTCGTCCCGCCGGGCGGCCCCTCCGATCCGAAGGGCGGCCCGCCCGCGGCGCCGAACGGCGACTTCCAGACCCAGCTCGGCATCTGGATGCCGGCCGTCGTGAAGGTCACCGACCCGGTCGCCTTCATGACCTCCGCCGACGCCAAGGGCCAGAAGGGCAAGGGCAGCTACGCGCAGGCCATCGGCGACAAGGGCTCGAAGGGCGGCTTCTACGAGCTGGCCAAGGCCGAGCTCGCGCGCATCCAGGCCGAGGTCGCGGCCTACTGCGGCGCCAAGGCCGACCTCGAGGCCGGCCAGCGCGACGAGCTCGCGCGCCTCGGCGAGATGCTCGGCGGCTACCGCGATCTCTACGCGGCCATCCAGGGCACCGCGATGAGCGAGGAGGGCGCCAAGGACCCGAAGAAGCGCGCGGCCGTCGCGGCCCGTGTGCAGGCGGTCGTCGGCGCCACGCGCGGCAAGCTCACCGGGCTGAATCCCGAGGTGCTCGGGCTCGCGGCGCTCCAGAAGATCGCCGCGAGCTTCGACGAGGTCGCGCTCTTCGTCGACGCCTGGTCCGACACCGGCGGCGACCAGAGCAACACCTCGGCGTCTCCCTACATGTGGGCGACCTTCCTGCAGACGGTCGAGCGCTATCGTTCCATCCTGAACCAATACGGCGAGCTCGAGGCGCGCGGCGGCGACGCCACCGGAACCTCGAAGATGGCCGTGAAGGGCGGCTCGAAGCCCGGCGGCATGGCGCAGTCGAAGGAGGACTTCGACGCCGCGGCCGCCAAGAAGGGCGGCACCATGGCGCTCGCGCTCGAGAGCTACAGCATGAAGGCCGAGGCCGTCGCCGCCTACCAGAAGCAGGTGGCCGAGATGCAGGAGCGCGTGCGGAAGGGCGAGTTCGCGACCCAGGAGGAAGCGGTCGCGGCGTTCCGGAAGCACGTCGGCGGCGGCGCCGCCTCGGAGGCCTTCTACGCGCAGCTGGAAGAGCTCGCCAAGGCCACCTTCAGCGCGTCGAAGGGCGACCAGTTCATCGCCCAGGAGACGAAGCAGCTGACCCAGGCCAAGAACGACTACACGTCCGCGGACAAGTCGGCCGACGCCTCGAAGCTCCAGGGCCAGGCCTCGTACACCGCCTACGGCGAGCACAAGAAGCAGGCCGAGGACATGAACAAGCCGAAGGCCGACGCCGCCTGGGAGGCTTGCCAGTCGCACCGCGAGAAGGCGCTGGCCATGCTGAGCCAGTCGCAGGCCATGCTGGCGTCCGGCGACCAGCACCGGACGCAGGCGCTCGAGCTGCACTCGCAGGCCATGGCCGAGCTGGCCTCGGCCAAGCTGTGCCTGAAGAACGTCGACACCAAGCGCTTCGCCTCGCTCTTGCCGGGCGTGCAGTCCGTCGAGGGCCAGATCGCCGCGGCCGAGACCAAGCTCGCCACCAACGCCGAGACGCAGAAGCAGCTCGAGAGCTACAAGCAGAAGATCGCCGCCAAGGTGGCACTGCTCGAGCAGGCCAAGGACGCCTTCGACCCGAAGAAGATGGAGGTCGCCGCGCCCTCGGCCGAGGTCGACGGCATGAAGGGCGAGCTCGAGCACTACAAGGCCTTCGAGGTGAAGCTCTCGGGCAAGGTGTCGCCCATCATCGAGCTCTTCGGCAGCGCCGCCGGCAAGGGCGGCACGAAGCTCGACGGCGACGAGCTGTGGAGCTTCGCCGAGGGCGAGTGGTCGGCCGGCATCAAGGTCGACCTCTGGCTCTTCGAGCTGTCGGTGGCCTACATCGGCGCCATCACCTACGAGGTGAAGGGCGACGAGGACGTCATGGACGTCATCGAGAGGGGCGACAAGGAGCGCTCGCGCTGGGAGGCCTCGAAGGAGGTCGGTCAGAAGCAATATGACAAAAAGCTGAAGAAGGCCTTCGACATGGCACTCTCGAACGGGCTCGTCGCCTACGACCCGCTCGCGGCCAAGGCCAAGAAGGTGTCGGGCGGCGACAAGCGCGCGCGGAAGGAGTTCAACGACGAGCTCGAGCCGGCCGCCACCAAGGTCGAGACCGCCCAGAACATGCTCGAGGAGTACGCCGCCGGCATCTTCTACGACGTCGACGGCTTCATCGAGTACATCAAGACGAAGATCATCATCCGCGACGGCGACGAGCTCGGCGCCGACATCCGCGCGCTGCGCGACGTGCCCAACGAGCAGCTGGCGCAGGAGACCGACGCCAGCAAGCGCCGCTTCACCGGCGACAACCGGAAGACCGACGCGCTGCTGCAGGACCGCTTCTCCCAGGCCACCGACTCGACCAACGATCCCAACGTGAAGTTCGAGGCGTCGGGCAGCTGGGAGGTCGGCGCGTCGGCCGGCATCGGCGGGGCCGAGGCCTCGATCAAGGCGCGCGCGTCGACGACGGTGTCGGACGGCGAGGACGAGAAGTTCGACTACAAGGAAGAGGAGAGCACGACGGTGTCGGCCGAGGTCGAGTTCGGCTCGAGCAGCGTCGGGGTCGAGGCCGTCTTCAAGGAGGACGAGCGCAAGTTCGGCGTCGGCGGCAAGCTCGGCTTCAAGCTCGCCGGCAAGGAGGAGGAAGAGGAGGTCACCAAGCACGCCGTGTCGAAGGGCAAGGTGCTCTGGCGCGCGCTGGGCGGCCAGGATGGCGGGGCCGAGATGGCCACGGCGCTGAAGGACTGGTACCAGGAGCTGGTCGGCGAGATCGAGGAGAAGGTGAAGAAGCCCGAGGTCGAGCTCGGCGCCAAGCACCAGGTCGACCTCGATTTCGGCTTCGAGCAGAAGTACGACGAGGCCTCGAAGAGCTGGTACTGGGCCTCGGGCGAGTTCGGCATCGGCTTCGCCACCGTCATCGAGGGCGGCGCCGACATGGGCGTCGTGAGCGTCGAGGCCAGCTACACGAGCGGCATGAAGGCCACCTTCAAGCTCTTCGAGCACGAGGCGCCGTCGAAGGAGAAGGGCCTCGAGAAGAAGGCCGAGGGCGAGACCGGGCCGAAGAAGATCGCCAGCGCCGCCGCCGAGTAGGCGGCCGGCGGGCCACGGCCTTGACGATCGGTCACGGCCGCCGGACAGTGCGACCCGGAGGGCCACCATGCCTCGCCACCCCATCGTTCCCGCCATCGCCATCCTGCTCCTCGCCGCCTGCGGCTCGGCCCCGCCCACCAAGGGCGAGGACGCGCCGCACGGCACCGCCGGCGTCGGCATCATCCTCGGCATGGACCACGAGGGCCGCCCCGACGCGACGCCCACCGTGGCCCAGCTGGCGCTGACCGGCGCGGCCGCCCAGGTCGGCGTGGCGCGCTACGACTCCATCTGGGCCATCGACGGTCGCGACACCGCCGGCATGAGCAAGGACGCGGTCGAGGCGCTGCTCCAGGGACCCATCGGGTCGAAGGTGAAGCTGCGCGTCGGGCGCATCCGCTCGGGCGCGCGCGACGCGGTCGTCACGCGCGCGCCGCTGCCGGCCAACAAGCTCCAGTGCGAGGACGGCGACTGCAAGGCCGGCACCGGCAGCTCGGTGGACATGTGGGGCGAGCGCTACGAGGGCGAGTTCAAGGACGGCAAGTACCACGGCAAGGGCAAGGTCACGCGCGCCGACGGCCAGGTCTACGAGGGCCACTTCGCCGACGGCCTGCCCGACGGCGCCGGCATCGTCACCAACGCCGGCGGCGATCGCTTCGAGGGCACCTTCGCCAAGGGCGCCCCGGTGGGCGAGCTGAAGATCGTCCTGGCCAACGGCGACTTCTACGAGGGCGCCACGGTCGGCCTGGAGATGCAGGGCCAGGGGCGGCTCGAGCGCCCCGACAACGGCGACGTGTGGGAGGGCCGCTACGAGCACAACAAGCTCATCGAGGGCACCTGGCTCCACCACCCGGCCAACGGCGACGGCCGCACCTGCACGAGGAACATCGTCAACGGCTTCGTGGCGCCGACCGGCACCATCACCTACGCCAAGAACGACGCGAAGAAGCGCGAGCTCTTCGAGGGCGGCTTCGGCGACGCGTGCATGGCCAACGGCGAGGGCATCATGCGCTACGCCAACAAGAAGGCGCGCCTGAAGGGCATGTTCGTCGACGACGAGCCGCAGGCGGACGCCAAGCCCGTCGAGTAGCGCCGGACGCGCGGCGCGGCGCGGCGAGCTACGACCGCTTGCGCAGTGTCATGAGGATGAGGTTCCCGAATGGGAAGCGCCACGAGCGCGGCGCGGCCCAGCGCGCGACGCGGTCGGCGAGGCGCATCGAGATGGCCGCGAGGAACGGCGACAGGAAGTGGCTCGTGGTCTTCATCTCGAGCTGCAGCTCGTCACCGATGGCCGGGCGCAGGCGGCGGAGCTTCTTCATCATGTCGAAGAAGGTGAAGCGCGTGACGTGCTGCTCGGTGTAGGCGACCTCGGAGACCCAGCTCACGATGAGCTCGAGCACCGGCCAGAGGCTCGTGTAGTTGGGCGTGGTGATGACCAGCAGGCCGCCCGGCTTCAGCAGCTCGGCGACCTTCGCCAGCAGCACCTCGACCTCGTGGGGCTGGAGGTGCTCGATGACCTCGATGAGCGTCACGCAGTCGAAGCCGTCGCCGGCCTGATCGAGCTCGGCCACCGACGGGATGTGCACGAAGCGGCGGAACGGCGTGCCGAAGCGGGCCTGGGCGTAGGCGATCTGATCGGGCTCGATGTCGACGCCGACCTGGCGCGCGAAGCGCTCGCCGTCGAGCAGCGACAGGAAGGAGCCGGCCGAGCAGCCGACGTCGAGGATCGACAGCCCGGGGCCGGGCGGCAGGCAGTCGATCACGCGCTGGAACTTGTGCACGTGCCAGGCGCGGCGCACCGGACCGCCGCGCAGCAGCACCTCGTGATAGTAGCCGACCGGCAAGGCGTCGCCGCTCGGGCGCGGCAGGTCGCCCGGGCCTGGCGATCGGGCCGGGCGCGGCGGGCGGGAAGATCGGTCGGGGTCGGCGCTCATGCGCGGGTCCTTCGCCAGGTGATGACGAGGGCGCCGAGGCCGGCCAACCAGGCGGCCACGAGCCACGGCACCCAGGGCGGTGCATAGGTCAGATGGAGGTGCCCCGACAAGTCCGCGGGCGTGACCTGGAGGAGCTCGTCGCCCCGGCCGGACAGCGTCGCCGATCCTTCCGCGACCTGCCATCCCCAGAGCGCGTTGGTGTTCAGGACGATGGGTGTGGCGCGCTTCAGGCGGTAGTCGAGGTCGATCTCGCCGGGCGTGTAGGCGACGAGCGTCACCTTCGAGCCGCGCGTCGTGTCGAGCGGGCTGGCCTCGGGCAGCGGCGGCTGCTTGTCGGTGACGGCGATGCGCGTCGGCGTGAAGGATGGCTCGTAGCACTTGGCGGAGCCGGTGTCGGGGCTGTCGAGGTAGAACTCGGGGCCGCCGAGGGTCCGACCGACCGTCCTGGCGATGGTGGTGCTGGCGATGAGGTCGTAGCCGGGGGCGTCGTGCTTGTCGCGCTCGAGCTGGGTGGTCGGGTAGATGCGGACGACGGCACTCTCGACGACGAGCAGGCCGCCGAGCACGGCGAAGACGAGCTTCTTCGAGCGCCAGGCGTCGAGCGCCTTGGCGACGAGCACGACGAAGAAGACCAGCATGACGATGAAGACGCGCGACTGGATGTGGGCGTTGTTGGCGAAGGGGATCTGCTGGAAGAGCTTCCACGGGTTCACGGCCGGGAACCAGCCGGCGCCGACCCAGAGCCAGAAGGCGGTGGCCACGACGAAGCGCCACGAGGCCTTGAAGAAGCCGCGCCTGACGACGGCGGTGACGAGCACGAGCGCCAGGCCGAGCAGGCTCACGTAGCAGGCGTACTCGTGGAAGCGCCACGGGATGCGCGGCTTGTGCTCGAACGGACCGTAGGTCTGGAGCGGATCGAAGAGCGCCGCGCGCAGGAGCGCCCACGGCATCTCGTAGGTCTCGAGCTTCGGGGCGCGCGCGCCGACGTTGGCCACCAGCGGATAGATGCGCGGCAGCGCGACCAGCAGCGCGGCCAGCGGGATGACGACGAGCGGCCAGCGCGGGCCGGCCACCAGCGCCTTCCACTCGCGGCGCGGCACGAGGCCGAGCAGCAGCATGAGGATGATGGCGAGGGTGGCGAAGATGAGCGCGTAGATGGCGCCGTCGAGGAGGAACCAGGCGAAGACGGCGGCGAGCAGCAGCAGGTGGCGGCGGCTGCCGATGCGCATGACGGCGTAGAAGACGAGCGGCAGGAGCTGCATCGGGCCGTAGGCGATGTGGCCCTCGGCGAAGTGGAGGCCGAACCAGCTGGCGTTGATCCACAGCGCGGCGCCGATGAGCGCGGCGACGCGGCCGACGCCGAGGTGCTCGAGCAGCTTCAGGGCGCCGATGAAGCCGATGAAGGCGTAGAGCATCAGGCCGAAGAGGTTGGCGAGCTGCGGCGGGAGCGCGAGGTCGGCCAGCATGAGCGGCGAGAAGACGCGGCTCTGCGGGTTGGTGAGGAGATCGAGGCCGCCGCAGGCCCACGGGTTGTGCAGCGGGAAGCTGCCGTAGCCGAAGACGTTGGAGCGCACGACCAGGCTCAGGCTGTCGAAGTAGCCCCAGTCCTTGCCGAGGCCGCGGCCGGCCTGGACGAGCAGCGCGAGGTGGGCCACGACAGCCGTCACTGCGGCGGTCATGCGCGCGAAGCCGGGGCTCGTCGGCGTGAGGAACCACGGCTTCGGGGGCGCAGCCGGGACGGGGGCGACAGCGATGGGCTCGGGTTGCTCGGCGGACACGACGGCCGCGGACCTTATGGAGATTCGCGGCAGGCGTCCATCGTTTGTGGCGCAGCGGGGTTTGCGATTCGCGCGGCAATGCTAAGGTCGACGCCATGACGTGGACCGAGAAGATCGCCCCCGACGAGACCGAGCGCTTCGAGCGCTACGCCCAGGAGCTGCGCGCCATCCAGAAGGCGCTGGCGCCCGACAAGGCGCAGCGACCGCAGTGGCGAGCGCTCCACACGAAGGCCCACACCGCGGCCGTCGGCGAGCTACGCGTGGCGGCGCCGGCCGAGCTGAGGGCCGGCGTGTTCGCGGTCGATCGCACCTGGCCGGTGTACCTCCGGTTCTCCAACGGCTCACCCGGCAAGAGCTCGGACAAGCGGCCCGACATCCGCGGCATCGGCCTGAAGCTGGTCGGTGTGCCGGGCAAGAAGCTCATCCCGCCGCTGGCCGACGCGGTGACGCAGGACTTCCTGCTCATCCAGACCGACGTCGCGGGCGTGCGCGACCCCGACGAGTTCCTGACGCTGGTGCGGCTCAGCCGGAAGGGGCAGGCGCTGCTCCTGCCGCGGCTCATCGGGGCGCTCGGCTTCCGGCGCGCGTTCGCCATCGCGCGCGGCTTCCTGAAGATGCCGAAGGTCCGGTCGTACGCGACGAGCCCGTTCTTCACGGCGGTGCCGCTGCAGATCGGCGGCGAGGCGGTGAAGCTGGCGCTCATGCCGAAGCTCGACGGGGCCGGCGCGGGCGCGGCGGGTGCGGCGACGTCGGGGCCGTCGGCGCTGCGCGACGACCTGGTGGACCGGCTCGCGAAGGGTCCGATGACCTGGACGCTCATGGCCCAGCGCTTCGTGGACGAGGCGACGACGCCGATCGAGGACGCGTCGGTGCGCTGGCCGGTCGAGAAGAGCCCGTGGGTCGCGCTGGGCGAGCTGGTGGTGCCGGCGCAGGACGTGACGGGCGCGCGCGGCCAGGAGATCGAGGGCCTGGTCGAGAGCCTGTCGTTCGATCCGTGGCACGCGCTGCCCGACCATCGGCCGCTCGGATCGATGATGCGAGCGCGCGCGCCGGCCTATCGCGAGAGCGTCCTCGAGCGCGGAGCGGCGCCGGAGCCGACCAGCGTGCTCGCGCCCGCGCCGCCGAAGTAACCTCGCCTTATCGGCGCGCGCGCGTCTCACGATGGTGTCATCGATCGCGGTCCGTCGACCGCTGGATCGATCGCCGAGGTCCGCGCATGTTCAGCCCCAGCCACTTCCTTCAAATCTGGTCGCGTGTCTCCCTGCCGCTCGCCGCGGGCGCGCTGATGGCGCTCGCCGGGTGCGATGGCCTGCTGAAGGACCTCGAGACGCAAGAGGTCGGGGTGGCGGTGTTGCTGGCGACGCCCGACATGAAGGACCCGCTGACGCAGGAGCCGATCGCGGGCGTGACGACCATCGACGTCTTCTTCGGGCAGGTCGACGTGAGCCAGGGTCTGAGCGGTGCCGGCATCACGTCGGACGCGTACACCGGCCGCGCCGACGCCAGCGTCCACCTGAGCTTCAGCGACCCGCACGGCGGCGGGCCGCGCGACCTGGTGGTGCCGAGCGTCGGCAACGGCGAGTTCCGCCTCGACTCGCGCGACGAGCCGCAGCTCGTCTACGCGCAGGTGGCGTACACGGTGACCATCGTGCTCGAGGGTCACACCTATCGCATGCAGGTGGTCGCGCCGGGCCAGACCGACATCACCGAGATCGAGCAGACCGCCGACGGGGTCATCCGCGACCACGTCGCGGGGGCGCCGCTGACGGTCACGCGCGCGGACGGCCAGGGCGCCGACAAGAACGACCCGGCCTTCGTGCGCCTGACGGCGCTGGGGCACGGCGACCCGACCGAGGCCTGGACCAACGCCCCTTCGGACGCGGTCGGCTTCGTCGACGTGGTGCTGCGGGACGATCGGTGGCGGGTCGACCAGTTCGTCGTCCCGGGCTCGGAGTTCACGCGCGGCTCGGCGTACCTCCTGACTCTGGCGCCGTTGGCGCGCGGCGAGGTGGTGACGACCCACGGCGAGACGCAGCTCTTCCTGGGCTCGGCGTTCTTCGCGGGCATGGCGTCGGGCGGCGCGGTCATCGCGCCCTGAAGGCGAGTCCTCGACCTCTCATCGAGTCCGACCTCTCTTCGAGTCCGGGGGTCCCGCATCGCGAGTCCCCCCTTCCCTCCCTCTGTCCGGGGGTCCCCGGATCGCGAGTCCGGTTCGACCCATCCGGGGGTCCCTGGGGTCGGCCGGTCAGGATCGTTCCGGTCTCGGTGTGGTCGATCGCGGACCGCACGCGCATTGCGGCGCGCCAAGCGGTTCGAGAGAGCTCCGAAAAGAAATCCGGATCAAAACGAGGGGGTCGCGGGAACTTGAGAGGATGGAGGTTCAGATGTCGAAGCCCCGTCCGATCGTTCCTGGTGCCGTGGTGTCGGTGACGCGGCGCACGGTTGCGCGCAAGTTCCTGCTGAAGCCGGACCCGTGGGTCCGCGACGTGTTCGCCTATCTGTTGGCGCACTACGCGTCGCTGAACGACATCGGGGTCATCGCAGCGGTAGTGATGTCGAATCACTACCACCTGATGGTGGTCGACCGGTCGGGGCGATTGCCGAGGCTCATGAACGAGCTCAATGCGGCGATGGCGCGAGTGGTGAACGCGATGCGGGGACGGGAGGGCTCGGTGTGGGACGGTCGCGAGCCGCACTACCAGGTGATGCTCGACCCGGCGGTGACGCTGTCGATGGCGGCCTACGACCTGGCGAATCCGGTGGCGGCGGGGTTGGTGGAGCACGGCCGCGAGTGGCCGGGCTTTCGGACGACTCCGAATGGGATCGGGAAGTCTCAGGTGTACGCGCGACCGCCGCAGCTGGAGAGCGAGTCGGCGACGTATCCGGCGAGCGCGACGCTCGAGCTGGTGGCTCCGCCATGGACGTCGGTCGGCGGGCCAGAGCGCTTCGGGCAGGAGCTCGCTGAGCTGGTCGCGCAGCGGGAAGAGGCGGCGCGGCAGCGGGTGCGCGCCACCGGCCTGGGCTTCCGCGGTGCGCGGCGGGCGCGCACGGTCGACTGGAACGCCGAGGCAACGTCACCCGAAGGAGGCGACGAGCGGCGCCCGGTGGTGGCAGCATCGACCGTCGAGCGGCAGGTCGAGTTCCTGACATGGCGGAAGTCGTTCCTCGAGCGGTATGACAGCGCACGGCAGAGCTTCGTCGCGGGCGTGCGCGATGCCGTGTTCCCATTTGGGACGTGGCTGCTGCGGGTCATCTTCGGAGTAAGCGTCAGCCAGGCCGAGACCTGAGCACGACCGACGACCGAACTCTCCCCTTCGTCGAGCGCTGAGCCAGCCACTCCATCTGCGATGGAGCCGGACTCGTCTGTCCCGTGTTCACTCGGGAAGAACCCGCGGCGCCCCTGCCTCTCACCCCGCGCCCCTACCCCCGGTCTCAGCACCTATCGGTCCGAGCCTCTACCCCCGGTTCCAACCCCGATAGATCGGTTCCAACCCCGATGGATCGCCTGACCCTGGTTCCGGCACTACGGACCGGTCCCAGCCCCGATGGGTCCGAGAGGCCGGTCCCCAGCACCGAAAGGCCGAGTTCGACCTCCCGGTGCCGGAATCCGACGGCTTGCGGATGCGTCGGGTGACCTGCGGTCCGGGGAGGCGCGCTCAGGCGTATTCGATGCGCACGAGCTCGACCAGGCGCCGCAGCGCGTGGACCACGACCGCGGTGCTCTCGTGCGCGACGACCGCCCAACCCTCGCCCTCGTAGCTGGCCGACTTCGCCTGGCCGACGGCCGGAAGCTTGCGGTCGACCACGTGCACACCGACCTCGGCCTGCGCCTCGGCGAGACCGCGCACCGCGACGACCTTGCCCGTGCCCTGGCCCCGGAAGAACGCCACGCCGGCCGCGCGCACGCGCGCCGGCGGGTCGAAGCGGTCCCACGCCATGAGCTCGGCCCACTTCTTCCACATGTCGCACGCGTGGGCGTGGCTCATGAGCGGCATGATGCCCGCGCCCGGCGGCCGCGCGCCGACCTCGTTCACCATCGGCGTGCCGTCCTTCCGCATGAACCACTCCATGTGCGAGAGACCGGTGGTCATGCCGAGTGCGTCGAGCGCCCGCCCGTTGACGTCGTCGAACACCCGGAAGTCGGGATCGGCGGCGTCGCTCGGCAAGAGCACGCAGTACTGCATCCACGGGTTCTCCAGCACCTCGAGCGGCCCGGGCAGGTAGTGGGTGCCCGAGCGCCACACGTGCCGCCCGTTCACCGTCACGGTCTCGCACGTGTTCTCGCGCCCCTCGACGAACTCCTCCGCCTGATACGGCGACGCCGGGCTCGGCGCCACGCGCGCGATGGCCGCCTTCACGTCGGCGTCGGACTGCACCCGAAACGTCGCCCTCGCCCCGAGACCGGCCGGCGGCTTCATCACGATGGGGAAGCCGACCTCGTCGACGAAGCGCTTCACCTCGTCCGCCGACGTCAGCAGCCGGCTCCGCGCCACGGCCACCCCCGCCTGGCGCAGCACCGCCTTCATGCGGTCCTTCTCGCGGAAGTTGCGCGCCGCAGCGCCGTGCATGCCCTCGATGCCGAGGCGCTCGCGCGCGTCGGCGGCGGGGATCTGCAGCTCCTCGAGGTGGGCGCACAGCCGATCGATGCTGCCGCCCATCGCCGGCGCGATGCCGCGGCACCCCCGGACGAGCTCGTCCGCGTCCATGGCGTCGCGCACCTGGTAGTGCGCGTGGATCTTGGCGCGCAGACCGGGCTCGATGGCCGCGCTCGGCTCCATCGAGATCACCCCTAGGCGCACGCCGGGGACGGCGGTGAACGCCTCGAGGAAGCGGTTGCTGCCCTCGCGAAAGAGCGGCGCGATGAAGACGACGGACCTCATGGAGCCTCCGAATGGCTGACCATCAGCTCCTGTCGCTAGCACAACTCCTGACGCGCCGCACCTCGACCCCGGCCCGCGCAGGGCCGCGCCCCCCGCCGGCCCCGAGACCGTCGGTCGCTCACCGCGTGTCGCTCACGGGCACTCGTCACCCTGGCACATGCGCACCTCGACGCGCCGGTTCTTGGCGTTCGCGTCGGCGCCGTGGCCCGGGTCGAACGGCTCGCGCGCCGCCCGCGACGCCACCACCAGGCGGTTCGCGTCGATGCCGCGCTTGACGAGGTACGCCCGCACCGCCTCGGCCCGCGCCTTGGCCAGGCCTTCCGCGCGCGCGGCCGGGCCGTCGTCGACGCTGGCGTGGCCGACGACGGCGATCCTGTCGATCCACGGATTGGCCGCCAGCGTCGCGGCGATGTCGTCGAGGATCGACGCGCTCGCGCGCTGCACCGCGCTCTTGCCGCGCGCGAAGTAGACCGCGCTGTTCACCTGGGCGCGCGGCGGCGCCATGCCGCCGGCCATGATGAGGTCGGGGTTCTCGGCCGGCGCGATCGGCGGCGTGGGCGGCGGCGTCACCGGCCGATCGGGCACCGGGTCGCCACCGCGGTCGGCGATGACGATGGGAGTCGGGCCCGGGGCGGCCGTGGCCGCGCCCTCGCACGCCGCGGAGGCGAGCGCGCCGGCCACCACCGCGCCGCGCGTCACCATGCGCCAGGGCCACGCCGAGCGCATCGGCACCGGCTCGGGCGCCACCACGATGGCCCCGTCGCGGATGATCTGGCGGCCGCAGAAGTCGCCGTCGGTGAGGCTCACGAGGCCGCGGATCTGCTGCTCGGTCATGGCCGACAGGTCGAAGACCGCCTTCCGGCACGACGCGCAGTGACGCGCGGCCCCGGCCACCTGACGCATCTCGTTCCACGACTCCGAACACGGGCTCTCGACGACGAACGGCTTCACGCTGGCTCCTGTGATTGCGGCGAACCCCCGGGTATACGCCCGAGCCGCGAGTTCGCTCTAACGCCTTGGCGCGGCGCGCACGTCGATCGGCGCCGAGGCCATGCGCTCGAGGCGCCGGCGCTCCTGCGAGAGCGGATACCAGTCGTAGACGAGGACCTCGAGCGGCCGCCACAGGACGACCCACGCCAGGATGGTCAGGCCCTCCGGCAAGACGTGCGCCACCGGGATCTCGCGCAGCCCGCTCGTCAGCTCGGCCAGCGTCAGCAGCGCCGCCAGCGCCACCAGACCGAGCAGCGCGAAGGTCCGGCTCTGCCGCACCTGATCGCGGATGCGCCGCTTCATGCGCCAGCGCGCGTGCTCGAAGTGGCGGCCGATGGCCTCGACGACGCGCTCGACCGTGAGCGAGGGCGGCAACGGCTCGGCCACCCACACGACGACCTTCACCGGCCCGGCCGAGCGCGGGATCTCCTCGATGGCACCGACCAGATAGTCGACCGCGTCGTCGTCGAGGTCGCGCTCGTGGAACGGCGCCGGGTCGCGGTTGTCGAACAGCTGCTCGACGCTCCGCACCCGGATGTCGATGCACGGCATCGCGTCCTCGACGCGGTAGCGCTCGGTCCAGTCGGCCATGGCTACGGCTGGGGGCGTCGCACGATGGCACCGAACGCCGGCCCGATCGGCGTCTCGCTGACCTCGGTCGGCGTGAGCCAGTCGCTCGGCACGTCGACCTCGTAGAAGACGCCGAGCCCACCCGACGGCGCCAGGTAGCCCGAGAACGAGCGCCGCTCGTCGGGCGTCTGGAGGGTCGTGACGAAGCGGCCGTACGCGTCGACGACGACCCGCTCGCCCAGCACCTGATGTCCGTCCCAGAGGCCGTTCACGATGGTCTCGCCGTCCACGCGCAGGAGGCCGGGAAAGCCGCGGAAGCTGTCGTCTCCCTGCTTCTCCTGGAACGCGAGCGACCACTGCTCCGAGTCGTCGAGCGATGCCATCGGTCCGCTCGAGAGGCGCGTGACGAAGGCCATGCCGAACGCGATGGTGCTGTCCGACGTCGTGCGCACGAACAACAGCGTGTCGCCGCGCGGGCCGACCGCGCCGTACAGGTTCAGCGGGAACGTCTCGTCGCCGTTGGGCGACTCGAGCTGCAGCGAGAGCTGGACCGTGCCGTGCTGCGGCGGCTCGATGCACGCCTTGTCGGCGACCACCGACAGCGGCAGACCGGCCTCCACGGTCTGCAACATCGAGCTCTCGGCGATGCAGCCGTGCCCGAAGACGAGCGTGCCGCTATAGATCTGCGGCCCGACCTCCGCGTCGAGGTTCGCCATGATCACGGCGTATGTCCCGTCGACGTCCGACACCGCCCCGGTCGGTCGGATGGCCACCGCGACCTCGTTGGCCAGGCGGCCGCTCGCGGCCATGAGCTCGCCGACCGCGTCCATCTGGCCGACGTAATGATCGACGCCGACGGCGAACGCCACCCCGCCCGCCGGGTCGATGCACCAGGCGTGGTCGCTGAACGTGCTCGCGTCGACCACGCCGTCGGTCGTGAGCAGCTGCTCACCGGTCCACGAGCCGCCGACGTCGAACGAGATCGATCCGGCGATCGTGCCGTAGCCGCCGGTGTGCACGCCCTGGCTCACGAAGAACCAGTCGCCGCGGAGCAGCGACTTCGGCAGCGGCGTCGTCTCGGGCGTCACGCGGTCGCTGCACTGACCGGCCTCGCCACACAGGTCGGGAGGCGCCATGCGCGTGCCCGCGCAGGTGCCCCACGCGACGCCGTTCGACGCCTCGCAGAAGCCGTCGGCGACCGGCTCCTCGATGCAGCCGACGGCCGGGTCGCACGCCGGGTGCCCGCACTGCGACGCCTCGTCGCACACGAGCGTCGGACCCGGCACGCATGCGCCGTGGTCGCAGGTGCCGACGCCGGTGCACAGGTCGCCGTCGTCGCACGAGCCGTCGCGGTCGTCGACGGTGCAGACGCTGTCCTTGCAGCGCCAGCGCTGGCAGTCGCCGAGCGCACCGAGGCAGTCGGTCGCGCGCTCGCACGCGCTTGCGCTCGTGTCCGAGCCCGCGTCGCTGTCGACGCTCGCGCTGTCGCTCGTCGTGTCCTCGACGGTATCGACCGTATCAGCGCTGTCGGCCGAGGTCGTGGGCCGCGGACGTTCGTCGGCGATACAGGCGGAGAGGCACGCGACGAACGCAGTGCTCGCGGTTCTCAGGGGGGACACCGAGGCACCCTACCCCACGCCGCGACTCGATCCAAGAGCGCTTCAGCCGAGCGGTCGACGCGCGATGAGCTCGTACACCGGGGGCAGCACGAGGAAGTCGTCGCTGCGCGTCATGGCGTCGAGATCCGCGAAGATGGCGGCCGCGTCGGCCTCCGACGCGTAGCCCATGGCCACCAGCCGGGGCACGTACGAGCGCCACCACGACGCCGCCCAGTGCCACATCGTGTCGCCGGGACGCGCGATGCGCTGGTGGACCTCGAGGGGCTCGAGCACGAGCCCGGCCTCGCGCACGAGGCGCGGCAGGCGCGCCACGACGTCCGGGTCGCCGCCGTTGTCGCGCCACGAGCGCGCGGTCGCCTCCACGATGCGCGTGTAGCCGGCGCGGCGCGGCGCGCACGTCATGCGCGTGTAGTCGAAGTAGTCGTGGACGCACAGCGCACCGCCCGGCGCGAGCAGCCGCGCGATGCCGGCCACGACCTTCGCGGGCGACGCCGTGAAGCACAGCACCCAACGCGCGTACGCCAGGTCGAACGACGCCTCCGCCAGCTCGGGCAGCGCGTCGAGGGCGTGCACATCGCCGACGTGCGCCGTCACCTGCTCGACGCGCCGCGCGGTCGCCTGCGTGCGCACGTGGTCCACGAAGCGCTCCGACTCGTCGACGGCGTGGACCGCGCCCGACGACGTCACGAGCTCGGCCAGATCCATGGTCGCCGCGCCCGGGCCGGCGCCGACGTCCAGCACGCGCGCGCCCGGCAGGATGCCGGCCCGCTTCCACAGCGCGTGCGCCGCGTCCGACCACAGGCGGTGCTGGAGGTGGAGGCGCTCGAGCTCGGCGCGATCGGTGCCGAGCGGGTACTTCGAGATGGGCGCGGTCGGGGTGGGCGTGCCCGGAGAGGTCGGCGAGGGGGTCGTATCCATGCCCCCTTCTATACGACTGCGCGCGGCGGCGCGCTCGCCGTTTCCGGACCTGTCCACGCGGCCGCCGACCCGCGCGCGTGACCGCCGGCTCGAGGCGAGGCATGCTGCCCGCCTACCGGAGGCCCCATGCAGCTCGAGCTCTTCGACCTGGTCCACGGCGCGGCGCGCGCGACGGTCGCGCCGGCGCGCGGCGGCATCGTCACCGGCCTCGCCGTCGACGGCCGCAGCATCCTCCATATGGACGCCGCGACGCTCGCCGACCCGACCAAGAACGTGCGCGGCGGCATCCCGGTGCTGTTCCCGTTCGCCGGCCGGCTGCCCGGCGACGTCTTCGCGCGCGCCGGCACGCGCATGAAGCAGCACGGCTTCGGCCGCAACCTGGCGTGGCGCGTCACGGCCCGCGAGGCCGACGCGCTGAGCATGGCGCTCGGCGACGACGACACCACGCGCGCCGTGTTCCCGTGGTCGTTCCGCGCCGACGCGAGCGTGCGCGCCGTCGCGCGCGGCGTGCGCATCGAGCTCGCCACGACCAACCTCGGCACGACGCCGATGCCGCTCTCGCCCGGCTGGCATCCCTACTTCGTGTGCCCGCCGGCCGCCAAGGACGCGGTCGCGAGCGACCTGCCCGGACTCGCCGCCGGCGCGCTCGACGACCTGCGCGAGCACGACTTCGGGCTGCCCGCGCCGGCCGACGGCATGGTCGACGTGGCGCTGCCCGACCTCGGCGCGCTGCGGCTGTCGTTCGCGCCGAGCATGCGCCACGTGCAGGTGTGGACGCTGCCGGGCAGCGCGTTCGTGTGCATCGAGCCGTTCTGGGGGCCGGCCGGCACCATCGACGGCGACGCCTGCCAGTGGGTCGAGCCGGGCGCGACGGCCGCGGTCTGGATGCGGATCGAGCTGCTCGCCGCGGGCTAGCGCAGCACGTAGTCGCGCGGATCGACCGCGCGCGTGCGGCGGCGGAACGCCAGCGTGAAGCTCGGCCACAGCGCCGTGTTCTTGCCGCTCTTCGTGAGGTACCAGCTCTTGCAGCCGGAGGCCCACACCGTCTTCGCGAGGCGCGCCTGGACGTCGGCGTTGAAGCGCTGCTGGACGTCCGCGCGCACCTCGAGCGACGCCAGCCGACGCTCGCGCAGCAGGCGCAGCGCGCTCAGGATGAGCGCTATCTGCGACTCGATCATCAGGATCATCGAGCTCGAGCCGAGCCCGGTGTTGGGGCCGACGATGAGGAAGAAGTTCGGGAAGCCGGCCACGACCGTGCCGAGATAGGCCTCGGCGCCGGCGCTCCACACCGCGCTCAGGTCGAGCCCGTCGCGGCCGCGCACCTCGAACGGCGCCAGCGCCTCGGCCGCGTGGAAGCCGGTCGCGAGCACGATGGCTTGGGCGGCGCGCTCGCGGCCGTCGCGCGTGCGGATGCCGCCGGGCAGGACGCGCTCGATGGGGTCGGTCACGAGCTCGACGTTGTCGCGCTGGAGCGCCGGGTACCAGTCGTTGGTCACGAGGATGCGCTTGCAGCCCATGGCGTAGTCGGGCTCGAGGCGTCGCCGCAGCGCCGGGTCGGCCACGCTCTCGGCCAGGAAGCGGCGCGCCTGGCGCTCGGCCAGCGCGAGCAGCGGCGCGCGCGTGGCGAACGCCATCGTCAGGACCTCGTGCCGCCAGAACTGCGCCGCGCGCTCGAGCTGCTGACGCCACGGCGCGCGCCTCAGCCGCTCGCGCTCGTCGGGCGGGATTGGGCGGTCGGCCTTGGCCATGATCCACGGCGGCGTCCGCTGGTAGACGTCGAGCCGCGCGACGCGCGGCGCGATGGCCGGCACGATCTGGATGGCGCTGGCGCCGGTGCCGACCACCGCGACCGCCGCGCCGTCCAGCGGATAGGCGTGGTCCCAGCGCGCCGAGTGGAACGTGCGGCCGCCGAAGTCGGCGAGCCCGGGCAGGTCGGGCACGGACGGACGGCTCAGCCCGCCGCACGCCGCGACCACCGCGCGCGCCGAGATGACGCGCCCGTCGCTCATGTCGACGCGCCAGCGTCCGGCCGCCGCGTCGTACACCGCGCGCGTCACCGCCGTGCCGAGACGCAGGTGCGGAGCCAGCCCCCAGCGCGCCACGCAGCCCTCGAGGTAGGCCAGGATCTCCGCCTGCGGCGCGTACTTCCGCGACCAGTCCGGGTTCGGCGCGAACGAGTACGAGTAGAGGTGCGACTCGATGTCGCACGCCGCGCCGGGGTAGTCGTTGGCGCGCCACGTGCCGCCGACGCCCGCCTCCTGCTCGACGACGACGAAGTCGCGCTGCCCCGACTCCACCAGGCGGATGGCCATGCCGAGCCCGCCGAAGCCGGCGCCGATGACCAGCACCTCGACCCTCTCGACCGTCACGTCCCCCTCCATCGCCATCGAGATTAGCACGTTACTCCCCCTTGCGTCCGCGGGATGGGTCCGCTAGACAGCGCGACCCCGCCCGGCGCCGTACCGCGCCAGCCACCCTCTCGGAGCCTCGGCATGCGCCTCGAAAACCCCTTGCCCGCCCTCGCCGTGCTGACCTTCGCGAGCCTCGCGAGCGCCTGCGGCGACGACGCCAAGCCCGCGGGCGACAGCGCGACGAGCGCCGACACCGCAACGAGCGCCGACACCAGCGCGAGCGACGCCACCGCCGGCGACGACACGACCGCGACCCGCGACAGCGCCACCACCGACGGCGCCACCGGCGACGGCAGCGACGCCGACGGCGCCGACGTGAGCTGCCAGAACGAGTGCGGCCAGCTCGGCGCGGTGACCTGCGACGGCGCCACCGCGCGCAAGACCTGCGCCCAGGTCGACGACGACCCGTGCCTCGAGCTGGTCGACACGACGCCGTGCGGGGACGGCGAGACGTGCTCGAACGGCGTCTGCGCCACCGGCTGCGTCGACGAGTGCGACACCGCCGACGAGCTCGGCTGCGACGGCGACCAGGTGACCTACTGCGGCTACGTCGACGATGACCCGTGCCTCGATCTCGACCGCGAGCTGTGCGGCGACGGCGACACCTGCGTCGAGGGCTTCTGCCTCCCCGCGTGCGACAACGCCTGCCCCGAGGTCGGCGCCACGGGCTGCGTCGACGCCACGAGCTTCCAGGTCTGCCAGGAGGACCTCGCCGGCTGCCGCGTGTGGAGCGAGGCGACCACCTGCCCGGGCGGCGGCGCGTGCAGCGCCGGCGCCTGCGGCTGCGTCGACGAGTGCGACGCGCTCGGCGACACCTGCGCCGACGCCGGCCACATCCGCCACTGCGGCAACAGCGACGCCGACAGCTGCCGCGACGCGACGCTCGAGGCCTGCACCGACGACACCACGTGCAGCGCCGGCAAGTGCGAGCCGATCGGCGGCAGCTGCACCGATCAGTGCGACGCCGAGGTCGCCTACTGCGAGCTCGACGGGCGCCTCACGCGCTGCGGTCACCTCGACGCCGACACCTGCTGGGACCAGCTCACGACCGCCTGCGACGCGGACGCCAAGTGCGTCGCCGGCGCCTGCAACCACCTGCCGGTGGCGGCGCTGGTGTGCCCGCCGCTGGCGCTCGTCGGCACGCCGGCGCACTTCGACGCGTCGGCCTCGCTCGACGCCGAAGGCGCCATCACCCAGTACTTCTTCGAGTCGGGCGACGGCTTCACCGCCGACACCGTCACGACGCCGACCCACGACATGACCTACCACGTGGCCGGCGCCCACACGGCCTCGGTCACGGTGCTCGACGGCACCGGCCTCGAGGCCAAGGCCACCTGCGCCATCACCGCCTGGTCGGCGCTCGACGCGCCCGAGAACCTGGCCATCGCGCGCGGCGACGCGGCGCTCACGCTGACCTGGGACAGCGTGCCGGGCGCCGTCGGCTACGAGGTCTTCTGGGCCAACTCGAGCGGCGTGACGACCGCGAGCTCGAAGCTGCCGGTGGTCGCGGCCGTCGACGGCGCGACCCAGAGCGTCGTCCACGACGGGCTCGTCAACGGCAAGACCTACTACTACAAGGTCCGCGCCGTGAACCCGGCCGGCGCGAGCCCGCTCTCGAACACCGCCAGCGCGGCCCCCGGCCCCGCCGTCGACCTCGCCGTGACGCGCGTCTTCGCGCTGCCGAGCCGCCCGTGCAACGGCGCGAGCTGCGTCGGCTGGAAGCTGCAGGTCGACTTCACCATCACCAACGCCGGCACGACCGCCTACGACGACTGCTTCACCGTCGACGTCTACCAGCACGTCGACACCGCCACGCCGGTCGTCACCCGCGAGACCATCTGCGCCTCGCTCGCGCCCCTGGCGACGGTCGACCACACGACGACGTTCACGCCCGACTTCATCTCGGGCAACGACAACCACGCCTGGGTGCAGATCGAGCCGGCCATCGACGCCCTGCGCGACGACGACACCGGCGGCGACTACTACTCGGCGCCGCCCTGCGCCTGCAACTGATCGACGAGCCAGCCGTCGAGCCACAGCGCGTCGAGCGGCATGGCGAGCGCGGTGCGCACCGCGTCGCAGGCGCTCTCGACGATGGGCTCGCCGGCGCGGTTGAAGGACGTGTTGAGCAGCACCGGCACGCCGGTGCGCGCGCGGAACGCCGCCAGCACGCGCTGCAGCGGGCCGCCGTCGGCGCGCACCGTCTGCACGCGCGCGGTGCCGTCGACGTGGGTCACGGCCGGGATGAGGTCCCGGCGCTCGGGCCGCACCGCGGCGACGCGCAGCATGAACGGGCTCTCGCTGGGCACCGCGAGCTCGAACCAGCCGGGCGCCTCGTCGAGCAGCACCGCCGGCGCGAAGGGTCGAAACGGCTCGCGGCCCTTGCGACGGTTGAGCGCGTCCTTGCCGTCGGCGCGGCGCGGGTCGAAGAGGATCGAGCGCTGCCCGAGCGCGCGCGGGCCGAGCTCGCTGCGGCCGTGGAAGAAGCCGACGGCCTGGCCCGCGGCCAGGCGCTCGGCGAGGTCGTCCCAGCCGTCGCCGCCGTCGCAGCGCTGGACGCGCGCGCCGTGCTCGCGCGCCAGGGCCAGCGCGGCGGCGTGATCTGTCGGCAGCGGGCCGAGCGCGTCAGCCTCGAGGCGGCGCCCGACGGCCGGGCCGAGCAGGCTCACGACGCCGTGGAAGGCCGCGCCGATGGCCGTGCCCGAGTCCTCCGCCGCGGGGATGACGAAGACCTCGTCGAAGAGCCCGCTCCGCACGATGAGCTCGTTGGCGACGCTGTTCAGGAAGACGCCGCCGGCGCACACCAGGCGGCGTGAGCGCGAGCGCGAGCGCGCGCGCCGCACGAGGTGCATGAGCCCCTCCTCGAGCGCGCGCTGCACCGAGGCCGCCAGATCGGCGTGGAAGCGCGCGTCGGCCGGGTACGGCGCGCGGCCCTGGACCTCGGCGCCGATGCCCATGAGCGAGTCGTCGAAGGCGAGGCGCGCGCCGTCGATGGCGAAGAACAGCTCGCGCGCAAAACGCGGGCGGCCGTACGGCGCGAGGCCCATGACCTTGCCGGCCGCGTCCCAGCTGCCGAAGCTGAAGCGGCCGACCTGCTGGTAGGCGAGGCCGAGGCTCGAGAACGGACCGAGCCGGCCGCCCACCACGCCGTCCTCGAAGCTCGGCGCGCCGACGTGCTTCTCGAGCGCCGTCGCGAGGCCGCGGCTGACATCATAGATCGACGCCGTCTCGCGATCGCTCGACGCGGTCGGGCGCGGGCCGGCGAGCACCGCGGCGCGCTCGGCCGGCGCGAGGTCGGCCACCGCCGAGCCGAGGCCGTCGACCACCAGCGCGCACGCCTCGTCGAAGCCCGAGCACGCGAACGCCGACAGCGCGTGCGCCAGGTGGTGGCTCACCAGCGCGTGTGGCCGGCCGCCGAGCGTCGGGTGCCGATCGACGCGGTGCTCGTCGCGCATGGGCTCGGTGAGCGGCGCGGCCACCACCAGCGCGAGGTCGTCCGGACGCAGGCCCTGGTCGGCGAGCACGGCGTCGACCGCGGCGCTGGCCCGACCGGGCAGGAGCACGGCGCGCTTCTTCCGCGTCACGCGCTCCTCCTGGACCGCGCACACCAGCTCGGCGCCGCGGTAGAGCGCGGCCGCGCCGTTGTGCGAGCCGGCCAGGCCGAGCACCCACGGCGCGCGGTCGCGGCCGGCGGGCGAGCGGACGAGGTTCGCTGCGGGCTCCGTCACGGCTCCATCATGACGAAGGCCGGCCGACCGTGCTACCCCTCGCGCCATGATCGAGTTCGGCTTCGGACGTCGCGACATCTCCCACTTCGAGCCCGAGATGACCATGATGGGCTGGGGCGTGCGCACCAACCGCGCCCGCGGCGTCGGCGTGCCGCTCTTCGCGCGCGCGGCCATCCTGCGCGCCCCGGCCGGCGACACGCGCGTCGCCTTCGTCGCCATCGAGACGCTGCTCGTCACGCAGGGCCTGTGGTGGGGCGTGCTCGATCGCCTGGCCGAGCACCCCGAGCTCGGCCTCGGCGCGCACAACGTCATCCTGGTCGCGACCCACACCCACAGCGGCCCGAGCGGCTTCGGCCACCACTTCTGGACCAACCTCAACGCGCCCGGCTTCTCGCCGACCGTCTACGCCGGCCTCCGCGACGGCATCGTCGGCGCCATCCGCGACGCCTGCGCCGCGCTGCGACCGGGCTCGGCCTCGCTGGCCCAGACCACCGTGCCGCTGGCCGAGGGCATCGCCTTCAACCGCTCCTGGTTCGCCTACAACAAGAACGTCGACATCACACCGGTCACCGAGGCGCGCCGCGACGAGGCCACCGATCGCACGCTCACCACCCTGCGCTTCCGCGCCCCCGACGGCCGCCTGGCCGGCCTCGTGCAATGGTTCGCGCTCCACGGCACCGCCGTCCACGCCGACAACGTCCACCTCCACCCCGACCACAAGGGCCTCACCGCGCTGGCCTTCGAGGCGGCCGGCCTCGGCGTCGTCTGCGCCCAGGAGTGCTGCGGCGACGTGTCGCCCAACTTCCGCTGGGACAAGCGCCGCGGCCACACCGCCGGCAAGACCTACGACGACCGCCGCAACGCCGAGCACATCGCCGACGCCATGCTGCGCCACAGCCACCTCGCCGAGCGCGGCGCGGCCGCCACGGACGAGATCCCGCTCGGCGACCAGCTCGAGGTCGCGACGCGCTTCGTCGACTTCGGCCGCGCCGTGGCCGACGCGCGCTGGAACCTCGACGGCCGGGAGCACCGCACGACGCCGCCCGCGCTCGGCCTGTCGATGGCCGAGGGCACCGCCGAAGGACCCGGCCCGCTGCGGCGCGTGCGCGCGCTGACCCGCGCGCTGAGCCGCGTGGCCGGCGTGCTGCGCGAGGACCCGAAGGTCCCGTTCATCGATCTGGCCAAGGGCAAGGACGGCCGCCTGTTCGGCGTCGTGCCCATGCTGCACACGCCGCCGCTCGACCCGGTCTTCGCCTGGGTGCGCGGCGCGCTGCGCTCGGGCGGCGTCCACCCCGGGCCGTGGGTGCCCGAGATCGTGCCGCTCCAGCTGGTGCGCCTCGGGCCGCTGGCCATCATCGCCACGCCGTTCGAGATGACCACCGTCGCCGGCCGCCGCCTGCGCGCGACCGTGCGCGCCGCGCTGCCCGGCGTCGAGCACGTCGTCGTGAGCCCGTACGCCAGCGCCTACGTCGGCTACCTCACGACCTTCGAGGAGTACCAGGTCCAGCACTACGAGGCCGGCTACACCCTGTTCGGCCCGCACACGCTCGCCGCCCTGCGCAGCGAGGTCACGGCGCTCGCCGGCCAGCTCGGCCGCGCCGCGCTGCTCGGCCCCGTGCCACAGCGCGTCGACACCGCGCCGCTCGAGCGCATCACCTTCGCGCGCCCCTGGCACGCCTGAGCCTCGGCCTCGGCCGCGCCGCCGCCGGGGGAAGCAACCTCGGCCGGGGCGGGATCCCGAGATCGACGCCGACCCCAAGGCAGCCATCGAGTGAGAGCGACTCTCACGTGAGAGTCACTCTCACGACGACGGAGCGCCGGTCAGAACGTCATGGTCATACGCGCGCGGCTGGCGTCGCCCACGAACGTCGCCACGCCGCCGAGCTCGAGGTTCGGCAGCGGCATGAGGTCGCGCGGCGTGATGCCCATGACCGACATCGACATGGTGCAGGCGATGAAGCGCGCGCCGTTCTCGCGCGCGCTGTCCATGAGCGCCGGCAGATCCATGATGTTGTTGGTCTTCATGATGTGCCCGAGCATGGCCTTGCCGGCCCCGCCGAAGTTCATCTGGCCGAGCTTCTGCCGCCGCGGCCCCTTGGGCATCATCCACTTCATCATGCGCTGCATCCAGCTCACCTTCTGGACCGGCACGTCGAGGCGCGGCTTGTCACCGCGCAGGAGGTTCAGGCCCCAGAACGAGAAGAAGACCGACACGTCCATGCCCTGAGCCAGCGCGCCGTTGGCGACCAGCATCGCCGCCAGCAGGCACTCGAGATCGTTGTGCAGGATGAGCAGCGCGCAGGCGTTGGCCTGCGGCACCGCCACCGGCGCCTGCGACGTCGACGTCGCCGGCACGGCCGCGGCCGCGTCCGCGAGCGCGGGGACCGGGACCGGTGCGGGCGCGGGCGGCGCCTCGACGCGCTGCGCGTTGGCCGACGCCGCGCTCGCCTCGCCCGCCGCCAGCACCACCAGCACGCCGTCCGGCCGCATCTCCATGCGCGTCAGCGTGTGACCGCTGAAGCCGCACCACGCCAGGACCTCCTGCACGAAGCCGACGTCGCCGGCCAGCACCTCCAGCTCACCGCCGCTGACGCGCAGCTGCGAGGCGCGCTGCGCCACCGCCTGGATGCGCGCCTGACCGCCGAGGCCGCGCACGTCGAAGGGCGCCGTCGGCGCCGCCGGCAGCGCCGGGGGCTGGGGCGCGCTCGCGGCCGGGGCCGGTGCCGGCGCCGGCGCGCTGGCCAGCCGCTCGATGATCGCCTCGCAGGTCCCCTCGCCCAGCATGGCGACGCGCTCGATGGCGTAGCCCGAGCTCTCGCACCAGGTCGCGATGTCGAGCCGGAAGGCCGGGTCGTCGGCCAGGATGCGCAGCTTCGCGGGCGCCGCCGTGCGCACCAGCTTGGCCACCTTCACGATCGGCGCCGGGCACACGAGGCCGCGGCAGTCGAGCGTCTCGGGCTCGTTCCGCACGATGCCGAGGACCGGCCGCGCCGGCGGTCGCACCGGGCTCGGCAGCTCGTTGGCCGCGGTGGCGCCGCGCGCCGCCAGGCTGGCCGGGATGGTCAGCGTGGCCGCGTAGTGACCCTCGCCCTTCTCGACGCCGACCAGCTCGGCGTTGGTGGAGCGACACCAGCTCTCGATGTCGCTCGGGAACGCGGCGTCATCGGACAGCACGCGCAGCACGCCGCCGTTGGGCGCCAGCGCCTTGGCGGCGCGCGTCGTGGAGATGATCGGAGCCGGGCACTGCTGGCCGCGACAGTCCACTTGCTTGACGACTTGTTGGGTCATGGTTCCTCCGCTTCAGGACTTGAGGCGCAAGGCGCGCGAGAAGGACTCGTACTCTTCCATCAGCAGCTCGAGCAGGCGCACCTGTGACGGCCGGCGCGCCCGCGCGGCGTGGCGCACCATCTCGACCCGCGTCGCGAGCCGCGTGGCATCGACGCGCTGGGCCTCGCGCGCGATGAGGTCGCACATCTGCTCGGCCAGCGTGGCGTCCTCGTGGACGATGGCGTCCTCGAGCTCGCCCAGCCACAGCGGCATCTCGGTCAGCCCCGACGACGCCGCGAACGGCGCCGGGCCGAGGGGCAGCGGCGCCGGCGGCGGCGTGCTGACGGCCGGCGTCAGGCGCTGGATGATGGCGTCGGCGGTCCACGCCAGCGACACGTAGCCGTCGGCGCCCGACGCGCTCCAGCGGCCGCGATCGAGGCCCTTGCCGTGGATGAAGACGCGCTGGCCGGGGCGCGACGCCAGGCTCCGCACGAGGTCGACCAGGTCGTAGCCGCTCGTGCCCTCGACCAGCTCGGCGATGAGCACGATGTGGAAGCGCTCGGCGCGCAGCATGGTCATGGCGCGGTCGATGCTGGCGGCGACGTCGAGGTCGAAGCTCACGAGCTTGCCGATGAGCGAGCTCGCGGCCAGCCGATCGGAGTCGATGAGCAGCACCTTCAACTGGTCGGCCGTGGCGGCCGCCTCGGCCTCGCTCGAGGCTCCGAGCGGCCGCGTCGTGACGATGCGCCGGCCGCGCCCGGTGGGCGGCCGAGTGTCGGCGTTCATGCGATCTGCCTTTGCCCCGTTGCTGGCAGGGCCGGGAGAGATGTCGCTGGTGAGCCCGCGCACGAGCGGCGGCGCCTGGTCACCGGGGTGGGTCTCGTCGTTCCAGTCGGACAGCGCCGCGCGCAGCATGGTGCGGAGCGTGGTGGCGCTCGGGCGCTCGTCCTCTCGCGGCGACAGCAGCGCCATGACGATGGTCGCCATGCGCCGCGACAGATCGGGCGCCACCTCGCGCGGGTCGGGCGCCTTCTCGAGCGCCAGGATGTGGCGCACGAACGGCACCATCTCGCGCTCCTCGGCGCGGTACTCGCGGCCGAGCAGCGCCCACCACAAGAGCATGCCCACGCCGAACATGTCCGACTTCACCGACGGCTGGCCGCGGAGATGCTCGGGCGCCATGTAGCGCCAGGTGCCGAGCAGGCTGAAGTCCTTGGCCGACAGCTGCGGCAGCTTGGCCACGCCGAAGTCGAGGAGCTTCACCGTGGGCGGCGGATCGGTGCGCGCCAGGATGTTGTCGGCCGAGACGTCGCGGTGCTCGATGCCGACGCTGTGCAGCGCCTCGAGCGCCGACGCCAGCGGCACGAAGATGCCGAGGATCTCGCTCGGCTCGAGCGGCGCGCGGTCGACCAGGAAGGCGCGCAGCGTGTCGGCCGGGAAGTACTCCATGGCGATGGCCGGGCGCGAGTCGGCCAGCTCACCGGCGGCGTAGATGGTGACGAGGTTCGGGTGCGAGACCTGGCTCGCGCAGCGCGCCTCGTTGGCGAAGACCTCGCGCACGTGCGCCGCCGCCGGTCCGTTCATGCGGTCGCGGCGCGCGATCTTCACGACCGCGAGGCGGTCCGTGCCCTCCTGCGACGCCAGGAAGGCGGTCGCGAAGGCACCCGAACCCAACGGACGGCGTAGACGGAATGACCCCAGAACGGGTCCCGCCTCGGTGGGAGCGTCGTCGTGCAAGACGGCTTCGTTTGCTCGACGTCCTCGCGGACGGAGCGCTGGTTGGTGCTGGATTTTTGGAGTGAGAGGCAGCCGCGATGAAGCGGTGCCTCCGTCAATGTAGCGGGTGCGCCAGACGAAGCAAACAGGGATCAGCGCGCGCAGTTACACGCAGCGGCGCTTGCGCCCGCGAGCCCGCTCCGGCAGTGCGCGACGCGCGTCCACGACGTCGCGCTCAGCGCCTCCGTCGAGCGACCCACGTCGCCAGCCCGACGAGCACCGCGAGCGCACCGCTCGCGTCCGCGCCGCCGGCGCAAGCCGAGCGCTTGGCGGGCGCGGGCGTCGGATCCGTCGCGACGACCGGAGCCGGCTCGGCCACCGTCGCCAGCGCCGGCTCGGCCACGTTCGCCGGCTCGGCCTTGGCGCGGCACAGCATGGCGTAGCTCCAGCCGCGGCAGCGCTGCACGTAGCCGTCGGTCTGCGCCCTCTCGTAGCAGGCGCGGTCCTTGAACTCGGGGGCGCCACAGCGGATGCAGTCGTCGCCCGGCTGGATGCCGGCCTCGAGGCACGGGTCCTTCCAGTCGGCCGGCGGCGGCACGTCGGCGCGCGCTGCGCTGGAGAGCGCGATCAGGGTCAGCGCGAGGGCGAGGCGGGCGAGCATCAGTGGTGCTTCACGCGCTTGGCGTAGCCCTTCAGGAGCCGCCGCATGCCGTCCTCGTTCTCGTGCAGCGCGCGTCGCCAGTCGTCGGGGCCGACGTTCTGCATGTCCCAGTCGACCGACTCCTGGTAGCGCGCCTGCCGCTCGGCGACGGTGCCGCCCTTCTTCAGGCCCTCGATCATCTGCACGATGGTGCGGCAGTAGGTCTTCGGGTAGTCCTCGTTCGGGTAGGCGCCGATGAAGTACTCGCAGGTGCCGATGACGGCGTCCTCCATCGACGGGTCCTCGGCCTCGCGCATGGCGATGACGAGCGCCTGGAACGGCACCGGCGACAGCGGCGGCAGCGGCGGCTCGAGACCGCGCTCCTGCAGCCAGGCGAGGAGCTCGACCTTCTTCCGCACCGAGTCGCGGTCGGTGCCGTTCAGCATCTGGAAGAGCTGCGCGACCTTCAGGCCGAAGTCGGTGGCCTTGGGATCGAGCGCGGCGCGGGCCTGGTCGTAGGCCGTCGCCTTCTGGCTGTCGTCGATGCGGAAGATGGCCTTCAGGCGATCGATGGCGTCGCGCGCAGCCTTGTAGCCCGGGTCGGCGTCGAGCGCGGCCTGGAACGCGGCGCGCGCCTTGTCGTCGTCGCCGGCGTCCTTGTAGGCGAGGCCCTGCGAGTAGGCCTTGAAGGCGTCGAAGGACTCGGTCGCGTTCTTGCGCAGCGCGCTCTTCTCGGAGCCCGCGAGCTTCACGTCGATGGCCTTCACGAGGATGTCGACCAGGTCCTTCTCCAGCGAGAAGAAGTCGTCCTTGCCGCCCTCGACCTTGTCGCCGGCCAGGACCTTGCCGGTCGCGACCTCGAAGATGCGCACGTCGATGCGCATGGTGTCGCCCGCGACGAGGTAGCCGCCGGACAGGATGTAGGCGGCCGCGAGGCCCTTGCCGAGCTTCAGCGCCGTCTTCGGATCGATGAACTTCGAGCGCGACAGGTCGAGCTCCTTCATGACCTCGTTGAGCTTGGCGCGCTCGACGATCTGCAGCGAGCCGATCTGCCCGAGGTCGGTGATGAGCATGTCGGCCAGGCCACGCGCGAGCGGGTCGAGCTGCACATCGCCCGAGTTGTTGTCGAAGTAGCTGACGGCCAACGTGCGCGACGCAGCATGGCTCTCGGACGCGGCGCCGAGCGTCGCGACGAGGCCGACCAACATGGCGGACAGGGCGGGGATCAGGGCCGACGGGCGGGCGAGGCGTTGCATGGCCGGCAATGTCGCGGGCCAGCCGTTGGAGGTCAAGCGACAACCCTTTTACCGACCGGGCCGATGCGGCCCGTGACTATGCGCGAGGGTGGGGCGTATCCCAGGGGTCGGCTCTGCATGCCGAGGAGGTTGCGATGCGTCGTCTGGCGGGTGGTCGGGTCGCGATGTGGTGCGTGGGGATCCTCGGCCTCGGCTCGATCGGGGCCTGCAGCAGCCCGAGCGCGCCGCCGCCGGCCGCCATCGCGGCGCCCGAGCCCGCGCCGGTCGCAGCGCCCGAGCCCGCGCCGGTCGCGGCCCCGACGCCCGCGCCGGTCGCGGCGCCCGAGCCGGCCCCGACGCCCGCGCCGGTCGCGACGCCCGAGCCGGTCGCCGCGCGTACGCCGAAGCCCGTGGTGACGCCGAAGCCCGAGGTCGCCCCGACGCCGAAGCCGGTGGTGACGCCGAAGCCCGAAGTCGCCCCGACGCCGAAGCCCGTCGCGCCGACGCCCGAGCCGGTCACGCCGACGCCCGAGCCGGTCACGCCGAAGCCGGTCGTGCCGTCGCCCGAGCCGGTCGTGCCCGCGGCGCCCGAGCCGTCGGCCGGAGCGCCCAACGGCCACGAGCTCTACAGCGGCAGCTGCGCCAAGTGCCACGGGCCGGACGGCCAGGGGCACACCAAGATCGGCGACAAGATCCGCGCCGACGGCAAGGACATGCCGGCGCTCGGCAAGGGCTCGCTCGCGAGCATCAGCGGCAAGATCAAGAACGGCGTCGCCGGCACTGCCATGAAGGGCTACGGCGGCAGGCTCACGGCCGACGAGATCGCGGCCGTGGCGGCCTTCGTGAAGACCCTCTGACGCGCCGGCCAGGCCGGCGGCTCAGCGCCCGAGCAGCTTGTCGACGAAGCCGCGGAAGCCCGACTTCTCGCCGCCCGCCGACTCGGCGCTCGCCGCGGCGGCCTTCTCCTCACGGCAGCGACAGCGATCGGCCGGGGCCACGCCCGCCAGCACCTGATCGACGTGAGCGCCACAGCCGGCCCAGCCGACCTTGCCACACTTCCCGCACCGAACCGCTCGACACATCGCTCTCTCTCCTACCTGCCGGCCTGCGGCAGCGAGTTGATAGTGACTCTCACAGCGCCGCGGCTGCCGCCTGCGCGTCCGCGCGCTCGACCACCACGACCTCGACCTCGGGCGCCGCGGCCAGCGTCTTCTTGACCTTGCACCCCTCGGCCGCGAGGCGGATGGCGGTGCGGTACTTCTCGGGGAAGCCGTCCGGCAGCGTCATGGCCAGCTCGATGCGAGCCGGCAGCCGCGTCGCGGGGTCATAGGTCACGCGCTGCGTGAGCGCGAGACCCTCGGTCGGCAGGCCGCGCGTCTGGCAGAACGACAGGGCATAGAGGCCCGCGCAGGTGCCGAGCGAGGCCAGGAAGAGGTCGAACGGCGCCGGCCCCGAGCCGAGCCCACCCGCGCTGGTCGGCTGGTCGGTGTGCACGCGCACGCCGCCGCCGAGATCCGCATCGACCGCCTTGCCGCCAGGGAACGTGATCGTGATGTCCATCGTTGGCCGCGCCCCCGCGGGGACGCCCTCCAAACGATGAGAGCCACGCGCTGCCGGAAAGGATTCAGCGCGCCATCATCAGCGCGCCGGACGGCGGCGCAGGCCGCGCGCGAGCGCGATCACGGCGACGGCCAGCCCGGCCAGCGAGCCGCCCGAGCCTGCGCTGCAGCCGGCGCCGCTCGAGGCCGTGGCGCTGGCGTCCACCGTCACCACGGCCTGGGCCTGGCTCGCCGCGAACGGCTCGATCGGCTCGAAGCGCGCGACGATGGCGTGGGCGCCCGACGCCGCCGGCGGCAGGGAGAGCGACGCGCGGCCGTCGGCGTCGAGCCTGGCCTGGCCGAGCTCGAGCGCGCCGTCCATGAAGTGGACCGTGCCTCCGACGCGCCGCGGCGTCGGCGCGGACGGTGGCGACGAGCGTGAGCAGGTCGCCGTCGTGGTCGCTCGGCGCCACGAGCGTCGTCGTAGTGGGGATGGCCCACACGCCACCGGCGATGGTCAGCGCCTGGGCGGCGCCGTCGGCGCTGAGCGTGAGCGTGCGCTGGCCGGTGCGGGCGCCGGCGCGGAGCGTCAGCGCCACGCGCCCGAGCGCGTCGGTCGTGGGCGCGCCGAGCGCGACGGCGAAGTCGCTGGCACCCGGATCGACCTGGACGCGCACGCCGGCCACCGGGTTGCCGAGCTCGTCGGCCAGGGCGACGATGATCGGCAGCGCGAACGGCTCGAGCGCCAGCGTCGCCTGGCCGGCGCCGGACACGACCGCGAGCGCGTGCGGCGCGCCCACGCGGTTGGCCAGCGCGAAGCTCGCGTCGCGGAAGCCGGCCACGCGCGCGATGACGCGGTAGCTGCCGCTGGCCGCCGGCGAGGGCGGTGACGGCGGCCGTGCCGTCCTCGCCCGAGCGCGTCGCGGTCGACGACAGCGTCGCGGTCGGGCCGGCCGGCGGCGCGGCGAAGACCACGGCCACCGCCGGCACGCCGTTACCGAACTGGTCGCGCACCGCGACGGTGAGCGGCTCTGCGAAGGCGGTGCCGACGACGGTCGCCTGCGGCGCGCCGTCGACCGCGACCAGCGAGGCCGGGCGGTCGGCCAGGTTGCGCAGCGAGAACACGACCGGCGTGGCCGCGCCGGGCGCGGTGGCGCTGACCTGGTAGCGGCCGCTGACGGTGCCGGCCAGCGCGACGACCGCGGCGCGGCCCTCGCTGTCGGTGCGCGCGACCGCGTCGAAGGCGGCCTTGGCGTCGGCGCTCGGACCGCTGAAGTGGACCTCGGCGTCGGCCACCGGGTTGCCGAGCGCGTCGCTGAGCACGACGGCGAGCGGCTCGGCGAAGGCGGTCGCGACGGTGGCGACCTGCTTGGCGGGGCCGTCCAGCGCCAGCGCCGCGGCCGGGCCGGTGAGGTTCTCGAGCACGAAGACGGCGGAGTCCTCGACGCCGTCCACCGCGGCGCGGACCACATAGGCCCCGGCCACGTCGCCGGCGGCGATGGCGATGGCGACGTGACCGTCGGCGTCGCTCCGGCTCTGGGCGTCCTGGAGGCGCGCGGTCGGGCCGTCGACGGGCGCGGTCCAGCGCACGACGGCATCGGGCACCGGGTTGCCCCACGCGTCGCGCACGACCGCGCCGAGCGGCAGCGGGAACGGCGTCCGCACCGCGGCGCGCTGGGTCGCGCCGTCGAGGTCGACGCGCATCGAGCGCGCGCGGTCGGCGCGGTTGGTGACATCGAAGAGCGCCGGCGCGGCGGCGTCGTCGACGGTCGCGCTGACGACGTAGCTGCCGGCGACGGTGCCGGCGTGGGCCCGCGTCGCGGCGCGGCCGTCGGCGTCGGTGCGCGGCGTCGGCGCGTCGAGGGTGAGCGTCGCGCCGTCGGCCGGGGCGGCGAAGACGACGCGCGCGCCCGGCACCGGGTTGCCGTCGGCGTCGCGGACGAGCACCTCGAGCGGCGCGTCGAGGTCGTGCGCGACGACCGGCGACGACGGCGTGCCGGACACGACGACGACGCTCGTCGGGCGACCGGCGAGGTTCGTCAGCGCGAAGGTCACGGGCGCCAGGTCGGCCACGCTGGCGCTCACCGCGAAGCTGCCGGCCTGGGCCTCGGCGACCGCATGGATGGCCGCGAGGCCGGCCTCGTCGCTGAGCGCGTGCGTCGCGTCGAGGCTCGCGCGCGGGCCGTCGGCCGGGCCGGCGAAGGCGACCTGAACGTGCGGGATCGGGTTCCCGAAGGCGTCGGCCACGAGCACCTCGAGGGCCAGCGGGTAAGGCGTTCGGACCTGCGTCGCCTGGCTCGCGCACTCGGGCGAGACCACGAGGCGCGACACCGGGCCGGGCGCGTTGCGCAGGTGGAAGGCCACGGGCGGCGCGCCGTCGATCGACGCGCGCCCGAGGTAGTCACCGCTGATGCGGGCCGCGACGGCGCCGACCGAGGCCGAGCCGTCGACGCCGGTGACGACCGCGGCCGGCGCGATGGCGGTGGCACCCGACGGCGGCACCGCGACGTGGACGCTCACGCCGGCACACGCGTTGCCGAAGGCGTCGGTGACGTGCACCACGAGGCGCGCCGCGAACGGCGTGGCCACGCGCGCGGCCTGGCCATCGCCGCTCACGAGGGCGATGCGGGCCGCCTCGCCAGCGGTCGTGACCAGGCTCGCCAGGGCCGGCGTGGCCACGCCGCTGGCGCTGGCGCGGACCGTGCTCGGGCCGGCGACGACGCCGGCGACCACCGCGACCGACGCGCGACCGTCGTCGCCGGTCGTGGCCTGGCTCGGCTCGAGGCTCGCGAGCGCACCGGCCGAGACCGCATGGAAGGCGACCGCGACGCCGGGCACCGGGTTGTCGAACGCATCGCGGACCTCGAAGGCGAGCGGGCTCGCGAAGGGCTGGCCGACCGCGACGCGCTGCCCGTCGCCGACCGCGGTGCGGATGGCGACCGCCGCGCCGGGGGCGTTGTGCGCGCGGATGGGGACGGCCGGAGCGCCGTCGATGGTCGCCGTGAGGGCGTAGTCGCCGGCCGCGTGGCCGGCCGTGAAGGGCACGCGCACGAGGCCGTCGACGTCGCTCGCGACGGCGCTCGCGACGAGCGCGCTCGGGCCGTCGCCCGGCGCGGTGAAGCGGACCTCGACGCCCGGCACCGGGTTCCCGAAGGCGTCGTCGACGCGCGCCACGAGCGGGCTCGCGAAGGGCTGGCCGACGACCGCGCGCTGGTCGTCGCCGCTCACGAGGGTCAGCGCGCGCGCGTCGCCGACGAGGTTCGTCAGCGCGAACCGCGCGGCCGTCGAGGCGCCGTCGACCGCGGCGCTCACGTTATAGAGGCCGACGGCGGTGCCGGCCCGGGCCGCCACGCGCGTCTCGCCGCGGCTGTCGCTGGGCTCGGCCGGACCGTCGAGGAGCGCGCTCGGACCCGCGTCGGGAGCGCTGAAGACGACCGTCGCGCCGGCCACGGGGTTGTCGAAGCGGTCGGCCACGCGCGCGACGAGCGGCCGCGCGAACGGCTGGTCGACGACCACGCTCTGGCGGTTGCCCGAGACGGCGACGACGCTCGCGGGCGGGCCGGCCACGATCGACAGCGCGAAGGTCACCTGGGCGTCGCTGCCGACCAGCGTCGCGGTCGCGGCGAAGGCTCCGGCGACGACGCCGGCCAGGCCCGAGACCTCGGTGCGGCCGGCCGCGTCGGTCGCGGCGGGCGGCGCGAAGAGCGCGCTCGGAGCGGCGTCGGGAGCGGCGAAGGCGACGCTCGCGCCGGCCACCGGGTTGCCGAACTCGTCGCGCGCGGCGACCACCAGCGGCGCCGCGAACGGCTCGGCGGCGACGGCGCTCTGGCCATCGCCCGAGAGCGCGACCAGCGCCACGGCCGGGCCGGCGTCGACGACCAGCTTGAAGGTGACGCGGGCCGAGGTGCCGACCAGCGTCGCGCTGACGCCGACCGCGCCGGACGCGGTGCCGGCGCTCGCGACGACCTGGGTCCGGCCGGCCTCGTCGGTGGGATCGGCGGCGCCGAAGGTGACGCTCGCGCGCGACGACAGCGCCGTGAAGACGACGCTGGCGCCGGGCACCGGGCGCGCCGACGCGTCGGTCGCGACGACCACGAGCGGCGCGGCGAAGATCCCGCCCGGGCCGGCGTGCTGGCCGTTGCCCGACACGACGACGAGGCTCGTCGCCGGCCCGACGACGTCGCCGTCGAGCGCCGCGACGACGCTCGCGAGGGCGGGCGGTTCGGGCGGGGCGGCGGTGTCGGAGCAGGCGGCGGCGGCGAGGACGAGGATCGCCAGCAGCGCGACAGCGGCGCGCTCGGCCAGGGTAGGTCGGTTCATGCGGGGTGCTCCGGCGTGCATGCGTCAGCCGGGGGCGGGCGAGGTGACGGTCTCGACCGCCCCGGGGCCTCGGAGTGACGGCACACGCGCATCAGCGCGCGGAGCTCCTTGGCTGACCTTGCCAGCGAGAACGGGACCGGCGCGAAGGAACTTGAGCCGGCCTCGCCGCGACCGTAACCGAGGGCCGCCGCCCCCGCGTCGCATGCCGCTCCGACGCCGCTCGAAGCGGCGCTCAGCCGCCGGTCCCGCGCTCGCCGCGCACGACGCCGGCCGCCGCGCGCCCGCGCGCCTCGTAGTCCTCCTGCTGGCGCACCATGCTCGTGAACACCTCGAGCAGCGCGTCATGCGCGCGCGCCGCGGGCGCGGCCGCGACCTCCAGCGCGTCGAGCCGGTCGATGACGTAGTGGATGGCCTCGATGGTCGACCAGAAGTCGGCCCGCGGCTGCGCCCGCACGGAGCCCCAGCCCGACGGCCGCGGCGCGGTGAAGCGCAGGTGCGGCAGCGCATCCAGGCCGGGGATCGAGCGCCGCATGCGCCGCACCGAGCGCCACGTCCCGTCGACCACGATGACCAGCGGCCGGCGCCCCGGCGGGAACACCGCGCGCGCCGCCTCGGGCGTCGCGCTGCCCAGGTCGAGAGCGCCGCGCGCCGGATAGAGGATGGCCGGCGCCAGCGTCGGGTCGGCCAGCAGCGCGCCGAGGCGCCGGTCGGCGGCGAAGTCGGCGCCGACCAGGAGGCGCGAGCCGGCGATGCCGAGGTGGGCCATGCGCCCGGTGCCGATCTTCCGGCGCAGCTCCTTCGGATGGATGAGGATGACGAACAGCGCCTCGCTGACGAACGGGCGAAGGCGCGCGCAGTAGCAGGTCGCGGGCGGCTTCAGGCAGGTCGGGCACGGGGTCCGCATGGCGGCACAGCCTATCCGTGGTAGGACCGCGGGAGAAGCGCCGCCTCGCGGCGCGCGCCGGGTCGTCCGCGCGCTCCGTCGATCGCGCGCACCGCCCGCCTCTATATAAGGAAGGTCCCGTGAAGCGTCTCGTCGTCGCCCTCGCCCTCGCCCTGCCCCTCGCCGTCGGCGCGTGCGCCAGCAAGCCCGAGCTCAGGGTCATGGGGCTCGACCACGGCTCGGTCCTCGACCGAACGATGGCGCTGCAGGAGAGCGTCTACGCCATCGCCGGCCAGAGCGCCGGCCCCGACGAGGCGGCCATGCGACTCGACCGCTACTGCGACGAGCACAAGGACGAGCTCGCCCAGCTGCGCCTCGATGCCGGCCAGCTGACCCCCGACGAGCAGACCGCCTTCGCCAAGGCCCTGGTCGAGCGCACCCAGAAGCTGGTCGAGCGCGTGAAGGACGCGATCGGCGAGAACGGCATGCTGAAGCTCGTCGACCCGATCGTGCTGAAGTCGATGGGCGCCTGCCGCGGCGAGGTCCCCGAGGAGGCCCCGAGCCCGGTCGACGACGGCCCGAGCGACGGGCTTCCCGAGTGAGGCGCGCGAAGGTCCGGCGCGGGCCGGCGCGCGGCGTCGGTCCCGATCGCGAATATTGTGGCCTTCGAAAAACTACGTGCGTATACGGAACCCGTTCGCTTGCAGTACCGAAGGCAAGCCCTCGGAGACGCACGGTGCGTCTTGGGGTGGGACCGGCTCACGCCGGAACCTGAGCGCGGCAGACACGGGGCGGCACCGAGAACCTCCTGACGATGGCGATCCGATCGCTCTCGATCCGGCGGTGCAGAAGTAACGCCTCGCGCATGTCGCGAGCTCGCAGCGGGGTTCGGTACCCCACCGCGCAGGACGCCAGAGATGGGCCCTGCGCAGAGTAGAAAGACCATGTCGAAGAAGCTTTTTGTCGGTGGCCTGGACTGGAATACCAATGATCAGAGCCTCCACCAGGCGTTCGCGCAGTACGGCGACGTCACCGACGCCAAGGTCGTGATGGATCGTGAGACCGGCCGCTCGCGCGGATTCGGGTTCGTGACGTTCCAGGATGCCACGGCGGCTGCGGCTGCCATCACGGGTATGGACGGCAAGACCCTCGACGGCCGCACCGTCCGGGTCAACGAGGCTCAGGAGAAGACCGGCGGCGGCGGCGGCGGTGGCGGTGGTGGTCGCGGCGGCTTCGGCGGCGGCGGCGGCGGCCGTGGCGGTGGCGGCGGTCGCGGCGGCTACTGAGCCCGAGACCGGAGCTCTTCCGGTCTAGCGCTCGAGCTGCCCATCCGGGACGAGGGTCGATCGAACACTGTTCGGTCGCCCCTCGCTCGGCCCTCCCTGGCGAAGCGCCGCGTCCAGGGACTCTGTGAGAAACATCAGTATGCGGCGCTTCGGATCGTTCGAGACCACGTGTCGAATGGCTTGTGCTCCCTGGGGACGGGGATGCCCAAACCCTCGTCGGGTCGGCCGTGCTTTGGGCGCGTCTGCCTGACGAGCTCATCGCCAGCTTGCCTGGCTTCGCCAGCGCGCTGGCGAATCGACACGCGGAGACGACACGATGCGACACCCATGGATGATGATGGCGGGCGCGATGGGGCTCTTCGCCGCCTGCGACAGCAGCACCGTCACGACCTCGACGGCGCCGACGGCGCAAGAGTCGGCCCTCGCGGCGCAAGCCGGCGACGCGGGCGCGGCGTGCCTCACCGACCTCGTGGCCTGCCTCGAGGGCGGCGGCGACGTGCCGACCTGCGCCGACACCTTCGTGTCGTGCATCTCGGACGCGCTCGCGGCGAGCGACCCGACGGACACGACCGATGACGGCACGAGCGGCGACGCGACCGAGCCCCCGGCCGGCGGCCACCATGGCCATCACGACGGCCCTCCCGACGACGCCGATGCGAGCGACGGCTCGACCGACGACGCCGACGGCCCGCCCGACGGCGGCCCGGGTGGCGACTGCATGGGCGGTCACCACGGCCCGCCGCCCCAGGGCGAAGGCCCGCCCGACGACGGCGACGGCCCGCCCCCGCCCGACGGCGAGGGCCCGCCCCCGCCCGACGGCGGCAGCGGCGACGTCGACCACGAGGCCGCGCACGCGTGCTTCGAGGCGGCCCACGCCTGCTTCGAGGCCGGCACCGAGCGCGAGACCTGCGAAGCCGATCTGAGCGCGTGCCTCGAGGCCCTCGGCCTCCCGGTCCCGCCCGCGCCGCCGGCCGACGGCGCCCCGCCGGCCGATGGCAGCGCCCCGCCGCCGCACCACCACGGTGGCGGTGACCCGGGCGCCGACGACGGCGGCAGCGACAGCAGCGGCGACGGCAGCACGGACACCGCGCCCGTCGAGTAGTCTTGGTCAGCCTCAGAGCGGTCGCCCGCCGCCGAAAGGCGATCGACCGCTCGCCCTCGAAGCCCGACCCCGCAGCGATGCGCGGCCGGGCTTCCTGGTCTTCGCGATGCGGCGCCGTTCGTCCGCGCGATCGGAGTCCCCGTTCGTCGCTCGACCGGCAACCTCGGCGCCGGCCATGAGCGTCGATGGTCAAGCGAGTTTACCATTCCACGACCGGCCGGCGAGCAGCCTCGCGCTGGCCGATCGCCACCACGGCGCATCAGGCGATGTCGAACACCACCTCGTCGCCGCGGAGGCGCGCGCGGATGGCGCGGTCGCGGATCTCGGGCGCGGCCGCCAGCAGCGTCGCCAGCGGCACCACCAGCCGGTCCTCGAGCACGCGCCGGAGCGCGCGCGCGCCGTAGTCGGGATGGTAGCCCTCGTCGCCCAGGCGGTCGCGCAGCGCGAGGTCGACCTCGAGGCTGAGGCCGCGGCGGCCGAGGCCCTCGCGCTGGGCGATCTTGCCGAGCTCGAGGTCGACGATGCGCGCGATGGCGCCGCGGTCGAGCGCCGCGAACGGCACCACGTGGACGATGCGGTTCAGGAGCTCGGGGCGGAAGTGGCGGCGCGCCGCGCCGAAGTAGTCGGGGCCGCCGCTGTCGTGGGCCTGGAAGCCGGTCGGGCGCGGGCCGCCGGCGCCGAGGTTCGAGGTCATGACGATGACGGTGGTGCGGAAGTCGACGACCTCGCCGGCGTGGTCGGTGAAGCGGCCCTCGTCGAAGACGGCCATGAGCGCGTCGAAGATGGTCGGGTGCGCCTTCTCCAGCTCGTCGAGCAGCACCAGCGAGATGGGCTGCTGGCGCACGCGCTCGGCCAGGCTGGTCACGCCGCGGCCGACCTGGAAGAGGCGCTCGGCCGACCACGGCAGGTGGTACTCGCTCATGTCGAGGCGGATCATCTTCGACTCGTGGCCGAACATGAGCTGGCACATGGCCTTGGCGAGCTCGGTCTTGCCGACGCCGGTCGGGCCGACGAAGAGCAGCGTCCCGAGCGGCCGCAGCGGATCGTTGAGCCCGGCCTTGAAGCGCGCGATGACCCGCGCCGCCACCTCGGCGCCCGCGGCCTGGCCCACGACGCGGTCCTCGAGCGAGGCCTGGATGGCCGCCGCGGACGTGCGCGCGCGGTCGTTCACCATGTCGACCGGCAGGCCGCTGAAGCGCGCGTAGGCGTCGGTCACGCGCTCGGCCGTCATGGGCGCCGGCGGCTCGGCCCGCACCCACCAGTCGACGAAGCGGATGGCCTTGCCCGGCTGCGCCGGCCCCGGCTCGAAGCGCGCCTGGAGCTGCATGAGCCGGCGCATGGCGGCGCGGTCCCACGGGCTCGTCTTCGGCCGCCCGGCCTTGGCCTCGGCCGACTCGGCGTACTGCGGCACCCAGCCGGCCAGCGTGGCGTCGTCCGGCGCGTACACCCACTGGAAGCGGAAGGCGTCGTACCAGCGCGGATGGCGGCGCTGGAGCTTCTCGATCTCGGCCGGCGTGACCTCGCTCAGGACCGAGATCTCGCGCGCCTCGACGGCCGGCAGCAGCAGATCGCCGATGGCCCCGCCGCTCGAGCCGCCGACCGGCTCGAGCAGGTCGGCCAGGCGCTCGACGTAGAGCCAGTCGTTCTGCCCGCGCATCTCCTCGACCATCTTCAGGACGCGCTCTTCCCACATGCCGAGGAACATCATGCCGGCCAGGATGCGGTCCTTCGAGGTGAGCCACAGGCGGCGCCCGGTCTCGTTCCGGCCCTTCTTCTCCTTCTTCCGCTGCGCCGCGCGGATGGCCAGCTGGCGGATGCGCGCCGACTTGCCGACGAGCTTCGGCCCGACGAACAGCGTGCTCCACGGGTTGTCGGCCATCCACTCGTAGTTGATGTCCTTCCACACGCCGAAGAGGCCCTGGACCTTGCGCGCGCGCGCCCGCGACACGAGCTCGTCGGCGACCTTCAGCATCTCCGGGTAGCGGTTGGCCAGGACCTGGTCGTCGTCCTCGTCGTCCTCGTCGGGCGCGATGTCGACGAGGCGCGGCTCCCAGTCGCGCACGTGCTCGCGGCCGTCCTTCCGGAACTCGTAGACCAGCGTCTCCTGCTCGCCCAGCAGCGCCGCGCCGAGCGCCGTCTCGAGCGCGCCCTTGGCCAGGTCGAGCGTCTCGAGCACCATCCACCAGCCGAAGCGCGGCAGCCCCACGCGCCACGCGCCGCCCTTCAGCTGGCAGGCGGCGTACTGCAGGTTCAGCGGGAACGAGCGCGCGCCGATGACCGGCCGCTTCTCGACGAACGTCTGCGGCCGCGCCTCGATGGTGACGCTGCGCATCTGGAACGTCTCGGCCCAGAGGTAGCGCTCGAGCGGCTCCTGCCCCGCCGCCGAGCGCCGCGCCAGCTCGAGGTCGAGCGCGTGCAGCACCTCGTCGAGGCTCGGGGCGTAGGCCGACGGCGCCGGCACGTCGAAGAAGACGTTCCACTGGCGCATGAGGATGCCGGTGACGAAGCCGTTCTCGTGCGCCACGACGTAGACGCGGCAGCTCTTCTTGTCGCTCATGCGTCGGCCCTCGCCGGGTGACCGGCGCGCCCGAGCGCGATGCACCAGGCCAGGAGCTGCTCGAGGTCGGCGATGTGCCCCTGCTCGCGGTAGCCGGTCCGGTAGTCCTCGAGCTCGTAGGCGCGCGCGTCGGCCGGGTTCTTCGGCGTCTCGTGGCGGATGAGCCGCACCTGCGGTTGCAGCGGCGCCGGCCGGTCGCGGCGCGCCGCCACCAGGTCGCGCAGCGCGGTGGCGTCGCCGTCGGGGAGGAGCTCGATCATCACCACCTCGAGCCCCTCGGCGGTCATGTCGAGGACGTGCGTCCCGACCTCGGCCGCCAGCGCGCGCCGCACGCCGAGGCCGGACACGGTCATGGCCACCACCTCGAGGTCGGTGCGCGCGCGGTCGGTGGCGATGCGGCCATTGGAAAGCAGCTTGACGAAGTCCTCGACCTCCCACGGCGCCTGCGACAGCGTGCCGATGAGCGCGCCGAAGAGCCGCTGCGACGGGCGCCGCGCGCGGCCGCGACAGGAGGACGGTGGCGCGGTGGATGTCGGCGCCGACGTCGGAGGCGATGCGCTCGAGGAAGCTCGCCTCGGCCAGCGCCGCGACGATGTCGCGCACCGGCGTGCGGCGGTTCGAGCGGATGCGGCGCATGGTCTTCAGCGCCGCCTGCAGCGCGGCGTCGAACTGGTCGCGCCAGTAGATGCGGTCGGCGTCGTCGGCGCTGACCGGGCTCACCGCGCGCGCGCCGCCGGCGTCGTCGCTCTTGCGCTCGGGGCGCGCGGCGAGGGCCGCCAGCGCGCCGATCATCATGTCGAGGTCCTGGTCGGCGTCGCTCGGCGAGGCCTCGAGCAGCTCGAGCCAGGGCACCTCCCAGTCGCGCGCGGCGGGCGCCAGCGCGTCGACGCTGATGGCCACGCGCTCGCCGTCGACGTCGACCGCGACGTGCTTGAAGCCGTCGCCGGGCACCTCGACCAGCGCCGCGGCGATGGGGTCGGTGAGGTGGCTCTCGATCCAGCGCTTCACGGTGCGCGCGCCGTACTCGGGATCGAAGCCCCTCCGGACGATGAGGTCGATGAGCGCGGGCGTCGTCGACAGGCTGCCGTTGCGCGCGCGCAGCCCGTAGCGATCGGCCAGCCGCCCCACCTGGCGCTCGGCGATGAAGCGCGCCGTGCCGACGTCGAGCGGCCCGAACGCCAGCACGCGGTCCAGGCGATTGAACAGCTCGGGCGGCAGCGCCGCCGCCACCGCGCGCGTGGCGTCGGCCTTCTTCTCGCTGGCGCTCGGCGCGTCGCCGAAGCCGAGCGGGCTCCGCGCCGAGCCGCCGAGGTTCGAGGTCACCAGGATGACCGCGCGCCGGAAGTCGGCGGTGCGCCCCGACGCGTCGGTGAGGCGCCCCTCGTCGAGCAGCTGCAGGAGGAGGTACATGACCGACGGGTGCGCCTTCTCGAGCTCGTCGAGCAGCACCACCTGGAACGGCATCTCCATGATGGGCGCCGTCAGCCGTCCGTCGGGCTCGCCGCCGAAGTGCCCGCCGGTGAGGCGCGCCGCGGCATCGGGCCCGGTGAGCTCGTTCATGTCGATGCGCAGGAGGCGCGCCTCCGAGCCGTAGAGTGCCTCGGCCAGCGCCTTGGCCAGCTCGGTCTTGCCGGTGCCGGTCGGGCCGGTGAAGAGGTAGACGCCCCAGGGCCGCGCCGGATCGACGAGGCCGGTGCGCAGCGTCTGCAGCAGGTCGACCATGGCGTCGGTGGCCTCGGTCTGACCGACCACGCGCGCGCGCAGCGTGCCGATCTCGTCGGGCACGTAGTCGGGCTTGCTCGCCGTGTGCGACAAGAGGTCGGTCGGCACGCCGGCCCGCTCGGAGAGCGCCTCGACGAGCTGCCAGTCGTCGACGTAGTCGTCGAGCTTCTCGGCCTCCGAGAGGAGCGCGGTCGAGCGCCCCGGCTCGGCGCGCCCGGGGTAGAGGAGCGCCGACCAGTCGCGCACCACCGGGTAGACGTCGGGGTAGAGCGTCACGCCGCGGTCCTCGATGTCGCGCCCGTGCAGGAGCAGCATGCGCGTCAGCTCGTCCTGCGACGGCTCGCCGACCACCAGCTGCTGGAACTGCGCCGCGAAGGCCGGCGCGTCCTCCTCGAGCCGCGCCCACGCCTCGGCGGTGGCCTCGCCGACGATGATGACCTCGCGCCGCTCGAGCGGTCCTCGCATGACGTCAGCCAGGTTGCGCTCGCTGTCGCGCGTGCGCCCGAGCCGCGACCAGGCCGGCAGGTCGGGCACGACCAGCGTCGCCTTCCGCCGCGTGAGCTCGTCGATGACCTTGGCGATGCGCTCCTCCCAGTCGCCGTGGTGCTTCATGCCGGCCAGGATGCGTCGCCCGGACAGGCTCCAGATGCGGCGCACCTGGTCGAGGCTCTTGTGGATGGCGTAGCCGTCCTCGTCGAGGCGCTCGCCGACCCAGCGATGGATGAGCGTCGTCTTGCCCGACCCGGGCGGCCCGATGAGCACCACCGGGCCGCGCGCCGCCAGCGTGCGCAGCCGCGTGCCGAGCGGCTCGCGCGCGAGGCCGACGGCCAGCGCCTTCTCGGTAGCGCGCTCGCTCAGGTCGGTGCCGATCTTGTCGAGCTCGGCCTCGGCCACCTCACCGTCCTGGCCCTTCTTCTTCTCCGGCTCGAGGTCGCTCCACCAGGCCTTCTTGGCCGGCCCCACGCGCTCGAGCAGGGACGGCACCTCGGCGTCGAACACCAGCGTGCGCAGCCGGTCCTTCCTCGCATCGAGGTCGAGCAGGTCCTCCTCGTCCTTGGCCTCGCGCGCGAGGTGCTCGAGGAAGACGCGATACTGCGCGGCCCGCGGCTTGTCGGGGTCGATGAGGAAGAAGTCGCGCTGGGCCAGCGGGTGGTAGCCGATGAGCACCGGGTCGCCCGCGCCGGTGTGGCGCGGCTCGACCACGAGCGGCGCCTGGATGACCACGCTCATGCGGTTCACGCTGAGCGTCACGCGGTGGCGCTCGCGCGCCAGCCCGGGCAGCCGCTCCAGCCGGAACAGCTGGCGCGCCTTGGCCCGCTTCACCCAGGCCTTCAGGTGGCGGAGGAAGCGCTCCTTCAGGATGGGAATGGTGGCCGCGCGGTCGTCGAGGCTGCCCTCACCCAGCCCCAGCGTCGTCCAGCTGTGCTGGAGCCCGATCCGCCGCTCGTAGATCGTCACGACAAAGCTCACCGGCGCCATCATAGGGGGTCGCCGCCGGCCCGTCACCTCGGCCCCGAACGTAACTGGGCGCATCCGCGCACGGGGTCGTGCCCTGGACAGATTGGTGGGCCATTTCGCGCACGGCAAATTGCCAATTGTTGGATTTTCCCCGACGCAGGCATTGCCGTCGGCCGATTTCGGCGAAGAATCGCGGCATCGTTTTGACGCGAGCTCCCACCCCGCCCACGGCGGCTTGTGCACAAGCCCGCGGCCAACCGGCGGCTCGGCTCGCGACCACTTGAATACACATGGAAAACCTGATCGATCTGCTTGCCGCGCAGCGATCGATATGGCGTGGTGGAAGTCGCGCGGACGTCATTCCGCGAAACTCGAATGGGCCGAGGCGAAGCGCCGGGGCCCGAAGAACGAGGAGGATATATGCGAACCGAAGTAGGGCGAGCTCTCGTGGTCTCTGCGCTGAGCGTGCTCGCTTTCGGGTGCGTGAGCCCGAGAGGCGACACCGGTGATGTGGGCCCGGCCGGCCCGGCCGGCGACACCGGCGAGCAGGGGCCGAAGGGCGACCCCGGGCAGGACGGCAAGGACGCTGTACCGTGTGCCGTCGCGGACAACCACGACGGCACGATGACCATCACCTGCCCGGGGAGCGACCCGGTGACGGTGTCGAACGGCAAGGACGGCACCAACGGCCAGGATGGCCAGAATGGCCAGGACGGCCAGGACGGCGTCAACGGCACCGACGGCGAGGACGGCATCTCGTGCTCGGCCAAGGACAACGGCGACGGCAGCCAGACCGTCGACTGCACCGACGGCACCCACATCTTCATCCAGCCCGGCCCGACCGACCCCTACCTCGACCTCCACCAGGACCTCCCGGGCCTGGTCGCGACGCTCGTCGACGTGAAGGGCGCGAGCAACACCGACGGCACCTTCGCCCCCGGCGACCACGTGTCGGTGACCTTCAAGGTCCAGAACAAGGCCGGCCGCGCGCTGCCCCTCGACCAGCTCGACGCCGGCAGCGCCTGGCTCTCGGGCCCGATCACCAACTACCAGCACATCCTGCCGGCCGCCCGCGACAAGGCGCGCTACGACGACGTGCGCACCGCCGCCGTCTACAACGGTGACGGCACCTACACCTACACCTTCGCCGACCCCATCCCGGCCAACTTCGGCGTGCCGCTCTACGACACCACCAAGTTCACGGCCGGCGAGCTCACCGGTCCGCTGCCGGCTGGCTCGTACACGGTCGTCCTCAACTTCTGGAAGACCTACTACTTCGAGGGCGAGGAGGCGCTGGACGCCGGCCACCTGACGCACAACATCCTCTTCAGCCACGCCGCCGCGACCGCCCCGCGCGAGGTCGTGACCAACGCCAACTGCGACCGCTGCCACAACGACATCCAGGGCCACGAGGGCCGCTATCACGGCGTCGAGACGTGCGTGACCTGCCACACCTCGGGCGCCGAGGACAAGGACAGCACCGACGCCGCCGACGCGACCAACGTGACCATCGACTTCAAGGTCATGATGCACAAGCTGCACAACGGCGCGCACCTGCCGTCGGTGCTCGGCGTCTCGACCAAGGCCGACGGCACGCGCGACTACGCGGCCGCGAAGGTCCCCTACAAGATCGGCGACACCGACTTCTCGGGCATCGTCTATCCCGCCTTCCCGAACTTCAACATCGCCATGCCCAAGGACGCCGGCTACTCGTCGCTGGCGGCCGCCGCCAAGACGGCCGAGGACAACATCCGGAAGGGCGTCACCTCGTGCACCGACTGCCACGGCGACCCCGACGGCGCCGGCCCGCTGCCCGCTCCGGCCCAGGGCCAGAACGCCTACACGGCGCCGACGCGCGCGACCTGCGGCAGCTGCCATGACGACGTCGACTACACCAAGAACTACATCGCCAACGGCCAGACGATGGGCCCGAACCTCCCCGAGACCATCTGCACGAGCTGCCACCAGGCCGACCCGGCCTTCTCGTCGTCGATCCAGAAGGTCCACGAGCACCCCATCTTCGACACCACGCTGAGCCCCGACACGACCTTCAACATCACCAGCGTGAGCGGCGGCACCGGCACCGACGGCAAGCTCGTGGCCGGCGACCGCCCGACCATCAACTTCACCCTCAAGGCCGGCGCGACCGACGTGCCCATCACCGACTTCACCTCGGTGAGCCTCGCCGTCAGCGGCCCGACCATCAATCGTCAGGTCACCATCCCCGGCGCGCTCACGGCCAGCCCGTTCGACTTCACCGGCCGCCTCGCGGCGCCGTCGACCTCGAACAAGGGCGTGATGGGCAAGATCCTGCCGAACGGCGCGACCACCAGCGACGTCATCATCGTCGAGTTCACCTCGAGCACCGACTTCAAGGTCACCGGCCTCGCCACCGGCGCGCTCGGCACCGGCTCGCTGCCGGTCGCCACCAGCGTCGTCCCCACGGGCGTCTCCTTCGGCAACATCGTCGCGACCAGCGCGGCGGTGGCCCAGGGCCTCACCATCGAGTTCGCCACGCCCACCAGCTTCAGCGTCAAGGCCGGCTCGAACAGCATCGGCTCGGGCACGCTGGCGGCCAGCATCAGCACGGTCACGCGCTTCACCTCGAACGACGGCAGCGTCGCCTTCAACCTCACCGTCGGCACGACCGCCTTCGCGGCCGGCGACAAGATGAGCCTGGCGGTCTTCAAGGGCAGCGCCGCCAACCCGATCGTGTTCGCGCTGACGGCCGGCAAGAGCGCCTACGCCGTGGGCGACCGCTTCTACTACGACTACGTCGCGCCGGCCGCGACCTACGCGGTGAAGGTCCCGATGGACTTCTCGACCGAGTACCTCGGCAAGGCCGACGGCTCGGCCAACCCGGTGCTCACGGCCGGCAACGCGCCGGTGTGGTACGGCCGCCAGACGCTGTTCGAGCAGACCGCGGTGGTCGGCACGCCGACCAGCCTCGCGAACGCGTCGGGCATGCTCGTCCGCCACATCTACGTGGCGTCGTCGGCCGGCCTCGCCGCCAACGACAACATCCTCATCGACGACGGCAACGCCAACGCCGAGTTCGTCGCGCTGAGCGCCGTCGACGCCACCACCAACAAGCTCACGCTCAAGTCGCCGCTGCGCTGGACCCACGCCGCCAACGCGTCCGTGAAGGAGGTCACGCTGACCTTCCGCCAGGAGGGCACCGACTACACGCTGGACTCCACCAACGGCACGATCACGCTGGCCGCGACGTCGACCAACGCCTTCGCGCTGACCTACCGCACCGACGGCCGCTTCGGCTGGAAGCGCAACGCGGCCGACACGCTGCAGACGGTCTACTTCGCGCCGCTCGACGCGCAGGAGAAGACCGACGAGACGTGGGGCGACTGGCGCGGCAAGCCCATCATCGACGGCACCTACACCTTCGCGCTGTGGGGCTACGTGCCGGTCGAGTACGGCGCCTACAACGAGTGGCAGACCTACCGCGGCACGACCAAGTCCTCGCGCTTCGACGCCCTCTACGGCGCCACCGCGACGACCATCACGCCGTACGCGTTCATCGACACCGGCGCCAACTGCAACACCTGCCACAACGAGCTGTCGTTCCACGGCGGCGGGCGCGAGGGCGGCGACACGTGCCTGCTGTGCCACAGCACGGCGGGCTCGGGCGTCCACTTCAACAGCCTCCTCCACAACGCCCACGAGGCGACGTTCCCGGTGATGCCCAACGGCTCGGCGCAGTGCACCAAGTGCCACGGCACCTCGGACGTCTGGGAGCAGCCGTCGAACCGCAACCATCCGACCCAGCAGGTGAAGCCGGTCCGCGACTGGAGCTTCTCGTGCACCGGCTGCCACAGCTGGCCCGAGGCCGTCGCCCACACCGACGTCATGACCGCCCAGCCGAGCGGCGTCGAGTCGTGCGCGACCTGCCACTCGACCGACGGCGACCTGGCCGTGCGGCTCGTGCACAAGGCCCACTGAGCTTCCGCGATGCGCCGTGAGCCGCCTCCGAGCGGCTCGCGACCGGCCCCGTCCACACCCGTGGTCAGGGCCGTGTCGTTGCGGGTCGCGACCGCAAGCAGGAGCCGGATGGGGGCGACCGGAGCGAGGCCACCCGTTCATCGACGATGCTTCAGCCCAGGCGATAGACGCTGCGCCAGCCCCAGCGACCTTCGGCATGCGCATCGCCGGGCCGCTTGAGGTTCACGCACGCCGACGCGTCGAGCGTCAGGCCGAGCGCGAGGTCGAGGCACGCCCGGCGCGCGCGTCCACTCGACCAGCACGCTGCGCCCGGCGCTGCCCGCGCAGCCCGCGCTCGGCCAGCACGGCGGCGGTCGAGACGCGGCGGCCGGCCTGCCGGATCTCGAAGCGCGGCAGCTCGTCGCCCGGCCGCTCGAGCTCGGCGCGATCGAGCTGGTGCACGAAGCGCGCCGCCCGGCCCGAGGAGGCGCGCGCTCTGCTCGAGGGCCCGCGCCTTGTCGCGCACGTGGTGGAGCGTGACCTGGCTCACGACCAGGTCGAACCAGCCCGGGCCGAGCGACGCCATGGCCAGCGCGTCGCCGAGGCGGATGACCGGCCGCGGCAGCGAAGCCAGGCGCTCGGGCGCGAGCGTTCCGTGCAGGCGATTGACGGCGTCGAGCGAGGGCCGGCGCCAGCCGCCGAGGGTCGGGTGGTTCAGGCCGTGGAGCGCGACGCGCTCGCCGAAGCGCGCCATGAGGTCGAGCAGGAGCCGCCCCTCGCCGCAGCCGACCTCCAGGAGCCGCACGCGCTCACGCCGCGAGAGCAGCGCCTCGATGCGCTCGGTCAGGGTAGGCCAGCCGGGCGGCGTGGCCGCCTCGAACGCGGCCAGCCCGCGCCCGTAGAAGCGCGAGCCGGCCTTCGGCCGTCGCAGCAGCGCGCGCAGGCCCGGCAGCACGCGCTGCTTCAGCGCGCGCACCACCGGTCCCACCAAGGATGTCACAGCGCGCTGCGGCGCCGCCGTCCGAGCACGAGCGCGACGCCGGCCAGCGCCATGACGAAGCCGAGCTCCGCACCGCCGCCCGCGCAACCGCCGCCCTCGGCCACGAGGCCGTCGCCGAGGCCGCCCTGGTCGTCGGGACCGTAGTTCGGATCGAGCTCGCCCGGATCGATGTAGCCGTTGAAGTTGAGGTCCTCCTCGCCATCCTTCAGGCCGCCGTCGTCGGTATCGGGATCGAGCGGATCGGTGTGGTCCTCGGGGTTCAGGTCCGGCTTGAAGATGTTGGTGTTGGTGTCGTTGCCCTCGGGGTGTCGAGGCCCGACTCCGTGCCGTCCTGGATGCCGTCGCCGTCGGTGTCGACGTCGAGCGGATCGGTCTCGCCCACGCCCGGCGTGCCGGTCGTGCCGATGGTGCCGTCCCAGCTGCCGTTGCCGTTGGCGTCCTCGGTGCCGTCCTTCAGGCCGTCGTCGTCGGTGTCGTCGTCGAGCGGGTCGGTGGTGGTCTCGGGATCGGCATCGGGGAACCACACCGTCAGGTCGGTGCCGGCGTACGGCACGTCGCCGACGTCGGTCACGCCGCCCGGCACCGGCGTCACGACACCCACCTCGACGCCGTCGTTCACGCCGTCGTCGTCGGTGTCGGGGTCGAGCGGGTCGAGCGGGCCGAAGTCCTCGAGCGGGCCGGTGCCGTCGATCTCGTCGCCGTCCTTGAGGCCGTCGTCGTCGGTGTCGGCGTCGAGCGGGTCGGTGTCGTGGCCCGGGTCGTAGACGAGCGGGTCGTCGCCGCCGCCCACCTCGGTGCCGTCATCGATGCCGTCGTCGTCCGAGTCGGGGTCGTCGGGGTCGGTGCCGGTGACGTCGGTCTCCCACTGGTCGCACAGCCGGTCGCCGTCGCGGTCGCTGACGCGCACCGTGACGTTGGCGGAGTCGAAGCCGCCGCGGCCGTCGCTGATGGTGTAGCTGAAGGCGTCGGGCCCGCAGTACGACGGGTCGGAGAGGTAGGTCAGCGCGCCGCCCGGATCGACCGAGACCACGCCGTGGTCGGGCTGCACGACGTCGACCACGACCAGCGGGTCGCCGTCGGGATCGGTGTCGTTCTCGAGCACCGTGAGCGGCGCCGAGAAGCCGGTGGGCACGTCGTAGTCGTCGTCCACCGCGTCGGGCGGGTGGTTGGTGCCCGGCGTGACCACGACGTGGACCGTCGAGGTGTCGGTGCCGCCATGGCCGTCGTCGATGGTGACCTCGAAGGTGTCGTCGCCGCTGTAGCCCGGGTCGGGGCTGTAGGTGACGGTGCCGTCGGGGTTGACGACGGTCGTGCCGTGGTCGGGATCGGTGGCGTGGGTCGTGGTCAGGTCGTCACCGTCGGGGTCGCTGTCGTTCAGCGTCGGGTCGAAGGTGAGCGGCGTGCCGGCCGGCGTCGAGATGGTGTCGTCGATGGCGATCGGCGGGCCGTTCGGGCCGTCGGTGACGGTGACGACGACGAAGGCCGTGGCGCACGCCCCGAGGTCGTCGCAGGCGACGTAGAAGAACACGTCGGTGCCCACGAAGTCGGCGTCGGGCGTGTAGTCGATGCTGCCGTCCGGGTTCGAGGTCGCCGTGCCGTGCATCGGGTCCTCGACCTGCTGGACCGTGAGGTCGTCGCCGTCGGGGTCGCTGTCGTTGTCGAGGACGTCGATCGACACGGTGGTGTTCTGCGGCGTCTCGACGTCGTCGTCCTCGACCACCGGGTCGTGGTTGCCGCTGCCGACATCGACGCTGACGATGGCGGTGTCGCAGAGGCCGCTCGGGTCGCACACCTCGTAGATGAACTTGTCGGTGCCGACGTAGCCTTCCTTCGGCTGGTAGGTCACCGTGCCGTCGGGGTTCGGGAAGGCGGTGCCGTTGGTGGGCGGCAGCACGATGCGCGTGACGTTGAGCTCGTCGCCGTCGGGGTCGCTGTCGTTGATGATGACGTCGATGATGCGCACCTCGTCGACCTCGATCGAGATGGCGTCGTCGCCGGCGATGGGCCGATCGTTGAGCGAGGTGGTCTTCACGAGGACCGTCGCCTCGGCGCAGCCGCCGCGGCCGTCGCACACCTGGTAGGTGAAGCTGTCGTCGCCGATCCAGTTGAGCGCCGGCGTGTAGAGGATGTTGGTCCCCTGGATGACGGCCGTGCCGTGCTTGGGGGGCTCGGGGATGGCGCTGGTCGTCAGCGGGTCACCGTCGGGGTCGCTGTCGTTCGACTGGACCACCACCAGGACGGCGGTGTCCTCGGGCGTGGTGGCCACGTCGTCGAGCGCGACCGGCGGCGTGTTGGGTGCCGGGAAGGTGAGCGTGACGGTGGCCTTGTCGGTGCCGCCGCGACCATCCGAGATGGTGTAGGTGAAGGTCACGTAGGGCCGGCCCTCGGCGTCGCGGTCGGTCGGGATGCCGTCGGGCTGGTAGTCGAGGTCGCCGAGCGGCGTCACGATGACGGTGCCGACCGACGGCTGCACCACGTCCACGATGTAGAGCGGGTCGCCGTTCGGATCGCTGTCGTTGCTGCGCACGTCGAGCGGCGTCGGCACGACGTCGGAGGCCTCGTAGGCGTCGTCGACCGCGATCGGCGGCAGGTTGTCATCGGGCTTCACCACCACGATGACCTGCGAGGTGTCGGTGCCGCCGTGGCCGTCCTTCACCTGCACGATGAAGTGATCGGTCCCGACGAAGCCGGTCTCCGGCGTGTAGGTGACGGTGCCGTCGGCGTTCACCTTGGCCGTGCCGTGGGCCGGCGGCGTGTCGATGACGTCGACGGTGACGGTGTCGCCGTCGGGGTCGACGTCGTTGGCGGTCACGTCGATGGTCACCGGCGTGCCGGTGATGGTGTTGACGATGTCGTCGGCCGCGATCGGCGGGCGGTTGGCGCCCGGCGTCACGGTCACCACCACGTGGCCGGTGGCGCACGCGCCGGCCGCGTCGCACACCGTGTAGGTGAAGGTGTCGGTGCCGACGTAGCCCGGCGCCGGCGTATAGACCACGTCGCCGTCCGTGATGACGACCGTGCCGTTGGTCGGCACGCCCACGTCGGTGAGCTCGAGCGGGTCGCCGTCAGGGTCGGTGTCGTTGCCGGTCACGTCGACCGTCACCGGCGTGCCGGTCGGGGTCGTGGCCGTGTCGTCGCTCGGCTCGGGCGCGCCGTTGCTGATGCCGACCACCACGCGCACCTCGGCCTGGTCGCACAGGCCGTCAGGATCGCAGACCTCGTAGATGAGCGTGATGGGGCCGGTCGTGTCGGCGTCCGGCGTCACCTTGATCGAGTCGCCGACGATGACCGCGGTCGCACCCTCGGGCTCGAACACGATGCGCGAGATCGTGAGCTCGTCGCCGTCGACGTCGCTGTCGTTGTCGAGCACCGACACCGTGACCGCGACGCCGGTCGGCGTAGTGGCCCCGTCGTCACCGGCCACCGGCCGGTCGTTCTGCGGCGTGACCGTGACCAGCACGGCCGCCGTGGCGCAGGCGTTGGTCGAGTCGCAGACCTCGTAGACGAAGGCGTCCTGGCCGTTGAAGTCGGCGCGCGGCGTGTAGAGCACCGTGCCGTCCGGCTGGATCTCGGCCGTGCCGCTGGTCGGCAGGTTCTTGATGCGCGTCACGCGCAGCGGCTGGCCGTCGACCTCGACGTCGTTCGACAGGACGACCACGAGCACGGCCACGTCCTCCGGCGTCGTCGTGACGTCGTCCTTGGCGACCGGCGCATCGTCGACCGGCGTCACCGAGATGAAGACGGTGCCCGTCGTGCACAGGTTGCCCGGGTCGCAGACGGTGTAGGTCATCTGGTCGGGGCCGTTGAAGTTCGGCGCCGGGTTGTACGTGAAGGTACCGTCGGGGTTCTTCGTGACGGTGCCGTGCGACGGGTTGGTGTAGGTCGTCAGCGTCAGCGGGTCGTTGTTCGGATCGCTGTCGTTGGCCAGCGGGTCGAACGTCTTCGGCGTGTCCTCCGGCGTGATGACCGTGTCGTTGGCCGCGACCGGCGGGCCGCTCACGATGATGACGACGTGGCCGTCCGAGATGGCGCCGTTGGTGGTGTTGGTGAGGCGGTACGTGAAGGTCACGTTGCCCACGTAGGTCGCGGCCGGGATGAAGGTGAAGGTGCCGTCGGGGTTGAGGCTCAGGATGCCCTGGCTGGCCGGCGGCGCCGTGCCGGTCACGACCGCGACGGTGCCGCTGGTGCCCGGCGGCAGCTGGTCGTTGCCGATGAGGCCGAGGCTGGTGCTGCCCACGACCAGGGTCGTGCCCTTGTTGGTGCGATAGCTGTCGTCGACCGCGAGCGTGTCGCCGAGGTCCACGCAGGTGTTGCTGCGGCACACGAGGTCGCCGCTGCAGTCCTCGTCCTTCGTGCACTCACCGCAGAAGCGCGACGAGGTGCCCGGCGGGTCCACGCAGAAGGGCGTCGTGCCGGTGCAGCCGCTGTCGTGGCCGTTGGGGCCGCTGTCGTCGTCGACGCACGGCTCGCAGCGCCCGCCCGGCACGACGGTCTCGTCGCACACCGGGTTCGTGCCGTTGCAGCCGTCGTCCTGCTGCGCGCCGGGCTTCGTGTCCTCGCAGGTGACGCACTTCTCGCCGCCCGTGATGCTGTCGTCGCACACCGGCGTGCCGGCGTTGCAGCCGTGGTCGGTGCCGTTCGGGCTCGAGTCCTCGCAGGGCGCGCACTTGCGGTCCGGCGTGCAGACCTTGCCCACCGGGCAGTAGGCGTCGTTCAGGCACTCCCAGCAGGTCGGGTTCGACGGGTTCGAGGCGTCGCAGGCCGGCTTGGTCTGATCGCAGCCGCCGTCGATCTGGCCGACCGCGGCGTCGTCCTCGCACACCACGCACTTGTTGCCGGCCGCGCCGCTGACCTTGCACTCCGAGGTCGGCTCGCCGCAGCCCTGGTCGGCGGTCGCGCCGGTGGCCGTGTCGTGGCAGGTGATGCAGGTGCCGCTACCGTCGCAGAGGCCGTCAGGGCACGGCGTGTTGGGCGGCTCGTTGCCGTAGGTGCAGGTGTTCTGCGCCGAGCACGACGGGATGGTGCAGGCGTTGGTGTCGGGGCAGTCGCCGGCCGCCAGGCACTGCACCACGCGCACGGTCACCGTCGCGACGTTCGAGAGGCCGCCGCGGTCGTCGTTGACGACGTAGGTGAAGGTGATGGTGCCGGTGAAGCCGCTCGACGTCGGCGTCAGCGTGACGTGGCCGCCGTTGTCGATGCTCACCGTGGCGCCGGTGACGGCCTTCGTCGTCTGGCGCCCGGCGGTGCCGGGATCGAGGTCGTAGGTCGCGACGAGGATCGAGCCGTCGACGTCGAAGTCGTTGTCGTAGATGTTCGGCGTGAGCGGGATGGTCGCGGCGCTGAGCAGCGTGTAGCTGTCGTTCTGCGCGGTCGGCGGGGCGTTGACGGTGATGCTCACCGCGGCCGGGTCCGAGTAGGCGCCGTCGGTGTCGGCCACCGCGTACTGGATCTCGGCCAGGCCGTGGAAGCCGGCGGCCGGCGTGTAGGTGAGGATGCCGGCGTTGGTCACCGAGAAGACGCCCGAGGCGACCGTGACCGTCTTCTGGACGCCGGCGGCGATGGGGTCGAGGTCGACGGTCGAGGGCTGGAGGCCGCCCTCGGCGTCGCTGTCGTTGGCGGTGATGGCGGTCGCGAGCGTCACCGGCGTGCCGGCCTGGGTGAAGCCGGTGTCGGGGTTGGCGACGGGCTTGGTGTTGCAGATGACCGTGCCGTCGCAGGTGTCGGGGCGGTTGTTGTGGTTGCAGTCCTGGGCGCCGCCCTGCACGTCGCAGAGGTCGTTGACGCCGTTGTTGTCGCAGTCGTTGCTCGCCACGCAGGCGTCGCGCACGATGTTCTTGATGCCCTCGATGAGCGCGTCACCGGCGAGCTCGCGCGTGACCGTGCCGCCGGTGCCGTTGGCGAGGCCGACGGCGTAGCTCTCCATCGGCACGTTGCCCGCGTCGCTGTAGCCCGAGGCCAGGATGGGCGAGACGATGACGCCCGCGCCGTGCGCGACCGTCGTGGCGTACGACGCGGCGTCGGCGTCGGCCTGGTCGACCGGGGCCGAGCCGCACCACGGACCCTCGTCGCTGATGGGCACGACGACGCGGATGGAGCCGGCCGTCCAGGCGAAGTTGCCGGAGATGACCGACGTCGCGCGGCCCCAGTCCTCCTCGATGCTCGTGCCGGTGCAGCCGCCGGCAAGCGTCTGCTGGTCGTAGGTCGTGGCGCCGATGACGGTGTTGGGCGGCGTGCCGGGCACGTCGCCCGACATGAAGTCGACGATCTTGCCCTGCAGGCACGAGAAGGCGGCGCCCGCGTCGGCGGCGTTCTGGCCGATGCCGAAGATGCGCGCCGTGACCTGGATGCCCTCGGCCTGGAGCGACGTCACGATCGAGTCGATGTTGGCGCAGAGCACCGCGGCCTCGTCGTCCATCGAGCCCGAGGTGTCGACGGCGAAGACGATCTCGACCGGCGCGTTGCAGGAGCCGCACTCGTCGGGGATGTGGTCGCCGTCGCAGTCGGTCGAGGCGCCGCCGACGGCGATGTCGCACGTGTCGGGCACGAGGTTGTCGTTGCAGTCGGGATCGGCGTCGACCAGCACGTTGCACACGTCGGCGCGGCCGTCGGCGTCGCAGTCGCGCGCGCCGAAGAGGCTGCAGCGCGCGAAGGCGACGATGCTCGTGGCCTGGGCGACGACCAGCGTGGTGTTGTCGGCCGACAGGTCGAGCACCTGGGTGGCGGTGTCGTCGAAGTCGAAGCCCGAGCCGATGGCGGCCGAGGTCCAGGTGTTGGCGACGGCGCCCGGGGTGAGGCGCAGCAGCACGTCGTTGGCGCCGGTGCGGTTGACGGCGACGATGAGGGTGTTGGTGGCCGGGTCCCACTCGAGGCCGACGGGGTTGCCGCCGAAGGCGGTGCCGGTGATGACCTGCAGGACCGGGATGGCGGTGGCGCCGTTGCCGCTCAGCGCGGAGATGGTGCCGTTGGTGCGGTCGAGGATGTAGACGGCGGTGTTGGAGACGGCGACGTCGACGACCGCCCCGGCCGTGAACGTGCCCGAGATGACGCGCGGCGTGCCGCTGCTGTTGACGGCGAAGACGCGCGCGCCGCCCGAGTCGGCCACGATCAGGTCGCCGGCCGCCACGAGGCTGCCGCCGGTCCAGGTCGAGGGCACGAACTCGATGCCGGCCGGGTCGTCGTCACCGCCCGAGCCGGGCCGCAGGTCGGCGACGAAGTCGGTCGGCACCTGGCCGGGCACGACCTGGCGCACGATGTTGGTCGAGTCGCTCGCGAAGTAGACCTTGGTCCCGACGGCCGTCATGCCGGTGATGATGGCGGTCGTGTGCAGCGACGTGACGCGCCCCTGCGGCGAGCGGCTCTTGATGATGGTCGGGTTGTCGAACGTGCCCCAGTAGATCGTGCCGCTCGGGCCGATCGCCACGACGCCGGTGTTGGCCGCCGTGGTCTGGGTGAAGAGCGAGCTCCAGCCCGTCTCCGAGATGGCCGGCTGGGCGGCCGCCGTCGAAGACACGAGGAGCAGACCGCAGAGGAGCAGGGTGCGTGTGAGCATTGTTGAACCTGGAGCGGGAGGTCCGACGGACGTGCGATGGGGGTCGGTGGCGCGGCAAGTCGCGACCAGTCTGGTCCGTATACGAATCGTAACGATGGCTGTCAACGGATCCACCGCGGCCCGCCATGCGGGCGCGGCTCGTGTCTCAGCGGCGCGCTCGCCGTCTGCGCGACGCGAGCGCGACCAGCGCGCCAGCGAGCCACGGCGCACCGTCGTCGCCGAGCGCGCAGCCGCGGCGCGGGCTGGGCGGAAGCCGCGGCCCGTCGAGCTGCTCGCCGCTCGGGACGAAGGCGGCGGCGGTCGCGCCGGGTGCCAGGCAGATGCGGCCGGGCACGGCGCGGCGCTTGTCGCCTTTGCACTCGGCGCCCGGGCCGACGATGCCCACGGCCAGGTCGAACTCGTGCGGCGGATCGTAGACCACGCGGCCGTTGCCGCGATCGAGCATCTTCTGGAGGCACAGCGTGGCGTCGTGCGGCTCGGTGCCCGACGCGCAGGCGACGCCCTCGTCGACGGTCGCCACCATGCAGACGCCGCCGATGGCGCCGCGCCAGCCGGGCGCGCAGTCGCTCGGCGCTTCGGGCCGGCACCCGCCCGAGTGGCCGCGCACGTAGACCTGGCCCGAGGGGCAGTCCTCGTCGGGCGGCAGCGCGTCGGCCCGCGCCGGGCGCGCGCTCGCGGCGAGCGCGGCGACCGCGGCCACGACCGCGACGCGGAGCGCGAGGACGAGGGGCGAGCGCGTGCGAGCGTGCAGCGTCATGCCGGGATTGGCGCCCTCGGCGCGACGACTGTCAAGCGATCGGCGGCAGACCGGGGCGGTCGAGCTGGAGCACCGCGCGGCGCCGCGCCTCGACGAAGCCGCACGCGGTGTGGAGCGCCAGCGAGGCGGCGTTGGTCGAGGCGATGAGCGCGCGCGTCTCGGGGATGCCCGCGGCCGCCGACCTGGCGAGCGCGTGCTCGACCATGACCTTGCCGAGGCCGCGGCCGCGCCACGCGTTCGCCGTGCCGACCGAGTCGATGGCGCTGTGGAGGCCGCGGCCGTCCTCTTCGCGCATGAGCCAGAGGTAGCCGGCGACGGCGCCGCTCGCGTCGAGCCACGCGCCCGAGCCGTCGGCGAAGAGCCGGCCGACGTCGTGGGCGACCTCGGCCAGCGACTGCTCGGGCGCGTTGGGCACGCCGCGGAAGGCCTCGTTGTGGACGGCGCGCATCTGCTCGAGCGGGACCTCGGCGACCGGCACGCGGCGGAGCCCGTCGATGGCGCGGCCCGAAGCCCGCGCGTCGGCGGTCGCGCGCACGACGGTCACGAAGGCGAAGGCCTGGCGATAGCCGCGGCGCTCGAGCGCGCGCCGCTTGGCGTGCTCGCCATCGCCGCAGCTCACGCGCACGAAGTCGGCCCCCGCGGCGCGCCGCTCGAGCTCGGCGAAGAGCGCGTGAGCGGCTTCCTCGTCGGCGGCGAGCGACGGCGCCACGAAGTGCTCGCGGCCCGCCGGCACGTAGCCCGCGCCGGCGACGACCGCGTCGTCGGCCGTGACGATGACTACCCGCCGGCCGCCGTCGCGGCCGATGTCGGTCAGCTGGCCCTCGAGCTGGGCCGCGCTCCACGCCGGCATGCGGCCGGTCGTGGCGTGCTGCAGCGCCAGCAGCGGCGCGAGGTCCTCGGGCGCGAGCCCGCGCAGCCTCAGCTCAGGCACGTCACGCTCCGGCCGGACCGCCTTCGGGCTTCCTCAGAAGCGCCACTGCGCGACGAGCTTCACCGTGCGCTCGTGCGTGTCGGCCGCGCCCTCGACCGAGTTGGCCACGGTGCGGTCGGTGTAGATGGCCGACAGCACGCCGACGTTCTTCCAGTAGTAGTAGTGGAGGCCGAGCCGCCACTGCAGCTCCTTCAGCTGGCGCGCGATGTCGGTCTGCGCCACCGACGGCGGGTCGCCGAGGTCGCCCGGGATGTACTGGCCGAAGTCGGCCGCGGCCATGAGCGTCTTGTCGACGATGAGGTAGCCGAGCGACACATTATAAGCGGCCTGCCACGAGCCGAAGTTGAGCTCGCGCTTGCCGTAGAGCTCGGCCGAGCCGATGAAGCCGGCCGAGCGCGCCGTGAGGTTCAGGTTCAGCGCCGGGTAGCGCTCCTGGGCGCGCTGGTCGTACTTCACGCCCAGGCTCATGCCGACCGCGGTCGGCACCGGCGTGTAGAGGAGCGGGTTGTCCCAGCGGGTCAGGTGGCCGACGAGGTCGATGGCGACCTGCGCGCCGACCGACCAGGTGTAGTTGGTGTTGTCGAAGGTGAAGAAGCGGCCGCCGACGTTGCCGTTCGAGCGACCCGAGCCGCCCGCCACGTACACGCGATAGTCGAGGGTGCCGCCCGAGTCGAGCGGGCCGCCGACCTCGACGGCCGCGCCGTTGCCCTGCTCGAAGGCGTTGTAGAGGTAGAACGGCGAGTCGATGAGCAGCTGCTTCGAGGCCGAGCGGATGAGCGCCGTCGACAGGCCGCCGCCGCCCGAGTTGATGTTGAGGTAGTGGCCCTTGCCGATGGGCACCTGGAACATCGCGAAGGTGAGGCGCGGCGTGCGCTCGGCGCGCATCGACACCAGGAAGAAGGAGTCCTGGATGAACGGCATCGGCCCGAAGGCGCGCAGCTGCAGCACGGTGAAGCGCGTGTCCATCGTGTCGGCTTCGATGTCGTAGATCTGCGAGATGTGCGAGACGACCGAGAAGCGGACGCCCGGGTTCTCGCGGCACACCGACACGGTCGGGTCGAAGCGACAGCCGAGGTCGGCGCAGTCGGTGGCGCCGTCGCCGTCGTTGTCGATGCCGTCGGCGCACACCTCGTCCGAGCGCTCGCCGTCCTTGTCGTTGCCCTTGCCGAGGAGATCCTCGACCGAGGCGCCGGGCGGCAGATCGGGCAGCGCATCGTTGTCGACGGCGCTGCCGCCGAGCTTGTTGGCGGCGCCGTGGGACTTGTCCCAGCTGCCCTGGCACACGGTGATGCCGCTGGCGAAGCAGTCATCGTCGTCGCAGTCGATGTGCCCGTCCTGATCGTTGTCGATCCAGTCGCTGCAGCGCTTGTCGGTGTTCTCGATCTGGCCGTCGGGCTTGCACGCCGGGAAGTCGATGCAGTCGTTGTCGCCGCAGTCGAGGACGGTGTCGCCGTCGTTGTCGATGCCGTCGGCGCAGTCCTTCTCGACCGCGTCGGCCGGAGCCGGAGCGGGCTCGGCGGCGCGAGCGGAGGGCGCGAGGCCCAGCGTGACGGCGGAGCACACGAGGCCCCACACCATGCCCATGGTCATCTTGATCGGCCTCATCACGCTACCTCACTCGCAGATGCGCGGCACGTCGGCGCACACGCTCACGTTCGGATCCCAGGTGCAGTCCCAGTCGGCGCAGTCGACGAAGCCGTCGCCGTCGTCATCGGCCCCATTCGAGCAGGCCTGGTCGGCCTCCTCGGGCGTCGCCGCGGCGCTCTCGTGGCACACGCGCCGCACGGCGAAATCGGTGCTCTGGCTGCACGAGAAGTCGTTGCAGTCGACGAAGCCGTTGCCGTCGTTGTCGATGCCGTCGCTGCACTTGGCCGGGTCGGCCTCGAGCTTGTCGGCGCACACCGCCAGCACCGCCGGATCGACCGACTTCGAGCACGAGAAGTCGAGGCAGTCGATGAAGCCGTTCTTGTCGTTGTCCTTGCCGTCGCTGCACTTCTCGACCGTGTTCTCGCCCTTCTCGGCGCACATCGCCAGCACGGCCGGGTCGGTCGACTTCGAGCACGAGAAGTCGGCGCAGTCGGTGAAGCCGTTCTTGTCGTCGTCCTTGCCGTTCTGGCACTTGTCGAGCGTGTTCTCGCCGATGGCCGCGCACGCATCGAGCACCGCCTGGTCGGTCGACTTCGAGCACGAGAAGTCGGCGCAGTCGGTGAAGCCGTTGTGGTCCTCGTCGATGCCGTTGGTGCAGGTCTCGACCGTGTCTTCCTTGGGCTGCGCCGCGCACGCCGCGAGCACGTCCGGGTTGGTCGACTTCGAGCACGAGAAGTCGTCGCAGTCGGTGAAGCCGTTGCCGTCGTTGTCGATGCTGTCGACGCAGCGCTCGGGGGTGTCCTCGGTCGTCTTGCAGTCGCCCTGCCCGCCGCAGCTCGAGTCGTCGCAGTCGGTCTTGCCGTCGCCGTCGTTGTCGACGCCGTCGCCGCACTGCGTCTCGATGCACGGCGCGACGTCGTTGCACTCGTCGTCGTCGCAGTCGGTCTTGCCGTCCTGATCGTTGTCGAAGCCGTCGCCGCAGTCGACCTCGGTGTCCTCGCAGACCGTCACGAAGGCGCCGCGCGAGCAGCCGAAATCGAGGCAGTCGACGAAGCCGTTGCCGTCGTTGTCGCGCTTGTCCGAGCACAGCTCGTTGCTGAACTCGCGCAGGCAGCAGGTCTCGGCGATGGCCTGGCACTTCCGGTCGCCGCAGTCGAACTGGCCGTCGTCGTCATTGTCGATGCCGTCGTGGCACAGCTGCACGGTGGCCTCGACCTGATACGGCGGCGGGATGAGCGGGATGATCTCGCCGCAGAAGCCCGACGTGAAGATGCAGTCGGCGTCCTCGCAGTCGGTGACGCCATCGAGGTCGTTGTCGATCCCGTCCGAGCAGTTCTGATCGTTGGTCTCGTAGCCGAGCACCGGGAAGGCCGGCTCGGTGTACGAGCAGCCGACCCCCATGCCGACGATGGCCGCGGCGGGCAGCGCCAGCGCGGCGGAGATGGCGAGGGCGCGCTTCACTTGAGACACGCCGCGCGACCGCCGCCGAAGCGGCGCTGGAAGTCGACGTAGATCATGCACGCCGGGATGTTCGGGGTGCGGCCGCCGAGCTCGCCCTTCTGGCCGAGGCCGTCCAGCACCTTCATGAACAGCGCCAGGTGGTCGGCCTTCTTCATGTGGCGATCGAGCGGCTTCTTCCGCGCGTAGTCGCTGGCGATGATCATGAGCGCCTCGTCATCGTAGGGGCGCGTGCCCGACTCGCCCTTGATGATGCCGGCCAGCGTCGGGTCGCCCTTCAGCGCGCGCAGCGCCGCGTCGAGGCGCGGGCCTTCCTCGGCGCCGTCATCGCACACCGTCTGGCACTCGCTGTACTTCTCGTCGTGGATCCACTTCAGCGAGTGGCCGTCCTTGGTCGAGACCAGGCGGTTGTAGGTGCCGTCCTCGGTGGCCGACTCGTCGATCGAGTGGAGCGAGGTCAGGATGAAGTCGGGGATGCCCTTGGCCCAGATGCCGCGCTTGGCCTCCTGCGCCTTGTGCATGGCTTCGACGTACTTCGGATCGCCCGGGCTCGAGCTCACCGACAGCACGTGGGCGAGGCCCTTCTCGAGCTGGTCGACCACCAGATCGGGGCACACCCACAGCGTGCGGCCGTAGGTGTCGGTCTTCATGTCCGAGGTACAGTGCCACACGCCGCGGCGCGCGTTGTAGGTGCCCATCTTGGCGAGGATGAACAGCTCCTGCGCCGTCCACGCGCCCCACTGGTGGGCCTTGCCGTAGCTCTCGAGCGTGTTGTAGCCGGCGAGGCGCGTCTTCATGCCGTCCATGGGACCGCCGACGACGCGGAAGCTGTCGCCGTCGTTGAAGAACACCGGCGTCGGCGTGCCGTTGAGGAACACCGTCGTGGCGGGCTCGGCCCGGGCCTCGACAGCGACCATCGTGGCGGCGGCCGTCATCACGCCGAGCATCAGGTTGGTCAGCACGCGCTTCATCATGGCGTCCCCTGGAGATGCGGCGCGGCCGGCGCCCCGGCGCTCGCGGCGGCGGGACTATGGACGGCACCTCCAAAGGATTGCAAGCGCAATCGCGACGCCCTGCGGTGGCCCGAGACGACCTCTGGAATACGGATAGCTGCGGGCGTCGATCCGGCCGGCTTGCAGAGCGGCGGGCGTTGGCCCGATAGTCGCTGGTCGTGGCGGAACCGGGCACAGACTTCGTACTCAAGCCGTGGCAGCGCTTCCACGTCCGGCTGAGCCTCTTCAACGGCATGGTCGTGTTCGCGATCCTGACGGCCATGGGCTTCGCCTTCTACGACATCGCCTACTCCAGCGAGTTCAAGGCGCTGCAGGATCGGCTGCGCTCGACGGTGTCGATCCTGTCGCAGAACATCGACGTCGACGCGCTGGCCAAGCTCGACCTCGAGCACGCGACCGACGACCCCTACTGGAAGACGCTGCACGGGCGGCTCGAGAAGCTCGTGTGGGAGGACGAGAACATCGGCACCGCCTACATCCTGGTGCCGACCGACGACCCCGACACGCTGCGCTTCGTGCTCGACACCGCCGACGCCGACGACGACGCGCCGCCCGGCGAGCCCAACGAGACCTATCCGGTCGACACCGCGCTCATCAAGGACGGCTTCGATCACATCGCAGTCGAGGGCGAGCTCACCGCCGACAAGTACGGCCCCTCCATCGGCGGCTACGCGCCGCTCAAGCGCTCCGACGGCAAGCCCTTCGGCCTCATCGGCGTCGACGTCTACGCCAAGCACATCGAGGCCATGCGCGACCGCATCATCGTCACGGCGCTCATCGTGTACGGCCTCGCCTTCGCGGCGCTGGCGCTGGTGGCGTGGGTCATCGGCCGGCGCATCCGCGGCCCCATCGCCGCCATCAACGGCGCCGCCGGGCGCATCGCCGCCGGCGACTTCGAGGGCGAGCTGGCCATCCACAGCCGCGACGAGTTCGGCCTGATGACCCACCACTTCAACGTCATCGCCAAGTCGCTCAAGGAGCGCGACTTCCTGCGCGACACCTTCGGCCGCTACGTGAGCCCCGACATCGCGCGGCGCGTGCTGCAGGACCGCTCGGCGGCGCTGCTCGGCGGCGAGGAGCGGAACGTCACGGTCGTCTTCTCGGACATCGAGGGCTACTCGACCATGACCGAGCTGGTCACGCCGCAGGAGACGCTCGGCATGCTCAACACCTACCTCGCGGCGATGAACGAGATCATCGACCGCCACGACGGGTGCATCATCGAGTTCCTGGGCGACGCCATCCTCACCGTCTTCAACGCGCCCAACGACGTCGCCAACCACGCCGAGGTGGGCGTGAAGTGCGCGCTGGCCATGCGCGCGCGCCTGAACGAGCTCAACCAGGAGTGGCAGAAGCTGCCCATCGCGCACATCTGGCAGCAGGCCGGCAAGACGGCGCTGCGCGCGCGCATCGGCATCCACAGCGGCCAGGTCGTGGCCGGCAACATCGGCAGCAAGACGCGCATGAAGTACGGCCTCATCGGCGACGTGGTGAACCTGGCCGCGCGCATCGAGTCGCTCAACAAGAAGCTGTCGACGACCATGCTGGCGTCGGCCGAGACGGTCGAGGCGCTGGCGCCCGAGACGCGCGCGCTCGGCAGCGATCAGGGCACCCACGACGTGAAGGGCCGCGCCCACGGGGTCCAGGTCTACGCCTTCTAATGTGACGGACGGACGTCTTCGAGCGAGGTCAGCCATGCAGGAAGGACAGCCCCCGAGCGAGCCGCAGCGCCTGGAAGACGTCGACCCGGCCGTGCTCGCCGAGATCGAGGCCGAGTTCGCCAGCATCACGCAGGAGATCCAGCGCATCTCGGCCATGCCGCGCTCGTCCGCGCCGAAGAAGGCCGAGCTCCTGAAGCAGATCCGCGCCGACTGGAAGGCCAAGTCCGAGTCGCGGAGCCCCGACCGCCCCGAGTGGCGGCAGCGCCTCGACACGGCGGTCGACGCCGCGATCGACAAGCTGCTTGTCGATTCCCTCGTCGACATGCCCGACGGCCAGATCGGCTTCCAGCTGCGCGGCGACTCGATGCAGACCGAGGCGCCGCCCATCATCCGCGCGCTGCTCGACGGGCTCTTCGCCAACTGGCAGGAGCGGCTCAAGCCGGCGCCGGGCCAGCCGCCGAACCCGTTCGCGCCGATCCTGACGAGCCTCGGCGCGATGCTGTCGCAGGCGTTCTCGGGCATCAAGGTCGGCGGCACCCCGGCGGCGGCCGAGGACGCGAAGGGCGCGACCCACCTCGACGTCGGGCTCGAGCAGCCGCTCGAGGCCCACGTGAAGTTCTCGAGCGAGGGTCCGCCGGTCCTGACGACCGGCCCGCTGCCTGAGGCGCCGAGCGCGGACGCCGCCGCGACCGACGCGTCGGATGCGGCGAAGGCCGACGCGCCGAAGAGCGACGCGCCGAATTCCGACGCGCCGAAGAGCGACGCGCCGAATTCCGACGTGCCGAAGAGCGACGCGCCGAAGAGCGACGTCGGCCGCGAGTTCTTCGCCCAGCTCATGGGCGGTCTCGGTCAGATGCTGCAGCGGTCGCTGGCCGCGAAGCCGAGCGCGCCGACCGCGTCCGAGCCGACCCCGACCCCGGCCCCGACGACCGCGACGACCGCGACGACCCCGACCGCGACGGCCCCGTCCGAGCCGACCCCGACCCCGACCGACAGCGCGACCGCCCCGCCGACCGCGACGCCAGCCGCACCCGACGCGGCCGCGCCGACCATCGAGCTGAAGCAGCCGAACGCCGGCGACGGTCCGCCGGCGACGGTGAAGATCGATCTTCAGGGGTTGCTGGCGCAGCTCCTCGGCAACCTCAAGCCGCCGTCGAAGTGACCCGTCAGATGGCGCGGTGGGCCTTCCCGCCCCATCAGGGTAAAAGCACCCTCCCGTTGCGCGGGGTGCGCGACCTGGCACGACACCCACGGAAGGTGCCGGCGGCGCCAACGCCGGCCTCACCCCGTGGGACGCCCGCCCGGCACGACCGGTGGATCGGCGATTGCTAATTCTCTCGGCACGGCGCATTGCGTCGAACCGGAGGTCGCGCGTCACATGATCGGCAGGAGAACCAGGGCATCCATCGGTCGGCGCGGCGTGAGCGCCGCGTGTGTCGCGCTGTTGCTCGTGGGGTCCGCGGCCAGCGGCCTGCGCTACTTCTGGTGTGCGATGATGGGCTCGGCCGAACTGACCGGCTGCGGCGACGACGAAGACGACGGCGCCGGCGCCGGACCGACGCTCGCAGGCGAGTGCTGCGAGGTGCGTCAGCTCACGGCCGTCGGCGACGCCGCGCTCACCGCGACCGATGGCGTATCGCTGGCGCCCGAGACGGTCGCCGACCTCCCCATCGCCCCGCCGCCCGCGCTCGCGTGCCGGATCGCCACGACCATGGCGGTCGCGACGAGCCCGCGCGCCGGCCCCGAGCCCCCACGCTTCGCGCTCAACTGCGCCTTCCTCTGCTGAGATCGCCCGGTACGTGACGCTCGTGCCGTCCTCGCCCGCCGTCGTGCGCGCGCGGTCGGTAATCCGTCCGTACCGGGCGGCGGTGGGCCCCGAGCCCGCGCCGTCCGGCGCTCCCTATCTCTGGAGTGGCGCCCATGCGGCTATGTCTCTCGCGACTGTTCCTCTCCCGACTCTCCCGACTCGTCCGACGCTCCCTACTCGTCCTGCTCACGCCGCTCATCGGCGGCGGCTGCGTCTCCGACCGAACCCTCGAGATGATCGACGCGACCGAGCGCGACCTCGGCCCCGCGCCGACGCTCGACACCGCGCTCGACCCGCTCCCCGACCCGGCGGTCGACGCCGCGCTCGCTGACAGCCTCGCACGCGATGCGCTGCACGACCTCGTGGTCGCGAAGAGCCCCGGCCTCCGCGCCGCGGCCTACCGCGTACGCGCCCTCCTCCGTCAGGCCCGCGCCGAGGGTGCGTTGCCGCCGCCGATGGTCGGGCTCCAGATCTGGAACCTCCCGCTCACGCGGCCGTACGCCATCGACGACGCCGACATGATCATGCTCGAGTACCGACAGACGCTGCCGCCCTCGGGTGCGCTGGACGCGCGCGCTCGAGCCAGGGTCGAGGAGGCGAAGGCCGCCGTCGCCGAGCTGGCCGACGCGGCGCGCGCGGCGCGCCTCGCCAGCGACGAGGCCTTCGCCGACTACCGGCGCGCGACCCAGGCCCAGGCGGTCTACACCGCGCAGCTCGCCCTGCTCGCGCGCATGCGCCGCGCCGCGGTCGTCCGCGTCGCCCATGGCGGCGGCATCGCCGAGGTGGCGCGCGTCGACGTCGAGGTGGCGCGCACGCGCGGCGACGGCGCCGCGCTCCCCGCCGAGCGCGACGTCGCGGCGGCGCGCTTGAACGCGCTCTTGGCGCGGCCGGCCGACGGCGCCCTGGGAGACGCGGCCGCGCCCGCGCTGCCGGCCGACGTCGGTGCGCTGGCCGGGCTCCTCGCCGAGGCGCGGCAGAACCGCGGTGACGCGGTCGCTGCCGCCGCGCGCGTGCGCGCCGAGAAGGCGCGGCTGCGCGCCGCCCAGGCCGAGGCCGACCGCCCCGAGATCGGCATCGGCGCCGGCTGGTGGCAAGACCCCCACGCGCGCCCCGGCCTCGGCCTAACCTTCGAGATGTCGCTGCCCTGGCTGTCGAGCGGGCCGCGCGAGCGAGCCCGCGCGCAGCGCGACACCGTCCGCGCCGAGGAGGCCATGGCGGCCCAGGTCGCGCTCGACCTCCAGCGCTCGGTGAGCGAGGCCTGGACCACCTGGCAGTCGCTCACCCGCCGCCGCACCGTGCTCGAGCACGACGTCCAGCCGGCCGCGCAGCGCAGCGTCAAGGCGCTCGAGAGCGCCTTCGTCGCCGGCAACGCCACGCTGCTCGAGTGGCTCGACGCCTCGCGCGCGCTGCTCGACGTCCGCGCCCAGGCCGTCGACCTCGAAGCCGATCAGCTGCGCGCCCTCGCGCAGCTAGAGTTCGCCGTGGGCCGCCCGCTCACGCCGCCCCCGCACCCGGAGACCACGCCATGACCACCGACCACGACTCGCCGCCATCCGCCCGCGCCCTCCGAACCATGGCCATCGTCCGCTGGGTGCTGCTCGCGCTCGTGAGCGGTGTCGCCTTCTTCAGCGTGTGGGTCTACTGGGGCCCCGGCCGCGCCCCGGCGCAGACGCTGATGGAGGACAAGTTCATGTGCGCCATGCACCCGCAGATCCGCTCACCCGAGCCGGGCCAGTGCCCGATCTGCGGCATGGACCTCGTGCCGATCCCGCCCGATCGGAAGGGCGACCCCGCGGCCGGCGCGCCGAAGGAGACGCCCAAAGCAGAAGTCGGCCCGCCGGTCGTCGGCCTGAAGCTGACGCTCGAGCGGCAGCAGCTCGTCGGCATCACGACCGCGCCGGCGCGCCTGGAGACCATCACCCCGAAGCTGCGCCTGGCCGCCTCGGTCGAGCTCCCCGACGACGCCGTCGCGCAGCTGCACACGCGCGTGTCGGGCTTCCTCGAGAAGGTCGAGGTGCGGCAGCGCGGCGTCGCGGTGGAGGCCGGCCAGACGCTGGCGTGGATCTACAGCCCGCAGCTCCTGCAGGCGCAAGAGGAGCTCCTGACGACCGCGCGCTGGGGCAAGAACAGCGAGCTCGCCGCCGCCGCGCGCCGGAGCGTCGAGCTCCTCGGCATGGCGCCGGGCGACGTCGACGCGCTCCTGCGCGACGGCACGGCGCAGCGCCTCATCGCCATCCGCGCCCCGGCGGCGGGCACCGTCACGGCGCTCGACGCCGTGCTCGGCGCCTACGTGACGCCCGAGGCCGCGCTCTATACGATCGTCGATCGGTCGCGCGTGTGGGTCGTCGCCCACGCCGCCGAGCGCGACCTCGCGTCGCTGCACGCCGGCCTCGCCGCCTCCTTCGTGCCCGGCGACAGCGCGCGGCAACCGCTCGCCGCCACCATCGAGCTCATCGAGCCGACGCTCGACCCCGAGACGCGCACGGCCGGCGTCCGTCTCGTCGTGGCGAACCAGGACCAGCACCTCGTTCCCGGCATGTTCGGCGAGGTCACGGTGGCGCTCACGAGCAGCCAGAGCGTGGTCGTCCCACGCGATGCGGTCATCGACACCGGCCGCTGGCAGTATGTGTTCGTCGCCTTCGGCGGCGGCGAGTTCGAGCCGCGCGTGGTGACGCTCGGCCGCCTGCTCGACGCCGAGCGCGAGATCGTCCGCGGACTGTCGGGCGGCGAGCTCGTGGTCGTGCGCGGCGGCTTCATGCTCGACTCGGAGAGCCGGCTCCAGGCGGCGCTCGGCACCGCGCCCGCCGGCGCGTCGCCGATGCCGCCGGGTATGGACATGGGCACGCCGCCGGAGGAACCGAAGTGAGCATCATCACCGGCCTCATCGAGACCTCGGCCAAGAACCGCGGCCTGGTCCTCTTCGGCGCGCTGGCGCTCGCGGCCGGCGGCTTCGCCGCCATGGAGAACATCACCCTCGACGCCATCCCCGACCTGTCCGACCCGCAGGTGGTGGTGTTCACGGAGTGGATGGGCCGCTCGCCGACGCTGGTCGAGGACCAGGTGACCTACCCGCTCGTGACCGCCTTCCTCGGGGCGCCGCACGTCGTCGATGTGCGCGGCCAGTCGATGTTCGGCATGAGCTTCGTCTACGTCATCTTCGAGGAGGGCACCGATCTCTATTGGGCGCGCTCGCGCGTGCTCGAGCAGCTCAACACCGTGCAGGCGCGCCTGCCACCGGGAGCGAGCCCGCGCATGGGCCCGGACGCGACCGGCATCGGCTGGGTCTATCAATATGCGCTGGTCGATCGGAGCGGCGGCCACGACCTCGGGCAGCTGCGGGCGCTGCAGGACTTCTCGCTGCGCTTCACGCTCAGCAGCGTGCCCGGCGTCGCCGAGGTCGCCGCCGTCGGAGGCTTCGCGCCGCAGTACCAGGTGACGGTCGACCCGGTGCGGCTGTCGGGCTTCGGCCTGTCGATCACCCAGGTGGCCGAGGCCGTGCGCGGCTCGAACCAGACCGTCGGCGCGCGCACCATCGAGATGTCGGAGCGCGAGCACTTCGTCCGCGGCGAGGGTTGCATCACCAGCGAGGCCGACATCGAGAAGATCGTCCTCGCCGCCGGCGCCGGCGGCACCGCCGTCACCGTCGGCGACGTCGCCAAGGTCACGATGGGCGGCGACATCCGCCGCGGCGCGGCCGACTTCAACGGCCTCGGCGAGACGGTCTCGGGCGTCATCGTCATGCGCCAGGCGAGAACGCGCTCGAGACGATCAAGCGCGTCGAGGGTGAAGCTCAACGAGATCCGCAAGACGCTGCCGAAGGGCGTCGAGATCATCCCGGTCTACGATCGCTCCGCGCTCATCGAGCGCTCGATCGACACGCTCGAGCACTCGCTGCTCGAGGAGATGGCGGTCGTGGCCATCGTCATCATCTTGTTCCTGCTGCACCTGCGCAGCGCCATGCTGCCGATCATCTCGTTGCCGCTGGCCGTGCTGGTGGCGTTCATCCCGATGTACTTCCTCGGCATCCCGGCGACCATCATGTCGGTGGGCGGCATCGCCATCGCCATCGGCGCGACGGTCGACGCCGAGATCGTCATGATCGAGGCGGCGCACAAGCGGCTCGAAGGCGCGCCGGCAGATATGTCCGAGGCGGCCCGCAATCACATCCTGGCCGAGGCCGCCGCCGAGGTGACGCCGGCCATCTTCTTCTCGTTGCTGATCATCGCGGCCTCGTTCCTGCCGGTCTTCGGGCTCACTGGCCAAGCCGGTCGCCTGTTCCGGCCGCTGGCCTTCACCAAGACGTTCGTGATGCTGGGCGCCGCGCTCCTGTCGATCACGGTCGCGCCCGCGCTGCGCAGCGGGCTCCTGCGGGGCAAGATCCGCTCGGAGTCGAAGCACCCGGTCTCGAAGGCCATCCGCAAGGTGTACGCGCCGTTCGTCCACGTCGCGCTGCACAACCCGAAGACGACCGTGCTCATCGGGCTCATGGCGCTCATCTCGGCGCTGCCGATCGCCGGCACGCTCGGCTCGGAGTTCATGCCGCCGCTCGACGAGGGCGACATCCTCTACATGCCGACCACGTTCCCGAACATCTCGATCGAGCAGGCCCGCGAGCAGCTGCAGCGGCAGGACATGATACTGAAGAGCTTCCCCGAGGTCGCGTCGGTGCTCGGCAAGGTCGGCCGCGCCGACTCGCCGACCGACCCGGCGCCGCTGTCGATGGTCGAGACGGTGGTGCGCCTGAAGCCGAAGGAGGAGTGGCGCGAGGGCCTGACGCGCATCGAGCTGGTGCGGCAGATGAACGAGCGGCTGCAGCTCGCCGGCTGGACCAACGCCTTCACGCAGCCCATCCGGAACCGGGTCGACATGCTGACGACCGGCATCCGCACGCCCATCGGCATCAAGGTCTACGGCGCCAAGCTGCCGGAGATCGAGGCCGTCGGCGAGGCGCTCGAGCAGGTGCTGCACGGCGTCCCCGGCACGCGCACGGTGTTCTTCGACCGCGCCGAGGGCGGGCTCTACGTCGACATCCGCCCGAACCGCGACGCGCTCGCGCGCTACGGCCTGCGCATCGACGACGTGAACACGGTGATCGAGGCCGCGCTCGGCGGCGCGTCGGTGACGACCACGGTCGAGGGGCGCCAGCGCTTCAGCGTCAACGTGCGCTACGCCGAGGACTTCCGCTCGAGCGTCGAGAGCGTGCGCGACGTGAAGATCCCGCTGCCCATGGCCGGCGCGGGCGACCGCTCGCGCGCCCGCGAGGTGCCGCTCGGCGAGCTGGCCGCGGTGTCGATCGTCGAGGGCCCGCCGATGATCCGCGACGAGCGCGGGCTGCTGGTCGGCTACGTCTACGTCGACGTCGTCGAGAGCCGCGACATCGGCAGCTACGTCGAGGACGCGCAGAAGGCCGTCGCCCTTGCCGAGGCGAGCGGCGCGCTGGTGCGCCCGAGCGGCACCGAGCTGCGCTGGACCGGGCAGTACGAGCTCATGGCCGAGACCGAGAAGCACATGAAGGTGCTCATCCCGATCGCGCTGCTCATCGTCGTCGTGCTGCTGTTCCTGCAGTTCAAGAGCTTCACCGAGGTGCTCATCGTCATCCTGTCGGTGCCGTTCGCGCTGGTCGGCAGCATCTGGGCACTGCACCTGCTCGACTACCACGTCTCGACCGCGGTCCGCGTCGGCGTCATCGCGCTCATCGGGCTCGCGGCGCAGACCGGCGTGGTGATGATCGTCTACATCGACAACGCCTATGCCAAGCGCCTGGCGCAGGGCCGCATCCAGTCGCTCGAGGACATCATCGAGGCGCACTCCGAGGGCACCATCCAGCGCGTGCGGCCGAAGCTCATGACGGTCGCGACCATGCTGGTCGGCCTGGTGCCGCTCCTGTGGGCGACCGGCTCGGGCGCCGACGTCATGAAGCGCATCGCCGCGCCGATGGTCGGCGGTCTGGTCACGAGCGCCTTCCTCACGCTCGAGATCATCCCGGTCATCTACACCTATTGGAGGAACGAGCAGCTTCTCTGGCGCAAGCTCCTGCCCGTCGCGCCGCGCCTCCGGGCGCGCCTCGCCTGGTGCACGCTGACCATGAAGATCGGCGCCGGCCTGGCGGTCGCGGCCGCGCTCGCGCGCCTCTACGGCGTCGACGCGGCGGTGTTGTGGGCGTCTGCGGTCGGCGGCGCCGTGGCGCTCGTCGCGTTCGTCCTCTACCTCGTCGTCCGGCGGCACGCGGTGGCGGCGCTGCGCGGCTCCGGACCGCCCGCGGCGCCGGCGGCGAGCGCCAGCCCGACGGGCGCGATCGGCTTGACCACATGACGTTCGCGCCCGCCGTCCTCGACCCCTCCCGCGGACCGGGCTCGCGAGAGGAGGCGCCGACCCTCGGACCTCCCGGCGGGAGGGGGCGAGAGGGTCCGACCCTCGGGTCGATGACCCCGCGGGTGGGCGTCGAGGGTGGGGTCGCCACCCCCGCGGACCACCCGCGGGGAGGGGGCCGGGGGGGGTAGCACGGACTCGACCCCCGCCCTCGGGGGTGGCCGCGAGCACGTGCCGCACCGGTCCTCCCACCCCCGCGGGTGGGGCGCGACGACCGCCGTTCGCGTCGCGCCCTCCCGGCGGGAGGTCGAACGCGGTCCGACGGGGTCGACGGTCGCGGCAGGCGGGCGTCAGCTCGTCACGTCGGCGGCTGCGCCGGAACGCCGGCGCCGGTCGGCGCGTCCGGGAGGGTCGTCCCGGTGGTCGCGTCGATGTCGCTGACCTTGAGACGGTCGCGCAGGAGCTCGTAGACCGCCTGGTCCTGCTGGGCGACGGGCGCCAGCGCGGCCTTGCGTCCGTCGGCGTCGCTCGCCAGCGTGTGGACGATGCCGGCCACGAAGACGCACAGCCGCCGGTGGTTCTCGAGGTCCAGCGCCTTCACCTCATCCCACGTCACCCGATTCGCCTCCTTGAACTGGCCGACCTGCTCCGCGTACGGCGCATAAACGGCGTCGAGCTCGGCCAGCGCCTGCTGGGCGAGCGGCTGGCTCACCAGGTCGCGCCACTCGTCGCGCGCCAGCTCGGCCTTCAGCTGAGTGATGGCCGCGGCCTCCTCGATGTAGGCCTTGTTGGTGTACCACGTCGCCCCGGCGGCGAAGGTCGCGTCCACCAGCCGCTGCCAGCGCACGCCCTCGGGCGCCCCCGCCAGGAGCGACGCCAGCGTGCGGAAGAGCGTCGCCAGCTCGCCCAGCTTGCGGTCGACGGCGGCGTCGAGCGCGACGACCTTCTCGGG
>JAXLYZ010000020.1:0-162896 GCA_046351155.1 Myxococcota bacterium
GGCGACGGCGTGACGCTCGTGCAGCTCTTGCTGGCGCTCACCGACCACGCCGAGGCCGAGCCGCGCGCGGTCGGGCTGGCGATGCCCGAGCGGCCGCACGGCGTCGTCGCCTTCGGCCGCGCCGTCGTCGAGCACGGCACCGCGCTGGCGCGCATGACGCTCCTGCCGGGCGACGCGTCGACGGTCCTGCGCGGCGAGCTCGGCCCGAAGAAGCGCGTCGCGTGGACGCGGACCTTCGCGCTGTCGGCGCTCCGCGAGGTGGCGCGGGCGCACCAGGCCAAGCTCAACGACGTGCTCATGGCGGCCACGGCCGGCGCGCTCCGGCGCTACCTCGAGGGCCGCTCGGGCCTGCCGTCGGTGGCCGAGCTGCGCGCCATGGTGCCAGTGTTCCTGCGCGGCCACGACACCGAGGGCGGGGCGCTCGGCAATCACTTCGGCCTCGTCTTCCTACCGCTGCTCATCGGCGTCGCCGACCCGCACGAGCGCGTGCGCGCCTCGAAGCTCGCCAACGACCGGGTGAAGGGCTCGGCCGACGCGGTCGTGGCGCTCGAGGTGCTGGCGGCCATGGGCGCCGCCGGGCCGGGCGTCGAGAGCATCGGCATCGACATCTTCACGCGCAAGGCGAGCTGCATGATCACCAACGTGCCCGGCCCGACCACCGCGCTCAGGCTGGCCGGCCGCCCGGTGGCCAACCTCATCGTGTGGGCGCCGGTCGCGGGCCACATCGGCACCGGCATCTCGCTCGTCACCTACGACGGCAAGGTGCGCGTCGGCGTCTGCAGCGACGCCCGCCTCGTGCCCGACCCGGACCGCATCGCGCGAGCCTGGGAGGCCGAGGTGGAGCTCCTCGTCGGGGGCCTCGCGCAAAGTTGACAGACCTCTGTCACGGGGGTCTGCGACAGTCTCCCGACGAGCAACGGAGCTCGCCCAAGGAGACCTCATGGAGACCGACGCCCACACCCCCGCGGCCAACCCCCACCGCCACCTCGGCAGCTGCCACTGCGGCGCCGTGCGCTACGCCGTCGACGTCGACCTGTCGCGCGGCGGCACGCGCTGCAACTGCAGCGTGTGCACGAAGACCATGACCACCGGCGCCATCGTGAAGCCCGACGCGCTGGTCGTGCTGGCGGGCGAGGGCGAGCTGTCGAGCTACGTGTGGGGCCACAAGGTCTCGGCGCGCTACTTCTGCAAGCACTGCGGCGTGCACGTCTTCGGGCGCGGCCACCTGGCCGAGCTCGGCGGCGACTTCGCGTCCATCAACCTCAACACGCTCGACGACATCGACGTGGGCCAGCTGCCGCTCGGCCACTGGGACGGCCGCCACAACAACTGGCAGGCCGGCCTGCGCCCGGCGCCGTGGCCTATCGCCTGACGGCCGCGAGCGCGCCGATGGCGGAGATGAGCGTGATCGGCGGCATCGCCCCCGGCCACGTCGCCGGGTCGAGCCAGCCGCCGAGGCCGATGCCGGCGACGTGCACCGCGACCAGCAGCGCGCCGACCGCCAGCGTGCGGCGGCGGTCGACGAGGCGCCGGATCGGCCCGCCCCACCAGGCCGCCAGCGCCATCACCCCGGCCAGCATGCCGAGGCCGGCGGCCAGGGTGAGGCGGCCGTCGGCGCCATAGAGCTTGCCGAAGTAGGCCGGCCCCATGAGGCACAGCGACAGCACCACGTGCAGCACCGTCGCGGCCAGGAGCGTGCGGCGCCAGGCCGACACGCGCTCGGGCGCGCGCCGTGCGCGGAACCAGGCCGTCGCGACCAGCGCCAGCACGGCGTAGAGGCACACGGCCTTGTCGAAGACGAAGAGCGGCAGGTCTTTCCACGGCACCGCGCCGAAGACGTGGTAGCGGACGACCGGATAGGCCAAGGACGCCAGCGCGAAGGCCGCGTGCAGCGGCCGGTCGGCGCGCGCGGCGAGCGACGGCGGCGCGTCGCGCTCGTCGGGAGAACCCATCGCGCGCACGTTAGATGAGGACGCCGAGCGCGGCCAGCGCACATCGGACGAGCCGCTCGGCCTATTGTTGACATGATTGGTCAACTTTGAGAGGACTGCCGGCGACGACCGCAACGGAGACCTCGATGAGCCACATCTTCGACGACAACGCCCTCTCCATCGGCCGGACGCCGCTCGTCCGCATCAACCGCATCCACGACGGCGCGCCGGCCACCATCCTGGCCAAGATCGAGGGGCGGAACCCGGCCTACTCGGTGAAGTGCCGCCTCGGCGCGGCCATGGTGTGGGACGCCGAGAAGCGCGGCGCGCTCGGCCCGGGCAAGGAGATCGTCGAGCCCACCAGCGGCAACACCGGCATCGCGCTGGCGTTCGTCGCGGCCGCGCGCGGCTATCCGCTGACGCTGACGATGCCCGAGACCATGAGCATCGAGCGCCGGAAGCTGCTCATCGCGTACGGCGCCAAGCTCGTCCTCACCGAGGGCCCCAAGGGCATGAGCGGCGCCATCGCCAAGGCCGAGGAGATCGTCGCCTCCGACCCGTCGCGCTACGTCCTGCTCCAGCAGTTCAAGAACCCGGCGAACCCGGCCATCCACGAGGCCACGACCGGCCCCGAGATCTGGGACGACACCGACGGCAAGATCGACATCCTGGTGTCGGGCGTCGGCACCGGCGGCACCATCACCGGCGTGTCGCGCTACATCAAGCACCAGAAGGGGAAGAACATCCTCTCGGTGGCGGTCGAGCCGACCGCGAGCCCGGTCATCACCCAGCGCCGGAACGGCGAGCCGAACAAGCCCGGCCCGCACAAGATCCAGGGCATCGGCGCCGGCTTCATCCCCGACACTCTCGACCTGTCGATCGTCGATCAGGTGGAGCAGGTCACGAACGACGAGGCCGTCGCCTACGCGCGCCGCCTCGCCCGCGAAGAAGGCATCCTGGCCGGCATCTCGTGCGGCGCGGCCATGGCTGTCGCGGCGCGTCTGGCCAAGCTGCCCGAGCACGCCGGCAAGACCATCGTGGTGGTGCTGCCCGACTCGGGCGAGCGCTACCTGTCGTCGATCCTCTTCGAGGGGCTCTTCGACCCGTCGACCGGCCTGGCCTGATGTCGACCGAGCCGTTCCATCACGGCGAGGCGCGGCACATCGCGCTCGGCCCCATCGTCGATGCGTTGTGGGCCGAGAACGAGCGGCTGGTGGCGGGCCGGGCGCAGAAGCTCGGGCGCCACGTGCTGCCGTCGCGCTCGGCGCTGGTCGAGGTCATGGACGGGCTGCGCGCGGCGCTCTTTCCGGGGCACTTCGGCGCCATCGATCTCACGCCCGACAGCACGCGCTACTACGTCGGCGCGACGCTCGACTCGGCGCTCCAGCTCTTGCAGGACCAGGTCTATCGCGGCCTGTTCTATGCGGCGGCCGAGGCCGAGGAGCCGGGCTGCGAGCAGAAGGCGCTCGAGCTGACGCAGGCCTTCGCGGCGCAGCTGCCCGAGCTCCGGCGCCTGCTCGCGACCGACGTGCAGGCCGCCTTCGACGGCGACCCGGCGGCCGGCAGCATGGACGAGGCGGTGTTCTGCTACCCCGGCATCAACGCGCTCATCCACCACCGCATCGCGCACGCGCTCTATCGTCTGGGCGTGCCGCTCATCCCGCGCATCATCGGCGAGTACGCCCACAGCCTGACCGGCATCGATCTGCACCCGGGCGCGCACATCGGCGGTTCGTTCTTCATCGACCACGGCACGGGCGTCGTCATCGGCGAGACCTGCATCATCGGCGAGCGCGTGCGCATCTACCAGGGCGTGACGCTGGGCGCGAAGAGCTTCCCGCTCGACGCGGCCGGGCACCCGGTGAAGGGCATCCCGCGCCACCCGATCGTCGAGGACGACGTGGTCATCTACGCCGGCGCGACCATCCTCGGGCGCGTCGTCATCGGCCAGGGCTCGAGCATCGGCGGCAACGTGTGGCTCACGCGCTCGGTGCCGCCGGGCAGTCGCATCACGCAGGCGCAGTCGAAGGTCGAGGCCTACCAGGACGGCGCCGGCATCTGACAATGTCTAATTGACAAAATCGGCTCGGGCCGCGAGGTGAGCATGCGCTATCTCCATACGATGCTGCGGGTGCGCGATCTCGACAAGGCGCTCTCGTTCTTCGTCGGGGCGCTCGGGCTGCGCGAGGTGCGGCGGCGCGACAGCCCGCAGGGGCGCTACACGCTGGTCTTCCTCGAGAGCGGCGCCGATGGCGACGGCGGGCAGATCGAGCTCACCTACAACTGGGACCAGGTCGAGCCGTACGCCACCGGGCGCTTCTTCGGCCACCTGGCCTACGAGGTCGACGACATCTACGCCACCTGCGAGCGCCTGCGCGCGGCCGGCATCGTCATCCACCGGCCGCCGCGCGACGGCCACATGGCGTTCGTCAAGTCGCCTGACGGTCACTCGGTGGAGCTCTTGCAGCGCGGCGGCGCGCTGGCGCCGTCCGAGCCGTGGGCGTCGATGCCGTCGGTCGGGGAGTGGTGACCTTCCAAGAGAAGTGGCTGAGGACGGCGGAGGGGCTGGGTCTGGGAGGGGGTCGGGGTAGAGCTCGCCGCCTTCGCGTCGACGCGAATCGGGAGACAGAGGTGAAAGGGAGCGGCGACGCGACGAGGGAGCTGAGCTAGGCGGCGGCGAGCCGCAGACCGGGACTGCGTACCGCGCCGTAGTGGCGCCACGCCTGCCAGGTGCCGGCGGGGAACACCGTCTGGTGGAAGCCTTGGGCGAAGGCTTCGATGGCCCGGCGGTGGAGCACGCGGAAGCGCTGGACGCGCTCGATGAGGGCGAGCAGGCGGGCCTTGGTCCGCGCGGCGACCGTGCGGCGGGGCTTGGCGTCCGCCCCGACGGCGCGCTGCTCCGGCGCCTGCGGCGTGGCCCACACCGATTGGGCCAGCACGGCGGCCGAACCCATGAACGTCCGGCCGGCGGTCGCGACCGCGCGCTGCTCGGCCGCGACGATGGCGTCGAGGCGGGCCTGCACCCGGCGCTTGAAGCCCTCGAGCCCGTACGCCGCGACGACCATCGGCGGCGCCTCGGTCCAGACCTGCACGGCCTCCGACACGCGCCCGTCGGCGCGGAAGAACTCGGACGGCCGCGCGAAGATGGGACCGTGACCGGTGCCGATGTCGGCGACGCGGGTTCGCAGCCCGGGCCACTCCTCGGGGCGCGCGACCAGGCCCGCGCGGACCGGGTTGGCGAGGCAGTACGCGACGGCCTCGACCACGGTGTCGGCGTCGCCGAGCTCCACCGCGTCGCACTGCTGGCCGTCCCAGAAGGCCTGGCCTGGCACGCCGTGCGCCGCGTTGCCGAAGCGTGCGACCGTCGCGTGCAGGTCGCGCAGGAGGTCCGAGATCCGGCCGGCCGGGTCGTGGACGACCATGTGATGGTGGTTCGACATCACGCACACGGCCACGAGCTGGCAGCCATGGCGCTCGCAGCCGTCGGCCAGCGCCACCGCGAAGGCCGCGTTCATCGCGTCGCACGGTCGCAAGCGCATCTCGCGTCGCTCACAGCGGCGGGTGACGAGATACGTGGTTCCCGGGTGGCGTTCCCTCGGTAGGCTCATGGTTTCCTCCGGCGTTCGGCGCACCTTGAGCACCGAGCCGGCGTGGTCCAGCCACGCGTCCCGATCGGAGCGCCGGAGCGGCGCGACCGCGAGACCGCAGCTGGACCACCGCTAGATCAGGCGCGGCGCCGGCGCGCCACGATCATCGACAGGCCGGCCAGCGCGAGGCCGAGCGGGGTGGCCCCGCCGCCGGCGCAGCCGTCTTCGTTGTGGCCGCCGGTCGGCTCGCAGCTGCCCGTCGGGTGGCTCTCGTCGCAGGTCGTGGCGCTGCCGTCCGCGGCGCACACGACGACGCCCTGGGAGCAGCTGTCGCCGTTGCCGTCGCAGCTCGCGCCGAGGTCGGCGAAGTCCTCGTCGGTCTGGCCGTCGCAGTCCTGGTCGACGCCGTCGCAGGTCTCGGCCGCCCCGGGGTGAGCGCCCGCCGCGGCGTCGTCGCAGTCGCCGCCGTCGGCGATGTAGCCGCTCGGCGCCGTGCACGCCTCGGTCGTGTCGGCCGCCGAGCCGAAGCCGTCACCGTCGGCGTCGCGGTGCCACGTGCGGATGGCGCTGGCGTCTGGCGTCGGCGTCGTCGTAGTCGCTGCCGTCGGCCGCGTAGCCGGCGGGCATGACGCAGGCCTCGGTGGTGTCGGCGGCGGCGCCGTGGCCGTCGCCGTCGGCGTCGCGATACCAGGTCGTCCGACCCGCGGTGTCGTCGTCCGCGTCGTCGCTGCGACCGTCGCAGTCGTCGTCGACGCCGTTGCAGGTCTCGCTCGCGTCGGGGCTCACCGTCGCCGCGTCGTCGTCGCAGTCACGGTCGTCGGCGACGTAGCCTTCCGGCGCGGCGCACGCGGCGAGAGCGGTCGTCGCGTCGCCATGCTGATCGCCGTCGGCGTCGCGGTACCAGGTCGCCTGCCCGCTGACGTCGCTGTCGTCGTCGTCGGTCTTGCCGTCGCAGTCGTCATCGACGCCGTTGCAGCTCTCGCTAGCGCCCGGGCTCACCGCGGCCGCCGCGTCGTCGCAGTCGGTGTCGGCGGCGACGTAGCCGTCCGGCTTGGCGCAGCTCTGCGTGACGGTCGCTGGCGTGCCGTAGCCGTCGCCGTCGGCGTCGCGGTACCAGCTCGGCGTCGGCCCGCTCACGTCGGGATCGGCGTCGTCGGTCTTGCCGTCGCAGTCGTCGTCGACGCCGTTGCAGACCTCGCTCCCGGCCGGGCTCACCGCGGCCGCCGCGTCGTCGCAGTCGGTGGCGTCGGCCACGTAGCCCGACGGCTTCGCGCACGCCTGGGTCGCGGGCGGCGGCGCCGTAGCCGTCGCCGTCGCCGTCCTCATACCAGGTCGACTGCCCGCTGACGCTGGTGTCGGCGTCGTCAGTCTTGCCGTCGCAGTCGTCGTCGACCGCGTTGCAGGTCTCGGTCGCGACCGGGCTGACCGAGCCCGAGCCGTCGTCGCAGTCGCTGTTGCTGGCGACGTAGCCGCTGGGCTTGACGCAGGCCTGCGACGTGGTCGCGGCCGTGCCGTAGCCGTCGCCGTCGGCGTCGCGATACCAGGTCGACTGCCCGCTGACGTTGGTGTCGGCGTCGTCGGTCTTGCCGTCGCAGTCGTCGTCGACCGCGTTGCAGCTCTCGGTCGCGACCGGGCTGACCGCGCCCGAGCCGTCGTTGCAGTCGGTGTTGCTGGCGACGTAGCCGGTGGGCTTCACGCAAGCCTGGGACGTGGTCGCGGGCGTGCCGTAGCCGTCGCCGTCGGCGTCGCGATACCAGGTCGACTGCCCGCTGACGTTGGTGTCGGCGTCGTCGGTCTTGCCGTCGCAGTCGTCGTCGACCGCGTTGCAGCTCTCGGTCGCGACCGGGCTGACGGCAGCCGAGCCGTCGTTGCAGTCGGTGTTGCTGGCGACATAGCCGGTGGGCTTCACGCACGCCTGGGTGGTGGTCGCGGGCGTGCCGTAGCCGTCGCCGTCGGCGTCGCGATACCAGGTCGTCTTGCCGCTGACGTTGGTGTCGGCGTCGTCGGTCTTGCCGTCGCAGTCGTCGTCGACGGCGTTGCAGCTCTCGGTCGCGACCGGGCTGACCGCGCCCGAGCCGTCGTTGCAGTCGGTGTTGCTGGCGACGTAGCCGCTGGGCTTCACGCACGCCTGGGACGTGGTCGCGGGCGTGCCGTAGCCGTCGCCGTCGGCGTCGCGATACCAGGTCGACTGCCCGCTGACGTTGGTGTCGGCGTCGTCGGTCTTGCCGTCGCAGTCGTCGTCGACCGAGTTGCAGCTCTCGGTCGCGGCCGGGCTGACCGCGCCCGAGCCGTCATTGCAGTCGGTGTTGCTGGCGACGTAGCCGCTGGGCTTCACGCACGCCTGGGTGCTGGTCGCGGGCGTGCCGTAGCCGTCGCCGTCGGCGTCGCGATACCAGGTCGTCTTGCCGCTGACGTTGGTGTCGGCGTCGTCGGTCTTGCCGTCGCAGTCGTCGTCGATGGCGTTGCAGGTCTCGGTCGCGCCCGGGTTGACCGCGCCCGAGCCGTCGCTGCAGTCGGTGTTGTTGGCGACGTAGCCGGCGGGCTTCACGCACGCCTGGGTGGTGGTGCCGGGCGTGCCGTAGCCGTCGCCGTCGGCGTCGCGATACCAGGTCGACTGCCCGCTGACGTTGGTGTCGGCGTCGTCGGTCTTGCCGTCGCAGTCGTTGTCGACGCCGTCGCAGGTCTCGGTGGCGTTCGGGTTCCGCGCGTTCGCTTGATCGTCGCAGTCGAGGTCGGTGCAGAAGCCGTCGTGGTCGGCGTCGGGGCAGCCGCGATAGAGGTAGACCGCGGTGCCGATGTCGCCGATGGTGACGTCGTCGTAGCCATCGCCGTCGACGTCACCGCGCCCGCCGATGGCGTAGGCGAAGTTCGCATCGCCGTTGCTCAGCGTGTTCGCCGGCGTCGCGACGAGGCCGCTGGCCGAGCCGTGGAAGAGGTACGCCATGGCGTGGTCGTAGTCGTCGGCCACGACGAGGTCGTCGTAGCCGTCGCCGTTGACGTCACCCACCATGTTCAGCGATGCGCCGAAGCCGGTCTTGGCGGTCGTCGGCGCCGCGAGCACGGCCGCGTTGGCCGAGCTGATACCACCGGCCGCGCCGTAGAAGACGACCACGCGTCCCTGCGACGCGTTGAAGCCCGGGTCGCTCACCGCGACATCGTCGTAGCCGTCGCCGTTGATGTCGCCGCGGCCGGTGACCGCGTAGCCGAAGCTCACCGAGCCGGCGCGCGTCAGCGTCGTGGTGTTGGCGGGGAAGCTGGCCTGCGCGAAGGTCGACGCTCCCCGCACGAGGTAGGCCTTGTTGACCGCGGCGTCGCCGTAGATGGCGTCGTCGTAGACGTCGTTGTTGGTGTGGCCCGCGCTCGCGACGGAAGGCGCCTCGGTCGTGGCGACGGCGGCCACGGCGGTGGCGTCGAGGCCGCTCGAGCTGCCCTTGTAGAAGGTGGCGTTCGGCTCCTGCGAGCCGGCCAGGACGTCGTCGTAGCCGTCGCCGTTCATGTCGCCGACGATGGCGAGGCCGCGGCCGAGGCCGTAGACGCCGCTGACGGTGGTGGCCGCGTTGGCGCCGAGGCCGTTCGGGCCGCCGAGGTAGACGAAGAAGCGCTCCTCGTAGAACTCGCAGATGATGGCGTCGTCGTAGCCGTCGTTGTTGAGGTCGCCGGCGTTGTCGACGTACTCGCCGAACTTCCCGTACGAGACGGCGCCGTTGTAGGTCCGGGCCGGCGTCGTCGAGACGCCGCCGGTCGTGCCGTGGAACGAGAAGGCCTGCCCGAAGAGGTTCTGGCCGAAGCGCGCCCCGACCAGCACGTCGGCCTTGCCGTCCTTGTTGACGTCGCCGCCCGAGGCGACCGCGATGCCGAAGTCGGTGCTGTTCTGGGTGAGGGTCTGCGAGGCCGTCGAGAGGACCGGGTCGACACTCACCGGGTAGGTCGCGTCGGCGTCGTCGACGACGATCGAGACCTGGCCCGGGGCGACCTCGAAGTGGGCGGGCAGCTCGCGGCCGCGCACGTCCCAGGCGCGGAGCCCGGCGTAGGTCCAGTCGCGCGTGGCGGTGGCGAAGCGGACCGCGTTGCCGGCGAGGGCGACGTCGGCGCCCCCGACCTCGACGGCGATCACCAGCGCGCCCTCGCCGGGCGGCGGCGCGTCGATGGTCCAGCCGTGCTCGACGGCGTCGCCCATGACGAGCCAGCGCTCGACGCCGAGCGCGAGCGGTCGTTCGACGGCCAGGTCGCAGGCGAGCGGCCGCAGGCGCGGCGCGCCGAAGTCACAGTCACCGCGGCGCGGCGTCGCGACGCCCTCGGCGCGCATGCTGCCGGTGCGCCCCAGCGCCTCGGTGCGCAGCGTGAGCGTGCCGAGCTCGTCGTCGACGAGGAAGCCGCTGGCATCGACGGCGACGCGCAAGCCCGCGCGGGGCATGACCCCCAGGTAGAGGTCGGTCGGCCCGCCGGCGAACGCCGGAGACGAGACGAGGAGAGCGGCGGCGGCGAGGCCGACGGCGATCGATCGCGAGGACATGGCTGCTCCGAGACGGAAGGGGCGCCCGACGCCGACATCCGCGCGGACGTCTCCGGGGCGCTACATTGCTTCGTACTCGACTGCGGCGGTCCCCGCAACCGCGTCGCGCCCTCGAACGTCGGTCAAACGGACGCGCTCACGGGCGTCGCGCGCTCCATGACGACGCGGTCGGTGCCCGGGCCGAAGTAGTCGCGCTCGAAGCCGACGGCCACGAAGCCGAGGGCCTCGTACACCTTCAGCGCGCGCACGTTGTCGGGCGCCACCGTCAGGCGGATGCGGCGCGCGCCGACGGCCTCGAGGCCGGCCACGCACCGCGCGGTGAGGCGCGTGCCGAGGCCGGTGCCGTCCTGGCGCACGGCCACGCTCATGAGCCAGCCGAGGCTCGCGTCGCGGTCCTCGAGGGCGCCGAGCGCGTAGCCGCTGATGCTGCCGTCGGGGGCCTCGGCGACCCAGGTCGTGCGCGCGAACAGGAGCGGGATCATGCGCACGAACCAGCGATCGTAGCCGCCGTCGCCGTAGCGGGCGCGCTCGACCTCGAGGAGGCCGGGCCAGTCGTGGGCGCTGACGGCGCGGATGACGTCGCTCATGGCCCGGCTCATGGACCGGCGGAGGGCCGCGGTCAAGCGCGGCGCGACGCGCTGCCGGCGGCGTGGTAGGCGTCGGCGATGGCGTGGTCGCGGCTCGAGCGGCGCTGGCTCCTGGCCATCATGGCGGCCGCGGTCGCGGTGCGCGTGCTCGGCCTCGGCGAGAGCCTCTGGTACGACGAGGCGGTGTCGGCGAAGCAGGCCGGCCTCGCCTTCGGCGACATGCTGGCCGCGACCGCGCGCGACAACTACCCGCCGCTGCACAACCTCGTGTTGTTCCCGCTGGTGCACCTCTTCGGCGCGAGCGAGCTCGCCCTGCGGCTGCCGTCGGTGGTGTTCGGCATCCTCGGCGTGTGGGCCACCTGGCGGCTCGCGCGCGACCTCCTGTCGGCGCGCGCGGCGCTCTTGGCGACCGCGCTGGTGGCGCTCTCGCCGCTCCACGTCTACTACGCCCACGAGGGGCGCATGTACGCGCTCTTCGCCTGGACCGCGGTCGTGTCGGTGCACGCGCTGGTGCGCTGGCTGCGCCAGCCGACGCGCGGGCGCGCCGTGGCCTACGTCGCCGCGACGACGCTGCTCCTCTACGCGCACGTCTACGCCGGCTTCATCGTCCTGGCGCAGAACGCGTTCGTGGCCTGGCTCTGGTGGCGCGCGCGGCGAGCGGGACGCACGGCTTCGTCGGCGCAGGTGGGCTCGCCGAGTGCGCGGCCGGCGCCGCCGCTCCGGCGCTGGCTCGTCCTCCAGCTGGCCGCCGCCGCGCTGTTCGCGCCGTGGGCGGTGGTCCTGTGCGAGCGCATTGCCGCGGTCGAGGGCGACTTCTGGATCCCCCGGCTCGACCTCGGCGAGCTGGCGCTGACGGCGCTGCGCTACTGGTCGCTGGCCGCGCCGCTCGCGGCCGTGGCCATCGTCGTGGCGCTGTGGCCGCGGCGCGCGCGCGCGGAGGTCGACGCCGCGGAGGCCGACGCCGATGCGCCGCTCCTGCTCGCGCTGTGGCTCGGCGTGACGCTGGTCGCATCGATCGCGCTCTCGCTCGTGAGCCAGCCCATCTTCCTGTCGCGCTACACCATCGCGGCCTCGGTGGCGGCCTACCTGCTGGTGGCCCTCGGCGTCGCGCGCGCCGTCCGCGCGCCGCGCGCCTTCGCGGCGGTGGCGCTCGCGCTGGTGCTGCTCCAGCTGCGCGGCGTGGTGGCCGATCTCGTCACGCCCCAGCGCGCCGACTGGCGCGGGCTCGCGGCCGACATGCTGCGCCGCGCCGGCCCCGACGAGCGGGTCATCGTGTGGCAGCCGTTCGAGATCGATTCGCTCCAGCACTACGCGCCGGGGCTCGCCGTCGCGCCGGTGCCGATGGGGCGCGAGGTCTTCGGAGCCGCCGGGCAGGCGGCGGTGGCCGACGCCGTCGCGGGCGCGCGCGCGGTGTGGCTGGTGTGGTCCAACCGGAAGCTGCCGCAGGGCGAGGCCTTCCTCGAGGGGGAGCTGCGCCTCCTCGGGCGACCGGACCTCGACCTCGACTACTTCAAGCTGCACGCGCGCCGCTTCATCCTCTATAGAGCTCCGCCGGGTTGACGCCCGCCTCCCGGCGGGTCCTGGGCGCTGGAGGTTCGCATGCTCGGTCTGGCGACGATGCTCATCGGTGCGACGCTCGCTGCCGCGGGGCCGCCGTCGTGGCTCGGGCCGGACGTCCCCGAGCTGCCGCGCTGGCGCTTCGTGCCCTGGCGCGACAGCAGCATGGCGGTCGACCCGCTGCTCGGCCAGACCTGGGCGCTGGCCTCGGATGGCCGCGCGCGGGTGATCCACACCGACCTCGGCGCGCTCATCGAGCGCCGCGGCGCGGGCTTCGTCGGCGTCGTGCCGAAGCCGCTGACCTTCGCCGCGCTCGACCCGCGTGGCGAGGTGCTGGCGAGCGACGCCGCCGGCCGGACCCTGCACGCGCCGCTGGCGCGCGCGGCCGAGCTCGCCGCCTACCTGCCGCTGCCGGGCTCGCGGCGCGTCCGTGACGTCGCGCGCCAGCACTGGGTCGCCACCGACGGCGACCGCCTGGTGCGCTCGTCGGACGGCGGCGCCACCTGGAAGGACGTCGATCTCGTGGGCGTCGTCGACGCGCGTGTCCGCTACGACGGGACCATCGTGGCGCGCACCGCCGCGGGCTGGTCGCGCGTGTCGCCGCGCGGCCAGGTCGCCGCCACCGACCCGCGCGCGCCGGCCGGCGCCTCGCTGCATCGCATCGGCGCCTGGATCTTCGTCGCCGGCGACCTCGGCATCGTCTCGGACCGGACGCCCGTCCCGACGCTCGCCAGCGATGGCCGGACGTGGCTCGCCAAGCCGCCGCTGCCCGAGGTGAGCGGCGCGGGCTTCGTGCAGATGTTCGACAACTGGCTCGGCTACGCCGCGCGCGAGGGCGACCCGGAGCGCTGGCTCGGCGAGGCGCCGCTCGCCGCGCCGCGCCCTCCCACCCCGGCCGAGCAACTGGCCGCCATGATGGCCGCCGACAGCCCCGACGAGATCGCCGGCGTGATGGGCTTCGGCGGCCCTCGAGGCAACGCGCCGCCGCCCTGCGAAGGCACGCGCTGCTATCACGTCGAGCCGCTGCCGCCCATCGGCAGCCAGCGCGTGGCGCGCTTTCTCGGCGACGCCGTGGCCGCGCGCGGCGCGAGCCGCGAGAGCGGACCCTTCGTGCGCCCGGCGGCCGTCGCGGTCGTCGACACCAGCGACGGCACCACGCGCGTGGTGCGCGCGCCGGCCGAGTGCCAGCCGCTCCTGCTCACCGCGGCGCGCGGGCTGGTGCTGCTCGAGTGCCGCGATCGCGTCTACGCGCTCGCGCCCGGCGCCGACGGCGACTGGGTCGAGGAGCTGCGGACGCCGGTGAGCGGCCGCTTCCTCGACCTGGCCATGGCCGACGACGGCACGGCGCTGCTGGCCGACATCGACGGCGGCGTGCTGCGCGGCGCGTGGCTGCGCCACCCCGAGGAGGTCGCCGCCGGCACGACGCGCTGGCGCGACGTCTTCCAGCCCGACGCGCTCTTCGTCGCCCCGCTGTCGGGCGCGCGCGCCGTGATGGCCATCGCGCGCCGGCCGGGCCTGCTCGCGGTCGCGCTCTTGGATGCGTCGACGCCGCCGACGGAGGTCGGGACGATGGCCATCAACGCGCCGCTCGAGGCCATCGCCTGGGACGGCCGCCAGCTCAGCGCGACCGCCGGTGGCGTGCGCCAGCGCGTGCCGGTGAGCCTCGCGCCCTGAGGCCCGCCGACGCCGTCACGGCTGACGACGTCGCGCGGAATTAGTGGAGGATCTCCTCCTCCAGCACCTGCTCGAGAATGACAAATTCGACGCGGCGATTCTTCGCCGCCTGTTCCTCGGTCTCGCCGCCGGGCGCAGGCGCCACCAGCGGGCGCGTGAAGCCGTAGCCCTTCGGGACCAGCCGCTCGCGCGCGACCCCCTTCTTCACGAGGTAGTCGACGACGGCCTTGGCGCGGCCCTCGGAGAGCGCCTGGTTGTGCGCCTCGGTGCCGGCCGAGTCGGTGTGGCCGGCGACCTCGACGCTCTTCAGGCGCGGCGTCGCGACCAGCACCTCGGCGATCTCGTCGAGCAGCGGGAACGACTCGGCGTCGATGGTGGCGCGGTCGAGATCGAAGAAGACCTTGTCGGTGATCTCCAGCCGCTCGCGCGTGACCTTCACCTTCTCCCACGGGCAGCCGCCCTTCTCGCGCACGCCGGCCACGCGCGGGCAGCGGTCGGCCTGGTCGGCGATGCCGTCCTTGTCGTCGTCCTCGTCGGGGCAGCCGTCGTCGTCCTCGAAGCCGTCCTTGTCCTCGGCCACGCGCGGGCAGCGGTCGCGCGCGTCGACGACGCCGTCCGCGTCGTCGTCCCGGTCGGGGCAGCCGTCGTCGTCCTGGAAGCCGTCCACGTCCTCGGCGTCGAGCGGGCAGGGGTCGACCTCGTTCAACAGACCATCGCCGTCGCTGTCGGGGCCCGAGGTGCGGAACGCGACCGTCAGCAGCACGCGCAGGTCCGACGCGCCGAGCCCGCGCAGGAGACCCTTGCCGACGCCGAGCGTCAGGTCGAGCCCGAAGGGGGCCAACCAGCGCGCGCCGAGCGCGGCCTCGATGGGACGCTGACCAGCGCCGGCGCCGGCGCTCTGGCCGAGGTCGCTCGGGTCGCGCGCGGCCGCGAAGTCGACGCGCCCGAGCAGCGTCCCGAGGACGTCGAGGCCGTGGCCGAGCGGCACGCGCGCGCCCACCGACCATGTCAGCGCCGAGCCCTGGCCGACGTCGTAGACCAGGCGCTCGGCCGACCAGCGGAAGCCGAGATCGGCCGCCAGCACGACGCCCGGGCCGAGCGTCACGTCGACCGCGACGCGTGGCTCGACGGCGAAGCCCTGCGAGGTGAACGCCAGCGCGTCGCCGGTCGGCAGCACCAGCGGCAGGAGCAGCGCCAGGCCGAGCCCGCCGCCGCGCCCGTCGACGAGGTTGGCGCGCGGCACGAGGCGGACGTCGCCCAGGTGGACGCCGGCGACGTCGTCGTCGCTGCGGCCGAGCGCGACGAGCCCGACGCCGGCGTCGCCGACCACCAGCAGGACGTCGAGCGCCAGGTCGAGCCAGCCGAGCATGCCCACGCCGAAGCCGGCGTCGAGCCACACCTGCGCGTCGACCAGCGCGTCGCCGTCGCTGCCGTCGACCGGCTCGAAGCGGAGCGGCGCCAGCGTGAGCTGGATGGTGAGCCCGGCGGTCCAGGCGAGGTGCGGCAGGACGCGGCTCTGGGCGGTCCCGAGGATGGTGGTGCCGGCGTCGGGCAGCGGCTCGAGCAGCTCGAGCGAGGTGCCGTCGGGCTCGGCCGCGCGCGCCTCGCGCGTCGCGCCGGCCGCGATCTGCGAGGCGACCGCGAGCGCCAGCGCGCCCGTCGCAGCGGCGCGGCGGCGCCGCCAGACGAGTGCCAACGCGGCCAGGACCACCGCGCCCGGGCCCAGCCCGCCGCCGGCGCAGCCGCTGCCGACGACGGCGATCGGGCCGCGGCAGGTCGGGTCGGGGTGGTCCTCGAGCGCGAAGTCGCGGATGCACGCGCGCGCGCCGTCGGCCTGACACAACCACAGGCCGGCCGAGCAGCGATCGCCCGCGACCGCCTCGCAGGCGGCGCCGACCTCCGAGGCCCTCGTCGGTCTGGCCGTCGCAGTCGTCGTCCACCCCATTGCAGAGCTCGTCGGCGCCGACGTGCACCGCCGCGTCGTGGTCGTCGCAGTCGTCGCCGTCGGGCACCGCGCGCGCGCCGTCGCCATCGGCGTCGCGCCGCACGCAGCGCGTCGGCCACGCCGCGCACAGCGCGCACAGGTCGCCGGCCAGCGCGCAGCCGTCGCCGCCGTCGCAGGCCGGCGCCGCCGCGCCGCCGCCCGGGCAGGTCACCAGCCCGGCGTCGCACACCCCGTGCTCGCGCGCCGCGCCGCACCAGGCGAGGTCGTCGCAGCCGAGCGGCGGCGTCGCGCCGCACAGCGCGGCCGGCGGGCACTCGGCGCTGCCGACGGTGCAGTCCCAGCCGGGCTCGACCTGGCAGTCGGCGCCGCAGCCGTCGCCGCCCGACACGTTGCCGTCATCGCAGCTCTCGCCGCCCAGGACCAGGCCGTTGCCGCACACCTCGTGGCACTCCGGCTGCCACACGGCGCAGCTGCATTCGGTGCTGCAGCCGCCGGCCAGCGCGAAGCCCGGACCCGTGTCGCACGCCTCGCCCGCGTCGCGCGTGCCGTCGCCGCAGGCCGCCCGCGCGACACCCTCGTCCATCGCGAGCGCGCCCGCCGCGACGACGACCACCACCGAGGTCATGCCCATCATCACGGCGCGCATGACGCACCTCCCGTTGCGCCCGAGCACTGCGCATCGCAGGTGCCGGAGCAGTCGTCCGTGCCGCCGTCGTCGCAGGTCTCGCCCGGGCCGACCACGTCGTCGCCGCACACCGCGCAGCCCTCCTCGCGCGGCACGAAGCGCGTGACGACGCCGCGATCCTCGACATCGTGTGCCGTGACGCCGTCGACGACGAGGTCGCTCTCCAGCGCGCGCGGGAACCAGCCGACCAGGACGCCGCCGTCGGCCGCCAGCGCCGAGTGGCGCGTCAGCTCGTAGTCGGGGCCACCGGCCGCGCGCGCCCAGAGCCAGCCGAGGTCCCAGTCGGCGCGCGCGATGAAGATGTCGGTGGCGTCGTAGGCATCGGCCGCCGAGGTCGGCACCAGCGCCGGCCCGCCCGCGAACGCGAGCTGCGCCGAGAAGTCGCCGATGACGGTCAGGCGGTGGCGCCGGTCGACGCCGAGGCTGCGGATCTCGACATTGCCAGCCGGGCTCGCGTCGCCGTGGATGTCGACCGTCTTCTGCACCTGGCCGTCGAGGTCCATGCGCACGATGGTCAAGATGGTTTCGTTTTCGGCCAGGGTGCGGCTGACCGAGGTGAAGAGGGCGCAGTCGTCGTCCGCGCGGCAGGCGCGCACGAGGCCGGTCACGCCCGAGGCGGACGGCGGCGTGAGCTCGCTCGGCGAGCGCAGCCAGCGCGGCGCGCCGCTGGCATCGAAGGCGGCGATGAAGGCGCGCGGGTTGGCGCCGACATCGGGGATGCTGTCGGCGCCGAGCGTGAACCCGCCGCCGTTGATGCTGCCGACGACCCAGCTCGAGCCGTCGGCCGGGTCGACCGCCAGCGCTTCGGGTGCCTGGTTGCCCGCCTGGGCGAAGGTGTGGAACCAGCGCAGCGTGCCGTCGGTGGCGAGCGACAGCAGCGTCAGGTCGTTGCCCTGGGGTGCCGGCAGCTCGTCCATGCCGGCCCAGCGCACGGCCAACGTGCCCGCGTCGGCGCCCGCCGCGATGATGTCGCCGGCCTGGTCGACGCCGGCGTCGAGGAGCTGGGTCGAGCCGCCACGCGCGAGCTGGAAGTGGCCGTCGAGGTCGTAGCGCGCCAGGAAGGCGGGGTGTCCGCCGAGGGTGTCGGTGCCGTGCTGGATGTCGGTATCGCAGCTGCGCGGCGCGCCGGCCGGCGGGTCGAGGTCGGGGCAGCAGAAGTCCTCGATGAGCGAGCGCGTGTTGCCGAAGACCCAGAAGCCGTCCTTGGCGAGGCGCATCTCGGGCGTGGCCTCGGCGAAGTCGACGGCGCTGCCGAAGCAGGTCACCCAGCGCGGCTTGCCGTCGGGGTCGAGGCGATAGAGGAGGCTGTCGATGTCGAACTGGTCGTGGGCGTGCAGGAGCTGGACGCTGCCGTCGGCCATGGTGAGCGACGTGCTGCCGTGGAACTGGGCGCTGACCAGCGCGCCGCCGTCGGGCAGCGCGGTGACGCCGTCGTTCTCGACGCCGTCGCTGGGACCGCCGATGACCGAGGTCCAGCGCGCGACGACGTCGCAGCGCGCGTCGCAGCTCAGCGTGCAGCCGTCGCGCGCGCCGAGGACGCCGCCGTCGCAGGCCTCGCCCGCCGTGAGGATGCCGTTGCCGCAGCCGCCGCAGGTGCCCGTCGGCTGCGCGCCGCCGCCCGGGTCGAGGCTCTCGCCGCAGCGCGCCACGCCGTCGCCGCAGGCGTTGACCGGGCCGAGGCAGAGCGCATCGCAGGTGCCGCTGCAGTCCGACTGATCGCCGTCGTCGCACACCTCCTGCCCGGCGCGCAGCCCGTCGCCGCAGCCGCCGCAGCCGGCCGGCAGGTCGAGCGTCACGAGGCTCCCGGTCGGCCCCAGCGCCAACGGGCCCCAGGTCGGGAGCGATGCGCTGGAGGCGAGCAGGCTCACGCGCCCGCGCGCGTCGACGCCGAAGCCCCGGCTCGGGTTCGCGAGAAAGCCACCGGCCGCCGAAAGCCAGCGCGCGACCAGCCCGCTCGACCCGCGGGCGGCCATCAAGACGATGGTCTTGGCCGTCGTGGGACGCGGCCCACCGAGGCCGGGCAGGTCGACGTCGCCCGATAGCGTGGCGGTGAGCACCACGCCGTCGGGGCTCGCGGCGAGGTCGCTGGTGCTCGATGAGAAGCCCGGGACGGGCCCGAAGACGTCGGGCGCGGCGCCGCCGCCGAGCTCGTCCAGGCGCAGCACGTACGTCGCGGGGCCGGCGAGCTCCAGCGGCGCGGGCCCGCCGAGGTCGAGGCTCACCGGGCCCGTATCGATGACGGTCAGCCACACGCCGTCGCGGGTGGCGACGATGCGGCGGAGCTCGATCCCGAACCGCCCACCATCGAACTTCTGCACGCCGGTGATGCGGGTGGCGTCGGGATCGACCTCGACGAGCTCGTCGCGCGTGTGGTCCGGGGTATCGAGGAAGTCATGGCCCAGCCAGTGCACGTCGCCCTGCAGCGTGAGGTGCAGCACCAGGCCGCCGTCGGGTCGCACCGCGACGTCCTCGACGCGGTCGTAGAGCGGGGAGCCGATGAGTCGCACCCAGCGCGGCGTCCCGCCCTTGCCGATGCGCACGATGAAGCCGTCGAGGTCGGACGCCTTGGGCGGGTCGCCCACCTGCGGCACGCCCTGCGCGGCGCCGAAGGCGATCTTGCCGACCGAGCTGACGCCGCCGACCACGATGGCGTCGCCGCCCGGCGCGATGGCGAGGCGGCGGATGACGGCGATGAAGGGCGAGAACAGCTTCCACACCATCGCCCCCGAGCGGTCCAAGCGCGCGATGACGAACGACACCTCGCCATCGCTCGGCACCACCTCGGCGCACGCGCTCGGGTCCGCGTCGCCGCAGCAGCCGATGCGCGCGCCCGGCGACACGTTGCCGGCCACCACGACGCCCTCCGGGTCGGCGGCGGCTTGAAGCAGGATGTCCTGGCCGAGGCCCGACGCGATGCACTGGCTCCAGGCGACGTGGTCGTCCTCGTCGAGCGCGACGAGCACCGCGTCGCCCTGGAAGTCGCGCACGATCTGCGGCGCGTCGCCGATCGGCGGCTGCGGCGTGCGCTGCGACTGCAGCCCGACGAGGTAGCGGCGACCGTCGGGCGCGACGGCGAGGTCGTAGGGAGCGAGGCTCGACGGCAGGGGCCAGCCATGGGCGCCGGTCGGCTCACAGCTGCCGGCGCAGCTCGTCGTGCACAGGCCGAGCGAGCCGTTGGCCGCGCCATCGTCGCAGCTCTCGCCGAGCGCGGCGTCGACATTGCCGTTGCCGCAGTGGGGCGCGCACAGGCCGGCATGGCACAGGCAGTCGTCGACGCAGCCGTCGTCGCACGGGGTGCCGTCGGCGACCACCTCGTCCTGGCCGCAGGCGCCGGTGACGCCGTCGCACAGCTCGGCGACGTCGCACTCCGAGGCCGCCGGGCGGCAGGCCGTGCCGGCGCTGGCGACCACATCGTCCGGGCAGGCGTCCGACTCGCCCGAGCAGCGCTCGGCCGCGTCGCAGGGCCCGGTCGAGGCGCGGCAGGTGGTGCCGACGCGCTTGCCGTCGCCGCGGCACAGGCCAGCGCCGTCGCAGGTGTCGTCGGCGTCGCAGGCCCCGACCGAGGCGCGGCACACCGTGGTCGCCGGCTCGAAGACGCAGCCGGCGCGGCAGCCGCAGGCGTCCTCCGACACGCCGTCACACGCCTCGCCGGCGGCCGTGTCGACGATGCCGTCGCCGCAGCGCCGCGGCTGGCAGTCGATGCGACAGGCCGCGTCGGGCGCGTTGCTGTTGGCCGCGCCGAGGTCGCAGCCCTCGCCGGTCTGGACCACGCCGTCGCCGCAGCGGACGGCGCGCTGGCCGATCGAATGATCGTCGCCGCAGGCGGCGACCAGGCAAACCACCACGATCGATGTTCGTGTCATCAGGTCCCTCGCCCCGACCGTAAAGGTGCTCGCCGTCACGTGTCCAGGGCACCGCGGCCGCGTCGCCCCATTGAACCAGGCGGTCGACGGCGATCGGCTCACGCAGCACCTCGTCGACGTCGACCTCGACGCGGCCATCGCGGCCCACGTCTCCGCGCACCCGCGGCCGGGAGCGCGAACGCGACCCTTGCGCAGCCGGGTCGTCCGGCGGCGTCGGGAGAGAGCGCGGCCGCACGCGCGGCGTCGAGTCGTCAGCCTCGCGTGAAGCGCGCCGCGTGCCCGTTCGCGATGACGCGCTGCATGAGGGCGTCGCTCATGCCCGGGATGGAGCGCGCGCGGCGGTGCTCCTCGGTCGCGTCGACGGCCGACAGCAGCGTGTTGTCGGGGGCCACGGTCGCGCGCACGCCGAGGCGCAGCCAGCGCGGCAGCGGGTGCGCGTCGAGCGACGCGATGACGCCGGTGTGGACGTTGGAGGTCGGGCAGGCCTCGATGACGACGCCGCGATCGAGCACCAGGTCGAGCACTGCCGGGTCTTCGAGGAGCGTCGTGCCGTGGCCGATGCGCTCGGCGCCGAGGCGCTCGATGGCCTGCCCGATCTCCGCCGCCGGCCGCCCCTCGCCGGCGTGCACCGTGCGGCCGAGGCCGAGCTCGCCCGCCGCCGCGAAGGCCTCGGCGTAATGTGACAAATGATATTCGTGATCGGGCGCCGGCCCGCCGGCGAGGTCGATGCCGACCACGCCGCGCCGCTCGCGCGCGCACTCGACCAGCGACGCGGCGACCGCCGGCGGCTCGCCGTAGAGCGCGCACAAGATGAGCCCGGCCCGGCCATCCAGGCCATCGAGCGCCGCATCGACGATGGCCTCGAGCGGCGCGCCGCGGTGCAGCTGCGGCGCGAAGCGCACCTCCAGCGTGGTCACGCCCTCGGCCGCCGCGTCGTCGGCGATCTCGCGCGCCACGCGCCGCACCGACTCCGGCGTCTGCAGCAAGGACAGCGTGAAGCGGAAGCGCGCCAGCGCCGCCGCGAGGCCCATGCCCGGCGTGAACGCCAGGTCGGGCGGCACCGCGACCCCGAGCGCCGCCGCCAGCTCGACCACGGTCGCCGGTCGCAGCGAGCCATCCAGGTGACGATGCAGGTCGGCCAGTCCCATGCCGCCAGTCTACCTCACGCCGGCCGGCGCGCGAGCCGCGCCCGCAGGATCCCGGCCACCGTGCGCACCATCGGCTCGGCCAGCACGCGGTCGTGCGCGCAGTCGAGGCTCACCACCTCGATGGCCGCCGCGTCGAGCCACTCGGGCGCGCGCACGCGCGCCGGCGGCGGCGGCGCCGTCGTCTCGAGCGCAAGCACGCGGCCCACGTAGCGCGCCGGTCGGAAGCTGCGCTGCAGGCGATCCATGTGCGCCACCACCAGCGTCTCGCCGGCCTCCACGCGCGCGCGTCCGCGCGCCGCACGCCACGTCCCGCGGAGCTCGGTTCGGGCGCGCGCGAGCTCGTGCGCGAGGAACGCGCCGACGCCCATGCTGCGCGCGCGGCCGAGCTCGGCCCGCCAGGCGCGCGCGCCGCGCATGGGGATGCGGCTGTCGCACAGCGCCACCAGCTCGACCTCGGCGCCGTCATCGACCAGCCGCCGCGCCATCTCCAGCGCGACGAGGCCGCCGACGCACCAGCCGATCAGCCGATACGGCCCGCACGGCGCCACGCGGCGCACCTCGGCCAGGTAGTCGTCGACCATGTGCGAGAGGCTCGGCGCCGGCGCCGCGCGCCCGTCGAGGCCGCGCGCCTGCAGCCCGTAGACCGGCATGTCCGGCGCCAGGTGCCCGGCCAGCGCCACGTAGCAGGCGACGTTGCCCGGGCGCGGGTGGACGCAGAAGAGCGGCGGCTCGTCGCCCCGCACCTGCAGCGGCACCAGCGTCCGCCAGTGCGGCTCGCCCGCGCCGTCGCGCAGCGCCGCAGCCACCGCGCGCGGTGTGCGCCCGACCAGGAGCGCCGCCGCCGGCACGGCTCGGCCGAGCTCCTGCTCGAGGCGCAGCGTCGCGCTCATGGCCGCGAGCGAGTCGCCGCCCACGGCGAAGAAGTCGTCGTCGACCCCGAGCACGCGCCGCCCGAGGGTGCGCCGCAGCGCCTGGACCACCAGCTCCTCGAGCGCGTCGCGCGGCGGCTCGGGCCGCGCGGCCGTCGTCGCGGGCAGGACGGGGTCGGGCAGGGCCTGGCGATCGACCTTGCCGTTCGGCCCGAGCGGCCAGGCCGCGAGCCCGACCACCGCGCGCGGCAGCATGGCGGTCGGCAGCCGCTCGCCGAGCCGGCGCCGCACCTCGGCCAGCGCGCCCGCGCCGCGCTCGGGCAGCTCGGGCACGAGCCAGGCCACGAGCCGCTCGGCGCCCGCCTCGCCGCGCGCCATCACGATGGCCTCGCGCGCCAGCCCGGTGGCCACCAGCGCGGCCTCGACCTCGCCCGGATCGACGCGCACGCCGGCCACCTTCACCTGCGCGTCGGCGCGCCCGAGGTGCTCGAGGACGCCGTCGCGCAGGCGCCCGAGGTCGCCGCTCCGGAAGGCGCGGCGCCCGTCGGGCAGCTCGGCGAAGGCCGCCGCGTCGAGCTCGGGCGCGCGCCAGTAGCCGCGCGCCAGCCAGCGGCTGACGACCGTGATGACGCCGACGCCGTCCGGGTCGGGGTCGGCGATCCGCACCGCGACGTCGGGCGCCACGCGGCCGACCGGGATGCGCGCCGTCGCGACCGCGTCGCCGTGCCGGAGGAAGCGCTGGCTGACGAGGTTCATCTCCGTCAGGCCGAGCGAGTTCAGGAAGCGCGCGCCGCGCGGGAAGCGCCGCTCGAAGAGCTCGAAGTCGTCCCGCCGAACCGCCTCGCCGGCCAGCTTCAGCACGCGCAGCGCCGACAGATCCTCGGCGCCGGTCATGGCCAGCACCACGCGCCGGAAGACGCTCGGCACCATGAACCACACCGTCACGCGCTGGTCCGCGATGAAGCCCGGCAGCGGCCCGAGCCCGAGGCGCGCCAGCGGGTAGGCGCAGAGCGCCGCCCCGGAGAGCGTCGCACCGAAGACGTCGGACAGCGTCGCCGCGAAGGCGGTGCTGCCGCACAGCGCCAGCCGATCCGTCGGCCCCAGCTCGAGGCTGTTGGCGTAGTTCATGAAGCTGTGGAGGAGGCTCGCGTGGCTGTGCACGACGCCCTTCGGCGCGCCGGTCGACCCCGACGTATAGAGGATGCACGCCATCGCCTCGGCGTCCGGCGTCCGCGGCTCGACGTCCGCGCCGCTCGCGTCGCTCGCCGCGCCGGCGAGGTCGTCGACGCACACGACCGCCGTCGCGCCGGCGACCTCGCGCGCCAGCCCCGATAGCGCATCGTCGCTCAGCACGAGGCGCGCGTCGGCGTGGGCGACGAGCGCCGCGAGGCGCGCGCGCGGGTGGCTCGCGTCGAGCGGCACGAAGGCGTGGCCGGCCCGCAGGACCGCATGGATGGCCGCCACCTGCAGGTCGGGCGCAGCCAGCAGCAGCGCCACGCGCTCGCCGCGCGCGTCGTCGCCGAGCCGCTCGACGATGGCCCGCGCGATGCGCGAGACCACTCGATCGAGCTCGCCGTGGCTCCAGCTCCGACCCTCGTGGACGACGATGGCCGGGCGCTGGCGATGCTCGCGCGCGATGTCGGCGTAGCGACCGTCGAGGGTGCGCGCGCGGATCGCCCCGTCGATCATCGCGCCTCGGCGGCGCTCCAGCGCGCGAGGAGCTCGGACGCCGTGAGCGCGCGCGCGCCGTAGAAGCGCTGCATGAAGCCGAGCACGTCGCCGAGCTCGCGCTCGAGCGCGGCCGTGCCGTCGCTGACGACGTCGACCTCGAGGCCCTTCTGGAAGGCGGTGCGCGCGGCCGCGTCGAGGCACACCTCGGCGAAGACGCCGGCCAGCACCACGCGGCCGATGCCGCGCGCGCCGAGCCACGCCTCGAGGTCGGTGCCGAGGAAGGCGTCGTAGCCGCGCTTGACGACGTGCTTGTCGCCCGCCTGGGGAGCCACCGCGAAGGCCTCGGCCCCGCGACTGCCGGCGGCCAGGTAGCCGCCGCGGCCCTCGCGCTCGTGGCGCGCCCGGACGTTCGGCGGCAGCTCGGGATCGGTCTCGGTGCGCACGACGACCACCGGCACGCCCGCCCGCCGCGCGCCCGCGACCAGCTCGGCCAGGCGCTCGCCGAGCGCCGCCAGCGTGCTCGCGTCGATGAGCCCGAGCGCCGCGAAGCGACCGTCGGCGGCGCAGAAATCGCGCTGCATGTCGATCACCACCAGCGCCTCGGCGCTGCCGCTCGGCGTCGCCGCGAGCGCGTCTTCCGCCCGCGCCGCGCCGGACGTCTCGCCCGCGCCGGACGCGTCGCCCGCGCGCAGCGTCGCGGCGACGTCGGCGATGATCCGCTCGGCCACCGCGCGCGAGCCGGCCCGGCCGCCGACGTCGGGCGTGGCCATGCCGTCCCGGGCCGCGCGAGCCAGGGCCCGGTCGACCGCGGCGCGCACGCCGGCCACGCCGCCGTGGTCCTCGAGGATGGCCGCCGCCGCGCGCAGCGTGGCGCTCGGGTTGACGAGGTCGCGCCCGGCGATGTCGTCGGCCGAGCCGTGGACGGTCTGGTACTCGACCATGCCGGCGACGCCGTCGGCCAGGTAGACGTTCTTCGAGCAGCGCTCGTCCTGCGCCCCGAGCCCGGCCCGGTGCAGCAGATCGGCGTGCATGATGTCGCCCCACTCGTTGCCGCCCACGACCAGCACGCGCCCGCGCCACACGCCGCGCATGAGGTTCCGGTTCATGGTGTCGGGCTGGAACACCTTGACGTCGCCGCCGCGCACGCGCCCGTAGTCGGCGACCCAGGTCGCGAGGCGCGCGTCGAGCAGGTGGAACTTGTAGGCCATGACGACGTGGTCGGGCGCGCATCCCCAGCGCGCGTGCGCCTCGCCCAGCGCGAAGTCGAGGAGGCGCCAGGTGACCTCGCGCGTGAACACGGTCGTGCGATGGATGGCGTCGGGCGAGGTCGCCGGGTCGTCGTTGAGGCCGCCGTAGAAGCCCTGCGCCTGGTCGCGCACGAGCAGGATCTCGCTCCCGCGCGCTGGCCCTCCGCCGCCGAGGGCCTTCTCACCGATGTCGCCGTACGCGCCGGGCAGCGCCTCGACCTTGGCGCACTGCAGGCGCTCGCGCACGACGTAGAGCGGCTGCGCGTTGAAGGCGGTGCGGAAGATGACGCGTCCGCCGCGCGCCGCGAGCTCGCGCACGAACGCCTCGTAGGCCGCCGCGTCCTCGCCGCTCGAGGCCGCCACCTCGACGGCCGTGAGCCCGGCCGCCAGCACGCCGCCGAAGGTGCGGAACACGCGCTCGCAGCGCGCGAGCTCGACGGCCACTCCGGCCGCGCGCGCCCATGCGTCGAGCGCCGCCTCGAAGACGAGGGCGAGCTCGGGGCCGGTGCCTTCGCCGACGGCGAGGCCGACGCTCAGCGACGCCGACGCGCCGGAGGTGCCGAGTGGATGGGTCCGCACCAGCGCCTACTACCGCGCCCGGCGCCCCGCCTCAAGCGAACTGCGTGAGCGACAGGAGGTTCCGGTCGGGGTCGCGAAACCACGCCACGCGCGCACCCGACGGCGCGCGCCACACGCCCAGCTCGTCCTGCTGCATGTGGTTGTAGCGCTCGAAGCGCACGCCCTTGCCGCTCAGCTCGGCCACCACCTTGGCGATGTCCTCGACATGCCAGCCCAGCACCGTGAACGGCTGGGCGTGGAGCTCCTCGGCCTTCTGCACGCGCAGCATGGTGCCGGCCAGGTCGAAGACCAGCGCCCACGGCTCGTCGGCCTCGCAGGTCAGGCCGAGGATGCCTTCGTAGAAGGCCCGCGCTCGGCTCGGGTCACGGGTCGCGACGAAACAGATCGGGCGTGCGTCGTGGAGCATGCTCCCTTGGATATCATCGCCGGCCCGCGATTTCTCCCCCAGGGACGCGGTCTCGCGAACGGAGCCGCGGGGGGTCAGAAATAGATGTTGGCGGGCAGCCCCGCATCGATCCAGAGGCGCGTCCCGATGAGCCACAGCGCCAGCAGCCCGGCGCCGATCCAGGTGATGGTGATGCAGTCGGAGCGCGTCAGCCCGCGCCGATAGCGCGGCCGATAGAAGCCGAGCTGGATGGCCGGCGCCGCCAGCATGAGCAGCTCGCGCGCACCGATGGCGCCGACCACGAACGCGGCCGCGAGCGTCGCCGACGCGATCGCCAAGAGCGCGTCGACGATCTTCCGCGACACCTCCATGCCGTGGCGCACCGGATAGGTCGGCACCCCGGCCAGCCGATCGCCCTCGAGGTCGCGCATGTCGTAGAGGATCTCGTAGGTGATCTCGAACGGCACGAAGAACAGCACCAGCGCGACCCAGCTCGCCCAGCCGGCCGGCGCCGCGAACTGCCAGTGGGCCACGGCCAGCGGGTAGACGAAGACGGTCGCCACGAAGAGCATGGCCGACATGAAGTTCTTGAAGAAGTAGAGGTCCTTCAGCCGCCGCCGCCCGGCCAGCGTCGGCACCAGCCGATAGCTGTAGGCCACGCCGATCACCTGCACGCCGACGCGCCACCAGCTGAGCTCGGGCGTGAAGGCGTGCGACAGCGCGAACGACCCGCCGAGCAGCCCGCCCCACACCGCGAGCACGATGTGCCCCTTGCCGGCGAGGCGCTCGGTCCCGCGAATCTGGTTGGCCGCGTCTTCCTTGAGGTCGGTGACGCGGTTCAGCAGGTTGATGCACAGCCAGTCGAGCCCGCCGATGACGGCCACCAGCCAGGCATAGCGGCCCGTCAGCGCCCAGCCGAACGCCAGCGCGGCGGTCATGGCGATGGCGATGATGTGGACGCGGAGGATGGACGCGAGGTCGGCGAGCATGCGCACGACTTCGAGCTAGCCCATCGAACCGCAGTCGACAACCGCGGTGAAGCGAGGCAAGGTGGAATCGCCTTGGCGCCGAGCAACCAGGAACGACCTCAGGCGCCCTTCGCGCTGCTCATCATCACCACGCTGCTCGTCGGCTGCGTGCTGTACCTGATGCAGCCCGTGGTGCTGCCGCTCATCCTCGCCCTGTTCTTCTCGGCGCTGGCGCGGCCGCTGCAGCTGCGCCTGCAGAAGTTCCTGCCGAGCTGGGCCGCGCTCATCCTGACCGTGCTCGTGGCGGCCACCATCCTGGTCGCGCTGCCGGTGCTCTTCGCCTCGAACCTGCAGGCCGTCATCGAGAAGGCCCCGACCTACGCGCCGCGCCTCCAGGAGATCGCCCGCGACGTGGCCCACGTCTTCCAGGACGCCGGCTTCGGCGACGCCTCCCAGATGAAGATCGGCTCGGAGGGCAACTGGTTCGTGCAGCTCGCCGGCGGCCAGTCCTCGGACGTCATCGTCAAGGTGATGACCGCCATGCTGCAGGGCGCCTTCGACTTCCTCGGTCAGGTCGCCATCGTCGTCTTCATGATGGTGTTCGTCCTGTCCGAGGCCAACATCTTCCGCGAGAAGCTGGCCATCGCGCTCAAGCCGACGAACCTGGCGACGGTCATGGAGTCGTTCGCCTCGATGCAGGATCGCATCCAGCAGTACGTGCAGACGAAGACCCTCTTCTCGGCCTTGAACGCGACCGCGGCCGGGGTCTTCACGTGGGTGCTGGGCATGGACTTCCCCATCATCTGGGGGCTCCTCACCTTCATCCTCTACTTCATCCCGACCTTCGGCACGCTCATCGCGACCATCCCGCCGGTGCTGCTGGCGCTCGTGCAGTTCGAGTCGCCGACCACCGCCATCGTGTGCCTCATCGGCCTCATCGTCATCTTCAACCTGCTCGGCAACGTGGTCGAGCCGCGCTTCCTCGGCCGCACGCTGTCGCTGTCGCCGCTGGTCGTGTTCGTGAGCTTGATCTTCTGGGGCTGGTACTTCGACGTGGTCGGCTTCGTCCTGTCGGTCCCGCTGACGGTCGTGCTCGGCATCGTCTGCGAGCACATCCCCATGCTGCGCCCCATCGCCGTCCTCATCGCCGACAAGCCACGCCGCCTGGGCAGCGACGAGCCCGCGGCCGGCGAGCACGCGCGGTGACCGAGGCGCCGAGGCCTCCTTGAACAGCTCGGAGCTTTTCGCTAGCTTCGCCGTCCGGGCACTGGGCCCGCCAGGGGTGAGGGCGGAGGCTGAATGCGTTTCCCGTCGCGGGCGACAACGATGCGAGCGTTGCTTTGGGGGTTGGTGCCGGCGCTGCTCGGCGCCTGCGATGACCCGCCTGCGCTGCCGGGCGCCGACGTCGTCGGCAACGACACCGTGACGCCGACCTGCACCGTCGAGGCCACGCTCTCGTCGCTGAAGGCCAACTACTTCGCGACCTCGTGCGCCTTCTCGGCGTGCCACGACAAGCGCTCGGCCGAAGGCGACCTCGACCTCTCCGCCTCCGACCTGCACGCCCAGCTGGTCGGCGTCCCGGCCGTGCAGGAGGCCGCCTTCGCGGCCGGCAAGCTCCGCGTCGTCGCGGGCAACCCCGACGCGTCGTTCATGGTGCAGAAGGTCGAGGGCACGATGGCCATCGACGAGGGCACCTGGATGCCCGACGGCACCGACGAGGTCGTCGACCCCGACTGCCGCGTGAAGCGCCTGAAGGAATGGATCGCCGCCGGGGCGCTGGACAATTGATCCCCCCATCGCCGCGAGCGCGGCGCATGGGGGGCGCCGGTGACCTCGCGGGCCCGATGCTCCCTCGGAGGGAGCGTCGGGGGTCGCGAACGGAGCCGCGGGGGGACCATTGACCATCGCCTGTAGTCTGGCAGGCCGTTGCGGCGGCTGCCCTTGGCTCGCGACCCACGACGCGGCGAGCGAGCGCCGGGCCAAGCTCGATGCCGTGATGGCCGCCCTCGGCGCGCCCTCCGAGCTCGGTCCGATCGCGCTCGACGCCATCCCCGCCGCCGGACTGCGCGACAAGCTCGACCTCCAGCTGCGCGACGGCGTCGTCGGCCTCGGCGCGCTCGACGACCCGAAGACGCTCGTCGACATGCCCACCTGCCCGCTGGCCGCGCCCGCCCTGGATGCGCTCCTGGCCGCCTTCCGCGCCGACCGCCCGCCGGTCGCGCGCGCGTCGGTGCGGCTGCGCGTCGACATGGACGGCGCGCGCGGCCTGTGGCTCGACCTCGCCCACGCCGACCTGAAGGTGCTCCTCGACGAGCGCGCGTGGCTCGCGCGCTGGGCCCCGACCTGCGAGGTCGAGCTCGGCCCCAAGGCGCGTCGCGTGCGCCTGGAAGGCGGCCTCCCGGGCCTCGAGCCGGCGCACCTCCGGCCCTGGTCCTCGACCTGGAGCGACGCCTCGCCGACCGCGCGCGAGCTGCCGCTGCTCTCGCGCGTCGCCGACTTCAGCCAGCCGAGCCGCCGCGCCAACCGCGCGCTGGTGGCCGCGGTGCTGGCCGAGGTGGCGCCGACCGGCGCCGACCGCTGGCTCGAGCTCGGCGCCGGCGCCGGCAACCTCACGCTGCCGCTGGCCTTCGACCGGCGCCGCGTCCGCGCCGTCGAGCTCGAGCCGAGCGCGCTGCGCCTGAACCTCGCCGCCGCCGCCCAGGCCGCCGTCGTCGAGGTCGTGGCCGGCAGCTTCGCGCGCGCCGCCGACGTGGCGCCGCTCGTCCACGGCGTCGACGCCATCCTGGCCGACCCGCCGCGCAGCGGCCTCGGCCCGTTCGCGACCGCGCTCAGCGGGCTCGCGCCGAGCCTGCGCCCGCGCGACCTCGTCTACGTGTCATGCCACGTCGACGCGCTGGCCAAGGACACGACCGCGCTCGCGGCCGCCGGCTATCAGCCCGTGAGCGTCCGCGGCGTCGACCAGTTCCCGCACACGCCGCACGTCGAGTGGGTCGTCCGCTTCAGCCGCGGCTGACCCGACCGCGCGTCACTGCCCCGCGGAGGCCGCCCACTGCCGGACATAGTCGCAGAACGGCGACTCGTCGGTGCCACCGCAGCACACCGAGTCCCCGAGCAGACCGTTGCCGATGCTGCCCGGCGACAGGCACAGGCGGTAGCCCTGCGACGGGTAGTAGTAGCCCCAGAAGAAGCACATCTCGGCCTTGGCGCTCTCGCCGAAGGACACGTGGTGCGAGCTGGTGTTGGTCCAGCTGCAGCGATAGCGGACGCCGGTCTTGCCGCCCGGCTCGCCGAAGACGAGGTGCGGGTCGAACTTCGCCACCGGCGGCTCCGACCACACGAACGGCGCGTCCTCCTCCGGATAGATGAGCGTGCCCTCGTCGTCGACGTTGTTCGAGTAGGTGATCTCGACGTTGGTCCCATACGCATGCGTATGGCCGGTGGCGGCGAAGAGGTGCGCGCCCGGGAAGATGTCGATGTAGTACCAGGGCGTCGTGACGCTCGCGCCCTTGGCGATGTCGATGTCGGGCGTGCCGTAGAAGAGGAGGTTCGCCTCGGACACGACGTCGGACGCCGCGATGCCGTCGAAGCGCACCTCGCCGTGCGCCGTGATGGGCTCGGTGAAGTAGTTCAGGTAGTGGGCCTCGAGGCGCACCATCTGGTGCGGCTCGAACTTGAACGCCACGCCGTTGGGGAAGGTCAGCTCCTCCTGGCGGATCTGCGTGATCATCAGCGGGAACGTCTCGCCCTGCAGCGTCTGCACGAACGGGTCGCAGTCGAACGGCTCGGTGCGCTCGGTGGTCTCGGCCGACTTGTAGATGATGAGGTGGTGCGACCCCTTGGCCAGGTCGGTGCGGATGCGCGTCACCCAGAGCTCGTCCTCGTTGTCGAGGCGCTTCACGACGCACTTGGTGGTCTCGGCCGACGGCTGCATCTCCCAGTCGCCGATGAACGTGCTCGACGTGGTGATGATGGGCGGCGGGGTCGTCGGCAGCACGATGCCGGTGTCGGTCACGGCCGTGTCCTCGGGCGGCGCGACGGTGTCCTCGGGCGGCGTCGTCGTGTCGCCCGGCTGCGCCGTGTCCGCGGGCGGCGCCGTGGTGTCCTCGGGCGGGACCGTCGTGTCGGCGGGCGTCGCGCTGTCGGTCGCGGACGTGATCGCGCTGTCCTCGGTCGCCGCGGTCGCATCGGTGGCCGTGCTGACGTCGGGCGTCGCCGTCGTCTCGCCGGGCTGGACCGCGTTCTGGTCGCAGCCGAACAGCGTCAGAGCGGCCAGGATGGCGGGCGAGAAGGTCATCCGATGGGCGATGTCACGCAACATGGCGCGCATCCTGTCATAGGCGCCATGGCGACTCCAAGTGAATTCCAGGCCGCCGCGCCGGCCCTTCGCGCCGAGTCCGACGCGCGCCCCCACCGCGCTCGAATCCGCACAGCGCGACCGACCGCTGGTCGAGTTTCTCTGAGCCGGTAACCCTGCTAGAACGATGCGGCCACGGTCGAGGAGGCATCGATGCACGTCCCAGTCCTGCGCGTCGCGACGCGCTCGTTCGTCTCGCTCGGGTTCGTTCTCGCGGTCGGTGCCTGCGGCGGCAGCGACACCGGCGGCACGACCGACACGGGTCAGATCGACGGCTCGACCACCGACACCGCGTCGGCCGACACCACCGTCGTCGACGTCACCTCGCCCCTCGACACCGCCACCACCTCCGACGCGGCCGACACCGCCGTCGACACCAGCACGGGCGACATCGTCGCCGGCGAGTTCGGCGCGCCCTGCCAGGGCAACGCCGACTGCCTCAGCGGCTACTGCGTCGAGGGCCCCGACGGCTTCGTCTGCACGCGCTCGTGCGTCGACGAGTGCGACCCCGGCTTCGACTGTCGCGGCGTCCAGACCGGCGGCGCCGACCCCGTCTTCCTGTGCCTGCCGCGCGTGGCCAAGGTGTGCCTGCCGTGCAAGAGCGACTACCAGTGCACGGGCGGCGCCTGCCTGCGCATCGAGGGCAACGGCGAGTGCGCGTCGGTGTGCAACGACGAGAGCGACTGCCCCGACGGCTACACCTGCAAGATCGACGGGGACGGCACGCACGCCGGCAGCTTCTGCCAGCCGAAGTCGGGCAGCTGCCAGTGCACCCCCGACGTCGACGGCTCGCTGCGCACCTGCGTCGTGAGCAACGCCATCGGCACCTGCTACGGCGTCGAGACCTGCACCGACGGCGGCTGGGTCGACTGCACCGCCACCACGCCCAGCGTCGAGGTCTGCGACGGCCACGACAACGACTGCAACCTGCTCGTCGACGACGGCCTCCTCGACAACGAGCCGTGCGAGAAGACGGTCGAGGGCGTCGGCACCTGCGAGGGCCGCCGCCTGTGCGCCGGCGCCAACGGCTTCATCTGCACCGCGCAGACGCCCGAGCTCGAGGCCTGCGACTTCCGCGACAACGACTGCGATGGCCAGACCGACGAGGACTTCAAGGACGCCTCGGGCGAGTTCACGCTGGCCACCAACTGCGGCACCTGCGGCAACGACTGCACCGAGCGCATCCCGCACGGCGTCGGCGCCTGCTCGGCCGAGGAGGGCACCTCGCCGGTGTGCGTGGTGGCGTCGTGCGACGCCGACTACGTGGCCATCAACCGCTTCCAGTGCGCCCTGCCGCCCGACACCTCGTGCCAGCCCTGCGCCGGCGACGACGACTGCTTCGGCGGGAGCTGCATCGAGCTCGACGGCCAGAGCGTGTGCGTCACCGCGTGCGGCGCCTCGGCCGGCGCGTGCAAGGACGGCTTCGAGTGCCAGGACGTGGGCGGCGGCGTCGAGCGCTGCGTGCCGGTGACGGCGTCCTGCGTCTGCAACGCCGCCACCGACGGCGCGCTGCGCACCTGCCAGAAGACGAGCGCCTTCGGCACCTGCTTCGGCGTCGAGACCTGCGACGCCGACACCGGCTGGAGCGGCTGCAACGCCTCCGACCCGCGCGTCGAGCAGTGCAACGGCAAGGACGACGACTGCAACGGCCGCGTCGACGACGGCGTCACGCCGCCGGTCCAGCCCTGCGCGTCGACCGTGGCCGGCGTCGGCACCTGCCGCGGCACCTGGTTCTGCACCGACCCCGACGGCCCGAGCGGCGGGCAGCAGACGCAGTGGACGTGCAGCGCGCCGCAGCCGTCGGCCGAGGTCTGCGACTTCCTCGACAACGACTGCAGCGGCGGCGCCGACGAGCCGTTCAAGAACGCCGCCGGCGTCTACGCCGACCAGCACAACTGCGGCTCGTGCGGCATCAGCTGCGACGGCGCCATCCCGCACGCTACCGCCGCCTGCGCCGTCACCGGCACCGTCGGCCGCTGCGAGGTCGCGAGCTGCGAGAGCGGCTACTACAAGGCCGGGCCGCTCACCTGCGTGCCGGTGAGCGACGACCTGTGCGCGCCGTGCGCCAGCGACGCCAACTGCCCGACGCCCGGCGACAAGTGCCTGACCCTCGACGGCGCCGGCTCGTGCGGCCGCGACTGCGGCGCGGGCAACCTCCACGGCACGCCCGAGGGCCAGTGCCCGACCGGCTTCACCTGCGAGGCGCAGGCCGGCGGCAAGCAGTGCGTGCCGGCGTCGCGCTCGTGCGCGTGCCGGGCCGGCGACGGCGGCAAGACGCGCACCTGCCTCGAGACGAACGCGGTCGGCACCTGCTTCGGTCAGGAGGTCTGCGACCCGGCCGCCGGCTGGTCGACCTGCACCGCGCACGTGCCGGCCGGCGAGACCTGCAACGGCCTCGACGACGACTGCAACTCGGCGGTCGACGACGTGAGCGGGCGCGGCGGCGCCTGCCAGATCTCGAACGGCTTCGGCGCCTGCGACGGCGTCCTCGACTGCTCCGACAGCGGCTCGGCGCTGGCCTGCGTCGGCCAGACGCCGTCGAAGGAGATCTGCGACTACCTCGACGACGACTGCGACGGCACGACCGACGAGGGATTTGCCAATCTCTTCCAGAGCTGCTCGGCCGGCGCCGGCATCTGCCAGCGCTACGGCTTCGTCGAGTGCAACGCCAATGGCGACGACGTGCGCTGCAACGCCACGCCCGGCCCGAAGGGCACCGAGCTCTGCAACGGCCTCGACGACGACTGCAACGGCGCGACCGACGAGAACGCGGCCTGGGCCCAGAAGGGCCAGCCCTGCTTCGACGGCCTCGGCATCTGCCAGGTGGCGGGCGTCCAGGTGTGCTCCGGCAACGGCCAGACGCTCGTGTGCTCGGCGCACGCGCTGACGCCGCAGCCCACCGACAAGTGCAACGGCCTCGACGACGACTGCGACGGCGCCACCGACGAGGACTTCCCGACCAAGGGCGCCGTCTGCAGCGACGGCCTCGGCCTGTGCCAGCGCTTCGGCACCCAGGTGTGCACCGGCAACGGCTCGGGCCTCCAGTGCTCGGCCACCGCCGCGCCCGCGGTCGGCGAGACCTGCGACCTCCTCGACAACGACTGCGACGGCTCGACCGACGAGGACTTCAAGACCGGCGCCAAGTACACCTCGAACACCGCATGTGGCAATTGCTTCACCAATTGCGTCTCGATTTTTGCCAAACCCAACGCATTTGGCACATGCGACGCGGCGCCGGCCACGCCGATCTGCAAGATGCAGTGCAACGCCGGCTTCTTCGATCTGAACGGCGTGCCCGACGACGGCTGCGAGTTCCAGCTCGAGACCACCGCCGTCTACGTCAGCCAGTCCGACGCGTCGGCCAAGGACGATGCCGGCTGCGGCAAGGGCCCGGTCGGCACCGGCACCGGCAACTATCCGTGCAAGACCGTGAACCAGGGCCTGACGCTGGCGGCCGCGGTCGGCTCGGGCAAGCTCAAAGTGCTGGTGGCCGGCGGCGCCTACGTCGAGAACATCACCGTGCGGAACGGCATCAGCCTCTACGGCGGCTACAATCCGCGGAATTGGACGCGCGACGCCGCCGCCAATCTGACGGCGATATTCGGCGCGCAGACGAGCGGCCACCGCAAGACCATCATCGCCGACGGCATCACCGGCAACGACACGACCGTCGACGGCTTCAACATCTACGGCCAGACCGCCACCGGCATCGCCGAGAACTCGTACGCGGTGTGGGTGCGCAACTCGAACCAGCACCTCATCATCAGCAACAACGTGGTGTGGAGCGGCGCTGGCGGCCCGGGCCAGGCCGGCACGCGCGGCAGCGACGGCACCAACGGCGGCAACGGCGGCAACGGCAAGGCCGCGTTCGACAACGGCGCGTCCTGCTTCGAGGAGTGCACCGGCTCGAACGCCGGCGGCAACGGCGGCGCGAACGCGAGCTGCTCGACCGGGACAGCGGGCGGTAGAGGCGGTTCCTCCGCGTGCCCCGACTACAACGAGAGCAGCAACCTCTGCGACGTCTCGTCGACCCAATTCCAGCAGACCAACACGTCCGGCGGCTCCGTCGGTTCGGGCACGAGCGGTGGCACGGCTGGCATCGGCGGCTGTGATTCCATCATCGACGACTTCTCGTTCAGGGACTGCGGTTGCCACGTTCCACAGTCCAGTGGCGGTTGCACGCTCGGACAATCCTCGAGCGAGGGCGGCAACGGCGTTCGTGGCGCTTCAGGCAGTGCAGGGGCTGCTGCCGCGAGCAACGTCGGGTCGGTATCTTCCGCCGAGTGGGTCGGCGCCGCGGGCGGGGCTGGCGGAGCCGGAGCGACTGGGTCGGGCGGCGGCGGCGGCGGCGCTGGCGGCGGTGTCGAGGAATACCCGGGCTGCTTCGGGACCGGGTCGGATTATGGTGGAACCGGGGGCGGCGGCGGCGCGGGAGGGTGCGGCGGCACGGCCGGTGGCGGTGGCGGCGCCGGAGGCGGGGCGTTCGGCATATTTGTCACCTTCGCCTCGGCTCCGACCGCGGCGACGATTCCGGTGCTCGCCACGAACGTCGTGCATCGTGGATTCGGCGGTACGGGCGGGCGCGGTGGCGACGGTGGCACGGCAGGGCTGGGCGGCGGAGGCGGATTGGGCGGGACCGGCGGCCTGCCGGACTCGGCGAGCTGGTGCGCATCCCCGGGCTCGAAGGGTGGCGAGGGCGGTGACGGTGGACCCGGCGGTGGCGGCGGCGGCGGCGCCGGAGGCGTGTCGTACGGGATCTACTCCTCGGGCCAAGGCGCGGCGAGCCTGGCTGCCTGGACCAGCGGCAACACTTACGCCAGCGACGGTGCCGGCGGTGCGGGCGGCGCGGGCGGCGGTGTCGGCGCAGGCGGCAACGCGGGCGTGGCCGGGCCGGCCGGCAATCTCGGCGCGCGGAACTTCTGAGCAGGACGTCTAATGAGAGGAATGTCACTCGCTCTTTGCTTGGCAATCGCGGGGTGCTTTCCGGGGCCTCTCGAAGTGGAGTCCGACGCCACGGACGACTCCTCTTCGACCCCGGTGGATTCGTCCGCGGCTGATACCGAAGGACCCTCCGACGCCGCCGACAGCGCGTCGATCGACACCACGACGCAGCCCGAAGCGACCTCGTCAGACGGCGATGTACAGCTCGATGGCGATAGCGCCGGCGATGCCGCCGCGTGCGATCCGCAGACGTGCGACGATCGCGATCCCTGCAACGGCGTAGAGACCTGCGACGCATTTGGCAAATGCGTTCGGGGCGCGGCGGTGGTCTGTTCGCCGCACGAGAATCCATGCCGAGAAAACGTGTGCTCCCTCGTCACGGGGGAATGCGTCTCCCAAGATCGGCTCGACGACGTGGCCTGCGATGATGGCGAGCTGTGTACGGCCGACGATGCCTGCCAGTCCGGAGAGTGCGTCGGAGGCGGCGTTCCCGATGACCACGATGACTGGCTCCGGATCGAAACTGGGTCGCCAGCGGTGGGGCTTCGCGACCTCGTCACGAGGCCCGACGGACGAATCACGGGCGTGCGCACGATCGCCAGCACGCAGCCTGTCACATTGACGAACACGGCGAGCGGGACGCCCATCGTGTTGGAGTCGGATAGCCGATCACTCTTCGCGATCGACTTCTCGGCGTCTGGCCTTGCGGAGGTCGCGCGAGTCGTCGCCGACGGAGGCGGTAAGTCCGCGGCGGAGGTCGCGTGGCTCTCGGGCGGGACCGTGGCGGTCTCCGTCGACGCCAGCGTCGACGTGAAGCTGGGCGTGGGCGGTCCCCTGATCCCAGGCCTCTCCGGCGGTAGCTCCGCGCCCATCGAGCTCGCGCGCCTGGGATCGGACTACGTGCTGGCCTGGCATCGTCGCATCAGCTCGACAGGCGCGCGGCTCGAGCTCCATCCCCTGGCGTGGACGAGCGGCGTCGCGGCCATCGCACTCCATGCCGGTAACACCATCGTCGTCGGAACCGGTGCCGATGCCGACTCGACGCTACCGAGTACCGGACTTCGGTCAATGTCGCTGGTTCGCTTCGGCGATGCCGGCCAGGTGATCGGCGTCGCGCGGTTGGCCTCGTTCGATGGCGATACGCCCCCGACCTCCGAAGCCGCTGCCACGACGCGCGGTACGATCGCCCTCTTCGTCCACGCGCTCGGACCGGCCGACATCGGGTTGGGCGCGAAGCACCATGCGGTGGCGGCCGGGGCTCCTGTAGACATCGTGGCCGAGCTCGATGCAGCCGGTGATGTGGCTTGGAACGCCGTCATCACCGGCGCGTCCGGCCCCGACGTTGCGGGCCGAGTGATTGCGGCCGCTCCCGAGGGTAGCGTGTTCCTGTCATTCGTCGCGCCTGGCGCCGCCTCGTTTGGCGCAACGCCGATCAGGATGGCCAGCGGTCCTGCCGCGACCTGGGCTCCGCTCGTCCGTATCGGGTCGGACGGCGTGGCCATATGGTCGTTCGCTCCGAACGGCGTGAGCGTGACCGGGCTCGAGGCCCGTGACGACGGCAGTGTGGTGGCTGCGATGACGGCCGGCCAGTTCGCCGCTATCGATCCAGACACTTCCAGCGTGCTCGATTTCGGAGACGAGACGTGGACGCTCCTGCTCGCCGAGTACGATCCCGAGGGGCACCTCGCCTGGTACTCCGACCTCGGGCACGTGCCGGTCGCCACGTTCCGGGGCGGACTGTCGAACTTCATCGGCGCCGACGGCCTGACTCCCGGTTCCGGCGTCGACGACGTCGTGGTCATCGCACGAAGCCGCGGGAACCTCGGCCTGCACGACGGCTCGAACGCCGGCTCCGGCGTCCTACAGCATTTGTGGCGCGTGAACTCACTTTCAGGTCTATCGTGCCGTGGGTCGCCACGGTGAGCGGCCCGTGGGATAATGCGAGCGACGATGGACCAACCGACCTGCACCCAACAATCCCTCGACGTGGGCGAGCCGCTCTTCGGGACCGCGACCGGTGACGTCGATCGCTGGCTGCTCCTCGAGCACGGCGGGCAGTGGTCGCGCGACGCGCTCGAGTCGCCGGGCATCCCCGACGCCGTGCGCGCCCACTTCAAGGCCTTCCTCGCCACCGACCCGCGCACCCGCTTCCAGCTCATCCGCGGCGAGCACGACCCCGGGCCGCACTCGACGCGGCGCCTCTTCGTCGTGTCGGCCAGCGACGGCAACGTCGTGACCTGGGAGGTCGGCTTCCGCGACCCGGCCGAGCTCGCCGAGCTGCCGCTCGCCGACTTCCTCCCCGACCGCGCCCCGCCGCGCGGCGCGCGCCCGTTCCCGCGCCCGCTCGTGCTGGTCTGTACCCACGGCAAGCGCGATCCGTGCTGCGCGCGCCTCGGCGGCCCGGTCTTCCGCGAGCTGGCCAAGGACCTCGTGCGCGAGCACCCCGGCACGGTGTGGCAGACCTCGCACGTCGGCGGCCACCGCTTCGCCGCCAACATCGTGCTCCTGCCGCACGGCTATCATTATGGACGCCTCGACGTCGCCGCCGCCCGCCGCGTCGTGCGCGGCTACCTCGCCGGCCGCCTCACCGACCTCGATCGCCTGCGCGGCCGCTCGTGCTACCCGCCCGAAGTGCAGGCCGCCGAGTTCTGGCTGCGCCAGGGCGCCGGTCGCTACGGCCTCGAGGGCCTGCGCCTCCGCCGCCGCGAGCCGCTCGGCGATCACCGGGTCGGCGTCACCTTCCACGACGCCGACACCGACCAGCTCCACGAGCTCCTGGTCGTGCGCGAGACCACCGCCGACCTCGCCAGCCCGAGCTGCGGCGAGGCGCCGAAGCCCGTCGTCCGCCATCGCCTCGACTCGTATCGCCACGTCGCCGCGCCGTGAGCGCGCCCGCGGCGGCGTCCGGGTCACGCCGCCGCCGTCGCCCCCGCTCGCCGCGCCCGCGGCGCCGCGGGATCCGGGACCGGTAGCAACGTCATGAAGACCCTGCTACCCTCCCGCCCGAGCCGCGCGACCGAAGGGGGACCCAAGGATGCGCGCGGCCAGGGACGAGACCGCCGGCAACACTTCGGTCTCGACCGTCACGTTGGGGAGTCCGCCATGTTTTCTGCAAGCGCCGATCGGGTTCGTGGATCCTCGTCACGGCCCTCCTCCCGGCTCGCCTCCGTGGCCGTCGCCCTCCTGGGCCTGACGCTCGCGGCCTGCGGTTCCGACAAGGCCAAGGTCGACAACCTCTTCCTCCAGATCAGCTCGGACGCCCCCGCCAGCGGCGCCAAGCTGCAGGCGCTGCGCATCCTCTTCTCGAAGGGGGACAAGCACTTCCCGGCCAGCGCCAACAGCCCGGAGTTCAACCCGTCGCTGGGCGCGCTCGACCCGGTCGCGGCCCCCGTCGTCCTCTCCGTCCTCTATGACGGCAACACCTTCGAGGACGGCAGCGGCGTCACCCTCCAGGTCACCGGTCGCATCGACGGCAAGCCGGTCACCTCCTTCGAGGGCGTCGTCGACATCTCCGACAACGTCATCCTCAAGGTCCACCTCGGCGCCATCGGCGACGCCTGCGACGCCGACGGCGACGGCTTCCTCGACTGCACCGTCTCGGGCTGCTGCGCCACCGGTTCGGCCTTCGCCGACTGCGACGACTCGCCCGCCGACGGCGCCGCCGCCAACCCCTGGCTCAGCGAAGACGAGTGCAACGACAACGACGACATCGACAACGACTGCAAGGGCGGCGACGTCGTCCCGACCAACACCGACGGCGATCCGGTCGCCGATTGCAACGAGGTCACCGTCTGCCCGGCCGGCGCCGAGACCAACCCCAAGGTCTACCCGAACGCCACCGAGGTCTGCGACGACCTCGACAACGACTGCGACGGCTCGACCGATGAAGGCCTCACCTGGGCCGGCCCGGCCGGGCCCATCGCCAAGGGCCAGTCCTGCGGCGTCGGCGCCTGCGCCGGCGGCACCGTCGAGTGCAAGGCCGACGGCGGCCTGCAGTGCTCGACCTCGAGCGTCGCCCACGCCACCGAGGGCTGCGAGGGCGCCGACGCCGGCGTCGACGACGACTGCGACGGCCTCACCGACGAGGGCTGCACGGTCGTGACCGACGTCGACGGCGACGGCGTGCCGCCGCCCGCCGACTGCAACGACTTCGACGCCGGCATCTACCCGGGCAACCTCGTCACCGAGGCCTGCTGCGACCCGTCGGCCCAGAACGACGCCGCCAAGCGCGCCGCCTGCGACAAGAACTGCGACGGCGACGTGACCTTCTGCGAGTCGGCCGACAAGGACGGCGACGGCTTCACCGTGGCCGAGGGCGACTGCGACGACGACCCGAGCGACGACGCCACCACCTTCCCGGCCCGCCTGCGCTACCCGGGCGCCCCCGAGAAGTGCGGCGACAGCGTCGACCAGGACTGCTTCGCCGGCGATCTCGCCTGCACCGGCCTCACCGACGCCGATCACGACGGCTGGTCGCCGCCCATCGACTGCAACGACAACGACGCGAGCGTGAAGCCCGACGCGGTCGAGAAGTGCAACGGCAAGGACGACAACTGCAGCGGCAACACCGACGAGGGCAACCCCGAGGGCGGCGCCGCCTGCGGCACCGACGAGGGCGAGTGCGTGAAGGGCCACGAGGTGTGCGGCCCCGATCCCGACAAGTCGGGCGCCATCGGCATCATCTGCCCCGACGACGTCGAGCCGGTGGCCGAGCTCTGCGACGGCAAGGACAACAACTGCGACAGCCACACCGACGAGGCCTTCACCTACGAGGCCAAGGCCATCGGCGCGGCCTGCGACGGCATCGGCGCCTGCGGCCAGGGCACCGTCGAGTGCACGCCCGGCCGCACCGACCAGGCCACCTGCAGCACCAACCCGAACGGCTCGGCGCCGCAGGACACCGAAGAGGTGTGCGACACGCTCGACAACGACTGCGACGGCGACACCAACGAGAACCTGACCAACGTCAACGACTCGACCTGCAATCGCAACGGCGTGTGCGGCGCCAACTTCCAGCTGGTGCACGCGGCCTGCACGCAGCAGGGCACCTGGACCTGCGACTACAGCGACGTGCCGGCCTTCGAGGCGGGCACCGAGACGCTCTGCGACGGCAAGGACAACGACTGCGACAGCGGCACCGACGAGGACATCACCTTCGTCGACAACACCGGCGCCACGCGCCACGTGGCCGACGGCTGCGACGGCGCCGACGCCGACTCGTGCGCCAACGGCATCGGCAAGTGCGATCCGTCCGACACCTCGAAGGCCTTCTGCGACGAGTCGAACGCGTCGAACCAGCCCGAGATCTGCGACGGCGCCGACAACGACTGCGACGGCAAGACCGACGAGGACTACAAGGCCGGCCCCGATCAGGACCCCGCCAAGGCCCTCTCCGGTGCGGCCTACGCGGCCGACAACGGCAAGTACCTGGCGGCCGCGTGCGGCACCGGCACCTGCGGCGTCGGCACCGTGAAGTGCAACCCCAACAACCGCACCAAGGTCTACTGCGAGACGCCGAGCCAGCCGTCGACCGACGTCTGCGACGGCCTCGACAACGACTGCAACGGTACGCTCGACGACCGCTACGTGTCGGGCGGCGACGTCAAGTACGACGGCGGCCCGTTCAAGGACAACCCCGACACCATCACCCCCAACGACGGCGATCAGGGCAAGTACAAGGGCCAGACCTGCGGCACCGGCTCGTGCTCGGGCGGCCACGTGGTGTGCGCCACACCGTTCACGCTGACCTGCGACAGCCTCGGCGCCATCAGCACCGACACCTGCGACGACGTCGACAACGACTGCAACGGCACGACCGACGATCGCTACCTGGCCTCCTTCACCGGCGGCAGCAAGGTGGTCCTCGGGAATGCCAAATACACGCCGGATAATGGCAAATCCAAGTTCGCCGTGTGCGGCACCGGCGTGTGCAGTAACGGCGCGGTCGTCTGCAACGCGTCGCACGACGGCATCGTCTGCGACAGCGATCCCGAGGCCAGCGTCGAGGACTGCGAGGGCCTCGACGACTCGTGCAACGGCACGACCGACGAGGGCTTCCCGAACCTCGACCAGGACTCGCTGGCCGACTGCGTCGACCCCGACATGGACGGCGACGGCATCACCGACGACCAGAACATCCCCAACGTGAACCCGGACTGCTCGAACGGCGGGACGACCAATTGCAATGACAATTGCCCCATCCTGCAGAACTCGGATCAGGCCGATCACGAGGGCGACGCCATCGGCGACCTGTGCGACCCCGACGACGACAACGACGGCCTGGCCGACGGCAACGACGCGTGCCCGCTCGGCTCGTTCGGCTGGACCTCGAACAGCACGACCGACCACGACGGCGACGGCTGCCAGGACTCGAATGCCGAGGACCAGGACGACGACAACGACGGCATCCTCGACAGCAACGACCTGTGCCCGAAGGGCCGCACCGGCTGGACCTCGAGCGCCTCGACCGACTACGACGGCGACGGCTGCCAGGACACGCCGACCAACACCGCGGTCGACGAGGACACCGACGAGGACAACGACGGCATCCTCGACACCGTCGACAGCTGCAAGCGCGGCGTGAAGGGCTGGACCTCGACGCTCGGCACGACCGGCACGCCCGGCACCGACTGGGACCAGGACGGCTGCCAGGACGCCAACGCCGAGGACGGCGACGACGACAACGACGGCGTGGCCGACGCGACCGACAAGTGCGTCCCCGACAACGGCGGCGGCACGGACGGCGTGGTGGGCAGCGACAAGGGCTGGACCTCGGCCGTCGGCACCACCGGCACGCCCGGCACCGACTGGGACGCCGACGGCTGCCGCGACGCGGGCGAGGACACCGACGACGACAACGACGGGGTGCTCGACGCGACCGACAAGTGCGACCCCGACAACGGCGGCACCGGCGACGGTGTCGTGGGCAGCGACAAGGGCTGGACCTCGACGCTCGGCACGACCGGCACGCCCGGCACCGACTGGGACGTCGACGGCTGCCAGGACAGCGGCGAGGACGGCGACGACGACAACGACGGCATCCTCGACGCGGCCGACAAGTGCGACCCCGACAACGGCGGCACCGGCGATGGCGTCGTGGGCAGCGACAAGGGCTGGACCTCGACCGTCGGCACGACCGGCACGCCAGGCACCGACTGGGACGTCGACGGCTGCCAGGACAGCGGCGAGGACGGCGACGACGACAACGACGGAATCGTCGACGCGACCGACAAGTGCGACCCCGACGCGGGCGGCACCGGCGACGGCGTCGTGGGCAGCGACAAGGGCTGGACCTCGACCGTCGGCACGACCGGCACGCCCGGCACCGACTGGGACGCCGACGGCTGCCAGGACAGCGCCGAGGACGGTGACGACGACAACGACGGGCTCGCCGACGCGAGCGACAAGTGCGACCCCGACAACGGCGGGACCGGCGACGGCATCGTCGGCAGCGACAAGGGCTGGACCTCGACGGTCGGCACGCCCGGCACCGACTACGACGGCGACGGCTGCCAGGACGGCAACGAGGACACCGACGACGACGGCGACGGCATCGCCGACACGACCGACCAGTGCGACCCCGACGCCGGCGACGCGACCGGCGTCGTCTCGAGCCAGAAGGGCTGGACCTCCGCGGTGGGTGGCGGCACGCCGGGCTCGGACTACGACGCCGACGGCTGCAAGGACGACACCGCCGAGGACACCGACGACGACAACGACGGGCTCGCCGACGCGACCGACCAGTGCGACCCCGACGCCGGCGACGCGAAGGGCGTGCTCGCCAGCACCAAGGGCTGGACCTCGACGGTCGGCACGCCCGGCACCGACTACGACGGCGACGGCTGCAAGGACGACCAGGCCGAGGACGACGACGACGACAACGACGGCATCCTCGACACGACCGATCAGTGCGACCCCGACGCCGGCGACGCGACCGGCGTGGTGTCGAGCGTCAAGGGCTGGACCTCGTCGGTGGGCGGCGCGACGCCGGGCACCGACTACGACGCCGACGGCTGCAAGGACGACCAGGCCGAGGACAACGACGACGACAACGACGGCATCGCCGACGCGACCGACCAGTGCGACCCCGACGCCGGCGACGCGAGCGGCGTCGTGGCGAGCGTGAAGGGCTGGACCTCGGCGGTCGGCTCGCCCGGCACCGACTACGACGCCGACGGCTGCAAGGACGACCAGTCGGAGGACAACGACGACGACAACGACGGCATCGTCGACGCGACCGACCAGTGCGACCCCGACGCCGGCGACACCAAGGGCGTGCTCGCCTCGGTGAAGGGCTGGACCTCCTCGGTGGGCGGCGCGACGCCGGGCACCGACTACGACGCCGACGGCTGCAAGGACGACCAGTCCGAGGACGACGACGACGACAACGACGGCATCGTCGACGCGACCGACCAGTGCGACCCCGACGCCGGCGACACGAGCGGCGTCGTGGCCAGCGTCAAGGGCTGGACCTCCTCGGTGGGCGTCGGCACGCCCGGCACCGACTACGACGCCGATGGCTGCAAGGACGACCAGAGCGAGGACGGCGACGACGACAACGACGGCATCGCCGACGCGACCGACCAGTGCGACCCCGACGCCGGCGACAGCAAGGGCGTCTTCATGAGCACGAAGGGCTGGACCTCGACGCCGGGCACGAGCACGCCGGGGACCGACTACGACGCCGACGGCTGCAAGGACGACCAGTCCGAGGACGCCGACGACGACAACGACGGCGTGGCCGACACCAGCGACCGTTGCGACCCCGACGCCAGCGGCCCGACCGGCGACACCGGCGCGGTCACCAGCGTGAAGACGTGGACCTCGGACGCGGCCGGCGACTACGAAGGCGACGGCTGCCGCGACAGCGACGAGGACACCGACGACGACAACGACGGCGTGGCCGACGGCAGCGATCGCTGCGATCCGGATGCGAGCGGCCCGGCCGAGGACACCGGCGCCGTGCAGAGCCAGAAGGCGTGGACCTCGAACGGCACGACCGACTACGAGGCCGACGGTTGCCGCGATAGCGACGAAGACCTCGACGACGACAACGACGGCGTGCTCGACACCGCCGACCGCTGCGACCCGGATGCCTCCGGCCCGGCCGGCGACACCGGCGCCGTGGCCAGCGTGAAGACGTGGACCTCGGACGCGGCCGGCGACTACGAAGGCGACGGCTGCCGCGACAGCGACGAGGACCTCGACGACGACAACGACGGCGTGGCCGACACCAACGACCGCTGCGACCCCGACGCGTCGGGCCCGACCGGCGACACCGGCCCGGTGTCGAGCCAGAAGGGGTGGACCTCGGACGGCACGAGCGACTACGAGGGCGACGGCTGCCGCGACAGCGACGAGATCTCGACGACGACAACGACGGCGTGGTCGACACGGCCGACCGCTGCGACCCCGACGCGAGCGGCCCCGCCGGCGACACCGGCGCGGCGCAGAGCGTGAAGACCTGGACCTCGGACGGCATCAACGACTACGAGGGCGACGGCTGCCGCGACAGCGACGAGGACACGGACGACGACAACGACGGCGTGGCCGACACGACCGACCGCTGCGACCCGGACGCGAGCGGCCCGGCGGGCGACACCGGCGCCTCGGCCAGCATCAAGACCTGGACCTCCGACGCCAGCAACGACTACGAGGGCGACGGCTGCCGCGACGCCGACGAGGACACCGACGACGACAACGACGGCATCGCCGACGGCAGCGACCGCTGCGACCCGGATGCCAGCGGGCCGGCCGAGGACACCGGCGTCGTGTCGAGCCAGAAGAACTGGACCTCGGATTTGACGTCCGACTACGACGTCGACGGCTGCCGCGACAGCGACGAGGACCTCGACGACGACAACGACACGGTGGTCGACACGGCCGACCGCTGCGACCCCGACGCCTCGGGCCCGGCCGGTGACACGGGCGCGGTGCAGAGCGTGAAGACGTGGACCTCGTCGGGCCTCACCGACTACGAGGGCGACGGCTGCCGCGACAGCGACGAGGACCTCGACGACGACAACGACGGCGTCGCCGACACGACCGACCAGTGCGACTTCAGCCCGCTCGGCTTCGTGAGCAGCTCCGGCACCGACCACGATGCCGACGGCTGCAAGGACAACGACATCGAGGACGACGACGACGACAACGACGGCGCCCACGACGGCGTCGATCAGTGCCCGGTCGGCGTGACCGGCTGGATCTCGGACTCGAGCAACGACTACGACGTCGACGGCTGCCAGGACGCCAACGCCGAGGACAACGACGACGACAACGACACGGTCGTCGACGTCACCGACAAGTGCGACCCCGACAACCTCGGGGCGGGCGACCCGGTCACGCTGAGCGTGAAGAACTGGACGCCCAACGGCACGACCGACCACGACGGCGACGGCTGCAAGGACGACACCCCGGAGGATCCCGACGACGACAACGACGGCATCCTCGACGACGGCGGGCCGGCCTTCTGCGACAACGGCGGCACCACCAATTGCGACGACAATTGCCAATATGTCGCCAACGCCAATCAGCTCGACAACGACCACGACCACGCCGGCGACGCGTGCGACACCGACGACGACAACGACACCGTCCTCGACGGCGTCGACAATTGCCCGTTCGCGTCGAACACCACGCAGGACAACGCCGACGGCGACACCTTCGGCGACGCCTGCGACACGTGCACCGACGTCGACCTCGACGGCTGGGGCCGCGCGGGCCAGAACTCGACCTGCACGACGCCGAACGTGACCGACTGCGACGATGCTCTCGGCAACCTCAACGATCGCGACGGCGACAATATCTGCCTGCCGACCGACACGTGCGACGACGCGGACCACGACGGCTGGGGCAAGGCCGGCGCGAACTCGGGCTGCCTTGGCAAAGAGAACGTGGACGACTGCAACGGCGATGACCCGACGACGGAGGACGCGCAGGATATCGACCGACAACATCTGCCTCGCTTCCGATACCTGCACAGACGCCGACCAGGACCAGTGGGGCCGCGCCGGCTTCACGGACAGCGGATGCGCCAACGGGACGGCGGACGATTGCAACGACACCGCCGCGAATACCGACGACCCGGATCACGACAACCTGTGCACCACCGGCTTCGCGTCGTTCTGCACGACCGGACAAGCCGGCGGCTGCAAGGACAACTGCCCGTCGGTGCCCAACGCTGACCAGACGGACCACGACGCCGATACGGCCGGCGACGTCTGCGACACCGACGACGACAATGACGGCGTCCCGGATGATGGTGGCGCTGCGTTCTGCACCACCGGTCAGATCGCCGGCTGCGACGACAATTGTCAGTTCGTGGCGAACAATTCCGCCGGCAACGTCCAGGTCGACTCGGACCGCGACGGCGCCGGCGACTCGTGCGACACGGCGTGCCCCTACGGCAAGGCGCCCTACGAAGTCTGCGGTGACTGCATCGACAACGACTGCGACGGTACCTCCGACGGAGCCGATCCGGGTGGTTGCGTCGAGCGCAGGGTCATCAGCATCACCCGCGCCTGCCGAGACGATTCCGGCTGGCTATTCGGTCTTGCCGACGTTGGATCACGCCTTCCTGGTCTCTCAGAGCCTGAGCCTTGCCGGAGGCGGGGACCTGCAGGCATCTTCGCCGAGAACACCGCAGGTGCGGCCTGCAGCGACTCGGACTCGACGGTATGCTTCAAGGAGATCGACCGCGTCGACCCGGGCTCGGCATTCAACAATGCCAAGACCAAGCTCTGGTTTGCCACGCAGGCGCTGATTCCGGCCAGCACCACGTGGTCCAGAACTGCGCGGTCTACTACAACACGTCGACGAGCCCGACGGTGCTGGCGGACTGCTCGAAGGTCTTCTACTTCTACGACACGTTCGACCGAACCGATGCGGCGACGGGCAATAGCTGGGTCGAGCACGAGGGGACCGGCTCGAGCACGGCGTCGAGCGCAACCGGGACCGGCCTCCTCAACTTCACGACGAACGACACAGCGAACCTGCCGTGGATCACCAGGCTGTTCACTGACGTCGACCACGCCGCCATCGGCTCTGCATCGTCGAGCACGTTCAACTTCCGAATCGGCTTCAACTGGTTCCGGGGCAGCACCGCGAGCCCGGACTCCGACTATCGCGTGATGATGCAGCTCGTGAACTCGGCGGTTGCGACCGATCCCGACGCGTCCGGCTCGCCCTACCCGTTCCAGGGCGCCGGCGTGAGCCTGGTCTGGGGTATGGGCTCGTTGGTGGCCGGTGTCGCCAGCCCGAATATCGCCACCGAGCAAGGCGGGACCGTCAACGCGACGGCGAGAACTGAACAACGCGTCGGTGGCGGACATCGACGTGAAGCTCGACAGCGATTCGTTGGCCAGACCCGTTCTACCTTCGGCGACCATCTCGGGTCCCATCAGCGCGACCTTCTCGAATCAGTCGTTCTCGGACCGCACGCCCCAGTCCGACACTGACACGCTCAACACGATTCGCCTGATGGCCGACCAGGTCGGTGGCCTCGGCGGCTCGAGCACCAAGGCCTTCGGACTACGTCATCATCCGGCGCAATGTGGTCGGTGCGACCGAGCCGGCGGCGATCCTCGGCGGTGGTGACAAGCTCGGGGCAAGCTGCACCTTGCAGGCCACATCTCCGCAGCGCCGACCGTGCGCTACTTCATCGACGACCTGATCGACAGCGGCAACACCACGACCACCACGGTCAGCGACAGCATCGCCTCGGTCTTCAACCTCACCCGCACAGTGGACTCGACCTTCGGTCCAGTGGAGAACTGCTCGGCCTCTGGCGCCTGGCATGGAGCGCGTTGGCGAAGAACGGGAAGGCCCGCCACCTACGGCTGGGTCCTCGAAGCTCGTGACCGGCGCCACCGCGCTCAACGGCACCAACTTGGTGACCCTCGAGTTCGTCTACGATCACGACAAGACCGCCAGCGGCACGACCTCGTACATCGTCGACCTGGCCCGCACGAGCTCCACCGCCAACGAATTCGCGCTCGCGGTCTCGGTCTCCTGAGCGGCAGCACCCTTACGGCGTTGCCTCCTCGACAACTCGACGATCAGCTCGACGACCGTCGACATGACATCCATCACAGCCGGACTGTTTGGCACGTCGTCTACAACGGCGGCGCGGCGAGCGGCTCGCGCGGAAGTTCTACCGCGACGGCAGGTTGGTACAGACCGGTGGCCTGTCGAGCGCACGTCAATCTCGAACAGCCGGTGCGCTGGAATCCCGCAACGACAACAGCGGCGCCAACTCCTCTTCGTCGACTTCGGCTTCGCGGCATACCGCGGCGTGCTCTCGGACGCCGACATCCTCAACAATGCCCGCATCCTGATGCGGAATGACGATCGGCGCCGAGCACCCGCACGACTTCGCACAGGATAGCCGACGGAGCCGCGAGCGCGAGGCTCGCAGCTCCAATCGACCAGCATTGTCGATGGCTGGTCAATGGCCGGCCCTAGAGCAGCGATCAGATGTCGACGCGTCGCGGTCGATGCGTGATTCCGGAGCGCCTCGCGAGCGTGCCCGAGCCGCCGCGGGAGGCGTGCCGAAGCACGCCGGACACGGCGGAGGACGGGGTTGGCCCAGCGCGGCATCGACCGCAGCGTTTCTGTTCGCTGCTCTGGCAGTTCGGCGGCCGTTGGATCCCGCATTTCCGGGCTCACGTCAGCGCCGGCGGAGTCGGTGTTGCGGTCGGCATCAAGCAGGTCCGCAGAGAATTTGTCATTCACGCCCCCGTCGACAACGGCCACCACTCCGCAGCTTCGTTGACACGCGGTGGGGCCGATGCGCCGTCGCGCTCGCGAGGGCGGGCCGCCCAGGTCTGGGCCTGACCTTCGCGCAGGCGCGCGCGAGCAACGCGACAACCCGTTGCCCACAGCCGCCAGGGGCTGCTCGGGCGGCGGTGGATGCTTGCCCGCGCTTCGCCCATCGGGCCATCCTCGCCCCATGGAACAGCGCGAGACGCACGAGGCCGGGGGGCCCGGCATGGCGCGGTCGAGGGAGCTGTCCCCGGCGCCGCGCCGCCGGGGCTCGTCCATCGGGCGCCGTGTTGGAGCCTCGGGCTCGGCCCGACGGCGACGGTGCTCCACGTCTTCGGGGACCTCGGCACCGATGACGTCGACGTCATGAGCGCGGCCATCCACGCGGTCCCGCGGCGCGAGGGCGGCGCCTTCCTGGTGGCCGACTTCGCGGCCGTCGGTGGCGACGGCATCCGCTTCGCCGTCGGGCAGGCGGCCATCACCGCGCTCGAGGCGCGCACCGGGCTGGTCGCGCGCGCCGATGACCCCGACCCGGTCGCGCCCTGGCGCGTGGCGGTCGTCCGACCCGACGGCATCGCCGGCATGCTGTTCGTCGGCTTCGACGCCATGCTCGGCGGGCGCTTCCCCATCGCCATCTACGACGCCCGCGAGAGCGCCGTCGCCACGCTGCCCGAGCCCATCCGCGGCGAGGTCCAGACGACGTTCGATCTCGCCGACCGCCGCGCCGGCGCGCAGGCCTGGCGCGTGGTCATCCGGCGCGCGCTGATGGCCGACCCGACGCTCTCGGCCGGCGCTGTCGCGGCGCGCGTCGGCTGGTCGGAGCGCACGCTGCAGCGCCGCCTCGAGGCCGACGGCGCGTCGTATCGCGAAGAGCGCCAGCGCGCGCGCATGGAGATCGCCATCGAGCTCCTCACCGTCGGCCACGACAAGGTCGGCGCCGTCGCCAAGGCCACCGGCTTCGCGTCCGAGTCGCAGTTCTGCCACGCCTTCCGCGCCTACACCGGCCACACCCCGACCGCGCTACGCGAGCGCATGACCGGCCTCAGCTGGGGCGACGCCGCCGCGGTGTTGGCGTCATGATCGTCACCGCGACGTCCAGCGCCACGCACGCACCGCGCATCCACTACCGTGCTCCCGGGCTTGCCTTGTGGACCGCGCCCGGCCTCGTCGCCACCTCGGTATGGGGCCCGCACGGCCTCGCCGACGTGCAGGCATTCTTCGACTTCATGGAGGAGGTGCTGCGCGACTTCGAGCACCCCTTCGACTTCATGACCGACAATGTCCGCATGCGCGTCGGAGACCACGACTGGCGCGCGTTCGGAGCCATCATGCGCTGGGCCTACCGCAACAACCAGCGCTTCGCCGGCATCCTCCGGCGCTGGGTCACCATCAGCGCGAGCCATGTCGTCGGCATGGCCATCGCCGGCAGCAACCGCCTCCTCGGCGCGCCCTTCCCGAGCAGCGTCGCACCCAGCGTCGACGCCGCCCTCGACCTCCTCGGCCACCCCGACCGCGCCGCGCTCGTACCGTGGGTCGCCGCGCTGCCCGAGCACGTGCGCGAGGCGACGACCGACATCGCGCGCCTGCGCGGCCACCTCGCGCGCCGCCCGTCGGCCTCCCTGGCCGAGGCCGCTGCCGCGCTCGGGCTCGGCCAGCGCACTCTGCAGCGCGCGCTCGCCGCCCACGGTACGAGCTACCGCGCCGAGCAGCATCGCGCCGCCTGTGCCCCGAGGCTCGACCCATGAGCGCGTCCACCCCGGCCACGACGCCCTGGCAAGCGCCGACGGCGCTCGGCGATCCGCATACGTTCGCCTCGATCTGGTACCTGCCCGGCCTCGTCGGGTCGTCGGCCTGGGGGCCGCACGACGCCGCCGAGATCGATCTCTTCTTCGAGCACCTCGACTGGGTGCTCGATCATTTGTCATATCCCTTCGATTTCTTCGTCGACTACGCCCGCGTCGGCCTGCGCGACCACGACTGGCGCTCGTTCGCGCGCGTGGCCAGCGGCGCGCGCCAGCGCATGCCGCGCCTCGGGCAGGCCGTGCGGCGCTGGGTGTGCGTGGCGCCGAGCCACGTCGTCGGCATGGCCATCGCCGGCAGCCAGCGCCTGCTCGGCGCGCCGTATCCGACCAAGGCCTGCCGCAGCTGGGACGAGGCGCTGCGCTGGCTCGGCCGCAGCGACGCGCCCGAGATCGATGCCTGGCTCCGCGACCTGCCGCGCAGCTTCCGCACCGCGACCTCGGGCCTCACGCGCCTGCGCGCGCTGCTCGCCGAGCGGCCCGAGCTCTCGCTCGAGGCCGCGTCCGGCGCGCTGGCGGTGGCGCCGCGCAGCCTCCAGCGCATGCTCGGCCGCGAGCAGACCACCTTCCGCGCCGAGCAGGCGCGCGCCCGCGCGGCCCTCGTGCCGGGTGAGGGCGAGGCTTGAGCGTGCGCATCGAGGTGCTCGACACCATGCCGGGCTGGGCCAGCTGGCGCGTCAGCGGAGCGCGGCCGACGCTCTTCGGCGCGTCGCTCTACGGGCCGCACGACAGCGGCACCATCGAGCGCTTCCTGGCGACGCTCGACGACCAGCTCGGACGCGACGAAGACTTCCACTTCCTGGCCGACAACATCCGCCTGCGCCCCGGCGACCACGACGCGGCGGCCTTCGTGCGCACCTCGCAGGGCGCCATCCAGCGCATGCCGCGCCTCAATCGCGTGCTCCGGCGCTGGGCCACCATCTCGGCCAACCATGCGGTCGGGCTGGCCATCGCCGGCAGCCAGCGCCTGCTCGGCGCGCGCTACCCGGCGGCCGCCTTCAAGACGTACGAAGAGGCCATCGCCTGGCTCGGCTACCCCGAGCTCATCGACGAGCTGGCCGCGTGGCTGCGCGATCTGCCGGCCGAGAGCGCCGAGCGGAACGAGGTCCTCGGCCGCCTCGGCGAGCTCCTGCGCTCGGGCCCGGGCCTCGACGTCGGCGCCGCGGCGCGCCGGCTCGGGCTCGGCGTGCGCACGCTGCAGCGCATGCTCGCGGCGGCCGGCACGACCTTCAAGCACGAGCAGGCGCGGGCCCGCGTGCGCCTCGCCGAGCGCCTGGTCGGCGCCGACGTGCGCGACCGGACGACGCTGGCGCGCGCCGTCGGGCTCGGCTCGGCCGACCGCCTGGCGCAGGCCTACCAGCGCTACACCGGCCGGGCCCTCGACGGCGGCGAGCCGTGAGCGTCGAGACCGCGTCAGCGCGGGAGTGACGCCACGAAGCGCTGGAGCGGCGGCGCCATGTTCTCGGGGACGTCCTCGCCCCAGGCCGCGCCGGTGATGCGCGGGCCGGTGCCCTTGCCGTGGGCGTCGACGGCGAAGAACACCGGCACCGAGTCCGACGCCAGCCCGAGCGCGTGGAGGTCGGCGCCCGGCCACTCGTCGCTGTCGAGCTCGATCACGAGCGCACCCGCGAAGGCGGCCTGCATGCGCGGGTCGTCCTTGTAGCGCTTGATGGCTTTGCACGGGCCGCACCAGGTCGCGCCGATGTAGACGACGGGCACCAGCGTGGCCGGGTCGCGCGCCGCGATGGCGGCCTCGAGGCGCGCCGCGAGGGGCGTCTTGTCGGCGGGGTGGAGCGCCTGCCAGCGCGCGGCCGGCGCCGTCTCGGCGACGACCGGCGGCGCCGCCAGGGCGGCCGCGGCCAGCGTCATGATGAGCGCGAGGGCGCGCGGCGCGCTCTTCACGGCGTCACCGCCGGGCACTGCGGCGGCGCCGCGACGCGCCTGGCGCCGCCCGTCGCCGGGTCGATCAGGAACACCGAGCCGAGGCCGGCGCCGCCGGTCACGAGGACCAGCTTGCCGCCGGGCGTGCGCGTCCAGCCGGACTCGCCGGGGTTGGCGAACTCCACGGTCTGGCCGCTGGCCGCCGCGATGTCGATCACCTTCTCGACCTTGCCGGACTTGACGTCCTGGATGGCGACCTGGCTGCCGGTGGATGTGACAAATGCCCAGCGGTCGCCGTCCAATTGGATGGCCTCGTGGCCGTAGATGTCCATCGGCATGGCGTCGGGCTCGCTCGGCGCGGGCCCGACCGGGGCCACCTTCTTGCCCTTGTCGGTGTAGATGGCGCCGATGGCGGCGGGGCCGGCGCAGATGCCGGCGGCGATGACGAGGTTGTCGCCGACGAACTGCGGCATGCCGCAGTGGAAATTGACATCGCCGAAGCCGAACGAGGCCAGCTGCTTCTTCGGGCGCGTCTGCTCGACGATGACGTGCGGCGCGGTCTGGCCGTCGAGGTTCTCGACCACGTAGGCGAGGCGCATGCCGCTGGCGTCGACGTCGGCCGAGGCGACGGTCTCGTTCTTCTTGATGCTCGGCTTGTAGTCGACGCAGCCCACCGCCTGCGGGCCGTTCGGGCACACCCGGATGATGCGCTTGTCGGCGTCGAACTCGGCGCCGAAGGGCGGCACGCCCGGGCCGTACGACGGCACGCCGCCGCCGGCCGTGAGCGCGCCGCCGGCGAGGTCGACGGTCCAACAGTCGGGCGTCACGGCGGGGCCGCCCTCGTTGGGCCAGTCGCGCACGATGCAGAAGCTCACGGCGTCGTCGGTGGCCGAGGCGGTGATGGCGGCGACGCTCTCGGCCGGCGGGATGCACGGGCCGGGCGGCAGCTCGGGCGCCTTCGGCTCGGGCGTCGGGGTCGGGGTCGGTGTCGCGACCGGGCCGACCGGCTCGGTCTTCACCTCGGGCGAGGAGCCGCAGGCGGCGCCGCCGAGGATGCAGAGGAAGAGGGTGAGTCGCATGAGGGCCTCCGGATCGGCGCGAGCGCGCGCGCCGCGGTTCGAACGATGGCATGGCGGGAACGCAGCGTCGAGCCGAACACCTTCCGCGTTTGACCCGGTCGCATGCGCGGTCCAAGCTCGGCCAGTGAACCCCGAGGGCTTGAACATCCTCCCTTTCGTGGCGGTCCTGGCGGTCATCGTGGCGATGGCCGGGTTGTACCTGCGGGCCTCCAAGCAGCGCGAGCGCTGGGAGAAGATCTGCGCCGGCCTCGGCCTCGACTCGCTCACGCGCACCCACTGGGCCGGCGAGGTCGACGGCGTGAAGGTGACGGTCCGCACCTACTTGAAGGGCTCGGGCAAGAACCGCATGCGCTTCACCAGCGTCGAGTGCCGCTACCCGGCGGTGCCGGACATCAGCCTCGGCAAGGAGTCGATCCTGTCGCGGCTCCTCGGCGGCGACGTCGCGATCGGCGACGACGCCTTCGACAGCGACGTGAAGCTGCGCGGCGAGCGCGGCGAGCTGCTGGCGCTGCTCGACGACGAGCGCCGCGCGGCGCTGCGCGACGCGGCGCACTCCGGCTGGCAGCTGGCGAGCGGCACCTGGAGCCGCGGCGCCCCCGGCTACCAGCTCGATTCCCTCGAGCGCACGGTGCGGGCAGGCGTCGGCCTCTCGCGCGCGCTGGCGCTGCGCCGCGGCGACATCGCCGCCCTGCTGGCGACGCGGGCGACCAGCGACTCGGTGCCGCGCGTGCGCCTGGCGGCGCTCGACGAGCTCGCCCGGAGCCACCGCGGCACGCCGGCCGAGCGCGCGGCCTTCGCCGCCGCGCTGCGCGACCCCGACCCGCACCTGCGCCTGGCCGGAGGGCGCGAGCTGGGCGACGTGCAGGTGCTGGTGGCGCTGCTCGAGACCTCCGACGGCAAGGTCGTGGCGGGCGCCCTCGACGCGCTGTGCGAGCATCACCAGGGCGACGCGGCCGCGCTCGCCGCGCTGTCGGAGCCCCGCCTCGTCGGCTTCGTCGGCGACGCGCGCGAGCCGGTGAAGCTCGCCGCCATCCGCGCCCTGGGCGACCTCGGCAGCATCGCGGCCGTGCCGGTGCTGGTGCCGTTGCGCGAGAAGTTCCTGGGCGGCGCGGCCAAGGATGCGGCGCGCGACGCCATCCTCGCCATCCAGGCGCGCGCCGGCGACGTGGCCGCCGGCCGCCTGTCGATGGCCGAGGCCGACGCGCGCGGCGCCATGGCGCTGGCCGACGCGCGCGCGCCGGAGCCTGCCAGCGTTGAAGCCCGCGCCGACGTCGAAGAGCCCGCCTAGCCGTCGCCGAATGGCGCGGCTGATTGACAAATGTGCCAAAAATCGGAGTCGATATGTCGTCGAGATACCGCCTCGCCATCGCCGTCTGCGTCTCGGCCACGACCCTCGCGGTCGCGCCCGCTGGCTTCGCGGAGCCGCCCAAGGACGGGTCGGCCCGACCCGCCACGCCCAGCTGCTATACGAAGTGGGCCGCCAAGTTCGAGGAGCGCGGCGCCGACCTCGTCGCCGACGGTCGCTACGACGACGTCATCGTCTCCATCCGCCACGGCGCCGAAGCGACCTGCAGCTCGGGTCGCGCCGAGGTCCTGGACGGCAAGCTCGTCGCCTTCGCGATCCTGATGAGCGACGGGAGCTTCCAGGCCGTGGACCGCACCTGGAAGGACCGCTCGAACCAGGACGTCAGCATCATCAACGGTATCAGCTCCATCATGGTCTCGAGCCAGGGCGAGCTGTTCAACGTCATGTGGCCGAAGAAGATCAAGCCGCGCGCGCCCGCTCCGCGTTGACTCCGCGCCCGCCGGGCCCTCTGGCGGGGTCTCAGCGCGGGCGGTCGGGCGGGTTGTCGATGGGGCCGATGACGCCGCGCACCGTGACGCTGTTGCTGACCACGCGCGGCGCGTACTCGAGGTCGTCGAAGGCCACCACCTCGCAGCGCCAGGTGTCGCCCGGCGCGGTCTGCGCCGCCGCCACCACCGGCCGGTTGCTGGCGGCCGCGAAGAAGGCGTTGTTGCGGTACCAGGCGTAGCGGTAGCGCACCGGGTCGAGGTCGAAGCTCGGCACCACGATGGCGCACAGGAGGTCCTGGCCGTCGCCCGGCTGGAGCGGCTCGAGCTCGACCGTCGGGCGCGTCGGCGGCGCGTTGGTCGGCACCTCGCCGCCGCGCGAGTTGGTGTCCGAGGCGATGTGGTAGCTCTCCTGGAAGAACACGCACGGCGTGCCGCAGTCGTCGCTGCCGCAGGTCTTGGCCACGCACGTGCCGCACTGCGCCACCGGCACGCACGCGCCGGCCTTGCAGCCCTGGCCCGCGGCGCACTCGCCGCACACGCCGCCGCAGCCGTTGTCGCCGCAGGTCTTGCCGCTGCAGCTCGGCGTGCAGGCCGCCGCTGCGACGCACTTCCCGCCCTGGCACACCTCGTTCTGCTCGCAGCCCGGGCCGCACGTGCCGCCGCAGCCGTCGCTGCCGCACTCGGCGTTGATGTCGCACACGCCGCGGCACGAGGCGCAGGTGCCGGTCGCGCTGCAGCTGGTGCCGGCGGCGCAGGTCGCGCCGGTGACGTTCTTCAGCACCGCCATTTCGGCAAATACGCAGCTGGTATTTCCCACATTCTGGCACTCCGGCACATCCGGCGCCCAGCCGACCAGCAGGTCGGCGTAGCCGTCGTCGTCGAGGTCGGCGCTGGTGCCGGTGCCGACGCCCGGGCCGTCGGCGGTGAAGAGCTTGGGCATGACGTCGTAGGCCAGCGTGCCCCAGAGCCACGACAGGCTCGCGCCCGAGCCGCGCCCGACGATGGGGAAGATGGCGCCCGAGTTGCCGTCGTCGTCGACGCCGCCGACGATGTCCTGCTTCCCGTCGCGGTTGAAGTCGTTCATGGTCAGGAGACCGAACGGCGTCAGCGGGTTCGTGGTCATGCCCGGCGGCGTGGTGTTGAGGTTCAGGAGGTCCTGCTTCGGCGCGAACGAGCCGTCGCCGCGGCCCTTCCACCACCACAGCGTCGACGGCGTGGAGCCGCCGTTCGGGTTGCAGTTGCCGAGCAGGTCGGCGATGCCGTCGCCGTCGATGTCCTTGCCGACCTTGGATATGCCATAAACCCAGCTGCACGGCGCGTTGATGGGCGGGTAGTTGGTGCCGGTCGGCATGGGCAGCATGACCTCGCCGGTGCCCGGGCGCGCGGTCACCTTGGTGAAGGCGATGGTGCCGCCGGCGCTGTCGTTGCGCATGAGGTAGCCGCGGCGCAGGCTCCAGTGCTCGCGCACCACCACGTCGAGGTCGCCGTCGTTGTCGACGTCGAGGATGGTGGCGATGCCCTCGGCCGGGTCCATGCGGAAGAGGTCGAGCAGGTCGATGTTGCCGACCGGGCAGCGCTCGCGCGCCAGCGCCACGCGCGTCGGCGGGTAGCAGTAGCTCCTGGTGCCCGCGTCGTTCAGCTCGAAGGCGTCCCAGCAGCGCGTGCCCGGGACGCTCTGGCAGTCGGCGTCGGTCGAGCAGTTCGTCGGCACGCAGCCGCCGCCCAGGCAGGCCTGGTTGGCCGGGCACTGCGCGGTCGAGGTGCAGCGCGTCACGCCGTCCTGGTAGACCGACTGCGCGACGATGAGATCGTTGAAGCGATCGCCGTCGAAATCGCCGACGCCGGCGATCGAATACACGCCGCCGCCCGGGAGTGACAAGACCTTCGGGTCTTCGAAGGTGCCGTCGTTCTTGCTCGTGTAGATGGCGATGGTGGGCGTGCCGCCGGCGCTCCAGCCGCGCGCGAAGAACACCTCGCCCCAGGTGTTGGCCGACTCGTCGACCTGGCCGTCGCAGTCGTTGTCGGTGTGGTCGCCGCAGATCTCGGGCTGGCCCTCGTCGGTGATGCCGTCGCAGTCGTCGTCGATGCCGTTGTCGCAGATCTCGCCGCCGCCCGTCGGCGCGACGTTGGTGCAGGTGCCGTCGCCGAGGCAGCAGCCGTTGCCGATGCAGTCGTAGGGCACGGCGAAGCAGGTGCCGAACGAGCACTTGTCGCCGTAGCTGCAGGCGTTGCCGTCGTCGCAGCTCTCGCCATTGGCTTTGGCCGACCAGAAGATGGGCGACACCGAGGCCTTGCACACGAGGCACGGGTTGTCGGGGCTGGTGGCGCCATCGGCGTAGCAGGCGCCCTCGATGAGGCAGAAGCCGGCGCTCAGCGTGTTGGCGCAGGTGCCGCCGGCGTTGCAGCTGTCGGCGGTGCAGACCAGGCCGTCGTCGCAGGAGAATGGCGCGCCCGCGCAGTTGGCGCCGGCGCATTTGTCACTCGACGTGCAGTTGTTCTGGTCGTCGCAGGCGACGGCGCTCGCGGGCGCCGACCACTGCGTCGGGAGGTCGGCGTCGCAGGCGCGGCAGGTGGTCTGGTCGGGGCGGGCGCCGTCGGCGTAGCAGGCGCCGTCGATGAGGCAGTTGCCGGGCTTGATGGGATAGCGGCAGGCGCCGTCGCCCTGGCACACGTCCTCGGTGCAGCCGAGCCCGTCGCTGCACGAGTAGGGCTCGCCGATGCAGCCGCCGCCCTTGCAGATGTCGTTCTTGGTGCAGGCGAAGCCGTCGTCGCAGGCGATGGCGTCGGCCGCCGAGGCGGCGCTCCAGGTGGTGGTCGAGACGTCGGGGCGGCAGCGGAAGCAGGGCTCGCCCGGCTTGCCGGCGCCGTCGGGCCAGCACTCGCCGCCGATGTAGCAGGCCGCGGTGTCGCCGCCGCCGGTCCAGCTCGTCTGCGACACCGCCGGCACGCAGCGCTGGCAGGGGAAATTGGGATTGGCGGCATTCTCGGCGACACAGGCGCCGTCGATGACGCAGAATCCGGCGTCGATCGGGTGCTCGCACTGGCCGGCGGCGACGCATTTGTCACTCGTGCAGGCGAGCGCGTCGGCGCAGGTGTCCTCGTCGGTCTGGGCGTCGCAGTCGTTGTTCACGCCGTCGCAGGTCTCGGCCGCGGGCGCCGTGCCGACGCACCGGTCGTGGCCGTCGCCGTCGCAGGCGGCGGTGCCCGGGCAGGTGCCGTGCTCGTTGACGATGGTGCAGGCGAAGGGTGCCACGTCGTCGGTCTTGCCGTTGCAGTCGTCGTCCTTGCCGTTGCACGACTCCGAGGCCGGCGTCGCCGCGTCGCAGCTGGTGAGGCCGTCCGGGCCGCAGGTGCGCATGCCGCCGCAGGTGCCGTAGGCGTTCGACGTCGTGCAGTCGGTGACGAGGCCGGCGTTGGCCCAGGCCGGGCGGCACTCGCACATGCCGTCGGTCGGCAGGCACTGGCGCGCGACGCCGCCGCCGTCGAGCGGCACGTCGCCGCAGGTGAAGCCGTCGGGGCAGGGGATGGAGTCGCTGCACTGCGAGGCGCAGAAGCTGCCCTGGCTCGGGTCGGCGGCCGGCACGCACAAGGCCGGCGCGGTCGGGAGCAGCGGGTTCGTGCACTCGCTCGAGCTGCGACAGGGCTTGCAGAGGTTCGGGTGCAGCGGCACGCAGGCGTTGGTCGGGTCGGCGCCGCCGACGGCCACCGCGAGGCAGGCGAAGTCGTCGCCCGGGCACGACGCGAAGCAGGTCTGGGTGCAGAAGAGGCCGTCGAGCCCCGGCACGCACAGGCTGTCGTTGCAGTCGGCGTTGGAGGTGCAGGCGCAGCCGAAGGTGCTGCACGGGCCGGTCGTGTCGGGCGTGGTGCCGTCGCTCGCGCTGGTCCCGTCGGGGTCGGCGGCCGTGCCGGTGGAGGCCGTGTCGCCGGCGCTCGTGGCGGTCGCGCCGTCGTCGAGCGGGCTCGCGCCGTCGGTCGGCGTGCCGGTGTCGGGCACGAAGATGATCGCGTCGAGGCCGAGGTCGTCGCCTCCCGACGACGACTGTTGGTCGGACGAGCACGCGGCGAGCGCGACCGGCGCGACGAGCCCGAGGACGGAGAGCGCGACGACGGTGACGGTCGCGCGCGAGGAGGCAGCAACATGATGACGGCGCATGGCGCACCCCCGCTTGGGGCCACGAGGTGAGCGCGGACGCTAGCAAAAGTGAACGTCGTTTGAAAGGGCTGTTGAATAAAAGCTCACGACCGAGCGCAGTTAGGCTTGGCAAGCGGTCGCGGGGCGGTTATGCCGACCCGGCCGCACCCGGTCGCGCGCCTCCCGTCGAGGTCCGCGCAGCGCACTAGGAGCCCTACGCGATGGCGAAGATCCGGACCGAGCCCGACCACACCCTGACCGGCTACCCGCCCGGCGTCCTGGCCATCATCGGCAACGAAGGCTGCGAGCGCTTCAGCTTCTACGGCATGCGCGCCATCCTGAAGGTCTACATCGCCGGCCTGTTCGTGCACGCGCTGGCGATGAAGCCCGAGCTCGCGCGCGACGAGGCCAACGCCACCTACCACCTCTTCGGGGCCGCGGTGTACGCGTTCCCGATGATCGGCGCGGTGCTGGCCGAGCGCCTGCTGGGCCGCTACCGCACCATCTTCTGGCTGTCGCTCGTGTACTGCGCCGGGCACGCCGTGCTGTCGATGACCGAGGGCTCGGTGACCGGCATGTACGTCGGCCTCGGCCTCATCGCGCTCGGCTCGGGCGGCATCAAGCCGTGCGTGTCGGCGAATGTCGGCGATCAATTCGGCAAGCGCAATTGGCACTTGCTCGGCAATATCTACAATTGGTTCTATTTCGTCATCAACTTCGGCTCGTTCTTCGCGCAGCTCATCATCCCGGCCATCCGCGGCAAGGAGCTCGCGCCCGGCTCGTACAGCGGCGACGTCAGCCTGGCCTTCGCCATCCCCGGCATCCTCATGGGGCTCGCGACCATCTTCTTCTGGTCGGGCCGCAACAAGTTCGTGCGCGTGCCGCCGACGCCGGCGGGGGGCCTGGGTCTCCTCGACTCGGCGGCCGGCATCCTGCTCTTCATGGTCTTCGGCTGGCCGGTCTTCTTCGCCGGCGTCACGCCGACCTCGACGGCGACCGACGTGGTCATCGCGCTCGGCTGCCTGGCCGGCTTCTTCGCGGTGTTCGCGCTGCGGCAGAAGCGCAGCCTCGATCGCAAGTCGTTCCTCATGACGCTGCTCATCAGCGCCGTGCCCGGCCTCTTCGGCTCGGCCTTCGGCAGCGGCAAGCGCCGCGAGGGCAAGGGCTTCTTCGCGCCGGCGCGCGCCGCGCTCGGGCAGCGCTCGGTCGACTCGGCGGTGTCGGTGCTGCGCGTCATGGGCGTCTTCTTCCTGGTGTCGGTCTTCTGGGCGCTCTTCGAGCAGCACGGCTCGACCTGGATCGACCAGGCCAAGCTCATGAGCGGCGTCCTCAGCGCCGGGCTCGGCGGCTGGATCGGCTTCGGCGCCGTGGCCGGCGTGCTGGTCGCGCTGGCCATCGGTCTGTCGGTCCCGAAGAAGTCGCGCTGGCTCGGCTTCGCCGGCGGCTTCGCGGTGGGCATGGCCGGCGCGCTGATCGCCTACGCGCTGACCGCCAAGGACGGCATCGCGTCGATCACCATCGACCCGTCGCAGATCCCGTTCCTCAATCCGCTGTTCGTGATGATCCTCATCCCCATCGCGGCCAACGGCATCTACCCGCTCATGACCCGCCTCGGCTGGGAGCCGAAGCCGCTCCGGCGCATGACGCTCGGCCTCGTCTTCACCGCCTCGGCGTTCGTGGTGGCGGCCATCGTCCAGCTCACCATCGACGCCGACAAGTCGCCCACCGTCCACATGCTGTGGCAGGTGCCGCAGTACCTGCTCCTCACCATGGGCGAGGTCATGGTGTCGATCACCGGCCTCGAGTTCGGCTACAGCCAGGCGCCGAAGCACATGAAGTCGGTGGTGCTCGGGCTGTGGCTCCTCACCGTGGCGCTCGGCGATCTGCTGGCCTCGTTCCTCTTCGGCGGCCTCGCCGGCTGGGGCCTGGTCGACTTCTTCTGGCTCTTCGCCGGCCTCATGGCCGCGGCCGCGGTCGGCTTCTTCTTCGTCGCGAGCTTCTACAAGTACCGCGACGTCATCCAGGGCGACGACGAGCCCGAGGATCTGCCGAAGGCCGCCTGAGTTGGCGCGGCCGGCCCCGAATCACGGGGTCGGCCAGCCGCGGACGAGGTCGGTGATCTTGGCGCCGGCGGCGGCGATGGGGCCGCCCGTGCGCTTGCCGACCGGGCCGCCGTCGGCCGTCGTCTCGACGGTGGCGGCGCTGCCGAGCGTGTACTGATACTGGAAGGTCGTCGCCGTCGGCAGCGCCAGCTCGTGGCTCGTGGCGCGACCGCCGTGCGGCGGCTGGAGCGCGATGGCGGCCGGGTCCCACTCGCCGAGCGCGGCGAGGTCGCCCATGAGGTAGACGATCGCGCCGCTCGGCGTCGTCTCGGGGAGCTGCGCCTCGAAGACGACCGGGGCCAGGCCGGCCGGGTGGATGGCCAGCGTCGCGCTGGTCGTCAGGTCGCCGAGCTCGGCGGTCACGGTCGAGCTGCCGACGGAGACAGCCGTGAGGATGCCGTCGCTGTCGAAGGTGACCGGGCCGTCGGCGCGGAGCGCCGAGCGCGGCAGCGTCATGCGCGCCGGGCGCGGGCCGGTGCCGCGATGGGCCTCGGCGACGACCAGCACGTGCGGGCGGCCTTCGAGGTAGAGGCCCTCGCCGCTCGGCAGGAGCACGAGCGACTCGTCGCCGGGGAAGCTGGCGAAGCCGTCGTCGGAGAGCAGGAAGCCGAGGATCGAGCCGAGGCGCTGGCGCCAGGCCGACTCGTTGTGGGGCGCGCCGAGCGCCTCGAGGTAGGCGACGTCCTTGCCGAGGACGAGGCCGGCCGCGAGCGCGGCGTGGAAGGCGCGGCGCGCCTCGGCGACGCCCGGGTCGAGGTCGTGCGGGCCGGTGTCGCCCTCGCCCGAGCCCATGTCGATCCAGAAGCGCATGGGCATCGGCGCGCCGTCGGCCTCGAGCTCGCGCAGGAGCTGCTCGCCGTCCCACCAGTACGATGGCGACACGGCGGCGACGCGGCCGAAGACGGTCGGCCAGCGCATGCCGAGGTAGGTGCTGACCAGGCCGCCCAGGCTCGAGCCGGCGACGGCGGTGTGCTCGCGCTCGCAGCGCGTCGGGAAGAGCCCGTCGATGGCGGGCTTCAGCGTGTCGACGAGCCAGGTGCCGTAGGCCTCGGCGTTGCCGCCGCCGTCATTCGGGTCGACGGTCGGCGTGTAGTCGCCGAAGCGATCGGCCGTGTTGTCGACGGCGACGACCAGCGTCGGCGGCACGACGCCCCTGGTGGTGAGGTCGTCGATGGTCTCGTCGACGCCCCACTCGCCGAACGCGGTGGCGCCCGGGTCGAAGAGGTTCTGGCCGTCGTGCATGTAGAGGACCGGGTAGCGCGTGGCGCCGCTCGCGTCGAAGTCGGCCGGCAGGTAGACGCGCACCCCGCGCGGTAGGAGGCCGTCGCCGGGCGGCAGGCCGAGCACCTCGCGGAAGCGGCCGTCGCCGTCGAGCGTCACGCCGGCCGGCACGCTCGGGCGGCAGGCCTCGGGTCCGACGTCGGCGTCGGTCGCGACGTCGACGCTGTCTCCGGAGTCGGTGGTCTCCATCGCGTCCTCGGGCTCGAGGGTGTCGTCCGCGCCATCGGCGGTCGTGTCGCTGGTGGCCAGTATGTCGCCGGTGACGTCGGTCTTGTCGGGGCAGGCGGCGAGCCCGAGGGCGGCCGCGGCGAGCGGCGTCAGGAAGCGATGACCTCGATGCGACATACGGTGCCTCCGCGCCGCAGCATACGCCTTCGGTCAGGCGCCGGGCTCCATGTTCGTGCGCGTCTCGGCGTGCATCATCTCCCAGAGCGAGCGATAGCGGCGCGCCCCCGGCAGCCAGGTGGCGAAGAACCACGCCTCCCACTCGCCGTCGCCGCTGACCACGCGCGGGTTGAGGAGGAAGACGGCGCTGTCGCCGCGCGCGGAGATCTGGATGGCGCTCTCGAGGTGGCGGGCATCGAAGGCGCAGGTGTCCTGGTCTTCGCCGTAGGTCTGCTGCTCCTCCTCGGTGATCGGCGCGGCGAGTTCGAGCGCGATGGCCAGCCACTCGGGCTCGAGGCGCGCGAAGCGATCGACCTCGTCGGCGCTGAAGAGGCGCGCGATGAAGCTCGTGGTCTGCGGCCAGCCGTTGCTGGTGGCGAGGAGCTCGCGATACGACGGCGGCAGCGTCAGGCCGAGGCGCGACTCGAGCGCGGCGAGCTCGGGCTCGCTGGCGCCGGCGATGACGTCGTCGTCGCACGACGCGCGATAGTCGTCGTCGGCCAGGTGGTGGGCGCTCACGCGCTCGAGCAGCGCTTGCCACGCATAGCGCCCGGCGAGCGGCCCGCGGGCGCGGCCGGACGGGGTTCCCGGCGGCGGGATCGGCGCCAGGCCGAGGCGGCGCAGCGCCGTCCGCGCCGCCTTGCGCAGCGCGTCGGGAGCGTCCTCGCGGGCGACGCGCAGCGCGGCGGCCTCGGCGTCGGAGGCGCTGCCAAAGCGCCCGAGGAGCTCGGCGGCGACGATGCGGTCGGCCCCGCGCGCCGCGTCCGCGAGGATCGCCGCGAGCGCGTCGGTCTCGCCGAGCTGGGCCAGGCCGTGCATGGCGGAGACGCGCACCGGCTCGTCGGCGTGGGCGAGGCTCGCCAGCAGCAAGGCCACGATGTCGGGGCTGTGGCCGTACGACGAGGCGAGGTTGGTCAGCGTCACGTGCCCGTCGGCGCCGCGCGCTCGCGCGAGGTCGGCGGCGAGCCGCTTGGCCGAGCCGCGCGACACGCCGTTCGCCCGCAGGTGCGCGTTGGCCGCGCGCCGCAGCTGGCGGCCGCTATCGCCCGGGAAGGCGCGCGTCAGCTGGTTGGCGGCCGACGGGTCGCGCGCGATCAGGTCGAGCGCGGCGAGGCGCAGGCCCATGGGCTCGGACGCCGCGCGGAGCAAGGCACTGGCGGTTCGCGCCGCGCCAGCGGCGTCCTTGGCCGGCAGGCGCGCAAGCGCTTGCGCGGCAGCGACGCGATCGGACTCGGCGCGGCGGGCGTCGCCGAGGAGGGCGATCAGCCGTGAAGGGGGGGAGGCCATCGGGGCTCCGGGGATGCGGTGGATCCGGCGGGGCCGCTGCGCATTCGACACGAATGGCCGCTGCCCGCCCGCTCCGAAGACATCGCCGGCGTCGCGCGACAACCCCCCACGAGTATGGGGGGCGCCGACAGCCGCGTGGGTCGAGCGCCGCCTCCGGCCGAGAGCGGAGCTCGGGCGGCGGCGTCAGGGGATGGTGACGTCGATGACGCAGGCGAAGCTGCGCGCCTCGGAGCACACGCCGTCGTAGAGGCAGACGCTCAGCGTCGACCACTCGGCGCAGTCCTGGCCGCCGGCGTCGTCGGGCTCGCCGCTGCACCAGGGCGGGTCGCCGCTGCCGCCGGCGTCGACCCAGGTCCACGGGTTCGGGTCGCCGCCGGGCTGGTCGAGCGGCACCCACATGCTGCTGGTGGCGCCGGGCCGGCTGGCGAGCGCCTGCATGACGGCCTTCTGCGGGTCGGTGGTCGGCATGGCCAGGATGCCGCCGTCGAGCGCGCAGCGCTGGCGCGCGTCGGCCCAGCTGGCGGTGCCGGGGCACTCGAGCGCCTCGTACTGCGCGCCCGACCAGGCCACGCGCACCGGCTTGTGGGTGCACGAGCCGTCGGCCGGCACGCAGGTGTCGGTGGTGCACGGGTCGCTGTCGGCGCACTTGGCCAGCGGCACCTCGTTGACGCAGCCGACGCCGGCCTCGCAGCGATCGTCGGTGCAGACGTCGTGGTCGTTGCAGTCGGTGGTGCCGTGGCTGCACGCGCCGGCCTCGTCGATGACGTCGGTGGTGCACGGGTCGCCGTCGTCGCAGCTCTTCTCGCACACGAACGGGTGGAGCTCGTCGCAGGTGGCGATGGTGGCGCAGCTGCCGGCGCCGGTGTCGGCCCACAGGCGGCACTGCTGCGGGATGATCTTGGCCTTGCCCGAGCTGCAGGTCACGCCGAGGAACGAGTGCACCCACGGGCTCACGAGGCCCGACGAGAGGATCTCGGCGGTCACCTGGTCGGCCACCTCGATGGTGTCGAAGCTGGCCAGCTCGCCGCCGGCGTCGAAGCACGCCGTGGCCGCGCCGGCCTGGCTGAGCGGCTCCGGGCAGAGCTGGAACTGGCTGATGCCGGCGATGAGGGTGTGGGTCTCGTGGGTGCACTCGCCGGTCGCCGGCTGGCAGCCATCGAAGGTGCACGGGTCGGCGTCGGCGCAGTCGGGCGGGCCGAGGCCGCAGTGGCCCTCGATGCAGGCCGGCACCTGGCAGCGGTTCACGGGCACGATGCCGACGGCCTGGCAGTCCTCGGGGCCGTCGCACTCGGGCACCACGGCGTCGGGATCGCCGGCGGTGTCGGTCGCCGTCGCGATGTCGAGGTCGCTCGCGTCGGTGTTCACGACCGCGTCGGTGGTCGTCGTCGCGTCGTCGCCCGGGCCGGTGTCGGTGCCGGTCAGGCTGTCGGCGGTGACGGTCGTGTCGGTGGTCGCGACGGCGTCGGCGTCGTCGTCGGTCGCGGTGGTGTCGGTGGTTCCGGCCTTGTCGTCGCCGCAAGCGGCGAAGCCGAGGACCAGCATCGATAGGACGCTCGAGCGCATGTGCGAGGCTCCTTCACAAGTGGCGGCCTGCCTCGCATGTCTCGCCGGCCAGCACAAGCTGGAGGTGTCACCCGCCCGTCCGGGACACGCGAGAAACCGCTGATGTTCTCGCTGGGAGCGACCGTTGACCCGGGCAAGGTCCAGTCCAGCATGACAGCGACGAGCCCAGACGAGATCGCGCCAGAGTCCTACGGCAGGGCCGAGCTCGGCATGACGCTCAAGCGCGCGTCGGGCTCGGCGGCCTGGTCATCGCGCCGCTGCTCACGGCCTTCTACTTCGCCTACGACTCGCCGGCCGACGCCGCCGCCTCGCTGGTGACGCTGGTCATCGCCGCCGCCATGGTCGCGTTCTCGGGCGTGGCGCGCGCCCGCTGGGTCGCCCACGGCGCGGTCGCGAGCCTCGCCGTCCTGTACGGCTCGGTGACCATCCTGACGGGCGCGCTGGCCTACATCGGCTGGCTCGGCTTCGTGCTCATCCTGGGTTACCTCCTGCTCGGGCACCGCGCCGGCACGCGCTGGTTGTTCGCCACCATCGCCACCGCCGGCGTCGCGGTGGCGCTGCTCGGCGGCGCGCCGCCGGGCCACCTCAGTAGCGGTGACGCGCTGGTGCGCGGCATGCGGGTCGTGTCGCTCCTGCCGGTGCTGGCCGCGCTGGCCTGGTTCTACGAGCTCCAGCGCTCGCGCCACATCACCGCGCTCGAGCGCAGCAACGCCGCCGCGCGCGAGGCCAGCCCCGCCAAGTCGCGCATGCTCGCGCACGTGAGCCACGAGGTGCGCACGCCGCTGAACGGCCTCATGGGGCTGACTGATCTATTGATGAGCTCGCCGCTGCCCGACGACGTGCACCGCACCCTCGGCACCATCCAGCGCAGCGGCCGGCTGTTGCTGCACATCGTGTCGGACCTGCTCGACGCCGCGCGCACCGAGGCCGGTCGGCTCGAGCTCGCGCCGCGCCCGTGCGACCTCGGCGAGCTGGTCGAAGAGACGCTGGCGCTGCATCGCGCTCGCGCCGCGCACAAGGGGCTCGCGCTCGAGCTGCGCACGGACGGCGCGCGCCAGCCGGTGTCGGTCGACCCGGCGCGCTTCCAGCAGATCGTCGGCAACCTCGTGGCCAACGCCATCAGCTACACCGAGCGCGGCAGGGTCACGGTGCGGCTCTCGATCGCCCCGGCGCGCGCCATCGTGACGGCGCCGGTGAGCGGCCTCTGCGCCGTGCACCTGGCCGTCGAGGACACCGGCGTCGGGCTCAGCCGCGAGGCGCGCCAGCGCCTGTTCCAGCCGTTCAGCCGGCCGGCAGGCGGCGGACAGGGCGGCACCGGGCTCGGACTCGTCATCACGCGCCACCTGGTCGAGCGCTTCGGCGGCACGCTCGGCATCGACAGCGAGCCGGGTCGGGGCAGCGTCTTCGCGGTGGCCTTCGCCGCGCCGGCGGCGACCTCGGCCGAGCCGCTGGCCAGCCGGAAGGTGCTGCGGCCGCTGCGCGGTCGCGTGCTGGTGGTCGACGACAACGAGATCAACCTGAAGGTGGCCGAGGCGCTGCTGCGTCGGCTCGGGCTCGAGGTCGACTGCGTCGGCTCGGGCGGCGAGGCGCTGGCGCAGCTGGCGGTGAGCGCGCCCGACATCGTCTTCATGGACCTGCAGATGCCCGAGCTCGACGGCTTCGAGACGACGCGGCGCAGGCGCGCCGGCGGCGGGCGCGCGCCGATCGTGGCGGTCACGGCCAGCGAGCTGCCCGAGACCGAGCAACTCTGCCGCAGCGCCGGCATGAACGCGGTGATCGTGAAGCCGCTCGAGCTCGAGCGCCTGGTGACGTTGCTCGGGCCGATGCTCGACGCGGCGCGCGCCTGAGCGCGCAGCGAAGCCTGACGTCGCCGTCGTCGGCGTGGTAGCACGAGGCCATGGACGCGACCCCCGACGCCGCCCAGGCCCTCCCCAGCGACGCGAGCGACGACGCGCGGCGCGCTCACTACGCCCACCTCGCGCGCGCAATCGACGCGCTGCTCGACGGCGAGGACGACTGGATCGCGGCGCTGTCGACGGTCAGCTGCGAGCTCCACCACGCCTTCGCCGACTTCCACTGGACCGGCTTCTACCGCCGACGCGGCGCCGACCTGCTGGTGGTCGGGCCCTACCAGGGCGGGCACGGCTGCCTGCGCATCCCCTTCGACAAGGGCGTCTGCGGCGCCGCGGCGCGCACGCGGACGACGCAGCTCGTGCCCGACGTGCACGCCTTCCCCGGGCACATCGCGTGCTCGGGCACGACCCGGTCGGAGATCGTCGTGCCGGTGCTGACGCCCGACGGGACGCTGCTCGCGGTGCTGGACGTCGACTCGGATCGGGCCGCGGCGTTCGGGCCCATCGACCAGGCCGCGCTCGAGGCGCTGTGCGCCGACCTCGGCCGCCGCTTCGCCGCGCGCGCCGCTGAATTCGCCGGCGGCGGGGCGGCGCGATGAGCACGGGCGCGCGCACGCCGGTGCTGATGGTCGAGGACGATCCGCGCCTGGCGGCGCTGGTGCGCGAGTACCTCGAGCAGAACGGCTTCGAGGTCGAGGTCGTCGCCGACGGGGCGCGCGTGCTCGACGCGCTGCGCCGCAAGAAGGCCGAGGTGGTGCTGCTCGACCTGATGCTGCCCGGGCTCGACGGCCTCGAGGTGTGTCGCCGCATCCGCGCCGAGCCGGCGCTGGCGCAGGTGGCCATCATCATGGCCACGGCGCGCGGCGACGACGTCGACAAGATCGTCGGCCTCGAGCTCGGCGCCGACGACTACCTGGCCAAGCCCTACAACCCGCGCGAGCTGGTGGCGCGCATCCGCGCCGTGCTGCGGCGGGCGGTGGCGGTGCGGGCGGCGCCGGCCGAGCGCATCGCCGTCGGCGAGCTGGCCATCGACCTCGGCGCGCGCGTGGTGACGGTCGGCGCGCGCGCGGTGGCGCTCACGTTCTTCGAGTTCGAGCTGCTGGTCGTCCTGGCGCGCGCGGCCGGGCGCGTGCTGTCGCGCGAGCACCTCTACGATGTGCTGAAGGGCGAGGCCTTCGAGAGCTTCGATCGCTCGATCGACGTCCACGTGTCGAAGCTGCGCGCCAAGCTCGAGGCCGACCCGAAGGCGCCGAAGTGGATCCGGACGGTGCGCGGCGTGGGCTACGTCCTGGCCCGGGACGGCGCGTGATGGAGCGTCGCTTCCGCACGCGGCTGTGGTTCGGCTTCGTCGTCCTGCTGGCGCTGGTCGGCCTCGGCACCATCGTGCTCACGGTCGCGCAGTGGTCGGGGCTCGAGGCGCTCGGCGTCGGGCTCATCATGATGATGGTCGCCGGGCTGGCCGTCGGCGGCATGGTGCGCAGCCTGGCGCGGCCCATCGAGCAGCTCACCGAGGCGACGCGGCGCTTCGGCGCCGGCGAGCTCGGCTATCGCATCCCCATCCCGACGCGCATCGAGCGCTGGCTCGAGCGGCGGCGGCGCATCTTCAGCCAGCGCGTGTCGACGCGCGCCATCAAGCCGCGCGGGCTCGACGAGGTGTTCGCGCTGGCGCAGGCGTGGAACGAGATGGCGGAGCGCGTCGAGATGCAGGTGCGCGGGCAGCGCGAGCTCCTGGCCAACGTGTCGCACGAGCTGCGCTCGCCGCTGGCGCGCGTGCGCGTCGCGCTCGAGCTGGTGCCGCAGACGCCGGAGAACCAGGCCCGGCTGGCCGACATCGCGCTCGATCTGGGCGAGCTCGATCGGCTCATCGACGACGTGCTGACGGCGTCGCGCCTCGAGGCGCAAGGGCTGCCGACGCACCTCGAGTCGGTCGACGTGGCGGCGCTCTTCCGGAGCATCGTCGAGCGCGCCGCGCACGATCCGCTGGTCGCCGGCAAGGAGGTGCGCGTCAAGCAGAGCCCCGCGGTGACGACGATCATGGCCGACACGGCGCTGCTCCGGCGCGCGCTGTGGAACCTGGTCGAGAACGCCGGCAAGTACGGCGCGCCGCCCATCGTGCTGACGGCGATCCCGGTCGAGCGCGGCGTGTGCCTGTCGGTCGAGGACGCCGGGCCGGGCATCCCGCCGGAGCTGGCCGACCGCCTGTTCGAGCCGTTCGCCCGCGGCGCGCGCGACCGCGCCACGGCCGGCTTCGGGCTCGGGCTGACCATCGCCAAGCGCGTCGCCAGCGTCCACGGCGGCACCATCGCGCTCGGCAGGACGCTGGCCGGCACGCGCATCGATCTGACGATCCCGACCCTGTGAGAGCGCGGGCGGGTGGCGTCCGGACCGCACGGCAGGCGGGCCGCGCGCGTTTACGCGACGCTTACAGAGGGGCAACGCCGGGGCAATGAGGGGTGGTCATGGTGGGGAGGTCGCCGCATGACGCGGCCTCTCTCAAAGGACCTCAGCGTGATCTTCCTGCAAGTCTTCCTCGGCATCCTCGCGGCCCTCTTCGTCCTTCGGCTCATCATCGGTTTTCGCTTTCGTCGCATGGGCTTCCACCGCGGCCACCACGGCCCGCGCGGGCGCGGCATGCACTTCTGGCGCCTGTATCGTCAGCTCGACCTGAGCCGCGAGCAGAAGGATCAGCTGCGCCAGCTCTTCCGCGATCTGCGTCAGGAGGCGGCCGGCCTCCGCGGCGACATGCCGCGCGAGCTGGCGCGCATCCTCGGCGGCGAGGCCTTCGACCGCATCACGGCCGAGCGCATGGCCGACGAGCGCGTCGCCCTGCTGGTGCGCATGAAGGACCGCGCCCTCGACACCATGGAGCGCGCCCACGCGATCCTCACCCCGGCCCAGCGCGCGCGCCTCGCGGCCGCCTTCTGAGCGGTCGCCAGGCGGGTCGCAGCAGGGCGCGAAGAAGTTGCTTTCGCCAGTACGAACGATCGTGCTAATGCTCCGCGGCATGAGCAAAGGCGCCGACACCCGAGCCCTCATCCTCGACCGAGCCCTGGCGCTGGCCAGCGTGTCGGGGCTCGAGGCGCTCACCATCGGCACCCTGGCCGACGAGCTGAAGATGTCGAAGAGCGGGCTCTTCGCCCACTTCGGCAAGAAGTCCGAGCTGCAGCTGGCCGTGCTCCGCCACGCCGTCGACCGCTTCGTGTCGACGGTCGTGGCGCCGGCCTTGAAGCAGCCGCGCGGCGAGCCGCGCGTGAGAAAGCTCGTCGAGGGCTGGATCGCCTGGGACCAGGCGCTGCCCGGCGGATGCCCGATGCAGGCCGCCGTCAGCGAGTTCGACGACGTCGACGGCCCGGTCCGCGACTACCTCGTCGAGAGCGAGCACGACTGGTTCGACGTCCTCGTCCAGGTCGCCAAGGCCGGCATCCAGAGCAAGGCCTTCCGCGCCGACCTCGACGCGCGCGTCTTCGCCTTCGAGCTCCAGAACCTCCTCGCCGGCTACCGCCGGCACGCCCGGCTCTTCCGCGAGCCGGACGCCGAGGCGCTCGCCCTGAGCGCCTTCGAGGCGCTGCTCGCGCGCTGTCGCGCGAGCGCCTGACCCTCGCGCCGTCGTCTCTCTCGTGCGCCGTCGTCTCTCTCGATCGTCAAGGAGCCTGACCATGTCCAGCCATGTCGCGCCGATTTCGTCGTCTGAAAATAAAAGCACGAACGTTCGTAAGACTATCTCCCCCGCCGACGGCGGGCGCCGCGCTCGCCCTGCGCCTGCTTCGAGCGCGTGAGCTCGGGCCTGGCCGGTCGCGCCGTGGCGCGCGCCTTCTTCACGACCTACCGCCCGCCGGTGCGCGACGACGACGCGGCGCACCTCGCGCGCGGCGAGCGCGTGGCCATCCCGTACGGGCGCGCGCGGCTCGCCGGCTGGTCCTTCGGCGACGGGCCGGCCATCCTGCTGAGCCACGGCTGGTGCGGTCGCGCGGCCCAGCTGGCGCCCATCGCCAGCGCGCTGGCCGACGCCGGCTTCCGCGCGCTGGTCTTCGATCACCCGGGCCACGGCGAGTCGTCGGGCCGCAGCGCGACCATCCCCGACATGGCCTTCGCGCTGGCCGAGGCCGACGCGTTCGTGGGCGGCGCGCACGCGGTGGTGGCGCACTCGATGGGCGCGGTGGTGGCGACCTTGGCCTCGAGCCGCACCATCCGGCCGCGGCGGCTGGCGTACCTGGCGCCGCCGGTCGTGCCCGAGCGCTGGCTCAGCACCTTCACCGAGAAGCTCGGCCTCGGGCCGGCGGTGCTGCCGAGCATGCGGCGGGCCGTCGAGGCGCGGGCCGGCATCGCGATCACCGCGCTCGACCCGCTGCCCATCGCGCGCGCGTCGGCGACGCCGCTCCTGGTGGTCCACGATCGATGGATCGCGAGGTGCCGTTCGCGGCCGGCGAGGCGCTCGCCCAGGCGTGGCCGGGCGCCGAGCTCGTGGCCACCGACGGCCTCGGCCACTATCGGCTCCTGCGCCAGCCCGAGATCGCCGCGCGCGTGGCGCGCTTCATGGCGCCGCTCCTCGCGTGAGGCGGCCCTGAGCACACGTGCTCATTCGGTCGCGGCCGGCTTCGAGATCCTCCGCGCGCGTCGTTCCTGCCGGCATGAACCGCACCCGCATCGCGCTCCACCTCCCGCCCTCGCCGTCGCCGCGCCCGCCGCGCGGCGACGACGGCAACTCGACCACCACCCCGACGACCGACGCCAAGCACGGCACGGCCGCCATCGGCGCGCCCATCAGCGGCGCGGCCGTGGCTAATCAACTGCGCCGACGGCAGCACGCTCACCGGCACCACCGGCGCCGACGGCACCTTCGTCCTCGACGTCGATCCGGCCAGCCTGCCGTGCACCCTCGAGCTCACCGGCGGCAGCGCCGCCGGCGCCGCCAACACCACGGTGCTGCACGGCCTCGCCACCTCGGCCGGCGTGGCCAACATCACCCCGCTCACCGACCTCGCGCTGGCGCGCGTCGTGGCCGACGTGGCGCACACGACGCTCGCGGCCTGGGCCGCCGCGCCGACCGACCTCGACGCCATCGCCGCGGCGCTCGCCGACGGCTCCGACGCGCTCCGCGCCGCGCTCGCGGCCGGCGGCTACACGCTGCCGTCGAGCTGGGTCGCGGGCGGCACCGCGCCCTTCACGACCGCGTTCGTGGCCACCCCGGGCAGCGACCCCTTCGACGCGCTGCTCGAGTCGGTGGCCGCCGCGCTCGCCGCCGACGGCACGACCTACGCCGATCTGCTGGCCTCGTTCGCGGGCGGCGGCGCGCTGCCGGCGGCCCCGGTCGACGACCCCGGCGACCCGGTCGACCCCGATCCGACCGGCGACGGCGCCGCGCTCGGCGACGCCGACGGCGCCACCGGCACCCTCGACGGCACGACCTACACCTACGGCGCCAACGTCAGCTGGGGCGTCCTCCCCGGCCCCGACTTCGGCCTCTTCGCCGCGTTCCAGCCGACCGGCGGCGGCTGGGATCCGCAGAGCGAGTGGCTGCTCAGCGCGGTGCCGCCGACCGTCGGCATCCACCACTGCAAGTCGAACGGGCTCCTGCCGCGCATCCAGCTGGTGGTCGGCGGCGTGAACCACGACACGGCCATCGACGGCGGCTCGTGCACCATCGAGATCCTGGCGGTCACGCCCGGCGCCATCACCGGTCGCTTCAGCGCCACGCTCGTCAACGCCGATCTCACCGTTTCGAAGGTGACCGACGGCTACTTCCGGAAGGCCGTCTCGACCGGCGGCGGCCAGCCGCTGGCGCCCGGCGAGGTCGGCGCTTCGTTCGAGGTCGACGGCCAGACCTTCCGCTACACCGGCGCCACCTCGATGGCTTTCGAGAACGAGTTCGCGGGCATGAACGCCTTCCCCGAGAACGACCCGGCCAACCCCGGCAACCCGGTCGGTATCCAGATCAACACCGTGCCGAACCGGCTCGGCACGTTCGCCTGCGACAGCTACGACAGCAACGAGTACCGCAAGCTCAACATCTGGTTCTTCTGGAACCTCGCCTGGTACACCGCCGGCGCGCGCCAGTCGAACGGCGTCGGCGCCGCCGGCAGCAGCTGCTCGGTGACGGTCACCAAGGTCGGCAGCTTCGCCGACGGCCTCTACGTCGGGACCTTCGAGGGCACCTTCGAGGGCACCTTCGTGAGCGCCGACGGCCTGACCTCGAAGGTCGTGACGAACGGCGCCTTCCGCTACATCGGTGCGAGCGCCGAGCTGCCGAAGTACCTCTCCGACATCGCCGGAACCTATGACGCGAGCGTGACCGCGCCCAACGACGGCCTCGGCTGGAAGGCCGGCACCACCGTCCCCATCGTCATCGACCCGGCCGGCAACATCACCGCCGGCGAGCGCAGCTTCGAGTTCGGCGTCTACAGCGTGACGCCCGCGCTGCAGACCTACCTGGCCGAGCCGGGCATCAACATCGACCTCCCGCCCGAGGCCGGCGAGACCATCGGCACGCGCCTCACCATCTTCATGCCCGACGGCGTCACGCCCAAGGCGTTCCGGCTGTCGTCGCCCATCGACGGCGTGCGCGCGGAGGCCAGCGCGGCCATCCGTCCCATCGACGCGGCCATGGTCGACGCCATCGCCGACCTCATCGCCGGCTCGCCCTACACGCTGCGCTCGATCACCAACGTGGCCGGCGGCCGCCCGACCCACACCATGACCGTCAACGGCATCGCCGACGCCAACAGCCCCTACTTCAGCTACAACGGCCTGGGCGCCTACGAGCAGTACGGCGACACCTATGCGCGCCTGGCCGAGGTCGGCGGCGACCGCGTGCTGACGCTCTACTACTCGACGATCGTCTTCAAGCAGAACGGCGCCCTCGAGCTGCGCGAGCTCGGCGGCAACCACCAGGAGTACGCCACCTGGACGACGGATGCCGCGGCCATCAGCGCGGCCGGCTGCCCGTGAAGTCAGAAGGCCTTCGGAGGCGGAGGGCCTCAGCCGACACAGTCGGCTCGCCCTCCGACGGAGATGGCTGCCCTGACTTCATCACGGAGACGTCCCACCGGCGGGCAGCACATCGCAGAACTTGACCTTGTCGATGATGGCGCTGAAGGCCGCGGTGAGCTCGGCCTCGTTGCCGGCGTCGATGGCCTCGGTGGCGCCCGTGCCGCCGTTCTTGGCGATGGTGTCCATCTCGCCGGCGGGGGCGTCGCCGAAGCCGAAGGCGATGCCGTAGACGGCGACCTTGTGATCGACGAAGAGGCTCGCGGCGGTGAGCGCGAGGTAGGGATGGATGGCCGGGTCGCTGCCCGAGTAGCAGGAGTCCTCGCCGTCCGACAGCATGATGACGTAGCCGCCGAGCGATCCGAAGATCTCCTCGGCGTGGTCGTTGATGGCGCCGAGCGCGGCCGCGAGCGGGGTGGCGCCGGGCGGGTCGTGGGTCTCGAACCAGTCGGCGAAGACGGCGGCCTGGTCGGCCGCGAAGGGGATCTCCAAGGTCGACGAGACGTCGCAGCCGAAGCTCGAGCCCTCGTCGGGGAAGGTCTTCATGCCGAAGCGGATGTCGGGGTTCTGGCCGACCAGCGCCGCCACCGAGGCCTTCACGTCGTCCCAGTGCGCGCTCATCGAGCCCGAGTAGTCCTGGAGCAGCAAGACGCGCGGACTGCACGAGTAGGGCAGGCACTTGTCGTCGAAGCACGCCTGCGACTCGGGGCAGTCGCTGACGTCGCTCCAGGCCGAGCCGTCGTCAGCGCACTGGCGGAAGGTGGTCTCGGAGAGGCACTCCGACTTCTTCGGCTCGCAGGCGCGGCAGTAGCCGTCCATGCACGTCGTGCCGATGGCGCAGGTGGTGTCCTCCTGGAAGTCGATCTCGCCCGAGGTGCAGCGCACGCGCACCTTGCCGTCGTTCAGGCACACGCGCTCGAAGCCGCATCGCTTGCACTCGGCGCCGCCCAGCGCGGTGTCGTCCTCGGTGCAGCGGTGGTCGCTCGGGCAGAGGAGCTCCTGCGACCAGGCCGAGGCGTCCTCGGCGCAGCGGCGGTACGTCGTCTCCGACAGGCACTCGACCTCGTTCTCGGTGCAGGCGCGGCACTTGCCCGTGGCGCAGAAGAGCGGGTCGGCGCAGGCCTGGGTCTCGCCCCAGCCCGAGCCGTCCGAGGCGCACAGCTGGTAGCTGTGGAGGTCGAGGCAGTTGAGGATGCCCGGCTCGCAGATGGTGGCGCGGCAGAGGCCGGTCGACGGCTCGCAGGCGGTCGCGCCGACGCACGGCGTGGTCGACGTGACGCTGGTGCCGTCGCCGCTGCACTGGCCGGCCTCGCTCGGAGACACGCAGAACAGGCGGCCCGGCGGGCACACGAGGTTGGCGGTGTCGAGCGGCGCGGTGGAGTCGGCGACCGTCTCGGCGACGGCGGTGTCGGTGGCGACGGCCGTGTCGGTGGCGGTGGTCGCGCCCGGGCCGGGGGAGTCGGAGCCGCACGCGGCGGCCGCGAGCGAGCACGAGAGGAGGACGGGGAACCAAGGTCGCTGGCGCATGGCGCGGCGGAGCATAGCCGTCAGCGGTCGGCGAAGCGATAGAGGACTGCTTCCTGGTCGGCGGTCTCGATGGAGCCCGGGCGTAGCGCGCGGATCCTGGCGATGGCGGCCGCGGGCGGGGCGCCGTGGGCGATGAGCCAGGCCGCCAGCATGGTGCCGGTGCGGCCGCGGCCGCCGCCGCAGTGGACGGCCACGTTGTGCCCGGCGTCGATGACGGCCTGGGCGGCGGCGACGAAGGCGTCGATCTGATCGAGCGTCGGGGCGGTGAAGTCCTTCACCGGGAGCTGCAGGTCGACGAGGCCGTGGTCGGCCAGCAGCGCGGGGTCGAGCGGGGCCACGGTGAGCGTCACGACCAGCGCCACGTCGTGGTCGGCGAGCCACTCGAGCGAGCGGTCGAGGTCGTCGCCGCTGCCGGGCCAGGCCATGCCGCCGAGGCCGAGGTCGACCCACGAGAAGCCGTGCGGGCCGGTCTGGCGCGGGGCGGCGAGCGTCCGCACGAGCGCGTCGGGGGCGCGCGCGAGGCCGGGGCGCGGGCCGAGCTCGGGGCCGAGCGTCAGCGGGGCGGCGGTCGCGAGCGGGGCGTCGTCGTCATCGCCGGCGGCGGTCGGCGCGTCGTCGGATGCGTCGCCGAACGCATTGGTGCACGCCGGGAGGGCGAGGCAGGCGACGAGGATCGGGCCGAGGAGCGCGCGCACCGAGGGAGCATAGCCGAAGGCGCGCGGCGGCCATAGGCCGGGGCGCCTCGGCCCGACGGGTTGCAACCGCGCGCGACCTCGGACGAGCCGGCGGCTCATCGTGCATCGGCATTGTCCCGTATGCTGCGGTGGACGCCAGATTGCCTGGCGCCCGCCGGCCTACGTCGGACAGGGAGCATGAAGCAGAACGTCGTCCCCAGGGCGGCCGAGTCCGACGTGGTCGGCGATCGGGTGCGGCTCGTGACCATCGGCATGCTGGCCGTGCTGGCGGCGTGCGCGGTGTTCGCGGTGCTGCGGCTGGTGACGACGTTGGCCGACCAGCGCGCGACGCCATGGTACGTGAACGCGCTCGGCGCGGTGGTCATGGCGGTGGCGTTCGTATGGTTCCGGCGCGCGCCGGCGCGTCGCTCGGACGTGGCGGTGCACGTGACGGCGGGCACGGCGCTGGTGGCGCTGGTCATCCCGGTGGCGTTCGGGATGAGCTCGTCCATCTGGTGGCTGTCGCTCATCGCCTTCGCGGTGCTCCTGATGGGGCATGCGGTCGAGGGGCGCATCTGGGCCGCGGCGGCGGTCGTCACGACCATCGCCTTCACGCTGCTCGAGCCGTCGATCCAGGTGGAAGGTGCGGTGCCCGAGCCGATGAGCGAGGTGCTGGCGTCGCGCGTGGCGTTCGTCGCGGTGCTGCTGGTGATGGCGGTGGCGTTCCGGGCCGAGGCCGAGCGGCGGGCGCGCGAGCTGTCGGAGACGGCCGACGCGCTGCAGCGCGCAGGCCAGGTGAAGTCGCGCTTCCTGGCGCACATGAGCCACGAGGTGCGGACGCCGCTGCACGGCGTCATCGCCAGCACCAGCATGGCGCTCGAGGAGCCGCTGGCGCCCGAGGCGCGGGCGCACCTCGAGGCGGCGCAGCAGTCGGCCGGGCTGCTGCTGGGCATGCTGTCGAACCTGCTCGACTACGCGCGCGCCGAGGCCGATGCGCTGGAGCTGCGGCGCGTGCCGTTCGATCTGCACGCGACGGTGAGCCAGCTGCTGGCGCCGCTCGCGGCGCAGGCGCTCATGCGCGGGCTGGCGTTCGAGGCGACGGCGGCGCCCGGGCTGCCGGCCAAGCGGCTGGGCGACGCGACGCGCATCACGCAGATCGTCCTGAACCTGGTGCAGAACGCGCTGAAGTACACCACCAGCGGCGGCGTGAAGGTGCGGCTCGCGGCCGGAGCGGGGGCGGCCGACGTGGTGATCGAGGTCGAGGACAGCGGGCCGGGCATCGCCGAGGAGCGCCTGCAGGAGATCTTCGAGCCGTTCATCCAGCTCGCGCCCGACGACCGCGGCGCCTTCGGTGGCGTGGGGTTGGGGCTGGCCATCGTGCGCGAGACGCTGCGCGTGATGGAGGGCTCGGTCGAGGTGCGCTCGACGGTGGGGCAGGGGGCGACGTTCGTGGTGACGATGCCGCTGCCGCTGGTCGAGGGCGCGGCGCCGGGGCCGACCGATCTCCTGGCGGCGCTGCCGCGGCTCGTGCGCGAGCCGGCCGCCGGGCCGACGCGGCCGTTGCGCGTGCTGGTGGCCGAGGACTACCCGATGAACCAGCGCGTCATGCGCGAGATGCTGGAGCGGGCGCACCACACGGTGCGGCTCGTGGCCGACGGCGAGGAGGCGTGGCAGGTGCTGCAGGCCGAGTCGTTCGACGTGCTGCTCAGCGACGTGGAGATGCCGCGCATGGGCGGGCTCGAGCCGACGGCGCGCGTGCGGGCGCGCGAGCTGGCCGAGGGCGGCCGCGCATGCCGATCATCGGCGTCACGGCGCACGTCGGTCCGGACGAGCGCCATCGGCTCATCGAGGGCGGCATGGACGACCACCTGACGAAGCCGTTCACGCCGTCGGACCTGGCGGCCGCGCTGTCGCGCGCGGTGCCCGACGAGGCGCCGGCGGCGGCGCCGCCCGACGACGTCTTCGAGGCGCTGCTCGACCTGCCCGGGCTGGCGGGTGCGCGGGCGGCGATCGGCTCGCTGGCCATCGCGCCGATCGAGCTCAGGACCATGCTCATGGAGTTCCTGGCGGGCGAGCGCGGCGCGCCGGACGCCATGCGGGAGGACCTGGCCGCGGGCCGGCGCGACGCGGCGCGGCGGCGCGCGCACGGCATCAAGGGCGGCGCCGCGATGGTGGGCGCGACGCGCCTCGAGGCCAGCGCGCGCGCCCTCGACGACGCGCTGCGGGGCGAGCCCGCGCCGGTCGACACCGAGCCGCTGCTCGCCATGCTCGCGGCCGAGGTCGACGCGCTGCTGGCCGACCTGCGGCGGCACGCCGAGCGGCACCCCGCCGAGCGGCACCCCGCCGAGCGGCACCCCGCCGAGCGGCACCCCGCCGAGCGACACCCCGCCGAGCGCCCCTCCTGACGTCGTCGCCGCGGCTCGCGGCGGCTTCTGAGGCGGGTCCGGCGGGTGCCGCGGTGGCTCTCTCCGGGGTCTCCCGAGGTGGGGTCAGGACTACTTCTTTTCTCATTTTACGCGCGCGTAAAATGAGAAAAGAAGTAGTCCTGACCCCGGGTGGTGGCACCCGGGTGGTAGCACCAGGGGAAAGTGAGAAAAGAAGTAGTCTTGACCCCGGGTGGTGCACCAGGTGGCCCGGATGGTGGCAGCCCGGCGGGCCGGGCGTGTGGCCCGCGGGTGCGCCTACAGGGCGGCGCAGAAGCCGAAGGTCGTGCTGCCGCCCGGGCCCAGCGTGGCGTTCCACTCGAGGCCGGTGAAGACCTGGTGGTCGCTGCCCGGGACCGGCGTGGCGACCGCGCTCCACAGGTTGTTGATGGTGCCGTCGACGGCGCGCTCGACGCTCCAGCCCGACGGCGCCTGGCCGACGTTGGTGACCGTCACCTGCATGCAGTAGCCCTCGTTCCAGCGCGAGGTCTCCTGCACGTCGACCGTCACCGAGCCGATCGGCGTCGGGTCGCCCGGGTGCGTCGTGTCGGTCGGGTCCACCGGGTCGGTTGGCGGGTCGTCGAAGTCCCAGCTCCCGACCGCCAGCGTGTCACCCTCGCTCGCGCCGCCCTGCCGCGTCGCGAACGCCGGCGACGACACCAGCGCCGCCAGCGTCGCGTCCAGCCGCCCGCCGAGCGCGTCGTGGCGCGCCGCGACGTCGTCCACCAGGCATGCCGCCGGGTCATAGCCGAAGCCGTGGCGCAGGCGCTGCACCACCCAGCAGCGGTCGACCGCGCCGCTGTCCTCGAGCGCCTGGGCCAGCTCGTCGGGCCCCGTGAACGCCACGTCGGCCTCACCGGGACCGCCAAGCTCCTTGACGATTCCGCCGTCGTCGATGGCGTGCACGCCGTCCATCTCGCGCCAGCGTCCGATGCCGTCGAAGTGCTCGAGCCCGAAGCCGATGGGGTCCATGCGCGAGTGGCAGCCGGCGCACTGCCCGTTCGAGGCGTGCTCGGCGTAACGCTCGCGCGTCGACTTGGTCGGGTCCATCGGCGGCGGCGAGGTGTCGAGGTTCGACGGCGGCGGCGGCAGGTCCTCGCACAGGAGCCGCTCGCGCACCATCTTGCCGCGGTGGATGGGCGAGCTCGACTGCGGCAGGGCGTGCGTCGTCAGCACCGCGCCCAGGCGCAGGAGCCCGCCGTAGTGGCTCGACGACAGGTCGACCTCGCGGAAGCCGCCGGCGTCGGCCGGTCCCGTCGGGCGCGGCAGACCGTAGTAGTCGGCCAGCCGATCGGTCATGAAGCCGGTGCGCGACACCAGGAGGTCGGCCACCGTGCCGCCCTCGTCGACCACGCCGACCAGGAAGCGCGCCGCTTCGCCCGCCATGTCGGCGCGCACCTCGGGCGTCAGCTCGGGGTAGATGCTCTGGTCGCGCGTCACGATCGGCAGCCGATCGATGCCGAGCCAGCGCTCGCCGAAGCGCGCCAGCGACTCGTCGGCGCGCGGCTCGGCCAGGAGCCGCCCGAGCTCCGACTCGAGCACCGCGGGGTCGACCAGGTCGCCTTTCGCCGCGTGCCGGAGCAGCGCCTCGTCGGGCGGCGCGCCGGTGGTCATGAACGCCAGCGCCGTCGCCCGCTCCCACCCCGTCAGCGCGAAGCTCCCGTCCGACTGCCGCTCGCCGAGCTCGCTCCTATAGAGGAAGTGCGGCGACTGGAGCAGCGCCGTCAGCACCCACACCGCGGCCTCGCTGGCGCCGTCCTCCGCGCGCACCTCGTCGAAGAGGCCGAGGTAGGTCGCCACCTCGGCGTCGCTCGGCGGCCGCCGGAACGCGCGCAGCGCCGTCGCGCGGATGAAGCGCGTGGCGCACTCCGCGCCGCCGGCGAGGTCGCAGTCGACCAGCGACGCGAGCCGCGTCGTCACCGCCATGCGCGCCAGCCGCTCGGCCTCGCCGCGCAGCTGATCGGCGAGCAGCGGCGACACCTCGAGCGCCGCTGCCTGGTTGTCGAAGCCGTCGAGCACGTCGTCGGGCGCCAGCGCCGCCTTGTCGGCGTCGACGCCGAGGAGGTCCTCCACCGACGCCACCCACTCGTCGCGCGACAGCCGCCGGAGCAGCCGCGACCCGCCAGCGTGGCGTAGTCGACGCCGCCCGTCGGACCTTCCGGCGGCCGCGCCGGGTAGCGCGCCGCGGCGCGCACGAACGACTCCACGCGCGGTAGTCGTCGCTGTCGACGTCGATGAGCGCCCCTCCGGTGTGCCCGCTCGGATGCCTCCCGGTCGGCCGCAGCAGCAGCACCGACTCGCCGTCGATGCTCTTCTTCGCCACCGCGCTCACGACCGAGAAGTCGCGCGCCACGGCGTCGGCCTCCGCGCCCGGCGTCAGCACCATGTCGGTGTGCCCCGCGAGCCCGCCCACGCGATGGCAGACGATGCAGCGGTTCTCGAGGATCGGCACCAGCACGTCGTCGGCGAATGTCTGCTGGAGATCGTCGCAGCGCGTCGGCGTCACCGTCTCACCATCGCACGCCGGCCGCGAGCGCCGCCGCCAGCGCCAGCGTCGACCACCACCCCGCGCGCGCGCTCACGACAGGCCTCCCAGCGCGCCGCTGCCCGCGGCCGGGTCGCCGAAGGTGTCGAGGTCGACGCCGAGCTGCTGGGCGATCCACACGAGCAGCCGCGCGTGCGGCTCGCCGCCCGTCCGCAGCCAGCGGCCCTTCGGCAGGTGCGCCCCGGCGCCGGCCAGCACGAACGGCACGTCCTTGCAGACGTGGAGCCGCGAGTCGCCGAGCTCCTTCGTCCACACCACCAGCGTCGAGTCGAGCAGCGTCCGATCGGAGTCGGGCGCGTCGGGATCGGGCCGGCTCGCCAGCGCCGTCAGCAGGTCGCCGAAGCGCTCGGCGTACCAGCGCTCGGTCTTCACGAAGTCCTCGACGCCCGCCGTGTTGGCGTCGTCCGAGTGCGACAGGCTGTGGTGTCCGTCGCCGACGTCGACCCAGTCCATCACCGTCGGCGCGATGGTGTGCGCGCACTGCGGCGACACGACGCGCGTGTGGCCGCAGCCGAGCGCCAGCGCGGCCAGCTGGGTCTGGGCCGCCAGCAGCGCGGGGAAGGCGCCGTTGTCGTAGACCGGCCGCGCGTCGGGTGGGGCCGGCGTCTCGCAGGTGCTGGCGCGCGGCTGCAGCTGGACCTCGAGCGCGCGCAGCGCGTCGAGGTGCGCCTCGAGCATTTCTTCGCGCCGCCGCCGCCGCCGAGGCCAGGCGCCGACGCCTCGGCCGCACCAGGTCGAGCACGCTCTGGCGGCGGCGCCGGAGCTTGTCGACGTCCTGCCCGACGGCGCCGAACAGGCGCTCGAAGACGTGGCGCGGATCGTCGTCGGGCGTGACGAAGCTGCCCGGCCCCGAGTAGCTCATGCGCGTCTGCACGCCGCCACCCCAGGCCGAGGTCTGCACCCCGAGCTCGAGCGACGGGAAGCGCGTGTCGCCGCCGATCTTGCCGGCGACGACCTGATCGATGGAGCGCCCGCCGGTCGGGCTGTCGAGGCCGCCGCGGTTCGTGAGCATGGCGGCCATGCCGCCCTCGTGGTTGTCGGCGCCGTGGAAGTAGAGGCCGTCGACCACCACCAGCTCGGACTTGCGCGCGGCCAGCGGCTCGAGGATCGAGCCGGGCGCGAAGTCGAAGTCGGTCTGCGCGCCGCTGTCGCCGGCCGTCGCGCCGGCGCGCGGCCGCCAGCGCGCGGGCACGGTCCCGTTGGGGCAGAAGAAGACGCAGAGCCGCGTCGGCGCTCCCGTCGGCTCGGCGCCGTGCGCGCGTCGACCGGAAAGGAGCTTGACGAAGGGCGCCGCCAGGAGGCTTGCGCCGATGCCGGCTACGAAGCCGCGTCGCGTGATACCAGCCATTCGCCCCCCTGCGCGGCCAATCCGACGTCCGTGGCCGCGCGCTTCCGACCCCGCACGGCCGGGATGGAAAGGTGCCGGACTCCTCGCGCCGGGTCAACCCGCGAACAGCGCCGCCGCGTCGCCTGCGCGGCGTGCCGTGCGAGGGTGCGCGTCGACTTCTTTGACGACCTCGCCGCGCGGCCGCACCGTCCGCGCATGACTCACATCCGCATCGTGGCGTTGGCCCTGGCCGGCGCAGGTTGGCTCAGCGCGTGTGACGAGGGCCGTGACGCCGGCCCGCGCGCGCCCGATGGCCTCGCCTCGTCCGCGGACAGCGCCACCGGTTCGGCCGCGGACAGCGCCGCCGGCTCGGAGCCGGAGACGATGCCGGCGCCGGAATGGCCTGACGAGCCGGTCATCCCGTCGACCCCGCCCGACGACCCGGCCGAGACCGGCACCCCCGGTTGCCGCTTCGACCAGACCCATTGGACGTGCCGCCTGAACGTCTGGGGCGGCGGCTACCTCGTCGCCGACCTGGGCGAACAGCACGGCTACACGCGCACCGTCCGCGCCTTCTGGGCCGGGCCGGAGGGCGTCACGACCGAGGACGGCGCGCCGCTCCTCGGCTTCCCCGCGGCCGACGATGGCACGCTCGGTCCGCTCGGTCCCATTCCCATCCCGCCGCGGCTCGCGCCGCGCGCCACCAGCGTCCTCGGCATGCGGATGAACCTCGACTCGAACACGCCGGTCACCGTCTACGATGCTGCCGACCCGTCCGGCACGGCGTCGTTCCAGACCACCATGACGGTGTTCGACTCGCTCGGGCAGTGGCATCAGCTCGACTTCGTCTTCACCTGCGACGCCCCGGCGATGTGGGAGCTCCACGCGCTCGTCCCGGCCGCCGACCTCGACGGCAGCAGCGACCTGAGGCCCACCGTGATCCTGAGCGACGAGCTCGCCTTCGACGGCAACGGTCGGCTGCTCGAAGACTGGCCCGTGTCGACCACGACCGTGACGTTCTTCGGGGCCAACCCGCAGGACCTCGCCGTCGACCTCCGCGGCACGTCGTCGTGGGCCGGGCCGAGCGCCCTCTTCGCGGCCGACCAGGACGGCTTCGCCGCCGGCGACCTCGACCACATCGAGGTCGGCTGGGACGGCGCGCTGACCGCCACGTACAGCAGCGGCCGGGAGCTGCGCGTCGGCGTCCTGGGGATCGCGCTCTTCGACGCGCCGTCGCGCCTCCATCAGGTAAGCCCCCACGTCTGGATCGAGACGCCCGCGAGCGGTCCGCCGCGGGTCGATCGCCCCGGCGTCGGCGGCCGGGGCTACCTCGAGACCTGGAGCCTCGACGCGCCCTGAGGCGCGGGCCCGCGTCGTCCGCGGGTGTGCGGCGATCATCACCATTGACCGGCGCGCGGCCCGCGTCGAAGGTCGTGGCTCGACGCCGGACCACCTGCCGACGTCGGGTTCGAGCCCCTCGAGGACGATGACGCCACCCCCACCGAACGGCGCCGCGGCCTTCCTGGGCGAGGGCCGCTACGAGTTGATGAGCCCGATCGCCGACGGATCGATGGGGAGCGTCCACCTTGCGCGCCACGTCGCCCTCGATCGCATCGTCGCGATCAAGCTCGTGAGCTCGGAGTTCTTCCTGGCCCGCGCCGACGCGGACACGCGCTTCCGCGAGGAGGGCCGGCTCGCCTCGCGCGTGCGCCACAAGAACGCCGTGCACGTGCTCGACTTCGGCTACGACGCCGCGCACGGCTACTTCCTCGTCATGGAGTACGTCGCCGGCGTGACGCTCGAGGCGCTGCTCGAGCGCGAGCGGCGCATGCTCGCGCCCGCGCGCTGCATCGCCATCGCCGGGCAGGTGCTGGCCGCGCTCGCCGACGCCCACGACGTGGGCATCGTCCATCGCGACATCAAGCCGAGCAACATCATGCTGGTGCCCGGCGTCGACGACGACGGCCTCGCCATCGAGGACGTCAAGGTCTTCGACTTCGGCATCGCCACGCTGCGCAGCGACAGCCGCGTCGAGGGCGAGCTGTGCGGCACGGCCGAGTACATGTCGCCCGAGCAGGCCCAAGGCGCGGCCATCGACGCGCGCGCCGACCTCTACTCGGTGGGCGTCCTCCTCTACGACATGCTCAGCGGCTCGCTGCCGTTCTCCTTCGAGTCGGTGTCGGACGTCTTGAGCGCGCAGGTCTCGTCGCCGGCGCCGCCGCTGCGCGCGCGCGCGCCGCACGTGTCGCCCGAGCTGGCCGCGGTGGTGGCGCGCGCCATGGAGAAGCGGCGCGAGGATCGCTTCATCACCGCGCGCGCGTTCCGGACCGCGCTCCTGGCGACCCCCGAGGGCCAGCCCCGGCCGCCGGCGCTGGCTTCACCCGTGGGCGTTCTGGAGCGCGCCTCGTCGCTGCCCGACACGCGCCTCGCGGTGGCGCGCCCGAAGCCGGCGAGCGCGGTGCGGTCGCGGTCCGGCGCCGCGCGCCCGCGCTGGCCCTTGGCGGCGGCCTCCCTGATCCTCGTCGCGGCGTTCTCGAGCCTGGCGCTCGGTCGCCCGGCGTCGCGCGATCCGTCGGCGCTCGAGGTCGTGCGCGCCCGCCAGCCGCGTGCGCTCGAGCTCGGCGCGTCGCGGCCCGAGCTCGTCTCGCGGCCTGGACGCCGCCGGCCTCGCCGCGCCTGGCCGCCTTGGCTGCGTCGAGCGCGCGCCGCCATGCTCGCGCCCTGGACGCTGACCGCATCGGCGCCGCCTGCGCCGGCGGACGCGCCGCTGCCCGCGCAGGCCGCCGCCGACGCGCCGCCCGTCGTCGTGCCGCCGCGCGCGCCGGCGTCGCGACCGGCCACGGCCATCGCCGCCGCGGTCGTCGTGCCCGAGGCGCCGCCGGCCCCCGAGGAGCTGCCGCTGACGCCTCCGCCGTCCGAGGACGCGTCGCTCGCCGAGGCCCCCGCAGCCTCGCCCGCGCTCGAGCTCGCGCCCGACGATGCCGCGGTCGCGCCGCGCTCCGCGCCGCCGCGCGCGCGCTCGGCCCGGGCCAGCTTCGCCGACCTCGAGCTCTCCGGCGGCATGGCGCGCTCGAGCCTGTCGTCGGCGCTCGCCGCCGCCCGTCCGGCGCTCGAGCAGTGCTATCGCGCCGCCGTCGCCGCCGGCGGCGCCGCGCTCTCGACCGCAACGCGCGTGCGGCTGCAGATCGACGTCGACCGCCGCGCGCGCCACGTCGTCGTCGGGGCGCTGCCGCTGCCCGGGCTGGCGCGCTGCGCCAAGGCGGTGCTGGAGCGCGTGCGCGTGCACGACCGGCCCGACATGGGCACCGTCGCGGCCACGTTCCACCTGCGCTTCTCGCTGGCCCAGCCCTGACGTCCTCCCGGGGGCCACCTCGGCGCTCGTGCCCCGCAGCGTTCCTGAATGAAACGCGCGCGCGGGCACCCGTGCTCGGCGCACCCGACGCGCGCGCGCCCGGAATGACAAAAGGCCCGACCCGAGGACTCTCGGGAACGCGCGCTCCCGATCCCTCCGCGCGCACGCCGATGCGCAGGGGCATGTGCCTGCGCGGGGCTTCCGCACTGGGGCAACCTGCCCCATTGGGGCACCTTGCCGACCGCCTCGCTGCACGCCGCGGATCCGCCGAATCGCCCCGGCGAAACGATTTTGTCTATAATTTGGCATCCGCGCGTGAGGTATTTGGCGAGTCGGAGGAATTGCCCATAGGTGAGCCAGGCGGGGTGTGCACTAAGCCAGCGGAGGGTGCGACATCGGGTCCTGAACCAGCCCGACGGAGCACCCTCCGACCACCGGCCAGCATGAATCCCCCCGAACCTGTGGCCCCGAGCCCTCGCCCCCGCGAGGGCGAGGCCAGCCGCGGACCCTGGTGTCCGCGGCCGGATTGCCACCGGCATGCTGGTCGATGGTCGAGCGTCGACAACCCGAATTCCCCCACACCATTGAATCGCGGCACGCGCGCAGCGGCTCCCGCCCGGACGATCTCGCATCATCCGCGGCAAGGCAGCGGTGCATCGGCTCTCTCGCGAGAGTCGACGCGCCGTCGTCGGAGCCCTGCGCGCGCCCACCGCGAATGAGGATTTGTCATATGAATCGCATGCACCTTCGCAATTCCTTCGGTCTCGCCACGCTGGCTCTCCTGGCGGGTGGCTGCGCGGCCGACACCAATCCGACCGCCGATCCCGGACCGGGCGCGACGAGCGGCGCCGACGGCGCCTTCCAGGTCGTGGTCGCCCCCTGGGAGGTCGACTCGGACGCGAGCTACGCCTGCTACGCCATCGACGTCACCGACGCGGAGGGCTTCTCGGTGTGGAGCGCGCCCCAGGTCTGCACCAACAAGTTCAGCGTCGGCGCCGGCGGCGACCTGAGCTACGTCGGCATCTGCGACGCCTCGGGCACCGGCATCAACACCGTGCGCATCTCGCTGACCAAGCTCGTGGCCGACGACGGCAGCGACCTCTCGAACTGGGGCACCCACCCGCCGACCTTCACCGACGACTTCGTGTGTACGGCCAACGCCGACACGCTCGTGCGGGCGAGCTTCCTCGTCATCACGCAGGGCACGAAGGGCTTCCTGGACGTCCAGGTGTCGGTGCAGCAGATCGAGTGCAACGCCAAGATCGACTGCCAGTCGGGCTTCCTCGACAACCCGGGCGACGACCTGCCGGCCTCGGCCTCGGGCACCATCGTGGTGGCGCTCGCCTGCGATGCGCAGGGCAGCGACTTCACGCAGATCATGCTCGACGACGTGGTGCTGACCTGCATGGACATGGACAACGAGCCGGTGGTCACGACCGTCGACCCGTCGATGGGCCTCGGCTCGCTCCCGGGCTACCCGCAGGGCCCCGTCTTCGGCGCGACCGGCAACGCCGGCGTGAGCACGGACGGGACGAGCTACTGGACGCTGGCCATCGGCGTGGCGCAGGGCTGGCACGACTGCCACCTCTCGACGCGCATGGCGGCCTCGGATGGGCGCGCGATGGACACCAACAACCAGTTCCCGATCATCATCGCCGAGAACGTCCCCTTCGGCTTCGACGCCGCCGGTGTCTTCAGCTGCGTCCCGAACCCCCTCGACGGTCTGGCCAGCGGCCTGACCTCGAGCTGGGGCTCGGGTGACAGCCTCGACTTCGACGCTTGCCTCAACGTCGATGGCACGGTCGGCATCTGCCTGTGACCTGACTCCCGCATCGACGCCTCGCGCGTCCGACCTCCGGGTCGGGTGTGCGGGGCGCTCGGTCGGCCCCCGTCCTGCCCGTTCTCTCGGCTACACCTGAAGGTGATCCTCATGCTCGCACGCAACTCATCGCTCTTCGCGGCCATGGCGCTCCTCGCCGGCGGCTGCTCCTCCGACGGCCCCGGCACGCCGGCGCCCGGCTCCCACTCCGACCCCTTGGACGGCGCCTTCCAGATCGTGGTGGCCCCGGCCGAGGTCGCCTCCGATGCCGTCATGGCCTGCTACGCCATCGACGTGACCGACGCCCACGGTGACCTGGTGTGGTCGAACCCCGACCTCTGCACCAACGAATTCAGCACCGGCGAAAATGGCACTCTCGCCTTCGTCGGCCTGTGCGACGCCAGCGGCGGTCTCAACACCGTGCGCATCTCGCTGACCCGCCTCGTCGACGCCAAGGGCGTGGACCTCGGCAACTGGGGGAACCAGCCGCCGACGTTCATCGACGACTTCGTCTGTACCGCCAACGCCGACACCATGGTCAAGGCGAGCTTCCTGGTCATCGGCCAGGGCACCAAGGGCTTCCTCGACGTGCAGGTCTCGGTGAAGCAGATCGAGTGCAACGCCAAGATCGACTGCCAGTCGGACTTCCTCACCGGCTCGGACGCCGAGGCCGTCTGCGACTGCGCTCCGACCGACCACGTCTGCCTCGCCGAGGCCGCCGCCCACAGCGGCTGGGGGACCATCGTCGTGGCGCTGGCCTGCGATGCGCAGGGTGAGGACTTCACCCAGCTCATGCTCGACCAGGTCGTCATGACCTGCACCAACAGCCTCGGTCGCCCGGTCACGGTGCGGGTCGATCCGTCGGTCGGCACCGGCGCCTTCGCGGGCTACCCGAACCAGTTCGTGTTCGGCGCCATCGGCAACGCCGGCGTCAGCACCGACGGCACCAGCTTCTGGACGCTGGCGCTCGGCATCCGCTCGGGTTGGACCGACTGCCACCTGTCGACGCGCATGGCGGCGTCGGACGGTCGCGCGCTCGACAGCAACGACCAGTTCCCGATCATCGTGGCCACCAACATCCCGTTCGGCTTCGCCGCCGACGGCACCTTCGCGTGTCTGGCGAACCCGCTCGACGGCGAGACGAGCGGCCTCACGTCGACCTGGGGTTCGGGCGCGGCGCTCGACTTCCGCGGCTGCCTCGACGCCGACGGCACGGTCGATCTCTGCCCGTGACGCGGGTGAGGAGCAATTGACAAAATCGCCCGGCCTTGACGGCCGAGCGCTTCGTCAGGACGGGCCGCGGTGGTCGGTCGAGCACGCTCGAACTCCAGCGCGGCCCGTTCGCGTTCCGGGCGAGCGACGGGGTCACGGATAGCTCAGGGTCTCGATGGCGCCGACCGGCGAGCACAGCGCGAGGTCGGACGCGGTGGCCGCCGCGGAGAACGCGATGGAGCCGACGCCCGGACCGCAGGTGGCGACCGGCGGGATGAAGACCGCGGTGCAGAAGAGGCACGACGCGTAGGCGCCACAGCTCCCGGTGTAGGCCTCGCCGAGCTGGTAGGCGGGCGTGAAGCCGACGCCGCCCACGCCGATCGCCAGGCGTTCGGTCGAGGTCAACGTGGCCCACACGCGACCGTCGTCGTGCACGACGCGGCTGAAGACCCAGGCCGCGCCGTAGCCGCGCTGGCTCACGTCGACGGTGGCCCGCGTCGCGCCCGAGGTCACCACCAGGCGCTCCGACAGGTCGACCGTGAAGGTCATGTCGGCGAGGCTCTCGGGCCGATAGTCGCTCGGCACGGCGTGCGGCGTGACGGTCACCGGCAGCGCGCCGTTCGGCGGCACGCTGCCCGAGGCCGGGCTGACGTCGTAGGCCGAGTCGAGGCCGCGCTCGCTGGCGATGGCGAAGGGCTGGGCGACGGCGGTCAGGTTCCGCAGCGTGAAGGTGGCCGCCGGCGCGCTGGCGCCGCAGGCGGTGTCGCCGAGGTCGAGCAGCGTCGGCGCGACCTCGAGCGACGGGCCCTCGACGCTCGCGCTCACCTCGACCTCGAAGGTGCTCGGGGCGATCGGCGCGCACAGGTAGCCCGCGGTCGCGTCCGCCGACACGTGGACGGTCACGCTGTGCGCCCCCGCCGCCGACGGCAGGTAGGTCAGGGCGTACGAGCGGTGGCTCAGGCCGAGGCGCGGACCGGCCACCGGAGCGGTGTAGCTCAGCTCGTCGGCGACGTCGTCGGCGTCGTCGTCGAAGGCCAGCTCGACCGGGGCGTTGCCCGCGATGGTGATGCCGAGCGGCACGCCGAGGCGCAGCGACCCGAGCGGCGTCGACGGCACGACCACGCGCTCGGGCAGCGTGACGATGGCGCCGCGCACGAGCATGTGGATGCCGATGGTGCGCGGCTCGTCGCCGGGGATGTCGGTCGTCAGGATGAGCACGTCGTCGACGTCGCCGGGCAGGCCGGTCGTGAGCGGCCGCGCGCTCACCGTGAAGAGCCCGAGCTCGCCCGGCGCCAGCTCGAGGCTCGCCGGCTCGACCGCGAAGTGGGCCGTCGTCAGGAGGTCGGCGGCGACCGTCACCGCGGCCAGCCCGGTGTTCTGGACCGCCACCGTGTCGAGCAGGTTCCGCGGCTGACCGCAGGGCGCGACGCCGAGGTCGAGCGCCGAGCGCGACACGAACAGCTCGCCCGCCACGCCGACGCCGTGCAGCGGCAGCGGGCCGGGCAGCGCGCCGCACAGCGCGTTCGCGCCGGCGCCCCACTCCGTGACGGTGATGACCTCGCCGGCCAGCGCGCCCAGCGGGAACGAGCCGCGCGTGAAGGTGAAGGTGGCCGTCGCGCTGTCGCCCGCGAGCGAGCCCGCCGGCAGGTCGACGATGCGCGTGTCGCCGCGCGAGCTCACGACCATGAGCTGGACCGACGCGTTGCCGGCGTTGCGCAGCGTGACCGGATAGGTGACGTCGGAGCCGACCGCCACGTTGCCGAGCTCGATGGCGCCCGACCCCCACGACACGCGCGCGCCGCGCACCACCTGGGTCAGCGGGATCTCGCGCAGCGTGCGGTCGCCGACGCGCAGGATGAGCGTCGCGGCGCGCACGCCGGGCGTGTCGTCGAGCGCGGCGGGCGCGGCGGCCACCTCGATGAGGGTGGCGCCCGCGTCGCGCGACACGCTGTAGCTCGCGCCGCCGGGCAGCGAGAAGGTCGCGTCGGCGCCGACGAGCTCGGCCGTGACCTGCGCGTCGGCGCCGGTCGTCCGCACCACGGCGAACTGCGAGCCGGGCGCGCTGCCGCAGAGCGTGGGCGCGAACGTGAGCGACGAGGTGTCGACCGACAGGCCGACGTCGGCCGGCACGAGCGTGCCCTCGAGCGCCTCGGGCACGCGGCAGCCGCCGGCGACGGTCGACTCGACGGCGATCTGGGCGCCGTGGCGCACGCTGCTGGCGGTCGGCGTGAAGGCGGCGTGGACGGCGACGGTCTCGCCGGGCGGGATGGTGAGGTCGCTGCGATCGAGCGTCAGCTCGGGGGTCGAGGTGACGAGGCGCAGCGTGCCCGCGACGTTGCCGCTGTTCTGCAGGTGGACGTCGAAGCCGGCCGTGGCGCCGAGCGGAGCCTGGGCGTAGAAGGGCTGGTCGACGAAGCGCACGACCGCGCCGTGGGTGCCCTGCGTCAGGTGCACGTCGTGCGGCGAGTCGCCGGGAGCGTCGGTGGTGATGACCACGACGCCGTCGATCGAGGTGCCGTAGCTCGGGTAGATGCCGACCTCGGCCGACGACACCGTGAGGGTCGCCGTGCCGAACGCCGGGACGAGGCCCGACGAGGGGTCGACCGAGTAGAAGCCGCCGGCCGTGGCGCTGAAGCCCGCGGCCACGGCGCTCGAGTTGGAGACGGTGATGAGCTGGGGCGAGGCCGTGGTGAGGCAGGCGGTGTCGCCGAAGTCGAGGTCGCCGGAGACGAGCACCGAGCCGGTGCGCGCCTTGCCGGTGAGCGGGATGGGGACGAGCTCGCGCTGGTCGCAGACGGCTCCGGTGGCGGTGAAGGCGATGCTGCCGCGGTCGTCGCCGGCGACCGTCGGCGCGTAGGTGGCGGTGATGTCGAGGTGGCCGCCGGCCTCCAGCGTGACCGGGCCCGGGCTGCCGGCGAAGGCGACGGTGAGGGCGGGGTCGAGCGCGCTGGTGATGGCGACCGTGGCGGCCTTGTCGCCGCCGTTGACGATGGCGTGGGTGATGGAGCGCGCGGGCGCGCCGACCAGCAGCTCGCCGAAGTCGCCGTTGTTGATCTCGCTCCGCAGGATGGCGCCGTCGGCGTGGAAGGAGAGCGACACGTTGGGCACGTAGGTCGCGCCGGCGACCACCTCGAAGTCGAGGATGGCGGGCTTGTCGCCGGGCATCGACGCGCCGCCGGGCCAGCGCGGTCGGACCTCGATCTCGGCGCTCGCACCCGGCTCGAGGCGGCCCGGTCCGGCGTCGACGATCTGGTACCACTCGGGCCAGACGCCGCCGACCGTCACCGAGTAGCTGGCGGGCGTGCCACCGCTGTTCACGAGGGTCACCTTGCGCGAGTCGGGCAGGGGGCTGCCGCAGTCCCACGTCTCGAAGGCGAGGCCGGTCGTCGAGAGCGTCAGCTCGCCGGGCACCGCGGCGTCGGCGCCGCTGTCGGCGTCGAGCGCGGTGGCGTCGGGCGCGGTCGCGTCGGGCGCGGTCGCGTCGGGCGCGGTGGCGTCGGGCGCCGCGCTGTCGACGGCCGTGTCGGGGGTCGTGTCGCTGCCGTTGTCGGCGACGTTCGGGGCGTCGTCGCCGCAGGCCGCGAGCGAGCCGGAGGACGCGACGACGAGCGTGACGAAGAGCGGCGAGGGGCGAGCGCGCATGGTTGCCTCGGTGCGGACGAAGTGCCACGTCGTTCGACGCGCCAGCCCGCTCCCGCCGCGCGGATTTTTCCAGAATCACGCGCGCGCCGCCGACAGCGTCCTCGCGAGCCGCGTCGGCAGCTCATCGAATTGAGCGCCGCACCCGACCAGAATGGCCCGGGTGGTGGGGCCGAGTCGCCCCGGCGCGGCGCGCTCGCGAGGCGGTAGCGCATCAGGGCCGCCTGGACCGCCGGCGTGACGAACGGATCGACACTTGCTGAGCGCTGTGTGCCGCGACGTGCGGCGAACGAACAGCCACAATCAGGACGATCAATTATGGAAATGAAGACGATTCTGGATTCGGTGAAGAGCCACGTGTTGACCCCCGCCGCCAAGGGCGCATTCGAGGCGATGCTCGCGCGGTTCTCCGCGCCGAAGCGCGGCGCCGGGACGCTCTCCATCATCGCGGCGGTCGGCATCGGCATGGCCATCGGCGCCGGGGCTGCCGTGCTGCTCACGCCGATGAACGGCAAGGAGGCCCGCGCCAAGCTCATGCAGGTGACGTCGAAGCTGAAGCTCATCGGTCGGAAGGCCCCCGCGGGCGAGGCCGGCGAGGCGGCCGACGACAAGGACGAGAAGGATGGCCGGGCCGACGGCGCGAGCGCGACCAATCACAACAAGAAGCATCGTGCGGTGATCGGTAGCTCGACGAGCTGACGTGCGTCCGCGCGGCCCTCGGGCCGTGCGGGCTCTCGTCTCGCGGCGGCGCTCGCGGTCGGTCGGGCCGCGAGAGTCGCAGCGACGAGCTCGCGCTCGGCCACCACAAAGGACTGTCGATGGACATCATCACGATGCTGAAAGAGGACCACGTCAAGGTGAAGGTCATGCTCGCGCAGCTCGAGGAGACCACCGAGAGCGCGGCTGCGACGCGGCTCGAGCTGCTGGGTCAGGTCGAGCGGGAGCTGCGGGCGCACATGGAGATCGAGGAGACGAGCCTCTATCCGGCCGTGAAGGCCAGCGCCTCACAGGCGGGCGTCGAGTTCGACCACGACCCCTTGGCCGAGCGCGCCGCGGCGCGCGACATCCTGGCGCGGCTGAAGGCGCTGAGCGCGTGCGACGACATGTGGCGGGAGAGCTTTTCCGCCTTCAAGGAGCACATCGAGCACCACGTGAGGAGAAGGAAGGCGAGCTCTTCAAGCTGGCGCGACGCGGCGTCCCGTCGCATCAGCTCGCGGCCATGGCGGACCAGTACGCCGCGATGAAGCGGGGACCCAGCGGCGAAGACGGCCCGTCGCAGGCCGCTCTCGGCGCGGACCCGACGTAGTCGCCGCGACGATCGCGCCGACGCGGCACGGCGTCGAGCGCGCGTCGAGCGGTCGCCTCAGCCGGCGTCGGGGCCGGCGCGCGGGGCGCTGGCCGGCGCGGTCGCTCCACCCGGCACGCCGGGCGTGCCCGAGCCCTTGCCGCTCGGGCTCAGCAGGACGAACGCCAGCGCGCCGCCCAGCAGCATGAACACGACGGCGGCGATCCACATCCAGGTGTGGCTCTCGCGGGCGCGGTCGCGGCTCCGGATGGCGGCCTCGACCGAGACCGTGTTCTTGGCGGTGGGGCCGTCGTAGGTGCCGGTCGGCTCGCGCGGCGGGCCCGGCGCCGGCGTCGGCGCGGCCGGCGTCTTGCCCTCGTTCCAGCGGCGCGTCGGCCTCGAGCTGCTGGAGCCACTGCGCCACCTGCGTCGCCTTCTGCGGCCGCGCCTCGGGGCTCTTCTGCAGGAGCGACTCGACCAGCCCGCGCCAGCCGTTGGCCAGCGGCTCGGGGTAGCCGGGGAGCAGCAGCGGCGGCGGCGCCTCGTTGATGTGGGCCAGCGCCAGCGCCATGCCCGAGTCGCCCGAGAAGGGCGGCGCGCCGGTGAGCATCTCGTAGAGGATGACGCCCAGCGAGTAGAGGTCGGCGGCCGGGCTCGCCTTCTTGGCCATGGCCTGCTCGGGCGCCATGTAGCGCGGCGTGCCGATCATCATGCCGGTGCGCGTGACGTGCTCGTCGGTCGTCAAGAGGCGCGCGATGCCGAAGTCCATGACCTTGGTGTAGTCGGGCTCGCCGTGGAAGTCGGCGATGAAGACGTTGTCGGGCTTCAGGTCGCGGTGCACGATGCCCTGGTCGTGGGCCTCGGCCAGCGACTTGGCGATCTGCTTGCCGATGGCCGCCACGCGCTCGGGCGCCAGCGGGCCCTCCGAGCGGATGACGCGAGTCAGCGTGGCGCCCGTCAGCAGCTCGAGCACGAGGTAGAGCATGCCGCTCTCGGTCTGCCCGAAGTCGATGACCGAGACGGTGTTGGGGTGGCGCAGCTTGGAGGTCGCCAGCGCCTCGCGCTTGAAGCGCGACGCCAGCTGCTCTTCGCTCACGCCGGGCACCTGGCGCAGCACCTTGATGGCCACCGGCCGGTTCACGGCGAGCTGCGTCGCGACGTAGACCGCGCCCATGCCGCCCGAGCCGATCATGCGATCGATGCGGTACTTCCCCGAGATGGTCGCCCCGAGCAAGGGGTCCGGGGGGATCACGATGTTGAGGGACGCGGGCGGGACGCGGGTCACGTCACACCGGGGCCGCCGAAGGCCGACGGGCGCCCCGACTCGGCCATCAGCTGGTCGTACCAGTCGGCGTAGCTCACGCCGTGCTTGGTGTGCGGCAGCTTCAGGCCCAGCACCTGCGCCGCCACGATGCCGCTGTAGGCCACGGTGCGCGCCTTCTCGTCGTGCGGGTCGTGGAGCTGCAGCACCTCGAGCGACTCGCGCACGCGCCGCCCGAGGAGGTCGGTCAGGCGCTGCGGCACGCCGGGCAGATCGAAGAGCTCGGCCAGGTGCGGGAAGGCCGGCGCGAGGTCGATGGGGCCGTCGCTGCCGGGCGCCTTGGTGAGCGCCTCGGCCGCGCGCTGGGCGGCCTTCTGGCGCTTCACCGCGGTCTCGAGCACCTTCACCAGCTCCTCGATCTCGAACGGCTTGGCGATGACGGTCAGGCCGCGCGCCTCGGCCATGCGCACCAGGCGCTCGCTGGCGTCGCCGGTCACCAGCGCGACCTCCATCTCGGGGTTGTTCTTGTGCAGGTACTCGCCCAGGACCAGACCCTCCATGCCGGGCAGGCGATGGTCGAGGAACGCGACGTCGAAGGTGTTGAGCGGCAAGAGCTCGAGGCCGGCCTCGGCCGAGCCGACGGAGATGGCCTGGTGGCCCTCGTGGATGACCACCGTCTGGACCAGCTCGCGCAGCTCGGGGTCGTCGTCGATGACGAGCACCGTCAGGTATCCCTGGTCGCGCCAGGCCATCCAGTTCGACTCCCGAGCCGCCGTGTGACAACGGGCCGCGGACCCAGGATGAATCAAGGCGCGCCAGAAGGAAAGGGGGTGTATGAATCTCCCCATGTCCCTGAGCGAGCTCCTCGCGTACGTACCGCCCGAGCACCACGCCCAGGTCGAGCGCGACTACGCCGCCGTGACGGCCGGCGAGGCGGCGCTGGTCGACGACCACATCGACAGCTTCGCGCGCATCATCCACGACCGCGGGCTGCTGCCGGCTGCCGGGCTCCACGACTTCCTGACCTACCGCGCGCTGCGCGTCGGCTACGACGACGCCGCGCCGAGCCCCGACGCGGCGCACTACCAGCCGATGACGCTGCTCGGGCGCGGCGGCATGGGCGAGGTCTACCTCGGCAGCGAGCCGGTCCTGAAGCGCACGGTCGCCATCAAGCGCCTGAACGAAGGCCTGCGCGGCGACTACGGCGCGCACCTCCGCTTCGTGGGCGAGGCCCAGGTCACGGCCCAGCTCGACCACCCCGGCATCGTGCCGGTGTACGGCCTCGAGCGAGACGCCGACGGCGGCCTCACTTACGCCATGAAGTTCGTGCGCGGCGTGACGCTGACCGAGGTCATCGAGGAGGCCAAGCGCCAGCTCGCCGAGCACGGCAAGACCGACGACGCGCACTCGCTGAAGGCGCGCGTCGAGACGCTGGTGCCGGTGCTGAACGCGCTGGCCTACGCGCACCGGCGCGGCGTCATCCACCGCGACCTGAAGCCCGACAACATCATGGTCGGGCGCTTCGGCGAGGTGCTGGTCATGGACTGGGGCCTGGCCCGCATCGTCAAGCGCGACGAGCTGCGCACCGGCGTCGCGGCGCGGCCGGGGTCGGGTGGCAGCGGGTCGGCGCAGGCCGGCGCGTCGTCGGGCGGCGCCGACGGCGGGTCGGAGGTGCGGCCGCTCGCGGCGCGGCAGACGGTGCTCGACACCGCGTCGGGCGACGACGCGCTGGCGGCGGGCATCACCGTCGAGGGCGCCATCGTCGGCACGCCCGACTTCATGTCGCCCGAGCAGGCGCGCGCCGAGGTGCTCGACGCGGCGTCCGATCAGTACGCGCTGGGCCTCATCCTGCAGGAGCTGGTGACGCTGAAGCCGGCCATCCCCGGGCGCACGGCCGAGGGCATCACCGACAACGCCAAGCTCGGCAAGCGCGCGCCGGTGGCCTCGACCAAGGAGCCCATCCCGCGCGAGCTGCAGGCCATCATCGCGCGGGCGTGCGCCTTCGCGAAGGCCGACCGCTACAAGTCGGTCGAGGCCATGGCCGACGACGTGCGGCGCTTCCTGCGCGACGAGTCGGTGGTGGCCGACCCCGACTCGGGCGTGCGGCGCATCGAGCGCTGGATCGGCCGGCACCGCGGGACCGCGCTGGCGCTGGTCCTGGGCCTGGTGCTGGCGGTGTTCGCGGTGGCGGCCATCGTGCTGTGGCGTGGCCAGGTGGCGCTCGAGGAGCAGCGCGAGGAGGCGCGGCAGCGCGAGCGCACCGTCATGGGGCTCGGCTCGATCGTCGAGGCGCGGGCGCGCAAGATGGCCGAGGACCTCCACCACGTCGAGCTGCTGGTGGCGCGCATCGCCGAGGCCGCCAGCGTGTACCTGCAGGAGCCGGCGCCGCCGTCGGACGTGGTGGTCTATCGTTATAAGGATGGCAAGCGCGACCCCGACGCCATCCCCGCCGAGGCCGTCGACTCGGCGGTGTACGGCCAGAAGACGAGCCTGCGCCACCCCGACTTCCACGCCGCGCCCGACGTCGATCGGGTCGCGCTGCGGCCGGCCATCGATCAGATGGCGCGCCTCGAGCCCGAGCTGCGGCGGACGCTGCTCGAGAGCGCCGGAGCGCCGCCGGGGATGCCGATCGCGCGCGCCGAGCGCCTGGTGCTGCAGCAGGGCGTGCCGCTGGTGTGGGCCTACTACGCGGGCCAGAACGGGCTCGGCATCGGCCTCCCCGGGACCTGGGACTACGAGGAGTCGCCCGGCGTCGCGGGCTACGACCACCGCGCCGAGGAGTGGTACCAGCTGGCGCTGCCGGTGCGCGGCCCGCGCTGGAGCAGCGGCGCTGACGAGAACGGGCTCGGCCTCCTCTTCACCTGCACCTGGACCGTGCGCGACGCGGCCGACCAGCCGCTCGGGGTGGCCGCGGTCGACGTGTCGATGGCGCGCATGATCGACGAGGTGCTCGACGTGCCCGAGCTGGCCAAGGCCGGGGCCGAGGGCATCCTGCTCGACCGCGAGGGACGGGTGATGGTGCGCTCCAGCCAGAAGGGCGTGGCGCGGACGCTGCGCGTCTACGAGCCGCCGACCTACGAGGTGGCCGAGCTGGTGGCGGCGGTGAAGGCGCGCGCGTCGGGGCACGAGGCGCTGCCCGATGGCCGCCTGGCGCTGTGGGCGTCGCTCGGCGAGGTGGGGCTCACCTACCTGGTCATCGGCCCGGAGGCGGGGCTCCTCGCCACGTCGGCCCCGTCGGCTATACAATGATCCGGCGCGCAGTCGCGCTGGAGCACCGAGCACGATGACGACCGACAAGCCGCAGGACGGCCCGCGGGCCAAGGCAGCTATCCAACGACCCGGCGACCGCGTGAGGCGGCGCGCGCACGCCGTCGAGCCCGACCAGGAGTCCCACGTCATGGAGCTCACCGCGCTGGGCGAGCTGATGCTGGGCGCGGCCTTCGCCGACGGCGTGAAGGTGGCGGTCGAGACCATCGCCATCGCCGAGCAGCTGAAGGAGTTCGTGGCCGCCTCCGACCTGCCGCCCTACGTGGCCGACCGGCTCGACCGCTTCGACCCGAAGGCGTTCTCGATCGAGGAGGCGGTGCGCCACATCAAGCTGCGCGACGACGACGATCGCCAGGCGGTGCTGACGCTGGTCGCGCGCGTGACGTACTCGGACCAGGTGATGCACCCGGCCGAGACGGTCTATCTGCGGCGCGTCGCGACGGCGCTCGGGCTCGACCCCGACACGATCACCATCACGGTGAAGTGATGGCCGCCGACGTGCGCGCGCCCGTCGCGCTGCTGACGTCGGGCGGCGACGCCCCGGGCATGAACGCCGCCATCCGCGCGGCCACCGCGCTGCTCGTGGCCGAGGGCCACCCGGTGCTGGGCGTGCGCAACGGCTACCGCGGGCTGCTCGCCGGCAAGCTCGAGCCGCTCGGCATGGCCGAGGTCGGCAACATCCTGCGCGAGGGCGGGACGGTGCTCGGCTCGGCGCGCTGCCCCGAGATGCACGACCCGGCGCAGCGCGCGCGGGCGCGCCAGAACCTGGTGGACGCCGGCGTCGGCGGGCTCATCGTCATCGGCGGCAATGGGTCGCTGGCCGGCGCGATGGCGCTCACCGATCCGACCGAGGCGCCGGGCTTCGCCTGTCGCGTCATCGGCATCCCGGCGTCGATCGACAACGACGTCGGCTACACCGGCATGGCCATCGGCGTCGACACCGCCATCAACACCATCGTCGAGGCATGTGACAAAATCAGCGACACCGCCTCGGCGCACGACCGCACCTTCATCGTCGAGGTCATGGGGCGCGACTGCGGCTACCTGGCCATGACCGCGGCCATCGCGGCCGGGGCCGACGCGGTCTTGTTCCGCGAGTCGGAGAAGTCGCCCGACGCCATCGTCGATCAGGTGGCGCGCGTGGTGCTGAAGGCGCGCGAGCGGGCGGGTCGGCCGCAGCGCGTCATCGTCATCAAGAGCGAGGGCACGCCCATCTCGAACGACGTGCTCAAGGCGCGCGTCGACCAGCGCCTGGTCGAGCTGCTCGGGCACGCCGGGCCGCCGGTCGAGACGCGCGTGACGGTGCTCGGGCACATCGTGCGCGGCGGTCGGCCGTCGGCCTTCGATCGGCTGCTGGCCTCGCGCCTCGCGCACGTGGCGGTGCGCGCCTACGTCGAGGGCAAGAACCGCGTCATGGCCGCCTGGCTCCTGCCCGGCGACGTGCCGCCCGAGGCCGGCCAGCGCGCGGCCAGCGACCCGTACTGCTACCTGGTCGACCTCGGCCAGGTGCTGGCCGAGACGCGCCGCCTGTTGGACGGCACGAGCCCGCTCGTGCAGTGGCGGCGCTCGGTGTTCGCCGAGGTCGAGGACGTGCTGCCGCTGTAGCCGATCGGGCTAGTCGAGGCGCGGCGCCAGCACCTCCTGCGCGAACGTCGCGAGCGTCGTCGCCGTCGTCGTCTCGGCCGTGCGCGGCTCGCTCGGCCGATAGTCGGGGGCCGCGAAGCCCGCGAACATGGCGGCGTAGGCGTCGGCGACCGACGCGCTGGCGCCGCGCTCGACGAGCTTCGCGCGCAGGGCCGCGGGCGGGATCTGCCGGTAGCTCACGGGTCGGCCGAGCGCGGCGCCGAGGATGGCCGCCTGGTCCTCGGCGCTCAGGTCCTCGGGGCCGTGCACGCCGCGCACCTGATGTCCGCTCCAGCTCGCATCGAGGAGCCAGCGGGCCGCCACGTCGCCGACGTCGCGCGCGGCGACCAGCGGGTAGGTCTTGTCGGGCCGCAGCACGCCGAAGAGCTGGCCCTGCCGGAGCGCGTCGAGCGATCCGAGGAGGTTCTCCATGAAGCCCGCCGAGCGCAGCGCGACCAGGTTCGGCGCGGCGGCCGCCAGCGCGCGCTCGACCTCGCCCGCCCACGAGACCTGGCCGAGGCCCGCGCGGTCCGCGCCGTGGCTCGACACGAAGACGACGCGCCGGATGCCGTTCGCGGCGATGGCGCGCGCGGCGTTCTCGGCCAGGCCGAGCGTGTAGGCATGGAGGTCGGGGGCGGCGAAGGTGCCTGGCGTCAGCCACATGAGCGCGTCCGCGCCGCGGGTCGCGCGCGCGACGTAGGCGCCGTCCGCGAGGTCGCCCTGCTCGACGCGGATCGATGAGCGTAGCGCCGCGGGCAGCTTCTCGGGGTGGCGGACGAGCGCGGTCACCGGCGCGCCGCGCTCCGCGGCCTGCTCCAGCGCCCGCCGCACGACGTGTCCAGTGGCTCCGACGATGGCGATCTGCATGGGGTCTCCTCGGGTGGAATCGGCGCTGTTGCCGAGCCCCGACCCTAGGCGTAATGGTGACAGTCGATGGCACCTTTGAAGCCGACGCAGCCGACGCCGCGCGAGCCGACCGGCGAGCGACTGGATCGCCTGCTCGGGCTGCTGGCCGCGCGCGAGAGCACGAGCGGACGCGCGCTGGCCGCCGAGCTCGGCGTGAGCCTGCGCACGCTGCGCCGCGACATGGCGCGGCTCGTGGCGCGCGGCGTGCCGCTCGAGGCCGAGCCCGGGCGGGGCGGCGGCGTGCGCCTGCCCGAGCGCGCGGGGCTCGGGCGCCTGCAGCTCGATCACCGCGAGGCGCTCGACCTGCTGCTGGCGCTGGCGATCGGCGAGCGGCTGCGCTCGCCGCTCCTCTTGTCGAGCCTGAAGCGCCTGCGGCAGAAGATCGGCATGGCCTTTCCGCCGGCGCAGCGAGCGCAGGTGGGCCGGCTGCGGCGCCGCATCCTGCACGGCCCGCCGCTCTCGCGCCGGACCTCGGACACGTGGGACGCGCCGCGCGCCGCGGTGCTGGGACCGATTCAGGACGCCTTCTTCGCGCAGCGCGCCGTCGAGGTCGCGTACCGCACCGCGCGCGAGCGGACCACGCGCGTGGTCGAGCCGCACTACCTCCTCCTGGCGTGGCCTGCCTGGTACCTGCTGGTCTGGGACCACCTGCGCGCGGCCGTGCGCATGCTGCGCCTCGACCGCATCGAGTCGGCGCGCGTCACCGACCAACGCTTCGCGCTGCGCGCCGCCGACGCGATGCTGGAGGTGGCGCGCGACCTCTTCGCCGAGGTGTGACGGGCGCCGCGTCGGCCGCTGCGTGCGACGATCACATGAGCGAGCCGGTCATGCGGTGGATGGGGTGCTCGATGACGGCGCCGGCCGCGACGAGGCGGTCGGCCAGCGCGCGGTCGGCGTCGACGGTGACGCGCAGGAGGTCGCCGTGGGCCGGGTCGGCGTGCGGTCGCAGCGCCTCGAAGAGGGTGCGCTCGAGGCCGGGGCGCGCGACGGCCACGGGGTAGACGCCGGGGTAGCCCGGGTCGAAGGACGCGAAGGCGACAGGGCGGCCGTCGTCGTGGACGCTGGCCAGCACGCGGCCGCGCGCGCGCACGGCGCCGATGCGCTCCTTCGGCTGCTGGGTGAGGCGCGCGAACGCCTCGTCGTCGGCCGGGATGGGCGTCGTGGCCGGGAGCTGGCGCTCGTCCGCGGGCAGCGCGGCAACGCCGGACCAGGCGAAGCGCATGGCCCAGGAGTCGAGGGCGACCTTCAGGCCGCAGCGCTGGTAGAGGCGGATGGCCGAGGCGTTGTCCTGCTTGACGTTCAGGAACCAGCGCACGGCGCCGCCCGCCTGGACGCGGGTCTTGAGGCGGTCCATCAGCGCCCGGCCGAGGCCGTGGCCGCGCGCCTCGGGCGCGACGGCGACATGGACGATGTGCGCCGTGGCGCCGTAGAGGATGTAGTAGCCGTAGGCCACCACCTGGCCCCGCTTCTCGCCGACGAGCATGGTCGCTCGCATGGCCGCGAACGCCTCGCGCGTGGGCGTCGGGTCGGCCACGCCGAGCTCGCGGAAGAGCCGCACGAACGCCGGGTAGTCCGCGTCGCCGGCCGCCCTCCAGGTCTCCGCAGGTGGGGTCAGGACTACTTCTTTTCTCATTTTCCCCTCCGCCGCCGAGCATACGGGAAGCCGCGCCGCGCGTGTATCCGACGCGCCCGCCCCGCGTGTTTCCCGCGCGTGTCCGCGCCCGCCCCGCGCCGCTCGCCGCGCTTGACGCTCCGACCCCCGCCCCCTACGGTCGCCGGCCGTGGTCGCGGTCGCTCCAGCGCGGACAGGGTGGGAAGCCGGGCTCGAGCTCGGATACGCCCGCGTCGGCGCGCGCACCGTCCCGGTGCTCCGCCGCCACCACGGCCCGCTGCGCGTGCAGAAGCACTTCGAGCCCGAGCCCGGCCTGTGCCAGCACATCATCGTGCACCCGCCCGCGGGCATGGCCGGCGGCGATCGCCTGACGCTGGCCATCGAGGTCGGCCCCGGCGCGCACGCCCAGCTCACGACGCCGGGCGCCACGCCCTGGTACCGCGCCGCAGTCGCGGCTTCGCCAGCCTTGTCGGTGGCCGCCGCGGCGCCCAGCGCCGAGTCGCCCGCCGCGCGCCAGAGCGTCTCGGCCAAGGTCCTCGCCGGCGGCGTGCTCGAGCTCCTGCCGCGCGAGCACATCCTCTTCGACGGCGCCCACGCCGCGCTGGATGCGACCCTCGATCTCGCCGCCGACGCGCGCGCCATCGTGTGGGAGACGCTCGTCCTCGGCCGCGCCCACGGCGACCGGCCGTTCCTCGACGGCCACCTCGACCTGGCCGCGCGCATCGTCGTCGGCGGCGAGCTGCGCCTGGCCGATCGCCTGCGCCTCGACGCGCGCGACCCCATGCGCCGCTCGCCGCTCGGCCTCGCCGGCGCCTCGGTCATGGCCAGCGTCTTCCTCGTCGGGCCCGACCTCGCGCCCGCCACCGTGGCCGCCGTGCGCGCCCTCGCCACGCCCTGCCGCGCCGGCCTGACCCAGCTCCCCGGCGTCGCGGTCGGCCGCTGGCTCGGCGCCGCCGTCGAGCCCGCGCGCCAGTGGCTCGAGGCGGTGTGGTCGCTGACCCGCCCCGATCTGCTCGGTCGCGCCGCCGTGCCCCCTCGCATCTGGAGGACCTGATGGACCTCTCGCCCCGAGAGAAAGACAAGCTCCTTTTGTTCACCGCCGGCCTCGTCGCCGAGCGGCGGAAGGCGCGCGGCCTGAAGCTCAACTACCCGGAGGCGGTGGCCTACCTCTCGGCGGCCATCCTCGAGGGCGCGCGCGACGGCAAGAGCGTGGCCGAGCTCATGCACTTCGGCACGACGCTGCTCGCGCGCGCCGACGTCATGGACGGCGTCCCCGAGATGGTGGCCGAGATCCAGGTCGAGGCGACCTTCCCCGACGGCACCAAGCTCGTCACCGTCCACAACCCGATCATCTGATCCCGGAGGCCCGCGCCATGCTCATCCCCGGCGAGATCCTGACCGACGAGGTCAGCGAGACAGGCGGCGACATCGAGCTGAACGTCGGGCGCGTGCGCTCGACGATCACCGTCGCCAACCGCGGCGACCGCCCCGTGCAGGTCGGCTCGCACTACCACTTCCTCGAGACCAACGCGGCGCTCGACTTCGACCGCGGCAAGGCGCGCGGCATGCGCCTCGACATCCCGGCCGGCACCGCCGTCCGCTTCGAGCCCGGCCAGGAGCGCACCGTGACGCTGGTGGCGCTGGCCGGCCGCCGCGAGGTCTGGGGCTTCCAGGGTCACATCATGGGCCAGCTCGACGACGGCGCCGACGGCGACGCGGGAGATCCCAGCGACGCGGCCCCCGGGGCCGCGAGCGCGGCAGCCGGGGAGGCGAAATGACCGTCATCGATCGCCGCGCCTACGCCGAGATGTACGGGCCGACGCTCGGCGACCGCGTGCGCCTGGCCGACACCGAGCTGTGGGTGAAGGTCGAGCGCGACCACGCCACCTACGGCGAAGAGGTCACCTTCGGCGGCGGCAAGGTCATTCGCGACGGCATGGGCCAGTCGCAGCGCACGCGCGCCGGCGTGGTCGACACCGTCATCACCAACGCGCTCATCGTCGACTGGACCGGCATCGTGAAGGCCGACGTCGGCCTGAAGGACGGCCGCATCGCCGCCATCGGCAAGGCCGGGAACCCGGACGTCCAGTCCGGCGTCACCTTCGCCATCGGCGCCGCCACCGAGGTCATCGCCGGCGAGGGCTTGATCCTCACGGCCGGCGCCATCGACACCCACATCCACTTCATCTGCCCGCAGCAGATCGAGGAGGCGCTGGCGTCGGGCGTCACCACCATGATCGGCGGCGGCACCGGCCCGGCCACCGGCACCAACGCCACCACCTGCACGCCCGGCGCCTGGCACCTCGCGCGCATGCTGCAGGCGGCCGACGGCTTCGCGATGAACCTCGGCTTCCTCGGCAAGGGCAACGTGTCGCGCCCGGCGCCGCTCGTCGAGCAGGTCGAGGCCGGCGCCATCGGCTTGAAGCTCCACGAGGACTGGGGCACCACGCCGGCGGCCATCGACAACTGCCTCGCGGTCGCCGACCAGATGGACGTGCAGGTCGCCATCCACACCGACACGCTCAACGAGTCGGGCTTCGTCGAGGACACCGTCGCCGCCATCGCCGGCCGCACCATCCACACCTATCACACCGAGGGCGCCGGCGGCGGCCACGCCCCCGACATCATCAAGGTGTGCGGCCTCCCGAACGTGCTGCCGTCGTCGACCAACCCGACGCGCCCGTTCACGGTGAACACCATCGACGAGCACCTCGACATGCTCATGGTCTGCCACCACCTCGACTCGGCCATCCCCGAGGACGTGGCCTTCGCCGAGAGCCGCATCAGGCAGGAGACCATCGCCGCCGAGGACATCCTCCACGACCTCGGTGCATTCTCGATGATTTCGTCAGACTCACAGGCCATGGGCCGGGTCGGCGAGGTGGTCACGCGCACGTTCCAGACGGCCCACAAGATGAAGGTCCAGCGCGGCCCGCTGCCGGCGGACGAGGGCACCGGCGCCGACAACCTGCGCGTGCGCCGCTATATTGCCAAAATCACCATCAATCCGGCGGTGGCCCATGGCATATCCGACGAGGTCGGCTCGGTCGAGGTCGGCAAGCTGGCCGATCTGGTGCTGTGGCGACCGGCCTTCTTCGGCGTGAAGCCGTCGCTGGTGCTGAAGGGCGGCGCCATCGCCTGGGCCGCCATGGGCGACCCCAACGCGTCGATCCCCACGCCGCAGCCGGTGCACGGCCGGCCCATGTTCGGCTCGTTCGGCGGCGCGCGCGCGGCCACCTCGGTGACGTTCGTGTCGGGCGCGGCGCTGGGGCTCGACATCGGCGCGCGCCTCGGCCTGCGCAAGCGCCTGGTCGCGGTGCGCGACACGCGCAAGATCGGCAAGCGCGACATGCGCCTCAACGACAAGACGCCGGTCATGGCGGTCGACCCGCAGACCTATCAGGTGCGCGCCGACGGCGAGCTGCTCGTGTGCGAGCCGGCGCGCGTCCTGCCCATGGCCCAGCGCTACTTCCTCTTCTAGTCGAGGGTCCACGCCATGACCGACAGCCCGCCCGTCTTCACCGAGCTCGTCAGCGACCTGCCCGCGTCCGCGACCGCGACCTTCGAGGTCGCGCTCGACTGGGACGCGCGCCGGAAGCGTCGGCAGCTCGTGACCGCGGGCGATGGTACGGCCGCCTGGATCCAGCTCGAGCGCCTCGACCACCCGCTGGCCGATGGCGCCGTGCTGAGGGCCGCCGACGGCCGCACGCTCAGGGTGGTGGCGCGATCGGAAAGGCTCTTGTCGATCGTCGCGAGCGGTCCGGCGCTCTTGCGCTGCGCCTATCACCTCGGCAACCGCCACGCCCAGGTCGAGGTCGCGGCCGACGGGCTGCGCACGCCGGACGACCCGGTCATGCGCGCCATGCTGACCCAGCTCGGCGCCGAGGTCGGCGTGGTCGAGGCGCCCTTCCGACCCGAGGTCGGCGCCTATCACCACGAGCACGACCACAGCCACGGGCCGGCCAAGATCCACCGCTTCGTGCTGCGCGGCGACGGCGCTGGCGGAGCCTGACGCACGCCGCGGTCAGAGGCGACTGCCCAGCGACGGGTCGACCTCGAGGTCGGGCGCGATGCGGGCCAGCGCCGCCGGGACCTCGGCGAAGGTCTGCTTGGCCAGGTCGTTGTCGAGCGCCCCCTGCAGGTCGCTGCTGCCGGAGTAGCTCGACAGCACGTTGTCCGCGTTGGTGCCGTGGACCCAGGTGCTGAGAGGCGCCGCCCGGTCTCCGGGTCGTGGACCGAGAGGCGCACGTAGGCGAGACCGGACGAGAAGGTGTGCTCGCGCGCGCCGAGGTCTTCGCCGAGCCGACCGGGGCCGGCGAGGTTGGTCCACGCCACGACGAGCGGCGCGCGCGACTGCTGGGCGGCGATGGCGCTCGCCCACTTGGCGGTCGCGTAGTCGCTCGAGAAGGGATCGGGGTAGCTGTCGTCGATGCTGCCGAGCTCGGAGTCGGAGAAGCGCCACGCCAGCGATCGCTTCAGCCCGTCGACGGCCGGGGCCGACGGGTCGACGAGGTGGCTCAGCAGATCCGCGTGCGCGAGGCGTGCGCGCAGCCTGGCGCCGCCGCTCCCGGCGAAGATCGGGCAGGCCAGATCGACGTCGCCGGCCGGCGCGCCTTCGGCGAGCACGCGCTGGAAGTAGGCGAGCATCGGGGCGCGCCCCGCCTTCACGAGCTTCACGTCGTCGGAGTCGCCGCAGGCGGCGGGCGCGACGAGGGCCAAGGACAAGGCGGCGAGGGTCTGGACGCGAAGGGGCAAGGCGGGTTCCGATCGGGCGGCCGAAGAGGTGGCAGGCGACCCGGCCCTCACAAGAGTCCGCCGACCCCGACGGTAAACCCGACGTCCTCTACTCCGAGGCGCTGTCGCCGACGCGGAGCGCCATCGACGCCATCGGTCGCGCCGAGCAGGTGATGGAGATCGGCAGCCATATTGATTTGTGAGCGCACATCGACGATGAGCAGGCGGTGAACGACGTCCTCGCGATCGCGCGCCTCTTGCGGCTCGCGAGCCCGGCCCTGCCCATCGGCGCCTACGCCTGGTCGGGCGGGCTCGAGGGCGCCATCGACGAGGGCGTGGTGCGCGACGCCGCGAGCGCCGGCGCCTGGCTCGACGACGCGCTGACGCTCGTCCAGGCGCGCTGGGACGCGGCCATCGTGTGGCGCCTCCTGACGCGACCGGAGGCGCGCGCGGCGTGGAACGAGCGCTACCTCGCCAGCCGCGAGACGCGCGAGCTGCGCGCCGAGACGCTGCAGATCGGCCAGGCGCTGACGGGCCTGCTCGGCTCGCTCGGTCACGCGATCGAGGCCACGGCCGCGACGGGCGCGAGCGGCTCGATCACCTTCCCGTGCGCCTGGGCGCTGGCCGCCGACGCCTGGCGCATCGCGCCCGAGCCGGCGCTGGCGGCCTGGCTCACGGCGTTTGTCGAGGGCCAGCTGGCCGTCTTGATGAAGGCCTTGCCGCTCGGCCAGGTCGCAGCCCAGCGCCTCTTCGACGCGCTCCTGCCGACGCTGGGCATGGCCGCCGAGGTCGCGCGGAGCATCGCCGACGAGGACCTGTCGTCGTCCACGCCGGGCCTGGCCATCGCGTCGGCGCGGCACGAGCACCAATACTCCCGCCTCTTCCGGAGCTGACGAACATGCCTGCCAATCCCCTTCGCGTCGGTGTCGGTGGCCCGGTCGGCTCGGGCAAGACCGCGCTCGTGCTGGCGCTCTGCAAGGCGCTGCGCGCGCGCGTCCAGCTCGCGGTCGTGACCAACGACATCTACACGCGCGAGGACGCTGAGTTCCTCGTCCGCCACGAGGCGCTGACGGCCGACCGCATCCTCGGCGTCGAGACCGGCGGCTGCCCGCACACGGCCATCCGCGAGGACGCGTCCATCAACCTCCAGGCCGTGAGCGAGCTCGCCTGGCGCTTCCCCGACCTCGAGCTCGTGTTCGTCGAGAGCGGCGGCGACAACCTGGCCGCCACCTTCTCGCCCGAGCTCTCCGACCTGACGCTCTATGTGATCGACGTCGCGGCCGGCGACAAGATCCCGCGGAAGGGCGGCCCCGGCATCGTCAAGTCGGACCTGCTCGTCATCAACAAGACCGACCTCGCGCCGCACGTCGGCGCCGACCTCGCCGTCATGGCCCGGGACGCCGCGGCCCAGCGCGGCGCGCGCCCCTTCGTCTTCACCAACCTGAAGACCGGCGACGGCCTGGCCGACGTCGTCGCCTTCCTCGAGCGCCACCTGCGCCTCGCGGCCTGATCGCTAGAGCCACGGCACGGCCGCACACTGGTCGGCCCCGACGCGCGCGAGCGTCACGTCGAGCGGACGCGCGTCGACCGGCGCCATCAGGCGCAGCGTCACGTCGGCCTGCGCGTCCCAGACGGCCTGGGCGCTGCGCGTGACCAGGGTCTGGAGCCGCATCGCGACCGCCTCGGGCAGCGGCTCCACCGGGGGCGCGAGCAGGCCGTCGGACGCGTGCCGGAGCTGCGCGCGCAGCACGAGCTCGGCCATGATGGCCTGGAGGTCGGCCGGCTCGCGGATGGACGTCAGCGCGATCTCGACGCGGCGCCACGCGCATCCGTCGTCGACCAGGCGGGCCTCCGAGAGGATCGTCGGCGCGCCGCTCACGCCGGGGAGGTCGAACAACCAGCGCAGCGTGCGGCCCTCGCCGTCGCCGTGGATCGACGCATCGAACGGATAGGTCGCGAGCGCCTCGCCGCTGCTGGCATCCGCGATGGTGATGCGCACGCAGTCGGTTCGGCTCGAGCCGAGCCGCGCGTCCGAGGGCGGCGGGTTCGAGGCGCAGCCGAGGCCGAGCGACGCGTGGGCCGAGACGATGATCCCGAGGGTGGCGACTCGCATGCCCGCCGCCTGTGCAACGCGCGCACCAGCGCGCCGAGCCGCGCGGACCGGCCAGCCACCATCGTCGCCGGCGTCGTCGTCGCGCCGGGGTGCGCCATCCTGGCACGGGCGACCCGTGCACCGCCCGTCGCGATGACATCGGGTCACGCGCGGCGCGCGCCCGGGAGTCAGGGGCCGGTGGCGCCGGCGCCGGCGTCGAGGAGGCCGCGCAGGTAGGTGGCCGGGCTCTGGTAGAGCGGGTGCGAGGTGCGGCTCGAGCACTGGCCCGTCAGCGTCTGAGCGCCGCGCCGCAAGGTCCACGCGCCGTCGGCGCCGATGCTGAGCTCGTCGAGGCCGACCGCGTCCGCCGCGGCCTGGGCCAGCGTCGCGTGCAGCGCGCCGCCGTACGCCGCGCTCGCCGAGGTCAGCGCGTCGCCGGGGACCCAGGTCGCGGTCGCCGGCCAGGTGTAGCCCGCGGCCGTCTGGGTGAAGTCGAGCCACAGCTTGTAGACGAGCGGCGTCTCCGCGAACGGGAACTGGTCGGCCGACGACGCGTCGGTGACGACGCCGTAGAAGCGCGCCGTGAAGACCGGCGACACGCACTCCTCGGCGCGCACGTCGAAGGCCACCGGGCGCAGGTCCTCGGGCATCGACTGGTCGACCGGCGAGGTCGAGCCCGCCGCGCCGAGCAGCGAATCTGCCAAATTCAATATGCGCGGCGCCGAGTCGAGCACGCGCGTCTCCTTCCACAGGAGGTGCGCCGGCCGCACCTCGCCCGAGGCGAGCTCGGGCCAGCCGTCGCCCATGCGCTTCACCTCGTAGTCGAGCACCAGCGAGCGCGGCGCCTCGTTGGCGCCGAGGCCCTCGCCCTTCATGTGCAGCCAGGCCAGCAGGTGCGCCTTCGACTGCTCGAACATCATGAGCAGGTCGGCGTCGGGCATGAGCAGCGTGCCGCTCGGCACCAGCGTCGACGCCTCGACGCGCTTGATGACCGGCGCCGCGTCGCCCACCTGCTCGACCTCGTCGATCTCGGGGAGATCGGTCGACCCCTCGGGCAGCGCCACGCTGGTCGTGCCGTACTGCATGTCGACGGTGAAGCGCCAGCTCGGAGGGTCGGTCCAGCCGGTGTAGCGCGTGGTGATGATGCCGTTGGCGAGCTCCTTGTCGTCGTCGAAGCGCGAGTTGACGATGAGCCCCATGTTGCCCTTGAAGTGATCGACGCCGGCCGAGCGCCGCTCCTCGAAGGCGTGGAAGCGCCAGTACGAGGCCCACGTCTTCTTCATGGCCCACTCGACGGTCTCGTTCTTCTCGCTCGGGTCGCGCGCCAGATCGGGGTGGATGTAGGCCGGGTTCGAGTCGTAGAGGCCCTCGGCGTTGAAGCCGATGGCGCCCTCCGAGGTGGCCGACGAGCGCACGCGCAGGGCCTGCGTCGGCGCCAGGAAGGCGAAGTGGTCGGCCAGCGCGTGCATGATGTCGACGCGCGTATGCTCGTCGAGTGGCTTCTGGCGGATGAGCTCCTTCACGCTGCCGGCCGCGAGGATGGGCTGGTAGGCCGGGTCGTGCGCGTGCGCCGCGAGGAACATGGTGAGCCACGCCAGCGCCGGCGGGTTGTTGGCGTTGGTCTCGCGGAAGGTCTTCTCGCCCTCCAGGCACAGGTAGCGGACGCGCGCGTCGGCGTCGAAGTCGGGCGCCGCCACGAGCGCGCGGATGGCCGGGAAGAGGCTCGCCATGTGCTCGGCGTAGGGGCGGATCGAGATGGCGATGGGCCCGCCCATCGGGTCGTCCGGCCGCGACATGCCCGGCACCGACAGGAACGTCACCATGCCCGCCGCCTTGCCGCCGATGATCGGCATGAGCGCGGGCAGCGAGTCGACGTCGCCCACGTCGAGCGGGACGGTCACGGGCAGGCTCGGGATGTCGACGACCGGCGGCTCGGGCTGGTGCGGCGGCGTGAGCAGCGCGGTGTAGCCGTTGTACTCGGCGGCCGTCATGGCCTTCCAGCGCACGCCGTCGTCGCCCGCCGAGAAGATGACCGGCGTGTGGGTGTAGGACCAGTTGTCGAGCTGGCCCCACGACTGGATGCCGGCCACGTAGGCGTTGGGCGTGCCGCGCGACTTGGCGAGCAGGTTCACGTGCGCGAGCGGCGTCTCGGGCACGCCGCTCACCATGGCGCGCGTCGGCGGCACGTCGTCGGGCACGAGCGGCAATATGACGATGTCGTCGGGCGCGACGTCGGCCGCGCTCCAGTGGTCGGGCTCGAGGATGTGCACGAAGCCGGCGGCGATGCCGCCGTTGTAGACCTCGACGGCGCCGTCGACGACGAGGTCGTCGTAGGTGAGGATCTTGTCGGCCAGCGGACCGCCCGCGAGCCGCATGAGCTTGGCGATGTTCTGCTGCTGCGGCGACTTGGCGACCCAGCGCAGCTGGTCGGCGATCGCGGGCGGCAGGTGGGCTCTCAAGTGCGCGAAGTAGGCGGCCACCGAGTCCTCGGTGACGAGCTCGAGGTACTCGAGGTCGAAGCCCCAGATCTCGCCCGGCTCGTGGCGGCGCGCGTCCGGCGCGTAGTGCAGCACGGTGCCCATGCCGAAGAAGCGCGGCGGGGTCGGCGACTCGCCGCCGAGGCCGGCCAGCGCGTAGTAGTGGGTCGAGTAGAGGCGGCCGGCGAAGGCGCCGGTGCCGTCGATGAACTTCAGGTCGAGGGGCAGGCTGGGCTGGCCGGCGAACGCGGCGTAGATCGAGGCGACATCCGGATAGGTCGAGCCGGTGACGGGCGCGGGCGTGGCGAGGTCGGGGATGGGGTGGCCGTTCAGGAGGCGGAACCAGTACCACTCGTCGTGGAGGTCGTAGAAGCCGCCCTGATCGTAGCGCACCTGGCTGTGCTCGCCGCCGTGGGCGCCGCGGCCGGGCACGTCGGGGAAGTCGACGATCTGGAACTTCAGGACCAGCGGGTCGGTCGCGAAGGTGCCGGCCCAGTCCTCGAGGCAGGCGACGCTCTGGAAGCCGAGCACGGTGTGGTCGTCGAAGGCGCCGTCGTCGGGATCGCGCTGGGGCACGCAGGTGGCGCTGACCTCGCCGTCGCTGGCGTCGCCGCCGTCACCGGTCCCCGAGCCGTCGCCGCAGGCGGCGATGCCGCAGGCGGCGATCGCCATCGCCCCCAGCGCGCCGAGCGCACCGGACGCGACCATCGCCGACCTCGCCCGCATGCAGTTCCGAGCTTCGCGCGTGTGCTCCATGTCCGCCTCCCGAGCAGGCCGCGTGCCAGCGCCCGCCGCCCGCCCGCGCGCCGCCGTGGCCGCGGCCGCCGCAATGGCAGCACAAGGTCCGGCCGCCGCGCGCAGTGTAGCGGACTTCCACAGCCAGGCCACGCCGGGCGTCACTCGGGTGCGGGCGCCTCGGCCGGCGACCACCACCACAGGTGGCCGTCGGCGTCCTCGAACACGACCTCGGGCGCCTGGTTGTCGATCGCCAGGCGCATGCGCGAGGCGTCCCCGACGCCGACGCTCGCGGTGACCGGGCCGGACCAGCCGTCCTTCCAGTAGCGATAGACAAGCTGCTTGTCCTTCTCGTAGACGAGGTGCAGGCGGCCGAGCGTGTCGGCGGCGACCGCGAGCAGCTCGCCGAGCGAGCCGCCGGCCTGGCTCGCGACGTCCACGGTGGCGGTGGTCCAGGGGTCGCCGGCCGCCTGGTCGACGAGGATGGCCCAGCCGTCGTCCACGTCCTGGTGCAGCACGTGGGCGCGATCGACACCCTCCAAGGCCATGGCCACGTTGCGCCGCGTCGCGCCCGGGCCGGAGGCGAAGCGGCCGAGGTCCTTCACGCTCCAGCCGTCTTCCTCGCTCCACGCCTGGTAGGCGAGGCCGATGTCGGGCGGGCAGCCCTGGCGCGCGACGACCGGGCGCTCGAGGACGTCGATGGACCAGCCGAAGGCGGGGATGCTGACGTTGCCGTCACCGTCGACGCAGCCCACGTGCGGCAGGACGATCGGCGTCTGCCAGGCCCCGCTCGGCGCGTCGGCGCCGTGCAGCACGTGGAAGCGCGCCGCCTTGTCGTCGTCGACGCAGGCGAGCCACAGGTGGAAGTCGCTGAGCAGCTGCTGGCCGACGCCGGGGATGCCGACGCCGCGCGGCGCCCAGCCGCCGCCCGCCTCCGGGTGATACCAGACCGTCTCGAGCGCGATCGGCTCGGCCGCGCGCACGACGAGCTGCAGCGCGTGCTGATCGTCGACGCCGACCGCCACGCGCGTCGCGTCCTCGAGGTCGGCCGCGACCTCCTCGTCCGACCAGCCGCCGTGACCGTCGTAGCGCCGCAGCGCCAGCCGCTGGTGCAGCGCGTCGACCGACTGCAGCAGCGCGACGACGCCGCGCCCGTCGGGGTCGACCACCGCGTCGAAGGCGATGACCGGCTGGTCGGTCACCTGCACCAGGCAGTCGCGCGCGCACGGCAGCCCCGGCCCGAGGTGGCTGCCGTCGACCCCGCTCACGCTGTCGGCGGTGCCGTCGCTGTCGCTCACGCTGTCGCCGGCGACGAGCGCGTCGGCGTCGGTGCCGACGAACGAGGGGTCGGAGGGACAGGCCGCCGAGATCGACGCGGCCGAGGCGATGACGACGAGCGAGCGCAGCACGGCGCCACCCTGCCACATTCATTCTTCGAACGCCCGTCGTGATTGACCCTGCCGGGGCGACTCCTATGGTGCCGAGCTGGCCCGCGCGCGACGCGCGGCCGAGGAGCAACGCCATGCGTGCATGGGTTTGGGGAGCACTGGCGACCGTGGCCTTCGTGGCCTGCGGTGACTCGGGCACCGGGCCGGAGGACACCGCCACCGACGTGACGACGTCCCCCGACTCGGGCGACGACGCCGACGCGACGACGTCGCCCGACTCCGACGACGGCGCCGACACCACCAACGACGACGCGACCGACGCGACCGACGCGAGCGACAGCGCCGACGCGCCCGACGGCGACACGGGCTTCCCCGACGCGTGCGTCATCCCGTCCGGCACCGTCGACCCCGACTTCGCCCAGGCCATCGGCTGCCCCGACGACTTCGACCTGCTCGCGGCCGAGCCGCCCGACGCGTCGATGCCCGGCGCGCGCTCCGCGAAGACGGTCATCGATCGCCTCGACGACAACGCGCTGTATATCCAGAACAGCCACCTCTATCAGATCCACTGGGACTTCGCGTCGGCCTTCCTGTCGGGCCACGGCCACCCGATCGTGCCGCCGCTCAGCGAGTTCAACCAGACCGAGTACTACAGCCCGTTCCGCCGCTTCATCCTCGGCGCGGTCAGCTACTACGAGGGGCCCGACGTCTACGTCTACGAGATCTCGCCCTACGACACGGCCGACGTCGACATGGTCACGACCGCGTTCCGGCTCTTGCGCGACCACACCTACTTCGGCGCGCGGCTCCTGTTCCACCCGACCTCGGAGGACGTCGAGCGCCTCATCCCCGACCTGCCCGCCGACGTGCCGGTCATCACCACCGACGAGCTCTACGCCGGCATCGACTACCAGCCGCTGAACCTCGGCACGACCACCGGCATCCTGCGCTTCAAGAAGGCCTCCGAGGTCGACGGCGCCTTCACGCCGTATCGCGAGCTGGTCGTCCTCGACGCCGTGCCCAACGACATCAGCATCGTGGCCGGCGTCATCACGGCGCAGTTCCAGACGCCGCTGGCGCACATCAACGTGCTGTCGGCCAACCGCGGCACGCCCAACATGGCGCTGCGCGACGCGCAGCACCACGCCGACCTGCTGGCCCTGAAGGACAAGTGGGTCGAGCTCACGGTGGGGCCGTTCGACTGGTCCATCCACGAGATCACCCAGGCCGAGGCCGACGCCTGGTGGGAGGCCCACAAGCCGACGCCCATCGTGCCGCAGGAGATGAACCTCGAGGTCACCGATCTGCGCGACTGCATCGACATCCTCGACCTCGACCACCTGACGCTCGGCCCGGCCATCGCCGAGGCCATCCGCGCCTTCGGCGCCAAGGCCACCAACTACGCCGCGCTCGAGGAGGCCGAGGCGGCCGGCGAGCCCATCCCGATGCAGCCGGCCTTCGCCATCCCGATGAAGGTCTACTACGACTTCATGGAGCAGAACGGGCTCTGGACGACCATCAAGAACCTGATGGCCGACCCGCAGTGGTCCGACCCCGAGTTCCGCGCGACCAAGCTCACCGCCTTCCAGCAGACGCTGCGCGCGTCGCCGATGGACCCGGCCGTCATCGCCGCCATCAAGGCCAAGGTGCTGGCCAAGTTCCCGGGCGAGAAGGCGCGCTTCCGCTCGAGCACCAACTCGGAGGACCTCGGCACCTTCACCGGCGCCGGCCTCTACATCTCGGAGACGGGCGACCCGAACCTGGCCGGCTCGGGCAAGGACACCATCGAGTGGGCCATGAAGAAGGTGATGGCCGGCATCTGGAACCCGCGCGCCTTCGAGGAGCGCGACTACTACAGCATGGACTCGCTGAAGATCGGCATGGCGCTGCTCGTGCACCCGAACTTCCCCGACGAGGAGGCCCAGGGCGTCGCCGTGACGAACAACATCTTCGACACCAGCGGGCTCGAGCCGGCCTTCTACGTGAACGGCCAGATTGGCAACAACGACGTGGTCACGCCCGACCTCGGCGTCCTGCCCGACGCCTTCATCGAGTACTTCTATTCGCCGGGCCAGCCGGTCGTGTACCTGCAGCACTCGACGCTGGTCGCGCCCGGCGAGACGGTGCTCACGCGCACCCAGATCTACCAGCTCGGCGTGGCTCTCGACGCGGTCCAGCGCTGGTACGCCAAGGCCTACGCCAGCCTCGGCTGGTACGCGCTCGAGGTCGACTGGAAGTTCGACGACAAGTACACGCCGGGCACCCCGCAGCTGTGGCTCAAGCAGGCGCGGCCCTACCCGAAGCCGAACTTCGGCGCGCACTGACGACTCCGTCGGCCGACGCCTCGGCAACGGCTGCGACTTCGGCGCGTCTCGCGGCACTGAGGAGCATGGTGCTCCCCCCGCCGCCCGGCTACAATCCCGGCATGCCGGTCTCGACCCCCACGCCCGCCGAGGACCTCGCGGCCGAGCGCGACTTCCTCCTGTGCCTGGTCGACTTCGTCGAGAGCGAGGCCCCGACCCGCCTCGTCGAAGAGGCGCTGCGGCTCGTCGCGGCGCGCGCGTCGGCGACGCGGGCCTACCTGGAGATCGGCGACCCGGCGCGCACGGGCGGCGGCTGGTCGTCGTCGCTCGGCTTCGAGGCGTCCGCCATCGAGGACATCCGCAAGCTGCTCTCGACCACCATCATCGCCGAGACGCTGAAGCACGGCCGCACCGTCGAGACCTCCTCGGCCGCCACCGACCCGCGCTTCGGCGGCGCCGAGTCGGTGCGCCGGAACCAGATCGAGGCGGTGCTGTGCGTGCCGGTCGGCGCGCCGCCGGTCGGCGTCATCTACCTCCAGGGCCACAGCGGCGGCCACCGCTTCCCGCCCGAGGCCAAGGCCTGGGGCGAGCGCTTCGCCTCGCTGCTGCGCCCGGTCGCGAGCCGCCTCGCGCTGAAGCCGACGCACGACGGCGCCGACCCGACCGTGCCGCACCGCGCGCGCCTCTTCGGCGCCGACGCGCTCGTCGGCCGCAGCACGGCGCTGGCCGCGGTCCTGCGCATGGCCAGCTCGGTCGCCGGGCTCGACGTGTCCATCCTCCTCACCGGGCCGTCCGGGACCGGCAAGTCCGAGCTGGCCCGCGTCATCGCGCGCTCGGGCAGCCGCCGCGACGGACCGTTCGTGGCGCTCAACTGCGCCGCCATCCCCGACGAGCTGCTCGAGAGCGAGCTCTTCGGCGCCCACGCCGGCGCCCACTCGACCGCCACGCGCAAGGTGCCGGGCAAGGTCGAGCTGGCCTCGGGCGGGACGCTCTTCCTCGACGAGATCGGCGAATTGTCGCCGTCGGCCCAGGCGAAGCTCCTCCAGCTCCTGCAGGACGGAACCTACTGGCCGCTCGGCGCCGCCAAGGCCATGCACGCCGACGTGCGCGTCATCGCCGCCACCAACGCCAACCTCACGCGCCGCGTCGCCGAGGGTCGCTTCCGCGAGGACCTCTTCTATCGACTGAACGCCGTGACCATCGAGCTGCCCGGGCTCGAGGCGCGGCGCACCGACGTGCCGCTCCTGGCCGAGCACTTCCTGGCCGAGGCGCGCGAGCGCCACGGTCTCGTCGGCCTCGAGCTGTCGCTCGCCGCGCGCCACGCGCTGATGGTCGCCGAGTGGCCCGGCCACGTGCGCCACCTCGCCAACGTCGTGCTCGGCGCGGCCATCCGCGCGCACGCCGAGGGGTCGAGCGTGGTCGACGCGCGCCACGTCTTCCCCGACGACCGACCGCGCAGCGGCGCCGACAAGGCCGCCGTTCCCTGGCAGGTCGCGGTGCGCGACGTGCAGCGGCGCATGCTCCAGGACGCCCTCGACAGCACCCAGGGCAACATCCCCGAGGCCGCCCGCCGGCTCGGCATCGCGCGCTCGTACGCCTACGAGCTCGTGCGCGAGCTCGGCATCCGCGTGTAGCTCGCGCCGCGCGGCCGCTGTGGCGGACGCATCCACCGGCCCGTCCGCCACAGCGGACGCGCGACCCCCCGGGCGCCCGCCAGGCACGTAGGTCGCGGCTGGCACGGCGGTTGCTGGAATCAGTACACCAGCACCCCAACCGTCACTCAGCCAAAGACGCCGGTACCCATGGTCTCGAGCACACTCGACGTACGACCGGACGCGGTCGCGCGCACGCTCCCCCTCCGCGGCGGAGCGCGTCCATCCTCGACCCAGACGCGCATGGGCCTCGAGATCCTGCCGCTCTTGCGCCGCTCGCTGACCTTCGGCGTCGGCTACCAGGACCGCGAGGACCTGGTGCAGAACGCGTGGCTTCGCCTCCTCGAGTGCCACGCCGACTTCGAGGGTCGGAGCACCTTCAAGACCTTCGCGGTGGGCGTCGCGCGCATGGTCCGGCGCGAGGCCATCCGCGACGACGCGCGGCACCGCGCGCTCGAGGAGCGCTGGTCGCTCGACTACGCGCAGGGGGCGCTCGGCGACTCGGCCGCGTGGGACCCGTTCGCCGAGCACAGCTCGTCGGACACCAAGCGCCGGCTCGAGGTCGCCCTGGCCGCGCTGTCCGAGCGCGACCGCTGGATCCTGCGCGCGCGGCTCTACGACGAGCTCAGCTACGACGCCATCGTGCCCGAGTACCGGGCGCGCTTCGCCAAGCCCACGGCCGACGGCAACACGCTCAGGAAGGTCTACCTGGTGGCGCGGCGGCGTCTGGAGCAGCGCCTCGAGGCGGGGCGCTAGAGACTCGGTCCAGCGCCGCGACGCGTTTGCCGAAGCGGGCCGGTCGGTCTATGACGGCGGCGCTGCGGCCTGCGAGCCTGCCGCCAGGATGGATGTGGACTCAGGAGCTCTGTCGGCCCGCTACGAGCACCTGCGCGCGCTCGGACGCGGTAGCTTCGGCGAGGTGTCGCTGGCGCGCGACCGCGAGAGCGGCGAGAGCGTCGCGCTCAAGGTGCTCCACACGCGCGACCCGTGGGCGCTCGAGGGCTTCAAGAACGAGGCCCGCTTCCTGGCCGACGAGGCCCACCCGGCGTTCGTCGTGCCCGACGAGATCGTGGCCGGCGACGGCACGCTGGCGCTGGTCATGCCGTTCGTCGACGGCCGGCCGTTCACCGACGTGCTGGCCGAGGCGATGGCGCCCTCGGCGTCCGGCGTCGTGGACGATGCGCGCGCGCGCCTCCTGGTGGCGCGCCTCGTGGCCGCCGTCGGGGCGCTGCACGAGCGCGGCGTCCTCCACCTCGACCTGAAGCCGCAGAACGTCCTCGTCACGGCCAGCGACGAGGTGTGCATCCTCGACTTCGGGCTGAGCCGGCTGCGGCCCGACCGCGGCGCCGTGGCGGCCGCCGACGTGGTCGGCTCGCCGGTCTTCATGGCGCCCGAGCAGCTCTCGCTCGGCGACCTCACGCCGGCGACCGATCTCTACGCCGTCGGCGTCATGCTGTTTGTCGCGTTCACCGGCCGGGCGCCGTTCGATGCCAGCCTCGGCCCGCTGGCCTCGCTGCTGGTGCCGGCGCCGGCGCTCGGCGAGCGGCGGCCGGACCTCGCCGCGCCGTGGCCCGAGCTCTGTGCTGGTCTCTTGGCGACCGAACCAGCACAGCGCGCGAGCGCCGCCGAGGCGCTGGCGTGGCTGCAGGTCGAGCCGGCGCTCCCGAACGCCAGCGCGCGGCCGGTGTTCATCGGCCGCGAGCGCGAGCTCGCGCGCCTTCGCGACGTGCAGCTCGGCGTGGCCGGCGGCCTGCCCGCGGTGGCGCTGCTGGGCGGCGCGCCGGGCATCGGCAAGACGGCGCTGGCGCGGCGCTTCATCGCCGGCGCGGTCGAGCTCGGGGCGCTGGCGGTGTGGGGGCGCTGCTTCGCCGGCGAGGCCATCCCGTTCAAGGCGCTCGACGCGGCGCTCGACTCGATCTGCGCGCTCGTGCGCGCGCTGCCCGACCTCGCTCGCGAGGTCGCGGCCGACGCGTCGTACGATGCGCTGTGCCGCGTGTTCCCGGTCTTCGGCACGCTGGCCGGCGCGCTCGGGGCCGGCGCGACCGCACCCGAGGCGGCGCCGACCGTCGCCGATCCGGCGCGCGCGCGCGCGCTGCTACGGCGGGTGGTGCAGCGGCTCGGCGCCGACCGGCCGCTCCTCATCGTCATCGACGATGCGCACTGGGGCGACTCCGACGCGCTCGACGTGCTCATGGCGCTGCTCGAGCCGCCCGATGCGCCGCGGCTCATGCTGCTCCTGACGCATCGATCGGACGGGCCCGACGCGGTCGAAGGCGCGTGGACAGGCTCGGCCTTCGGCGCCGCGTTCGAGCGCCGCGTCCGAAAGGGCGTCGGCTTCGAGCTGGCGCGCATCGAGCTCTCCGCGCTCGGCGACGACGACGCGCGCGAGCTGACGAGCCGGGCGCTCGGGATCGCGCCGGGCGACGCGCGCGTGGCGTCGCTGGTGGCGCTGGGCGGCGGCAGCCCGCTGCTCCTGAGCCAGCTCCTGGCCGACCCGACGCACGCCGAGGGCGCGGGCGTCGACGCCGCGAGCGTCATCGTGCGGAGCCTCGCCGACTTCGAGGAGCCGATCCGCCGCTTCGTGACCTTCGTGGCGCTGGCCGGTCGGCCGCTGCCGGTGGCCTGGATCGCCGAGGCCGCCGGCGTGCCGGTGCCGTCGCGGCGCGCGCTGCGCGAGCTGTGCGCGCGCCGTTCTTGCGGCCGGTTGCGACCGGCGTAGGGCGCGTGGTCGACGCCGACCACGATCTGGTGAAGCTCGCCATCGCCGAGGCGCTGGCGCCCGAGTCGCGACGCGCGACGCACGCCGCGCTGGCCGAGGTGGTGGCCGCGCGCGCGGTGACCCCGGCCTGGTCGCCCACCACCTCGCCCACGCCGGACGGCCCGAGGCGGCGCGCGCGAAGGCGCTCGAGGCCGCGGCCATCGCCGAGCGCGCGTCGGCCTCGCGCGCGCGGCCGAGCTGCTCGAGCTGGCGCTGGCGGCCGGCGACGGCCCCGACCGCCCGGTGCGCATGCGCCTGGCGCGTGCGCTGCGCGAGGCCGGGCGCGGTCGCGACGCGGCGCGCGTCGAGGGCGAGCTGGCGCGCAGCGCGCCGACCCCCGAGGAGCGACGCGCGCACCTGCGCGCCGCGGTCGACGCGCTGATGGTGGTCGGCGCCATCGACGAGGGCCTGGCCATCGCGCGCGACATCGGCGCCGAGCTCGGGCTCGACCTCGGCTCGTCGGGAGCCGCGCGCGCGCTGCGCCTGGCGGGCGGCGCGCTGCGCATCCTGCTCGACCCGACCGCGTCCGGGCAGCCGCGACGCGGGCCGGGCGACGCGCGCGCGCGCGAGCGCTGCGACACGCTGTGGCCGGTGGCGCGCGCGCTGGTCTTCATCGATCCGCTGGTCGGCGTCGACGCCATGCTGCGGGCGCTGGGCGAGGCGCGCGCCAGCGGCGATGCGCGGCGCGTGAAGCGCGTCACCGGGCCCATCGCCGGCTTCCTGCTCGGCACCATCCCCGGCTTCAAGGCGACGGCGCGGCGCTGGGTCGACGCGCTCGACGACGAGGCGGCGCGGCTCCTGTGGTCGAGCTACCTCTGCGGCACGCAGGGCGACCTCATCGGCAGCCTGGCCGCAGGCCGCGCGGCCATGGAGCGCTTGGCCGATGCTCCCGACGCCGGCTGGGAGCGGCTCCAGGCGATCTCGATCGTCGCCCGCGGGCTGTTCGGGCGCGGCCACTTCGCGACGCTGCGCGCGCTCGTCAACGCGCACCTGCCCGACGCCGAGCGCCAGGCGAACCTCTACGCGATGGCGACGCTGACCTCGTACCTATTGCTGCCGACGCTCACCGCCGGCCGCGTCGAGGAGGCGCGCGGCCTCGCGCGCTGGACCCACGCGACCTGGCTGCCGGGCCGCTTCTCACCGATCTCCTTCTACGCCGATCGCTGCCTGCGCCTGGCCGACGCGTACGAGGGGCGGGCCGCCTCGGCCGCGGCCGACATCGCTGCCGGTCGCGACGCGTTCGCCAAGGCCGGCGGCTACCGCATCGTCATCTCGCGCTTCGATCACGACCTCATGGAGGCCCGCATCGCGCTCGCGCTGACGGCGCCTGTCGCCGGGCTGTGGCCGGTGGCGAAGCTGCTCGACCGGCTCGCGAAGCTGGCGTTGCCCGAGGGACCGGCCCACGCCGAGCTCCTGCGCGCCAGCGTGGCGGCGCGCGACGGTCGGCGCGAGGCGGCGCTGGGCGCGCTGGGTCGCGCCATCGCCATGCTCGAGCACATCGGCGTCGACCTCGAGGCGCAGGTGGGACGACTGCGGCAGGCGCAGCTCCGAGGTGAAGCTGCGCCCGCCGAGGCCGCGCGGGCCGCGCTGCGCCAGCTCGGGGTGCGCGACCCCGACCGCTGGGCCGAGGTCGTCGCCCCGGGCTACGCCGCGCTCACCTGACGAGACCCGGCGCCAGCGGCCGATAGTGGAAGCCCAGGTAGGCCTTCACCTCGGGCCGCTCGCCGGCCGTCGACACGCACTTCAGGTGGAAGCTGCGCAGCTCGCGCCGCGCGCCGCCCGGCCCGAGCACGCGCGCCTCGCCCTCCCAGGCGAGGAGGGCCGCGACCTTGTCGGCGCTCGTGCGCCCGTCGGCGACGAGGCGCTCGAGGAAGCGCCGGCGCTCGCGCCGCTCCGAGCGCATGCCGCCGGTCTGGCGCGGCTCGATGCCGAGGTAGGGGCCGACCCCGCCGGGGCCGAGCTCCACCTGCAGGTAGGCCGGCTCCCACGGCGCGACGACGTCGCCGAGCCAGGCCCGCGCGGCGTCGCGGTCGCCCGGCCAGCCGATGGCCGCGAGCCAGGGCAGGACCCCCTCGCGCGGCACCTCGACGAAGAGCCGGTCGACGTCGACCCCGCGCGGCCGCAGGCTGGCCGCGAAGATGGCCGAGGCCGACGCCGGCAGGAGCGCGATGGCGCGCTCGATGCCGGCCAGGATGCCCGCGTCGTGCGGCGCGCCGAAGGTGTGCCGGTAGCCCGCCGCCGCCAGCGCGACCTGCTCGGCCGGCGTCGGGCGCGGGCCGTCGCGTGGACCCCAGAAGCGTCGATCGACCGACACCATCTGCAGCGGCACGCGCCCGTACGGCGCGTCCCCCTCGAGCCACAGCACGTGCACGGCGGCGAGGTCGCCGCCCTGGCACCACGGCTCGAGCAGCCGCACCCCGGCCAGCGCCGGGTGCCCCGCCGCGCTCGCGACGGTGCGCCCGATCGCCGCCCGAGCGCCGGAGCTCGCCGGCCCGCCCGCGTCGATGAGCGACGCGAGCAGGTCGACGCGCGCGTCGGCCGGGCCGGTGAGGCGGTGCTCGAGCATGACCCACTGGAAGAGCGGCGGCAGCCCGCGCGTGAAGGCGACAAGCGCGTCGCGGGCCGGGGCCGGGACGAGCACCTCCGGGAGGCGGCTCCCGAAGCCGTCGAGCGTCGCGGCGAGGTCGATGGGGATGACCTCGGGCGCGACGGTCTCGGGCTTCGGCGGGGTCGCCGCGGTCGACGCGAGCGCGGTGCTCATCGCACCACGAACACGCCGTCGAAGTCGCCGGCGTCGACCAGGAAGCGCGCGAAGTCGCCGACCGACAGGTCGTTGCCGTGGCCGACGACGAGCTGGTAGGTCCCGCTCGCGTCGGGCGGCAGGGCGAAGGTCGCCTGCATGGCGAAGTCGTCGCCGTCGCCGTGGCGGTAGGCGACCGGGCTCGCGCGGTGGTGCGGCGGCATCTCGTCGGCGGCGCTCGGGCGCGCGCCGGCCGCGGTCGGCACCAGCATGGCGAACCAGCCGTCGGCGGCGCGGTGAGCGCCGCGGTTCTGGCCGCCGATGGCCAGCGTCACGGGGGAACCGGCGCGGGCGTCCTTCGGCTCGCACGCGGTGATCTCGAAGCGGTTGTCTTCATAGCTCCAGCCCATGGGTCACTCCTCTCTCTACAGTGAGCGGTCCGCGCTGCGGACGCGCTCGGGTGGCTTGATGAACAGCGTGCCGGCGGCCGATCCGGCGATCGGGCAGGCGCTGGTGACGACCAGGTTGGGCCGTTCGGCGACCCACCAGTCGACCTCGAGCAGGCCGCCGTCGGGCGGCTCGGCGACGCTCGCGTGCCGGTCGCCCGGCACGAAGTCGAAGGCCAGCGCGCGACCCGCGCCGTCGCGCACCGCGCCGACGCCGGCCAGCGCGCCGCGCCCGAGCCAGGTGACGATGTGGCCGGCGGGCTCGTGCGTGGTCACGACGGTCGCGTCCTTGGCGTCGGCGACCAGCGTGATCGACGAGGCCATCGGGAAGGCGGGCGCGGGCGTGGTGAGGTCGATCGCCTCCCAGGCCGGCGCGAAGTCGACGCGTCCGTCGCGCTCGACGGCGGTGCGCACGAGCGGGCGCGCGCCGACGCGCATGGGCGAGACGCCGGGCCCGAGGCGCGGTCGGCCCGCATCGTCGTCGCCGTCGGCGCTGGTCATGAGCCCGACCACGAGGTCGGGCCGGTCGTCGTCGTCGAGGTGATCGAAGCGCACCGGCGACGGGATGCCCGGCGTCGGCCAGAAGCCGACCACGCTCGCCGCGCGGGCGGCGCCGCGGCCGACGCGCCACACCTCGACCCCGAGCGCGCCGGTCTCGAGCGCGCACTCGTCGCCGCTCATGCAGCTCAGCGATGCGGCGATGAAGGCGTCGCGCCCGTCGGGGCTCCAAGCGACGTCGACCGCGGCCACGAACGGCGAGCGGAGGTCGTCGGGCAGGGCAGGTCCACGCGCTCGGTGAGATCGGGGCCGAAGGTGACGCTGAGCGACGCGCCGGCCGCGACGACGTCGAGCGCGCCGTCGAGGTCGACGTCGGCCAGCCGCAGCGCGACCGCGCCCGGCGCGGCGATGGCGCGCGCCGGCGCGAAGCCGCGCGCGGCCGCGGCATCGCCGCGGAAGAGGAGCGTCGGGCCGTCGAGCTCGCTGGCCCGGATGTGCTTCACGTCGCGCGCGCCGCCGCCGTCGGACGGGTCGGTGAGCGTGGCGACGACGAGGTCGAGCCGGCCGTCGCCGTCGACGTCGCCGACCGCGACCGCCGAGGGCGCGAAGCCGGCGGCCAGCGGCGGCGGGTCCTCGCGCCACGGGTCCGTGCCGGGCACGACGAACAGCGCGCCGCCGTCCATGCGGCCGTCCGCCTGCGCGAACGAGGTCGCGATGATCTCGTCGCGGCCGTCGCGATCGAGGTCGGCCGTGACGACGTCCGAGTAGTGGAGCGAGCGCGGCGACCACGCGCTCGGCACGCCGGCGGGCACGCACGCGCTCGGGCCGGCCGCGGGTTGCGGCTGGCGATAGCCGGCGCGCGCCGCGTACTGCGGGAGGTGATCGTAGCCGTTGGCGATGAGCCACTCGGCCGGGCGGCAGGTCGCCGCGCCGGGCGCGTTCGGCGGGCCGAGCCGGCGCAGCGCGAAGCGGAAGCTGTGGTGGTCGGACGCCAGCATGCGCAGCGCTCGCGCGCGCCATGCACCCGGCGCCGCGTCGGCCGCGCGCGCCGTGGGCTCGGCCGTCGCCCCGCCGAAGGCGGCCGGGACCACCACCAGCGCGGGCCCCTCGTCGCACACGCGCACGCGGATGCCGCTGGCGATCCAGGCGAGCCCGATGACGATCAGGCGGGCGTGATCGAGCGGCCGACGTCTGCGCGTGGGGGCGCGCAGGTCGGATCTGCGTGAGCGCGAGGGCATCCGGCAGGCTCCGGGGTGACGAGTCCCTGCTGAGTCTCGGCAGGACGCTCCGCGTTTCCACGTTCGCGCCAGATCGGACCTGCGTTCAGGCGGCGAGCGCGCGGCGGCGCCTCGATTAAGCCACGCTTAAGTCCGCTCCTCGGCCCGGGTCGGGTCCAATCGCCGTACGGGCACCTCGCCCGCAATCGCACCCGGAGCCGCCATGAACCTCTCGTCCCGCTTCCGCTCGCTGACCGGCCGCGCCGCCGGCGTCCTCGCCGCGCTCGCCGTCGGCGGCGCCCACGTCCACGCCGCGCCGAACACGTACCCACCGCCGAACTATAGCCCCTACCTGCTTTGGAACGGCTTCTGGCTCGGCGTCGGCAGCCCGGCGTTCTCGTTCGTCGAGAACGACATGCCGGACTTCGATCAGAAGCGGCACGGCCTCGTCGGCAACGGCAAGGACTATTGCGTGCCGACCTCGACGCTCGACGAGATGTACTACCTCGGGGACCACGGCTACCCCGAGCTCACGCCCGAGATCGACGGCCATCGCCGTGCTGGTGCCGGCGTTCATGGCCATCCTCGGCGGCTCGACCGCGTCCTACATGGCCTCGGCCTGTTCTCGGCAGACCGCGCGCCTGTGGCTCATGGGCGACTACATGGACTCCCAGAACGGCACCAACGAGGGCGACGCGCTCGACGGCGAGGCGGAGTGGCTCGAGACCCACGGCGTCTACGACTTCTTCCAGGGGTCGACCTGGTACAGCGACGACGAGTTCAACCTCGGCTTCCCGGCCCAGCTCATGGCGATGGGCGGGCAGGTCAAGCTGCGCATCGGCTGGAACAAGGGCGACGACCACGACGACGAGGACGGCCGCCACATGATGATGCTGGCCGGCGTCGGCCTGGCCAAGAGCCCGTCGTGGGCCAACGACGGCCTCTGGCACTACACCTACCGCTACGCCAACCCGGCCACCGACGAGGGCTCGGTCTCGGGTCGCTTGGACAAGCAGTCGAGCTTCGTCATCCACTCGCGCGGCATGCGCTGGAACTCCGAGTCGGAGCAGTGGTGCTTCGGGCCCGAGCCCAAGAAGGCGACCAGCTCGTGGGGCTGCCTGAACGGCTACCTCGCGCTCATCCCGCTGTCGTTCCTCACCGGCGAGAGCGTCGGCTCGGGGCAGCAGTCGCTCACCGCGGCCTACGAGCGCCGCGACTTCTCGCTCGAGGAGGGCTTCGGCCCGATGCGCGCGCACGGCATCACGCTGCCCGCGGGCAAGGGGCTGCGCGACCTCGCCTTCGACACCGTGCCGACGCGAGCCCTGGCGGTGGCCGAGGGCAGCGACGCCGTCTTCGCGCTCGACCTCGTCGCCGAGAGCGCGAGCGTCCTCGCCGAGGTGCGGGCGCCCACCAAGGTCGTGGCCGGCGGCGGGCGCAGCGTGCTCGTGCTGTCGGCCGACGGTCTGACGCGCATCGATCGCAAGGGCAGCGAGGGCCGCGTGGCCGCGACCGTCGCCATCGATCGCGGGACCAGCGGCCTCGGCTACGACCCGGTCGCCGATCGCGTGGTGACCGTCTCCGAGCGCGCGGTGCGCTTCTACGATCGCGACCTCGCGCCGCTGCTCGCGCTCGAGACCCCGCGCGTCGACGGCGACGGCGCGCTCGTGTCGGCCGTCGACAGCCAGAGCGGCGACGTGTGGCTCGGCCGCGTCGGCGGTCGCAGCCTGGTGCGCATCCGCGGCGCCAACAGCCGCGACGCGGTGATCGAGGCGGTGCGCCTCGGCGGCGTCGAGCGCCTCGTCACCTTCGCCTTCGCGCCGCAGGGCCGACTGGTCGTGAACGACGGCGGCAGCCTGCGCGTGCTGAACGACGACGGCTCGCCCTTCGAGGGGCGCATGGCCATCGCCGGCCAGCGCGCGGGCGATCTCCTCGCCCTGCCGCTCGCCGGTCGCCTGGTGGCGCACGAGCGCTGGGACGCCCTGCCGTGGACGCTGCCCGACGATCTCTACGGCGACGACGCGGCTCCCGAGGCCGACGAGGAGTGACGCCGCACGGCCGAACGAACCCGGAATCCTGACAGGCCCGGGTCCGCGGCTACCTTGGCGCGGATGTGGTCCCGCCGCGCCATCGCGCTCGCCTGGCTCGTCGCTCCGGTGACGAGCTCGGCGGCGCTGCGCGCCGAGCCCGTGCCCGACGTCGTCTACGTGCCGCTGGCGCCGCCCGCGCCGCCGCCGCGCATGCCGCTGGCGCCGGGCGCGCCACCGGCCTCGGCGCCGACCTCGCCGCCGGCGCCGCCTCCGGGCAACGTGCACTACGAGCCGATCATCGCGCCGCTGTCGCCGGCGCCGTTCACGCCCGCCGTGCCGATCGCGCCGACCCCGCCCGCGCCCGCGCCCGAGCCCGAGCCCACCTGTCCGCTGCCGGCCCAGTCGACGGCGGCAACCCCGCCGCCCGCGCCCGTCCCGGCGCCCGCGGATCCCGCGCCGCCCGATCCCGCGCTGCTGCTGGCGGTCGCGCCAGCCGCGCCTGGCGCGCCCGCGGCGTCGCCGCGCGGCCCGTTCCTGACGCTGCGCCGCCCGACCGACTGCAAGCCGCACCGCTCGTCGCTTCCCATGCGCGCGGTGGTCGAGTGCGCCGGCGAGGAGCGCGCACGCGTCGCCCTCGGCGCCGCCGCGCCGGCGCTCGAGCCGCTGCCGGCCGAGGCCGTGCGCGCGCGCATCCTGCCGATCGAGCTGAAGTCGGTGTGGCGCACCTGCCCGTTCGCGGTCGACGCGGCGCTCGAGGCGCGGCCCGACCTGTTCGTGGCCTACGAGGATCGCGACGTCGGGCGCTGCTACCTGTGGGCGCCGCTCGATCGCGCCGCGCTGGCGAAGGCGCCGAAGTACGACCGCGCCAAGTACCTCGACACCATCCATCCTTATATGAAGGCGGTCATCCTGCGGGCCATCGCCGAGTCGGCCGCGGCCGGCCAGCTCTTCCACGTCATCAGCGGCACGCGCCCGGGCGGCAAGCCGAGCTGGCACACCTTCGGGCTGGCCGTCGACGTCAACATCGCCGGGCGCAAGGGCCTGAAGGAGGCGACCAACGCCTTCCTCGCCGGCGGCGCCGAGCACGACGCCTGGATCGCCTTCGCCGAGAGCGCCGAGCGCCTCGGCCTCTACTGGCTCGGGCGCAACGACCCCGACGAGATCTTCCACTTCGAGTGGCGCCCGGGCTGGTCGGGCCTGCCGCACGGCGAGGTCGCCGACGGCCTCAGCGCCGACTTCGCGCGCGGCGGGCTCGAGGCGGTGTGGCAGCGCCTCGCCTACGACCCGACGCGGCCGACGGCGCAGGCCGCGCTGCGCGACCCGCCGGCCGCCGAGCGCTGACGGCGCGCGTCGGCACCCGCGGCGTCGCGCCCTCGCGCGATGGCCACAGGCGCCCGACGGCCGCGCGACGTCAGAAGCAGACGCTGCCGGTGACCGCGTCGGAGAGCGCGTCCTCGATGAGCGCACCGGTGATGGCCGCGTCGCCCGAGTACGAGAAGTCGGTGAGCGACGCGTCGTAGAAGCAGCTCTGCACCGTCGCGCCGGTGCGGTGCGACTCGACGCCGGTCGTCACCTGGAAGGTCCCGCCGAAGGTCCCGAGCAGCTCCTTGTTGGTGAAGGTCGCGTCGATGACGAGGTCGGAGACCCACACCTCGGCCGGGTAGGCGGCGCGGCAGCGCGTCAGCACGTCCTGGTAGGCGCTGTAGCAGCCGAGCCAGTCGGTGCCCGCGCCGGGCTTCGAGCCGTCGCCCCAGCCGATGCAGATGCGGTAGGCCGCGAGCGCGTCGCCCTCGCAGTCGGCGAGATCGTCGTTGGGGATCTGCTCGCAGTCGAAGCTCACCACCGCCGAGGTCACCTTGAAGCCGCCCCTGGCGAGCGACGCCAGCTTGGCGTCGAGGGCGGCCTGGGCCGTGGCTTCGAACGCCGCCTCGTCGCGCGTCCCGCTGGCGCAGACGTCGTGGCTCGTCGTCGCCGGCGCGATGAGCACGAACGGAAAGTTGCTTGACGAAGACGTCGACGAGCCGCTCGACGACCCCGAGGTCGACCCGCTGGGCGCGCCGCTCGTGTTGGGCCCGCTGTAGCCGCCGTTGGGGTCGACCGCGACCGCCAGCGCCGCGGCCGGCAGGCCCACGAGGACCGCGCCGAGGGCGGCCGGGACCAGGGTCCGCGCCGCGGCGCCGGGCGCCATGGCGAGGGTGCGAGCGAGCTTGGACACGAGGGTGCTGAGCGCCAGATTCAAAGGAGCCTCCGAGGTCTTCCAGGTGGGGTTTGCAGTCGCGGGACCGAAGCGGCCCGCGCCGACCAGGAGAGCAACCGCCGTGCCCCGCGCGCGGCCGCGCCGGCCGGCGTCGCGCGAGCGAATGCATCACCGCGCGGAAGGCGATGCTCCGACCGATCGCCCGCTCGGGCCGAGGCGCGTCGATCGTCTCCCGCGAGCGACAAGTGCGCCCGCGCGGAGACGGGACGCGAGGCCCCAGCGCGGCCTGGCCCGAGCGGTGCGGGCCGCGCGTCAGGCTCGGGCTGGCACCGGCGCGGAGGCGCTCGTCCGCGGTCGGACGCGAAGGTGCGGGTCGTCGGCGGCCGGGCGCGCCGAGGTGGCGCCGGACTGCGGACCGACGACCCACAGGTCGTCGGCGTGACCGCCGGTGATGCGCGCGACCTGAGCCGCGGAGAGGTCGGACCACGCCTCGATACCGGCCGCGCCGTCGAACCAGTAGCCCGCCGCGAGCGGGCATGGCCCGCGCATCGTCCACGTGCCGCGCGCCCGCAGCTCGGCGTCATAGGCGGTGATGCGGTCGGTCACGATGAACAGCGCGCTCGGGCGGAGGCGCGCCCGCGACATGGCGGCGCGCGCCTCGCGCAGCAGCCCGTCGAGGTCGGTCGCGCGCGGCGCCGGCAGCTCGGAGGACGCGGCGCTCGGGGCCTGGCCGCGCGCGCGCTGGTTCGTCTCGTCGTCCCCGCACGCCTGCAGCGCCGAGCCCTCGCGGCCCGGCGTCGCGAGCGCGCGCGGCGTCGGCGCGCCGGCGGCGGCCGCTCGGCCGAAGACGCCGGCCACGCGGTCGGCGTCGGCCTCGAGCGCGGGGGCCCGCACGACGCCGTGTCCGACGGCGAGGTGGGCTTGCTGCCAGACGTGGGTCAGCTCGTGCGCGAGCAGCGCCAGGCCGTCCTGCGCCTCGGGCCGGAAGCGCCCGGCCGCGAACGCGACGTGGCGCCCGAGCGCGAAGGCCTGCGCCCCGAGCTCGGCGCACAGCGCGGCGGCCGACGCGTCGTCGTGGACCATGACGTGCTCGAGGTCGATGGGGCGACCGAGGGCCGCGAGGCGCGGCGCGAGGCGCTGGCGCAGCTCGCGGTCGAGCGGCCGCCCGCGGCCGAGGCGCCGCAGCACCTGGTGGACGTCGGGCGCCACCGCGGCCCCGAGCGCGCCCTTGGCCTGCAGCGCGAACACCCCCGGCAGGACCTGCGGCGCGATGGAGGTGCGGCTCCGCGGGACGATGGCGCCGGCCCCGTGCGACGCCACGTGATCGAAGGTGCGCACGCTGGGCATGGCCGGCGCCGGCGCGCGCGTGGGCAGGCCGAGGGCCGCGAGGGCGAAGCGCTGGCCCGCCGCCACCGCGCCGAGGTGGGCGAACCAGTCGGCGCTGCGCAGGCGCCAGAGCGGCGTCGGCACCGGCATGGGCTCGATGGTCGCCGGCCCCGGCCCCGGGCGCCGCGCGTGCCCCACGATGCGATCGGCCAGGTGCGAGGTGCGGGCGCCGCGCACGCCGACGCGCGCCAGGATCCCGGGCACGTCGCCGCGACCGATCCCGGCCTCGCGCACCCAGCCGGCGACGGCCCGCTCGACCACGTCCGGCCCGCGGCCGCTCGCGAGCAGGCGCTCGACGACGCGCAGCAGCTCGGCGAGCTCGCGCGGCGGTCGGCCCCGCAGCGGGGCGGTCGTGGCGCGCGAGCGCGCTTCGGCGTTGCGGATCGAAGGCATGTGCGGTCGGCGGTGCGGCGGGCATGGACCCGCCATGCCCGTGAGGCCGCGGGTCGACCCGGTGTCCTGGGTAGAACGTCCCGGGCCCACCCGAACCGAAAGGGAGATGACCGCGCCTCCGTCTTTCGGCCGCACGTCGGCCCCGCGGGCCGGACTGCCTGCGCTGCGCTCCGCGCCGCTCGCGCCGCTCGCGTCACTCGCTGTCGTTGTGGCTCGACTGCTCGTGCGGGTTGGGCGTGCTCTTCTCCTCGTGCTTCTGGCTGTCCCAGCCGCTGCGCTGCCGACCGCTCGACCCGCCGCCGATGAGGCCCTGGCGATCGAGCGACTCCTTGACGGTGATGTCGCTGATGTGGGCCTGGATCTCGTTCAGGTCCTTCGACATGGTGACCAGCGACGGCATCGGCTTGGGCGCGGCGTTGTTGGCCTTGAGCGCGTTCTTCTTGGGCGGCGGCGGCAGCTCCTTGTTCTTGAGGGTGGCGTTGGTGGCGCCCATGTCGAGGGCGTTGCCGGTGAGGTCGGCCTTCACGGCCAGCTTCACGACCTTCATGCGCAGCTTCTTCGTGTCGCGCAGCGTCTCGAACTGCGCGCGCACGCGCTTCAGCTTCTTGTCGCTCAGCGTGAGCTGCTCGAGCTCGCTCTCGTGCTCTTCGTAGAAGGAGAGCACCGCCTTGGCCGAGTCGACCATGGTGGTGGTCTCGAGGCCGAGGCCGTTGTTGCCGATGGCGACGTTGTCGATGGGGCGCACGTTGCCGGTCGAGACCGCCTCCTCGAGCGCGCTGATGATGGCCACGGCGCGCGCGTAGTCGCCCTTCTCGAGCACGGCGCCGTCCTCGTCCTGGCCCGCCAGCGGCGAGTTCCAGGCGTAGAGGTAGGTGCCCATGGCCTCGAACGGCGCCTCGAGCTCGTCGGGTCCGATGGCCTCGAAGGCCAGGTCGGGCGCGGTCCAGCGGCCGACGAGCGGGTCGTAGGTGCGGTTGCCGATGGTGACGAGGCCGACCTCGTCGCTGCGCTTGTCGGTGAAGCCGCGGCGCTCGGCGAGGTTGGTGCTCGTGCCGCGGACGAAGCCGTAGGGGTAGCGATCGGTGCGCTCGACGACGGCGCCGTCCTCGTCGGTGACGGCCACTACGTTGTCGATGACGTCGCGGTGGAGCCAGGTCACGCGCTCGCCCCAGTCGATGAGCCCGAGGCTCGCCGAGGCCGCCAGGAGGTGCTCGACCGGCGAGGCCGCCGGCGCGTCGCTCGCGTCGAGGATGCCCTGCGAGGCGGCGTAGGCGACCCAGGCGTCGCCGGCCGTGATCTTGTCGTCGTGGGCGCCGACCGGCGCGACGTCGGACAGCACGGTCGTCGCGAGGTCCGAGTACTGGTGGCGCGCGATGCTCTCGTTGCCGACCGAGACGTAGAAGCTCGCGACGCCCTCCTCGATCTGGAAGCGATCGGTGACGAACAAGGTGTCGCCCGACGCGGTCTGGCTGCGCACGCGATCCATGGCGCTGCCGTACGTGTGGCGCACCGTCTCGGCGGCGGCGCCGCTGCCGCGGGTGGCGCTGGCGAGGCGGCCCATGCCGTCCCAGCCGAGCGTCCAGTCGCCGCGCTGGGTCATGAGGCCGCGCGCGTCGTAGGCGAGCGTCATCGCGCCGACCTTGGTGACGGCGTGGGGGTGGGCCGCGTCGAAGCTGCGCGCGCCGTCGTCCATGGCGCTGCCGGCCTTGGTCGAGGTGCGCGACACGATGTTGTCGGCGGCGTCGTAGGCGAAGTCGATGGTCTCGCCGAGCGTGGCGTCGCCCTCGTCGAGCTTGGCCGACAGCATGCGCCCGAAGGCGTCGTACTCGAAGCTGCGCTCGCCCGAGACCTGGCCGCTCGGCGTGGCGTCGTCGCTCACGCCGGTGATCCAGCCCTCGCCGTTCCGCGTGTAGCCGAGGCTCACGACCTTGGCGCCGCCCTGGCCGACCGCGTCGACGCCGACGAGGCGCCGCATGCCGTCGTAGGTCCAGCTCTCGCGCACGCCGTTACTGAGCTCGATGGCGGTGAGGTCGCCGTGGGCGTCGTGCTCGACCGCGTCGATGTAGCCGTCGATGGAGGTGACCTCGCCGCCCAGGTCGAGCGCGTAGTCGACCTCGTGGCCGCCCGGATAGCGCTCGGCGACCACGTGCCCGAGGTTGTCGAGGTCGGTCTCGAGCCCGAGCGTCACGCCGCCCATCACACGCTCGAGGCCCACCATGCGCTGGCGCGCGTCGCGCACGCGCCAGTCGCCGCCGGTGCCGCCGTCGTAGGGCCAGGTCACCGCCAGGACGTCGCCGGCCGCGTCGCCGCAGTCGTCGACCGGGCAGCCGCCCTCCCAGTCGTAGTCGTAGAGGAAGTCGAAGCGCGTGCCGGTCGGGTCGGCGTCGTCCCACTGCGCCGTCATGCGGCCGGTGCCGTCCCAGCTCCAGCGCGTGACGTGGCCGCCGGCGTCGGTGCGCGAGAGGCGCTGGCCGAGGGAGTCGTAGGTGTAGGTGATGGTGCCGCGGTCGGGGTCCTCGACCTTCAGCAGGCGGCCCAGCCGATCGTTCGTCTGCTTGCGCTCGTGGCCCATCGGGTCGGTGGCGCTGGCCAGCGCGCCGAGCGGGCTGTAGCTGAAGCGGAACCACTCCTGCGGGGCGACCTTGGAGGGGGTCCGGCCGTAGGCGACGAGGCGGCCGAGGCCGTCGAGCTGGCGCACGGTGGGCGTCTCGTAGAACGGGCTCGCGGGGTCGGTGTCGGTCCGGTCCCAGGCCTCGAGGCCGAGCGGCCGGTACACCGTGCGCGTGGTCGGGTCGCCGCTGGTGGCCGGGTGGTGGACGACCGTCGGGCGGCCGAGCGCGTCGAACTCGGCGCGCGCGAACGCGGTGTCGGCCGGCGGCGAGGCCTCGCAGTCGCCCGAGTCGGCGCGCCACGGCATGAAGGTCTGGCGCACGGCGTCGTTCCGCGTGAAGACCTGGAAGCCGTCGACCTGCCAGTCGCCGTCGGCCGCCTTCTCGCGCGTCTGGAAGGTGCGGCCGCGGCCGTCGATGCAGCTCACCGTCTCGGCGTCGAGCGCGCCGCCCATGACGGTGCGGGCGCGCGTGGTGATGCGCGACACGTCGGGGCGGATCTCGTAGCTGTACTCGATGCTCGGCTTGCCGGCCGGGTCGCCGGGAAGCGCGTTGCTCGTGACGCGACCGAAGGCGTCGTAGCTCCAGGTGGTGGTCGAGCGCGCGCTGAGCTCGGCGCCGTCCTGCACGACGAACCAGCCGGTGGCGAGCGCGGGCTTCTGCCACAGCGGCTCGTAGCGGAACTCGCGGCGCAGGAGGTAGGCGCCCTCGGGCCCGGTGAGGTGCTGCTCGACGGCGGTCACGAAGCGGCCGAGCGCGTCGTACTCCCAGGCGCGGCGGTGGTCGTCGCCGCCCGGCGTGCCGAGCGCGTCTATTTCTTCGACGGTATTGCCGTGCGCGTCGGCGCGCGCCCGCGACACCGTCACGTCGGTGGTGGCGTCGGCCTTGGCCACGACGCGGCTGACGAAGCCCTTCGACGCCTTGCCGGCCTCGAGGCCTTCGAAGTCTGCGCCGTCGTAGTAGGTGGTCTGCTCGGTGTGGACGTCGGCGTTCAGCGCGTTGCCGCTCTTCACCTGCCACGGCAGGCCGACCAGCCAGCGCCCGTCGGTGTCGGTGACGGGCGTCACGTAGGCGGTCTGGGTGACGAGCTCGTCGCCGGTCTGGCTGAGGTCGCCGGAGTTGTTCTGTACGGTGATATTGCCAAATCCGTCGTAGGCATATTCGCTGCGGATGGTCTTCCACGCGGACGCGTCGGCGCCCTCGCGGCGCTGCATGTCGTTCCGCGACAGGCAGGTGAGGCGCACGTCGTAGGGCGTCGCGTCGGCCACGCCGTCGAGCGGGCAGTCGACCCAGGTCTGGGTGTTCATCTCGAGCGAGCGCCCGCCGCTCCGCACCTCGACCGTCAGCGGCTTGCCGGCGCGGTAGGGGTCGCTGTCGCCGACGTCGAAGCTCCTGAGCGTGAGGCCCTCCTCCTGGCTCTCGTCGCCGGCCAGGCTCTCCTCGACGCTGGCGAAGCCGCGGAAGGACTTCTCGTCGCCGTCGTAGAAGCCGTCGTGGTAGGCGTAGCGCGTCACGCGGTGGACGTTGGTGAGCACGTCGTGCTCGTCGAGCTCGTCGACCACGGCGTTGGGGAACGGGATGCGGTGGGTCCAGGCGCGGCCGGCCTCGCGGTCCCGCGCCATGTGCTGGACGCTCGTGCCGTAGCTCACCTCGGACACCCAGCCGAGGCCGTTCTCGATGCGCGTGAGCAGGTTCGGGCGCACCGGGTAGAGCTCGAGGTAGTGCACGTCGCCGCCGCCCGACACCCACACCACGTCGGACGAGCCGTTGGCGTTCATGTCGGCGAGCAGCACCACGGTGCCGACGGCGTTGGCGTCGGGCAGCGAGCCCGAGCCGAGCTCGGCGTCGCTGATCTGGCGCTCGGGGTCGAAGGTCTCGCCGTTGCGATTGATCCACAGGCGCACGGTGGTGCCCGACACCAGCACGAGGTCGGCCTGGCCATCGCCGTTGATGTCCTCGAGCTCGGCCTTCTTGGCCTGGTCGGCCGAGAGCGAGAAGGCGCCGCTCGGCAGGATGGTGCGCGCGTCGCTCCAGTGGCCCCAGCCGAGGTCGAGCCAGTAGCGCACCTGCGTCGTCTGCACCTGGGCCACGTCGAGCAGGCCGTCGCCGTTGATGTCGTTGAGCTCGATGTCGCCGCCGTCGAAGCCGACCGCCAGCGCGTCGACGTGGTCGTCGATGGCGAAGCCCGTGCCGGTGTTGCGGTAGACGACGGTCGAGTTGCCGGCGCCGACGCCCGACGAGCGGATGACGTCGATGCGCTTGTCGCCGTCGTAGTCGAGGAAGCGCAGGTGCTCGAGCTCGGACTCGGTGAGCTCGGGCAGGCCCGAGGCGCCGTCGGCCCACACGTCGAGGTCCTCGGCCCAGTCGCCGCCGCCCTTGTTGTAGAGGATGCGGCCGGTCTTGGCGTTGACGACGTCGGTGAAGCCGTCGCCGTTGGCGTCGAGCACCTGCACGCCGGGCACGGCGAAGTCGTGCTCGTTCTGGCTGCCGAGCGCCGACTCCTTGGGGGCGGCGAAGGTGTGCGAGTCGCTGCCGAGGACGTTCATGAAGATGCGGTGCGGCGCGTCGGCGATCGAGCTGTCGACGATGTCGGGGAGCGCGTCGCCGTCGAGGTCGAGCAGCGTGACGTGGCCGGTCGAGAGGCCGGTGAGGATCGAGCCCATCGACTGCACGAAGGGCTTGGCGCAGGTAGCGTCGGCGCAGATGCCGCCGAGCGACTGCGAGTAGGCGAAGGTGGTCACGGCCGGGTAGAGCTCGTCGCCCACGCCGCGCATGGCCACCGACGCGAGCCGCGTCGAGCCGCCCGAGGCGGCGTAGCTGTCGTACGCCAGCTCGTAGCTGCGGATGGTGGTGCCGGCCGAGGTCACCGCCACATGCGAGAGGCGCTTGTCGAGCACCTCCTCGAAGCCGCCGGTGGCGTTGCTGATGCGGTCCTCGCGCGCCTCGTAGGTGAGCGCGACGGTGTAGGTCGGGGTGGCGCCGTCGTACATCCACGCGACCGAGGTGAGCAGCGAGGTCGAGCCCGACGCGGTGTAGCCGTAGTGGAGGAGGTGGCCCCACACGTCGACGACGTCGACGAGCAGCCAGCGGAAGGTGCCCTTGCTCGCGTCGCCGACGCGCGCCGAGGCGACGGTCGCGCCGTCGTGATCGGCGCCGTAGGTGCCGACGCGGCCGTCGGGCCACTCGGCGGTCCAGTAGCCCTCCTTGCCGGTGCCGACCGCGTGCCAGGTGTAGCGCACGAAGCCGCCCTCCATGCGCGCGCGGTAGGTCTGCGTGTCGCCGGTGGTCGCGACGCGCTCGAGCTGCGTGCCGCCGTCGGCGCTGAAGGTGTCGTCGGTCGCGTAGCGCGGCACGCCGCGCAGCGTCAGGCGCTCGATCGACGGCATCGCCATCGACCAGCCCATGCCGACCACCGACGCGCCGCCGGCCGAGCTGTAGGAGAGCGAGAGGTTGGGCGTGAGCGCGCCGTAGCCGGCCGGGACGCGGATGGGCACGCCGAAGGACATGGCGCCCATGTTGGGATCGATGGCGACGTCGTCGCCGATGCCGGTGAGCGAGCCCGGGCCCTCGGGCAGGCTCACGCGGTCGTCGGACACGCCGGTCTGGGCGCGCGCGGGTCCGACCGCGAACAGGCTCAGGCTGAGCGCGAGGGTGGCGATCGTCCCGTGGGACGGCGTCGTCGGCATCTTCAAGGGGCGTCTCCGGGACGGGCTGCGGTGGTCGACACAGCGGTTCTACCGCCGGCACCTCTAGCGCAGGTGGCGCCGCGCTTCCAGCAAGCCCGATGCCAGCTGCCGAAGCCCGCGGACCCGCGCGCCGAGCGGACATGGCGCGCCGTCCGAGGGCGTGGCTGTCCCGGACACCGGACAGCCCGCGCGACCTCGGTCGCTCACAGCCAGCACCCGCAAGATGTGGATCCGTCCAAGTCCGCGGTCCCGCTCCGTGGCGGCTGGAAGCAAGGCGACAGGCCCGCGCGGCGCATGTTAATACCCGGGTATTCGGCAATGGCGGCGCGCGAGCGTCGCCCCGTCACATGCGTGGGGTGCGCGTTGTCCCGACTTCGACTGTCGTCGTGCCTGGCCGTCATGCTCGCAGGCTGCGGCTCCGCAGAGCCCGGACCGCGCATCGCCATCTCGATCCAGCCGCTCCAGCTCGACGGCGTCGAGAACGCCTGCTGGTCGCTCAGCGTCGTGAACGGCGCGACGCCTCCGGCGACGGTCGTCGCGCTCGACCCGGTCTGCGCCGACACCTTCGGCGACGGCACCGGCGGCATCACCTACGTCGCCCCGTGCGACGCCTCGCCCGGCGCCGAGCTGCACCGCGTCACGCTCCGGCTGCGCGCGCTCTACGGGCCCGGCGGCGTCGCCCTCACCGACTGGGTCGATCCCGGTCCGCTCGTGCGCGACGCGCGCTGCGTCGCCAACGCCGACACGGCGGTGACCTTCGACGTCACCGTCGCGCGCTCCGCCCGGCAGGGTTTCTTCGATGTCGCGGTCGCCTTCGACGACATCTTCTGCTCGGCCAAGGTCGACTGCGTCGACCCCGACACCGGCTCGATGCTGCAGCTCGTGCCGCGACCCGACGGCGAGCGCGGCGACAGCATCGTCATCGGCTTCGCCTGCACCGGCGGACCCGACGAGGCCGAGGCGACCCACCTCTACCTCGACCCGCCCGCGCTCGTCTGCGCCGACGGGCGCGCGGCCGTCCCGCTCGACGTCGTCGGCCACGCGCTGCCGGTCGTGAACGGCGTGAGCCCGCTCTTCGGCGCCATGGTGTTCGCCGGCCGCGAGGCGCTTGCGGGCAAGGTCTACCTGAACGTCGCGCTCGGCTTCGCGGGCGGGCGCGACTGCCGCCTGGTCGGGCGCGCCACCGCCACGAGCGGCACCTTCACCGACTACACGACGCCGGCCGACACGATCTGGCCGTGGATCGACTTCGACGTCCGGGTCACCGACGGCGCGGCCCTCGTGTGCTCGCAGCACCCGCTCGACGGGCTCGCGCCGCACGCCGGCGTGGCCTCGCGCTACACCGTCGACGGCCCGGTCGCCTTCCAGGTGCAGTACCCCGCCGGGTTCTGCCCGGCCGGCACGAGCGGCGACGCCGTGAACGGCTGCGTCGACATCGACGAGTGCCTGGTCGGCAACGGCGGCTGCGACCTCCTGACGACCTGCACCAACACGCCCGGGAGCCGCCTGTGCGGGGACTGCCCCGCCGGCTACACCGGCAATGGCGTCGACGGCTGCGCCGACATCGACGACTGCGCCCACGACAACGGCGGCTGCGACCCGCGCACCACCTGCACCAACACCGTCGGCGGCCGCGCGTGCGGCGACTGCCCGAGCGGCTTCAGCGGCAACGGCGCCGACCCCGGCGGCTGCGTCGACGTCGACGAGTGCCTGGTCGAGAACGGCGGCTGCGATGTGCGCACGACCTGCGTCAACGTCCCGGGCGGCCGCACCTGCGGCGACTGCCCGAGCGGCTACAGCGGCAACGGCGCCGACCCGGGCGGCTGCGTCGACGTCGATGAGTGCCTGGTCGGGAACGGCGGCTGCGACGCTCGCACGACCTGCACCAATCAGATCGGCGGGCGCGCCTGCGGCAACTGCCCGCCCGGCTTCAGCGGCAACGGCGCCGACGCCGGCGGCTGCGTCGACGTCGACGAGTGCCTGGTCGAGAACGGCGGCTGCGATGTGCGCACGACCTGCGTCAACGTCCCGGGCGGCCGCACCTGCGGCGACTGCCCGAGCGGCTACAGCGGCAACGGCGCCGACCCGGGCGGCTGCGTCGACGTCGATGAGTGCCTGGTCGGGAACGGCGGCTGCGACGCTCGCACGACCTGCACCAATCAGATCGGCGGGCGCGCCTGCGGCAACTGCCCGCCCGGCTTCAGCGGCAACGGCGCCGACCTCGGCGGCTGCGTCGACGTCGACGAGTGCCAGTTCCTGAACGGCTTCTGCGACTCGCGCACGACCTGCATCAACACCATGGGCGGCCGCGCCTGCGGCGATTGCCCGGCCGGCTTCACGGGCAACGGCGCCGACCCCGGCGGCTGCGTCGACGTCGACGAGTGCCTGGTCGGCAACGGCGGCTGCGACCCGCGTACGACCTGCACCAATCAGATCGGCGGGCGCAGCTGCGGCAACTGCCCGCCCGGCTTCAGCGGCAACGGCGCCGATCCCGGCGGCTGCGTCGACGTCGACGAGTGCGAGGCGCTGAACGGCCTCTGCGATCCGCTCACGGTCTGCGTCAACACGCCCGGCGGGCGCACCTGCGGGCCGTGCCCGAGCGGCTACGCCGGCGACGGCGACAGCGGCTGCTCAGACATCGACGAGTGCCTGGTGGACCACGGCGGCTGCGATGACCTGACGACGTGCAGCAACACCATCGGCAGCCGCACCTGCAGCGACTGCCCGGCCGGCTACACCGGCAACGGCGCCGACCCGGGCGGCTGCGTCGACGTCGACGAGTGCCGGGTCGGCAACGGCGGCTGCGACGCCCTGACGGTCTGCATCAACACCCCCGGCGGTCACGCCTGCGCTGACTGCCCGGCCGGCTACACCGGCAACGGCGCCGACCCGGCCGGCTGCATCGACGTCGACGAGTGCGCCGGCCTGAGCTTCGCGAGCGCGGACGACGCGGCGCTCGCCTTCGATCGGCCCGGCTCCCAGCCCGCGCCGTTCCCGCCGGTGGCCGGCGTCGCCGCGGGCTTCGTCGTGCGCGGCGCCCTCGACCTGATGCCCGTCGCGTCGACCGCGACCCAGGCCACGTGGCACGTCGTGCGCTTCGAGGTGCGCGCCGACGCCGACCGCGACGGCCACTTCGACGAGCCGCACGACGCCTGGATCCTGAGCGGCGAGACCTCCCCGGGCGGCGCCGCCGTGCTCACCACGCTGGCGGACGGCACCTGGAGCATGACCGGCGCCGCGGAAGAGCACGTCGCCCCGAGCGACGAGGTCGAAGCCTCGGGCCTGATCGCCAGCGGCACCTTCGCCGGCCCGCACACCGCGCCGAGCTGGTTCAGCGTCTCGTCCTTCGCGCGCGGGCCCTTCACGACGGCGACCCACGGCCTGCCGCTGGCGCTGAACAACCCCGCCAACGCCTGCTCGAGCGCCGGCGTCTGCAGCAACACCATCGGCTCGTACAGCTGCGCCTGCGCGCCGGGCACGAGCTTCGACGGCGCTGCCTGTTCGCGTCGCTGCGCGCCCGGCACGATCTTCGACGGCGCCGCCTGCCAGCTGTGCCCGGCCGGTCGCGCGCCCGACGCGACCCAGACGAGCTGCCTCCCGTGCGGCGCGGGCTCCATCGCCGAGCCCGGCGACGCCGCCTGCCGCGCCTGCCCCGCCGGCAGCATCGCGCCGGCCGGCGCCTCCGCCTGCATCGAGTGCGCGCGCGGATCCTGGTCCGACGACGGCGTCACCTGCTTCAAGGACCTCACCAAGAACGACCTCTCGTGGAGCACGAGCGGGCCCGTGGTCGGCAAGACGTGCCTGAAGGTCGGCTCGCCGGACGAGGCCACGGCCTGGTCCAACGTCTACCTGTGCGTCCCCAACGGCCAGGGCTGGCAGCTCTCGCTCGTGGACCAGCACGCGCGCGAGGCCGACCCGGGCTTCTCGCCGCTCGACCTCCTGACCGATCCGGAGTGCTTCCCGTTCCGCGAGCCGAGCGATCCGAACTGGGTCGACCAGGTGCCCGCCGCGCATTGGACGTCGCGCATGTACGCCTGCCTCGGACAGTCGCACCCGCTCTTCTTCTGGAACTTCTCCACCAACGTCCCGTCGTGCGACGCGAGCGGCACGAACTGCCTCAACTGCCTGGCGACCCCCAACGCCGCCGAGCCCTCGAGCCACACCTGGATCGACGACCGCATCTGCGTCGACCGCGCGCGCGCCCCGGAGATCCGCGTGGGCCAGAGCCTCCTCACCTCCGGGCTCGGCTACTGCGACGCGAGCTTCCCGAGCGCGCCCGAGTGCGCCGCCGAGTGCGCGCCCGGCGAGGCGCGCGAGATCGCGCCCGGCGCGCTCGGCCAGCTCGCCGTGTGCGTGCCGTGCCCGGCCGGCACGGCACCGGGCCGGAACGCCGGCGAGACCTGGGAGTCGTGCCTGCCGTGCCCGACGGGGTTCCACGCCGCGGCCGCCGGCAGCGACCAGTGCGAGCCGTGCCCGGCCGGCACCTACAGCGACGAGACCGGCGCCGTCGACTGCCGCCCGTGCGCCGTCGGACGCGAGTCGCAGCCCGGCGCCGCGAGCTGCCAGGCGGCGCCGGCGTGCGTCGGTGCGACGTGCACGTGCGCGGCCGGGTTCGCGGCGCTCGACGGTCGCTGCGTCGACATCGACGAGTGCCTGGCCGCGCCGTGCCCGGTCGGGAGCGCCTGCACCAACGCGCCGGGCACCTTCGACTGCGCGTGTCCGTCCGGCCAGCGCTGGAACGGCAGCGCGTGCGCCGCGGTGGCCGCGGGCGACTTCCGCACCTATCGGCAGGCCGAGTACGACGCCGCCACCGGCGCCGCCGCGACCGCGCTCGGCGACCACTTCGCGGCCTGCTTCCCGCACGGCGTCGTCGTCGGCGACCTGGCCGGCGTCGCGACGACCACGCGCACGCTGACCCTCACGAGCGCCGCGGCGGTGCGCGCGGCGCTGCCGACGACGGGCACGAGCGTGGCGTTGACGACCAGCGTCACCGATCCGGCCTCGCCGCGCCCCGGCCTGCTCGTCGGCGACGTCGTCGCGCTGGCGCTCAACGTCTGGCTCGACGCCTGTGACGCCGACCTCTCGCCGAGCCGCGTGGCCCTCGGCGACCTGGTGGTGTGCCAGAGCGCGAGCCCCTGCCTCGGCCAGACCGTCTCGCGCGTGCTCTTCGAGGCCGAGGGCCTGCTCGGCAGCGCCGCCCCGCGGGTCCTCACCATCAGCCAGGCCCAGAGCTGCGCCGCGTCCATCAACGCGGCCTTCCTCTCCGGCACGACCAGCAGCGGCTTCCTCTGCTATCCCTGAGCGGCGGCCGAGCTCTCGCGCGACGCGCGTCGCACCGGGTGGGCTCGCGCCTCTGTCCAGACGGTGCGAATATGGCGACATGACGAATGAGTCGGCCCGTCCCACCGGAGCGAGGAGCTCGCCGGCGCGCATCCGCCTCGTCGTCGGGCTGTCGCTCGGCGTGCTCGCGGTCGTGGGCGGCTACTTCCTGCTGCGCGACCGCTGGGACGAACGCGGAATCGCGGAGGTCATCGCGCTCGAGGGCGGGCACGCGGTGCTCGTCGAGTCGACCTACTCGCGATCCGAGTCGGCGCGCGAGCTGACGCTGACGCGCGTCGACGCCGCCGGCGAAGAGGTCTGGCGAACCACGGTCATGACCGGCGGTGGCAATATCGGCGACGTCGTGTCGCTCGACGCCAATCCTTCGGTGTTGGTGCTGCGGCTCGATCCGGACGACCACTCGAACGCGCTCGTCGGCATCTCCGCGCGCGACGGTCGCCAGCTGTGGAGCGCCGCAATGACCGCTCCCTCATATGCCGCCATATCCACGCTGACCGACGGCGATGCCGTGTGGCTGAGCGACTATCCGACGCTCGAGAAGCGCGACGCCGCGACCGGCAGACTCCAATGGACGAGCTTCATCGAACACCCGAGCTTGGTGGTCGCCGACGGCGCGGCGGTCATGGCGGGCCACTATGTCGCGAAGGACGGAGTCAAGCGCGAGCTCGTCGAGCGGGCAGCCTCGCCCGTGTTCGGCAATTCGTGCGTGGTCGGCGACCAGGTCGTCGTCATGCCCACGTTCATGCGTGACCTGCGTCCCGCCGATCCCGACGGCGCGCGCGTGAGCCGCATCGCACCGGACGGCGCGGTGTCGGGGTTCTCGCTGCCGCTGACGGCGAGGTGGCGTGAGTCCGAATGGCTCGATCTCAGCGGCATGGTCTGCGGTCACGTCGGGGACCTCGACGTCATCACCCTCGAGCGCCGCGGCGACGACGTCTCCAACTACGATGTCGTCGGGCTCGATGCCGCGACGCACCAGCTCCGCTGGACGATACCCCTCGGTCGCGACCGCGCAGTGTCGAGCGTGGTGGACATGGTGCGAGCCAGGGACGTCGGGGCGCTGCCACGCTACCTGGCCGTCGTCGTGCAAGTCGACAACGGCGTCCGATGGACCTTCGACGTCAAGCCGGGCGAATCAGACACCGACGCGGGTGTGCGAGCGTCGGGCGAGTTCCACGACAAAGGGGGCGATCGCCACGACTACCGACTCGACCTGCTCGACCTCACGCTCGGCCGAGTCCTGTGGTCGTATCCCCTCGCGACGGGGGCCAAGCCATGGCCTGTTCTCTTCAGGACCGATTGCTGCCAGGTCGCGTTCGTGGCCGAGAGCTCGCAGCTGCTCGTGGTCTCCACGCAGCGCGGCGAGCTCGTCAAGGCGGTGACCTACGACGGCGCGCGATACCTGCGCCCGCGCCAGCTCGCCGATGACGTGCTCTGGCTCATCGACGGCGACAGCCGACATGCGCACGGCTATCGACTGCCGGATCTCGTCTCCGCCGACACGAACGCGCCGGCCATGGTGGATGCGACCGCGCCGACCTTGGCGCGGGTGGTGCGCAAGCAGAGCGAGTGACGGACGCGCGGACCGCGGTGCGAGCGTCGGTTCGCGCGCGGGCCCGCCGGTCGTCGCATTGCGGAGCGACGACGCGCATGCTCTCCTCGGGACGGCTCGAAGGTACCCGGAGGGAGACATGGCGATTCGCATCGAGGTGGCCGTGGAGGGCGGAGTGGCCGACGGGGTGGCGTACCTGCCGGAGGGCCCCGGGCCGTTCCCGCTCGTGGTCTCGTACATGGACGCGGGCGGCCTGCGCCCGGCGCTCGCCAGCATGGCCGAGCGGCTCGTCGCGGCCGGCTATGCCGTCGTGCAGCCGAACCTCTACTGGCGCTCGGGCCCGTTCGCGCCGTTCGACTTCGCGACAGTGTGGACCGATCCGCCGGAGCGCCAGCGCATCGCCGCGCTCATGAACGGCTTCACGCCGGCTCAGGCGATGTCCGACACGCGCGCCTTCATCGCCGCGATGGAGGCCGACGCGCGCGTCGACGCACGCCGGGTCGGCTGCGTCGGCTACTGCATGGGCGGGCGCATGGCGTTCTTCGCGGCCGCGGAGCTGGCCGATCGCGTGGTCGCAAGCGCGTCCATCCACGGCGGCGCGCTGGTCACCGACAAGCCCAACAGCCCGCACCTCGGCGCGGCGCGCATGCGCGGCCGCCTCTACTTCGCGTGCGCCGACCGGGACGGGTCGTGCACCCCCGAGCAGCGCGACACCCTCGGCAAGGCGCTGCGCGAGGCCGGCGTCGATCATCGCATCGAGCTCTTCGAGGGCGCGCTCCACGGCTTCGCCGTCCCGGACTTCCCGGTCTACGACGAGGCCGCCGCGGAGCGGCAGTGGGAGCGGGTGCTCGAGCTCTTCGCCGCGCGCCTCAGGGCGTGACGTTCGGCTTCGGCATCGCGCCGTGGCCGTCGAGGCGATAGCGGTCGAGGCGTCGGCTCATGGCCTTGCCCTCGATGGCATAGAGCGCCTCCAGCATGGCGTCCTGCACCTGGCGCTCGAGCACCAGGCGGCGCTCGCCGTCCACGATGGTGCGGACCTCGGCCGCGAGCACCTCGGTCTGGGACAGGAGCTCGCGGCCGCGCGCCTTCGCCTCGGCGTCCGCGACCGTGCCGTCGATGACGCGCTGCCCGAGCGCGAACGTCGCGCCGCTCACGTCGCGCAGGCGCCGCGTGAGGACGTTGCCCCAGAGCACGTCGAAGCGCTGGTCGGCGCCCTTGCCGGCGATCTCGGTCCTGAGGTCCTGCTCGAGGATGTCGTAGATGGCGTCGCTCCCCTCGTGGGCGCCGGCTTCGTAGGCCCACTGGGAGAGGAGCTCGCGCAGGAGGCCGCGCGCGCGCGTCGCCTGGACGTCGCTCATGCGCGCGACGACCTCGGGGGCGAGCCGGTCGAACAGCGCCTGGGCCCTCTGGTCGTGACTGGATGGGGTTCTCATGTCGCTCCCTCCGGCTGCGTCCGGCGCTTCTTCTCCGCGGCGGCCGGCGGCGCCGGCGCCTCGGTCTTCTTCTCGGCCGCCGGCGCCTCGGCCTTCTTCTCGCCGCCCTTCTTGGCCAGGCCGGCGCGCGCCTCGGCCCACTTCGAGGCGATCGTCGACGCCTTCACCTGCTCCCAGGTCTTGGTGCAGCTCGCGTCGACGTGCGCCTTGACCAGCGTCGCCGCGCCGCCCTTCAGGTAGGCGGTGAAGAGATCGCTCTCGGAGCGGCCCGACGCGAGGAACGCGTCGACGACCTTCCGCTCCTCCGGGTAGTGGCTCATCGCCGAGCTCGGGACCTTGCCGACGCGCAGGGCGTACTGCTCGAGGTACTCGGTCGTCCCCTCGGTGAAGGGGTTGCCCACGACGTTGATGAAGTCCGGCGCGGTGTTGCTGTGGAGCATCTCGTGCGGCGTCGTGGTCACGTCGGCGCGATCCTGGTTGATGTAGTTGACGCCGCCGTAGGCGAAGCCGTTGAGGCTGCCGTAGCGCGGCACGACGTACTTCGCCCAGGCGTAGTTGGTGCTGCCGTAGATGTCGTCGTAGGACTTGCGGAAGTCGGCCTCCGGCAGCACGCGCACGTTGCCGGCGGAGATCTTCTTGTAGCTGCCGAACGCACCGTCGAGGAGCGCGCGCGAGGCGTCCTTGCTCATGACCGGGCTCCTCGTCGCGGCGGGCACGATGCCGGCCTCGGGGCTCTTCGCCGCGCCGGCGCCCTTCGCCTCGGCGGCCGCGTCCTTCGTCTCGGCGGCCGCGCCCTTCGCCTCGGCGGCCGTGTCCTTGGTCGCGGCGGCGGCGTCCTTCGTCTCGGCCGGCGCGCCCTTGGCCACGGCGGCGGCGTCCTTCGTCTCGACGGGCGGCGTCTTGCTCGCGGCCGCGGCGCCGGCGCCCTTCGCCTCTTCGCGCTGCACCGCCGCGCCGCCGCCCGGGCCGCCCGGACGCAGCGCGGCCTCGCCTTCGTCGAAGGACATGCCGCGCAGCCTGGACTGCACCTGCCCGCGCGAGGCGGACGGGGCGGACGATGTCGGCGCCGAGGTCGTCGGCGACACGCTCTTGGTGGTCGGGGAGGCCACGGTGGGTTGTGGTGCGGCCATGGAGCACCTCGTTTCGGCGGACCCACCGGCGAGGTTCTGCAGCTCATGTGCCGGCGTCGCGCACGCGCGAAGTGCTCGAGCCCATTGGCCTCGTGGCCATCGGCCCAGGGCTGGATCGCCAGATCGGGGACCCCGCGCGTGTCGAGCCGCGCGGGCCTCCGCGGCTCGCGCCCGCCCTCACTGCAGGTAGAGCACCATGGCGCAGCAGCGGATGGACGAGAGGGTCTTGCCGTCGGAGTAGTTGCCCTGGAAGGTGCCGCCGGAGAGGTAGCGGCCGTTGCTGCAGACGATGGTCTGCGAGGTGTTGCCGTTGGCGATGCCCACGTCTTCGCAGCTGCCCGGGGCGTTGACGGCGGTGAGGCCGGTGACGTCGCCCTGGAAGGCGACGGGCGTGTTGACGCTCGTGCCGCTGAGCGCGACGTCGGGGTCGACGTGCAGGTCGCTGCCGACGCGCCGGAAGAGCGTGTAGGCGGTGGCCCCGGCGGATGCCTGCACGGCCAGGCCGCCCGCCGCGTCGAGGTCGCCGCCCGCGCGCGCGCCCGCCTTCGAGCGCGCCTGCAGGGCCAGCGGCGCGAAGGCGTCGAGGTCGGAGCCGTCGATGCCGATGACGCCGCCGTCGCTGTCGTGGATGGCCAGCGGCCCGGCGATGCCGTGCTCGTCGACGCTGCGCGCGGCGGTGATGGCCAGCCCGGCGTGCACGCTGGCGTCGCTGAACGCCTTGGTGATGAGCGCGGCCGGGGCCGGCGTGAAGCGGCGGCGGCCGGGGAAGGCGTGGGTCTCGCCGTTGCCCGCGACCAGCGCGGTCTCGAGGTAGAGGTCGTCGGCGCCCTCGATGACGCCACGCAGGTAGCCCGAGCCCGACGCGGCGCCGAGCAGCACCGAGAAGTGGCCGTCGCTGACGACGACGTCCTGGCGCTCGGTCCAGACCGGCGCGGTGCTGCCGGGGTCGTCGTAGAGGCGCAGCTCGAGCGTGACCTTGCCCGAGAACGGCGCGCCGTCCTTGGCCAGCGTGCCCTCGTAGGGCAGCAGATCGGGCAGCTTGTCGTCGCCCAGCGTGGCGCGCCCGTGCCCGGGCAGGAGCAGCGACACGGCCAGGGACAGCGTGGCCGCCAGCGCCGACACGGCCAGCAGGCCGAGGCCGAAGCGGAGGCGCGAGGCCGGGCGCGGAGTCGGGGCGAGGTCGCCCGTCGCGAGGTGGGGCGCGCTCATCGGGCGTTCCAGGAGATGGGGCAGCAGCGCATGAACTGGAGACCCTTGGTGGTGTTGTCGTTGTTCTTGCCGAAGATGCCGCCGACCATGGCCGTGCCGGACGGGCACAGCTGCTGGAGCTGGCCCGTCGTCAGGCCGAGGTCGTAGGTCACGCAGCCGGCCGCCGAGTTGTCCTGGTTCGTGCTGGCCGCGAGGCCGGACACGTCGCCGTTGAAGGTCACCGGCCCGCCGAAGTTGGTCTGGCTGCCGAGCGCGCCCGACGGGTTCAGCTCGAGCGCGCCGCCGCTCACGCTGGCGATGGCGCCGCCGTCGCCGTTGCTCGACGCGGCCAGCGTCACGCTGCCGCCGACCACGGTGAGCGCGCCGCCGACCTTGGTCGCGAGGCCCGAGGCGCGGTTCAGCTGCAGCGCGCTGGCGCTGTCGACCTCGTCGCCGTCGATGGCCAGGCGATGGCCGTCGCCGTCGCGCACGAGGAAGGGCGCGTCGCTGCCGTCGGCGCTGACGGTGCGATCGGTCTCGACGATGAGCTGCTGGCCGAGGCGCACGCCGACGCCGGCGTGCGAGAGCAGCGCGTAGGGTCGCACGGCCAGGCGCTTCCGGCCCTCGAGCACGAGGTCGCCGTCCTGCGCGTCGTGGACCACGACCTCGAGCGCGAGGTCGTCGGCGTCCTGGAGCACGCTCGACAGCGTCGCGCCGCTGGCCGCCGAGGTGTCGCCGAGCAGCGCCGCGAAGCGCCCGCCGACGACGGCCACGGTGCGGTCCTCGCTCCAGCGCAGCGACGCGCCGTCGTAGATGCGGAAGGTCATCGAGACGTCGTCGTCGACGGCCACGCCGTCGTGCTCGAGGCGACCCTCGTAGGGCATGAGCGTCGGCACGGCGTCGGTCTTGATGTCGCCGTCGGCCGCCGCCATGGCCGTCACGAGGAGGCCCGCGGTCGTCACCGAGCCGCCGAGCCAGCCGAGGAGGATATGCGCGCGCATCATCACTGCACCGTCCCGTTGGCCGGGCAGCAACGCATGACCTCGATGGCCTTGGCGTTGTTGCCGGGGTAGGCCTGGAAGAGGCCGCCGACCATGACCATGCCCCCCGGGCAGTAGCGCTCGACCGAGCCCGCCCCGTCGAGGTCCTGGAGGTTGTACTCGACGCAGGAGCCGCCGCTGTTGGGGAAGATCGAGGTCACCTGGAGGCCGGTCGTGTCGCGGTTGAACGTCACCGGCCCGTCGAAGACGAGGCGCCCGCCGTCGGCGCGCAGGGTCAGCGCGTCGCCGCTCACGTGATCGGCCGCGTGCGCGCCGTTGACCAGCAGCGCCCCGGCGATGCTGAGGTCGCCGCTCAGCGTCACGGCCTCGGCCGAGAAGCGGTTCAGGCCGAGGCTGCTGGTCGAGTTGATGTCGTCGCCGTCGAGCGTCAGGCGATGCGCGTCGAGGTCGGTCAGCGTGAAGGGGCCGCTCGACCCGTTGGCGGGCATGCCGGCCAGGTCCTCGACCACCAGGCGGCGGCCGGCGTCGACCCAGGTCGCCGCGGTGGTCAGGACGGCGTAGGGCATGGCCACGATGCGCTTGCGATCGGCCAGCGTCACCGTGCCCGACGCGGTCGAGACGCTGACGCCGACGTAGAGGTCGACGTCGCTCGTGAGCTGGTCCTCGAGGGCCGTGGCCGACGCGGCGCTGGCGGCGCCGAGCAGCACGGTGAAGGCGCCGCGGTTGACGGTCACCTCCTGCGTCTCGCTCCACAGCGCGGCGGTGGCGGTGGCGCCGGCGTAGAGCGTGAACGTCAGGTCGGCGTGCCCGCTCCAGACCGCGCCGTCCTTCTCCAGCGTGCCGCTGAAGGGCACGAGCCGCGGCAGGTCGTCGGTGTTGGGGTCGCCGTCGGCGCCGGCGCGCAGCGACACGCACAGCACGGCGGTGACGACCGAGCCGCCGAGCCACGCCAGCAGGAACTGCCAGCGTCGGCGGCGGGCGTCGCCGAGCAGGTCACGAGGGGTCGAGCTCATCGCAGCCTCCAGCCGCTGGCGGTGGTATCGGCGCAGCAGCGCACGTCGGCGCTGCCGCTGGTGGCGGTGCACTGATCGGGCACCGCGCCGGCGTTCGCCGCGGCACCCGCGGCCGTCTGCACGCCGCCGGCGCAGGTCGTCGACGACCACACGCGCGCGGCGTCGTAGCCGCAGGCGCCGTCGGCGGCCTCGTCGGCGTGCAGCTCGGCCAGCGTGCACAGGCGCATGCCGCTGGCGGCGCACAGCGTCTGGGCCGCGTCGAAGGCCATGGCGCCGCTGCACCCCGGCGTCCCGCCGCACACGCCGGTGGCACCATGCAGGCTGGCGTCGAGGCCGAGCGAGGCGCACGGCGTCGAGCCCTGGTAGAGGCTCGCGCCGCTGATGCTCTGGCCGATGCCGGCGTCCAGCGTCCACACCGTGCCGGCGTCGCTCAGCACCTGCGCCGTCTCGTCGCAGGCGGCGATGCAGCCGAGGTTGAACGACGTCACGTCGTGGGTCTCGGCGGCCGAGCCGCTCCTGGCGCCGAAGCCGACGCTGGCCTCGCCGCTCGCGTCCCACACCGAGGCCGCCGCGAGCGCCAGCGTCAAGCGGACGCGCTCGACGCCGTCGACGCTCACCACCAGCTCGTCGCCGAACCAGGCCACGCGCGCCGCGTGGATGCCGCTGTTGCTCCAGTCGCCGCTCACGTAGCTCGACGCGACGACGCTGCCGTTCACGCGCACCACCACGCCGTCGGCGGTCTCGGACGCGCCGTCGGCCTGGCTGTCGAAGCTCACGGCCAGCCCCTTGCCGCTGCCGCTGTCGTCGCTGTCGCTGGCGGCGTCGGCCTGCACCACGAAGGCCAGGCCGCTGCCACCGGCGCCGCTCGAGGCCGTCATCTCGAAGGAGAGGTCGGCGGTGAAGCCGGTCTCCACATAGGTGCGCGCGTCGCGGAAGGCGTAGCCGGTCACGTTGGCGCTGTCGGGCGTCAGCCGCACGCGCGTGCCCTCGAAGGCCGCCGCGCCGCCGAGCGTCCAGCCGCTGGCTTGCGACGCGAAGTCGTCGATGGCCACGTCGCTCGGGCAGCGCTCGGCGCAGCCGCTGGCCGCGAGGTCGCCGCAGAGCCAGTAGCCGTCGCGCGGCACGGTGGCGTAGCCCGTCGACAGCATGAGGTCGCCGGCGCCGCAGCCGGTCTGGCAGGCGATGCCGCCGAAGGCCTCGGCGCAGCCGCAGATGAGCTCGCCGAAGGCCTGCGACTGGCCGTCGCCGACGGCCGCCTGATCGTCCTCGGGCAGGCTCGCATCCCAGCCCGGGCAGAGCTCGGGCCAGGTGCGCCACTCGTCGATGCAGCCCTCGCGGTAGTCTGCGGGCGCGCGGTCGTCGTCGTAGCGCGCGGCCACGAAGCCGACGGCGCCGGCCTCGGGCAGCTCGGGCGCGCAGGCGATGACGGGCGCGGCCGGCTCGCCGCTGCCGTGCGGGCTCGCGCTGCCGCTGACGCCGCAGCCGTCGAACTGGTAGCGACCGGCCGACTGCGTCGTCGCGTCGTAGAGGTCGGCCTTCGCGAGCTGCCAGCTCTCGCTGGCGGCGCCGGCCGTGACCTCGACGCAGCGGAACTGGCTGTGGTGGTTCATGCCGCGCCAGACGCCGTCGGCCGGCGGGCGCGACACCTGGCAGAGGCCGTGCGCCGGGATGGTCGTCACCGGCGTCAGCGTGGTCGGTGCCGGCAGCTCGGGGCAGCTGCCCGAGGTGGCGTCGCAGCTCCAGCGGGCCAGATCGAAGCCGGGAAGGGCGGCCGCCCGATCGAAGGTGGCCTTGCGGTTGCGCGTGCACTGGCGCCAGTACGGGTCGGCGCTGGCGGCGTAGGTGAGCGGGAAGGCGTCGTCGCAGCGCGAGCGCTCGCCGATGACCAGCGTGCCGTAGTCCTCGCCCGGACGGTCCTCGTACGAGCTCGTGTGCAGCTCGACGAAGTAGCCGAAGTGCAGCAGCGTGGCCTGTAGATCGGTCAGCGTGACGGCGGCCGGGACCTCCATCTCGGCCGCCTCCTCGACGTCCTCGATGCCGTTGCCGTCGAGGTCGGCGGCGGCGCTGACGCAGGCCTTGGTGAGCGGGTTCACCTCGGAGGCCGAGAGCTGCCGCCCGACGCCGTCGTGGCTGTAGACCGGGTAGCGCACGAGGTCGGTGAGCGACGCGTCGTCGTCGAGCTCGGTCTTCTCGTAGAGCGACACCGCCTCCGTCCCCGCGCAGGTCGCGCCCTCGGCCACCGGCCCGTGCGGCGCGGTGCACGGGCGGACGACGTAGCGCTGCGCCCACTCGTTCTGGAGCGTCACGCGATCGATGTGGTGGACGAGGCAGCGCGCGTTGGCGGCCACCGCCGCGTCGAGGCTGCCGGTCGGCTCGACGAAGGGCTGGGCCGAGCTCCGCACCCAGCCGTCGCCGTCGGCGTCGCAGGGCTTGGGCGTCGCGCCGAGCGTGGTGTCGAGGTACCAGTCCTCGCTCGTCTCGCACACGCAGCTGCCGTTGCTGCGGGTGTAGAGCCAGAAGCGGCCGGTCTCGCCGGTCTTCGTACAGCTGCCGTTGCAGGTCACGCAGGCGCCGGTCGCCTGGTTCTTCGCCTCGCCCGCGCCGCAGGTCGAGGCCGCGCAGGTGGCGTCGACGCCGACGCTCGACGACTCGATGCAGTAGTCGTCGCCGCAGTCGAGGTCGCGGCAGCCGAGGCCCTCCACGCAGGCCGACATCGGGTCGGCCGGGACCTTCGGCGACAGCCCGTCGAGGCAGTCGCCGCACAGCGCGAAGCCGTTGTCGACGCAGCTCCGGCCGAGCGCCGCGCAGCCGAGCTCGGCGCAGCTCGCCGGCTTGGCGCAGGCGCCGTCGGGGTCGAGCTCATAGGATGCCTGGCAGTCGCCGCACTGAGCGTCGGCCGCCGGCGTGCGCGTCGCCTCGATGCACAACCGATGTTGTGCATCGCAGCCGATGGCGCTGCAGGTGCGCGGCGCGCGGCAGGCGCTGCCGTCCTCGAGGTAGCCGCTGACGCAGTCGCCGCAGTGGGCCGGGTCGGCGCCGCTGGCCGCCACGCACACGCGGCCGGCCGCCGCGCAGTCGTCGCCGATGGCGTTCGGATCGCTGGCGCTCTGGCCGCAGTGGGCGACCGGGTTGGCGTCGCAGGCGAGCGTGCCGGCGTTCCAGCTGTAGCCCGAGTCGCAGGCCGGGAGGCACGCCGCGTCGACGCCGGCCGCCTGCGCGCACAGCTGGTGGTTGGCGCAGCCGGCGTCGGCACAGGCCACGGCCGCGCGGCACAGGTGGCTGCCCGCGTCGCACACGAGCTCGTCGGCGGCGCAGGCGTCGTCGGCGTCGCAGGCGCAGCCGAGCTCGCCCGGCGCGCACGCGTCGCCGTCCTCGACGGCGTCGGCGCTGTCGGCGTCGGCGTCGACGCCGTCCTCGACCTCGCCGGTGGCGTCGCCGGTGTCGTCGGCGTCGACCTCGGGCGCGAGCGTGTCCTGGGCGGCGACCTTGTCGTCCCCACAGGCGGCGAGCGGCAGCAGCGCGAGCAGCGCGAGGGGCGCGCGCGAGGCCGGCGGCGCGCGGCGGAGGAGGGCGGTGGTGTTCATGCGATCGTCAGCCCGAGGTTGGAGCAGCGCGCTCGTCGTGCCCGCCGTGGTGATGCGCGCACTCAGGACGGAGCCCGGCCGTGAGGCGATGCTCTACCGCAAGTGGCGCGCTGCATCCAGCAAGCCCGATGCCAGCGAGCGAACCCCGCGGGACCGCGTGGAATGCGGACACGACGCGGACGTCGCCGGCGTGCTGTCCCGGACACCGGACAGCCGCGAGGCCCGCGCGCGCTCGAGCGCCATGCGTCCGACCGGCCGGCTCAGCCGTCGATCCGCACGCGGCCGGCGGCGAGGAAGCCGCTGTGTCGCCACGCGTCGGCCAGGTCGACGAGGATGCGCGTGCTCTGGTCGAGGCAGATCTCCTCGGCCACGTCCTCGTGCGCGATGGCGCGCGCGCGGATGTGCAGCGCGTTCTTGCCGACGTCGGGCTGGTCGTAGAGCTGGAGCATCGGGATGCGACCCATGGCGCCCTGCACGCGGATCTGGCCGTCGCGCGGATCGCGCTTGCCCTCGCCGAAGGTGATCTCCTGGCCGATGCCGCCGCCTAGCGCGAGGCCGGTGGCGTCGATGACGAGGCCGGTCACCTCGGCCTGCGGGTCGGCCAGGAACACGCCCTGGTGTCCCTTGATCGTGCCGTCTGGCGAGAACAGGCTCGGGAAGTCGATGCGCGACAGGTCCGGCTCGCTGCCGGGGGGCAGCGGCGGCGCCTTGGCCGCGGGCGCCGCGGCGGCCGCCTCCATCTGCACCGGCGCGAGCGCGGCCGCGCCCTCGGCATAGCTCGCGCCGCGCAGCTTGCGCTGGAGCGCCGTGCGCGGCGCGGGCTCGGACGCGGCGCCCGCCGGGGCGGACGAGGTGGCGCGGGACTGACGATCGACCGGGACGCGAGAGGCCATGCCGATGGAACGTCGCGGCGCGCGCCGCTCGCACTATCACCCCGCCGCGCCACGAGAAATGAGCACACCTGCTCTCGCGCCAGCCAGCCGAGTCGCTCGAACCAGTGCCTCGAGATGTTCGCGCCCGCGAAGTTGCGTGTTGACTCGGGGTCAGCGCATGCGCATGACGCCCGCATGACTAGACCGCTCGGTTCCCTTTGGTCCCCTCTCTTCGCCTCCTGCCTCGCGGCCGCGCTCGCCGCGTGGGCCGCCTGCTCCGACCCCAGCCTGCGCCCGCTCGGAGCCGCCTGTGAAGACGCGTCGGACTGCGCGTCCGGCCTCTGCTACGAGTCGGTCTGCATCGATCCCGAGACCGTGACGACCGGCGGCGAGCCCACCGCCACCCCGTTCGAGGGCTCGCTGTCGGAGGTCGGCGCGGGCGGCGCGCTCACCGTGTCGCTGCCGTCGAAGCCCGGCGCGCTCGTGACCATGACGGTCTCGGCGAGCCCGGCCGGCGCGGTCGCCATCGAGCCGTCGAGCTTCAGCTTCGCGGCCGACGCCGCGCCGAGCCCGCAGACCGTGAACGTGGTCGGCGTCGACGACGACCTCGCGACCGGCCACCGCGAGGTCACGCTGACCTTCGTCGCCAAGTCGCTCGACCCGGGCTGGAACGGCAAGACCACCAGCACCAAGCTGCTGGTCCTCGACAACGACCTGGCCCAGGCGCTCCCGCTCTACGACACCTTCGACGCCGAGCGCGACCTCGGCCTGTGGGGCGACTACCTGGCCCACGCCCAGCGCGTGGTCGTCGACGGCGGCTTCCGCGCGACCGCCGACACCGGGCCGATGCCGAGCAGCTGGGCCGGCCTGCGCAGCAAGCAGCCGTGGACCCACATCGCCGCCGACATCGTCGTCGACAGCGCGAGCCCCGCCGACACCGGACATGTGCGCACGCCGCTCGAGCTGCGCTTCCGCCAGCCGCGCGCGCCGGGCGAGCCCGACACGCGCGCCGGCGAGTTCCTGGCGCAGATCCTCTTCGAGCGCTGGTCGGGCTCGCAGGGCCAGCTCATCGCCAACGCGCTGGTGTGGTCGTGCCGCGACGCCGCCTGCAGCCAGCAGTTCCCGGTGCCCCAGGTGCCGGGCGGCGGGGCGTTCCCGCAGTACAGCCCGGTCGCCGTCGGCGCGACGCTGCACGCCGCCATCAGCTACGACCCGAGCAAGGAGACGCTCACCTTCAGCCTGGGCGACGCCAGCGCCGTCCTCGAGATGGCGGGCATCCCCGAGTTCGTCAGCGCGGAGCCGCTCGACGCCGGCTTCGACGCGCTGGCCTTCGACAACCCGGCCAGCGGGCGCAGCGTCATCCAGGCCACCTTCGACAACGTCGAGCTCGGCGACGGCACGACCACGCGCCAGGAGCCCTTCGACGGCGGCCTCGTGAACGACCTCTGGAACCAGGCCGAGCGCCGCGTCGCGACCAGCGGCGGCGCGCTCTCGGCGAGCCTCGTGGGCGGCGCCAACTACGACGAGGTCCAGAACCTCGTGCGCGTGCCGCCGACGACGCCGGGGCGGCAGCGCGCCATCGCGGCCATCCAGACGCTCGACCGCCTCAGCGTCGCCGACACCCACACCGCGTCCGCCGCCATCAGCGGCGTCATCATGCGCGCGCAGAACCTGGCCGACGACGTGCCGGTCGACGTCGACGTCTCGGTCGGCCAGCACGACGACGGCGTCTACCTCTACGTCGACGGCGGCACCGACGCCGAGAGCCTGCGGACGCTCGTGCCGAGCGCGCCCGGCGTGGCGCACCAGCTCTACCTCGGCTGGGACGCCGACGGCGCGCTCACGGTCATCGTCGACCAGTCGGCCTTCCGCTTCCCGCTCGCGTCGCTGGGCCTCGGCGCGCTGGCCGACGACGCCCCGAGCGCGCCCTCGAGCGCGCTCGGCGTGAGCATGTTCAACGGCCACGACGTGCGCCGCGAGGTGGCGGCGCACTGGGACGAGGTCCGGGCCGGCGTGCCCGCGCTCGTGCCCTGACGACGGGTCGGGACCTCGTCGCAGACCTCGGCCGTCCGCGCGCCGCGCGCAAAATATGTCTGGTGACATATGCGGCGCGCGGGCACACTCCGGCCATGCGCTCGATGGCATGGCTCTGCGGGCTCGCGATGGTGGGAGGCTGCGGCGACGAGGCCCGGCCGGCCGACGCCGAAGCGCGCGACGACGTCACCGACACGTCCGCCGATCTCCCCGACCTGGCCGACGGGGCCGACGGGGTCGACGCCGCCGACGCCGACGACGACGCCGACCTCGGAACGGACGCGGTCGTCGTGGACGTCACACCCGACGCGGACGCCGCGGACGTCGCGAGCGAGACCGACGCGCCGACCTCGGCCGACGGCTTCTGCCTCGACGGCGCCGCGTGCAACGCGCTGCTCGCCGAGGACGGCCGCTGCCCGGGCGCGTGCCTCGCGCAGGAGACGCACCTCCGCTGCAAGGGCTTCGTGGTGGGCGACCTGTGCCAGCCGCTCTCGCCTCCGACCCCGACGCCGCCGGACACGGTGATCGACGGCCTCATCGTGCACCTCCGCGAGGCGCCGCCGCCGTCGCTTCCGGGCGACGTGCGCCACCTCCGCTTCGGCGTCGAGAACCCCGGCGGGAGCGCGCGCACCGTGCCGTTCTCGAGCCAGTGGGAAATCACCTGGGAGGTCGTGAGCGACGACTTCTCGCAGCGCTCGTCGCTCACCATCGCGGCGCACGCCACGCTCGAGCTCGAGGCGACGCTGCGCGCGCTCCGCCCCGACCGCTTCGACCTCGACCAGGGCCACGTCGTGACGCTCTACGTGGCCGACTTCCCGCTGATGATCTACGCCGGCATCGGCTTCCCGCCCGACGCCGGCATCGCCTGCGGCGCGAGCTTCTTCCCGGCGCAGTACTGCCGCAGCGAGGGCTGCGTCGGCGACGTCCTCCGCTACGACGCGGCGCGCTGCTGCGACGGCGTCTTCTTCCCCGCGGTCGACTGCTGCGACAGCGCCGACTGCGCGACCGGCACGTGCGTCGACGGCGAGTGCGTGAGCGACGTGCCGCGCCTCAACTCCGCCAACAGCCTGGTCCACGGCACGCAGTCGATCCTCTATGTGCTGGCCGACTTCGACGAGCTCGCGGGCGGCCCCTCCGCCGACCCGTGCACATGGGCTCGCTCGGCCGAGCTCCGCGAGATGCTCCAGCTCGACGCGGTCGACGACTGGTTCGGCGCGCGCCCCGCCGAGCGCACCGGCCGCGACCTCGTCGACTTCCGCTGGACGGTGCGGGCCGGCATCGACAGCGACGACTTCCTGGCACCCGACGCCGACACCTGGGTCCCGTCCTATCAGGAGGCGCTCGAGGGCTACTTCGCCGACGCCGGCTGCCCCATCGTCGAGACCTACGACAAGCTCGTGATGGCCTCGCCGCGCATCGATCTCCAGGGCTACGGCGGCCAGTACCTGAACCGCGGCATCGTCGCCGTCGGCACCTGGCAGAACCCGTACCTGCTGGTGCACGAGCTCGGCCACTCCTTCGGCGCGACCGACCTCTACTTCGACATGGCCGGCTTCCTCCTGCGCCAGCTCTCGCTCATGGGCGACTACCTCGCCGCCGGCGCCAGCGACGACGTGATGTGGGGCGAGGTCGGCTGGGGCGACACCGATCGCGACGGCGTCATCGACATCTTCGAGTTCGCCGCCCACCCGGACGCGCTCGCGCTGCGCGACCTGCACGCGCACCTCGGTCCCTACGGCGACCCGCCCGTCGACGCGCTGTTCCTGTCGTTCCGCGTGGTGGCACTCGAGGGCGCGCGCGAGCTGCGCGTGCCGACGCTGTTCTTCGACTTCGACCTGCCCGAGCACGGCTATGCGCGCAGCTGGGCGGCGGGGGGCGACGTGAAGGAGCTGGTCGTCCTGGCCGGCGAGATCCACCAGTCCGAGCTCGTCGCGCGCGGCGCCGTCGACCTGCACGTCGCGCTGCGCCACGGCACGACCGACGCCGACGGCACGCACCGCGTGCTGGTCCTCGACGAGACCCACACCATCCCGCTCGAGTGACGGGCGGTCCCGCGGCGCCTCCCGAGACGAGAGGAGGACGCGCGGCGCTCGACGTCAGTGGCAGTCCGCGGGGCAGTTGCACTTGTTCTCGCCCGCCCCGCAGACCGTGTCGCCGCAGTCGGCGCAGATCGACGCGCCGACGCAGCCGCCGGCGCAGTTGCCGCCGCCGTCGGGGGTGTCGCAGCCGATGGGGGCCAACCCCGCGCAGCAGGTCGGAGCGTTGGGGATGACCGGGATCGAGTGGCCGGCGGCGACGCAGTCGTCGGCGCAGTCGCCGGGGCAGTTGCACTTGTTCTCGCCCGCGCCGCAGACGTGGTCGCCGCAGTTGGCGCAGATGGAGGCGCCGACGCAGCCGCCGCTGCAGTTGCCGTCGCCGTCGGGGCTGTCGCAGGCGATGGGGGCCAACCCCGCGCAGCAGCTCGGCGGGTTGGGGATGACCGGCACCGAGTCGCCGGCGGCGACGCACGCCTCGGCGCAGTCGTCGGGGCAGTTGCAGGCGTTCTCGCCCGCGCCGCACGCGGCGTCGCCGCACTTCGTGCAGACGAAGCTGCCCTCGCACGGAGTGCACTGGTCGTCGGCGTCGGGATGTTCGCAGCCGACCGGCGCCAGGCCGTCGCAGCACCCGGGGCTGCTCGGGACCACCGCGCCCGACTGGCCCTCGGCGATGCACTGAGCGACGTCGGTGTCGTCGCTGGTGTCGGCCGCGTCCGCCTGGGTATCGGCCGCCGCGTCGGCGTCCGAGCCGCTGTCGGCGGTGGCGTCGGTCGCCGTCGTTGCGTCGGTCGCCGTCGTCGCGTCGGTCGCCGTCGTGGCGTCGGTCGCCGTCGTGGCATCGGTCGCCGTCGTGGCGTCGGTCGCGTCGGAGCTTCCACCGCTGTCGCCGCACGCGGCCAGGAGGGTACAGGCGGCGGCGGTCAGCGCCGGGATTCGGAGCCATGCATGCGTGTTCATCTGCTTCACTCCTCGGCGGCAACGCCCGAGACGGAGGTGAGGTCACGCCGGGCGAGGCCGGATCCGCCGCTTTCTGAGCCATGGCGGACGACTTCGTTCGGCATGTGGACGAAGTTGCCGGAGGCGCGTGCAGAAGTCAAGGCGACGGCCGACTTCCTTCGCTCGCACTGGATCGCGCGGCGGCTCGGCGGCGGCGCGGCGAGGCCAGGCGTACGGCGGCCGCGCGCGCGCTCGGGCCACGAGTAAGGCACGATTAAGGAGCGCCCGCGGCGGCGATGCCTAGGATGGCCTTCGTGCGGGGACGCATGGCGGAACGGTCCGTCATGCCGACGCGCATGGGCGTGCGCCGTTCCGCCGGCGGCGCGCGTCCCCTTTCTCTCTCTTCGCGCTGGCCCGCCGACCTCCGGGGGGCGATGCCGGCGCGCCGCTCGCGGTCAGCCCTCGAGCACGTCGTCGAGGAACGAGCGCAGCTGGTAGGTCTGGTCGGCGCCGAGGCCCTGGCCGATGAAGGCCGCGCCGGCCACGAAGGCGTGGAGGAAGAG
>JAXLYZ010000021.1:0-159942 GCA_046351155.1 Myxococcota bacterium
CCGGGCCCGAGCCGACGCTCATGCAGATCTGCCTCGACACGCGCGCGAGCGCCTGGGTGGCCGACTGGCGCGTCGCCGGCAAGTACGTCCGCAGCGCCACCTACGCCACCAACCCGACCATCGCGTTCGTCGGCTTCGGCGTCGAGTTCCACCACCTGGCCGGCCAGGTCGACGACTTCGTGCTCGAGACGGTCGTGCCCGATCCCGACGACGACGGCGTCGACGTGTGCCGCGACAACTGCCCCGACGACCCCAACCCGGACCAGCTCGACAGCGACGACGACGGCCTGGGCGACGCCTGCGACCCGAGCCCGTTCGACGGCATGCAGGTCATCTACCTGGTCGTGAGCGACGACGACGGCCACGAGGTCGGCTCGGTCCGCTGCTTCGAGGATCGCTTCTCCCAGGTCACCTGCGAGACCGACCCGAGCGACCCCAACGGCACCATGCTGCTGGTGCGCGACCAGCTCGTCTGCGGAGGCACGCCGTGAAGACCGACCCGACCCGCCTGCTCCGTCGCCCCTCACGCCGCGCCCTCGGCCGCCTCGGCCCGCTGCTCCTCGTGGGCCTCGCCCCCGCCTGCAGCGAGCGCGAGCCGTCCCCGCCCACGACCGGCTTCGCCATCGCGGTGGCGCCGCTCGAGCTGCCCGGCATCGTCGAGGCCACGTTCGATCTCAGCGTCGAGAACGGCGACGGCCAGGTCGTGTGGAGCGCCACCGGCCTCACCTCGACGCACTACGGCTCCGGCCGCGGCGACCTGTCCTACGTCGGCACCTGCGACCCGAGCGCGCAGCCGAACCGCGTCCTGCTCGACGTCGTGTCGATCGAGGACGACCAGGGCCCGCTCGGCGACGACGCCTGGGTCGACCCGACGCGCGACGGTCCGCTCGTCATCGAGCGCGACTGCGTCGAGAACGCCGACGTGCCGGTGACCTTCGACCTCACCATCCTGCGCGCCGCGCGCCAGGGCTTCTTCGACGTCGCCGTCGAGTTCGCCGACGTCTTCTGCTCGGCCAAGCTCGACTGCCAGGACGCCGACGGCGGCGACCTCGAGCTCCTGCAGGACGCGAGCGGCCAGCGCCGCACCACCGTCGTCATGGGCTTCGCCTGCACCGCCGGCGGCGGCGAGGCGACCTGGCTCCACCTCTCCGACGTGCGCGTCGAGTGCCCGCCCGACGTCACCTACTGGATCGACCCGACGCGCGGCCCGGGCGCCACCGGCGCGCGCGGCGACGCGCTGTTCGCGACCGCGGTCTATCGCGGCCGCGAAGCGCTCGCCGGCCTCGACAAGTGCTACTGGAACCTGGCGCTCGGCGTGGCCGAGGGCGAAGCCGCCGCCGACTGCGTGCTGGTCGCCGACGGCAGCGCCAGCCCGGCGCCGTTCGAGCTCGGCCACACCCCGCCCGACGCCGTCTGGCCCATCGTCCACTGGGAGGTCCCGCTGACCGATGGCGACGGCCAGGTCTCGTGCGGACGCGAGGCCGTCAACGCGCCGGCGAGCCGCGTGACGACGACCTACAGCGACATGTCGGGCGCGACCTTCGACCACTCGCTGGCCTGCGCGCAGGAGACCTTCGAGGGCCCGACGCGCATGCTCTGCGAGGACACGACCTACGGCGGCGCCTCGCCGATCCAGGTGACCAGCGGCGCGGCCGGCGTGACCATCTCCGTCGGCGGGTCGACCTCACCGACCTACACGCTGCCGACCGGCCGCCACCTCGGCGGCTGCTGCCTGGCTGCGACGACCGGCGGCTGACGCCGCGCGCCCGGCCTCTGTACTAGGGCGCGACGAGCCAGGTCCTGAGGAGGTGCCGGCGGCCGTCGCCGGCGCGCGCGATGGCGGCGGGGTGGCCATCGGCGTCGACGACGACGGCGTCGAGCGCGCGCACCTCGGCGCGGCCGCCGCCGCATGGCAGGTCCAGCGCCAGCGGGCACAGCCGGTAGACGGCGTCGTCGCCGTCGCCCGACTCGAGCACCCACGCGCCCGGGAGCGCGTCGCCGCGGCCCCAGACGTGGCCCTCGGGATCGATGACGAGGCCGTCCGGGCCGACCTCGGCGCGATGCCAGAGGGCGTCGTCGGGCGTCTCCACCAGCAGCGCGCGGCGCGCCCAGGCGCCGGGCGCGCGCGGCGCGAGGCGATAGGCGAGGCCGCTGGCCAGCGTGGTGGCGGCGCCGCCGCTGAACGGGAACGAGACGATCTCGGCCGCGCCCTGCGCGCCGCGGACGGCGAAGGCCACGGCCTCACCGAGGTCGGCGGCGAGGAAGGTGTTGGGCTGGCCGCTGGCCGACGGGTAGCGCTCGGCCGCCTTGCCCGGCCCGAGCAGGTTCACGTGCTCGCCCGGATAGGCGCCGCCGCGCACGCCGACCAGGACGCCGGTCGCGGCGAGCAGGCCCGGCTCGACCAGGCCGCCGTCGGTCTGGAGCGCGCCCGGGCTCATCGCGCTGGCGCCGGGCAGGACCGCGATGGCCGAGGTAGCGACGGTGACCCACAGCGTGTCGTCGGGCGCGAAGCCCACCGCGGCCGACTGCATCGTCAGGTTGGACGCGGACAGATCGGCCTGCGACGACCAGACCCGCCGCGCTCGAAGCCGAGGTCGCGGTTGGTCGCGACCGCGAGCTCGCCGGCCGGTCCGAAGGCCGCGCCGAACGGCGCGCCGCCGAGCGCGCCGAGGCGCACGGCCACGCCGGCCGACGCCTTCCACACCTCGACGCAGACGGCCGGCGGCGTGGCCGCACAGGCGATGACCGCAGCCGAGACGCCGGGCGGCGGCGTGTGCGCCAGGAAAGCGGCTGCTGCGGCGCGCCGAGCGCGGCCGCCACCGAGCCGCCCGCGAACAGCGCGTAGACGTCCTGGGTGGCCGCTCCAGGCGACGATCCACGGCGTGCCGCCGTCGTCGCGCACCACCGTAACGGCGCCGCAGCCGACGCCCAGCGACACCTCGGACGCGGCCGGGAGCGTCGCGCCCAAGGTCAGGAACACGTCGCAGCCGCTGGCGGTCGTCGCGCACCAGACGTGGTCGCCGCGCCCGGCCGCGAGCGGCTCGAGCGCCTGGATGGCGCTCGCGCTGCGCACGACCGCGGCGGCGCCGTCGGCCTCGGCCAGGGCCAGCTCGTCGCCGCCCGGCTCGTGGCGCACGACCTCGAGCCAGCTCGGGCCGACGGTCAGCCCGGTGAAGGCGGTGGCGGTCGCGACGGTGCGCGGACCGGCCGCGTCCCACACCTCGAGCACCTCGCCGCCGCCCTCGGCCGAGCGCAGCGCCAGCACGCCGGGCGCGTCGCCGCTCGCGGCCACGGGCGCGTCGGCCAGCACGCGCGCCGGCAGGCCGAGGTCCTCCAGGCCGTCGACGGACTCGCGCCGCAGGCGGTCGCCGCTCGTCCACACGCGCCCGTCGGCCGCCACGAACGGCGCCGCGGCGCCGGCCGGCAGGCTCAGGCGACGCAGCCGATCGACGCCGACGATGACCAGCGACGCCGGCGTCGCGCCGTCGCCGCTCCGCCCCAGCACCGCCGAGGTGGTGCCGCGCGCCGCCAGCGCGACCGCGCTGTGCGCCGCGTCGAAGGCGGCCGGCAGCGACTCGGCGCCGTCGCAGGCGATGCCGAGGCCGTCGTGATCGAGGTCGAGCTGGAGCGGGTCGGCCACGTCGGGGCAGTCGTCGACGTCGTCGCACACGCCGTCGTGATCGCCGTCGCCGCTGTCGTCGCAAGCCGGCTCGCAGGCGTCGCCGAAGCCGTCGCCGTCGAGGTCCTCCTGGCCGGGGTCGGCCGCGCCGGGGCAGTCGTCGAGCGCGGCGCACACGCCGTCCTGGTCGGGGTCGTTGCCGGCGTCGCCCGGGCACGCGTCGCAGCCGTCGTCGACGCCGTCCTGATCGACGTCGGCGAAGGTCGCCGCCGCGCACTGCGGCAGGCAGCCGTTCTCGGGGTCGTCGGGGCACAGGTCGAAGGCGTCGCACACGCCGTCGTCGTCGCGGTCGCTGCACGGCGGGCACACGTCGCCGACGACGCTCGGGCACGGGTCGACCGCGTCGCAGACGCCGTCGCCGTCGCTGTCGACGCCGCAGTCGCAGGCATCGCCCGAGCCGTCGCCGTCGCTGTCGACCTGGTCGGCGTTGGGCGCGGTCGGGCAGTTGTCGACGCCGCCGCAGACGCCGTCGCCGTCGACGTCGTCGAGCGGATCCTCGGGGCACGGGTCGCACGCGCCGACGCGCCCGTCGCCGTCGAGGTCGGGGCCGTCGCCGCAGGCCTGCCCGGCCTCGAGCTCGACCGGGTCGGAGCTGCAGGCCGCCAGCGCGGCCAGGATCCACGCGCATGCGGCGCGCGTCACGCGGGTGCTCGCGGCGAACCTCATGGCGTGCCTCCGCCCTTCCGCTCGAGGATGGTGAGCTCGACGCGCCGGTTCTTCTGGCGCGCGGCCTCGTCGTGGCCCGGATCGATCGGCCGGCTCTCGCCGTAGCCCTTGGGCACGAGGCGCCCGGGGTCGATGCCCTTCGCGACCAGGTAGGCCACGACCGCGGCGGCGCGCCGCTCGGAGAGGCCCTGGTTGTAGTCGGCCGCGGCCACCTCGTCGGTGTGGCCGGCGACCTCGATGCGCAGGAGCTCGGGGTGCTCGCCGAGGAGCTTCGCCACCGCATCCAGCAGCGCGAAGCTCTCGGGCAGGACCACCGCCTCGTTGGGATCGAAGTGGACCGTCTCGGAGAGGTCGATGGTCTTCTCCTTCACCTCGGCCATCTTCTTCTCGTCGGGGCAGCCGTCGTCGTCCTGGTAGCCGTTCTTGGTCTCGGGCTGGTCGCGGCAGGCGCCGAGGCCGCTCGCGTCGCGCGGGCCGTCGACGGCGTCGGCGAAGCCGTCGTGGTCGTTGTCGGCGTCGGGGCAGCCGTCGTCGTCCTCGAAGCCGTCCTTGTCCTCGGCCTGGAGCCGGCAGCGCCCGAGCCCGTCGCTGCCGCGCGGGCCGTCCTCGGCGTCGAGCACGCCGTCGTGATCGTCGTCGGCGTCGGGGCAGCCGTCGCCGTCCTCGAAGCCGTCCTCGTCCTCGGGGACGCTCGGGCAGCGGTCGCGGTCGTCGAGGACCCCGTCCGAGTCCTGGTCGCCGACGCGCACCGGCGTGTAGGCGTAGCCGAGGTAGACGTGCGCGTCGGGCGTGCCGTAGCCCTGGCTGAGCCCGACGCCGCCGCCCACCAGGAGGCCGTGCACGCGCCCGAGCGTGAGGCGCGCGCCGAGGCCGACCTCGACCGGCGTCGTCTCGCCGCCGCTCGGCGTGTCGCCGTCGGCGGCCAGCTTGGCCAGCCCTTCGACGTACAGTGTAAGCCTGTCGGCCACGACGTCGACCTCGCCGTTCAGGCCGAAGCGCAGCTCGTCGCCGACGCCCAGATCGCGGATGCCGTCCTGGGCCGTCCGCAGGATGAAGCCGACGTTGGCGCGCACGCGCCACGACGCCGCCGCCCAGCCGACGATGAGGCGCGGCTCGAGGCTCAGGCCGCGGCTGCCGGCGAGGTAGCCGCCGCCCGAGGTGGGCAGGCCCACCGGCAGGGCGACGCTCAGCCCGAAGCCGCGCTCGCCGCCCAGCAGCGCCAGCTTGGGCACGAGCCGGAGGTCGCCGAGCGCCGCGCCGGCCAGCGTCTCGCCCACCACCTGCTCGGCGCCGTCCGAGCCGCTGCGCGCGAACATGACCGGCAACGCCAGGCCGATCTGGAAGCGATCGAAGAGCCCGAGCGCCAGCATGACGTCGGCCCGCACCTCGCCGCCCAGCAGATCGACGTCGGCGTCGGGCGTGCCGTCGTCGTGCGGGAACGTCAGCACCAGCGGATTGCTGGCCATGTCGAGCACCAGCCCGGCCGACAGCTGCAGGTGCTGCAGCACGAGCGTGCCGTCGACGCTCACGCCGTTCTGCGCGCCGCCCGGCGCCGGCTGGTGGAAGCGCGGATCGAAGGCGCCGCGGTAGGCCTCGGCGCGATCGCCCGAGGCCACGGCCACCACCACCGCGACCGCGCCGCCGAGCGCGCGCCGGCCGCGCCGCCCGCGCATCATTATAAGGAGCGCGACGACCGCCAGCGCCCCGGCCAGCGCGCCGCCCGGCCCCGCGTCGGCCGCGCCGCCCGCGCCGCCGGCACAGCCGCTGGTGCCGTGGGTGGTGCCGCCGTCGATGCTCGGGTCGCAGGCGTCGCCGACGTGGTCGCCGTCGAGGTCCTTCTGCAGCGGGTTCTGGGTGTCGGGGCAGTTGTCGTCGCCGTCGACGACGCCGTCGCAGTCGCGATCGTCCGGGCACACCGGCGGCGCGAAGCCCTCGTCGGTGACGCCGTCGCAGTCGTCGTCCTTGCCGTTCTGGGTCTCGACCCGATCGGGGTCGGTCTCGTGGCACACGCGATCGCCGGCCTCGCACGACCACACGCCGGTCGCGCACAGGTCGGCGTCGGGCCCGTCGCAGGCCGCGCCCACGTCGAAGCCGTCGTCGATGACCCCGTCGCAGTCGTCGTCGGCGCCGTTGCAGCGCTCGACCGTGGCCGGCCCGCTCTCGGCGCAGGTCAGCGTCGCGCCCTGGCAGGCGAGCTTGCCGGTCGGGCAGCGATCGGCGTCGTCGCCGTCGCAGGGCGCGCCGATGGGCAGGTCGCCGAACGGCGTGCCGACGCGCGCGTCCTGACAATGCCCGTTCTCGGCCGCACCGGTGGCGGTCGAGCAGCCCATGCAGTCGTCGGGCGCGCCGCCGCCGCAGGCGCTGTCGCAGCACACGCCGTCGACGCACGAGCAGCTCCGGCACTCGACGTTGCTCGTGCACGGCTGGCCCAGATCGACCGCGTGCGCGCCGCAGCCGACCTCGAGCCCCCAGTCGACGAGCGCGCCGTAGCCGCCCACCTCGCCGTCGCTCAGCGTCAGCGTCCACGTCCCGCTCGGGGCCATGCCGCCGAAGGCCGCCAGCGGCGTCACCGGTCGGTTCGTCAGCGTCGGCGTCGCGCCGCCCGCGCCCGCGCCGTCGGGCCGGCACAGGCCGAAGCCCGGCCCGCCGCCGTCGCTCACGCGCACGAGGCCGCCGCCCTCGCAGCAGGTCGGCTCGGCCACCAGCGCGCTCACCGCGCCGTGAGCGAGCGTCGCCTGGAGGTCGCCGGCCAGCGTGTGCCCGAAGCGCACCACCAGCGCGAGGCAGCTGATGGTGTCGCCGTCGGCGCACACGTCGGCCGGAAGCGACATGCTCGTCGTCAGTGTGCCCGGATCGGGGATCGGCGCGGCGCAGCCGGTGCCGCCCGCCGCGCTGCAGAAGATCGGCTCGGCCGCGGCGCGACCCGCGCCGACCACCGTCGCGACCAGCGCCGCGACTCTCACGGCAGCGCGCCTCATGGGATCTCCGTCGGCATGGCCGTGCCGCGCGCCAGCAGCGACGCCGCGCCGTCCTCGATGAGCACGTACACCGCCGAGCTGCGCCGCGTCGGGTCGGGCCCCGGCGGCCCGGCGGCGGTGCCGGCCGGCGCGCGCAGATCGAAGTCGAGCACGCCGCTCGTCGCCCCGAAGCCGAGGCTCGCCAGCGGCACGCGCTGGGTCACGCGCGAGAACGGCGCGCCGCTCGGCTCGGTGAGCGCGCCCGCCGCGTCCCACAGGCGCAGCCGGCGCTGCCCGAGCCCGGCGGGCGGCGAGCCGCAGGCGAACGGCGCGCGCGGCCCGTCGGGCTCGCGCCACACGATGACCGACGCCTTGGCGCCGGCCGCGCCGGCGAAGAGCGTCCGCCAGCGCGACGGCAGCGGCTCGCGGTTGTCGGCGCCGCTCCAGCCGAGGAGGCTGCCGTAGAAGGTCTGGCGCGCGCTCGCCGCGACCTGGTCGGCCTCGATCATGAGCGTCGGCGCGGCCACGTCGATGCCGGCCGGCACGTCGATGTGCTCCCAGCGGCCGGTCATCTGGCTGGACACGAAGCTCGGCGCCGAGCTCAGCTTGAGCATCCGGTCGAGCCACAGCGGCGTGCCCGCGTTGCCGGTGATGCACGCCACCATCAGGTCGGCCGTGACGTAGCGCCACGCGCGCCCGTCGCCGGCCACGCTGCCGCAGTCGCCGCCGAGCAGCGCCGAGGCCTGGCCGGTGTGGGCCGCGACCAGCGCCGAGCGCGGCCGCGTCGAGCGGCGCCGGCGGCAAGAGGCCCGCGCACGTGCCGAAGTTGATGTCCTGCGACACCTCGCCCTGGGGCGAGATGGTGTCGGCCGGATCCTGCCCGTCGCTGGCCGTCCGCGGCCACACGCCGAAGGCCAGGAGCTGGCGCAGATCGACGACCTCCATGTCGAGCCCGGTGAGGTAGAGGTCGAAGGCGAAGGTCGGCACGCCCAGGTCCGTCCACAGCTGCACGCGCACCATGATGGCGGTCTGGCTGCCGTTGACGATGGTCAGGCGCGTCGTGACGTCGTCGCCGTCCGGGCGCGGATCGACCTCGAACCACGGCAACAGCATGGACATCGCGGGGTGGTTGTCGGGCGTGCCGAAGACGGCGCGCGCCGGCGCCGGCCAGGCCCCCGCGACCGCACCCAGAGCGACCCCCAGGGCCGCGAGCGTCGAGCTGCGTCGGGTCATGGCAGGGGCTCCGTCGGGACGCCGAAGATGTCGGGGAGGTCGAAGGTCATGTCGTCGACCGCCAGGCCGGGCAGCGCGATGCGATAGCGCGGGTCGTCGTCGCAGCGCTGGGCGCGGCCGCGCGTGGCGACGTAGACCTGCTCCGACGCCGGCTCGCCGGGCGCGCCGCTCGCGACCGTGTCGAGACCCAGCCGGAGGTAGCCCGCGCGGAACGGCGAGGGCAGCTCCGGCGCGTCGATGCGCACGGCCTGCGCCACCATCGGCAGCCGCGTCCAGCCGCTGATGTCGCGAACGTGCGAGGTCTCCTCGACCGCCACCACCTGGCCCGACGCCAGCGGCTCGGGCGGCGTCGCGCACGCGTACGGCACCACGCGCCGCTTCGGATCGCGCCACACCACGAGCTCGGTGTCGCCGCGGTCCTCGAAGGTGGCGTTCCAGCGCGACGGCAGCGACTCGCGGTGGTCGCTCCCGTCCCAGCCGACCAGCGCGCCATAGAAGGTGTAGGCCCCCGCCCCGCTCGTCAGCGGGTCGACCGCGCTCGCCTCGAGCGGCACCGCGGCCTCGTCGACGGCGGTGTGCCGGTACGGGTTCACCTGGCGCACGTCGCCGATCAGGCGGTTGTCGGTGGCGTCGACGCCGGCCCCGAAGTAGCCCGGCTCGTCGGGGTAGAGCGGCGTGCACGCGGCCATGACGTCGATGGTGGCGTAGCCGCGCGCGTGCTGGTCGCCGCGGGCGTCGCTCGAGCACAGCCCGCTCGTCGCATCGGGCTGGCCGGTGAGCGCCGCGCGCACGCGCGCGAGCTCGGCCGGGGCGAGCGTCGTCGGCGCGGCCTCGCAGTCGGGGAAGGCGCTGACGTCGGTCACCGGCAGCTGGCCGTCGCGCAGCAGCGCGCCCATGCCTATCGAGGCGAGCCCGGCCGCCGGCACCGCGACGTCGAAGGCGTAGACGGCGACGCCGCGCTGGCTCCACAGCGTGACGCGCGCCAGCACCGGCAGGTCGTCGGCCGAGGCCAGCGCGATGAGCGTGTCGTTGGCCTGGCTGTCGTCGAGCGCGACCTCGAAGAGCGGCACGAGCAGCGTCGCGGCCGGCACCGGGTCGAGCACGCCGACCACGGCGCGCGCCGGAGCCTCGCAGGCGATGACGGCGATGACGGCGCTGACGGCGAGCGCGCCGAGCGCGGCGGACGGCGTTCTGGACATCGGACCTCCCCGAGGACCGTGGCGGCGACGTGCTGCGACCTGGCTTTCGTCGGCTTCCCGCGCGAAATGTCGCACGACATACTACGCGTGTCATCCGCTCCGGCGCGTCGCGCGCGTGACCCGGAGGCCGCGCTCGGGTACTGCTCTCGATCCATGAGCTCCCGCGCCGTGCACCGATGGGTCAGTCCAGTCTTCGCAGCCGGAGCGCTGGCCGCGGCGTGCGCGAGCGACGCGCCGCCGCATCGCGTCTTCGACTGCCCGACGCTCGCCGACACCTACGCCACGAGCTGCGGCGACCACCTCGGCATCAGCGACGACACGAGCGCCTGCGCGCTGGTCCAGAGCCGCCAGGGGAGCGGCCTCCAGACCACCATCGATCGCGCCGCCATCGTCTGCGAGGCGGCCGCGGCCGACCCCTCGGCGCTCGAGCTGTGCGACCGCATCTTCGTGTGCGTCGCCGACAGCGAGGGCCTGAGCGCGCTCACCATGACGGCGCACGTCAGCGGCAGCGCCACGGTGAAGGGCGTCACGACGCCCTTCGACACGAGCCTCGGCTGGGCCTGGCTCGGCACCAAGCCGAGCGGCAAGCCCGGCGATTTCGCCGCGCTCTTCTCGGTCGCGGGGCGCCCCTGGTACTTCAAGCTCGACGACCTGGCGGTGCGCGCGCGCACCAAGCCCTTCGCCGTCGACGCCGCGCGCCCCATCAAGCTCGAGAGCGGCGACCACAACATCGAGCTCGCGAGCGGCGAGGTCACCATCGCCGCCTTCGCCGTCGCCGGCGCCTTCGACATCGAGGCCTCGGGCAGCGACACCGCCACCGGCGAGGCCATCTCGATCCACCTCGTTGGCAGCTTCGCGGAGCCGCTCGAATGAGCCCCGACCCGAACCGCTTCGAGCCGTTCCCGCGCCTCACCAGCGCCCGCCTCGAGCTGCGCGATCTCGAGCCCGACGACGCCGAGGTCATGTTCCGCCTCGGCGCCGACCCGCAGGTGCTGCGCTACCTCGGCCGCGACGGCTACGCCTCGATCGACGACGCGCGCCGCCGCATGGCCGAGCTCGATGGCTGGCGTCGCGCCGGCCAGAGCATCCGCTGGGTGATGGTCGCGCGCGCCGACCTCGCCGATGCCGTCCCCCCACCCGCCGGACTCGCCATGGGCACCGTCTCGCTCTGGCACTTCGACGACGCCGGCCGCTCGGCCGAGGTCGGCTACGATCTGCTGCCCGAACATTGGGGCCGCGGCTACGCGTCGGAGGCCGTGCTGGCCGCGGTCACCTTCGCCTTCGAGCGCCTCGGCCTCCACCGCGTGCAGGCTCAGATCGATCCGGCCAACGTCGCCTCGGCGCGCGTCCTCGAGAAGGTCGGCTTCGCGCGCGAGGGCCACCTGCGCGAGAACTGGCACCACGCCGGCGTCTTCACCGACAGCGTCATCTTCGGCCTGCTCGACCGCGAGCACGCCGCCCGCCGCGCCGCGAGCGAGCGCGCGCGCTGAGCCCGCTCAGCACACGATGCAGCCGACGCCCGGCAGGCTGAAGAGGAGCTCGCCGGTGACGGCGTCGAAGGTGATGCGGAAGCCGACGACGCGCCCGGGGTCGGGCGGCTCCGCCGGGCAGTTGGCGTCGCTGGCCATGAGGTCGGCGCTGCGGTTGGCCTCGGCCACGATGAGGCGCGCCGCGTGGTTCTTGACGAGGTGGACGCCGCCCGTGCCCGGCGCGTCGTCCCAGCTCCAGGCCGCGGCCTCGTCGAACTCGAGGGTGTCGTCGGCGTGCGCGGTGTAGGTGCCGTCGCCGGTCGGCTGGCACTGGAAGAACTTGGCGAAGGGCAGCGGCGTCTTGGCCACGGCCGCCAGCGCCTGGGCCGTGTCGAGCTCGGGGCAGCTGGCGAGCAGCGCCGTGAGCGCCGGCGTCGACTTCGGCAGGTAGAAGCCGCTCACGCCGGTGAGCGTCACGAGGCCGTCCTTCTTGGCCAGGATGAAGACGAAGATGTCCTTCAAGACCGGCTGGCCGCCGAGCGTCGCGCGCCCGAAGTTGAGCAGCATCGGGTCCGCCGTGACCGCCGAGCACGGCACCGGCGCCGGCAGCTGCCACTCGGACTTGTCGAGCTGGAACAGATCGGGCGTCGCCAGCACCTTGGCCCAGGCGTGGTCGAACACGTTCTGGGTGCCGACGCAGTCGGTGAGCGGCAGGTCGAGGTGGAGCACGCTCTTCAAGGTGCCGCGGCCGTCGTCCCAGTCGAGCGTGGCCGCCGGCGCCAGCGCCGCCAGCGCCGCCTCGGCGCGCGTGCGCGCCGTCGCATCGCCGCGGAGCTCGAGCGGATACGGGTCGCACGCGACCGGCGTCACGGCATCGCCGTCGACGCTGGCGTCGGTCACGGCGTCGGTGGCGGCGTCCGGAGCGGCATCGGCGACGGTGTCCGCGACCGCGTCGGCCGCGCCGTCCGCGGCGCTGTCGGCGACCGCGTCGCCGATCGTGTCGGCCGCGCCGTCGCCGGAGTCGCCGCAGCTGACCGAGAGCGGGACGAAGGCGACCAGGAAGAGCGAGCCTGCGAAGACGTTCATGCGGGCCAACATACCGCCCGCGCGGCCCTCCCGGGTTTCGAAAATCCGGGCGCGCGCCGCGGCTCGAATGACAGATTCGCGCGGGATGACGGGCACCGACGATAGCCCTAGACTGGCGCCATGCAGACGCCGTCACGCGCCGCTCTCCTCGTCGCCCTCGCCGCGCTCGCCTCCGCCTGCGGCAAGTCGTCGCCGCCATCGCCCGGGACCGGCCCGTCGGCGTCCGCGGGCGCCGCCGCATCCGACGCCGCGACGCCGGCGCCGGCCGCGCCCGACGTGCCCTTCGCGCTGTCGTGGGATGGCCCGGCGCGCAGGCTCACGGTCCACGGGCTCGCCGCCGGGACCGACGCCGGCAGGTCGATCGCCCGCCTCGCGCGCGGCTCCGGCGCATCGGTTCGCATCGCCGGGCGCGGCCATCCGCCCCTCGCTCCCGAGCACGTGACGAACGTCGTGAAGACGCTGATGACGCTCGAGACCGCACGCCTCGAGCTCGCCGGCACCACGTTGAACATCACCGGCACGGCCTGGTCCGCGCACCAGCGCGACGGCCTCGAGAGCGCGCTGCGGGTCGACCTCGACGCCTCGCTGACGCTCGCCATCCACCTCGACGTCGACCGCGAGACGCTGCCCGAGGGCATGGGTCGCCTGGTCCTGGTCGGCTGGCCGACCGAGCTCGGCAAGCTCCAGGCCACGCCGATCACCGCCGACGGCGCCGACGCGCCCGCCGTGCAGCTCGACGACGCCGGCCGCTTGCCGCCCGGCCTCTACCACCTCTCCGACGACACGAGCGACGTGGCCATCGTCGCCGGCCGCGTCACCACCCTGAAGTTCGGCGCGCCCGCGCTCGTCGTCGGCGGCCGGCGCTTCGTGCTCGACGACGACATCCAGCTCGTCTCGATGGACGACCCCGGCGGCCTGTCCTTCGCCAAGGCCACCTCGCCCGACGAGCTGCCGCTCTTCGGCGATCGCTACCTCCGCCCCGGCGTGCCGGTGAAGGACATCGTCACGCTGCGCGACAGCGTCACCCAGGCCGTGCTCCACGCCGACCTGGCCCCGAGCTCCGCCGAGTCCTTCGCCGAGGTGGTGAAGCGCTCGCTCTCGGACCACTTCGCCATCGACTTCGACGGCAAGGTCTTCCAGCAGCTCGACCTCCTGTCGTGCGCCTATCACGCGGGCGACGCCAACGTTCGCTCGATCGGCATCGTGCTGAACAACGCCCTCGAGAACCTCGTGACCCACCCCGAGGCGACACCCTACCCGGCCGAGCACGCGCGCAAGGCCGAGATGGAGCGGAACCCGCGCGGCGCGCCGGTCGAAGCCGTCATCAACGGCGCGAAGACGCGCGCCTGGGGCTACACCGAGGCGCAGTATCGCGCCCTCACCGCGATCGTGCGGCGCCTGGCCGATCTCTTCCCCGAGCTCGGCTCCGGCCCGCGCTACGACGACCAGGCCGAGGTCGCCATGGCCGCGCTCGAGCCGCCCCCCGACGGCGGCGTCGTCCCCCACTGGCAGCTCGAGGCCCAGCGCTGGGATCCGGGTCCGGCCTTCGACTTCGCCCGCGTGGAGCAGGCCCTCGCCAGCCGCGTCCCCGCCGACGAGGCGCACGCCGCCGAGCTCGCGCCGCTGCCGTCGGTGGCCGCGCCGACCGCGCCCGACGCCGACTGGCGGCTGTCGGCCACCTGGGATCGCGACCACGACGCCGGCCTCGAGGTGCGCGGCATGCCGAACACCGGCGCCGCCGTCGACGGCGTGACCGCGAACGCGGCGCAGCTCTGGAACGCGCCGTTCGCGCTCATCGAGCCGGGCGCGCCCGCCTTCGACGACGCCCAGCTCGTGCGCCTCGTGAGCGGGCTCATGCGCCTCGACCAGGGCGTCCTCGACGTGCGGCCCGGCCACGTGCGGATCTCCGGCAAGGCCCACAACGCCGCGGCCAAGGCGGCCGCCGAGGGCGACCTGCGCGACGCCGCGCCCGGCTTCGCCGTCGAGAGCGAGGTGGTCGTCGACGCCGCGCACTTCGAACCGGGCGAGGGCCGCCTCGTCGTCCTCGGCGCCGCGCTGCCGACGCGCCTGACCCGGCTCGACGGCGGCAGCGTCGACCTCGACGAGCTCGGCCACGCGCCGTTCGGAAACTACCTCCTGCCCGACGGCAGCGCCGTCGTCATCCGCCCGTATCGCACGACGACGCTCTCGGCCAAGGCCGCGTCCATCGTGTTGGCCGGCAAGCGCTTCGCGCTCGACGACGCGAGCGTGAAGGTCGTCCTCGCGACCGACCCGGGCGGGCTCGCGTTCCCGGCCCCCGAGCCCGACCCGACGCGCGACGTCCTCGCGCTGCAGCGCGAGCTCCACTACGCCGTGTTCGGCGCCGACCTCTCCGCCGACGCGAGCAGCGGCTTCGCCGCGCTCGGCGAGGCCAAGGCGCGCGCCCACTTCATGGTGGACTTCGACGGCACCGTCTTCGAGACGCTCGACCCCGCCGCCGCGCACGACGCGCCGCACGCGATCGACATCGCGCTGAACAACCTCATGCCGAACCTCGCGTCCGACCCCGACGCCCCCGCCTATCCGGCCGCGCACCCGCGCAAGGCGGAGATGGACGCGCTGCCGCGCCCACGCTCCGAGCCGATGGAGATCAACGGCGCGCGCACCCAGAGCTACGGCTACACCGCGCCGCAGTACCGCGCGCTGGCGGCGTTCCTGCGCCGGCTCGACAGCGTCTTCGCCGGCATGGGCGACGCCCCGCCGCGCGACGCCAAGGGTCGGGTCGTCGCCCGCGCCCTCGACGCGCTGCCGTCGCACGGGACGCTGGCGCGCTGGCACGTCGCGGCCGACGCCTGGAGCCGGGCCCGGGCTTCGACTGGGACGAGCTCCAGCGCCAGCTCGCCACCGTCCCCAGCGGTGCCACGCCATGAAGTTCCACCGCCCGCTCGCCGCCGCGCTCGCGCTGAGCGCGCTCGCCGCCTGCCCGAGCGCCAGCGCGCCGCGCCCGGCGCGACCGACCCCGCCCGCGTCCGCGCGCGGTGGCTTCGTCGTGGTCACGCTGGCGAACGACGGCGCCTACGCCACCGACATCGTCCCGAGCGACCCGGCCGCGCCACCGATGTCGCTCGCCGGCGTGTGGGTCTTCGACGACACCGCGACGCCGCCGCGCCTCGCCGTCATCGCCGACGCGGCCCAGGCCTGCGGCTGCCCGGCCGCCTGCGACGCGGCCGCGAGCCCCTTCGTCGCGCCCGACGACATCAAGGACGACTACTTCCTCTGCGACCAGCCGCCGTTCCAGAGCCTGGTCGGCGGCGTCATCGTCGCCGCGGTCGAGGACCACAGCGACACCTGCCACAGCGGCCTGAACCTCTACTCGATCGAGCAGAGGGACTGGGACCTCGGCGGCGCGAAGACCACGTGGGCGCCTCCCGACGTGAGCGCGCTCGACCGCGCCCTCGCCGCCGGCAGCCCCGGCGCCGCCAGCATGTGCTTCGAGCGCGGCGGCCACGGCGAGCTCGACATCGGCGGCGGCGCGACCTGTCTCGCGCGCGGCACGGGTTGGATCGACGCCGACGAGACCGGCTCCGACTGCGCTTCTGCGGCGGCCGCTTCACGACCGCGGTGCCCTACCTCGCCGACGGCCAGCTGACCATCGTGCGCGACGACTGGCAGGGGTCGGCGAGGGCCCGCGCCGCCTCGACCAGCTGCGCCTCGACGCGGCGAGCTGCCCGAGCGCGGCCGACCCGTGCGGCGACACGGCGCGCTTCGCGCACGTCCCCGAGATCGCCCACACCCGCGCGGCGTGGGCCGCGGCCGAGACCGCCGGCGTCTTCGTCGGCCCGCCGGGCGCCCACTTCTGGGTGGCCAGCGACGGCTCGCTGGCGCTCGTCGCCGACCTCGAGCGCCGCGTCTATCGCGTGTGGGGCCCTGACCCCGCCGCGCCCGGCCCGCTCCGCAGCGCGCCGTTCGCGGCGCGCCCCGGCGCGGTCATCCTCGGCGTGCGCTACCACCGCGACCTCGCCCCGATCGTCGCGCGCGCCTGCGCCGCGACCTGCGACAACGAGCGCTGCACCGCGGCGCTGCCGGCCCGCGACTGCGACGCGCTCGAGCGCGAGAAGGACTACCCCTGCGAGTACGGGCCCGACGCCCCGGGCGACGACGGCGACGACAACGTCATCGGCGCCGAGCCCGACGCACCCGACCTCGACGCCCGCGCCCGCGCCCTCACCGGCAGCGCCAGCGACCTCGGCAACCGCTGCTTCCGCCAGCTGCAGGCGGCCGAGCTCGACGAGGCCCGCGCGACCTGCGCGGAAGCGCTGCGCCGAAAGCCGTCCGACGCGACGCGCGGCGCCATCCTCTTCAACCTCGGCCTCATCGCCGAGAAGCGCGGCGACCCCGCCGAGGCGCGCCGCCTCTACCGCGAGTCGCTGGCCGCGCGCCCGAACGCCACCGTCCGGAAGCGGCTCGACGCGCTCGGACCCTGAGCGGCACGCAGAGGCCGCCGGGCGACCCGGCTGGATTGTTCCGGCCGCTCGCTGCGCGAGCGTCACTCCTGTGGCCTCGTTCCGCGCGGTCGCCCCCATGTCGCCTCTTCCTACGCCCGCCAGCGGGGCTCCGTGCAGGCCGCCGGGCGACCCGGCCATGTGTTCCGGCCGCTCGCTGCGCGCGTCCTCCTGTGGCCTCGTTCGCGCGGGTCGCCCCCATGTCGGCCTCTTCCTACGCCCCGCCTGCAGCGGGGCTCCGTGCAGAGGCCGCCGGGCGACCCGGCTTCACTCGGATGTTCCGGCCGCTCGCTGCGCGAGCGCACTCCTGGCCTCGTTCGCGCGGTCGCCCCATGTCGGCTCTTCCGCCCCACCTGCGGCGGGGCTCGTGCAAGGCGCCGGGCGCCCGGCTCCTCATTGCCTCCCCCGGCCTTAAGCTCGCCGACGAGGTCCCCATGCGAGAGCTGCCCCACTATCTCCGCTTCGCCCGTTCGCTCGCGCTGGTCGGTGGGCTCGCCGCCTGCGGCGACAGCACGACGACCGGCGACACCGCCGGCGCCGACACCGCCAGCGACGCGACGACCGCCGACACCACGTCGCCGACAGCGCCGACGCGACCGCGCCGGCCGACACCGTGGCCGACGCCATCGAGGACACGGCCATCGACTGCGCCACCTGCGTCTGCGGCGACCCCGACACCAGCGAGGCCTGCATCCAGGTGTGCTGCATCGCGGTCGGCCCGCTCGCCCCGCCCGACCTGCCGGCCTGATGCCCGACTTCCGGGCCGCGCTGTCCGGCACCGCCATCGAGCGCGAGCACCGGGCCATCGACCAGGCGCTGTCGCGCGTCGCGCCGGTCGCGTTCGCCTGGGACCTGGCCGCGCTCGAGCCCGACCTGCTGGCGCTGCTGCGCCTGACCTGGCGCGAGCGCATGCGCGTCGAGCACCGCTCGAGCGCCGTCTTCGCCCAGCTCGCCGGCCAGCTCATGGAGGCCAACGCCTTCCTCGACGAGCAGGTGGTCATGCTGCGCATGGCGCAGGACGAGCTCCGCCACGCCCGCACCTGCGCCGACATCGTCCTCGCGCTGGGCGGCGACCCGACCATCGACGCCGACCTCGCGCCGGCGCCGCTGGCGACCCACCGCGGCGTGAGCGCCGAGGAGCGCGCGCTGCGGAACGTCATCTACACGACCTGCCTCTCCGAGATGGTGGCCTGCGCGCGCTTCGTCGCCACGCTGGATGCGACCACCGACCCGATGATGGCCGCCGCGCTCCGGCGCCTGCTCTCGGACGAGGTCCTGCACGGCCGCTTCGGCTTCCACTACCTGGCGGCGCGAGCCGATCGCCTGGCCGCCGAGCCCGCGCTGCGCGACGGCCTGGCGCGCTACCTGGTCCACGCCTTCGCCGTCATCGAGCCCGAGCTCACCCCGACGCCGCCCTTCCAGCGCCCGTCCGAGCGCGCCCGCGGCTACGGCGTCGAAGATCCGGCGCTGGCTCACGAGGTCTTCTACGCCACCATCACCGGCGCGGTGATCCCCGGCCTCGAGCAGCACGGCATCGCCGCCGCCGACGCCTGGCGCGATCGCCGCCGCCTCGCCTGAGCCTCCGGACGGTCAGCCCTCGGTGAAGCTCGTGCCGCTGACGCGCTGCACGCGGAGCGCCCCGCCACGCGGCGCGGCCTTCAGCTCGACGCCGAGGATCCAGTAGGGCAGCCCGTCGCGCGAGAGCCGGTTCACGCACTTGCCGGCATAGGCCGCCGGGGTCAGCACGATCGGCACGCTCAGCACCTCGGCGCAGCGACCGCCGAGCCCGGGCGGCAACCGCACGCTCACCGCGCGGTCGCCGGTCACGCTGGCGCTCGCCTCCACGCCCTCGAGCGGCGCGCCGTTCTCGCCGCAGCCGACGCCGAACGGCAGCCGCGCCCGGCTCACCCGGCTCGGCGGCAGCCACGCCGCGCCGGCCGGCGCCGTCGCGTCCCAGCTGAGCTCGAGGCGCGTCGCGCCGTCCGCCTCGAGCGTCGTCGTCGCCCGCAGCGCCGCCGTCACGTCGCCGTCGAAGAAGCACGCCGGCGTCGGTCCGGCCAGCGGGCCCGGCTCCCCGGCGTCGGCGCCGGCGCCGGACCAGGCGCCCGGGTCGAGCTCGGAGCCCGACGCCTGCGAGCAGGCCGACAGCGACAACAGCAGGGCGACGGTCACGGGCAGCGATGGAACGGGGCGCATGGAGCCTCCTCGGGACGCGACCCCCACTGAAACGCCGCGACCGCCGCCACGGTTTGTCAAACGCTCGTAGCGCCGACGGCCGTTCGACAGGCATGCCACGAACTCCGCCTGCGGCGCGCCCGCGCGCCACCGTCCAACCGGTTGGACGGAAACTTCCTACCGGTTGGACGGCCCCGTCCAACCGCTAGGACGGGGCGCCGGCGGCCGATCGAGTGACAGGCCGGACGCGTTTTCCTAAGCTCGTCGGCAGGAGGTCCACCATGAAGGACGAAGCCCGCGGCGCGCTCGCCCGCGCCGACGAGACGCTGACCCACGGCCGCGCCGCGCGCTCTGAGCTGGCGATCCGCGGCGAGGAGCTGGTCGGCCGCGCCGTGGCGCTGAAGGAGCGCATCGCCCGCGACTTCTGGGACCTCGGCCGCCTGCTGGCGACCATGCGGCGCGAGGCCGTCCACGTGGCGCTCGGCTTCGAGCGCTTCGAGGACCTCCTCGGCCAGCGCCTCGGCCTGTCGCGCTCGGTGGCCTGGAAGCTCATGACCGTCGCCGAGCAGCTGCCGCGCGCCGAGGCGAGCCAGGTCGGCCAGGAGAAGGCCTACGCGCTGGTGGTCTACGCGCGGCCACGCAGGAGGAGGCCGGCCCGGCCGCGCTCATCCAGCGCGACGCCGAGGTGGCCGGTCGCCCCATCTCGGCCCTGTCCCTGCGCGAGCTGCGCGCGGCGGCGCGCGACGCCAAGCAGCGCCGCCCGAGCACGCTGCGCCAGAAGCAGGTGGCCGCCGAGCGGCGCGAGCTCCTGGCCGGCGTGCGCGCCCAGCTCGGCGCGCTCGGCATCGCGCGCAGCGCCGTCGGCGTCGACGGCCAGCACATCGTCGTGCGCCTGTCGCCATCCCAGGCCCGGCGCCTCGCCAAGCGCTGATCGGCCACGGCCGCGTCGACGTCGACTCAAAGACTGTCGCAAGATGTCGCAGCCGCGTGTGGGTCACTTCGGTGAGCGGAGCGCCGTCTGGACGGAGGCTCGCGCGAAGAGCGCGAGCCGCAGGAAGACGTCGGAGCCGCGTGTGGGTCACTTCGGTGAGCGGAGCGCCGCACGGCGCGCAGCGAACCATGCACGGCCCCCGAGCGCAGGCCGCCCCGGCGTCTGGACGGAGGCTCGCGCGAAGAGCGCGAGCCGCAGGAAGACGCCGGATGAGGGCGGCCGGAGCGAGGCCATCCGATCGACTCAAAGGCACTGTGGCAAAATGTGCGGAGCCGCGTGTGGGTCACTGCGGTGAGCGGAGCGCAGCGCGCAGCGAACCCACCGAGCGCAGGCCGCCGCGTCTGGACGCTCGCGCGAAGCGCAGCCGCAGGAGACGTCGACCGCGTGTGTACTTCGGGAGCGGCGCCGCAGGCGCGCAGCGCCACGCCCCCGAGCGCAGGCCGCCCCGGCGTCTGGACGGAGGCTCGCGCGAAGAGCGCGAGCCGCAGGAAAGCGGAGGCGGCCGGGCGAACCGATCGACTCAAAGACTGTGGAAGACGTCGGAGCCGCGTGTGGGTCACTTCGGTGAGCGGAGCGCCGCAGGCGCGCAGCGAACCATGCACGGCCCCCGAGCGCAGGCCGCCCCGGCGTCTGGACGGAGGCTCGCGCGAAGAGCGCGAGCCGCAGGAAGACGCCGGATGAGGGCGGCCGGAGCGAGGCCATCCGATCGCCTCACTCGAAGGCGGCGATGATGCCGGCCGCCGAGGTGCCGTCCTTCATGCGGCGCAGCTCGTGATAGGCCACCGCCAGCAGCGTCGCGCCGAGCCCGCCGGCCACGACGCGCAGCGGCAGCACCAGGGCGAAGGCCAGCGCCGGCTCGTCGCGGAACACCACGCCGAGCAACACCTCGAGGCCGCGCGGGACGAGGAAGGTCGCGAGCACCACCACGAAGAGCGGCCCGAGCCCGAGGCTGGCGAGGTCGCCGCTGCGGCCGACGGCGCGCATGGGCGAGGCGCGCTCGGCCGCGCACACCGCCACCGCCAGCGACAGATAGGTCATCGCCAGCAGGCCGGGCACGACCCACAGGATGCAGGCGTAGAGCACCAGCGCCGCCACCAGCGCGCCGGTGCACATGAGCGGCAGGATGCGGCGCAGGCCGCGGCGCGCGCTCTCGGCGAGCGAGATGGGCGTACCGTCGAGGGCGTGCAGCACCGACAGCAGCACCACCGCGGTGCCGACCAGCTGGAGCGCCAGCGCCAGGCCAAGCGCCAGCGCGCGGCCGCCCGGATCGAACAGCAGCTCGTGGGCGACCTCGGACCAGCGCGTCCAGGCGCCGAGCCCGGGCGGGCGCGACGGGTCGACGGCGAAGCCGACGATGGTCGGCAGCTCGGCCAGGAGGAACACCAGCGAGAACGGCGCGAAGCGCGCGAAGTGGATCTCGGCGCCGCGCTCGAGGAAGCGATAGCCGAGCCTCTCGCCCTTCGGCACCGGCCGAGCTCCCGTCGACCTCAGCTCGGCCGGTAGGCCGGGCCTTCGTACTTGGCGTCGCCGAAGGCCAGCATGGGCGCGAAGATGACGGTCAGGAACACCAGGCCGACGCCGAAGCCGGCGCTCTTGCCGTAGCTCTTGGCGAAGTCGATGTAGATGAAGAAGAGGAAGACGATGTTGGCGAACGGCACGAGCAGCATCGCGAAGTTCCACATCGGGCGGCCCGAGATCTCGATCATCACGATGACGTTGTAGAACGGCACGATGGCCGCCCAGCCGGGCTTGCCGGCCTTCGTGAAGATGCGCCACATGCACGCGATGGTGAAGACGCCGACGACGAGCGCCAGGACGAGAATCGGAACGGGAAGGCCTCGCATGGTAGACTCCTGCAGTGGTCCGGTGACGGGCAAGCGGTCGAGCCCTGAAGCTGCCACGGCTCGGCCCGAGCGGCAACCGGTCCACCTGGCGCGGCGCCCTCGAGCCGGCTACTCGCTGCAGCAGGGATCGTAGCAGCAGCCGCCGAGGCCGGTGTCGGGCGGCAGCGAGTAGGCTCCCGACTGCACGCCGCCGACGTCGGCGACGAGCTTCCCGTCCGTGACGGTGAAGGTCGCGAGCTCGTCGACGCCGGCCACCTGGCCATCGCAGAGGAAGCGCCCCGGCGTGCCGCCGGCCGTGCCCGGGTCGTCGCAGGCGACGAAGTGATCGAACGCCTCGCCGGAGGCCGCGGTGTAGTCGGTCGTGACGTGGCTGCCCTCGGCGTTCACCGACTGCTTGCCGCACGACAGCGCGCCGGCCGCCGTGTTGAGATCGACGCTCCAGTCGATGACCGGGTAGACGGCGCCGTCGGGCGTGTGGCGGCCGGACAGCTCGTGGTCGGCCGCGGTGGCGCGCACCGACAGCCGGCAGCGCGGCCCGAGCGCCGCCTGGTTCACGCCGAAGGCCAGGTTCCAGTAGCACTTCTCGTAGGGCGCCAGCGCCTCCGAGCCGCGGTACGACGCCGTCTGGAAGAGCAGCGAGCCGTGTCCGCCCATGTTGCCCGGCCCCTCGGACGGGTCGATGCCGACCGTGCTCGCGACCGCGCCGCCCGCGTCGTAGCAGGTGATCTCCACGTCGTTCATGTAGAGCCAGGTCTCCTTGCCGGCACCCGAGGTGCAGGCGAAGCCCAGCACCACCGTCGTGTCGGGCTCGCCGCTGGTCGGGTTGTGGAGGAGCTTGATGGGCCCGTTCTCGCCGGCGCAGTCGAGCTTGGCCGAGCAGAAGATGTCCTCGAAGCTCACCACCACGTCGAAGAAGCCTTGGTTGGCGCCGCGCAGCACCACCAGATCGAACGTCACCGGCGTGTCCGCGTTCTCCTTGCACGGCTCCACGATGACGCAGCCGTCGGGCGCCGGGCACGGGTTCTCGTAGCTCGCGCTGGCGAGCGAGGTCGGGCCGGGGCCCGGCACGACGCACGGCCCGCCGCTACAGAGATCGGTCAGCACCAGGCGCACGGCGGTGTCGCGCTGGCCGCCCGGACCGCTGGCGTCGCAGCTGCCGACGTAGCTCACCGAGCCGGCGTGGTCGCCGTAGCGATCGGCGCAGATGCCGGTCTTCGACCACACCGTCTGGCCCGCGCTCGGGTCGCGCGCGTTGAAGACGGCGAGGTCGTAGCAGGCGTCGCTCAGGCCGGGCAGCGACAGCGGCGAGACGGCGATGCGGAGGTGCGCGCCGCCGTCGTCGGCGCCGGTGCGGTCGCTGCCGCAGGCGGGCGCCGCGAGGAGGGTCGCGAGCAGGAGGGGTGCGTGGACGAGCTCTTTCATGGGGCACACCAGAGGACGTCGGAGACGTCCAGCGTTCCGTCGGTGGCATCGCAGACGACTCCCGCCTGCGAGCGCGTGCACTTGAACGAGCCGGTCGGCTGGCCGCCGGCATCCTCGGCGATGCCGTAGACCACGACCTCGACGGCCGGGTCGCAGGCCGAGCAGTCGCCGCCGCCGGCGCAGCCGGGCACGGTCGGCGTGCAGCCCGAGACGACGCGGCCGCCGACGCAGCGGTCGCGCGCGGTGGGATTGCACGAGCCCAGCGGGCACAGCGCGAGCTGGCCCGCGTAGTCCTCGTCGGTCTGCCCGTCGCAGTCGTTGTCGAGGCCGTCGCACACGGCGTCGTTGGCGGCGTAGGCCGGGAAGGCGTTGGCGGCGTAGTCGGCCGGCGCGCACTCGCCCCACCCGCTCGGCCCGCACAGGCGGAGCGGCTTCACCGAGCCCTGGCACACGCCCTTCTGGTTGGCGCACAGCGGCCGCGAGAGGTTCGGGTCCGACGCGTCGGCGAGGCCGTCGCAGTCGTTGTCGATGCCGTCGCAGATCTCGGGCGCGGAGCTGCCGCCGCTGCAGGTGTCGACGGTGTGGCCGTCGATGCAGGTCACCGTGCCGAGCGCGCTGCAGCTGCCCTCGCAGGCCACCGGGACCTGCGCGAAGGCCTGGTCGGCCAGGCCGTCGCAGTCGTTGTCGACGCCGTCGCAGTCGTTGTCGGCGTGGAAGTCGGGATGGGCCAGGTAGGCGTAGTCGGCCGGTCCGCAGTCCGCCCAGCCGTCGGCGCCGTGGCACAGCGCGAGCGGCTTGGTCTTCCCGGCGCAGACGCCGGTCGTGCTCTCGCAGGCCGGCGCGACGAGGTCGGGGTCGGCCTGGTCGACGAGCCCGTCGCAGTCGTTGTCGACGCCGTCGCAGACCTCGCTCCCGGCCTGGGTCAGATCCGGCTGGCAGGCGTCGAGCTCGTGGCCGGCCTGGCACTCGGTCGCGGCGGCGCTCGCGCACTGGCCGATGCCGCAGGTCGTGACGTCGGGCTGGAAGTCCTCGTCGACGCCGCCGTCGCAGTCGTTGTCGAGCCCGTCGCAGACGTCGTTGTACATGTAGCGGCCGGGCAGGAAGTCGGCGTCGTACCAGTTCCAGGCGTTCAGGATATAGCTGTCGCTCTGGCAGTACTGCCAGGTGCCGTGGCCCTGGCCCTGGAAGTCGACGTAGGTCGTGCACATGCTCGGCGTCTTCCAGGCGCCCTGGCACACGCCCTTCTGGTTCTCGCACGGCTCGATGCGCATGTTGTAGCCGTCCTGCGCGTCGGTCTTGCCGTTGCAATCGTTGTCGATGCCGTCGCAGACCTCCTGGCTCGGGTACGGCGCGAGGCAGGTGTCGGTGAGGGTGCCGAACTGGCAGGTGGCGCGGCCGTGACCGATGCAGCCGTAGAAGTTGGTGCAGGTCGTGTCGTGCGCGACGAAGCCCTCGTCGGCGACGCCGTTGCAGTTCTGATCGATGCCGTCGCAGGTGTCGTCGGCCACGCCGGCGACCTCGCCCAGCACGTACTCGTGGGTGCACTGGCCGAGGAAGTTGCAGCTGTCGCGGGTGCACGCCACCTGGTCGTCGCAGGTGCAGGTCACCGGCACCGACAGCGGCGCCGTCGCGTCCGAGCAGATGGCGAGATCGCCGGCCACCGGCGGCACGATGTGGAAGGTCGCCTCGGGCTGCGGGTCGGCGTGGCGCACGGCCCAGTCGTAGCTGCCCTTGGCCAGCAGCAGGTCGAGCGTGCCGTCGATGTCGAAGTCGTAGCTCGCCGACAGCGCGTCGGCGTCGGTGAGGTCGAGGATCCAGTCGGCGAGCCCGCGCTCGCCCGGGTCGCGCACGCCGTTCTGGTTCTGGTCGAAGAAGATGACCGCCTGCAGCGTGCCCGGGCAGCGGTTCACGCGGATGGGCGAGACGGCCGCGGCCGGGACCGGCGCGAGCTGATCGGAGTCGAGGCTGCCCACGCCGAAGATGGGCGTGCCGGTCGCGACGCTCGGGGCGACGTCGAAGTAGAGGGTGAAGCTCGTCTGCTCGGTCGGGCCGAGCGTGTCGGCCACGGCGCGCACCTGCGTCGTGCCCGGGCCGCAGAGCGTGCTCCAGCCGCCGCCGTCCGAGCACTCGATGGTGAGCCCGTCGGGGTTGACGATGGCGCCGAGCGCCGTGTCGGCCAGGGTGCCCGAGCCGTCGCCGTCCTTCGGCACGTCGACCACGGCGACGACGTTGGTGAGGTCGATGCCGCCGCGGTTCTGCATGGTCACGAGCAGGCCGGGGCGGCGCGGCGTCACCGTGTCGGCGCCGCAGTCGCCGGGCGTGCCCGCGCCCTCGCACACCGGCTCGAGCAGGAGGCGCTGCTGGTTCGGCACGTTGATGGTGATGTGGCCGGAGGTGGGGTAGCCGCCCTCGTAGGGGCTGTTGGTCGTGTCCCAGCGGCCGTCGAACTGGGCGACGTCGCCGTCGTGCCACTGGTAGGTGGGGTCGACGTACAGGCTCAGCTGGAAGCGCCCGTTGCCGGCCGGGCTGCAGTCGGTGTTCTCGCAGTTGGCGACGTACAACCAGTCGCCACCGCTCGGGGTGGCCCGGAGCGCCACGTCGACGGTGGTCGTGCCGTCGGGGTTCACCACGCTGGTCACGTTCAGGGACGGTGACTCGCAGCTCGACGGCTCGCCGTAGTAGGCGCTGTCGATCCACAGCACGTCGACGAGGGTGATGCCCGGCGGCAGCGTGTAGGTCGCGCTCGGGTTCTTGCCGAGCACGCTGTTGCTGAAGTCGTTGCCGAGGACGAAGGTCTGGCCGCGGTCGGCCGAGATGATGTTCGTGCCGTAGGCGACGTGGTCGTAGAAGTAGGGGCCGTCGGTGTAGAACGGGGCCTTGTCGTCGACGACGCGGTCGAGCGTGGACCAGGGCGTGGACTCGATGGCGCCGCCCGGCGCGCGGCGCGACGCGAAGGCCACCTCGTGGTGGAGCGGCGTGCCGCCGAGGCCGCAGCCGAGCGTGGTGTCGGCGTAGAGGCCGAAGTAGCGGAAGACCGAGCGGCCGTACGACTCGTCGAGGAAGTACTCGTCGGCGTAGGCGATGACGTGGGTGTAGCCCGAGTAGCTCTGGCTGCCGTCGGTGCTCGAGCGCGCGAGGAAGGTGCAGCGCTGGTCCTTCTCGTCGAGGAAGCGCTGGAGGTCGACCGGGTCGCTGCCGAAGTCGCAGCCGTAGAGGTCGACGGGCGGGTTGTAGCCCGCGACGGCGTACGAGGTGTTGGTGCTGAACACGTGATAGGTCAGCTGCGGGTCGAGGCGCATGGCCGCGAAGAAGTCGTAGAGCGGCACGCTGCCCATCGGCAGGCCGAAGGAGCCGCCGGCGTAGTAGCCGGCGCCGACCACGGCGGCGCCCTGATCGTAGGCCAGCGCCGAGGCCCCCATGCCACAGTCGAGATCCTGGCTCGGGTCGAGCGGACGGAAGCTCGAGCCGGCGCCGAGGTCGAGCGGCGTGAGCGTGGGGTCGCCCGGCGTGAGGCTGCCCCACAGCGAGGCGCTCAGCTCGGAGGCCACGACGCCCTGGCCGCAGCGGCGCCACAGCCGCACGTTGGGCGAGCCGCCGCCGACGTACTGCACGGCGCGGTAGCCATTGACGCCATCCGAGATGGCCTGCACGCCGGCCGGCCCGAGCAGCGACGGAAAGGTCGAGACGACGTGGCTCGTGAGGCTCCACGGCTCGACGTCGCCGGCCCAGACGCTGTAGCCGGGCAGGCGATAGGTCTCGTAGGCGCTGGTGATGTCGAGGCGCGCCTCGGCGCCGCGCCCGATGTAGCCGGTCTTGGTGTTGGTCGGCTGGCGATCGAGCGAGGTGGCGATGCCGACGGTCGGCTGCCCGCCGTCGAGCACCACCGGCGACTCGACCGTGCCCATGTCGGTGAGGCTCGGGTAGTCGAACACCTGGACCGCGGTCGGGATGGTGACGGTCGCCTCGGCGCTGACCGAGGCGGGCAGGTTGTCGGCGGTGAGCACCGCCGTCAGCGTGACCTGGTCGCCATTGGCGAACACGAAGCGGGCCGGGTTGATGCGGATGACGAGCGTGCCCGACGTGCCCTGCCCGACCGTCACGCGGGCGGCGTCGAGGCTGCAGTACCAGTCGTAGTACGGATCGAACGACGGGTTGTTGACGAAGGTGCAGCTCGACGTGAACGGGCTGTTGTCGCCGACGTCGATGGGCAGGATGCCCGGCGGCAGGTCGACCATGATGCGCGGGTTGATGAGGTCGTCGCCGGTGAAGACGTAGGCGATGGAGAGGTTGTACGAGGCGCCCGCATCGGTGAGCGGCGGCATCGGCGACGGCGCGCTCACGGCGAAGGTCTCGACGGTCGGGTCGGCCTGGGCCCCCCGCGGCGCGAGCAGGAGGGCGAGCATCACGACGCTTGGAAGGCTGCCGGCGATGAGGCGCTTCACTTCGGTTCTCCTGGGAGTCGCGCTGCCCTCCGCAAAGTCGGCAGGCGAACTCGTGACGGCGAGGTCGGATCGGGCGCCGGGCGCACCGAGCCCGAGCCGTAGAGAACCGAGCCCGGATTCGTGACAGCATTTTTTCGCGCCGCCGTCGCAGGCCGCGTCCGCCGCGTCGGAACGCGGGAGCGCGCGCGCCGGCGCGTCCCGGTGTAAGCTGACCGGCGGTGGACGACCTCGACTCCCGCGTGAAGGGCGCGCTGGAACGCGGCGATACGCGCGCCGGCGCGACCGATCTGGTGCGCACGCTCGGGCCGAGCCTGATGGGCTTCCTGCGCGCGACGCTGCTCGATCCGGTCGCGGCCGACGACGTCTGGGGCATGGCCTGCGAGGATCTGTGGGCCGGGCTGCCGGGCTTCGCCGGGCGCTCGAGCCTCGAGACCTGGGCCTACAAGGTCACGCGCAGCGCCTGCGCGCGCTACCTGAAGGGCGCCCAGCGGCGGCGCGCGCGCGCCCTGTCGCTGTCGGACCGGCTGCCCGAGCGGGCGCCGCGGACGCCGACGCCGAACTGGCAGTCGACGCCGGTGCGCGACGCGGTGAGGCGCCTGCGCGAGCGGCTGACGCCCGACGACCGGACGCTGCTCGTGCTGCGCATCGACCGGCAGATGAGCTGGCGCGCCATCGCCGAGATCGAGGGCGTGTCGCCCGACGATCCGGCCGGGCTCGCGCGCCGGGAGGGGCTCCTGCGCAAGCGCTTCGAGCGCGTGAAGGCGCGCCTCCAGCGCATGGCCAAGGCCGACGGGCTCTTGCCGTGAAGGGCGCCGATCGGCTGAGCGAGCTCCTGCGCTGGGTGTCGCACGCGACCGACGTCGACCCGTCGGCGCTGCCGGTGCCACGCTTCGACGCGGCCAGCTGGGCGCGCGAGCTGGTGGGGCTCGAGCTCGGCGACTACGTCATCCGCGACGTGCTCGGGCTCGGCGGCATGGGCGTCGTCTTGCTGGCCGACGACCGCGCGCTGTCGCGCGAGGTGGCGCTGAAGGTGCTGCGGCCCGACCTGCGCGGGCGCGTGACGCTGCTCGAGGAGGCGCGCGTGGCGGCGCGCCTCGTGCACCCGGGCATCGCGGTGGTGCACGGCGTCGGCCAGAGCGGCGACCTCGACTTCGTGGTGATGGAGCGCATCGTCGGCGAGTCGCTGCGCCAGCGCACGACGCGCGCCGCGCTGACGCCGGCCGAGGCGCTGACGGTGCTCGGGCGCATCGCCGACGTGCTGGCCTTCGCGCACGCGCGCGGCGTCGTGCACCGCGACCTGAAGCCCGAGAACGTCATGCTCGAGGCGCAGGGCGCGGTGAAGCTCCTCGACTTCGGGCTGTCGGTGTCGGTGGCCGCGCTCGGCAGCGCCATGGCCGCCCCCGCCCCGCTGCCGGCCGGCACGCCCGGCTACCACGACCCGTCGCTCGAGCCCGACGACGCGGCGCAGCCGACGGCCGACGTCTACGCCTTCGGCGTCATCGCCTTCGAGCTCTTGCGCGGTCGGCTGCCGGTGCCGGGCGAGGTGATCGCGCTGCCGAGCGTGGCCGGGCGCGCGCGGAGGGCCGAGCTCGAGGCGCTCGTCGCGCGCTGCCTGGCGCCGCAGCGCGCGCTCCGGCCGCCGGACGGCGCGGCGCTGGTGGCGCTGCTCGCGCCGGCGCTGCGCCCGCGCGCGCGGCGCTGGCCCTGGGCCATCGGCGTGGCGCTGCTGGTGGCGGTGCTGGGCGTCGGCCTCGCGCTGGCGGCGTCCGGCCCGACCGCGGTGCGCACCGAGCGCCTCACCTCGCGCGTCGCCGACAGCCCCATCGAGCTCGCCGCCCTCTCGCCCGACGGGCGCGCCGTGGCCTGGGTCGACGCCTCCGGCCTCAGCGTGATGGACGTCGCGAGCCGCGCGCTGAGGAGCTACCCGCTGCCCGAGGAGCGCGCCTTCCGCTACGGGCACGTGGCCTGGGCCGCCGACGGCGCCAGCATCGACGTGGTGTCGGGCGACATGGCCGGCAGCAGCACTTACAGCGTAAGCCTCGGCGACGGTCGCGTGACGGGACGCCCGAGCGCCGAGCGCACCGCCGCCGACGGCTATCGCCTGGCGCTCGACTCGACGCACGGCGTGCACCGCGCCGGGCCGCCGGGCGCGAGCGACGGCGAGCTCGCGCCCATCGACGGGCTCGCCGGGCACATGATCTACCAGGCCGCGCTGTCGCCGACCGGGCACCGCGTGGCCGCCATCGTCGCGCCGCTCGGCGCCACCAGCGAGGCGCGCCTCGTGCTGGTCGACCTGGCCACGCGCGCGACCACCTCATTATATGAAGGCCGCGACCTGCTGATGGACAACGACCAGGTGGCGCTCGCCTGGCGCTCGGACGACGAGCTCGTGGTCGGCCTCTACGAGACCGATCAGCGCGGCGGCAACCTGTGGGCCATCGCCGCGCGCGCCGGCGCCGAGCCGCGCCGCCTGACGCGCTGGGAGGCGACCAGCTTCGGCTTGCTGTCGGCCTCGGCCGACGGCCGCCGCCTCGCGCTGGTGCAGCTGGCGCAGCAGACCGACGTGTGGGTCGGCCGCATCGCCGGCACTCCGGTCGGCATCGACGACGCGCAGCGGGTGACCTGGGACGACGCCGAGGAGCGGCCGTCGGCCTGGTCGCTCGACGGCCGCGCCATCTTCTACGTGGCCAACCGCGGCGGTCGCCTCGAGGCGCGACGCCTGACGCTCGACGGCTCGCGCGCGCCCGGCGCGCTGCTCGACGGCATCGCCACCTGGCCGGTCGAGGCTCCGCCCGCGGCGCCCGGCGCGACTGGTGCAACCGAACAGGGACCACTCTGGGGTTGGCAGTGGCGGACCGATCCCACCCGCGCGCGGCTGGTCGTGCAGGCGCCGGGCGCGGCCAGCCCGACCGCGACCACGCCCGAGGTCGTCTGGCTGGCGAGCGAGCGCGCCGGCCGCCCCGGCCCCGACGACGCCTGGGTGCGCTGCCCGACCGTCGGCGCCGCGCCCTGCATCCTCGCGCGCATGAGCCCGGGCGACGGCCTCACCTTCGCGCCGCTCGGCGCCGACGGCCGCGTCGGGCCGCCGCTGTCACGCCGCCCGACCGCGCCGTTCGCGGCCGTGACGCGCTGGGACCTCGACGCCGACGGCGAGAGCCTGCTGGCGGTGAGCGGCGCGCTGGTCATGCGCCGCGCCGTCGCCGCCGAGGCCGATCCGCCGACCACGCTGCTGCGCGAGTCGGGCTGCTGGCCGCAGTACCCGGCGGCCGGTCGCGGCGGCTCGCCCGACTTCGTCACGATGACCTGCACCGTGCGCCCGGTCTATCGCATGTACGCGCTCGGCGAGGGCGGCCACCAGCTCGTGCGCGCGTCCGACAGCCGCTGGCTGGCGCACCCGGTGGTCTCGCCCGACGGCAAGCGCCTGGCGTGGGCCGAGCGCGCCTACCAGGCCGACGTGGTGGTCGTCGACCTGGAGTGATGGTCGATCAGCCCCCTTCGCGGTGGGCTTCGTTGAGCAGCGCGAGCAGCGCGCAGGTGAGGACGAGGCGCGGGTCGATGGCCGGCGCGCCGTCTGCGGCGGGCGGGACCTCGACGCGGAACTCTTTGATGAAGAAGCGGAACTTCTGCCGCACCGTGGCCACGACGCGCCCGTCGATCTCGATGTCGTGCTTGCTCGTGAGGAACGGCAGGAAGCGCCGGAGGAGCGAGGCGCCCTTCTCGATGACGTGGCCGATGACGTTGCCGTCCGGCGAGAGGATCTCCATCGAGTCGCGGATGATCGACTTCAGGCCCTTGGTGCGCACGCCGCCCACGTGCGCGCCGGTCTGGGCGTCGGTGATGTCGTAGACGTAGTTGAGCGCGACCACCTGCTGCGCCTTCACGCGCAGCAGCGCCTCGGTCTTGGCCTCGTCGCCGAAGACCTGCCACTCGCCGCGCAGCTTCATGATCGGGTGGCGCACGAAGAGCGCGAGCGTGCCCTCGGGCGAGAACACCCGGAAGGTGCGCTCGAACCACGAGAACCACGGGCGCTTGATGACGTAGCTCGGGTGGGCGAAGCGGGGATCGACCTCGCTGAAGGCCGAGCTCCCCGAGCGGACGGGCGACATGGGGCGTGCGGTGGACATGGCTCCTTCTCGGACGATGCTCGGTCGCCGTCAAGCGCGGCGGCGCCCGCCCCTGGGGTGGCCGGGGGCAATCGTTGACCCTCGGCACCGCGCCGTGTTAGCCGCCGGGGCGATGGTCGCCCGCATGATCGATGGGAAGTCGGCCGCGCTCCGAGCGCGCAGCGAGGTCGAAGGTCGGGTCGCGGCGCTCGCGGCGCGCGGCGTGGTCCCGGGCCTCGCCATCGTGCTGGTCGGGCAGCACGCGCCGTCGGAGATCTACGTCAAGAAGAAGCTCGACATGTGCAAGAAGGCCGGCATCCGCGCCGAGCTGCACCGCTTCCCCGCCGACGTCTCCGAGGCCGCGCTGCACGAGTGCGTGACGCTGCTGAATCGCGACGACGCCGTGCACGGCATCCTCGTCCAGCTGCCGCTGCCCATCCACATCAACACCAAGGCCACCATCGACCGCGTCGATCCCGAGAAGGACGTCGACGGCCTGCACCCGCTGAACATCGGCCGCCTGCAGACCGGTCGCGCCGGCTTCGTGCCGTGCACGCCGCTCGGCGTCATGCGGCTCCTCGCCGACTACGAGGTCCCCATCAAGGGCCAGCACGCGGTCGTCCTGGGGCGCTCGGCCATCGTCGGGCGGCCGATGTCGTGGCTGCTGCTGCGCGCCCACGCCACCGTCACGACCTGCCACCGCCACACCCAGGACACGGCGTCGTTCGCGCGCCGCGCCGACATCCTGGTGTCGGCCGTCGGCATCCCCGGCCTGGTGCGCGGCGACTGGGTGAAGCCGGGCGCGGTCGTCATCGACGTCGGCATCAACCGGCTGGCCGACGGCAAGGTCGTCGGCGACTGCCACCACGACGAGGTCGCCGCCGTCGCCTCGCTCATGACGCCGGTGCCGGGCGGCGTCGGCCCCATGACGGTGTCGATGCTGCTCGCCAACGTCACGTTCGCGGCCGAGCGACGCAGCCAGTAGCGGCAGGTCGCGTCGGCCCGCAAACGCGGGGCTCCGCCGCGCTCACCGCTCCCAGCGGCGATAGCGCTCGACCGAGCCGTCGTCGTGGGTCAGCGACAGCCACTCGAGGCCGTTCTCGTCGACGTCGACCGACCACGACAGGACGCTCGTCGCCTGCCCTTGCGTGCGCTCGCCGTCGTTGCCGCAGGTGTTGGTGACATGCGTCTTCACCCAGTGGCGGTAGACGGTGAGCACGTCGCCTTCGGCGGTCATGGTGCCGACCTCGGTGCCGAGGAGGCGCATGGTGCAGCCGGACACGGTCGAGTCGATGACCGCGCCGGTCTCGTACGAGCCGTCGGCGCCGAGGATGAAGTAGAAGCCGCTGCCCGACGGGTCCTGCCACTCGCCCGTGACCTGATCGTAGTACTGGATCGAGGACAGCGAGCCAGTGAACCAGTCGCCGACGATGGCATCCGGCAGCGCGCTGCGCGGCGTGTCGGGACCTTCTCCCGGACCGCTGCCGGGGTCGCTCGCGTCCGCATCGCAGGCGGAGGCGAAGAGGGTCAGAGCGAAGAGCGGAAGGACGAAGAGCGAGGCTACGGAAGACCTGAGTGACATGGCGATACTCCTTGTGACAAAATCGGTGAGATTTGAATTGGCGAGAGTGACTAACGCGTCGGGGTCACCGGCGCGGTCGGGGACTTTTCGGCGATCCACGCCGCCACCAGCGTGAGCGCGGCCTCGTCGGGCAGCACCGTGCCGAGCGGCGGCATCTGCGACACGGCGTGGCGCGAGCGCATGCGGTAGTAGAGGGCGCTGCGCTCGGGCGCGCCGGGCGCCACGACGCGCGAGCTGTCCGGCGACAGGCCGGGCACCACGAAGCGACCGGCGGCGTCCAGCGCGGTGGCCAGCGCCGGCTCGACGCCGCCCGGCGCCAGCGCGAGGTCGGGGGCGAAGACGAGCCCCAGGTGGGCGAGCGCGCCGCGCGCGTTGTGGCAGCCGCCGCAGTTGCCGGCCAGGTAGCCGAGCGCCGCGCGCTCGGTCGGGCTCGAGGCCTGGATGCGCGGCGGCGTCGCGACCCACTCCGGGCGCGCCGGGCTGAGGCGGCCGGCCTGGCTCAGCGACCTCACGGTGAGCATGCCGGGCGCGAGCGGCTCGGCGTGCGGCGCCAGCGGGTCGCGATCGTCCGAGAGCTGGAGCGCGTTGAAGCCGAGCACGACGCTCGGTCCGGCCTCGTGGCAGGCGCGGCAGTCGTCGGTGCCGGGGATGGAGTGGTGCTTGCCGCCGGGCAGCGGCGCCACGTCGCGGAGGCCGCCCTCGGGGACGCGCAGCGCGTCGCTCTGGGCCGCGTCCCAGGCGTACGAGGCGAACACCCACTGGTCGCGCGCGGCGCGCCAGAGGAAGCGCGTCTCGACCTTCCGGCCGTCGAGCGAGAACTGCTTCCAGAGCTTGGTGCCGACCGGCAGCTGCCACTGGTCGGCGACGCGGGTGTCGATGGTGGCGCCGGGCGGCAGCTGGATCCAGCGCGCCTTCGCGGCGCCGTCCGACCACAGCGGATATTGCGGCGAGAATGACAAATTTCGAGGGTCGATGGTGGTGGTGCCGCCCGGCGCATAGAGGCCGGTCTCGGACAGGCGCGCCGGCGCCTCCACCCGCGCGCCGTGGCGGGCGCGCCGACCGCCGGCCGCCGCCACGCCGCCACCCGGGGTCGGGGCGACCAGCAACGCCAGCGCCACGGCGGTCGCGGCGAGGCCGATGAGTCGGGTCGACATGGTCGGCTCAGCGCTGGGTCGCGGTCGTCGGCGTGGTGGTCGGCGCGGCCGTCGGCGCGGCCGTCGGCGCGGGCGCGGGCTCGGCGGCGGCGCTCGGCTCGAGCGGCTGCGGCACGCGGTTCTTCACCGCCGGGATGGTCTGGAGGTAGGCGAAGATGGCGCGCAGATCGGCGTCGGTGGCGTTCTGGTACACGGGCCACGGCATGGGCGGCAGGATGGCCCGGCCGCGACCCTCGTGGCGGCCGCTGCGCAGCGTCGCGATGAAGGTGTCGGGGCTCCAGTGGGAGAGCACGCCGGTGTCGGCATCGGGCGTCAGGTTGGCGGCGAAGCTCACGCCCCAGGGGCCGGCGAAGGCGGTGTTGGTGCCGTTGTTGGCGGCCAGCCAGTGGCGGCCATCGAGCGCCGGCGGCGGCGTCATCTCGACGCCCTCGGGGTGCCCGGACAGGAAGCGATCCATGTCGGGCATCGGCCCCTCGGGGCCCATCTTCAGCGGCGTGTGGCAGTCGTTGCAGCCGCAGATCGAGACCAGGTACTGCCGCGCGCGACGAGCTTGGCGTCGGGGTTCTGCTTCGGCGCGCCGGCGAGCGCCGGCAGCGGGGTCAGGGTCGCGAGCGCGAGGACGAGGATCGAGAGACGCTTCATGGGGGCTCCGGGTGTGGCGTCGCGGTCGTGCGTGACCTGCGAACAGCCCGGAGGCTAGCGACCCCTCGAGAGGCGCGTTCCTAAATGATGCCTAGCCCGATCCTAATTGTTTGCTAAGCGAGCGGGCCGCGCGACGAGCCGGCGCGTCGCAGGACGCGCGCGCGCTCCTCGCGGAAGCTCGTGCCGTGGGCGCTCAAGAGGCGCTGGAGGCTGCGCTCGCCGATGCCGAGGGCGCGCGCCGCGGCGGCCAGTGCAAGCTCGGGCGAGCGCTCGAGGAGCTCGGCCAGGCGCACGAGCTCGGAGGTGCGACCGCGGACGACCTCGGGCAGCTCGGCGAGGAAGGTCGCCAGCGCGGGCGCGTCGGGGCGCTCGAGCTGCGCGACAGCCTCGTCGATGCTGCGCGCGACCAGCGTCGGATAGGACAGCCCCATCACCTTCTGCGCGCCGACGATGGCCCAGCCGAGCGCGGTGTTCGAGGCCAGCACCACGCTCCGGCGCGTGAGGCGCTCGAGGCGCGCGCGGTTCTCGCGCATCCAGCGGAAGCCGGCCTCGACCGAGCGCCAGTCGTGATCGCCGAGGCGCAGGCGGAAGGTGTCGGCCAGGTAGTCGAACGGCGCCTCGACCTCGGCCATGGCGCGATCGACCGCCTCGAAGAAGCTGCCTTGCGAGCCGGGCTCGTGCGGCCCCCAGTGCGAGGTCGCGAAGAGGCGCGGCGCGACCCAGATGGCGTGGCCGGGCCCGGCGCTGACGATGCGCGGCGCGTCGCTCACTGGAGCGGCTCCAGCCCGTCGCGGAGCTCGCTCGGGCTGAGGCCGGTGTGCTCGCGGAAGGCGTGGCAGAACTGCGACTCGGAGGCGAAGCCGGCGGCCTTGCCGACCGCGCCGACCTTGTCGCGGCCGGCCGCCAGCATCTCGATGGCGAGCTCCATGCGGATGCGCTGGCGCTCGGCGCGGAAGGAGCTGCCGGCCTCGTCGAGGCGGCGCTGCAGCGTCCGCTCGGACCAGCCCAGCGCGCTCGCGAGCTCGGCCGCGGAGAGGCGTGGCTCGTGGGCCAGGTGGCGGCGCAGGTCGGCGCGCCAGGCCTGCTCGCCGGCCAGCGGCGCGAGGCGCGCGAACAGCTCGGCGAGCGCCAGCGGCGCGGTCGAGGCGGCGATGGCCGCGGCGCGATCGGCGTGGAGCGCGACCGCGGTCGAGCCCGGCGCCATGAGCGCGAAGCCGACGAAGGTCGCCGCCGCCGGGCCGCTCGGCGGCGCCAGGTGGACGCGCGCGGCCGTCGGCGCGAGGCGCGCCGCGAGCCCGCCGAGCAGCACCTGACCGAAGGCGAGGCGCAGCCCGTCGAGGCCGATGGCGTCGAGATCGACCACCACCTCGCGCACGCCGTCGGCCGCCAGCGCGGCCAGCGCGTCGACCAGCGCGCGCGCGTCGTCGGTCCCGAGCGGGCCGGCGGCCAGCACCGCCGCGCGCGGGCCGAGGCGCGCCAGCGACCAGCACGCGCCGAGGCCGACCGTCGGTCGTGGCACATCCCCATGGCCCGGCGAGTCGAGCGTCATGACCGCACCATTTCCCACTTGGCGCCATCCGGCAAGACCGCGCCGGCCGCGACCCACCGTGACCGGCTCACTTGCCGGCGCGCTTCTTCGGCGGCGGCAGCGTCAGCTCGGCGTCGTAGGCATAGATGTCGGGGTGGAAGCGGACCTGGCCGGCGTCGTCGACCGAGGCCGTGTAGTACTCGAGGAAGACCGGCACCTGGGCCGCGAGGTCGATGATGATCGAGCCGCCGTGGCCGGTGCGCGCGCGCAGGCCGGCCTCGTCGAAGGGCTTGCCGGCGGCCTGGGCGTCGGCCGAGAGCAGCGCCATGCCGAAGTCGACGGCGTTCTGCACGCGCACGCAGCCATGCGACAGCGCGCGCACCGCCAGCTTGAAGGCGCCCTTCTTGGGCGTGTCGTGGAGGTAGACGTCCTCGTCGTTGGGGAAGAGGATCTTGATGAGGCCGAGCGAGTTGTCGGCGCCGGCCGCCTGGATGTAGGTGCGCCCGCGCGGCGAGGTCACGAGCTGCATGCGGTGCTTCTCGAGCCAGGTCGGATCCTTGGCCACCTCCACGTCGATCTCGTTCTTGGCGATGCGCGGCGGCACCGCCCAGATCGGGTTCACCACGATGCGCGAGATGGCGTCGGCCAGGATGGGCGTGGCGTGCACGTTCAGGCGCCGGCCGAGGTCCTGATCGAAGTACCACTTGGGCGACCCGACGATGGTGCGCTGCTGCATGACCAGCGCGCCGTCACGCCAGTAGCGGAGCTCCTGCGCCGCGAGGTTCACCTCGACGAAGGTCTGCTCGCCGCGCCAGGCGGTGACGCGCCAGCGCTTCACGTTGGTGACGAGCGTCGCCAGGCGCTCCTCGCACGCCACGTTCAGCGCCGCGATGAGGTCGTCCTCGTCGATGCCCTTCTGGGGCACCTGGTGAGCGCTGCGGAAGGCCGCCAGGGCGGCCTCGGTGGCGTCGTCCCAGACGCCGCTCGCGACGGCGCCGGCGGGCGGGTAGTAGCCCTCGCGCTGGAGCCGGTCCTGGAAGGCCGCCGCCACCTCGGGCGGCGGGCGCCAGCCCCTGCGCTTGAGCACCTTCGGGCGCGAAACCGACCGCCAGCCGCCGGCCGCGCACAGCTCGGCGTAGCGCTCGGCGGCCAGCACGAGGCGGAGGTACTGCGGATGCGGCGGCAGGAGCCTGGTCAGGAAGTCGTCGAGCGTGCCGGCGCGGGCCGCGGCGCGCGCGGCGGCGATGGTCTCGGGCGAGGCCGTGCGCGGCGGCGCCGACCTCCAGGTGACGTCGGGCGAGAGGTAGAACGGCGTGTCGGGATCGTTCAGCACCGGCACCGTGCGCGGCGCGGCCGGCAGCTCGGCCACGAGCCGCTCGAGCGTGGCCTCGAGCGCCGCCTCGACCGCCTGCTGAGCGGCCGGCGTGTAGGGCTTGCCGGCGGCGCGATCGGCCACGTAGGCCTGCACGATCGGATCGGGGGCGAGGTCGAGGCCGTGGAAGCGCGCGCGGGCGGCCCAGGCCGAGAGGTCGCTGCCGGCGCTGGCCAGGCCGTCGAAGCGCGTGAAGACCGGGTCGTCGGGGCGCGGCGCGGGCGCGGCCCAGGCGCCATCGGCGACGAGCGCGGCGGTCAGCAGGGCGAAGGCGGGGATGCGCATGCGCTGCCGCATACGCGGGCGCGACGCGGCGCGCAAGGGTTGCGTCGCGATGGCGTGCGGCGGCGCGGCGCCGACGCTACTCGACGAGGCGCACGAAGTAGTTCTTGCCCGAGGCGCCGGGCGCGGCGCGCTCCTCGACGACGTAGTGGCTCGTGTGCTTCTTGAAGAGATCCGAAAGCTTGCGATGGCCGTGCAGGCGCGGATCGAAGTCGGGGCGGACCTTGTTGAGGTAGTTGCCGACGTGGCCGAGCGACGCCCAGCCGTGCTCGTCGGAGGCCTCCTCGATGGCCTGGGCGATGAGCTCGAAGGGCGGCGGCTCGAGCTCGGGCCGCGGCGTGCGCGTGGTGTCGGGGGCCGGGCGCTTGGCGGCCGCCGGCTTGCGCCCGCCGCGGGCCGCGGCGGCGACGTCGGCCTTGCTCGCCGGCTTGGCCGGAGCCTTGTCGCTGGCGGCCTCGGGCGCGGCCGCCGCGTCGGCGCGCAGCACCTCGGTGTAGACGAACTTGTCGCAGGCCTGCACGAACGCGTCGGGCGTCTTCCGCTCGCCGAAGCCGTACACTGTAAGTCCTTCCTCGCGCAGGCGCTGGGCCAGGCGCGTGAAGTCGCTGTCGCTCGAGACGAGGCAGAAGCCGTCGAAGCGACGCGTGTACATGAGGTCCATCGCGTCGATGATGAGCGAGCTGTCGGTGGCGTTCTTGCCGCTGGTGTAGGCGAACTGCTGCACCGGGTTCACCGAGTGCTTGAGGAGCGCCTTCTTCCACTGCGTGAGCTGCGGCGAGGTGAAGTCGCCGTAGATGCGCTTCACGCTGGCGACCCCGTACTTGGCGACCTCGGCCAGCAGGCTCTCGATGACCGAGGGCTGGGCGTTGTCGGCGTCGATGAGGACCGCCAGGCGCCCTTGCGCGTCGTCGGGCTCGCTGTCTCGCGTGCGTGCTTTCATATCCGTCGTGTCGCACAGCTCGGCGCCATGTGCGAGACATCACCGCTGACGTGCGATCGAGCCCCGGCCGGCGTGCGCCGCGCGCGCCTCGGCCCGGCCTGCGAAGCGGCGCCGGGCGCGGGCACGCGACTTGCGACGGGCCCACGCGCCGCTGGCGGTGAGGGTGGTCCCATGTGGATGTCGCGTCGTCTCGGAGGCTCGGTCGCGCTCGCGCTCTTGTCGTTCGTGGGGGCGTGCGCGCCGCCGGGGCCACCCTCGGCCACGCCACGGACGGCGCCCGCGAGCTTTCCCGCGCCCGGCCCCGCGCCCGGCCCGACCCCCGGCCCGACGGCGCATGCGTTGGCCGGGACCACCGCCACGCCGTGGCTCGCGACCGTCGCCGGCACGGCCGGGTCGTCGACGCCGCTCGTCCTCGCCGACCCGCACGCGGTGGCGGTCATCGACCCGCGCAGCGGCCGCGCCGCCTACCTGGTCGGCCGCCTGAGCCCGCCCTCGACCGACCCCGACCTCGTCATCATGCGCCGCTTCGTCACCGACCACGCGGCGCTCCTCGGCTTCGGCGGCCCCGACACGGCGCTGGCGCCGACGCGCGCGCGCCCGACCCAGGTCGGCCCGAACCGCGTCATGCGCTTCCGCCTCACCTGGCGCGACATCCCGGTGCTGCGCCAGAGCGTCAAGGTCGAGCTCGATCCCGAGGGCCGCGTCGTGAGCGTCGGCGCCAGCCTGGTGCCGCTCGACGGGCCGCTCCCCGACCCGACGCCGCGCCTCGACGCCGCCCAGGCGACGGCCGCCGTGACCGCCTGGTTGGCGGCCGCGCACCCCGATCGTCGCGCTGCGCGCCGCGACCAGGCCGGCGCTGGCGCTCGGCCCGGGCCACCTGGTGTGGCGCATCGGGCTCGGCGTCGTGAGCCGCGACGAAGCCGCCCGCGCGCACGACGCCGGCCACGCCTGGCTCGTCAGCCTCGACGCCCACGACGGCGCCATCCTCGGCCTGGCCGACACCACGCGCAGCTGCGAGGACGGCGTCGCCGGCACTGTCGTCACCTCGTCCGAAGGCCTGCGCGCCGGCATCGACGGCGTGCCCGCCGCGACGCACCCCATCGAGACCTGCGAGTCGAGCTTCAGCGACACGTGGTACCTCGAGACCACCGCCAGCACGCCGACATCCACGTCTACGACGCCTCGGGCTTCAGCGGCCCGGCGACCGCCGGCGCCTGGTTCGACGCCTGCGTCCAGCCGGCCTGCTTCGCCGTGTCGGGCGACGACAACACCTGGACCGCCGACGAGTTCCAGGCCAGCGACCTGCAACATCGAGCGCGCCGAGGGGCTACTACCGGGACGTCCACGGCCGCGACGGCGCCGACGACTCGGGCGAGGACATCGAGGTCGCGAGCGGCATCGACTACGACAACGCCACCGGCATGGGCATCTTCCGCACCGTGGCCTTCGGCCGCCCGTGCCCGAGCGCGGGCTGCCGTCCTACGGCGTGCTCGACGTCGCCGCCACGAGCTCACCCACGTCGTCAGCTGGCACGAGTGGGTCGGCCTCTTCGATACAGCTTCGAGGGCACGCTGCACGGCGTCAGGGCGCCGTCGACGAGCACATGGGCGACATGATCGGCGCCTTCGTGCAGTGGCGCTCGGCCGACGAGGAGTGCGGCTGCGCGGGCTGCGCTGGGCCTTCAACACCGAGCGCATGTACGGCTACAACTACCAGTTCCACGCCGCGCTCGACGCGTACGCCGCCATCTACGGCGCGCGCAACTACTACCTCGGCCAGGACGGCTACACGCCGCGCGCGCGCATCGACCAGCTCTACGTCGGCCCCGACGACGGCGGCGGCGTCCACACCAACGCCGTCATCCTCGGCCGCGCCGTCTACCTCTACGCCGAGGGCGGCCGCGTCGACGCCGACCCCGACGACCGCCCGCTCTTCGGCTGGCCGGCCGATGCGCCGCGCCATCGCGTGAGCGGCATCGGCATGGCCAAGGCCGAGCGCATCACCTACCAGCTGGTCACCTCCGAGCTGGTGACGCCGTTCGGCGAGATCGGACTCGGCGACCTCGAGCAGGTCGAGCAGGACGCGACCGGCATGCGCCGCGAGCTCGAGCGCTTCGCGGCCATCGACTTCGCCTCGTGCCTGGCGGTCGCCGCCGCCGACGGCTGGCGCGTCGAGACCTGCGCCGCGGTGCGGAACGCCTACGCCGGCGTCGGCCTCATGGAGCTCGACGGCGACAGCGACGGCCTCGCCGACTCGCTCGACAACTGCCGGCGCGCGGCCAACGCCGACCAGGCCGACCAGGACGGTGATGGCGTCGGCGACGCCTGCGACGTGTGCCCGACGGTGGCCGATGGCGACCAGGCCGACCAGGACCAGGACGGTGTCGGCGACGCCTGCGCCTGCTTCCCGTGCGCCGGCGCCGACGCCTGCGCCCTCGCCTCCTGCCAGCACGGCCAGTGCGTCCTGACGGCGCGTCTGCGACGACCGCCGCGACTGCACGCTCGATCGCTGCGACGCGGCGCTCGGCTGCCTGGCCGATCCGAGCGCGTGCCCTTGCAGCACCGACGCCGACTGCGACGACCACAACGCCTGCGACGGCGTCGAGCGCTGCGGCGACGGCGGCACCTGCCTCGCCGGCACGCCGCCCGGCTGCAACGACGGCGCGGCCGCGTCCATCGACTCGTGCGCGCCCGCGGTCGGCTGCCGCCACATCGCCAAGCCGGGCCAGGCCAAGCTCGTCGTGGCCTGCCTCGACGCCGCGACCGAGTGCGACGATCAGCAACGCCTGCACCCGCGACGGCTGCGACCCGCTCGGCGGCTGCCGCCACGACCTCGTCGACTGCGACGACGGCGACACCTGCACGACCGACGCGTGCTCGACCTTGCTCGGCTGCCAGCACGCGCCGGTGGCTTGCGACGACGGCGACCTCTGCAACGGCCGCGAGCGCTGCGATCACCACGCCGGCTGCAAGCCCGGCCTGGCCCTGGCCTGCGCCGTCGCCGACGATCGCTGCGCCGCGCCGGCCTGCGATCCGGCGCTCGGCTGCGTCGCCGTCGCGGCGCCCGACGCCTGCGGTGCGACGACTACGATCGCCGCACGAGCGAGCACTGCGAAGGCGGCCTGTGCGTCGCGAGCCGCACGCCCGGCTGCTGCACAGAGGACGCCGACTGCGCCGACGGCTGGGCGCGCTGTAGCCGCGAGGGCCGCCGCGAGGACGCGCAGTGCCGGAGCTGCGCCGACGACGGCGACTGCGGCGCGAGCGGCAACCGCTGCATCCAGCTCGCCACAGGCCGCCACTGCCTGGTCGCGCCGAAGGCCGGCGCCGAGCCCTGCCCCGCCGGCGCCGAGGCGACCGCGCTGCGCGACGGCACGAGCGTGTGCGTCGCCAGCGACGACTGCGACGCGACGACGGTCGCCGACGACCCGGTCGCCGAGGCCGTCGAGCCGGTCGAGCCCATCGAGCCCATCGAGCCGATGGCCGAGGCCGCGCCCGACCGAGCGCCGAGCTCGGCCCCGAGGCCAGCGCCGAAGCCGGCGCCGAGGCCGAGACCGGCGCGCCGGCGCCCGCGCCCGACGACGGCTGCGATGCCGGCGGTGGCGCATCGCTGCTCGGCCTGGCCCTCGTGGCCCTGCTCCGCCGCGCCGCGCGGCGGACGTCAGCGAACGTCAACTGACTTGACGACCCGCACGGGCCGCGTCAGACGCTCTGCGGCGGAGCCGGCGGCGCGGTCGGCCCGGCCACCGGCAGGCGCACCACGAAGCGCGTGCCGACGCCGAGCTCGCTGTCGACGCGGATGATGCCCTCGTGCTCGCCGACGATGCGCTGCACGATGGCCAGGCCGAGGCCGGTGCCCTGCGACTTGGTCGTGAAGTAGGGCGTGAAGAGCCGCCCTCGCGTCTCGGCCGACATGCCCGGGCCGTTGTCGGTGACGACCAGGCGCACGCGCTCGGGCCCGTCGTGCTCGACGCGCACCTCGAGGTGCTTGTCGGCCTTGCCGGTGTCGGCGGCCAGCGCCTCGAGCGCGTTCTTGGCGAGGTTCAAGACCGCCTGCCGCATCTGGTCGGGGTCGACGCGCGCCACCACCGGGGCGACCCCGATGACGTCGACGCGCGTCCCGGGCGGCGCCGTCTCCTTCATGAGGTTCACGACCTGGGTCGCCAGCTCGACGAGCTCGGTCGGGTGGAGCCGCGGCGCCGGCATGCGCGCGAAGTCGGAGAACTCGGTGACGATGCGCTTCATGCGCGCCACCTCTTCGAGGATGGTCTCGGTCGACTCGACGAAGATCTTCTCGAAGTCGGGGTGGCGCCGATCCCAGACCTTCTTCAGCATCTCGATCGACATCTGGATGGGCGAGAGCGGGTTCTTGATCTCGTGCGCGATACGCCGCGCGATCTCGCGCCAGGCGGCCACGCGCTCGGTCTGCCTGAGCTTCTCCTCGCTGGCCGCGAGGTCCTGGGTCATCTGGTTGAACGCCACCGCCAGGCTCGCCACCTCGTCCTTGCCGCGCGGCACCGGCACCAGCCGATCGCGCGCGCCGGACGCCACGTCGGACGCCGCCGCCGCCAGCGCCTCGAGCGGCTTGGCGATGCGCCGCGCGATGAGCAGCGCGCCGAGCAGCGCCAGCCCGCCGCTGGCCGACGCCAGGATGGCGGCCATGGTCCACAGCGACTCGGTGGCGCCCACCAGCTCGGTGCGCGGCACGAAGATGCGCAGCTCGGCGACGGGCGTGTCGCTCGACGGGTTCCTGAGCTTCCGCACCGCCACCGCGTAGTCGCCCGGCACGGCCGGCGGCTCGGCGCCCTCGAAGGTCGCCGCCACGCGCCGCCCGTCGATGTCGGCCAGGGCGATCTCGGTGCGCGGCCGCTTCGGATCGGGGTCGGCGCCGGCCACCAGCCGGAGGTCGTCGACCAGCCGGCGATCGACCGCCTTGCCGCCCACCAGCGCCACCTTGGCGCGCCCGTCGCTCGCCACCTGCGCCACCTGCAGCGTCCAGATCTCGTCGGTCTTGCCGGTCTCGAAGTTCTCGACGCGCTCGTGGCGGAAGAACGCCGACTGCGGATGCGAGCGCACCAATTCGACAAGATCCTTGTCGGCCGGCTCGACGCCGGTGCGGTGCCCCATGGCGATGACGTGGCCGTCGCGGCCGAGGTCGACGAGGCGCAGCGTGTCGAGCACGGCCGAGGTCATGAGGCGGCGCGCGTCGCGCACGATGGCGCGCTCGTAGTCGAGATCGGGGTTGTCGTAGAAGCGCCCGCGCCCGAGCGGCTCCATCAGCTCGCGCGTGACGATGGGGTCGGCGGCGATGTGGCCGAGCGCGCGATCGAGCTCGACGGCGATGCCCTGCAGGCGCTGCGTGACGCCCGCCTCGATGCCGCCGAAGCGCGCGTCGAAGCCGTCCTGGAAGGCCTCCTGCGTGCGGTCGACCAGCACCCAGGTGGCCACGCCGAGCGGCACCCAGGCCACGATGAGGAACGCCGACGCGAGCTTGGTCTTGAGCTTCACGGCGCGCTCCCGCCGGCGCTAGGAGGTCGCGGGCGGAAGCCCTGGCACAGGCCGGGCACGCCGGCCGACGCGTCGACGCCGCGCAGGCTGGCCGTCACCAGCACGCCGCGCGGCGCGTGCACGAGCGGCAGCACGTCGACGCGCGTGGTGAGCCCGTCGGCCCAGCGCCGCGTCTGCCCGGCGAAGACCTCGCTCGGCGACAGACCACCCATGCCGAGCACGTCGCCCAGCTCGAGCGCCGCCTGGTCGCGCGTCAGCGCGGCCCACTCGTGGCGCACCACCGCCAGGTCCCAGATGGGATCGCTCTGCGCCGCCGCGTTGGCGGCCGTCAGCTTGGCCACCGGCACCACGCGCGCGTTGTCGCTGGCCATGAGCCGGAGCGAGTCGCGCAGCGCGCGCGCCAGCTCGGCCAGCTCGTCGTCGCCATCGGGATAGGCGATGACGAGCCCGGTCAGGACCGCGCCGGCGTCGCCCGCCGGCACCGTCGCCGAGGTCGGCGCGAACGCGTCGGGCCAGGGCGTCGTCGCCGCCACCGCGCGGCCCTCGACGTAGCGCGCGAGCCGCGCATCGCGCGTCAGCGCCAGCATGCGCCGCCGCAGCCCCGTGCGCTCGGGCGTCTTCAGCCCGGGCGCACGACCGCCATCCAGCTGGCCCAGCCGCCGCCCAGGTTGGCCGCGCCGACCGGCCCGCCGGCCACCGGCTCCCAGGCCAGATCGATCTCGCCGTAGCGGAACGACGTCGCCAGCGCCGACTCGGCGTCGGCCTGCACCTTGACGCGGATCTGATCGAGCCAGGGTCGCCCTTCGGGATGCCCGGCGAAGGCCTGCAGGAGGAGCCGGCCGCTGCTGTCGGGCGTGGCGCTGGCGGCGCGGAACGGCCCGCAGCCCGCGCCGCTCACCGGCCGTCCGCCGTGCAGGACGGCCGCCTCGGGGCGCGCCAGGAGCGCCATCACCTCGTCGAGCTGGGCGCCGCGCCCGAACGCGAACGCCACCGCGCGCGGCCCGGCCTCGCTCGCCTTCACCGCCCCGGCCAGCGCGCGCGCAGCGGCCCGATCTGGCCGAGCCGCCGCCAGCTCGCGACCACGTCGGCCGGCGTGATGGGCGCGTCGTCGTGGAAGCGCGCGCCCTCGACCAGCGTCACCGTGAGCGTGCCGTCGTTGAAGCTGCCCGGCCCGGCCGCCAGCTCGGGCACGATGTCGATGCGCCCGCCGCCGGCCGCGACCTGCACCGGCCGGAAGAGGTGGCAGTGGCCGAGCGTCGCGCAGCATGCGCCCCGAACGATCGACGGCCGCCTGCGGATCCCACAGGGCGCCGAGGTCCCTCACCTGCACGTCGACCGAGCCGCCGTAGGGCTTGCGTCCGCCGCCGGTGGCGACGCTCGCGACCGCGGCGGCGAGCAGCAGGACGGCGCTCATCGCGGGACGACCAGCGTCAGATCGGCCGCATCGCCGTTCCAGGTCGCCAGCACGATCTCGAGGAAGCCATCGCGATCGACGTCGCCGGCCGTGGCCGCCGTGACCGGCGCCGCCGCGAGCCCGGTCCAGCGCGCCGGCACCGCCGCCGGCGTCACGCCGCGCGCCAGCGACAGGCGGTCGGGCCCGCTCAGCGCGCTCGACGTGAGCAGCGCCTCGAGGTCGCCGTCGGCGTCCATGTCGAGCCACAGCGCCACCGTGCCGGCGTCGCTCACGCGCTGCACCGCGCCGCCGACCGCGGCGCTGAGATCGCCGTCGGCCTTGGCCGCCATGATGACCGGCGCGAAGGCGCCGCCCTTGTCGCGGAAGGCGAAGGCGCGGACGTCGTAGACCTTGCCGACCGGCCCCAGCCAGTTGGCGCCGGCCGTGCCGAGGCGCGCCTCGGTGACGTTGCCGTCGATGACGTCGGTGCCCTCGGGCCAGGGCGCGATGAGGAAGCGATCGACGCCCGTGGCGTAGAGCGGCCAGCCCTTCTGGAACAGCATCGTCAGCCGCTCGGGCCCGCCCGCGCCCCAGCCGATGACGATCGGCTCGGCGCGATCGCTCGACGCCGCCACCAGCACCGTGCGCCCGTCGGCGCGCACCACCGGCACCAGCTTGCCCATCGGCGCGCGCAGCCGCGAGCGCGACGGCGCCACCGCGCGCAGCGACAGCACGCCCAGCTCCTCGGCGAAGCCGCCCTTGGCCCAGCGCACGAAGCGCACGCCGTCGGGCTGCAGCACCGCCAGCTCGGGCATGGCGTCGCCGTCGAAGTCGCCGATGGCCAGGTCGAGGATGGGCTCGGCCAGGAGCTGCGCCGCGCTCTTCTTGCCGACCGGCACCACCCGCAGATCGGTGAGCTTCACGTCGCGCCGCCCGAGCCCGAGCAGCGTCCGCACCTCCAGATCGATCGGCACGTTGCTGAAGGCGGTGCCGATGAGCTGCCCGTCGGGCGCCATGAGCGCGCTCCACACCGTCTGCGGCAGCGCCCGCCGCCGCGCCGTCGCGGCCAGGTGGCCGGCCTGCACCTGCAGATCGACCTCGATGCGCTCGGCCGCCGTGTCGTCGCTCACGCGCGGCCCGGGCTTCTTGGCCGCCGGCGCGTGCGTCCTCAGCGCCGCCTCCAGCGCGTCGCCGAGGTGCGCCAGGAGCGCGTCGGCCCGGGTCCCGTCGGGCGGCTTGTCGAAGCGCAGCGCGATGCCGAAAGGCGCCCCGGCGGCCAGCGCCGGGCCGCCGTTTCCGTAAAGGGTCTTGACGATCTGACTGGCCAGCGTCTCGAGCGACGACGGCGGCGCCGGCGGCGGCGGCAGGTTCACGGCGGGTTCGGCGGCGATCGCCACCCGGCCGAGGCCGAGCGCGCCAGCCCCGAGGCCGAGAGCGCCCAGCGACACGCCCGTCGCCACGGCCATCGACGCCGCCCATCGCATCGTCGCGCTCATCGAAGTCCCATCGCGTTACCTGTGGAGCCCCGGAAACCAAAGCAGGATCCGGCAGAGTGCAGCGCGAAAACGGCCGAAACGACCATGACAGTCGACGCCCGTTCGCCATTCCGCTACTACCCGATCTCGGCTCGACCTGCATCCGCGACCCGGGTGCGGCCGCTCGATCATCTATAGGAGGCCCCATGCGGCAGGCGGTCATCGACGACTTCAACGGCATCGCGCGGCGCTACGATCTCCTGACGGGGCTCAACCCTGGCTACGGCACGCACCTCCGCTGGAGCGCGGCCCGCCTCCACCTCGGCCCGCGCGCGCGCATCCTCGATCTGTGCTGCGGCACCGGGCGCTCGACCGACGCGCTGCTCGAGACCTACCCCGACGCCGCCGAGATCGTCGGACTCGACGCCTCGGCCGGTATGCTCGAGGAGGCCCGGAAGCGCGCCGCGCGCCACGCCGGCGCGTCTCGCCCGCCGCTCCGCTTCGTCGAGGGCGACGCCATGGATCCCGCCGCCGCGCTCGGCTCGGCCGACCCCTTCGACGGCATCCTCATGGCCTACGGCATCCGCAACGTCCCCGACCCCGACGTCTGCCTCGCCAACCTGCGCGGCATCCTGCGCCCGGGCGGCGTGCTCTGCCTGCACGAGTACTCGGTCGCCGACTCGCTCTGGTCGAAGGCCATCTGGAACGCGGTGGCGACCACCGTCATCGGCCCGATGGGCCGCCTCGCGACCGGCAACGCGCGCATGTGGACGTATCTGCGCGAGTCGGTGAACCGCTTCGACGGCGTGCACGCGCTCGAGGCGCGCCTCCGCGCCGCTGGCTTCGAGGACGTGAAGACGCTGCCCATGAGCGGCTGGCAGAAGGGCGTCGTGCATTCGTTCGTGGCGCGGAGGCCGGCGTGAGCCCGCACGCGCCGGGCGCCGGCGTCGCGGTGGTGGGCGGCGGCATCGCCGGCCTGGCGGCGGCCACCATCCTGGCCGAGCGCGGCCTCACACCGACCGTCTTCGAGCGCGAGGCGAGCTTCGGCGGCCGCCTGCGCTCGTGGCCGGTGACCCTGCCCGACGGCACCACGCTCGCCATGGAGCGCGGCTTCCACGCCTTCTTCCGCCAGTACTACAACCTGCGCGCGCTCATGCGGCGCTGGGACCCGGCGCTCGAGTCGCTGATGCCGCTCCTCGACGACCCGATCCTCGGGCCCGAGGGCTTGCGCATGCGCTTCGATCGCCTGCCCAAGAAGAGCCCCTGGAACGTCGCCGCGGTCGCGCTGCGCGGCAGCCGCTGGCTCGGCCTGCGCGCGCTGGCCAGGATCGACGTCCGCCAGGCGCTGCTCATGCTCGCCTGGGACGAGGGCGCCTGGGCCCGGCTCGATCACCTCTCGGCCGCCCAGTTCCTGGACGGGCTGCGCTTCCCGCCCGACGCGCGGCGCATGCTCTTCGATGTCTTCGCGCACTCGTTCTTCAACCCCGAAGGGGACATGAGCGCCGCCGAGCTGCTCATGATGTTCCACTTCTACTTCACCGGGAACCCCGAGGGCCTGGTCTTCGACGTCCTGCGCGACCCCTTCGAGAAGGCCTTCGTCGCCCCGTGGTTGGCCGCGCTCGGCCGCCTCGGCGCGAGGCTGCGACCGGCCACGGCCGTGGCCGAGCTCGGGCGCGACGGCGACGGCTTCCGCGTCAACGGCGAGCGCTTCGCCGGCCTGGTGCTGGCGACCGACGTCGCCGGCCTGCACGCCGTGGCCGCGCACTCCGACATCCTCACCCCGCGCGACCGCGCCCGCGTCGCCTCGCTCGATCGCACCGCACCCTTCGCGGTGCTGCGCCTGTGGCTCGACCGCCCCACCGCGCCCGAGCGCGAGCCGTTCGTCGGCACGGCCGGCCTCGGCCACCTCGACAACATCTCCTGCTTCCACCTCTTCGAGGCCGAGAGCCGCGACTGGGCCGCCCACCATCATGGCGCCGTGGTCGAGCTCCACGCCTACGGCGTCGACGCGCTGACGCGAAAGACGCTTGACGAACCCCAGCTCGAAGCCGAGCTCGTGGCGCAGCTCCACGCGCTCTACCCCGAGACGCGCGCCGCCAACGTCGTCCACAAGGAGTGGCTCGTGGCCTCGGACTGCCCGGCCTTCCGCCCCGGCTCGCGCGCGCTCCGGCCGGGCGTCGCCACCGAGACGCCCGGGCTCGCGCTGGCCGGCGACTTCGTGGCGCTGCCCTTCCCGTCGGCGCTCATGGAGCGCGCCGCGACCTCGGGCATCCTCGCCGCCAACGTGCTGCTCGAGCGCGCCGGCAAGGCGCCCGAGAGGATCGCCACCGTGCCGCCGCGCGGGCTGCTCGCGCCGTTCAGGAACCTCTTCGGCGCTTGAGCCGTCGTCGACTCACCCCTGGCGCAGCGCGTAGCGGCGCTCGGCGTAGGCGATGTCGTCGACCCACAGGCGGCGCGCGGCGCGCTCGATGAGCGGCCCGAGCGCGCGTCCGAAGCGGCGCGCCAGCGCGAAGCCCGGCCGATCGCTCGTGGCCAGCGTGGCCTCGATCATGGCGGTCCGCCCGGGTCCGAGCGGCGTGGCGTGGGTCTCGACCACCGAGCCCTGGCCGTCGCCGTCGACGATGGTCATGACGATGGTGCGCGGCTCGGGGCAGTGGAAGGTCGCGTCGACCTCGATGCCGATCGGCCCGGCGATGCGATAGGTGACGCGCAGGCGCAGGACGTCGAGGTCCTTCACCAGCACCTTGAGCGCCCCGAACGAGTACGGATGGAAGTGCGCGCCGTGCCAGGGATCGAGCCGGTTGGCGATGATGTCCTCGGGCGCGCAGCGGCCCTCGACGCGGATGACGCCGCTCACGAACGCGCTCGGCCGCGGCGCGAGGATGGGCCTCTCGGTGAGGTCACCCGGCCCCGTCGCGTCCGCGTCGCCGTCGCCGAGACGCACCCACAGGAGCACGCCGTCGTCGAACACCGGGTGGCACTGCCACTCGCGGAAGCCGCGCTGATCGAGCTTCAGCCCGTGCCACGGGCACACCAGCCGGCCCTCGCTGACGCGCCCGTCGGCCAGCGACGCGCCGAGGTGCGGGCACGAGTCGGGCGCCGCGCGCCAGCCCTCGGCGTCCTTCCAGACCACGAGCTCGCGACCGGCGATGTCGACCTTCAGCGGCCCGCCCGGCTTGCCCGGCGCGGCGCGCGCCAGCCGCTCGACCCCGTCGATGACAAACCAGCCGCCGCTCGGCTTCCGCAGCGCATGCGCCAGTGCCGCATCGATGAACTCCGCGTCCGCCTGGGCCCAGTCCGGCCCGCGCGGCGCGTCCGCCGGCACGACCCCGGCCGGGCGCCGCCCGATCGAGAACCTCATGCTCCGACCCAACCCTGATCTAGTTGAAGACCGTGAAGCGCAACCGACCCACGATCTGCCCGTCGTCGGTCTGCGTGTCGACCGTCCACTCGCCCTTCTTGTCACCGATCTCGGCGAGATCGCCCGCCGGGATGCTCGACTCGACGCGCACCGACTCCTCGCCGGCCATGCGCTCGTGCGTGTTCTCGACCTCGCGGCGGAAGCCCGAGTCCTTGTGGCGCCAGACGTGCTTGAAGCGATCGCCCTGCCCGCCGGGCAGCGCCACGTCGGTCACGGCGTAGAGGTTCGTGACCTTCGACACGTGCACGCTCGAGACCTCGTAGACCAGGCGCCCGTCGTCGAGCTTCTCGACGCCGACGCCGCCGTGCAGCACGTAGAGCGGCACCGGCGGGATGGTGATGCGCGCGAAGTACACCGCCAGGACCGCCGCCACGCACACGAGCCCGATGGTCATCCACGTCTTCTTCTCGAGGAAGGTGCGCAGCGGGAAGTGCAGGAGCCAGAAGCCGAACACCGACAGCACGGTCGACACCAGCAGCGCGACGATGGTCGGCACGTTGGCGAAGAACGCGGGGATGACCAGGTTGGCGCAGGCGAAGAGCGTCACCGCGTAGAAGATCGCCGCCAGCACCTTGTGGCGCATGAGCAGGTGATCGAACACGAGGTCCATGGTCGAGAGCAGCGCCAGCACGCCGAGCAGGACGACGAACCAGGCGTTGATCGAGTCGAGCGAGCTCGACTTCCAGTAGAACGGCAGGAGGAAGAAGAGCATCCCCTGGTACATGTTCTTCAGGAAGTAGGTCATCCCGAAGAACTGGATGCGCCCGTACTTCTTCGACGCCACGCGCTCCTTCTGCTCGCTGCCGTGGCCGAAGATGCGGAACAGGACGACCGACATGAGGAAGGCGCCGCCGAGCGTCGCCGCCAGGATGCGCGCGTGCTCGAAGCCCTTGGCCGCGAACAGCATGACCATCACGCCGAGCAACAGCGCGTAGACGCTGTGGAGCATCCACAGGAGCGCGTGGTGGCGCTTGGCGAAGGCCTTGAAGCGCCCGAAGATCCCCTTGGGCGGCGCGGCCGGCGCGGGCTGGACCGGGACGGCGCCGGTCGGGGTCGCCGCGCCGGGCATCGGCAGATCGGGCCGCTTCTCGGTCGGCGCGTTGTGGAAGTCGGCGCTACCCATGGCGAGGTCATACCGGAAGGTGACGGCGAGGTCACCATCCACGTCGGCGGCCGCGGCTCGGAGCACCCCGGGCGACGCCAGGGCAGGTCGGCTCCGCGGCCTGCACCCGGAATTTGTCAAATCGTCGTGATCCGCCGTCGCGACCGATGCGGAGCGCCCCTCGACGCGTAGACCACGCGGGAGTCGCGCGCTCGCCGCCGCCTCCTCCGAACGCATCGCCCATCGTCGTCCACCGCCCGACGGAGTCCTCATGAAGTCGATCCTGCCGCTCGCCCTCACGGCCCTCGCGCTGGCGTGGGCCCCGTCCGCGCTCGCCGCCGACGGCCCCTTCAGCGTCAACACCAGCTTCGCGCCGGCGCGCTCGACCTCGCTCAAGGTCATCGGCGACGCCGGCCTGACCGTCACCGCCGAGGTCAGCGGGCAGGTCATGAGCGACCAGACGCCGCTCGTCTTCCAGCTCCCCGACCAGGACGACTTCATCCCGGTGACCATCCGCGCCCCGAGCGGCGCCAGCACGCGCATGAAGATCGAGACGCGCGCCCACACGCAGACCATCCTCCAGGTCGTCGTGGCGAGCGGCGGCGGTCCCGAGCGCGGCCCGCGCTACATCGGCACCGTGCAGAGCACCATGGGCCGCTGCGCCGAGGACCAGCGCGTCGACCTGCGCCTCGACTTCGTGCTGCAGGGGCGCGCCGTCCGGTCGGCCGACGTGCCGCTGTCGGGCCAGAAGGTGCAGCTCGAGCTGCCGGCCGGCGTCTACGACGTCCGCATCTTCAAGAAGAACGGCGGCGAGGGCGAGTACACGACCACCGCCAAGCTGGCGGTGCAGGCCGACGGCTGGAACCTCCGCCACGGCTGCGAGGCGAGCGCCGACAGCTACGCCGGCGTCTGGCACGACCCGAAGGGCCAGGTCGTGAAGCTCGTGCGCGTCGGCGTGGGCACCGGCGACCTGCCGCTCTTCCGCGTCGAGTGGCCCGGCAACGGCAGCGGCATCGGCTTCGTCCTGTCCGACGGCACGCTGGCCGTGACCGGCGGACGCGGCCCGACCATGGCCTTCGTCTATCGACAGCAGAACGACGGCCTCGCCGCGCGCTGGTTCGCCTCCGGCAAGTTCAGCGACGTGCCGAGCACCGCCATCGCCATGGCCAGCGAGACCGCGTCCGGCCCCAACGCCTACGGCGGCACTTACAGCGTAAGCGGCCGCGCGCTGACCGGCAACGCCTATGACGGCTCGCTCCAGATCGACCCGCGCGGCCCGCTCTTCGGCCTCCACTGGACGCTGTCCAACGGCTCGTCGGTCGAGGGCGTCGGCCTCGCCCAAGGCCAGGAGCTCGCGGTCGGCGCCGGTCAGCCGGGGAGCTTCATCGCCCTCCTGGCGTTCGAGGGCACCGGCCTCGCGTGCAAGTTCGCCGTCGTCGGCCAGCCCGCGGTCACCACCGAGACGCTCTCGCGCTAGACCGAGTCCCGGTTTGGCCGCTCAGCGCGGCGCGGCGGGCGCATCGGGGACGAGGTCGAGACGCTCGGCGCAGCCGTCCACCTCGGTGGTGATGGCCGCGTAGCCCACGAGCGCCTCGTCGTCGACCTGGCCGGCCTCCGACCCGACGAGCCGGATGCGGACCTCGTTCCGGCCGTGGACCAGGGTCGACCACGGCACGTCGACGAAGGCCGGCGTGTAGCCGGCGGTGGCGAGGCTCCGGAGGTAGGCGTTGTGCTCGGCGTCGTGGAACGGCTCGGGCTCGTCTCCGAGCCCGGCCGCCGTCTGGCACCCTAGCGCGTCGGCGACGCCGTCGACGACCGCGCCCAGCCCGTCGGTCGGCAGCTCGGCCACGACGTGTCCGTTCACCGCCACCTCGAGCACCGCGTCGGGGCCGACGCGCAGCATGAGCACCAGCGACGGGATCGGCCGGCCCTCGTCGGGCTGGAGCAGCTCGGCTCGCGACAGCTCGAAGCTGGCCGTCGCCTCGCTGGCCTCCGGCAGCGCCGGGCTCCACCCGGGCACCTCGTCCTCACCCAGGTGGTGCGGCGTCAGCACGACGGCCTCCAGGAATTCCGCCGGCTCGTCGGCGCAGGCCGTCAGAGCTCCGCTGCTCGCAGCGGCCAACATGACCAGGCGCCAGAAGTCGCGACACATGAGGGCTCCGAGCTCGGGTTCGAGCGGTGGAAGACACCGACGAAGACCATGACCAGCTCGTCAGTAAACGCCCGACACCGCCGTGGACGCGGCTCCGTCAGCCCTTCGCCTCGCCGCGCATGCGCGCCTCGAGCTCCTCGAGCGTCTTCGGCCAGTCGCCCTTCAGGAGCCGCGACAGCCCGCGGTCCGCGAGCAGCTTGCCGCCCGTCTGGCAGGTCGGGCAGTAGTTGGTCTCGTTGTCGGCGTAGCGGATGCGCATGACCTTCTGCGCGCAGCGCGGGCACGGCTGGCCGTACTTGCCGTGCACCGCCATGTCGTCGCGAAACGCCGTGACCTTCTCGGGGAAGCCCTGTCCGGCCTCGGCGCGGAGCCGCTCGGTCCACGTCACGAGCTCGAGCCGCGTGGCGTCGTAGAGCTTCCGGAGATCCGCATCCGAGAGGCGCGTGGTCCACGTGACCGGCGACAGCTGCGCGCGCCAGAGGATCTCGTCGGAGTACGCGTTGCCGATGCCCGAGAAGACGTGCGGGTCGGTGAGCGAGCGCTTGAGCGTGTGGTTCTCGCGCGTCAGCGCCGCCTTGAACGCCGCGAAGGTCGCCGTCAGCGGCTCGATGCCGCCCGGGTCGAAGGCCATGACCGCGTCGTCGCCGCGCACGATGTGGAGCGACGCGCGCTTCTTCGGCGACGCCTCGGTGAGGATGAGCGCGCCGGGCGCGCCGGCGAAGTCCCAGGCCGCGAGGCCGATCTTGCCGGGGATGCCCTGCCCCGGCTTGCCGAGCTTCAAGCGCCCCGCGACCATCAGGTGGAGCACCATGCGCACGTCGTTGTCGAAGCGGAAGACGATGCGCTTGCCGAGCCGCTGGAAGCCGGTGACCACCGCGCCCTCGGCGGCCTGCGGCGGCACGCCCACCGAGCGCACGAGGAACGGGCTGCCGATGCGCACCTTGGTGAGCGTCTTCCCCGCGAACATCGCCCCGAGCCGCTCGATGTAGACCTCGACGTCGGGGAGCTCGGGCATGGATCAGTTGCCGGCCTCGACGCACTGCAGGACGAGCGAGCGCACATCGCCCGGCGTCTCGCACGTCTCGTTGAGCGGTCCCCACACCCACGGCCCGCCGCGCACGATGATGGCGACGCTGGCGCCCGGCTCGATGCGCGTGCACGGCGTGAAGGCCGCCGTCGGCTTCAAGAGGTCGGCCTCGACGTGCTTCCCGATGAGCGCCTCGGCCGACGTCAGCTCGCCGACGCAGGTCTGGTCGAGCAGGATGGAGATGCCGCACGACTGGGCGCTGCAGCCTCCGTTGTCGCACACGCACGCCGGGATCTCGCCCTGGAACGGGTCCGACTCGCAGCCAGCCGACAGCAAGAGCGCTACCACGATGAACGGAATGCACCTCATCGGGGCGAGGTTTCTCCGCCGCGCCCGCGTTGTCAACGGCTCTCCTGCATGTTAGCTTGCGGCGCCCGTCGTTGCCCGCCCATCGACTGGTCGTCGATGTTGCCTGGAGGCTGACCATGTCCGTGCTTTCGCTCCTCGACCGCATCTCGCTGGGCGCGCTCCGCCCGACCTCCACCCTGGCCGCGTTCGCGCTGGTCTCCCTCGGCGGGCTCGGCGCAGCGTCGGCCGACGCGTGGAAGGACAAGGGCGCCGACAGCGACAAGGGCGCCTTCAAGAGCCCCGACGACGCCTCGCTCGGCGACATCGGCGCGTGCACGAAGCTCTGGGCCGCCTATCGCACCGACCTCAAGGCCGTGAAGGGCGACTACAAGAAGAAGGTCGTCGCGGCCATGACCCGCCTCTACGCCGAGGGCACCGACAAGGACGCGAAGCTCGCCAAGGAGGAGCTCTTCCGCATCGACGAGACCATCGAGCTGCCCAAGCGCACGGCCAAGGCCACGACGCCGGCGGCCCCGGCGCGCAAGACCTTCGCCCCGCCGCCGGCCGACAAGAAGCAGATCGCCGCCGCCGACAAGCTCATGAAGGCGGGCCTCGCGGCCGCGAAGAAGAAGGACCTCGACAAGGCCCTCGACAACTACCTGAAGATGACCGACGTGGCGCCCGGCTACGCCCACGGCCACTACAATGTCGCCTGCGTCTACTCGCTGAAGAAGGACGAGGCGAAGATGGGCGCCTACCTCATGAACCTCCGCGACATGAAGGCCGCCGGCGACAAGGTCGCCGCCGAGGACCTCGCCAAGACCCAGAAGGACACCGACTTCGACGGCATGCGCGAGACCGTCGCCTACAAGCAGTCGACCGGCCTCGGCTACAAGGTCATGGTCGTCAACACGCTCGGCGAGAAGGGCGAGGAGAACGTCGACAACCTCATGGGCTCGCTCGAGAAGCTCGGCTACACCGCCGACAGCAAGGACTCGGACAAGAAGCAGAAGCAGCCCCAGATCTTCTACGCCCCGCACGCGCGCGTGCAGGCCTACATCATCAAGCAGCTCATCGACCACCCGAAGACCAAGACCATCGAGATGTCGGTCGAGGACCTGAAGGGCAACGACGTGGTGGTGCAGTGGGGCGACGACGTGAAGGGCGACCCCAAGGTCTACGTGGGCGACCCGGCGGACGCTGAGAAGAAGCTCGACGCGCTCTCGAAGAAGCAGGACGAGATCCTCCAGAAGCCGGAGGACGCCGTCGACGAGCTCGACGAGGCGCTCGGCAAGCCGGGTGAGGTTCAGGACAAGGTCGAGGACACGCTCGATCGCCCGGGCAAGGCCGTCGAGAAGGTCGAGAAGACGCTCGACAAGGTGAAGGCTCCCTTCAAGTGATCGCCCTGCCCGACGCGGCCGAAGGGCCGCCCGGGCCGCGCTCCAGAGGCCGCTGGGATTGATCATTGACGGCCGCTTCGGGCCGCGCGAGTCTCACGGCCTCGCCGCCGGCCGGGGTGTCGGCATCAACGCGCTCGACACGGCCAGCTACGGCTCGGCAAGACATGGAATGACTCACATGCATCAGCCCCAGACCGTCCTCCAGGCCATCGGTGGCCTCGGCGTGACGGAGCTCATCCTGGTCCTCCTCATCGTCCTGCTGGTGTTCGGCGCGGGCAAGCTGCCGCAGATCGGCGATGCCCTCGGCAAGGGCATCCGCAACTTCAAGAACGCGACCAAAGGCCAGACCGACGCGGCCGTGGACGTGACCCCGAAGGCCTTGGAAGACAAGGACAAGAAGGTCACGACCGTCGAGGCCGAGTCGACCGAGAAGCGGAACGCCTGAGCGCGACTCGGCACCCGCGTGGTGCTCGAGACGACGAGAGGCGCGAGCGCGGGAGGGCCACTGCCAGTGGCCCGGCACCCACGCGATGCCTCGATGCCGATAGTCCGACAGCCCCAACGCTCGCGGCGACGCCGCGCGCTGGGTCACGTCCCGCGCGCGCGCGTCCGGCGCGTGCGAGCGTCGATGGGATCGCGCGGCCGCGCCTCGGCGCGGGCTTCGGCCGCGTCGCCGCCGCGTGTCGAAAGACCGTCGATGAATAGGGTTCCTCACCCGTCGTCGATGTCCCGGCTTTTTGCGCTGTGAGGCCAAGGGCCTGCGGGCGGAACGCCACAAGCCGAGGAAGGTGGCTATGAAGATTCGGGGCGTCGTCGGGTTCGTGATCGCGATGGGCGGGGCCGCGTGCGGCCCGATGCCTGGCTACATCGAGGACCGCCAGGAGGAGGCGACCACGCCTCAGGCGCCGCCGGCTCCGGCGCCGTCCACCGGGCGCGTCGAGACGCCCGCGGCGCCCGACAACGGCGACGAGGACAACACGGCGAGCGACGAGACGCCGGGCAACGCGCGCAGCGAGATCGAGCCCGGCAAGGACCAGCCCGACGTACGCTACGAGCCCATCGAGCCGCGCCACGAGGCGCCTCCGCGCTACGAGCCGCCCGCGCGCTACGAGCCCCCGGCCCGGCCCGAGCCGCCGGCCCGCTACGAGCCCCCGGCGCGCTATGAGCCGCCCGCCCGCTACGAGCCCCCGGCCCGTCCCGAGCCCGCCGCCGACAAGGTCCGCAAGGTGACCCTCGACGACGACACCTACTACCTGCTCGACCCGGTGCGGAAGCTCTGCTTCCTGCGGCACAAGGACACGATGACGCCGGTCGACTGCGGGAAGATCCCCGAGGCCGCCGACTTCGCGCGCGCTCCGGCCCCTGAGCCGACGCGCGAGCCCGAGCCGGCCCCCCTGCCTGGCTCCACCCGCGTCACGCGCCCGACGGCCCCTGCCGAGCCCACGCCGGCGCCGCGCACGGCACCCGGCCCGACCGCCGACGAGACCGCTCGCTTCGAGGGCGCGTTCATCGACATCTTCTGCGACCGGAAGGGCGGCGAGGAGGTCGCTCCCGAGCAGCGCATCAAGGACCGCGGCCTCGCCGTCGACCGCTACGAGGAGCTCGAGAACTACACCGCGGGCGACGAGAAGGCCTGGTGGAACCTCACCGACAAGGCGCGCCGGGCCTGCCCTCAGCGCTGAGCCGCAACGCCTGCAGCACCGCGAGGCGTCTCTCGGAGACGCCTCTCACGCCGAGCCCGGAGCCCACGCTTCGGGCTCGCGCGTTTCTGGCGATCGACCACCGCGCGCGACGCGCCTACGCCGCAGCCATCGGCAGGCGGAAAAACAAAAAAGCCCGAAGCGGGTGCTTCGGGCTTTCGTGTTGGCGGAGTGGACGGGACTCGAACCCGCGGCCTCCGGCGTGACAGGCCGGCGTTATAACCGACTTAACTACCACTCCATCCGCACTGCTCGCGAGGCATGCGAGCAATTCTACTTGGGCGAAACAGGGATCGAACCTGTGACATCCTGCTTGTAAGGCAGGCGCTCTCCCGCTGAGCTATTCGCCCGTTGGCCCCGAGAGCGACGCGGTATATGCACGAGCCCTCACTGGGGTGTCAAAGGTTTTTTTGCGCGCGGCGAACATGAGGTGCTCGCTTCTCTTCGCCGCGTCGCGCGCGAACCCGAAAGCCGCGCGCTCACCTGTCAGGGCAGACGGTTCACCTGCAGCACGATGTTGCCCGAGGGGCCGCTGCCCTGGTTGGTGCCCGAGAGGAGCGCGTAGCCGCCGCCCACGAGGCCCGCCGTGACGCCGCCCACGACGGCCCAGAACCACCACTTCCCGGTCACCGACTCCTCGTGCTTCTTGCCGGCGCTGCGGAAGATGGGGTCGTTCGGGTCGATGATGATGTCGTCGCTGATGTCGACCTGCGGCGGCGAGTCGAGGGGCAGCTCGCTGTCGTCGGCCATCGGCTGCGTGCGCACCAGCGAGGCCAGCCACGCGCGCACGTTGGTCGCGAACTTGTCGTCGTCGGTGATGTTGTTCTGCACGCGCTGCGGGTCGCCGGTCTCGCGCTGCCAGCCGTCGAAGGCATAGGTCTGGCCGTTGGTGCCGACCGACAGCACGATGATGATGTCGGCCCCGAGCGTGCGCTGGAGGTCGGCCATCGCGCCGCTCACCTGCCCCTTGCCGACGCCCTTCTCGAGCGCCTTCACCTGTGTCTCGAAGACCTGCTGCGCCGCCGTGGCCTCGAGCTCGAGGGCGTGGATGGCGCTGCCGCCGTCGGTCGGGACCTCGACGAACATGCCGCTCCAGCGGTAGCCGTCGAGCTGCGCCTCGACCCAGTGGCGGCCGGGCGCGAGGCCCGACACCGTCACCGGCGCGAAGCCCTTGAGCTCGCCGTCGATGCGGATGGCGGCGCCCTCGGGGTCGACCTCGACCTCGAGCGATCCGGTCTGCGCGCCGGCCTTCCGGCTCTGCACATCGTTGAACGCGGAGCGCAGGTCGGCGGTCCAGCTGTACTCGTTGAGCTGCTGGTTCGGCCACACGTTGAGGCAGGCATCCAGCGCCTCGTCGCCCTCGGTGCCCTTGCCGACCATGATGCGCGACGCGCCGAGGCCCTTCAGCACGCGCGCCAGCAGCCGGCGATCGGCCGGGCCGCGGAACTGCGTGACGTCCTTGTAGGCCTTCTCGAAGGCGTCGTTGGCGGTCGCCCCGTCGTTCTTGTCGAGCGCGCGGAAGCCGGTCTCGATCTGCGGGACGAGCAGCTGGGCGAGGCTCATCGGCGGCTCACCGCTGCCGCTCACCGGGCGGATGCCGACCAGGCGACCGAGATCGGTGCGCATGACCGACTGGAGCACCTTGGCGTCGCCGGCCGCGGCCTTCGTCTTCGGCAAGACGAAGAGCGCCACCTTCTTCGAGACCGGCGGGGCCATCGGGACCGGCGGGGCCGGGGCGGCCGCGAGCGCCGACATCGGCATGGCGCCGACGAACGCCGCGATCGTCGCCGCGACGATCCCCTTCTCGAACATCGTGACTCTGCGCTGCATTGAACCTCTCCGACTGCCGGGGGTCGCCGAGCTCGGCGTCCGCATCAGGGCAGCGACACGAAGGCAGGGGTGTAGATCTCGGCGGCCATCCGCTTCGAGGATTGCCGATGCGGGCGGCCAGCTCGCCGCCCACGAGGTAGATGGTGCCGGCCGGCGTGAGCACGGCGGCGTGCCCGCCGCGCGGCGTCGTGAGCGCCCCGGCGGCGTCGGCGACGCTCCAGGTCGGGCCGACGCCGGGCACGTCGACGTCGAAGCTCATGACGTGGTTGGGCGCGCCGACCGGGTCGAGCGGGGTCCAGCCACCGATGACCGCCACGTGGCGGAGGTCGTCGGGAGCGCGGTGTGGAAGACGCGGCCGATGCCGAGGCCCGGCACGCGCGTCACGACGAGCGTCGGCGCGTCGGCGTCGCTGAAGGTGAGGAGCCAGCTCTCGTCGTCGGCCGGGGCCTGGATGTTGCCGTCGCGGAAGGGCGCGCCGCCGGTCGCGAGGAAGCGCTGGCCCGAGAGGCGCGTGACCTCGTGGAAGTAGGTGAAGTCGGGCGGCTGGTTCGGGTCGCCGACCAGCAGCACCTCGGCGAAGGTGCCGTTGATGCGGTCCTGCTGGCGCCCCGACTGCTTGAAGATCTCGGCCGGGTGGTTGAGCGAGCGCTCCGGCGTGGTGCCGCCCCAGATGAGGAGCTGGCTCAGGCCCTCGGGCGTGGTCTTCAGGAAGGTCAGCGAGTGGCCCGCGCGCGGATAGAAGCCGCGGAGCAGCGGGATGTCGAGGAAGCCGCCCTGCTTGGCGTTGTCCTGCGGATCGAAGACGTCGCAGGCGAGGTGGGCGTCGTCGGCGTCGAAGGGCCACGCGCCGCCGCCGGTGACGAGCACGGTGCCGTCCGAGAGCGCCGCGGCGCGCGCGAAGGCGCGCTTCACGCTCATGCGGTCGGTGCCTTCGGAGAACTCGTTGGTGGCCGGGTCGAAGAGGAGGTAGTCGTCGAAGGCCTTCGAGACGTCGAGCGCGAACGGGAAGGCCTTGGCCTCGTCGATGGTGAGCTCGCTCGCGCCGCCGAGGACGAGCACCTTCTTGGCACCTTCGAGCCACACCATGGTGGCGGCGCCGCGGCGGTTCTCCGGCTTCATGCCGTTGGGGATGGCGGTGCTGGTGCCGGTGCGCGGGTCGAAGACGAAGGCCGCGGCGGTGGCCCCGGCGAGCTTGGTGGTGCCGCCGTCGTCGATGATCGAGGTGAAGCCGCCGGCCACGAGGATGCGCCCATCGCCCATCGTGACGGCCGCCGGGAAGACGGTGTTCTGCACGCCCTCGGGGGTCGGCGCGCACGAGAAGCCGTCGTAGCGCGTGAGCACCATGGCCGCCGCGGTGTCGGCGTTGCGCCGCACGTCGAGGCCGGTGTCGCGGCCGAACCACGACTGGGCCGAGCCCTTGGCGAAGACCACGACCTCGCGCTCGGCGCCCTCGGGGATGCGCCCGATGTTGAGCGCCGAGCCCGAGCGGATGCTGCTCGTCTTCTTCACGAGCGTCTCGAAGAGGCCGCTGTCGGCGTCGATGCCGCGCACCGCCACCGTCACCTTGCCCGCGTCCGAGAACGGGTCCGGCCCGGGCGTCGGGCTGTCGGGGTCACCGCAGGAGGTGCCGGTCAGCGGCGTCACCTGCAGCGCCAGCGGCTGGCTCGGCTGATCGCCCTCGGCGCAGGCCGCCGCGAGCGGGATGGCCATGAGCCCGCACAATTTCGCCAGGGTGCCCGGGGAAGCCGGGCGAGTCGATCGTTGCGCCATCGGAGCTTGCTCCATCGTGGGGTGACAGGCCGGTGACCCGGCACCCGTCAGGGCGTGTAGAAGGTGACCTTCCACTTGCCCGCGTCGTTCTTCTTCAGCTTGATCGGCGGGTTGCTCTTCTGCTTGTCGAGGCTCTGGATGAAGATCTTGATCTCACCGCCGGCCTCTTCGCGCCGCTCGCAAATCTTGTAGGTGATGCCCTGGCTCGCGTCCTGCTGGAGGTACTTCGGCACGAACTTCTTGGCCCGGCCCCAGAAGTCCTCCTTCACGCGCCGCTCCTCGGTGCCGTCCATGAAGGCGGCGAAGAACTTCTTGAAGTTGCCGTCCTCGTCCTGGCCCGAGGCGGCCGCGTTGGCCGCCTCCATCATCGACATGATGACGGCGTCGGGCGAGTCGGGCGCCGGCGTCGTGATGAGCTCGTCGAGGTTGCAGCGCGCATCGAGCGTGATCTTCTTGCCGCTCGAACCGGTATCGGGCAGGCCGAGGCCTTCCTGGCTCTGCTTCTCGGTGAGCGTCGTGCGATTGTTCTCGCAGGCGGCGAACGCCAGCAGCGCGAGGCCGCAGACGAGCAAGGACAGTCGACCCACTTCGTGATGTTCGGGCTGATGGCGCAACGTGGCCTCCTGAGCCAAAGTGCAGACGTTGTAGCATGCGAGGCAAGCGGCCACAACCGCCTCAGGGCGCCCCCAGGCCGACGAAGGAAGCCATGCAGCTCGGTGGTTTGAACGTGACGGGATACTCGCTCGGCGGCGTCGAGACCGCCGTGCACCTGCCCGAGCTGCGCCTCGCCTTCGATGTCGGACGCGGACGCCAGGCGCTCGTGCGCTGCGACCACCTGGCGCTGACCCACACCCACATGGATCACGCCGGCGGGCTGCCCTATCTCCTGGCGCTGCGCATGCTCTACGGCATGGCGCCGCCGACCATCTACGTGCCGGCCCAGATGGCCGACGCGCTGCACGCCATGCTGCGCGGCTGGGAGGCGCTCCAGCGTTATCCCTTCCGCTCGACGGTCGTGGCGTGCGAGCCGGGCGAGCGCTATCCCTTGACGCGCGAGCTCTACCTCGTGCCCTTCCGGACCTACCACCCGGTGCCGTCGAACGGCTACACGGTGATGCGCGACACGAAGAAGCTCCGGACCGAGCTCATCGGCATCGACGGCCAGGAGCTCGCGCGCATGAAGAAGGCCGGCGAGGTCATCGAGCGCATCGAGACGCGCGCGCTCCTGTCGGTGACCGGCGACACGCTGCCCGAGGTGCTCGACAAGCAGCCCCACATCCTGGACAGCGAGGCGCTCGTCATCGAGTGCACCTTCCTCGACGAGCGGAAGGCCATCGCCGACGCGCGCGCCGGCGGGCACGTGCACCTGGCCGAGCTCATGCCGTACGCCGAGGCCTTCCGGAGCAAGCAGCTCGTGCTGTCGCACACGAGCCAGCTCTATCAGCCGGAGGAGGTCATGCCGCTCTTGGCAGGGTTCCGCGCGCGCCTGCGATCCGAGACCGAGCTGATCGCGTTCCCGATGATGCCGGGGCCGGACGCCTGAGCCGTCGCGCGCGGCTCACCCCTACCTCAGTAGCCGGTGGCCGACGCGAGCTGCGCCTCGAGGGCGCGCAGGTGCTCGGGGAAGCAGTGGACGATGCGCGCCGAGACCTGGCCGTCGGCCGAGCCGAGGACCGCGACCAGCGGCTTGATGGTCTTGCCGCTCGCGAGCTTCACCTCGACCCACGCGAAGCGACCGACGTCCAGCGCCCACGGGAACGGGAAGGTCACCCCGCGCCGCCCGAGCTTGATGCCGTCGACGTCGATCGCGGTCGTGCCGCGCGCGCCCTTCACGTCACCGATGATGACGCGCCCGGCGAGCCGCGTCTCGGACGCACGACCCTGGAACGCATCCGCCTTGCCCGCCGTGAACATCGCCATCGCCATCGCCAGCCCTCCGCATCGAACGCCGATGCAAGGTCGGGCCAGTCGCGGCCAGCGTCAAAAAAACCTCTACCCGTGGAGGCCGAGGAGCTGGCTCACGCGCGACTCGTCCCAGCCGAGGACCGGCTTGCCGTCGACGAAGATGATGGGGACGCCCTGCAGATCGCTCTGCGAGAGACCGGCGCGCTGGCCGAGCGACGACAGCTTGGTGGCCGCCGCCGGGTCGGCGCCGATGTCCATCTCGGTGTAGGGAATCGACTTCGACTTCAGGAACTTGCGCGCCTTGGCGCAGTAGCCGCAGCCGGCGCTGGTGAACATGACGACGTCGTGGTTGCCGCTGTCGGCGGCGGCCGTCGCGATGGGCCGAGGCGCCGCGGCGGCGGTGGCGAAGGCGAAGCCCTGGCGCGGCTCGGCGGTGGCGGGCAGGCCCTTCGACAGGTCGGCCACGTGGTCCCAGCCGGCCGGCGTCGGCGCCAGCGGATCCCAGACGACGACCTGGCGGCGCGAGGCGGCCGGGATGTCGTCGAGCTTGCTGGCGGTCGCGACCGCACCCGCCTGATCGAGGTAGCGGAAGACGAGATCGCTGCGCCCGGCGGCGATGCTCAGCGGCTGGGGCGTGGCCGCGCTGGCGGCGGCGACGGCGACCTTGCGGGGATCGATGCGCTCGCTGCCGCCGCAGGCGGCGAGCGCGGTGGAGACGGCGAGGAACGCGATGGCGAGACGGGACATGGCGAGTTCCGGGCAGGTTCCGTGAGGCTAGACGAGCTCGGCGAGGGTGGCCTCGATGTCGGGCAGGTAGCCGTCGCCGAACAGGTGGAGGTGCACGAGGAGAGGATACAGGTTGAGCGCGGCAAGGCGTCGCGGAAAATCGACGTCGGCGCGCGCCGGCCAGCCGGCCGCCTCGCGGTAGGCCGCTTCGAACGCGGGCGCGAAGCCACCGAAGAGGCGGCTCATGGCGAGATCCTGCTCGGGGTGCCCGTAGTGCACGGCGGGATCGATGAGCACCGGCCCGATCGCCGCGTGGAGGAGGTTGCCGCTCCAGAGATCGCCGTGCACGAGCCGCGGCCGATCGGGCTCGGTCAGGATCGCGCCGAGGTCGAGCCGATCGAGGCGCGCCCGCGCGCGCGACGGCAGGCGCATGGCCAGCGGCTCGAGCCGGCGCTCGCGAAAGAAGGTCGCGAACGTCGCGTCCGACGCCGCGGCGTTCGACTGCGGCACGGCGCCCATGACGTTGTCGCGCTCGAGGCCGAAGCGCTCGCCCGTCGCGGCGTGCAGCGTCGCCAGCGCGCGGCCGGCGTCCTCCCAGCGGGGCCGCCCCGGCTCGAGCCACTCGAGCGCCAGGAAGTCGTCGCCGACGGCGAGGACGACCGGCGCGCGCACGCCGGCCGCGGCGATGCGCCGGAGCCCGTCGGCCTCGGCCGCAAAGAAGCCGGGCGGCGGCGAGGCGTGGCTCTTCACGAAGACCGGGCCGGCGTCGGTCGTCGCGCGCCAAGCGCGGTTGATGCTGCCGCCGGCGACCGCCTGCATGGCGGTCACGCGCGCGCCGAGCGCGGCTTCGACGCGCTCCTTCACGGCGTCGGGGCGAGGCTCGGCGGCACGGCGGCGACGCGCAGGACCTCGGCCACGAAGTGCGGCATGCCCTGGCCGAGGATGTCCCAGACCTCCTGGAAGGCGCGCTCGCCGCCGTAATACGGATCGGGCACGTCGTGCCCCTTGCGCACCTCGGCCGGCACGAACTGCATGAACGGCACGAGGCGCGCGCGACGGGCCTCGGGGTCGCCTGGACGGCGGCGCTCGGCCGTGTCGAGGCAGCTCGTGTCCATGGCGACGATCCAGTCGTACTCGACGAAGTCGCGGGCGATGAGTTGGCGCGCGCGCTGGCCACCGATGTCGATACCGTGACGGCGCGCGACGGCGATGCTGCGCGAGTCGGGCGGCTCGCCGACGTGCCAGGCGCCGGTGCCGGCCGAGTCGATGGACCAGCTGAGGCCGCGGCGCTCGAGCTCGTGGCGCAGCGCGCCCTCGGCGAGCGGCGAGCGGCAGATGTTGCCGAGACACAGGAGGAGGACGGACGGCGACGCGGTGGTGTTGCTCACGTTGGCAGCGTAGCGCGTCCCGGGCTCGCGTGGTATCGGCTCGCGCGATGCCGGCCTCGCCCTCCGACCCGACGCTCATCGCTCGCGTGCTCGCCGGCGAGGTGCGCGCCGGGGCGCGCGCCATGCGCATCGTCGACGATCGCCGGCCCGACGCGGTGGCGCTCTTGAAGGCCCTCCATCCGCATGGCGGAAGGGCCCACGTGATCGGCATCACCGGTAACCCCGGCTCCGGCAAGTCGACGCTGACCTCGGCGCTGGTCGCCGACTTCCGCGCGCGCGGCCACAAGGTCGGCGTCGTGTGCGTCGACCCGTCGAGCCCGTTCTCGGGCGGCGCCATCCTCGGCGATCGCATCCGCATGTCCGAGCACGCCGTCGACGATGGCGTCTTCATCCGCAGCGCCGCCACGCGCGGGCACCTGGGCGGCCTGTCGCGCTCGACCGCCGACATGGTGCTGGTGATGGACGCCATGGGCTACGACCCGATCTTCATCGAGACGGTGGGCGTCGGGCAGGACGAAGTCGAGGTCGTGCGCGTGGCCCACACCACCGCGGTCGTGCTGGTGCCCGGCCTGGGCGACGAGATCCAGGCCATCAAGGCCGGCCTCCTCGAGGTGGCCGACGTGTTCGTCGTCAACAAGTCCGACCGCGACGGCGCCGACCGCACCGAGAAGGACCTGCGCATGCTGCAGGGGCTCGGCCCACACCCCGACGCCGACGCGTGGGAGACCCCCATCGTCCGGACCGTCGCCATCCAGCGCCAGGGCATCGAGCGCCTGGTGGACGCGCTCGGCGCGCACCGCCGCTTCGCCGTCGACTCGCCCGAGCGCCGCCGCGCGCGCGCCCGCCACGACCTGGAGAGCGTCCTGCGCGACCGCTGGGCGCAGGCCGGCGCGCGCGCGCACGACGCGGCCGGCGGGCGCGCGGGCGACGACCTGCTCGATCGGATCGCCAGCCGTGAGCTCGATCCCTGGTCCGCCGCCGACGCGCTCGGCCACGGCGAGGTCGGCGATGGCCAAGCGTAGAAGGCGCGCGCGGGCGACGCCAGCGCGCCGGAGCCGAAGGCGGCCGCGCCCTCGACGACGGCCAGCCAGGCGGCCGCGAAGCCGGTGGCCCCGGTCGCGACGGAGCCCGTGCGCGCGCCCGAGCTGCCGCCGCCGGCGCCGACGGTGATGCCGCGCTGGCTCGAGCAGGCGCTGGCCGCGCTACCGATCGTCTTCGGCCTCATCCGGCTCCGCGCCGAGCACCCTGGCCGGCGTGCGTGACCATCGCGCGCGTGCTGGCCATCCTGGCGGGCGCCATGGCGCTCGTGCCGCGCGCGCCCGCGCTCGTGAGGATGCTCGCACCGGTGGTCGGGCTCCTGGCGCTGATGGCCGTCACCGGTCGCAGCGAGCTCCTCGGCCGCCCCTTCGCCGAGGCTCACGCGGCGAGCTTCGGCATCCCCAGCGAGCTCGCGTTCGTGCTGCTGGGCGTCGGCGCGACCCGGCTGAGGACCGCCTCCGACGCGGTCACGCGCGGCCTCTTCGCGCTCGGCCTCGGCTGGTCGACGCTCGTCCTGGCGGCGCCCGACGTGGTCCACGCGCGCACCATGTGGGCCTTCGGCGCGGCCTCGAGCCCGGTCGTCACGCTCGCGATCGGCGCGCTGGCGCTGGCCGTCCTCGGCGGCTGGGTGCTGGCCGTGCGGCGCGCGCGGACGCCGCGCCCGGTCGCCGCCATCGCCAGCGCGGCGCCGTGGATCGCCGCCGCCGCGGTCGCGCTCGGGACGCTCGCCACCGGCCCGGGCCCGCTGGCCGGCTACCTCGCGGCGGCGCTCGTGGCCTTCCTCGGCCTCGCGCTCACGCGCGCGGCGGCGGCGCTCGACGCGCCCGCGACGCCCGATGCGCGCAGCCGCGACAAGGCCTGGCTCGCGGCCGAGCTGGCCATCGTCGCGGTGGTCGTCGGCCTGTGGCTCCTGCTCAAGACGCACGCGCTCATCGCGTCCAACACCGACGAGAACATCTACTTCTACATGGCGCGCATGCTCGGCATGGGGAAGCTCCCTACGTCGACTACTTCTTCGCCCACCCTCCCCTGCACGTGCTCGTGCCGGGCGCCTTCTTCGCGGTCTTCGGCTACTCGCTGACCTTCGCCAAGCTCTTCCCGCTGGTGTCGTCGGGCCTCACCGGCCTCGGCCTCTGGCTCATCGCGCGCCGCGGCTTCACGCCGAAGCCCGTCGCGACGACCTCGCCGACCGCGCTCGCGCGCGCCGTCGGCGTCCTGGCCATGGTGCTCTTCCTGTTCGCGTCGGAGCCGCTCAAGGCCTCGTCGAACATGACCGGCGTCAACATGACCACGGCCTGGCTGGTCATGGGCGGCCTCGCCTGGTTCCGCGGCCGCCCGCTCACGGCCGGCCTGCTCTTCGGCGCCTCGGCCACGACCGGCTTCTACGCCATGGCCGCGGTCATGGCCTTCCTGGCGCTCGGCCTCTTCCGACGCGTCCCGGAGAACAGTCCTTGGCGCTTCGCGCTGCGTCAGCTCATCGGCTTCGCGCTCGTCTTCGGCACCATCAACCTCCTCTTCTACGCGCTGGCCGGCGACCAGTTCCTGATGGGCGTCTACGGCTATCACGAGAAGAAGGCGTTCCAGGATCCGGCGATGGTCGAGCTCTTCGGCGGGCCGATCGGCTTCCCCGGATCGCTCTTCAACAACCTCTCGGTGATGGCGTCCGGCAAGGCCCTCACCAAGGAATACTTCTACCACGGCCACCTGTGGCTCGGCGCACTGGCGCTGCCGCTGCTGGCCCTCGGCAGCTGGCTCGCCGACCCCGCGAACCGGAAGAAGCCCTGGCGCTTCCTCGACCCGCGCCGCCTCGAGAAGGACGGCCTCGATGGCGTGAGCGCGGTCGCGTGGCTGGTCGCGCTGGCGCTCTTCATCGAGTTCGCCCTCTTCCGCGAGCTCTACTCCTTCTACTTCGTCCTCATCTATCCAGCTCCTCGCGCTGGGCTCGGCCTGCGCCGTCCTCGGCGGCTTCGCGGCCATCGCCCGCGCGCTCGCGCCGCCCCCGCGACCGCGCCCGCCGCCGCCGGCCGACCCGCCGCGCCGCGCGGCCCGAGCCGCATCGCCGTCGCCGCGGCCGGCCTCGTCGCGGCCTTCGTGGTGGCGCTCCATCCCGTGGTCGCGCAGTCGTGCCAGTCGGTCTTCGGCGACGACGAGCTCGGCCAGGTCGGCGAGCGGAACCCCTACGTCTGGACGCCCGCGCCGGTGCTCGGCGGCCTCTCCGACGTGGTGCGCGCCCTCTTCTGGGAGGACTACCGCGTGAAGGGCGACGTCGAGCCCGGCTACCGCCACTACCTCTGGACCAAGAAGCGCGGCTTCGAGACGCTCGACGACATCGCCGCCTGGGTGAAGGCCCGGACGGCCGCCGACGAGACCGTGGCCGGCTCGTCGACGCTGGCCCCGCTCATCGCGCTGGCGGCCGATCGCCGCATCGCCGCCGACGAGGTCGATACCAACAACAAGCGCTTCAAGACCGGCGTCCTCGGCGAGGAGGCCTACTGGAACGCCATCTGCGCCGACAAGGTGAAGGTCATCGTCGCCTCCGAGCGCAGCTACTTCACCGAGGACCGCATGGACCACATGGCCACCGCGGCCAAGTGGTTCCGCAAGGCCCAGCTCTTCGAGGACGACGGCCTCTCGTATCGCGGCAAGTACCGCATCGTCCTCTACGAGCGTCAGGGCGACGGGCCCTGCCGCTACGAGCCCTGAGCCGCACGCCGGCGGGTCGGGGCCCGCCCGGCAGAAAGTCCCAGGAATTTGCGTCGACCCCACGTCGTCCGCATCATCCGCCCGCTCCCCTGGAGGTTCCGATGTCGCTCCGCTCGCTGGCTTCCCTCGCACCTCTCCTGGCCCTCGGCCTCATCGCCTGTGGCGACAACACGACGACGCACACGCCGGACACCAGCGCCAGCGACGCCGCCGACGCCACCGTGAGCGGCGACACCAGCGCGACCACGAGCGCCACCGACACCAGCGTCGGCGACATCACCATCGTGCCGTGCGACCCGCTGGCCGAGAACACCTGCGGCACCGGCAAGACCTGTAGCTTCATCGCCAACGAGAGCAGCGCCACCTGCGTGACGGCCGGCCAGGTCCCGCCCGAGCAGCCCTGCGGCGGCGAGAACCGCTGCTCGTCGGGCGTGTGCCTGGCGCTGAACGGCACGGCGTCGCTGTGCTACCAGTTCTGCGGCGAGAACGCCGACTGCGGCGCCACCGGCACGTGCCTCGACCTCACCAACGCCCCCTTCGATATTTGCAAGATCGAAGGCATCTACCAGAACTGCAACCTGCTCACCCAGGACTGCAGCGACGACACGAAGTCCTGCTACGCGGTCGCCACCGAGAACGATCCCATCTGCCTCGAGACCGGCACGAAGGGCGTCGCGGCCGCCTGCGACAAGGCCAGCGACTGCCTCGAGAGCCTGGCCTGCGTGAACGACGTGTGCCGCACCATCTGCGACCCCGAGGCCGCGCCCGACCCGTGCGGCGAGGGCTTCGTCTGCAATCCTTTCTTCGCCAACGCCGGCTACTGCGACCCCAAGTAGCGAGCTGCTGGAGGTCGCCTGCTCCTGGCGGCTGGACCTCTCGAGCAGCCTGCTAGAGATCAGCTCCGGCGCCGGCTCATCACCACGCGCCGGATGCCGAGCCCGAGGCCGGCGGCCGCGACCAGGATGACGCCGACGATGCTGTGGCCGAGGAGCAGGTGCTCGACGTTGTCGGCCGGACAGTGGAGCTGGAGCATGGCGAAGGCGATGACGCCGCCGCCCGCCGCCGAGGCCAGCACGCGCACCGTGACCGGCGTCGTCGAGCGCTGGAAGAGCCAGGCCAGCACACCCGCGAAGAGGCCGGTCGTGCAGCCGATGACGTTGCAGCCATCGACCACCGCGAGCGTGCGGCCGCCGTCGGCCGTCCACACCGAGGGCAGCAGCGAGAGCGCCAGCGGCACCACCACCGCGAGCGACACGATGACCCAGCCGACGACGCCCAGCGGCCGCTGGTGCGCGCCGCGCAGCGCCACCGCGAAGACGGCGCCGGCCAGGACGCAGAGCCCGAGCAGCGCCAGCGCGTAGCGCGCGACCAGCCCTCCGCTGGCGAGATCGCCGCGCATGCCGCCCAGCACGATCATCACGATCGCCGACAGCGCGATCGTCCCGAGCAGTACCAGGCCCACGCGCTTCGGCGTCGACAGCTCGCGCAGCCGCGAGCGCCAGCTCCGGCGCGCGCCGACGGTCTCGGGCTCGATGCGCTGCCAGAGCGCGTCGAGCTCGGCCGACGTGGTCGCCGCCGAGTCCTCGGCCCGGGTTCGCTCGAGCTGTTTTGCCAAATCCATCGGAGTGAGACCTCTCGCCAACGTATGTCGCCCCTCGGAGCGCGGTTACCCGCGGGGTCGACGTTCTAACTGCCGTCGCTCTCCGGCCCGAGGATCTTCCGCAGCTGCTCGTACGCGCGGTGCGCTCGGACCTTCACGGCCGACACCGTCGCGCCCAGCATCTTGGCGATCTCGGGGAAGCTCATGCCGTCGTACCAGTGCAGCACCACCACCTCGCGCGCCGCATCGGAGAGCTGATCGAGCGCGCGCTGAACGAGTCGGTCGGTTGACGACGACGTGCTCGGATCGACCGACGGCTCGCGCACGCGCTCGGGCTCGACCGACACCTCGCGCGAGCGCGCCCGACGGCGCGCCTCCTCGCGCCGCACGTTGAGCGCGATGGTGTAGATCCACGGCCGGAAGGGCCGCCCCTCCTGGTAGTCGTTGCGCGCGCGATGCACGTGGAGGAACGTCTTCTGCACCAGATCGCCGGCCATGTCAGCGGCGCCCGAGCGCACGAACAGCCCGGTGAGGCGCGGCGCGTAGCGCCGGAACAGCGTCTCGAACGGCGCCTTCTCCCCGGTCCGCACATAGCGCACGAAGAGCTCGTCGTCGGGAGGACCGCCGTCGTCTTGGATCATGTCGCAGCCGGTACGGCGCTCCGGCGCTGTCGGCCTTCGAGGATCGCCATGACCGCGCTCACGATGTCCTCGAGGCGCGCCCCGGGCGCGAAGATGGCCGCGACGCCGGCGGCCTGGAGGCCGGGCACGTCCTCTTCCGGGATGATGCCGCCCACGAACACCGGGATGTCGTCGGCGCCGCGAAGGGCGAGCTCGCGGATGATCTCGGGCACGAGGTGGTTGTGGGCGCCGGACAGCACCGACAGCCCGACCAGGTCGACGTCCTCCTGCACCGCCGCGGCCGCGATCATGGCCGGCGTCTGGTGGAGGCCGGTGTAGATGACCTCGAGGCCGGCGTCGCGCAGCGCGCGCGCCACGACCTTGGCGCCGCGGTCGTGACCGTCGAGGCCGGGCTTGCCGACGAGCACGCGCCAAGGCGCAGGACGAGCGGCGGAGATCGTCATAGGGTCAGCGTCCCTTGAAGTCGGGCGTCCTCTTCTCGAGGAAGGCGCGCGTGCCCTCGCGCATGTCGTCGGTCTTGAACATCGAGCCGAAGAGCATCGACTCGAACTCCATGCCGACCTCGAGCGTGAGGTCGTAGCCGCGGTTCAGCGCGCGCTTGGCGGCGCCCACCGCGACCGGGCCCTTGGCCGCGATCTGCGTGGCGATGGCGCGCGCCGTCTCCATCAGCTTGTCGGCCGGGTAGACGGCGTTGGCGAGGCCGATCTCCAGCGCGCGCTGCGCGCCGATGACGTCGCCCGTGAAGATCATCTGCTTGGCGATGGCGCGGCCGACGACGCGCGCCAGCCGCTGCGTGCCGCCGAAGCCGGGGATGAGGCCCAACCCGACCTCGGGCTGTCCGAAGCGCGCGCGCTCCGACGCCAGGATGAAGTCGCACGACATCGCCAGCTCGCAGCCGCCGCCCAGCGCGTAGCCGTTCACGGCCGCGATGACGGCCTTCGGCACCGACTCGATGGCGGCCGTCAGGTTCTGGCCGAGGCGCGCGAAGTCCTCGGCCTGCTCCTGGGTCATGGTGGTCATGGCCAGGATGTCGGCGCCCGCCACGAAGGCGCGGTCGCCGGCGCCGGTGAGGATGAGGACGCGCGCGTCCTGGTCGTGGCGGAACTCGAAGAAGGCGCGGTGCAGCTCGCCCAGCGTCTTCTGATCGAGCGCGTTCATCACCTGCGGACGATTGACCGTCAGCGTGGCGATGAAGCCGTCGCGCTCGTAGACGAGGTTCTCGAAGTACATGGCGGGGGCGCTCATCGCGCGAGGTTCTCGACCACGACCGCGACCGCCTCGCCGCCACCCAGGCAGATGCCGGCCACACCGTAGCGGGCGCCGGTGTCCTTCAGCGTGTGCATGAGCGTCACGAGGATGCGGTTGCCCGATGCGCCGATGGGGTGGCCGAGCGCCACCGCGCCGCCGCGCGGGTTCACCTTCTCGAGCGGGATGCCGAGCTCGCGCGCGACCGCGATCGCCACGACCGCGAAGGCCTCGTTGATCTCGAACGACGCGATGTCGCCGGTGCCGAGCTTGGCCTTGGCCAGCGCGTCCTTGATGGCGCCGACCGGCGCGGTCGTGAACCACTCCGGGGCCTGCGCGTGCTTGCCGACCGAGACGAGGCGCGCCAGCGGCTTCAGCGAGCGCCACCACGGCCTTGTCGGCCGACATGAGCACGGTGGCCGAGGCGCCGTCGTTGATCTTCGAGGCGTTGGCCGCGGTGATGGTGCCGTCCTTCTGGAAGGCCGGCGACAGCGTCGGGACCTTGGCCGGGTTGCCGCGGCCGGGCTCCTCGTCGGCGGACACGACGATGGCCGGGCCCTTCTTCTGCGCCACCTCGACCGACGCCAGCTCGGCCTTGAAGAGGCCCTCGGCGACGGCGGCGTTGGCGCGGCGGTAGCTCTCGATGGCGAAGGCGTCCTGCTCGGCGCGGCCGATGTCCTTCTCGCGCGCGCACAGCTCGCCGCAGTTGCCCATGTGGACGTCGCCGTACGGATCCCACAGGCCGTCGACCAGGATGACGTCCTCGATCTTGCCGTGGCCGAGGCGCAGCCCGTCGCGCGCGCCACGCATGACGTAGGGCGCGTTCGACATCGACTCCATGCCGCCGGCCACGATGATCTCGGCGTCGCCGGCCTTGATGGCCTGGGCGCCCATGATGACGGCCTTCAGGCCCGAGCCGCAGACCTTGTGGACGGTGGTCGCGCCGACCGAGTCGGGGATGCCGGCGGCGCGCATGGCCTGACGCGCGGGCGCCTGGCCCTGGCCGGCCTGCAGCACGCAGCCCATCAGCACCTCGTCGATCTCGCCCCAGCGGTCGACGGGCAGGCCGGAGCGCTCGAGCGCGGCCTTGATGGCGGTGGCGCCGAGCTTCGGCGCGGTGAGGCTCGCGAGCGAGCCTTGGAACGAGCCGATCGGGGTGCGGGCCCCGCTGACGATGACGATGTCACGCATGTACGACCTCGGCGTTGGAGGATGCCGGCGGCCTGGCAGCGAGCCAGGGCCGCGCCGGGTTAGCACCGCGACGCGCGCGCTGTCAAAGCCCAGCGAGACTCATGGGAAGCGGGGCGCTCCGCCACGGGTTCAGGACGCGCTTGACAGTGCCCGGCTCGGCGTCCGAAGTCGCGGGTCCGAGCTCCTCGTCGCGCCCCCCACGGAGGCACCATGCGCCCCTCGCGCTCCCTGCAATCGCTCCTCGGCCTGTCGTCCCTCTCCTTGGTCCTGGGCTCCGTCGTCGTCGCCGGCGTCGCGAGCGTCGGCGGTGCCGCCTTCGCCAAGCCCGACAAGGCGATGACCGAGAACGCGATCACCATCCTCGAGCGCGGCGCCAAGGCCATGGACTTCGACGTGCGCGCCATGGCCGTCGAGTCGCTGGGCTACGCGCCCAGGGCCCGCGCCCTGCCGATCGTGAAGGACGCGCTGGCCGACCCGCAGTGGAAGGTGCGCGCGGCCGCCATCACGGCGCTGAAGACGCTGAAGGAAGGCAGCTGGGAAGCCGAGGTCGCGAAGTCCGTGTGCGACCCGATGGTCGACGCCGACTTCGGCGTGCTGCCGCTGCTCGACGGCGTCGGCGCCAAGGCGGGCGTGCCCATCGTCATGCGCGGGCTCGACGGCAAGGACTGCCCGCGGCCCGAGCGCTACGTGAAGGCCTTCCTGCGAAAGGGCGGCGACTGGCTGGTGCTCGGCATGGCGGCCGGCCTCACCGCCAAGTCGGCCGACACGCGCGCGGCCTTCGAGAAGGAGCTCCCGACGCTGCCGTTCGCGTCGGCGCTGCCCATCTACAAAGACGCCCGGAACGGCTACGCCAAGTACTCGCCCGAGCTGCAGAAGACCATCCTGCAGCGCCTGCGCGACGACGAGAGCGTGAAGGACGTCGCCTGGGTGAAGGTCGGCCTGAAGTCGAAGGACGCCGACGTGGTGTTCCACACCGCCGTGCTGCTCGGGCTGCGCGGCGACGCGGCCGGGAAGTCGGTGCTCATGCCGGTGCTCGACGGGCAGGACGCGGGCCGCCGCGTGCTGGCGCTGAAGGCGCTGGCGCCGATCGCCTCGGCCGACGTCTTCGAGCGCATGAAGCCCATCATCAAGAACCGCGAGACGCCGTACGACGAGCTCATCCTGGCCTACGCCATCTATATGAAGTCGGGGTCGCCGAAGCTCGTGAGCTACCTCGAGGGCGAGCTCGAGAACACCGACGTGCCGGCGCGCGCCGCGGCCGTCTACTACCTCGGCCAGGTGAAGGGCCGCGCCGCGCTGGCCGACCTCACCGGCCTCCTCGGCAACGGCCCGCAGGTCATCAAGCTGGCGGCCGCGAGCGCCATCGGCCGCCTCGGCTTGCGCGAGGCCATCCCGGTGCTCCGCGACGCGCTGGCGCGCGAGACCAACAAGGAGATGAAGCTGGCCGAGCTGGCGGCGCTGGCCTCCATCAAGGACGCCGAGATCATCCCGGTGGCGCGCTTCTACGTGACCGACCCCGACAACGACATCCGGCTGGCGGCGGTGAAGGTGCTGACGGTGGCGCCCGACGCCTCGAGCGTGCCCGACCTCGAGCTGGCGGCGCGCGACCGCCAGAAGGAGATCCGCGAGCTGGCGCTCTTCACGCTGGTCGACCAGGACCCCGAGGGTCGCTTCATGCTGTTCGAGCGCGCCATGGAGTGGCTCGACGCGCCGACCTTCCGCGCCTTCGTCGAGCGCCACGGCGACAAGGCCCAGCGCCACCTGCGCGCGGCGCTGGCGAGCCCGCGCGACGAGCTGCGCGCGGCCGGCTTCGGCGCCCTCGACGTGGTGTCGAAGGACCTCCGCCGCACCATCCTGGTCGAGCTGGCGCTGAAGTCGGACCGCCCGGCGCTGCGCCTCTCGGCGCTCGACAAGCTGGTCGCCGAGGAAGGCAAGGCGGCCATCCCGACGCTCGAGACGCTGGTGAAGGACCAGGACGAGAAGATGCGCGTGCAGGCCATCGCCTACATGGGCCGCCTCGGCCACAAGCCCGCCATCGAGGCGCTCCAGGGCTCGCTCGGCGACTCGGCCGAGCGCATCCGCGTGGCCGCGGCTGGTGCCCTCCTCCGCCTTTGACGCAAGGTCGGGTTCGCTGCTCGCGGCGCATCTGGCAATCTCATTTTTGTCAAATTCGCCGTGACGACGCCCGTGGCGACGCGCGGCGAATCCCTCTATCGGCTTGGGAATCAAACCTCCCGACCGCCGCTCAGGCCGGGCCCAACGGGTGCTTCCCTTGGTGCGGCGGCCAGAGTAGAGTGCCGGACGCGGTTGGCTGTGCCGGCCGCGCTCCCGCAGGGAGGGGATCCAATGCGTAGGCTTCTCACCATCGTCGCAGCTGCGACCCTCGGCGCCGCGTGCAATCACACGCCGGTCGCGAACCTCGAGAAGAGCTTCACCTTGAAGGTCGAGGCCGGCACCGGCGACGACAGCCGCGTCAAGATCGACTTCCTCTGGGTCATCGACAACTCGTCGTCCATGTGCCAGGAGCAGCGCCTCCTGGCCGAGAACTTCGAGCGCTTCCGGTCCTCGCTGGAGGTGAACTTCGACGTCGACGCGCGCATCGCGGTGACCTCGGTCGACGCGCAGTGCGACAACAACGGCACGAGCGTCTTCGCGGCCAAGGGCAAGTTCAACCAGCATGTCACGCGCGGCGCGAACTTCACCTGCCACGAGACGCTGCCCTTCTCGTGCCACACCAGCGACCAGTGCTCGGACTGCGCCGTGCTCGGCAACTGCGAATCGAGCGGCGAGTGGACCTGCAAGGTCCCGAGCACGCCCGACTGCGACGTGAACCCCAACGGCTCGCTCAACACCGGCTGCCAGCGCGAGTGCAACACCGACGAGGAGTGCAAGGTCGCGTTCGGCGACGACCGCTACGTGTGCGTCAACGTCTCGGGCAACAGCGGCTGCGTCGTGCCGGCGCCGACCGCCGACTGCCCCGACGAGCTGCCGCCCTTCCTCGAGAAGAACGAGAGCGTCGACAACACCGACCTCTTCGGCTGCATCGCCAACGTCGGCGTCACCCAGCAGATCTGCCTCCGCTTCGAGCAGCCGCTGAAGACCGGCTACATGGCCCTCGACCCGACCGGGCCGAACGCCGACCAGGCCGCCGCCTTCCTGCGCCCGGACGCCTTCCTCGTCGTCATCCTCATCTCCGACGAGGAGGACTGCTCGACGGCCGAGGGCCGCGACAACATGATCGTCGACACCGAGCAGTTCCGCTGCGGCATCTACCCGACGACCGACGACAACGGGCCGCTCCTGCCCGTGGCCCACTACGTCAACAAGTACAAGGCCTTGAAGGACGACCCCGGGCGCGTCATCGTCGCCGCCATCTCGGGCGACTCGATCGCCACCGACCCGGCGCAGAAGCAGGCCGACCGCGACGCCTGGCGCGCCTCGAAGGAGTCGCCGCGGAGCTGCAACTGGGGCGCCTACATCTGCAACTCGCCGCTCTCGGGCACCTCGGACTACGGCGGCCGCTTCCAGCAGTTCGCGACCGCGTTCGGCCCCAACGGCACCTTCCAGAACATGTGCGAAGGCGCGGGCATCCAGCCGGCGCTCGACGCCATCGCCGACACCATCGTGGCCGTCATCAACAAGGTCTGCCTGCCGAAGCCCATCCTCGACGGCCTGAAGGTCTCGCGGATCCGGAACGGCCAGGAGCAGGTGCTGACCGAGGGCCAGGGCGCCGGGACGTATCGAGTCGTGCTCGGCGCCGAGGACTGCGCGGTCGACAACGAGCTCCTGCCCGCCATCACGTTCGGCGATCCGCCCCGACCGGGCGACCAGATCAAGGTCGTCTACCAGGGCGATCCCGAGCTGCCGTGAACTCGGGAGCCGCCTGAAGGGTTGAGGGCAGGCGCCCGTCTGGGGTAGAAGCCTCGGGTCGAAGCGTCGACACGATGTCGCCGGGCCGGTCCCGAGGCGACGCAGGAACCCCAATGCGAACCGCGCTGACATCGAGCCTCGTCGCCCTCGGGCTGCTCGCTTGCAATCACACCCCGATCGCCAACCTCGAGAAGAGCTTCACGCTCAAGGTCGAGGCGGGCACCGGCAACGGGGAGCGCATCAAGATCGACTTCCTGTGGGTCGTCGATAACTCGACGTCGATGTGCCAGGAGCAGGCCGGCTTGGCCCGCAGCTTCAAGACCTTCGCCGATACGCTGGAGCAGAGCTTCAAGGTCGACGCCCACATCGCGGTGACGTCGGTGGCGGCGCAGTGCCCCAACGACGGAACGACGATCTTCGCGGGGCGCGGGACGTTCAACACGCACGCCTCGCAGGTCGTGCCGGTCGCCTGCGGCGAGGAAGTGCGCATGGCCTGCGAAGGCAGCGGCGCCTTCTGCTCCGACGGCCTCGACTGCTCGATCCTCGGCGAGTGCGACAGCAACCAGCCATGGAGCTGCCAGCGCCGCCAGAGCGATCCGTCGTGCACGCAGAACAGCAACGGGACGTTCAACGAGTCGTGCCGGCGCACCTGCAAGAGCGACGAGGAGTGCCGCATCGCGTTCAATGACGACACGATGCGCTGCTTGAACTCGGCGGCGCCGCGCGACGACACCACCTGTGTCCGCGTACCGGCCGCCACCGGCTGCCCGGAGACGCTGCCACCGATCCTCGAGAAGAACGACACGATCGACAACACCAACCTGTTCCCGTGCCTGGCCAACGTCGGCCTGTCGTCGGGCACGCCCTGCTTCCACTACGAGGAGCAGCTGCGCTCGGCGCTCCTGGCCATCGACCCCATCGGTCCCAACTCCGATCAGTCCCTGGCGTTCCTTCGGCCCGACGCCTACCTCGTCATCATCATCGTCTCCGACGAGGAGGACTGCTCGGTCTCGGCCGGCCGCGAGGGCATGATCAACGAGGCGCAGGGCGGCTCGACCGCGTACGACAAGTGCGGCCTCTATCCCACCACCGACGACAACGGCCCGCTCGTGCCGGTCGCCCACTACGTCAACCAGTTCAAGTCCCTGAAGAGCGACCCGAGCCGCGTCATCGTCGCGACCATCGCTGGTGACACGCTCAAGACCGACCCGGCCGATGTCGTCGCTGCACACGACGCCTATGTCTCATCGAAGTCCGAGCCGAAGACCTGTCACGTCGGCACGTACATCTGTGAGTCCGAGAACGGCGTTGCCGACTGGGGCCGTCGCCTAATCGAGTTCGCCACCAGCTTCGGGCCCAACGGCACGTTCGAGAACATCTGCGGCAGCGAGGGCATCGGCCCGGCGCTGACCCGCATCGCCGACGCCATCATCAGCGTCGTGAACCGCGTGTGCCTGCCGAAGCCCATCCTGAGCGGCCTGAAGGTGACCCGCACGCGCGGCGACGTGACCGAGGAGCTCACCGAGGCCGCTTGCGGCAGCGGGCCCGGAACGTTCTGCATCGTTCAGGGCGCCGAGGACTGCGCCGTCGACGACGAGCTGCTGCCGGCGATCTCGTTCTTCGACCGGCCCGCGCCGGACGACAAGATCGACATCACGTACCAGGGCGATCCCGAGCTCCCGTGAGCGGAACCGCGACTCAGCGTCTGACCCTCTCGCTCGCCTTCCTGGCCATCGCGGGCTGCGCCTCGAGCCCGCCGGCCGCGCCGCCCGAGCGCGCCACGCTCGAGGTCGTGAACCGCACGCGCGAGGACCTCGGCATCGACGTGCGCGGGCGCATTGAGATGGAGGTGCGCCCCGGGCAGCGGGCGCGCGTGCGCGAGCTGGAGCCCGGAGCGGCGCTGGTGGTGGCGCGCGCGGTGACCGGCGGGGCCGGCGCCTTCCAGCAGAAGGACGAGCTCACGCTGGTGGCCGGCCAATCCACAACCTGGGTTGTGCTTCCTGACGCCGCCGCCGGCGAGCCGCTGCCCGAGCCGCCCCCGCTCGGCAGCCTGAACGTCGCCAACGCCACGCCGGCGCACGTGCGCCTGGCCTTGGACGGCGTGACGCTCGGGCGCGTGTTCGCGGGGCAGTCGCGGCGCTTCGTCGATCTGCCGTCGGGGCCGCACGAGCTGACGGCCACTCCCGAGGACGGCGCCGCCGCCATCCACGCGACCGTCGACGTGCCGCCCGGCGACGAGCTGGCCTGGCAGGTGGCGACCGTCGGCGGCGGCCTCCACGTCGTCAACCACACCGACGAGTCGCTGAACGTGGCGGTCGACGGCAAGGACGTCGCCGTCGTCGCGGTCGGCGCGGCCTGGGACGGCACCGTCCCGTACGGCACCCACGTGCTCTCGGCCGTGTCGCAGCCGACCCAGCGCCCTTACGAAACCACCTTGACCATCGCCCCCGCCGGCGCCGGCGGCGCGGCCGTCGCGACCTGGGAGGTCACCGCCGGCCAAGCCTCGGTCATCGTCGAGAACCAGACCGGCGAGGACCTGAGCGTCCAGGTGCCGGGCCGCGAGCCCGCCCCGCTGGCGCGCGGCAAGTCCCTGACGATCGGCGACATCCCCACCGGCCCGCTGACCGTCACCGCCGTGGGCGCGAGCTCGCACCTCACCTACGCCGGCCGCGTCGACCTCGCGCCGGCCCAGACCGCCCACTGGATCGCCGAGCCCGTGACCGGCTCGATCCGCATCACCAACCGCACCGAGCGGAGGCTCTGGGTCTATTACCAGCTGCGAGGCGGCGCCGAGACGTTGGCCGGCCAGGTGGTCGGCGACAACCCGGTCATCATCCGCGAGCTGCCGCGGACGACCATCGCGCTGACCGCCGTCGAGCCCGTCGGCAAGCGCCGCTACACCACGTCGATCGACCTCGGCGACCTGCCCGCGGCCTCGTGGACGGTCACCCCGGCGACCGGGTCGCTGGCCATCGACAACCGCCGCGACGAGCCGGTGACGCTCTACGTCGACGCCGTCCGGGTCGGCGACGTGCCGGCCTCCACGAGCCGCGTCTTCCCCGGCCTGGGCGTCGGTGAGCGCGTGGTCGAGGCCGTCGGCATGCGCACCGGCTACGCGCAGCACGATCGCGCGACGGTGACCGAGGACCGCGTGGCGGCCGTCACCCTGCCCGACCCGAGCGCCTTCGTCGTGGTCGAGAACGCCACCGGCGAGACGCTGGCCACGCGCGGCAGCCTGGCCGATCAGGTGGCCCAGCTCGGCCCCGGCTCGGTCACGCGCTTCCGCGTGCGGGCCGGCGTGGTGCGCCTCGCCACCGTCGGCAACGACAGCGGCCTCACCTACCAGACCGACCTCGAGGTCAAGACCGGCGCGCCCGCGCGCTGGGTGGTGCGCCAGACGCCGTCGACGCTGGTGGTGTGGAACCGGCTCTCCGAGAGCGTGGCGCTCACCATCGACGACCGCGCCGTCGGGAGCCTGGCCCCCGAAGCGACCGTCGACGTGACCGACCTCGCGCCGGGCCGGCGCACGGTCCAGGCCGTCGGGCTGAAGTCCGGCACGCTGCGCACCGAGACGCTCGAGCTGTCGCCGGGCGCCGTCGAGCGCCTGACCTTCACCCTCCACCTCGGCATCCTGGTGGTCGAGAACCGCGCCGCCGAGCCGGTCGACGTGACCATCGACGCCCGCCCCTACGGCAGCGTGGCGGCAGGCGCCGTGCATAGCTTCGGCAACGTCCCGCCCGGGCGCCATCGCGTCGGCTTCGCCTTCACGCGCTCGCACCGCGAGTCCGCCACCGACCTCGACGTGCGCGAGGGCCAGCGCGCGCTGGTCGTGGCCGAGGTGCCGCTGGCCCTGGTGGTGGTCGAGAACGCGTCGCGCCAGCCGGTGCGGGTGACGGTCGACGGCGAGACCGTCGGCAACGTCTCGGCCGACGGGCCGGCCGTGCTCATGCACGTGCCCGCCGGCGCGCGCCTGGTCCAGTTCGAGCGCATGGGCGATCACACCGTCGTCAGCTTCCGCCTCGACTTCTGGGCCGACACCGCGGTGCACCTGCCGGTGCCGCCGGGGACGGCGCGGCTCGTGGTCGTGAACCGCACCAGCACGGCCCGCGAGCTGCGCTTCGGCGACCGCCCCATCGGCACCGTCGCGGCCGACAGCTCGACCATCTTCGACGACCTGCCGAGCGCCGAGGGCGAGCTCTCGGCGCGCGAGCTGTCCGGCCCCGACACGGGCGACGGGACCGGCGGCTCGAGCCGGACCACCCACAGCGAGCTCCGCCGCTTCGATCCGGGTGAGACGGCGACCTGGGTCCTCGAACCTCCACCGGCCGCGCGACCCGAGTGAGCGCCGTTCGGCGGTGGCTGGCTCCCGTCGCGCCCGCCATCGATCTGGTCCGGACCTTGGGACCACAGTTTGCAACCTCGGCTTGACCTCTCGCGCCAAGGCCTTAGGTTCCGCCCGTCCAGCGCCGCTGCCAGTGGACGGACACGAATCCAACGCGCGCATCGATGGCAGACGACGTCTTCGTGCGCGCAGAACCCCCTGTACTACCCCACGAGAGAGCACACACAACTATGGGCAAGATCATCGGCATCGACCTCGGAACCACGAACTCGGTCGTCGCGATCATGGAAGGCGGCGAGCCCAAGGTCATCACCAACGAAGAAGGCGGCCGCACGACCCCGTCGGTCGTCGCGTTCGACGACAAGGGCCAGGTCCTCGTCGGACAGATCGCGCGCCGCCAGTCGGTCGTGAACCCGACCCGGACCCTCTACTCGGTGAAGCGCCTCATCGGCCATCGCTTCGAGGAGGTCCAGGAGGAGGTGAAGCGGCTGCCGTACGACGTCGTGCGCGCGCAGAACGGCGACGCCCACATCCAGATCGCCGACAAGCGCTACTCGCCGCCCGAAGTGAGCGCGAAGGTGCTGGCGAAGCTGAAGCGCGCCGCCGAGAACTACCTCGGCGAGACGGTCACCGAGGCCGTCATCACCGTGCCGGCGTACTTCAACGACTCGCAGCGCCAGGCGACCCGCGACGCGGGCAAGATCGCCGGCCTCGACGTGAAGCGCATCATCAACGAGCCGACGGCCGCCGCGCTGGCCTACGGGCTCGACAAGAAGAAGGCCGAGATCGTCGCCGTGTACGACTTCGGCGGCGGCACCTTCGACATCTCGATCCTCGAGGTCGGCGACGGCCTGGTCGAGGTGAAGGCGACCTCGGGCGACTCGCACCTCGGCGGCGACGACGTCGACCGCACCATCGTCGACTGGCTCATCGCCGAGTTCCGGAAGGACCAGGGCGTCGACCTGTCGAAGGACAAGATGGCGCTGCAGCGCCTGGCGGAGGCGGCCGAGAAGGCCAAGATCGAGCTCTCGGCCGCGGTCGAGACCGAGATCAACCTGCCCTTCATCACGGCCGATCAGACCGGGCCGAAGCACCTCATGATCAAGCTCTCGCGCGCCAAGATGGAGTCGCTGGCCGACGACATCTTCCAGCGCACCATCGAGCCGTGCCGCCGCTGCCTGAAGGACGCCGGGCTCAAGACCTCGGAGATCAACGAGGTCCTGCTGGTCGGCGGCTCGACGCGCATCCCCAAGGTGGCGCAGCTGGTGAAGGACTTCTTCGGCAAGGAGCCCAACCGCTCCGTGAACCCGGACGAGGTCGTGGCGCTGGGCGCGGCCGTCCAGGGCGGCGTGCTCGCCGGCGACGTGACCGACGTGCTGCTGCTCGACGTGACCCCGCTGTCGCTCGGCATCGAGACGCAGGGCGGCGTCATGACCGTGCTCATCCCGCGCAACACCACGATCCCGGCCAAGAAGAGCCAGATCTTCTCGACCGCCGAGGACAACCAGCCGGCGGTGACGGTCCACGTGCTGCAGGGCGAGCGCAAGATGGCCGGCGACAACCGGACGCTCGGCCAGTTCAACCTCGACGGCATCCCGCCCGCCCCGCGCGGCGTCCCGCAGATCGAGGTCGCGTTCGACATCGACGCCAACGGCATCGTGCACGTGTCGGCCAAGGACAAGGCCACGAGCAAGGAGCAGTCGATCCAGATCACCGCGTCGTCGGGCCTCTCCGAGAGCGAGGTCGATCGCATGGTGAAGGAGGCCGAGGCGGCGTCGAAGGAAGACGAGCAGAAGCGCCAGGCGGCCGAGTCGCGGAACACTCTCGACGCCCTGAAGTACCAGGTCGAGAAGCAGCTGAAGGAGCACGGCTCGAAGCTCGACGAGGTCGACCGGAAGGAGCTCGAGGCGGCCATCGCCGAGGCCACGACCGCGCTCGCGGGCCACGACAAGGGCGCGATGGACAAGGCCAAGGAAAACCTCGAGAAGAAGGCCCACAAGCTGGCCGAGAAGATCTACAAGACGCAGGCCGGCGGCCAGCCGGGCGGCGAGGCCGGCGGACAGCCGGGCCCGTCGGGCAAGAAGCCGGGCGGCAACGACGACGTCATCGACGCCGAGTTCGACACCAAGTGACGCCGAGCGCGTGACTCCCGCGCGAAGCCGGGTCGCCAGTCGGCGACCCGCGCGGAGCGAGCGACAGCCAACAGAGAGCCTCCTTCGGGAGGCTCTCTGCGTTTCAGGCCCTCGCACCGCGGCCGCGGCCGGCCGCTTCCGCGAGGCGGCGACATCGGGTAGAAGCGCCGGCCATGAAGCGCTTCGATTGGATGGCCTCGCTCCCCCTTCCGTTCCGGTCTACGCAACCGCGGCAAGCCGCGCCGCTCCGCCCGGAGCGGGCCAAGGCGGCTCGCTCGGAGATCCAATCGTACGAAGACTTCTGGCCCTACTACGTGAGCGAGCACCGGGACCCGACCTGCCGGAAGCTCCACTTCGTCGGCACGTCGCTGGTCATGGCGATGGCCACGAACCCGCTGCTGTGGCCGGCCTTGCCGGTGGCCGGCTACGGCTTCGCCTGGGTCGGGCACTTCGTCTTCGAGAAGAACCGGCCGGCGACCTTCGACTACCCGGCGTGGTCGCTCCGCGCCGACTTCCGCATGTGGCGGAAGATCCTGCTCGGCCAGATGGACGCCGAGCTGGCCAAGGCCGAAGAGCGCTACCCGGCCGCGGCGCGCGCCGGGGCCTGACTCACGCCGCGGCGATCGCTCCGCTCTCGATGAGCGTCAGCGCGGCCTCGAAGTCCGGCGTCAGCGCGCGGTCGGGGCCGAGCGGCGGGACCTGCGTGCGCACGGTCGCCAGCGCGCGCGCCACGCCGCGCCCAGGCGCCAGCCTGCGGAGCTCGATGCCCTGCGCCGCGACGACCGCCTCGATGGCCAGCACCCAGCCGGTCATGCGCGCGATCTCGGCCAGCGCGCGCGCGGACGTCATGCCCATCGACACGTGGTCCTCGCGGTCGGCCGAGGTCGGGATGGAGTCGGCCGAGCGCGGCGTGGCCATGGCGCGCGCCTCGGCGACCAGCGACGCGGCCGTGACCTGGGCCATCATGAAGCCCGAGTGGAGCCCGGACTGCACCGCCAGGAACGGCGGCAGGCCGCGGTTGCGATGCGGGTCGACCAGGTAGGCGAGGCGGCGCTCGGCGATCGACGCGAGGTCGACCAGCGCGATCGAGGCCACGTCGAAGGCCGCCGCGACCGGCTGGCCGTGGAAGTTGCCGCCCGAGCGGATGCTGCCGTCGGCGAGCACCAGCGGGTTGTCGGTCACCGAGTCGAGCTCGATGGTCGCGACGCGCCGCGCGTAGGCGACGAGGTCCCGCGCCGAGCCGTGCACCTGCGGCATGCAGCGCAGCGAGTAGGCGTCCTGCACCTCGGTGCAGTCGACGTGCGAGCGCGCGATCTGCGAGTCGGCCAGCAGCTCGCGCAGGCGCGCGGCCACGGTGATGGCACCCGGGTGCGGCCGGGCCTCGACGATGCGCGCGTCGAAGGGCGCCGACGAGCCCTTCAGCGCCTCGAGCGACATGGCGCCGGTGACGTCGGCCGTGGCCAGCAGCGTGTCGGCCAGCTCGAGCGCCAGGCCGCCGATGCCCAGCATGGCGGCCGTGCCGTTGATGAGCGCCAGGCCCTCCTTGGCCTCGAGCGCCACCGGCTGGAGCCCGACCCGGGCCAGCGCCTCGCCGCCCGGCAGCGGCCGACCGCCGGCGTCGCCGGCCAGCGTGGCGTGCCCCTCGCCGATGAGCACCAGCGCCAGGTGGGCCAGCGGGGCGAGGTCCCCGCAGGCGCCGACCGAGCCCTGGCTGGGGATGACCGGCACGACGCCGCGCTCGAGCATGCCGAGCAGCAGCTCGACCAGCTCGGCGCGCACGCCCGAGTAGCCGAGCGCCAGGGCCTGCGCGCGGATGAGCATCATGGCGCGCACGGCGCGCGCCGGGAGCGCCGGCCCGACGCCGACGGCGTGGCTCCGCACCAGGTTCTGTTGCAGGGCGGCCAGGTCGCCGGCGGCGATGCGGATCTCGGCCAGCGCGCCGAAGCCGGTGTTGATGCCGTAGGTCGCCGCGGCGTCGGGTCGCAGGAGCCCCACCACCGCGGCCCGCGCGCGCGCCATGGCGTCGCGACCGCGCGCGCCGAGGACCGCCGGAGCCTTGCCATCCGCCACCGCCACCAGGTCGTCCAAGCCGAGCGGCTCACCCACCGTCACTGTCCGATACATTCGTCGCACCCTCGGTCCGCGGTTTTACTCGCGATGAAAATCGCCTGCGCCCAGCGCGCGGCATGAAAGGATGTTGACCTTCTGCCTGGGCCGGCTAGGCTGGCGTCGGTTCTACGCCCTACCAGCGGGGGGTACTAGCGGTGACGAAGGACGCTTTCGCGACCTCGCCAGCCGTGTCGACGAACGCCGTCGCGTCGTCGCCGCGTGTTGCCAAGGTGGCCGTCATCGGTGGTGACGGCATCGGCCCGGAGGTCACCTCCCAGGCCATGCAGACGCTATTGGCCGCGGCGCCCGCCGGCGCCTTCGAGCTCGTGGAGCTGCCCTACGGCGCCGACTACACGCTGCGCACCGGCGTCACCATCAGCGAGCCGGACTTCCTGGCGCTCGAGCGCGACCACGACGCCATCTTCCTCGGCGCCCTCGGCGATCGGCGCATCCCCGATGGGCGGCACGCGCGCGACATCCTCCTCGGCGCGCGCTCGCGCTTCGACCTCTACGTGAACCTCCGGCCGTGCAAGCTCATCGACGCACGCCTGACGCCGCTCCGCGACCGCGGCACGGCCGACATCGACCTCGTCGTCTTCCGCGAGAACACCGAGGAGCTCTACGTCGACATCGGCGGCTCGCACCGGCGCGGCACCCCCGACGAGGTCGCGACCAACATCATGATCGCCACGTGGCGCGGCACCGAGCGCATCATCCGCCGCGCCTTCGAGCACGCCCGGACGCGCCCCCGCAAGACGGTCTGCCTCGTCACGAAGAGCAACGCGGTGACCCACGTCTGGGGCCTGTGGGAGCGCGCCTTCACCGCCGTCCAGGCCGACTTCCCGGACATCCGCGGCGAGCGCCTCTACGCCGACGTGGCCGCGCTCGAGCTGGTGCGGAACCCGGGCCGCTTCGACGTCATCGTCGCCTCGAACCTGCTCGGCGACATCCTCTCCGATCTCACGAGCCAGCTCGCCGGCGGGCTCGGCCTCGCGCCGAGCGCCAACTACCGGCCGGCCGAGCCGGAGCGCCGGGCCTTCGCGCTGTTCGAGCCGGTGCATGGCTCGGCCCCCGATCTGGTCGGCAGCGGCCGCGCCAACCCGGTGGCGGCGATTCTCTCGGCCGCGATGCTCGCGCGCTGGCTCGGCCACGACGCCGTCGCCGACCGCATCGAGGCAGCCGTCACGGCGTGTGTGCGGCGCGGCGAGACCACGCCGGACCTCGGCGGCTCGCTGTCGACCGCCGCCGCTGGCGGCGCCATTCGCGGCGCGTTGTAACCCGCCATGACGGGATCATTTCAAAGGGACGCCCTTCATGACAGCTTTCTCATCAGGGCTGCCGAGGGGGTACTCGACAGCAGTCCTGGCAAACGACGGAAGGCATTCCGCTCATGCCGCAACGATCAGCCCTCTCCGTCAGCCCCCGGAGCTGGTCCTGGTGTAGCCAACGCCGAGGCATAATCATGTCGCACGACGAACGAACGTCGCCTGCGGATTTCATCTACGACTGGAACCAGGTCGGGCTCGAGCAGAGCCGACCCATCCGCCACGTCACGCTCCTGGACGAGACCCTGCGCGACGGTCTCCAGTCGCCGAGCGTCAAGAACCCGTCGATCGGCGACAAGATCCGCATCCTCCGCCTCATGGCCGAGCTCAAGATCGAGTTCGCCGACCTCGGCCTGCCGGGGGCCGGCGCCGGCGCCGTGCGCGACGTGACCGCGCTGTGCGAGGCCATCCGTGACGAGAAGCTCCCCGTCGCGGCCGCCTGCGCCGCGCGCACGCTGACCGCCGACATCGAGCCGGTCATCGCCATCAGCCGCGACACCGGCGTGCCCATCGAGCTCCTGACCTTCCTCGGCGCGAGCCCCATCCGCGCGTGGGCCGAGGGTTGGACCCTCGAGAGCATGCGGCACCTGGTCGAGAACGCGGTGCGCCTCGGCGTGAAGGCCGGCCTGCCGGTGTCCTTCGTGACCGAGGACACCGTGCGCGCCCATCCGGCGGTGCTGGCCGAGCTCTTCAAGGTGGCCATCCACGAGGGCGCGACGCGCCTCGTCATCTGCGACACGGTCGGCCACGCCACGCCCGAGGGCGTGTACGCGCTCTTCCAGTGGGTGCGCGAGCTGACGGATCGCCTCGGCGTCGAGGTCGGCCTCGACTTCCACGGCCACAACGACCGCGGCCTCGGCCTCGTGAACTCCATCGTCGCGCTGAAGGCCGGCGCCGACCGCGTGCACGCGACCGCGCTGGGCGTCGGCGAGCGCGTCGGCAACTGCGCCATGGACCAGCTCATCGTGAACCTGGCGCTGCACGGCGTGGTCGACCGCGACATCTCGTCGCTGTCGCACTACTGCCACACGGTGTCGGCGGCGCTCGCCCGCCCCATCCCGCCGAACTACCCGGTCGTCGGCGGCGACGCCTTCCGCACCGCCACCGGCGTGCACGCCTCGGCCATCGTGAAGGCGCGGCGGAAGGCCGGCGCGCGCGTGGCCAACACCATCTACTCGGGCGTGCCGTCGCACCTCGTCGGCCGGGACCAGCTCATCGAGATCGGTCCCTTCTCGGGCGAGTCGAACGTCATGGCCTGGCTCTCGCGCCAGGACCTGGCCCAGAACCCGACCGTCATCGCCGAGATCCTGCGCGCCGCGAAGACCAGCGACCACACGCTGGCCGACGACGAGCTGCGGGTGATCGTCGAGCGCTGCTCGGACGGCGGCCAGGACGACGAGGCCCTGACGGGGCCCGAAGCGCAGGCCTGAGGTCGATCCGACGGCGACGGCAGGTCGCCCCGACCGGCCATAGCCGCTCCCGACGTCGCCGTCTGGCGAGCTTGACCTCGGCCCCCGGCGCGGCGTAGAGCCGCGGGCCATGGACGACTCGAATCGGATCCGCGACGAACGCCTGAAGAAGCTCGATGCGCTGCGCGCGAGCGGGGTGAACCCGTTCGCCAACGGCTTCAAGCCGGACACGACCTGCGCCGAGCTCCTCGACAGCGCGAAGATTCCGCACGCGCCGAGCATGGACGAGATCCCGGCCGACGCGCCGGTCTACACCATCGCCGGCCGCGTCATGGCGCGGAACGCCATGGGCAAGGCGCAGTTCCTGCGCATCCGCGACCGCTCGCTGGGCGCCGACCCGTTCCAGATCTACGTGCGCAAGGACCGCCTGCCCGAGGCCACCTGGGAGCTCTTGAAGGGCCCGCTCGACATCGGCGACATCGTCGGCGTGCGCGGCAAGCTCATGCAGACGAAGACCGGCGAGCGCACGCTCATGGTCGAGGACGTGGTGCTGCTGACGAAGTCGGTGCGGCCGCTGCCCGAGAAGTGGCATGGCCTGTCGGACCTCGAGACGCGCTTCCGCCAGCGCTACGTCGACCTCATCGTCAACGCCGAGGCGCGCGCCGTCTTCCGGGCGCGCAGCCAGATCATCGACTTCATCCGCGACTTCCTGCGCGGGCGCGACTACGTCGAGGTCGAGACGCCGATGATGCAGGTCATCCCCGGCGGCGCCACGGCGCGGCCGTTCGTGACCCACCACAACGCGCTCGACATCGACCTCTACCTGCGCATCGCGCCCGAGCTCTACCTGAAGCGGCTGCTCGTCGGCGGGCTCGAGCGCGTCTTCGAGGTGAACCGCAACTTCCGGAACGAGGGGCTGTCGCTCAAGCACAACCCCGAGTTCACCATGCTCGAGTTCTACCAGGCCTACGCCACCTACGAGGACCTCATCGCGCTCACCGAGGAGATGCTGTCGGGGGTGGCCGGCGTGCTGGCGGCGCTCGAGGGCAAGGCCGGCGACCTGAAGCGCCCCTACGGCGACCACCTCATCGACTACGCGCGGCCGTGGCGGCGCTACACCGTGAAGGAGTCGCTGGTCGCGGTGGGCGGGCTCGCCGAGGCCGACGTCGCCAGCGTCGAGGCGCTGACGGCGGCGCTCACGGCGCGCCACGTCGAGCTGCCGAAGCAGAAGACGCTCGGCGCGTTGATGGTCGCGGGCTTCGAGGGCCTGGTCGAGAAGCTGCTCGTGCAGCCGACCTTCATCACCCACTACCCGGTCGAGAACTCGCCGCTGGCCCGTCGCAACGAGGCCGACCCGACGGTGACCGATCGCTTCGAGCTGTTCGTCGCCGGCAACGAGATCGCCAACGCCTTCTCCGAGCTGAACGACCCCATCGACCAGCGCCAGCGCTTCGAGGCGCAGGTCGCGGCCCGCGCCGGCGGCGACGACGAGGCCATGTACATGGACCTCGACTACGTGCGCGCGCTCGAATACGGCATGCCGCCGGCGGCCGGCGAGGGCATCGGCATCGACCGCCTCTGCATGCTGATGACCAACCAGCAGTCGATCCGTGAGGTCATCTTCTTCCCGCACATGCGGCCCGCCCCCGATCAGGATTCTGGCGCCCGCTCTGGAACGGAGGCGAAGCGCAGCGGAGCCGACGTGAAGAGCGGGCATGAGAGCCAGAATCCTGAGCGGACTACGAAGTAGCGGCGCGTGACCAAGCTCCTCGCCATCCTGGTCGTCGTCGGCGCCCTGCTGCTCGGCTTCTTCGCGCTCTTGTCGGGCGCCGAGCCGCAGGCCGAGTACTACGCGCAGACGTCGGCCGGGCTGTTCATGGTCATCGTCGTGGTCGTGCTCGTGGCGAGCCTGGTCACGACCTTGTACATGGCGGTCTTCGGCATCCTCGCCGACCGCGTGGCGCGGCAGAAGTTCTCGCGCTTCATCGGCTGGAAGTTCCTGCGCTCGCAGCGCACCGGCGAGACGTGGTGGTCGCGCCTCCGGCGCTCGGTCTACCAGGTCCGCGCGCGGCGCCTGTCGCGGAAGGCCGTGCTCACCGGCATCGGCCTCGCGTGCATCCTCGGCGCCTGGTGGATCGACGCGCCGGCCCACTGGAACGGGCTCTCCGCCGGCGTGAGCCCGACCTTCGCGACCGCGCTCCAGCTCATCCTGCTCATCATCGGCGGCGGCTTCATGCTGGTCGGCGTGGCCGGCCTGGTGCTGCCGTCGCGGGCGCCGCCGCCGCGCGAGCGCCACCGCCAGCGCAGCGCCGTGACGCTGCCGACCTTCATCTCGATCGTCGGCGTGGCCATCGGCCTCTGGGCGCTCATCGTGGTGCTCGGCGTCATGCACGGCCTCCAGTCCGACCTGCGCTCGAAGATCCTCCGCACCAACGCCCACCTCGTCATCGAGCCCAAGGATCCCGAGGGCGTGCTGGGCGACGCGCCCGGCCTCGAGGCGGCCATGCGCGCGCTCCCGGGCGTGCTCGAGGCCGACGCCTACGTGCGCGGCGAGGTGATGATGTCGTCGCCGCAGGGCATCGCGGTGAACGTGGTCGTGAAGGGCATGGACGAGGACGCGCTGGTGAAGTCCGAGCAGCTGCGCGACCGCGTCATCGAGGGCTCCATCGCGGCGCTCGGCCGCCCCGAGAGCCTCGTCTCCGACCTCTGGCGCTTCCCCTTCACCGACGACACGCCCAAGCGCAGGCCGGGGATCCACAAGGACGACGACGACGAGCTGCCGTTTTTCGCCGCGCCCGAGGACGTCTATCCGGGCATCGTCGTCGGCGTCGAGCTGGCGCGTCAGCTCGGCGTCGAGCTCGGCGACGAGCTCCAGCTCATCTCGCCCGACGGCGACGTCGGCCCGACCGGTCTCCGCCCGAAGCTGTCGTCGTTCCGAGTCGCGGCCATCTTCCGCACCGGCATGTACGAGTACGACCAGAAGCTCAGCTACATCGCGCTGGATGCGGCCCAGCGCTTCTTCGACTACGGCCACGACCGGAACGTGCTCGAGGCGCGCGTCGAGCAGCCCGAGTCGATCGACGAGCTCACGCCGGCCATCGAGAAGACGCTGACGACGACGTTCCCGGGGCTCGTGGCGTCGACCTTCCAGGAGCGCAACAAGAACCTGTTCTCGGCGCTCGCGCTCGAGCGCATCGTGATGTTCATCATCCTGGGCTTCATCATCTTCGTGGCGTCGCCCTCATCGTCAGCTCGCTGGTCATGCTCGTCGTCGAGAAGGTGCGCGAGATCGCCGTCTTGAAGGCGCTCGGCGCGAGCGACCCGATGGTCGTCGGCGGCTTCGTGGTCATCGGCATGTTCATCGGCCTCTTCGGCATCCTGGCCGGCGTGCCGCTCGGCATCGGCACCTGCGTCGTGCTCATCGCGCACGGCCTGGCGCTGCCGAACCAGTTCTACATCTCGACCCTGCCGGTGAAGCTCGACGCCGTGGAGATCACCATCTTCGGCCTGGCGGCCCTCGGCATCTGCCTCTTGGCGACCCTCTACCCCTCGAAGAAGGCGGCGTCCTTGAAGCCCGCCGAAGGCCTGCGACATGGCTAGCGGCCTCGTCCAAGATGCCACCGCGGCGCCGCCGCCGGTGAAGACGCTGCTCCAGACGCGCGGGCTCCGGAAGGCCTACCCCGTGCCCGGGCGCCACGACGAGCAGATCGAGGTGCTGCGCGGCATCGACCTCGAGATCCGCCGCGGCGAGATGATCTCCATCGTCGGCCAGTCGGGCGTCGGCAAGTCGACGCTCCTGCAGATCCTCGGCACCCTCGACCACCCCACGGCCGGCCACGTCTTCTACGACACGACCGACGTCTTGCGCTGCCGCCGGCCAAGATCGCGGCCTTCCGGAACGCCAAGGTCGGCTTCGTCTTCCAGTTCCACCACCTCCTGGCCGAGTTCTCGGCGCTCGAGAACGTCATGCTGCCGCTGCTCATCGCCGGGCAGAAGCCGAAGCTCGCCGAGGAGACCGCGGCCGAGTACCTGCGCCTCGTCGGCCTGGCCCAGCGGATCCGCCACAAGCCGGGCGAGCTGTCGGGAGGCGAGGCGCAGCGCGTCGCGATCGCACGCGCGCTGGTGCGGGGCCCGGACGTCGTCTTCGCCGACGAGCCCACGGGAAACCTGGACACACGAACCTCCGACGAGATACACGGGCTGCTCGTCGAATTGAACGCGCGGCTCCAGACGGCGTTCGTCGTCGTGACCCACAACGTGAAGCTCGCCTGGATGCTCGCCCGCCACCTCCTCCTCGCCGAGGGCGTCGTGCGCGAGCTCCGGACGGACGAGGCCCCGGAAGAGTTCCTTCCCAAGCGTGACCACACGTGATGAAGCCCGGTACGCGTCTCGCCCTAGTCGTCCTCCTCGCCGCCGCGGCCCTGCCGCTGGTGTTCGCGGGACTCCCCGCGCGCGCCCAGCAGCTCGACGAGTCGCCGGTCGTGAAGGACATCGAGTACAAGGGGCTCGAGCGCATCGACCGGCAGGGCGTGAAGGGCAAGGTCTACACGCAGATCGGCCGTCCGCTCGACCGCTCGCGCCTGTCCGAGGACGTGAAGCGCATCTACGCGATGGGCTTCTTCGATGACATCCAGGTGCTCGAGCGCGACAGCGAGGACGGCGACGGCGTCATCCTCACCTTCGTCATGGTCGAGCGCCCGAGCATCTCGGCGGTCGAGTACGAGATCGACGGCGACTCGGTCGGCAAGGACGAGGTCAAGCAGGTTGTCGATCTGAAGCCGCTGGAGATCCTCGACGAGGCGCGCATCCGCGCCAACCTGTCGAAGATCGCCGACCTCTACGTCGAGGAGGGGCACTTCCTCGTCGACACGAGCTACCGCCTCGAGAAGACCGGCGAGAACTCGAAGAAGGTCGTCCTCGTGGTGCACGAGGGCCAGAAGGTCGAGGTGCGCCGCGTCGAGATCGTCGGCAACAAGGCGCTCACGTCGGAAGAGATCGAGGCCGTCATGGCCACGCGCGAGGGCGGCTGGTTCAGCTTCCTCACGAAGAGCGGCGAGTTCAAGAAGGAGCTCTTCGAGCAGGACCTCCAGCGCATCCAGTACCTCTACCTCACCAAGGGCTACGTGCAGGTGACGGTGGGCGACCCGGTCGTGACGCTGTCGCCCGACAAGCAGTCGATGTCGATCGTCATCCAGGTCGACGAGGGCCCGCGCTTCAAGGTCGGCGACATCTCCATCGAGATGACCGACGGCGCGTGGGTGGTCGAGAAGTCGAAGCTCGAGGCGAAGCTGCAGCTGAGGACCGGCGACTGGTTCGACTACCAGGTCATGCAGTCCGACACGCAGGCGCTGGGCTCGACCTACAAGGACCGCGGCTACGCCAACGCCACCGTGGCGACCGCCCACGACGTCGACCCCGACACGCTGACCTTCGGCGTGACCTTCAAGATCCAGAAGGGCGACCCGGTCTTCATCCGCCGCATCGAGGTCCGCGGCAACAAGGACACGCGCGACAAGGTCGTCCGGCGCGAGCTCAAGATCTACGAGGGCGATCTCTACTCGGGCGACAAGATCCGCCGCTCGCAGCGGCGCGTCATGGCGCTCGGCTTCTTCGAGCCGCCGTCGCGCCCCGGCGACAGCGGCGGCGTGCAGATCGAGACGCGCCCGACCGGCGACCCGCGCACCATCGACCTGGTGGTGACCGTCAAAGAGAAGCAGACCGGCACCTTCCAGATCGGCGCCGGCTTCTCGTCGCTCGAGTCCTTCATCCTGACGGTGCAGATCTCGAAGGAGAACCTGCTCGGGCGCGGCCAGACGGGCAGCTTCAACGCCACGTTCTCCGGGCTCCGGCGCCTGTTCTCGCTGTCGTTCTTCGAGCCCTACTTCCTCGACACCGACGTCACCTTCTCGATCGACCTCTACAACTTCCAGGAGGACTTCACCGACTTCACGCGCCTCCGCACGGGTGGCTCGCTGTCGTTCGGCTACCGCCTCACCGACGACCTGTCGCTGTCGCTCTCGAGCACGCTCGAGAACGTCGACGCCACGCTGCGCCGCACCGACATCGACATCGAGAAGCTCAAGCAGTCGGGCTTCACCAGCTCGCTGCGCGCGACGCTGTCCTACGACACGCGCGACAACCGCATCTTCCCGACCGAGGGCCAGTACACGACGCTCTCGGTCGAGGCGGCCTCGAAGTACCTCGGCTCGGAGAACGAGTTCTGGCGCGTGCTGGGTCGGACGCGCTGGTACTTCCCGCTCGTCTGGGACTTCGTCCTGCGCCTGAACGGCACGGCCGGCGTGGTCGAGGGCCTCGACGGCCAGCCGGTGCCGCTCTTCGAGCGCTTCTTCGTCGGCGGCATCTTCACGGTGCGCGGCTTCGAGCGGAACTCGATCGGCGAGCAGCTCTACCTCTCGTCCTTGCCTGACGGCTCGCTCAACCCGGTGACCATCGGCGGCAACAAGGAGATCATCTTCAACGCCGAGATCGAGTTCCCCATCTTCAAGGAGGTCGGCATCAAGGGTGTCGTCTTCTTCGATGCGGGCAACGCCTGGGGCAACGACGTCGCGTTCAAGCCGTTCGACCTCCGCACCTCGGTCGGCTTCGGCTTCCGCTGGAACTCGCCGGTCGGGCCGCTCCGCTTCGAGTGGGGCTTCCCGCTGAACCTCCACGACGGCGAGCGCTCGTCGCCGTTCGAGTTCACCATCGGCAACAGCTTCTGATCGGTCCCCGCGCCTCCGTTCGTGAGGCCGATGCCGCGCTCGCGGGCCCGGGTGCGAACACCTCGGAAGGTCCTCGGAGCCGGGGGGCGTCGGGCGTCGGCGGTTGGCCCGCACGACCGCACAGAATGCGGCAAGGCGGGGAATCCGCGCCCGGGGACGAAGGTTGACAGCCGCAATCCACGGGGCTATCAGCCCCATCGCCCCCGTCCGAGCGCGCTCGGGCGAAGCTCTGGTCCAGCCGCGGCTCCGCCGTCGGCACTCAAGAAGGGAGAACGCCACGTGCGTCGCGCCGTCCTCGTCGCCCTCGCCCTCGTCATGTTCCTCGCCGTTCCGGCCTCCCTTGCCTTCGCCAAGGATCTCAAGATCGGCGTAGTCGACGTCGAGTACATCATCCACTCGTCGAAGAAGGGCAAGGCCGCCAAGTCGCGCCTCAAGAAGCTCTTCGACGACAAGCAGAAGGAGCTCGACGAGAAGCAGAAGGACCTCCTCGCGCTCAAGGACCAGATCGCCAAGGGCTCCGACATGGAGACCCCGGAGAAGAAGAAGGCCAAGGTGCTGGAGTACCAGCAGGGCCTCCTCGGCCTCCAGGAGCTCTACTCGAAGAACCAGCAGGAGCTCGCGAAGAAGGAGATGGACCTGATGAAGCCCATCCTGAAGTCGCTCGAGGACATCCTCACGGCGATCGCCAAGGACGGCGAGTACGACTTCATCATGAACCGCTCCGAGCAGGGCGTGCTGTTCACGACCCCCGAGCACGACCTCACCGAGGACGTGCTGAAGAAGATGGACGCGCAGTGATCAAAGTCAGAAGGCCTTCGGAGGCGGAGGGCCACAGCCGACGCAGTCGGCTCGCCCTCCTGACGTAGAAGGCTGCCCTGACTTTGATCGGGTCCCCGCGGCCGCGAGCGCGGCCGTCGGGGGCAGCACCGGCCTCGTGAGCCCGCCGCTTCGGCACACCGGAGCGGCGGTTCCCACGAACGGAGGTGCGGGGGTCTCGCAGGGGCTGGCGGCGTCGGCAGGTCTTCCGGCACGTCGCTCCGCGGCTTGCATGAAGGGCGCGACCAAGCCCGTGAATCGTGCCAGGATTCGGCCGTGCGCAGCCGCGCTCCGCGAGGCTGCGAGCCCCCTGCCCGCCCCGGGCAGCGACGCGCGATCCGCGAGAGGCCGATGACCCAGTCTTGGCGATCCCAGTTCCAGTTCGGCCAGTCGCTGACGCCCGTCGTCAAGCGGCTGCTCATCGTGCTCGTCGCCATCTGGGTCGTCACGAGCCTGCTGCTCAAGCTCTTCAAGCTCGAGGCGGCGGCGGTCGCGCTCGGGCACCTGGCGCTGACGCCCTCAAGGGTCGTGCACGGCGAGGTGTGGCAGCTCCTGAGCTACGCCTGGCTCCACGAGTACGGCGGCCTCTCGCACATGCTCTTCAACGGCATGGCCCTCTTCTTCTTCGGGCCCGAGCTCGAGCGTCGCTGGGGCGGCGCTCCTTCCTCAAGTTCTACCTGCTGACCGCCTTCTTCGCCGGCGTCTTCAGCGTGCTCGTCGGCCTCGCCTGGCCTCGCCTCGACGTGCCCATCATCGGCGCCTCGGGCGCCATCTTCGGGCTGCTGGCGGCGTGGTCGATGCTCATGCCGAACCGCGAGATCCTGCTCTTCTTCGCGCTGCCCCTGAAGATCAAGTACCTCGTCTGGCTCTCCATCGGCATCGACCTGCTCTTGTTCATCGCCAACGGGACGACCGACGTCGCGTTCCAGACGCACATCGGCGGCGCCCTCACCGGCTGGTTCCTCATCACCGGCAACTGGAAGCCGCGCGTGGTCGGCCCGAAGCTCAGCCGGCTGCTCGGGCGGAAGCCCAAGCGGTCGTCGTTCCGCGTCGTCGACGGCGGGCGCCGGAAGCCCGACCGCGATCTCCTGCACTGACTGAGGACGAAGCGGGCCACGGGACGCGCGCGCGAGAGCGCGCCGGACGAAGAAGCTCGATGAGGGCGGCCGGAGCGAGGCCATCCGATCAACTCAGTCGACGTCGATGATGACCGGGCGCCGCTTGCCGGGCGCGCGCAGCGTGCCGGGCGGGTAGATCTCGACGTCGGCCGCGACCGGCGACGGGCCACCCGTCGGGGCCGGTCTCGCCGCGCGCGTGCGCGGTCGGGCCATGAGCGACACCACCGCGCGCCGCACGAACGGCAGGAGCAGGACCAGGCCGAGGACGTCGGACACGAGGCCCGGGAACGCGAAGAAGGCGCCCGACGCGAGCAGCAGGCCGTCCTCCAGGAAGGCCCGCGGCACCGACGCGTCGCCGCTGCGCATCCGCCCGAGGCTCGTGCCGCCTTGCATGTGCGCGGCGATGCGCGTGCGCGCCCGCCGCATGAGCGCCACACCGAGCGCGCCGGCGACGAGGCACCACGCGAGCGTCAGACCGACGCCGACCGCCGAGCCGAGCTCGAGCAACGTCCAGAGCTCGACGAACGGGAGGGCGATGAGCGGGAAGAGCCACCACATGCGAGCCAGTCTAGACACCATCTGCGACGCTGACTACAGCATCGTCGGACTCGGTCGCGTGGCCGGCGACAGAGGCGCTGTTCGAGTGACACGCCGCGCGCCGATAGGGCTGCTGGCGCGGCTGCGGGCGTCCCGAATCAGGCCTTGTTGATGCGGTCCCGAAGGTCCTTGCCGACCTTGAAGAACGGCATGGACTTGGCGGCGACGTTGACCGTCGCGCCCGTCTTCGGGTTGCGACCGGTGTAGGCCTTGTACTTCCGCACGGTGAAGTTGCCGAAGCCCCGGATCTCGATCCGATCGCCCTTCTTGAGCGAGTTCACCATCTCGTCGAAGACGGCGTTCACAGCCTGCTCCACGGTCTTCCGCGGGAGGCCAGCCTTCTTCTGAACAATGGCATCGATCAGCTGCGACTTGGTCATCGCGCGCTCCGAAGGCGTCGGTCGGGAAGACGCCGGTGGGGTTCCAAGTAGCGATAAGGCAAGTGGGAAATTGCGTCAACCTCGAGACCGGGGCGAACGCGCCAGCATCGACGTCGGGCCGCATGACGGCACTCTCGGTCGATCACCGCGGGCATTGGCATGGCGGGCCGCACCCCGCGGATGGGGTGGGAAGATGGACCCGTCGATCGGAAAAAGCCACCTCAAAAATTAGCGGCTTCGTCGGAGAAGCTGCTGACCCAGACGCCGTGGCGCTCGACCGCTTCGAGGAACGCCGCGTAGAACCGGTGCTGGCCGATGGTGGCGGAGTCCCCGATCACCAAGAGGAACCGGCGCGCGCGCGTGAGCGCCACGTTCATGCGCCGCACGTCGGCGAGGAAGCCGATGTCGTTGCCGTCGTTCGAGCGCACGAGGTCGACCACGATGGCCTCCTTCTCCCGCCCCTGGAAGCCGTCGATGGAGCCGACCTCGAGGCCGCCCGCGACCTCGGCGGCGAGGCGCTGGCGCAGCTCGCCGACCTGCGCGTCGTAGGGCGTCAGCACCGCCACGTCGGCCGGTGCCAGGCCCCGCGACAGCAGGCGCCGCACCTCGGCGGCGGTGCGCGTGGCGAGCTCGGGGTTCCGCGTCGAGCCGTCGCCCTCGCGCTTCTCGTCGGCCCAGCCGGCGCCGGCCGCGTCGACGAAGACGAAGGGCGCGTCGCGCAGCGGATCGTCGATGGCGCCGAGGTCCTCGATGCGGTGCTCGGCCACTGCCGCGTGCGCCACCAGGCGATTGCCGTAGAGCCGCCGACGGGAACGCCATGATGGAGCGGTGCATGCGGTGCTGGGTCACGAGCATGCGCACGACGCGATCGCCGTGGCGCGCGACGAGGCGCTCGAAGACGGTCGTGGCCAGGCCGCGGCGCGCCGCCTCGGGGTCGACGATGGTCGGGGGCAGCTGGTTCGGGTCGCCGGCCAGGACCGCGCGGGGAGCCAGCCTGAGCGCGATCCACGCCAGCGGGTCCGGGGCCTGGGTGGCCTCGTCGAGGACCACCAGTTCGAACGCCTCGCTCGAGTGGCGGAGCGCCGGATGGTCGGCGCCGGCCAGCGTGCAGCAGATGACCGGGGCGGTGTCGACGATGGCCTGCTCGACGCGACGCAGGTGGTACTTCGCGTCCTTCACGAGGCGGTTCGCCTCGGCGAAGGCGTCGCGGCGCGCCACGCGATCGGTGTGCCGCGGCTCGAGCGCGCCTCGGTCTTCCGGCGGATGGCGGCGGCCTCGGCGACCCACTGCTTGGCGAGGCGGCTGGCGTCGCTCTGGTCGATGCGCGCGTCCAGCGTGTGGTCCTCGACGCTCGGCAGGACGCGCGCCGGGTGCCCGAGGCGCAGCGTCGGCACGCCGCAGGCGATGAGGCGCTCGGCCAGGTTGTCGGTGGCGACGTTCGACGCCGCCGTGGCCAGCACGCGCCAGCCGCGGGCGCGGGCCTGGCGGATGACCTCGATGAGGCAGCGCGTCTTGCCGGTGCCGGGCGGTCCGTGGACGAGCGCCATCGGCAGCGTGGTGAGCGCGTTCCGGACGGCGTCGCGCTGCACCTCGTCGAGCGACTCGTCGAAGAAGGCGGTCGGCGCGTCGCGCGGCTGGGTCTCGAGGACGCCCTTGCCGTAGACCAGTCGCGCCAGCGCCAGCTCGTCGCCGCGCGCGTCGTTGCGGATACCCTGCAGCGCCGCCTCGCCGCGCGCGAAGGTGGCCTCGGGCGCCTCGCGCTCGAGGCGGAACGGCGCGTCCTCGAAGGCCTCGGGCAGGTCGCCGTCGATGGCGATGCCGAGCGTCGCGCCGCGCCAGCGCTCGACCACCGCCGGGATGGCGCCGGGCTCGTCGGGCGAGAGCTGGAAGAGCACCACCGGGTCGCCCGCGCGCATGCGCAGCGTGTGGCGATCGAAGGCAATGGGGCCGGCCTTGGTCGGCGCGACGCACAGCACCAGGCGACCGCCGGGCGCGGGCAGCGTCTCGTGGACGATCAGGTCGGCCAGCGCCTGACCGCGCGCCAGCCGCTCCTTCCACGGAAGCAGCGCCCGCTCCTCGCGAAAGCGGGCGCGCTCGGCGTCACGCTCGCGCCGCCAGAGCGCGAGGAGGTCGTCGATGGCCGCCGTGACGTCGGGGTCGCGTGACATGGTGACTTCCGTTTTGGGCCATGGTAATGGCCGCGCGCCTTTCAATCGCACGAGGCCCGGCCGACTCGGCCGCCCGGCGGACGCAATCGAGGAAGCAGCGATGTCCTATCAGACCTCCGACATCAAGAAGAACCTGAAGTTCAAGATGGATGGCGCCCCGTGGACCGTCGTCGACTTCCAGTTCGTGAAGCCCGGCAAGGGCACCGCGTTCACCTGGACGCGCATGAAGAACCTGCTCACGGGCCAGGTCATCGAGCGCAACTTCCGCTCGGGCGAAGTCCTCGAAGAGGTCGACGTCGAGGTGCGCGAGGCGTCCTACTCGTACAAGGACGGCGACCAGTACGTCTTCATGGACCAGGAGACGTTCGACACCTTCAACATCAACGACAAGCAGCTCGGTGACCCGGGACGCTTCCTGATGGAAGGCATGATGTGCCAGGTCCTCTTCTACGAAGGCCGCGCCGTCAGCGTCGATCTCCCGAACTTCATCGAGGTCGAGGTCAAGTACACCGAGCCGGCCGTGAAGGGCGACACCGCCAACAACGTGACGAAGGAAGCGACCATCGCGACCGGCGCCACCGTCAAGGTCCCGCTCTTCATCGACACCGGCACCATCATCCGCATCGACACGCGGAACGGCGAGTACCAGGGCCGCATCCAGACGAAGTGACGTCCGGCTCCGACTCCCTTCGCGGGCGCGTCCTCGCCATCGGCGACGACGCGCTCGTCGTTTTCGACGGCGGACGCGCGCGCCGCGTCGCGGTGACCTCGAGCGCGCACGGCGCGCGGCCGGGCGACCTCGTGGCCATCGATTCCGGCTCGGTCGCCGTTGTCGCGCGCGGACCCGGCGAGTGGCCGCCGTCGGCGGGCTCGGCCGGGGCCGACCTCAGCCGCTTCCTCGGCGAGCGCTGGCAGCGGCTCGCGCGCCGGGCCGAGCTGCTGGCGGTGACGCGCGCGTGGTTCGCCGCGGCCGGCTTCCTCGAGGTCGAGACGCCGGTGCTGGTGCCGTCGGCCGGCACCGAGGTGCACGTCGATCCGGTGGCCGCGACGCTCCACCCCGAGCCGGGCGCCGGGCCCGAGGCGCGCTGGCTCATCACCTCGCCCGAGTACGCCATGAAGCGGCTCCTGGCCGCGGGCGCCGGACCCATCTGGCAGCTGGTGCGCGTGTTCCGCGACGGCGAGCGCGGCCGGCGTCACCGGCCCGAGTTCAGCATGGTCGAGTGGTACCGGCCCTGGGTCGACGGCTACGACGCGCTCGTCGCCGACTGCGAGGGCTGGCTCGGCGCGCTGGCGCGGGCCAGCTCCGGCGGGCCGGTCATCCGCTGGCAGGGCCGTCGCTTCGACCTCACCCCACCCTGGCCGCGCATCACCTTCTTCGACCTCCTGAAGGCGCGCGCCGGCGTGGCGCACCCCGAGGACATGGGCGAGGACGGCTGGCTCGACGCGCTGGTCGCGGTCGAGGCGACGCTCGGCGCCGAGCGCCCCGAGGTCGTCGTCGAGTGGCCGGCGCCGCTGGCGTCCTTGTCCCGGAAGAAGGCGTCCGACCCGCGCGTGGCCGAGCGCTTCGAGGTCTACCTCGGCGGGCTCGAGCTCGGGAACGCCTTCGCCGAGCTCACCGACGCCGCCGAGCAGCGCCGCCGCTGCCAGGACGACAATCGCGTCCGGGCCGCGCTCGGCAAGGCCGAGATGCCGCTCGACGAGGACTTCCTCGGCGCGCTCGAGGTGGGCATGCCGCCGTCGGCCGGCATCGCCGTCGGCTTCGACCGGCTGGCGATGATCTTCTGCGACGTGCCGTCGATCGACGACGTGCTGGCGTTCTGAAGGCGGCGGTCGGCGACGACTACGAGGCCGCGCTCGACGAGGCCGCGGCCTTCGGCGCGCCCATGCCGAACGGCATGATGCCCTTGGCCATGAACTTCGCCTGGATCTTCATGAGCAGCGGCATGATGAGGTTGAAGTCGAGGCCGGCCTTCATCGCCAGCGGCCCGAAGAGGAAGTCGACCAGACCGAAGTCGCTGAAGACATTGAGCTTCGGCGCCATGAGCTTGGCGTAGCGATCGAAGAAGAGGAGCTGCTTCAGGATGAGCAGGAACTCGCTCGGCAGGCGGATGCCGTAGCGCAGGGCCAGCGAGGTGATGGCCGGCAGCACCTCCTCGTACTTGATGTCGGCCAGGTTCATCTCGATGAGCGGGCTGTAGACTTGGGCAAGATCCTTGACCAACGTGGCGCGGTCGATCTTGGCGTCGACGGCGCCGATCTCGGTCATGACCGCGGCCAGCTGCTCGTAGTCGCCGGCCGTGAAGGCGAGCACGTAGCGCAGCACCTGGTGGCGCTGGAGGTTGGTGAAGCGGCCGATGATGCCGAAGTCGAGGAAGCCGACGGCGGCCTTGCCGTCGGGGGCGCCGCCCGGGAGCATCATGAGGTTCCCGGCGTGGGCGTCGCCGTGGAAGAAGCCGTCGAGGACGACGGTCATGAGCCAGGCGCGGAGGCCCTTCCGGAGGTAGGTCTCGGGGTCGATGCCGGCCGCCACGATGCTGTCGCGGTCGTCGGCCTTGAAGCCGCGGAAGCGGCTCATCACCAGCACCTGCTCGGTGACCATGCCCGGGATGGGCAGCGGCGCGAAGCAGTCCTCGATGCCGTACTTCACCATGAGCGCGTTGAACTCGGTCTGGTTCGCGCCCTCCTTGTTGAAGTCGATCTCCTCGTGGATGGTGCGGTCGAAGTCCTTCACCACGCCCTGCACGTTGTTCAGCTCGGCGGCGCGCGACAGCTTGGCGATGAACCACGAGCCGATGCGCATGAAGAAGAGGTCGGCGTCGACCTTCACGCGGATGCGCGGGCGCTGCACCTTCACGACGACCTCGGTGCCGTCGTTCAGGACGGCGCCGTGCACCTGCGCGATGGAGGCCGAGCCGAGCGGCTTGTCCTCGAACGACTTGAAGAGCTCGGGGATGGGCTTGCCGAGCTCCTTCTCGATCTTGAGCTTCAGCTGCGGGACCTGGAACGGCTTCACGCGGTCGAGGCAGTACTGGAACTCGTCGGCGTAGCGACGCGGGAAGAGGCCGGGGCTCGACGCGATGAGCTGGCCGAGCTTGATGTAGGTCGGCCCGAGGAACTCGAAGGCGCGGCGCATGATGCGCGGGTTCTCGAGCGGCTCGAAGTAGCCGGTTCCGGTGACGACCACGCGCTGGCCGCTCTCGGCCGGACCGGGCAGCGACTTCGGCCGCGCCTTCTCGCGCAGGATGCCCATGCGCACGAGCTTCCTGAGCCCCGTCTGCGAGTAGAGCCAGGCGAAGAACATGCCCCACAGCGCGGCCATGATGACGAAGAAACGCAGGATGATGCGGATGACGATCATGACGTCCCTGTGCCCCGACGCGACCCGAACCGTCAGGCGCCCACGACCTTGGTGCGTGTCAGGTGGTCGATGGCGGCAGCATCGTAGCCGAGGCGCGCCAGGATGTCGCGCGTGTCGGCGCCGAGGCCGGGCGCGGGACCGGGCGGCGGCGCGTCGGGCGAGCGGGTCGGCGTGCGCAGGCGGCGGAGCCCGTTCGAGGCCTCGACGACGAGGCCGCGGGCCTGATGGAGCGGGTGCTGGGCGAGCTCGTGGGGCGCGAGCACGGGCTCGACGCAGGCCTCGCTCTTCGAGAGGAGCGCCTCCCACTCGGCGCGTGAGCGCGTGAGGAACATCGCCTCGACCTCGGCCTTCAGGCTCGGGTCGAACTGGCGGCGGGCCCACTCGGGGTGGCCGACGGTCGCAACGAACGCGGCCCAGAACTTCGGCTCGAGCGGGGCGACCGAGACGAAGCCGCCGTCGGCCGTGGCGTAGGTCTGATAGCAGGGCTGGCCGCCCGTCAAGACGTCGGCGCCGCGCTTGGGCGGCGGCGTGCCGGCGCCGATGTGGGGCGCCAGCGCGGCCGAGAGGAAGCCGGTGACGCCGTCGGTCATCGAGACGTCGAGGAAGCGGCCCTTCCCGGTCTCGTGGCGCGCGTGCAGCGCCGACAGGATGGCGACCAGCGCCCAGAGCGAGCCGCCGATGTCGGCGACCTGCACCGGCAGGACGTTGGGCGCGCGGTCGGCCGGGCCGCCGAGGCCGAGCGCTCCGCCGAGGCCCATGTAGTTGAGGTCGTGGCCGGGGGCATCGCGGTAGGGGCCGGTCTGGCCGTAGCCGGTGAGCGCGCAGTAGATGAGGCGCGGGTTCTCGGCGGCGAAGCGCGGCGTAGCCGTGCCGAGGCGGTCCATGACGCCGGGGCGGAAGCTCTCGAGGACGACGTCGGCCTCGGCGGCGAGGCGGCTTCTTGAGATCGAGCGCGAGCGAGCGCGCGGAGTTGAGCGCGAAGAAGGCCCAGGACGTCTTTGCCCCCCGCGCCTGCGGCGCTCCCCCGGCTGCCGCGCTCGCAGCCCCGGGGGGTTGGGTCGCCGCGGAGTACTTGGCGAGGTGAGCGGCGGCATCCAGCGGAGGTAGTCGCCGCCGTCGGGCGCCTCGACCTTCACCACCTCGGCGCCCATGTCGGCGAGCACGAGCGATGCGTAGGGACCCGGCAGGAGGCGCGACAGGTCCACCACGCGCAGGCCTGCGAGGGCAACGACATCAGGCCCCCTCGCCGCGGACCGCGGCAGTCCCACCGGCTGCCGCCCTGGCGGCCCCGGGGATGACGCCAGTCGAGGTCACGACAGGACTTGCTGGAGCTTCATCGCCAGGCCGAAGTCGCCGTCGACCTGCACCTTGCCGAGCATGAAGACCTGCATGCCTCGAGCCTGATGCCGTTCACCTGATGGCGAGGAGATCCTCGCGGTCGGTGATGAGCATCGCCGGCCTCATCGCCGGCGAGACCTCGATACTGCAGCAGCCGGCGGATACGTGCCGGCCGGCGCCGGTCACGTGGCGGAAGGTCAGCCAGGCCTCCTCTCGGCATTGGCAGCAGGTCGGACTTGGGCCTGTTGCCGATCTCGTCGAAGAACTACGGTTTCCATCGCTCGCCGAGGTGGTCGTGGATCCTGGCGGGCAAGTGGAGCAGGGCCCGCGCGGGCAGATTGGCTGTGCGGCGTAACATGCTCGGTTGCAGGCGTCAGCGCCACGTGCTAGGCGAGCCCGACCATGTCCGACGCCCCGCGAGCTCGCCCTCCCCACTCCGCATCGCCACCACCTTCGCGCGCCTCCGGGCCGAGGGTCGGGTGGCGCGCTCGTGCCCTACGTCACGGCCGGCGACCCCGACCTCGAGACCTCGCTGGCCGTGCTCGAGGCCCTGGCCGAGGGCGGCGCCGACGTCATCGAGCTGGGCGTGCCTGCCGATCCCATGGCCGACGGCCCGGTCATCGAGGCGGCCATGGGCCGCGCGCTGGCCGGCGGCGCGACCTTCGCGCGCGTGCTCGAGCTGACGCCGCTTCCGCGCGCGCCACGCGACGCCGGTCGTGCTCTTCAGCTACCTGAACCCGCTCTTCCGCGCCGGCCTCGCGCACGCCGCCCAGGCGCCAAGGACGCCGGCGCCGACGGCTTCCTCGTGGTCGACCTGCCGCCCGAGGAGGCGGCCCAGCTGACCGACCACACGCGCGCCGTCGGCCTCGACTTCATCGCGCTCCCGCCGACCTCCGACGACGATCGCGTGCGCGCCATCGCCGCCGGCGCCAGCGGCCTTCTACGTCTCCGATGGCCGCCGTGACCGGCGACGCCGTCGCGACTTCGGTCCGGTGGCGGCGCGCGTCGAGCGCGTGCGCGCGCTCGCGGGCCTGCCGGTCGCCGTCGGCTTCGGCATCAAGAGCGAGGCCGACGCCGCGCAGGTGGCGCGCTTCGCCGACGGCGTCGTCATCGGCTCGAGCCTGGTCGACGCCATCCATCGCGCCGGCCCGGCCGCCGCCGCCGCGACCGCCAGGGCCTGGGCCACGCGCTACCGCGCCGCCATCGACAGGGCTCGCCGCGCCGGCTGAGCGCGCTGCGATCGAGCGTGCGGATTCGGCTCGTTCGGCGACTTGGGCGCAATCTGCGGGCGCCGCGCTCTCGCCATCCTGACGGCGTCCTGATACTGTCCGACCTCGCTGCGGCTGTGCCGCGGCGCCGTCACCACCGCCCCATCGACCTGCCCGGACTGCGGACCGGCATGCGTCGACGCTCGTTCGCGAGCGCCCCCCGCGTCTCATCGGAGATGTCATGAAAGCCTATTCGCTGCGCGTCGTCGCGCTGTGCTGCGTTCGTCGTCGCGGGCGCCTGCGCCGGCCGCCGGCGGTCCGTCGAGCCGGGCGTGAAGATCCAGACCGCTCCCCTCACGCTGCCGAGCGTGGGCGAAGTGCCGCTACGGCATCACCGTCTACAACGGCGACCCCGACGCGGGCGAGCCCGACACCGTCTGGGCAAGGCCGGCATCTGCTCAGGCACGTACGGCGACGGCGGCGGCGGGGCCATCACCTACATCGGCACCTGCGACGCCAGCGTCGAGAACGACAACTACATCCGCTCGATGCTCGAGTCGGTCACGGACGAGAACGACGTCGTCCTCGACGACCAGATCGACCAACGCCGTCGGCGGCGACGGCGACGCCGACTTCCAGAACCCGTGCCCGGCGGGCGCGCCCTGCACGCTGCACTTCGAGTGCCTCGAGAACGCCGACGTGCTCGTCGAGTTCGACCTGGCCATCATGCGCGACGCGCAGCAGGGCTTCTTCGATGTGGCCGTGAACTTCGGCGACATCTTCTGCTCGATGAAGTTCGACAGCTGCTACGACGACGGCGAGGGCGACGACATCACCCTGCTCTTCGGCGACAGCGCGGGCGAGAGCGGCGTCGTCGACGGCGACGGCCGCGACCACACCGCCGTCTTCGGCCTCGCGTGCACCGCGGGCACCGGCGACGCCATCGACACCTCGATCCTCTACAGCTCGGTGCAGGTCACCTGCCCGGCCCCGGTCGGGACCTTCTCGATCCCGCTCGTCGGCCAGGAGCAGGGCAACCACAGCGTGATGCTCGACCTCGACGGCAACGCGTCGGCGACCCACGCCCTGCAGTACGGCCTCTACTTCGGCAACGAGCAGCTCGACTGCGGCACCGAGACCGTCCAGACGACCGTCACCACGCCGGGAACCGTCGTCTACCAGGGCCAGACGCTCCCGACCTTCAACACCGGCAAGGGCGAGATCTTCGTGTGGGACACGCTGGTCCACAACGTCGACGCGACCTTCTCGGTCTTCACGGTCGACCAGGACGGGCAGTCGCTGCCGGGCCGCGGCGAGGTCCTCGGCGCCGAGCCGAACCAGACCCTGCAGATCACCAACTCGACCAACCTCGTCGTGTACCCGCGCGCGGTCACCGCCTCGACCGGCTTCACGACCCAGCCGAAGTCCTGCAACAAGGTCTTCTACAACATCGCCATCGACCTCGAGGACCTCCCGGCCGGCTGCACGCTGTCGCTCGAGGCCACGGCGCAGGACGACAACGACCCGAAGATCGACCCGTCGGGCGTCATCGCCAAGGCCGGCAGCACCTACCCGTTCGTGCACCTCACCAACGCCGCGCTGTCGGGCTGCTTCGCCTTCGCTCCGGGCGAGGGCCCGCTGTCGGTCGACTACGGCACGAGCGCCGGCATGAGCCCGCCGCGCACCGCGGCCATCATGTGCGCCAGCACGCTCGGCGGCATCGCCACGGCGCTGCCCGAGACCTTCAAGAACGGCATCGAGGCGGGCATCAGCGCCGCGACCGCCATCAAGGTCGACACCTTCGGGCTGCTCGGACGCGTCGAGCGCCTCTTCGCGGCGGCGACCGACCCGTGCACCGGCGCCGTCGGCCCGGTGCGCGCGATGGAGAAGTGGAACTACTTCCAGTTCGCCTCGGACTACGTCGGCCACACGCTGTACGTGACGAGCGCCCAGCTCGTCGGCCTCTCGCAGCAGGAGCTCGCCGGCATCGGCACGAAGCTCCAGTTCGAGCTCGGCTTCAACCTGAACGGCCGCGCCGTCTCGCTGGGCAAGGTCGACTACGCGACCCTCCGCGGCGAGATCGACAAGAGCGGCTTCCTGGCGATCAACAGCGACTTCCTGAGCCAGATCAAGGTCGGCACGAAGCTCTACTTCGTGGCGCGCCTGGCGCCGGGCTACCTCGGCAGCTCGTTCGCGGCCTCGGGCTTCATCGCCGACATCGGCCTCTCGATGCAGCTGCCGTGACGTGAGCCGGGCCGTCGCGCGACGGCCCGCTCCACGGATGACGGATGATGGACGACGAGCCCGGCGGGGAGACCCTCCGGGCTCGCCCCGTTTCGGAGATCAGAGCGGGATGGCGAAGCCCAGCGCGGCGCTCGTGACCTCCTCCTCGACCCCGTGGATGTCCCAGAGCTGGAGGCGCGAGACGCCGAGGTTCAGCATCGCGTCGCTCGGCCCGATGTGCACGGCGAGCCCGAGCGTGAGCGCGACGCCGCCCGAGGTCACCGGGTGGTCGGTCACCGGCGTCTCGTCGTCGGGGTTGCTGATGTCGACGGTGCGCGACGAGAACGGCAGCGACACCATGCCCGAGAGCCCGACGAACGGGGTCGCGTAGGGGTTCTCCCAGCCGAGCACGAGGCCGAGGTCGCTGGCCCCGAAGGTCCCGCCGGCGCTGCCGCCGAAGCCCAGACCGGCGCGCCAGGCGAGGTGGCGGAAGCCCGGCACGATGCGGCCCTTCAGGCCGACGCGCGTCGAGAGGATGGCCGGGAAGGTGTCGGCCTTCGACTTCTCGGTGATGGCCACGACCGCGCCCTCGGCGTCGAGCTCGACCGCGCCGAGCCCGCGCTTGTAGAGGACGTTGCCGCCGGCGATGTCGGCGCCGATGCCGATGCCGCCGACGCCGAGCGAGCCGCCGAGCGTCGACTTCCCCTCCTCGAGGCGGTCGGGCCCGTCGAGCGAGAGGTAGCCGGCCGGCGGCGAGAAGACCTGGCGGACGCAGCCGCCGGTGGTGAGGGCGGCCAGCGACAGGGCGAGCGCGGCGCGATGGATGGCGAGCATGCGGCACCTCCTCGGACTTGGGTCCGGCGCCGAGCATCGCAAGAAGCATGCCCCGATCGGCGCGCGCGGCGGCCGCGGCGCGCGCCGCGCGGGCCGGCGGGCGGCCGGGGCAGGCGACCTCCACGACTGGCCAAAGCGTCATCCAGGGGCGATAAGGGACGCCATGAGCAACGACCCCGCCTCCTGGGGACTCGCCGGCAAGTCGACCTCCTCGGTCGCCCCGCCGAGTCGACTCTACCGCGGCCTGCGCGCCGTCATCCGCGTCGCGCTGCGCGCCTTCTATCGCACCGTCGAGGTCACCGGCCGCGAGAACCTCGGCGCCGTCGGCCACGAGCACCCGACCATCCTCGCCTCGACGCACCCGAACTCGATCGTCGACCCGCTGCTCCTGGGCATCCTCGAGCAGCGCCAGGTCACGTTCTGCGCGCGCGACGGCCTCTTCAAGATCCCCGTCTTCGGCCGCATCCTGAAGTCCATCGGCGCGGTGCCCATCGCGCGCCCCGAGGACAAGGAGAAGCCGGCCGCGGGCGGCGCGGGCGGCGACGCGGCGGGGAAGCCCAAGGCCGACAACTCGCAGGCCTTCGCGGCGGCGCGCGCCGTGCTCGTGCAGAAGGGCGTCATCTCGATCTTCCCCGAGGGCAAGACCCACGACAACCTGCGCGTGCACCGCCTGCGCACCGGCGCCGCGCGCATCGCGCTCGACGCCGAGTCGCAGAACGGCTGGGGGCTCGGCGTGGGCATCGTGCCGGTGGCGCTGAACTACCTCGTGCGCCAGGCCTTCCGCTCCGACGTGCACGTGGCCTTCGGGCCGCCCATCCCGGTGGCGGATCTGCGGCCGCAGTTCGAGGCCGACCCGAAGGCCGCCGCGCGCGCGCTCACCGACCGCATCGAGGAGGCGCTGCGCGACCTGTCGGTGCACGTCGAGGCGGTCGAGGACGAGCGCATCATCGCGCAGATCACCTCCATCATCGTCGACATCCGCCGCGAGGCCGGCCTCGATCAGAGCGGCCAGTCGCCGGCCGAGCGCACTGGCCTCGTGCGCCGCATCGTCGACGCGTATCGCTGGTACCAGCAGGTCGAGCCGGAGAAGACGGCCGAGATCCGCCGCCGCCTGCAGCGCTTCCTGGAAGAGCGCCAGGAGCTCGGCCTGGGCGGCGAGTCGGCGGCGCTCCAGCACCGCAGCGAGGGCGGGTCGCGCTTCGCCGATCGCCGGCGCTTCATCATCGGCGCGGCGCCGTTCGCGCTCTGGGGCCTGGCCAACTCGGCCGCGCCGTACCTGGCGCTGCGCCTCGTCCTGGCCTTCGCGCCGCTGAGGAAGGACCGCATGGCGCTGGCCAAGATCCTCATCGGCGCGGGCCTCTTCCTGGGCGCCTGGGGCGTGCAGACGGCGCTCGTGGCCGGCCTCTTCCCGGCGCCCTGGGGCGCGCTCGCGGCCGCGGCCTACGCCGTGTCGCTGCCGCCGACGGCGCTGGTCGGGCTGCGCTGGGTCACCGAGGCGCGGCTGCATCGGCTGTCGCGCGGCGGGCTCAAGGCGCTCTTGAAGCATGGCGATCGCATCGAGGCGTTGAAGCGCGAGAAGGAGGAGCTCAAGGCCGAGCTCGCCGCGCTGCGCGACCGCTACCTGGCGCGCACGGCCGACGGCACCGCCAACGGCTGATCGGCGAAGTCGAGGCCGCCGATGAAGCGGCGCAGGAACCAGTAGCCGACCAGGCCTTCGATGAACGACGACAGCGTCATGGCCACGAGCAGCGCGTCGACGCCCCAGCCCGAGCCGCGGAAGAAGCCGAAGGTGAAGACGGCGAGGATGGCCACGCGCACGAGCGAGGCGACCAGCGGCAGCGTGGTCTTGCCGAACGCCTGCAGGATGAAGGTCGGCACGTAGGTCAGCGCGAACGCCACCAGCACCGGCGAGCCGATGCGCAGGTAGTCGATGACGTTGTCGTACTGCTGGCCGCCGCTGTCGGCGCCGAGCCAGGCCAGGACCGGCGCCAATAGCGCCGTGCCGATGGCCGCCAGCGCGCCGTAGAGGAGGCCCCAGCGCACCGCCACCGAGGCCGTCTCACGGATGCGCTCGGCCTTCTTGGCGCCGTAGTTCTGGCCGGCCAGCGTGGCGGCGGCCATCGACAGCGTGACCAGCGGCAGCCAGATCTGCTGCAGCACGCGGAAGCCACCCGAGGCGGCGCCGGTCCAGTCGGCGCCGAAGGGCTTCACGCCGATGAAGATGATGCCCGACGTGATGTAGACGACGAAGAACTGGAGGCCGGCCGGGAAGCCGCGCGTGACGATGCGCGAGAAGAGGCTCCGCGACCACTCGGGGACGCCGAAGCTCAGGCGGCGCGAGCCCGCGTCCTCGGCCGTGTTCTTGGGCTTGCGCAGGAAGAGCCAGGCGTAGGTGGCGCACGACGCCATCTGCGCGATGACGGTGGCCCAGCCCGCGCCGGCGATGCCCATCTTGGGGATGGGCCCGAAGCCGAAGATGAGCAGCGGGTCGAGCGCCGCGTTCAGGAGCACCGAGGCGATCATGATGCGCATCGGCAGGACGAAGTCGCCCGACGCGCGCATCGCGCCCGAGAAGACGATGATGAGCAGCTGGAACAGGAAGGTCGGCGCGTTGGCCTCGAAGTAGGCCACGCCGAGCGGGCGCACCGCCGGGTCGTCGGAGAGGAAGTCGACGTAGTCCTTGGCGAAGATCCAGGCCGCGATCGACGCCGCGATGCCGAGCACCAGCGCGACCAGCGTGTAGGCCGAGAAGAGGCGCCGCGCGCGAAGCACCTCGCCGCGGCCGTAGGCCTGGCTCACGTCGGCCATCGAGGTCGTGCCGACCATCTGGCCGATGGCCAGGATGATGAAGAACGAGTGCAGCGTGATGCCGTGCGCCGCGACGGCGCGGTCGCCGAGCAGGCGCACGAAGACCAGGTTCACGAGCGCGTAGCAGGACTGCAGGAACATCGCCACGAAGGCCGGAAGCCAGAGCGACTTCAGGAGCTTCGGGATCGGGCCCTGCGTGAGATCGGCGCGCGCCATCGGGACTCCAGGCCGCGCTCCGACGCGCGGCGGGGCGAGCCTACGCGGGCGCCCCGGCCAGGGGAAGCCGCCCGTTCGGCTAGCGCGCGCGAGGTCGCGGGTTACCGCGCGCGGCGGGGCGGCGGCGGCCGCGCGTGGCCGGGCGCCGACGTTGGGTCTAGAGTCGAGGCGTGCTCGAGCCCTACGCCCCGGCGTCGATTCCACCGGCCGCCCGGGTGCGCGGGCGCTGGCTCATCGGCCTCGTGCCGGTCGTTGCGGCGGCGCTGGGCGGGGCGCTGCTGCTGCTGCTCGACCAGGCCGAGTCGGCGTGGAGCCAGCCGCAGACGCTGTCGCGCATCGAGGCCGACGCCAACGCGCTGAACGCCGTCGAGTGGGCGACCATCCATCGCGCCCGCGTCGAGCCGGAGACGCGCGCGACCATCGACGAGCTCGAGCGGTCGATCCGCGCCGGCCTCGGCCAGCTGGCCAGCGCCGGGCTCGACGTCAGCGCCGCGCTCGAGACGTGGGGCGTCTACCGCGGCGCCATGGCGGCCGAGCTCGCGCTCATCGACGCCGGCCGCATCGACGACGCGGTGGCGGCCGACGACGCGCACGTCGATCCGGCCTTCGGGGCCTTCATCGGCGACGTGGGCCGCGCCGCCGAACGCGCCGAGCAGGACGCCGCGGCGCGCGTGGCGCTGGTGCGCGGGCTCATCGTGGTGGTGGTGGTGGCGGCGCTGGCGGCGCTGACCGTCCTCTTCCGGCGGCTGTCGCGCGCGGGGGCGCGGCGCGGGGTCGAGGACGCCGAGCGGCGCGCGCTGGCCCGCACCAACGCGGCGCTGACGGCCGAGATCGCGCGCCGCAGCGGAGTCGAGGCCGAGCTCGTTGGCGCGCGCGAGGTGGCCGAGAAGGCGAGCCGCGCCAAGGACGAGTTCCTGGCGGTGATGAGCCACGAGATCCGGACGCCGATGACCGGCGTCATCGGCATGACCGGCCTCCTCATGGAGACGCCGCTCGAGCCCGAGCAGCGCGAGCTGGCGGCGGCCATCCGCACCTCGGGCGACACGCTCCTGCAGATCGTCAACGACATCCTCGACTTCTCGAAGCTCGGCTTCGGCCGCGTGCGCCTCGAGTCGGTCGAGCACGACCTCTGGGAGCTGGTCGACGACGTCGTCGAGACGCTGGCGTCGCAGGCCGAGGACCGCGGCCTCGAGCTGGCGACCTGTCTCCGCGCCGACGTGCCGCGGCGCGTGCTGTGCGACCCGGGGCGCCTGCGCCAGGTGCTGCTGAACCTCGTCGGCAACGCCGTGAAGTTCACGTCGCGCGGCTCGGTCACGATCGAGCTGTCGCGCGCAGCGAGCGCGGGTCGCGTGCGCGTGGCGGTCACCGACACCGGCATCGGCATCGCCGCCGAGGACCTGGGCCGCCTCTTCAGCGCCTTCACGCAGGTCGACGGCTCGTACGCGCGGCGCCACGGCGGCACCGGCCTCGGGCTCGCCATCAGCCGCCAGCTGGTCGAGCTCATGGGCGGCGAGATCGGCGTCGAGAGCCGACCCGACGTGGGCTCGACCTTCTGGTTCGAGGTGCCGCTCACCGCAATCCCCGGCGACGCGGCGCGGCCTCCTCGGCACGCGCGTGCTGGTGGTCGACGGGCGCCTCGCCAGCCGTCGCGCCGTGGCCACGACGGCGGGCCGCTGGGGCGCGTCGACGAGCGAGGTCGAGACCGGCGCGGCGGCGCTCTCCGCGGCGCGCGAGGCGCACGCGGACGGCCGGCCGTTCGAGGCGATCCTGATGGCGATGCGCCTCGCCGACATGGATGCCCTCGAGCTCGCGCGCCGGCTGGCCGAGGCCGTGCCGCTCGGCGGCGCCCGGCTGGTGGTGATGACGCCGCCCGGGGACGCGCTGCGCGTCAGGCGCCACGCGCCCGAGCTCGATCGCATCGGCACGCCGGTGCGCGTCTCGCTGCTCCGCACCTGGCTCGAGCACCCGCCCGGCAACGCCTTCCGGCGCACGCCGCACGAGGGCACGCCGCGCGTCCGACCGCGGTCGATGCAGCCCACGCGCATCCTCGTGGCCGAGGAAAACCCGACCAACCAGAAGTACGCCGTCGCCCTGCTCGAGCGCATGGGGCATCGCTGCGCCGTGGTCGAGAACGGGCGCGAGGCGGTGCGGGCCGCGCTGCAGGAGGCCTTCGACCTGGTGCTGATGGACGTCATGATGCCGGAGATGGATGGCCTCGAGGCGACGCGCGCCATCCGCGAGCGCGAGCTCGAGGCTCGGCCCGGGCGCCACCTGCCCATCGTGGCGCTGACCGCCGACGTGCTGGGCGGCGCGCGAGACGAGTGCATGCGCGCCGGCTGCGACGACTTCCTCGAGAAGCCGGTCACGCCGAGCCAGCTCGAGGCGACGGTCAGCTTCTGGTTGGCGCGCGAACCGGCCCAGGCGCCCGACGCCGACCTCAACTGATCGCCGGGGCGTGCGCACGCGGCGGCGCCGCCGAGGGCGGTTGACGCCGGCCGGGGGCGGGCGCTATGCCAGCCGCGCTGGAGGACCTTCGCCATGGCCAACGACCCCGACCAACCCGAAGACAGCGACGGACGCACCGTCCAGATGAGCGCCGAGCAGATGCAGCGCCTGCATCGCGAGCTGGGCATGCTCAGCGACGAGGCGGGCAAGCCGCAGCCGAAGGCGCCGAGCAAGCTCGGCCCGCCGAAGCCGCCGCCGCCCATGGCCGCGCCGCCGAAGCCGGCCGTGTCGCGCACCGCCGCGACGGCCGAGCCGCGCGCGGTGGTCGCCGAGGATCTCCACGAGGAGCCGTCGGTCTCCTTCGACGAGGAGCCGCTGGTCGAGACCGAGGCCGAGCCGGCCTACGAGGCCGAGCCGGCCTACGAGCCCGAGCCCGAGCCGGCCTACGAGCCCGAGCCCGAGCCGCTGCCGGCGGCCAAGCCGCCGAAGGCCGAGAAGGCGGCCAAGCCGGAGAAGCCGGCGCCCGCCCCGAAGCCCGAGAAGGCGCCGAAGGCCGAGAAGCCCGCGCCCGCGCCGAAGCCGGCCAAGGTCGCGGCACCGTCACAGGACGTCGAGTACGCCGACGGCGGCGGCGGCTTGTGCGTCATGGGCGGCATCGGCGCCATCCTCGTCCTGGGGATCGCCACGCTGGTGCTGCTGCCGCTCTTCGTCGGCGACCTCGGCCTCGACGGCGAGGTGCAGCTCTACATCGGCGCCGGCGGCGGCGCGCTGGCGCACCTGCTGCTGTTCCTCGGCATGCTCGGCGCGGCGCGCCCGACCAACGGCCTGGCGTCGCTGGTCGGCATCTTCCACCTGGTCACGGCGCTGCTCCTGGCGTTCAACCTCATCGCCCAGCTGGCGGGGCTCGGCCTCGGGCCCGACCTCGGCCAGATCTTCGCGCTCCTGGGCGTGCTCCTGCCGTCGACGACCTGGCTCCTCTCCGGGCTCTGGGGCTTCGCGGCCGGCCGCGGCATGGGCGGCGCGCTGGCCGCCATCTACGGCACGCTGGCGTTCGTCAGCGGCGCCACCGGCCTGACCGCGACGATCCTGAGCCTGGCGGGCGCCCTCGACGCCGACCTCGGCCAGATCCTCGGCATCGTGACGGTATCCGCGCTCATCGTGGCCGCCATCCTGCTCGCCGCCGCCATGTTCGGGCCGCTCCGGCGCGGCCCGGTCGTCGAGGCCTGAGGCCGCGTGACGCTGTCGGAGCCCCGCGCGCGCGGGGCCTTCGTCAGAGCTCGACCGTACGCAGGTAGCTGGCGCGCGTCACCTCGCGGGTGATGGCGTCGGCCAGCTTCTCGACGTGGCCGAAGTTCTCCCAGTCGACGCGGATCACCGGGATGGTCCGCGCGATGTTCACGACGAAGTCCTCGTAGGCCTCGTAGAGGCGCTGCAGGTACTCGAGCGAGACGACGCTCTCGAAGCCGCGACCGCGGCGCTTGATGCGCTCGTGGCAGGCCTCGGGCGTGGCGTGCAGGTAGACGATGGCGGTCGGCCGGCACATGAAGTTCGAGAGGTTGCGGTAGAGCGCCAGGTAGGTCTCGTAGTCGCGCGGGTGCATGAGCTTCATGTCGACCAGCACGCGCGCGAAGATCGAGTCCTCGTAGATGGTCCGGTCCTGCACGGCGCCGCGCCCGCGCCAGATGATCTCCTGGTGCTGCTGGAAGCGACGGTTCAGGAGGTAGACCTGCATGGCGAACGACCAGCGCGCGGTGTCGGCGTAGAAGTCCTCGAGGTAGACGTTGTCCTCGAGCGGCTCGTGATAGACCTCGAGGCCCAGGTGCGCGCCGAGCGCGCGCGTGATGGTGGTCTTGCCGACGCCGATGAGCCCGGCCGTGCCGATGAAGGCCTTCGACAGGGTGACGACCGGGTCGTGGGCTTCGTGCTTGGTCGCGTTGGCGATGACGTCGTTCATGCGGAGAGCTCCTCCCGGGCGTTCCTGCCGCGCGCGGCCAGCAGCTCGGCGCGGCGCGCGATGTCCTCGACGATGGCCCAGGCCTCGGGCGTGTCGGAGGCGTAGTCGAGCCGCTCGTTGTCGACCACGAGCAGCGGCGTGTCGTCGTAGCGCGCGAAGAAGCCGCGGTAGGCGCGCGCCAAGGACGCCAGGTAGTCGGCGTCCATGTTCTTCTCGAAGTCGCGGCCGCGCAGCGCGATGCGCGCGAGCAAGGTCGGCAGCGGCGCCGACAGGTAGACCACGACGTCGGGCTTCAGGATCTGCTCGGCCAGCGAGCGGTAGACGCGCTCGTAGAGGCCGAGCTCCTCCTGGCCGAGCGTCAGCTCCGCGAAGATGCGGTCCTTCATGAGGTGGTAGTCGGCGAGCAGGTTCGGGCGGAAGAGGTCGCCCTGCTGGAGCTGCTGCTGCTGCTTGAAGCGCGACATGAGGAAGAAGATCTGCGTCGGGAAGGCCCAGCGGTCGCGGTCCTCGTAGAAGCGCGCGAGGAACGGGTTGTCCTCGAAGCTCTCGAGCACGACCTGGGCCGAGAACCGCTCGGCGAGCCGCCGGACGAGCGTCGTCTTGCCGACGCCGATCGGTCCTTCGACTGCGATGTAGAGCGGTGTGGTCATGCCTCGGCCTTCTTGCACGCCCGACGCGGGGGCCAGATGGGGCTAGATGAACTCGGCCAGACGACGGCGGAACTCGATCCAGTCGACGAGGTCCGTCAGATAGTCCTGCTTCTCGGAGTCCCACACGAGGACCGGGCAGACGTCGTAGCGCGCGATCCAATCCTCGTACAGACCGTTGAGGCGCTGGAGGTAGGACAGCGGGATCGACTGCTCGCTCGGGCGGCCGCGCTTCTTGATGCGGCGCCGGATGGCCTTCACCGAGCAGCGCAGATAGATGAGCAGGTCGGGCGGCCTCAGCGCAGCCTTCATGGCGTCGTAGAGCTCGGTGTAGAGGCCGAAGTCGCGCGGCGAGATCATGCCCTCCTGGTGGAGGTTCTTCGCGAAGATCTCGGCGTCCTCGTAGATGGTGCGATCGAGCACGATGGAGTGGCCGAGGTCGGTGGGCAGCGTCAGGTGCAGCCGGAACTTGTGGGTCAGGAAGTAGAGCTGCGACTGGAACGCGAAGCCGCGCATGTCGGCGTAGAAGTCGTCGAGGTAGGGGTTGGTCGTGTACGGCTCGTAGACCGCGCGCATGCCCTGGCGGCGCTCGAGGAACTCGACGAGCGAGGACTTGCCGGCCCCGATGTTGCCCGCGACGGCGATGAGCTTTTGCACCGGCGGCATTCAATCCGAGGTCCGGTCGACGCGCAAGGGCGGCGGCTCCCGGCGGCGCCGGCGCGCCCACGTCTGGTAACGCGACGCGCGCGCGGGTATGAGGCCGACATGCCCGAGCTACCCGAGGTCGAGACCGTGCGCCGCGAGCTCGAACCCTGGCTCGCCGGACGCCGCATCGTCGCCGCCCGCCGCGGGCCCGACGCGCCCGCCGGTCCGAAGTACGCGGGCCTCGAGCGCGCCGCCGGCCAGACCATCACGGCCGTCACGCGCCGCGGCAAGTTCCTGGTGCTGCCGCTGTCGGGCGGTGCCGGCAGCGAGCCCGGCGACGAGCTGGTCATCCACCTCGGCATGACCGGCACGCTCGGCGCGAGCGAGCCCGACGACCACCTGCGCGTCGTCGTCGAGCTGGCCGGGAAGAAGCCGAACCGCCTCTACTCCCGCGACCCGCGCCGCTTCGGCCGCTTCCTCGTGGCGCCGGCCGGCGACCGCTCGGCGCTGCCGACGCTGGCCACCATCGGCCCCGAGCCGCTCGACCCGGGCTTCACCGCCGACGTCCTCGCCATCGGCCTCGCGCGCACGCGCACCGCGGTGAAGGCGGTCTTGCTCTCGCAGCGCGCGGTGGCCGGCGTCGGCAACATCTACGCCGACGAGGCGCTGTGGCGCGCGCAGATCCACCCCGAGACGCCCGCCGAGCGCGTGCCGAAGGCGCGCGTCGCGGCGCTGCATCGCGCCATCGTGGACGTGCTCGAGGCCGCCGTCCTGGGCCACGGCACGACGCTGCGCGACTACCGGCGCGTCGGCGGCGGGCGCGGCGAGTACGCCATCTCGCTGGCCGTCTACGGCCAGGACGGCGCCCCCTGCCCGCGCTGCGGCACGACGCTCGCGCGCTCGGTCGTCGGCCAGCGCGGCACGACCTTCTGCCCGCGCTGCCAGAGGAAGCGCTAACTCAGGCGGGGCGGAGCCGCATGATGACGTCGGTGGTCGAGATGACGCCGACCAGCGCCTGATCGCCGTCGACCACGAACAGGCGGCCGATGCGGCGATCGGAAAGATGCTTGACCACCTCGGTGGCCGGCGTGTCGGTCTTCACCGTCACCACGCGCGGCGTCATGACCTCGGCCACGCGCTTGGCCGGCGGCTTCCAGTCGAGGCCGGACTGGTCCTCGCCGACGCGCGACTCGAGGCTCAGCGACGCGCCCGTCACCGAGCGCATCGCCCCGTACACGCGCGCCAGGTCGGAGCGCGCGAGCACCCCGACGACGCGGCGGTCGTGGTCGACGACCGCGACTGCCGAGTAGCGCCCGAGCAGCTCGGCGGCCGACTCGATGGGGTCGGACGCGAACACGCACACCGGGCTCGGCGTCATCATGTCGCGCGCCTCGCGGGCCACGAGCGCGAAGGGGGTGCTGCCTACGGTGGCGCTGGTCATGCGTGTCTCCGATCAGCCGGGCGACTCCCCGACCGTCACTCGCTGGCGTCGGTGTTGCTGAGGACGTCGTCCTTGATGTCGCAGAACGGGGCCCAGTCGTGGGTGGCCTCGGTGTCCTTGGCGACCGTCTTCTGGGCGCAGGGCTCGTCCTCGGTCCAGGCCTTCCACTTGTCGCCCATGCCGATCTGCGCGGCGTAGTCGGCGAACACCTTGTAGCCGCCGTTGTTGTAGAACGGGATCGGCTCCTGGCACTGGCCGTCGACCTCGTTGTTCACGCGCTCCTGATTGAGCTGCATGATGATGAGGTACATGTCGGCGGTGGTGCTGTTCCAGCAGCAGGTCTTCGACTGGTTGTAGACCATCTCGGGGAAGACGTAGTCGTCGAGCACGCGGTACTGGCGGTCGACCTCTTCGGCGCTCATGCCGAACTGCTCGCTCATGAGCTCGTAGAGGTCGTCGAAGGCGGCCTCGCGGCGCTCGCGGTTCGAGCACGAGGCGGGCTTGCCCTGGAGCGCCTCGCGCGCCATCTGGATGCGCTGGATGTTCACGTCGCGCTGCTCCTCGGGCGAGAGCGAGCCCAGCAGCTCCTCGAACTGCGCCGGGCGCGCAGCGATGGCGACGAGGTCGGCGCCGTCGACGAACGAGACGCGGTCGGCGGTCGGCACGACGTTGTACCAGCGGCCGCTCTTCTGGATGGCGGTGCGCCAGCGCTTCAGGCCGCCGCCGAGGGCGGCGTACTTGTCGCCGTCGTAGCTCGTGCCCTCGCCGCCCGTGTACTCCGAGGTGAAGTAGGGCTTCGACAGGTTGGCGTCGAACCACTCGGGCTGGATGCGCGGCATCGAGCCGTACATGACCTCGACCGACAGCTTGCCGGCGGTGAGCGGCACCACGTCGCGCACGACGATGGTGTGGCCGATGCCGTTCTTCTGCCAGCGCTCGAGCAGCGTGTCGCCCTCGCGGATGGCCGTCGGCTTGAGGTTGAAGGTGTTCTGCTGGCTGGCCAGGTGGACCGAGCCGAAGTTGTCGAGGATGCGGATGAGCAGGTAGGCGGCCCGCTTGTTCAGGAACATCTCGTCGAGGTAGGCGCCGGTGTAGGCGCCCGCGCCGAGGATGGCGCTGTTGTCGTCATCCTTGTTGCCGGCCAGGATGCGCTTCCGGAGGTTGGTGTCCTTCGGCCAGTTCTTGACGATGTAGTCGTTCGACTTCCCCGCCATCTGCGAGGTGTAGTCCTTGTAGTCGTTGGCGAAGCTCGGGTAGCCCGAGATGCGCGCGCCGCTCGTGGCGACGATGCCGAAGTGGCCGAAGTACATCGAGCCGACCGACGACGAGTAGGCCGTCATGTAGAACGGCAGGCCGTACCAGCTGGCGAAGGTCACGCGCAGGAACATGGCCGTCTCGGCGCACTCGAGGCGCGGCGCGGGCAGCGTCTTGCCCCACGGCGTGGTGAGCGTGAAGGTGGTCTCGCCGTCCTCTTCGAGCTTCGGCAGGCTCTCGATCCACTTGGCGTACTTCTCGTCCCAGGTGAGGCCCGAGTTGGCGCCCCAGGCGATGCCGGCGGCGTTGTCCTTGTCGGCCCAGTTGTGGGTGACCTTCCAGGCGGCCGTCGCGGCGGTGAGGCCGGCGACCTTCGGGCCGGCGGCGCCGTCGTAGCTGTCGGCCTTGCTGGCGGCCGAGTCGTCGACACCGAAGACGGGCTTGCCGTAGGTCTCGTCGAGGGTGGCCTCGGGCGGGACCTCGTCGCCGTTCGTGTCGCTGCCACAGGCGGGCGCGGCGAGCGCGGCGAGCGGGATGATGAAGGCGGTGAGCGTTGACGGCAGACGGCGCATGAGCGACCTCGGGGGCGGATGCGTCGGCTGGGGTCTCTCGACCCCGGCGTACGACGGGACGCGGTGTATGCTGCAACTAGGATACCAGGGCAAGACCCGGGACAGCCAGCGAGGCGAGCGATGCAGTTGATCCGCTTGGCGGAAGCCTCCGCCGAGGTCACCGCGGCGTCGGCGCGGAACGCGAAGGTCAAGGTGCTTTCCGATCTCCTGACCGGCCTCGGATCAGAGGAGGCCATGACGGCGGTGGCCTGGCTCTCGGGCGAGCTGCGCCAGGGCAAGATCGGCGTCGGCTACGCTGGGGTCTGGAGGGCGCTGGGCGCGCTGCCACCGGCGCCGGGCGCGGCCACGCTGACGGTGGCCGAGGTCGACCAGGGCTTCGCCGCCATCGCCGCGCTGGCGGGGCCGGGCTCGGCCGGCCGGCGCGCGGAGGCCCTGCATGCGCTGCTGGCGCGCGCCAGCGCGGTCGAGCGCGGCTTCCTCGGGCGGCTCCTGACGGGCGAGATGCGCCAGGGCGCGCTCGACGGCGTGGTGCTGGCGGCGCTGGCCAAGGCCCACGGCGCGCCCGAGCCGGCCCTCCGGAAGGCGGTCATGCTGGCCGGCGACATGGCGCACGTGGCCGGCGTGCTGGCGGCCGAGGGTCCGGCCGGGCTGGCGCGCTTCCGGCTCGAGCTGTTCCGACCGGTGCTGCCGATGCTGGCCGACACCGCCGAGTCGCTGGCCGAGGTCGAGCCGATGCTCGGCGAGGTGGTGCTCGAGGCCAAGCTCGACGGGGCGCGCATCCAGGTCCACAAGGACGGCGACCAGGTGCGCGTCTACTCGCGCGCGCTGAACGAGGTCACGGCCGCCGTGCCCGAGGTGGTGGACGCGGCGCGGGCGCTGCCGGCGCGGCGGCTCGTGCTCGACGGCGAGGTCATCGCCATGGCCGGGCGCGCTGGGGCCGAGCGACCCCAGCCCTTCCAGACCACCATGCGGCGCTTCGGGCGGAAGCTCGACGTGGCCGCGCTGCGGGCCGAGATCCCGCTGACGCCGTTCTTCTTCGACGTGCTGCTCCACGACGACGAGGACCTGCTCGCGACGCCGCTCGCGGCCCGCAAGGAGCGGCTCGCGGCCTTGGTGCCGGCCGGCTGGCGCGTGCCGACGCGGCCGACGCCCGACCTCGCGACGGCCCAGGCGTTCATGGACGAGCTGCTCACGGCCGGCCACGAGGGCCTGCTGGTGAAGCGGCTCGACTCCTTATATGAGGCCGGCCACCGCGGCTCGAGCTGGCTCAAGCTGAAGCCGGCGAAGTCGCTCGATCTGGTGGTGCTGGCCGTCGAGCAGGGCTCGGGCCGGCGCTCGAAGTGGCTCTCGAACCTGCACCTCGGCGCGCGCGACCCGAGCGCCGCCGTTGACGAGACAGGGGGCGCCGGCGGCTGGGTCATGCTGGGCAAGACCTTCAAGGGCATGACCGACGAGCTCCTGGCCTGGCAGACGCGCGAGCTCGGCCAGCGCGAGGTGCGGCGCGAAGGCCACGTCGTCTACGTGCGGCCCGAGCTGGTGGTCGAGATCCTCTTCCAGGAGCTCGAGGTCTCGCCGCGCTATCCCGGCGGGCTGGCCCTGCGCTTCGCGCGCGTGAAGGGCTATCGGCCCGACAAGCGGCCCGAGGAGGCCGACACCATCGAGACGGTGCGCGCCCTCTTCCGGCGCCAGGCCGGGGACTCGCCAAGCGGCGACGACTCGGTGTAGAGACCCGCGCCATGTCGTCCGCCATGTCGTCGTACACCCGCGCGCTCGTCAGTATGCTGTCGCTCGTCCCCCTCGCCTTCGCCGCGTGCGACGACGGCGGCAGCGACCGCGCCGCGTTCTCGGTCCAGCACCGGAACGACGTGGCCCAGAGCGGCGACGGCAGCGCGCTCGACGCGGCCGACGGGTCCGACGCCACCGAGGTCGCGCCGCCCGACGACACGCTCGCGACGACGACGACGCCCGACACCAGCGTCGCGCCCGACACGACGACGGTCACCGACTCGAGCGTGACGCCCGACACGACGGTCGCCACCGACACGACGACCTCGCCCGACACGACCGTCACCGACCCGGGGCCCGTCGACATCAACGTCGGCTTCATCGGCGGCGCGTGCGACGCGCCGGCCGACTGCGACTACGCCAGCGGCGAGTGCCTCACGGCCGGCGACGGCTGGCCGGGCGGCATGTGCAGCCAGGCCTGCACGAAGTTCTGTCCCGACCAGGCCGGCGCCGTCACGACCTTCTGCATCGACGGCCAGGACTATGGCGAAGCGGGCGGCATCTGCGCCCAGCAGTGCGACTTCGGCGCCAGCTCGACCGGCTGCCGCCAGGGCTACCACTGCGTGAGCGAGACGCGCTTCAACGACCCGACGACGCTGCGCTACGTGTGCGTGCCGGGCACGGGCGAGCCGACCGACGTCAGCGCGTGCGTGAAGGAGCTCATCGCCAAGGGCATCGGCTTCACGCTGGCCAGCAACCCGATGGACGTCATCCCGGGCGGCAACGGCGAGGTCTGCGATGTGATGGATCCCATCTACCTCGACCCGACCGTCGACGGCGTGACCTTTCATCCGGTGACGGGCAGCGGCATCGACACGACCGACTTCGACAGCGCCCCGACCCGGCTCTTCGTGACCTGCCCCGTGGCGCTGGCGATCTACGACACGGTGCAGCTCCTCCACGAGCGCCACATCACCGACGTCGTCCACTACGGCACCTACAACTGCCGCTACATCGCCGGCACCACCACCCTCAGCGAGCACGCCCGCGCCAACGCCATCGACCTGGTCGGCTTCGAGACCGACACCGGCGACCGCTGGACCGTCCTCGACGACTGGGACCTCTGCGACACGACGCCCGAGGCCGCCGGCGGCGAGTTCCTCTACTGGCTCGGGCAGCAGATGTACGCCGAGTGGATCTGGAACATCATTCTAGATCCCGAGTACAACGCCGACCACGCCAACCACTTCCACGTCGACCTGACCGAGGGCTCGCACTTCCTGGCCGAGTGCCAGTAGCGGCCGCGTCCACGGCGACCTCCGCGGCGGCGACCTCAGCGACGGCCGGGGTGGAAGGCGAGGAAGTGCTCGGGCGGGAAGTGCGCCTCGCGGCGTAGCCCGAAGGCGTACCACGGCCGCTCCATGGCGCGTCCGAGCGCCATGACCGCGGGCTGCGAGGTGCCGCCCTTCAACGTCTCGGCGCCGGCCTCGACCGCGGCCGCGAGCGCTGTGCGGTAGGCGAGCCTGGCCAGGCCGCGGCCCTGGAGGCCCTCGTGGAAGACGAGCGCCATGCCGCTGACGGCGCCCCACTGCGGGTGATCGGGCGTGAGGTCGGCCTCGACGTGGGCCACCACCTCATAGCTGCGATCGGGCCGCGGCCCGGCGCGCACCACCCAGTGGAGCGGCGGACCGGCGTGGCCGCGCAGCGCCGGCGCGCCGAGGGCGCGCGTCAGATCGACCTGCATGCGCCGGAGGTGCGCCGGCCGCGCGCCGAAGAAGCAGTGCTCGGGGTGGGCTTCGAAGGCCTGCCGATGCAGCGCGAGAATGCCGGGGATGTCGCTCGGGCTGGCGGCCTCGAAGCGGATGCCGGCGGCGGTGGGCGAGAGCGGCTCGGCGGCGATGCGCTGGAGCGCCACGCGCGCGTCGCCGACCTGCTGCACCGAGTCGATGCCGAAGCCGAGGTCGAGGAGGCCGTGGACGAGCGGCAGATCCATGGCGTCGACCTCGAGCCAGGTGGTCTCGTCGAGGCCCTCCTCGTGGGCCTGCACCGCGGCCAGCGCGGCGCGCAGGCCGACCTCGGAGCTCGGGTCGCGGTCGACGAAGGCCAGCGTGGCGGGCCCGCCGAACCAGGTCTCGGGGTCGCGGAACCAGAGGAGCTGCGCCTCCGGGTGGTGCAGGTGGGCGAGCCCCAACGTCTCGGCGCGCGCCCACAGCGAGGCGAGCTGCGCGTCGGCGCGCGGGCCGGCGCGATAGCCCGGCACCCGCGCCAGGGTGGCGCGGCGCAGCTCGAGGAAGCGGCGTCGATCGGGGCGCGGGTCGAGGGCGGTGCGGCTCGTCATGGTCACCGGGGATTCCGTGCGGAAGCGAGCCTTCAGGCGTTGGCCAACTCCGCGGCGTCGCTGTAGGATATCGACCGTACGTCGGAGTGACGAATGTGACCACCCTCCAGCCGCCGCGCAGCAGAGAGCTCGAGGCCCTGACGGTCAAGGCGACGCGAGCCTTTGTCGATTCGGGCCTCCACGGCATCGAGGCCGAGGTCGTCGTCGTGCTCGACGTGTCGCCGCGCATGGCGCCGCTCTACCTCGACGGCAGCATGCAGGAGCTCGTCAACGCGCTGCTGGCGTTGGCCATGAAGTTCGACGACGACGGCGTGGTGCCCATCTGGACCTTCGCCGACGAGGCGCGCCCGGTCGGCAAGCTGCGCCGCGACGACTACCTCGCCTGGGTCGAGCGCCACCTGCAGGCGCCGCCGCTCATGCGCCCGGGCATGCGCGTGCCGCCGTCGCGCTACTCGCCGTTCATCGACGCCATCGCGCAGAAGTACTTCCCGCGCGAGTGGGCCACGCCGCCGCGGACCTATCAGGTCGGCACCAAGCTGAAGCGCACCATCCACGAGTACGCCAAGCTCGCCGAGCGCCGCGAGTGCCCCATCTTCGTCATCATCGTGACCTCGGGCGACTGCGACGACCCGCTCGAGACCTCGCGGCAGCTCCGGCGCGCGAGCCACCTGCCCATCTTCTGGCAGTTCGCCGCGGTCTCGCCGACCGAGGGCCAGAGCCCGGACTTCCGCTTCCTGCGCGGCATCGATCGCCTCACCGAGACCCACGTCGACTGCTGCGGCTTCTTCGAGGCCGGGCGCCTGAACGACGCCGAGCACCTCTACGGCGGCCTCCTCGGCGAGTTCCAGCGCTACGTGGAGCTGCCGCCGGTGCGCGCCATGCTGGTCGATCGCAGCGATGCCGAGGCCGAGACGCCGAGCGAGTCCAACGACCGCATCTCCGCGCATGTGCTGTCGCTGCCCGAGTCCGAGGCCATGCGCCGCGAGCAGGCCCGCCTCGAGCGCGAGCGGCGCCGCGCCGAGCGCGAGTCGCACAACGAGGCCGAGCTGGCGCGCGCGGCCGCGTACCCGCGCGTGTCGCCCGACGCCGAGGCCCCCGACGAGGAGGTCGCCGACCCGGCCGAGGCGCCGCCCGAGCCGCAGCCCGCGCGGCCGACCACGCGCCCGACGCCGCGCGTGAAGCGCGAGACACTGCCCTACGGCACCGAGGCCAACCCGGCGCCGGCGCCACTGCCGACGCCGCCGCCGCGCCTGAACGCGTCGACGCGCACCTTCGCGCGCTACCAGACGCCGGTGCCGCGAGCCCCCGAGCCGGCCGCGGTCGACGCGCCGGCCAGCGCCGCGCAGCACCACGACGACGACGATCTCGAGGACACCGTGGAGACGGCGGCCGAGCGGCTCCTGCGCATCCGCGCGCGGCGCGAGGCGCGGAAGGTCATGAACCGGACCGAGGACTGAGCTCGCCGCAGGTGCTCGCGCGGCGCGGCGGCCGCGTCAGGCGGTGGGGCGCGCGCCGTCGCGCGCGCGCACCTCGAACGTGCCGTGCTGGAGCGCCAGCTCGTCGGCATTCGACGAGAACGCCACCAGCTTGCCGCTCGACAGCGTGAGGATCGCCGTGAGGGTGTAGCCGCCGGCGCCGAGGTAGGACACGGCGTGGACGTCATCGGTGATGCGCGCGACCTCGTAGGCCACGCGCTCGCCCTGGCCGGACGCGCCAGGGGCGCCGTACTGCAGGGTGCCATCCACGTGGAAGGCGTGCTCGAAGGACTTGCCGGCCATCGCGCCGTCCTGGAACGAGAACGTGATGGTCTTGCCACGGATCGGACTGCTGCTCATGGGGACCTCCCGCGCGTCGACGGCCTCGGCCGTGCGTGTCGACACACGGTAGGAGCCACGCGCGGCGGGTCGAGCGCGACCTTCAGCCGGCGTCGGCGATGAGCGCCAGGAGCACCGACGCGTAGCGCTCGACGCGCCGCTGGCCGAAGCCGGGGATGGCGCTGAGCGCCGCCTCCGAGGCGGCTCCGAACCAGGCGATCTGCTCGAGCGCGGCGCCGGGCAGGATGGCCTGGAGGCCGACGCCGCGGCGCTCGGCCTCGTCGCGACGCCAGCGCTTGAGGCGCTCGATGCGGGCCTTCACGAGCGGGCTCGGCGGGCCCGACGCGCGCGGCGGCTTGCGCGGGCGCGCCGCCTCGGCCGAGGTCGGGACCGCGCCGTCCAGCGGCCCCGGCGCGGCGGCGGTCGCGGCCTGCGGCGCGGGCGCGCGCGGCGCGGGCCCGGACTCGGCCAGCGCCGTGACGACGATGCGGCGCACCGCCTCGCGGTCGCTCCACACGAGGCGCGAGTGGAAGCGCATGCGCTGGATCTCGTCGGCGGCGCGCTCGGGCGCGCGCGCCAGCGCCACCAGCTGCGCGTTCGGGAAGAGCTTGCCGGGCGGCAGATCGAGCTCCTTGGCCTTGCGGTCGCGCCAGGTCACGAGCGCCTGCAGCAGCGCCAGGCCGGGCGCCGGCAGCGCGCTGGCGCCGGGCAGGTGCTTGAAGCGATCGGGGCTCGGCAGGTTGGCGCGCGGCGGCGTGCTGGCCACGAGCGCCGAGGCCTGGCCGAGCTCGTCGTGGAGATCGGCGGCGGCGATGCGCCGCGACAAGACCGACCACAGCCCGCCCAGGTGGCGGACGTCCTCCAGCGCGTGCGCGACGTGCGCGGGCTGGAGCGGCCGCTCCGACCAGTCGACCGACACCGGCGCCGGCAGGCTCGCGCCGAGCAGCGACTTGCACAGGCTGCGATAGCCGGTCTCGGCCAGGCCGAGCAGCACCGCGGCCTGCTGCGTGTCGATCATGCGATGGCCGGCGAGCGCCACGTGGAGGTCGCGCCGGAGCCCGGCGATGGTGTACTCGCCGCCGTGGACGAGCACGACCGACTCGGGCGGAGGCGCTCGCCGAGCGCCGCCAGCGGATGCGGCCGCACCGCCGCGAAGGCCAGCGGGTCGATGGCGAAGAGCTCGGCCTGCGCGTCGCGCCCGACCGCGACCTGCACGAGGCACACGCGCGGCCGATAGGCGTGCATGGCGTTGGCCTCGGTCGCGAGGCCGAGCCACGTCGCCTCGGCGAGCGCCGCGAAGAAGCGCTCGAGCGAGACGAGGTCATGCACCAGCTCGGCCGTCGCACCCATCGCCGGGGAAGATGGGGCCTCGACCGACGCGGGTCAAACGCCATCGCGCACGCGCGCCGTGACTCGGCCCGACGGATCGGCTACCGCTCTCGGCCCGACCGGAGCTCCCATGCCGTTGCCGCCTCGCCTCGCCCTCGCCGCCTTCGCCGTCTTCGCCCTCGCCGGCGGCTGCGGCGACGACCACCCGTCGACCGCGGACGCCCCCGACACTTCCGGCGACGCGTCTGGCGACGCGACTCCCGACGCGGCTGACGCGGGCCTCGACGCGGCTGACGCGGCCCCGGACGCGACCGGCGACGCGGCCGACGACACCGATGCCACCCCCGACGTCGCTCCCGACACGACCGCGGACGCGAACGGCGACACCGCCGACACCACCCCGACCCCGCACCGCTGCGGCGACCTCGAGGCCTGCAACGCCTTCCTCGACGACGACGGCCTCTGCCCCGACACCTGCTTCACGACCGTGGTCCCGGTCGCCTGCCCCGGCAGCGTGCGCCACGCCGTGTGCGACCTCGGCCCGGCGCCCCCGCCCCAGCCCGGCACCGTCGACTACGGCGCGCTGCGCGTCACCCCGACCAGCGTGCCGCAGGACGCCGTCGTCGGCGACGCGCGCGACCTCGTCATCCGCCTCGAGAACACGAGCGACGCGCCGCTGAGCCGGCCCTTCGGCTGGAAGGACCCGCACACCTGGCTCATCACCGCCCCGTCGTGGGCCGGCCTCAGCACGATCGACCTCGCCCCTCACGCGACCCTCGACCTCACCGCCCGCATCACCGCGCAGCGCGCGACGACCCTGTCGCAGGGCGGCGACCTCGTCGTCACCTTCGACTTCGGCGGCGACGTCTACGAGCCGCGCGCCACCGTCCACTTCCCCGACACCACCGCGTTCGGCGGCTTCAGCTGCGGCGGCGAGCACTTCCCGCAGACCTGGTGCTCGCCCGACAACGGCGACGACTGCGCCGCCGGCGGCAACTTCTATCTGTCGGCGCGCTGCTGCGACGACGTCTTCTACCCCGGCGCCGTGTGCTGCGACGACGACGAGTGCCAGGACGGGAGCTGCGTCAGCGGCCGCTGCGTCTACGCCGCGCCGCTCCTCGGCTCGGCCAACAACGCGGCCGTCGGCCACCAGACCATCCGCCTCGTCCTGGTCGACGCCCACCCCGAGATCACCGATCCGTGCGCCGACCACGCCGCCGACCTCGCGGCCGAGCTCCAGCTCGACCGCATCGAGGGCTGGTTCGATGACCTCGCCCGGCGCCGCCTCGGCCGCGACGCGATGGACCTCCGCTGGACCGTGAGCGCCGTCGCCACCAGCGACTTCCTCAGCGGCGAGAACCAGTGGGAGCCCTATGTCGCGGCGCTCGACGCCTACCTCACGGCACAGGGCTGCCCGCTCCGCGGCGCCTACGACAAGATCATCGTCAGCGGCCCGTCGGCCGACCTCATGGGCTACGGCGGCATCTACTTCGATCGCGGCGAGATCGCCGCCGGCCTGAGCGGCAACCCCTACCTCTTCACGCACGAGCTCGCGCACTCGTTCGGCGCCACCGACCTCTACCTCGACCTCGCCGGCCGCCTGGTCTTCCCGCTCGCGCTGATGGGCGACTGGCTCCAGCCCGATCCCTTCCCGAGCGACGCCGTCGCGTGGGCCGAGCTCGGCTTCGGCGACGTCGACCACGATGGCGTCATCGACGCCGTCGAGCAGGCCGCCTTCCCGACGAGCCTCGACGTCGCCGACCTGCGCGCCACGCTGACCACGAAGGACACGCTCGAGATCCGCTGGCGCTTCGTCGGCATCGAGGACGGGATCGCCAAGCGCGTGCAGGTGCCCATCATCGCCTCGGTCGCCATCCCGGCCGCCGGCTTCGCGCTCGGCGACTGGAGCTACCAGCTGCCCGAGAAGGTCCTCGTCCTGGCGCCGAGCCAGGTCGACTTCGCCGCGGTGGAGGCCGCCGGCACGCTCGACGTCGCGCTGCGCGCCAGCTACCGCTTCACCGACCGCGACTGGCAGCACCGGACGCTGACGCTCGATCGCACCTTCGCGGTGCCCGTCACCCGGCAGTGACAGCTTGCGGTGAGCCGCCTTTTCTGGTGTCGTGAGGCGTCTGCCGGCCGTCTCGGGAGCAATATGCGCGGGGTCTTGCTTGTCGTCGGGTGCGTCGTCGCCCTCGTGTCGACGTCGTGGGTGTCGTCCGCTCGGGCGGCGCTCGTCATCACCGAGGTGTACGTCGACACGAGCCTCGCCGGGGCCGGCGACGCCGACGAGTTCATCGAGATCGCCAACACCGGGCCCGGCAGCGTGAGCCTCGCGAGCTACGCCATCGGCGACGACGAGAGCCCCGGCACGGGCAGCGCCGAGGGCTTCGTGCGCTTCCCCTCCGGCGCGACGCTCGGCCCCGACCAGATCGCCCTGGTCGTGAAGGACGGCACCGAGTTCGACAGCGGTTGGCCGAACATCCCGGCGGGCGTGCAGGTGTTCGCCGTGACCGCCAACAGCGCGACCGGCACCCAGGTGCAGATGGGCGCGGCCGTGGCCGGCTGGGGCACGACGCAGATCGGCCTCGGCAACTCCTTCGACGAGGCGCTGCTCGCGCACGAGGACTCGCCCGGCGTGTGGAGCCTCACCGACGGCGTGTCGTGGGGCGGCAGCGCCGTGACCACCATGACCCCGCTCGGCGGCGTCGCCACGACCTTCATGGACGCGACGCTCAGCGTGGCCGGCGGCATCGAGGGCTCGTCGTTCGTCCGGAAGTCGGCCAACCTCGACACCAACCACGCCAGCGACTGGCGCAAGGTCACGCCGGCCACGCCCGGCGTCGCGCCCTTCGCCGTGTGCGGCGACAGCGTCGTCGCCGTCGGCGAGACCTGCGACGACGGCGGCGAGGTCCCGGGCGACGGCTGCGACGCCTTCTGCCAGACGGAGTGCGGCTTCACCTGCGCCGGCGTCGGCCCCGACTCGTGCGCCGCCGACTGCGGCGACGGCGACGTGGCCGGCGGCGAGGCATGCGACGACGGCAACACCAACCCCGACGATGGCTGCTCGCCCTTCTGCACGGTCGAGATCGGCTGGGTGTGCACCCCGCCCGCGCCCGCCTGTGACGCGGTCGAGACGACCCACTCGACGTGCGCCGTCGACCCCTGCCAGGAGCCGCTGCGCATCACCGAGGTCCACGTCGACGGTCTGCTCGACAACGACTCCGAGTGGATCGAGCTCACCAACGCCGGCACCATCCCCATCGACCTCGACCCATGGACGGTCACCGACCAGGCCACCCAGGGCGCCTCCGGCGAGGCCGCCGCGAGCTTCGCCGCGGGCGACGCGCTGGCGCCCGGCGCGACCATCGTGCTGGCCTACAGCTCGGAGCAGCTCGGCACCGACTTCGGCGTGGCCGCCGACTTCGAGTACGGCACCGACTCCGACCCGGCCGTGCCGCAGCTCGCCGGCGCCTCGACCTGGGCGCCGGGCGGGCCCATCCTGCGCCTCGCCAACGACCAGGATCAGGTGCTCCTCACCTGCGGCAACGTCGTCCGCGACGCGCTGCGCTGGGGCCCGACCCCGGACGCGCTGACGCTGCCCGCGCCCGGCCCCGAGTACGACGCCCAGAACCTGACGCGCGGCCCGACCACCTACGAGCGCATCGCGCCCGACCTCGACTCGGGCAAGGCCAGCGACTTCGTGCTGTCGTCGTGCCCCACCCCGGGCGTCGGCCGGAACCCGAACGCCGCGCCCGACGCCGGCCCGGCGCTCGTCAACGTGCCGGCCGGCCAGGCGTCGACCCTCTACCTGCCGGGCGACGACCGGAACGGCGACGCGCTCACGTTCTCGATCGACGCGACCGGCACGCTCGGCACCGTGACGCTCGTCTCGGCGTCGACCGGCGAGGTCCGCTACACGCCGCCGGCCGGCCCCGGCCCCTTCACGGCGACCTTCAGCTACCGCGTCGCCGACGCCTGCGTGCGCTCGGCGCCGGCCACCGTGACGGTGCTCGTGGCGCCCGCCGTGTGCGACCCGGGCCTCGCCCAGGTGAAGCTCACCGAGGTCCACATCGACGCCGCGACCGACAACGACGGCGAGTGGATCGAGCTCACCAACAACGGCGCGACGTCGGTGTCGCTGGCCTTCGCGCGCCTCGGCGACGAGGCCACCCCGGGCGGCAGCGAGGGCATGTTCGTCTTCCCGCAGGCGACGCTCGGCGCCGGCCAGTCGGCGGTCGTCGCCTTCTCGGCGCGCACCTTCGAGGCCGACTGGGGCATCGTCCCCGACTACGAGTGGAACCGCGACAGCGACGGCATCGCCGGCAACGACCTCCTGCGCGCCGCCACCTGGGCGCGCGGCACCATCCGCCTCGACAACGACGCCGACGAGGTGCTGCTCATCGGCTGCGACGGCCACGTGCTCGACGCCGTCTACTGGGGCGCGACCAGCGCCGAGGGCGCCGGCGCGGCCGAGACGCCGTGGGCGACCCGCCTCCCCGCCCCGCCCGGCTACACCGCGGCGCCCGGCCAGCACCCGACGACCTACACGAGGAAGGTGCCGACCGTCGACACCAACAGCGCCGCCGACTGGGCGCTCGAGAGCTGCCCGAGCCCGGTCGAGCCGGTCTCCGACAACCGCGCGCCGGTGCCGACCGACGGCCGCTACCCGCTGGCCATGAACGGCACGCTGAACGGCACGCTGGCCGCCACCGACGCCGACCTCGACGCCCTCACCTACGCCGTCGGCCAGGCGCCATCGGGCGTCCTGACGCTCACCGACCCGACCACCGGCGCCTTCACCTACGCGCCGCCGGCCGGCTTCGTCGGCATCGTCAGCTTCAGCTTCACGGCGTCCGACGACTGCCGCACCAGCACCGGCACCGTGACCGTGTGCGTCGGGACCAGCGAGGTCGTCGGCAACGGCATCGACGACGACTGCGACGGCACGGCGCTCTGCTACGTCGACCAGGACGGCGACGGCTTCGGCACCAGCGCCACCATCGCCGCGGGGGCCCAGGGCTGCGCCGGCGGCGGCCGAGCCGCGGTGAGCGGCGACTGCGACGACGACCCGGCGCAGTGCGGCGCCGCGTGCAAGCCGACCGCCGACGAGATCTGCGACGGCAAGGACAACGACTGCGCGCCGGCCACCGTCGACGGCTCCGAGGACCCGCTGCTCGGCAGCGCCTGCGACGCCGCCGGCGACGCCAACGCCTGCCCCGACGACGCGCGCATCTGCTCGGGCGGGGTGCTGGTCTGCGCCGACGTGCCGACCGGCGACGCCGGCCGCGTCGAGGTGTGCGACCCGGGCGACCTCGACGAGGACTGCGACGGCGGCGCCGACGACCTCGACCCGCAGGGCACGCCCGCCAACGCCACGACCTGGTACCACGACAAGGACAACGACGGCTGGGGCGACAGCGCCGAGACGCTGGTGAAGTGCAACCGCCCGGTTGCGTATGTGGCCCAGGGCGGCGACTGCGCCGACGCGGTGGCCGGCTGCGCCGCCGCGTGCAACCCCGGCGTCACCGAGTCGCGCGCCAGCGGCAACTGCGCCGACGGCTTCGACAACGACTGCGACAACCAGGCCGCCGACCAGGACGCCGAGTGCTTCTCCGACGTGGTGTGCCACGCCGACAAGGACGGCGACGGCTTCGGCGCCAGCGCCGTGACGGTGACGCTCACCGGCCCGACCGCGGCCGCCGGTTGCGCCGCCTACGCCGACGGCACCCACGCGGCCGGCTACTGGGTCGTCGACGGCACCGACTGCGACGACGAGCCGACCGCCTGCGGCGCCGCCTGCCACCCGGGGTTGCCCGAGCTGTGCGACGGCAAGAACAACGACTGCATCGCCGGCACCGTCGACGGCGCCAACGACGTGCGCGTCGGCGGCGCCTGCGACTCGCCCGACGACAACGACAAGTGCCTTGACGATCTTGCGGCGTGCACGGCGGGCGCCATCGCCTGCCCCAACTCGGCGGCGGGCGACGCGCAGCGCGTCGAGGTGTGCGACGCGCAGGACATCGACGAGGACTGCGATGGCGGCGCCGACGACGCCGACCCGCAGGGCACGCCGGCCACCGGCACGCGCACCGTCTTCCGCGACGACGACGGCGACGGCCGCGGTCGCACGAACGCGACGCTCGTCCGCTGCGACGTGCCGGCCGGCTACGCTGCGCTCGGCGGCGACTGCGACGACGACCCGGCCCAGTGCGGCGCCTCGTGCCGCCCCGGCCTCACCGAGTCGAAGGGCGCGGCCGACTGCGCCGACAGCCGCGACAACGACTGCGACGGCGCCACCGACACCGACCCCGAGTGCTTCGGCGAGGTCTTGTGCTACCTCGACCTCGACGGCGACCACTACGGCACGGCGGCCAGCGAGATCGTCGTGTCGGGCCCGGCCGGCGACGCCGGCTGCGGCCTCTACAACGATGGCGTCCACGCCGTCGGCAGCTGGGTCGACAACGGCCTCGACTGTGACGACGACGTCGCCAAGTGCGGCGCCGCCTGCCACCCCGACGCGCCCGACGTGTGCGACGGCAAGGACAACGACTGCTCGCCGGCCACCGCCGACGGCTCCAACGACGCGCGCGTCGGCGTCGCCTGCGACGCGACCGGCGACGGCGACAAGTGCCAGGACGATCGCCAGGGCTGCCAGACGCAGGGCGTCGGCGCGGGCGCGACCGGCGTCATCGTGTGCGTCAACATCACCGCCACCGACGCGAGCCAGGTCGAGCGCTGCGACGCCGTCCACGCCGACGAGGACTGCGACGGCGGCGGCGACGACGCGGATCCCGACGGCTCGCCGGCCGACGCGCCGCTCTGGTACCGCGACGCCGACGGCGACGGCTACGGCCTCGCGTCGACGCAGGTGCGGCGCTGCGTGGCGCCGCTCGGCTACGTCGGCAACGGCCTCGACTGCCAGGACGATCCCACCGGCTGCGGCGCCGCCTGCCACCCGGGCGCGGCCGAGCTGTGCGACGGCTTCGACAACGACTGCTCGGTCGGCACCGCCGACGGCGCCGAGGATCCCGACGTCGGCGTGCCCTGCGACTCGCCCGAGGATCAAGACAAGTGCCTTGACGAAATCAGCGTGTGCGAGACGAGCGTGAAGTGCAAGAACGACACGGAGGGCGACGTGCAGCGCATCGAGGTCTGCGACCCGGCCGACGTCGACGAGGACTGCGACGGCGGCGCCGACGACGCCGACCCGCAGGGCGGGCCGGGCACCATCATGTTCCACCGCGACCGCGACGGCGACGGCCACGGCGACCCGGGCGCGCTGGTGGCGGGCTGCGACCCCGGCCCCGGGCGCGTCGTGAGCGACGACGACTGCGACGACGATCCGAGCGCGTGCGGCGCCGCCTGCCACCCGGTGGGCGACGGCGATCCGGGCGAGAGCGGCGCGCAGTGCGACAACGGCTACGACGACGACTGCGACGGTCGGACCGACCTCCAGGACGAGGGCTGCGTCTCGAGCCAGCACTGCTTCGCCGACGCCGACGGCGACGGCTATGGCAACGACGCCACCACCATCGCGCTGCCGCTCGACGTGAGCAGCTGCGCCGCCTACGCCGACGGCACGCACGCGGCCGGCTACTGGGTGAGCGCCGGCGGCGACTGCGCGCCGGCCGACCGCGACGTCCACCCCGACGCGGCCGAGGTCGTCGGCAACGACGTCGACGAGGACTGCAGCGGGCGCGTCGCGTGCTGGGTCGACGGCGACAACGACGAGTACGCGCGCGACGACGCCCAGGTGGTCGACGCCGCGCCCGGCGAGACCTGCAAGGACGCCTTCGGGCTGGCCGGGCACCTCGGCGACTGCGACGACGACCCGACCGCGTGCGGCGCGGCGTGCAGCCCGCCGGCCATCGAGATCTGCGACCAGCGCGACAACGACTGCGACGGCGACACCGACGAAATCCCGCAATGTGCGGAGGTTCCGCCGACCAGCGAAACCGTCTTGAATGGCGGCAGCGGCTGCGCGGTCGGTGCCGGAACGGCCGGCCAGGCGTCCCCCGTAGGGGCGGGGGCGCTCGAGCTCGGCGGGTGGATGCTCGCGTGCCTCTTCGTGCTCGCGGGCTTGGCCAGAGCCAGATCGAGGAGGGGGCTATGAAGACGATCGCCTGGATGGCGAGTGCTGCGGTGGCCGGAGCGCTGGCGGTGGCGAGCGCGGGTGGGAGCGCGCGCGCCGAGCGCTGGGATGGCGAGGACTACGAGGCGCCGGACGAGCAGTGGAGCTGGGAGGACGGCGACGTCCTCGAGGACGGCTCGACGCAGGACGGCTTCTATCGCCCGGCCGAGCGGCCCGGCTATCGCTGGGTCGAGGGCCACTACGAGGGCGGCATGTGGGTGCCCGGCGACTATCGCCCGGTCGGCCCGTCGCCGGCGGGCATGGTGTGGGAGCCGGGCTTCCGCGGCAGCGACGGCTACTTCGTGGTCGGCTTCTGGCGCCCCTCGGCGCGCCCCGGCTACGTGTGGGTCGGCAGCGGCCACGGCCGTCACGGCGTGTGGCGCGTGGTCACGGTGCGGAACGATGCGGTGTGGGACGACGGCTACTGGACGCCCGACGGCGTGTGGGTGGACGGCCACTGGCGCGAGCGCGGCCGGGTCGGCTTCGTGTGGGTGCCGGGCGAGTGGCGCTGGGGCCGCTGGATCCCCGGCCACTGGAAGCCGCAGCACCGGAAGCCGAGCCAGATCTGGGTGGCCGGCTACTGGGGCCCGACCGGCTGGGTCGACGGCTACTGGCGGCCGCAGGCGCGGCCCGGCTCGTATTGGCGCGGCGGCTACTGGGCGCCGGGCGGGCGCTGGGTGGCGGGCGAGTGGGTGACCGGGCGGCGCGTGGTGCGCGCCGGTCCGAACCGGCCGCGGCCGGTGCCGGTGATGATGCGCGAGCGGCGCGAGCACCAGCACTACTGGCGCGCCGGCAAGCGCGAGGAGCACTTCGGCAAGAAGCTCGAGCAGCGCGGCAAGAAGGTCGAGCGCCGCGGCGAGCGCAGCGGCAACGAGCGCATGGAAGAGCGCGGCGAGCACATGCAGCACGAGGGCCGTCAGCACCAGCGCCACGGCCAGCAGAAGCAGGACCGCGCGCGCGGGCACTGATCGATCGTATGGCCTCGCTCCGGCCGCCCTCATCCGGCGTCTTCGTCGGCTCGCGCTCCTCGCGCGAGCCTCCTCCAGACGCCGGGGCGGCCTGCGCTCGGGGCTGCCCATCGTTCGCTGCGCGCCATTCGGCGCTCCGCTCACTGAAGCGGTCGAACGCGCGCGCCAGGTTAGAACAGCCCTGCTCCGGCCGCCCTCATCCGGCGTCTTCGTCGGCTCCGCGCTCCTCGCGCGAGCCTCCTCCAGACGCCGGGGCGGCCTGCGCTCGGGGCTGTCTATCGTTCGCTGCGCGCCATTCGGCGCTCCGCTCACTGAAGCGGTCGAACGCGCGCGCCAGGTTAGAACAGCCTCGCCCTGGCCGCCCTCATCCGGCGTCTTCGTCGGCTCGCGCTCCCCTCGCGCGAGCCTCCTCCAGACGCCGGGGCGGCCTGCGCTCGTTGCCCATCGTTCGCTGCGCGCCATTCGGCGCTCCGCTCACTGAAGCGGTCGAACGCGCGCGCCAGGTTGAGCGCCTGCTCCGCCCTCACCGGCGCTTCGTCGGCTCGCGCACTGCGCGAGCCTCCTCCAGATCGCCGGGGCGGCCTGCGCTCGGGGTGCCCATCGTTCGCCGCGCGCCATTCGGCGCCCGCTCACTGAAGCGGTCGAACGCGCGCCAGGTTAGAACAGCTCGCCTGGCCGCCATCCGGCGTCTTCGTCGGCTCGCGCCCTCGCGCGAGCCTCCTCAGACGCCGGGGCGGCCTGCGCTCGGGTGCCCATCGCTGCTGCGCGCCATTCGGCGCTCCGCTCACTGAAGCGGTCGACGCTCGAGTCTGTGGACGCCGCACAAGGCGGCGAGGACGTAAGCCGCGAGATGCCCGAAAGCGCGCATCGGACGCAACGGAGGTTTCTGTTCGCTGCTCTAGCTCTGGATCCAGTAGGCGAGCGCGTCGCCGGCCGCCCGGCGGCGTGGCTCGGCGGCACTCGCCAGCGCGCTCACGCGGCGGGCGAGCTCGTCGTCGCTGAGCGCCGAGCGCAGCACGGTGACGAGGCTCCGCATGGCCTCGCCGGACGGGGTCCGCGCGGCCAGCTCGAGCAGCGCGTCGATGCTCGGCGCGCCGAAGGCCGGCCCGTGGTCGAGCACGCGCAGCCAGGCGTCGCCGTACTGCACGGGGTCCATCGCCTCGCGGCCGAAGCCGTGCACGAGGTCGCCGGTCACGAAGGCGATGAGGGTCGCGTCGTCGGCCGGCTCGCCGGCGGCGAGAGCCGCCAGCGTGGTCTTCCAGGTGGTCTCATCCATGGCGCGGCTCCATCTCCTTCTTGCCCTCGGGGCCGGTCAGCGGCTTGGGCGCGTCGAGGTCGGGCTTGGCCTGCTTGCCCGGCTTGATCTCACCTTTCTGGACGCTCTTCAGGTAGGCGACGCCCTCGGACCCGGTCATGAGCGCGGGGTTCTCGATGGGGTTGAAGACCTCCATGAACTCGCGGGCGTTCATGTCGCCGACGCCGAGGATCTGCGCCGTCACGCCGCTCATGTCCACGCCCTGCGACGCCATCTGCACGATGGCCTGCCACAGGTAGCCCGGCCCGGGCTGGTAGTGGCCCGACTGGTTCGAGATGAGCTTGAGCGTGCCGCCGCTCACGATGAGCTCGCCGGCCGCCGCCACCGCGCCGCCGCCCATGAAGCTCGAGTGGTGGCGCACCTGGTGGACGTTCTCGCCGGCGTAGATGCCGCCGCTCGCGTCCATGACGAAGATGTAGCGGCCGCCGACCTGCTTGAGCTCCTCGCAGACCTCGACCTTCTCCTCGTGGGTCAGGGCGCGGCCGAGCTGCGCCTTCTTCTCCTTCATGGTGTTGGCGATGAGCGCGCCGGGGATGCTGAGGTCGCTCGACTCGAGCTTCTCGCCGGTCTTGGCCTGCACGAACTTCCCGTCGCGCAGCTCGACGATGTAGTCGTTGCGCTTGGTCGTCTGGGTCGTGCCGCCCCGGTTCTTGGCCAGGTCCTCCTGGTCGGCGTAGTCGTACTCGGTCGTGAAGCCCTCGAGGCCTTCGTCCATGCGCTTCTGGTAGGCGAAGATCGGCAGCAGCGCCCAGCCCTGCTGGTGCTGCTCGTCCTCGGTCAGCCCGACGCGGGCCGGATCCTCGGCGTCGGGCCGCGAGGCGTCGCGCAGCGCCTCGAGGTGGCGCGCCTCGAGCGCCTGCGGCGGCGGCATGCGCACCGCCAGCTCGGCGATCTGCTCCTGCTCGTCGTCGGGCAGGACCTGGCTCGCGACCTCCATGGGCGAGTCGACCTGCTCCGGCGCCCGCGCCTCGGTCGGCACCTGCGTCGACTCGGCGACGCTCTCGTCGGCTTCGTAGAACGCGCCGCCCTCGGCGGGCGCCTCCTCGCTCGGGGCCACGCTCTCGTTCTGATAGAGCTCGGGGCCCTGGGGCTGGGCTGGCGCGTGGGCCGGCGCGACGCCGGGTCCGTTCATGTACATCGACTGCGGCGCCGGCCCGACGCCGGGACCGTTCATGTACATCGACTGCGGGGCCTGGGGAGCCTGCTGCGGCGGCTGGACCGGAGCGACCTTCTGCGCGCCGCCCTGGTGCGCGTTCGCCGGCGCGCCCGGTCCGTTCATGTAGATCGACTGCGGCGGCTGCGCCTTCTTGGCCGCGCCCTGCGCCTGCGGCACGGGCGGCGTCATGTAGAGGCCCTGGCCCTTCTTGTCGGACGCCGCGACCTTCTTCTGCGCGACGCTGCGCGCGATGGCGAGCGCGCCCTGCACGTCGGGCTGGGCCTGCTTCTGCGGCGGGCCCTTGGCGAGCGGCGGCGGCCGGCGCGCGCGGTCCATCGCGCCGTCGGGGACGACCATGGCGCTGGCCTGATCGAAGGTCATGCTGCCGAGCACGTCGCGCTCGGCGTTGTTGTTGTTCGACTGCTGCGCGGGCGCCGCCTGCTTCTTGGCAAACGTCTGCTTCACGCGCTCTACGAGCCCGAGACCCATCGCAAACCTCGTGGGGCGAATGCCGAGGGCGACGCGCCGCGGCCTGCGTGACGCCGCAGGTCCCGCGCGCGCATCGTCGCCGTCGGGGTTCGCTTGGGGGTACTCCGGCTCGAGATGGAGGTTTCGCTCGCGCGCGATTTTTTCTACACCGCACCTGGACCGATGCCGAGCGCGGCCGGGTCGCCCATGACCGGGCGGGCGCGCGGCAATCTGAAGGACGAGGTGGCGATGGTCTCGGGGAGCTGTCTGTGTGGTGACGTGGCGTGGGAGATCGACGGGCCGCTGGACGCCATGACCCACTGCCACTGCACGAGCTGTCGCAAGGCGCACGGCACCGCCTACGCGACCTTCGTCACCTTCCCCGAGGGCCGGCTGCGCTGGCTCCGCGGCGACGCGGGCATCCGCGGCTACGAGTCGTCGCCGGGCAGCGTGCGGAACTTCTGCGGCCGCTGCGGCTCGAAGCTGCCGTCGGTGGCGCCGTTCCCGTTCCCGTACGCGTTCGCCGGTCCGCTGGAGGGCGACCTCGGGCTCGCGCCGTCGAGCCACATCTTCGTCGCATCGAAGGCGCCCTGGCACACCATCAGCGACGACCTGCCGCGCCACGACGGCCTGGCCACCCCGGGCGAGGAGATGCCGACGCCGCGCCACACCGAGGCCGCGCCCGGCAAGATCCGCGGCGGCTGTCTCTGCGGCGCGGTGGCCTTCGAGGTGGAGGGCCCGCTCGTCGGCGGCGCCATCGTGAGCTGCCACTGCCTGCGCTGTCGCCGCGCGCGCTCGGCGGCCCACGGCTCGCACCTCTTCGTCGACGCGGCGCTCTTCAGCTGGCTCCGCGGCGAGGACCAGCTCGAGGTCTACAAGGTCCCCGAGGCCGCGCGCTACGCCCAGACCTTCTGCCGCGTCTGCGGCTCGGCCATGCCGGCCAAGAAGGCGCCTCCGCCCGGGCCGAGCGCGTTCCGCGTCATCCCCTGCGGCGCCCTCGACGACGACCCCGGCGTGCGCGAGGGGCTCCACATCTTCGCCGGCTCGCGCGCGCCTTGGGAGACCATCGTTGGGTCGCTGCCGCAGCACGCCGAGTACCCGCCGGCCGGCTTCCCGCCGCTGGCGCGCGCGGCCGTCGCGGCCGTCGCGACCGACGCGGCGAGCTAACCGGCCAGCACGGCGCGCACCAGGACGCGCGCCGCGAGGTCGACGTCGGCCTCGGTCGTGCCGCGGCCGAGGCCGATGCGCAGCGAGCCGAAGAGGTCGCGGTCGGAGAGGCCCATGGCGCGCAGCACGTGGCTCGGCGACAGGTCGTCGCTGGTGCAGGCGCTGCCGGCCGAGAGCGCCAGCTCGGGCACGGCCTCGATGAGGCGCCGCGCCTCGAGGCCCGGGAACGACACGTGGAGGTTCCCGGCCAGCCGCGGCGCGAGCGCGCCGCTGAGCGCGACGCGGGGCCCGAGACCCGCCTGCAGCGCGGCCCACAGCCGATCGCGCAGGGCGCCGATGCGCGGCTGGTCGGCGTCCAGTCGCTCGCGCGCGAGCCGCGCCGCGACGCCGAAGCCGACGATGGCCGGCACGTTCAGCGTGCCCGAGCGCAGCCCGCGCTCGTGACCGCCGCCGTCGATCATGGCGACCAGCGGCACGGGCGGCCGACGCCGGACGACGAGCGCGCCGATGCCCTTCGGGCCGTAGAGCTTGTGGGCCGAGAGCGCCATGAGGTCGACGCCGAGCGCGCGCGCATCCAGCGCGATCTTGCCGGCCGCCTGCGCCGCGTCGCTCAGCATGAGCGCGCCGGCCGCGTGGGCCATGGCCGCGAGCTCGGCCAGCGGCTGCAGCGTGCCGACCTCGTTCTGGGCCGCCATCACGCACACGGCCAGGGTCGGCGTCGCGAGCGCCGCGGCGACGGCGTCCAGCGCGACGAAGCCGTCGCGCGTGACCGGCGCCAGCACCGCGTCGAACGACCCGTGCGCCAGCACGTCGAGCACCGCCTTGTGCTCGAAGGCCGACGCCACGACGCGCGCGGGCGCCTCGCGTGCGGCCGCGGGCCGACCTGCGGCGAGCCCCTTCAGGGCCAGGTTCAGGGCCTCGGTGGCGCCGCTCGTGAAGACCACCTCGCGCGGGTCGGCGCCGACCAGGGCCGCGACCTCGGCGCGCGCCTCCTCGACCGCGCGCGCCGCCTCGCGCCCATAGATGTGCGTGGTCGAGCTCGGGTTGCCGAAGCGCTCGCCGAACCACGGGAGCATCGCGGCGACCACCTCGGGATCGCAGGGCGTCGTGGCGTGGTGGTCGAGATAGATCGGGCGCTGGGCGGGGTCGGACACGTCGCGAGCATACGCCGACCCGGGCTCGCAGCGCGCGCTTGACACCGCGGACCGCGCTTTCTACGGTCCGCGCCCGCCTCCGGAGGCCGCCCGATGCCCGTGACATTCGACGAGTCGAAAGCCCAGAACGCCCTCCAGACGGTGCTCGAGCCGGACCTGAAGAAGCCCCTGACGAGCCTCGGCTTGGTCAAGGACCTTGTCGTTCGCGACGGCAAGGTCGGCCTGACGCTCATCGAGACCTCGCCCGAGTCGCCGGTCACCGAGGCGCTGACGGCCGCCCTCCGGAAGGCGCTCATCGACGCCGGCGCCAGCTCGGTCGAGGTGAAGACGCGCCTCGAGGTGCCGCGCGTGGCCGGCCTCACGCCCGCCGCTCCGGCCGGTCCCGGCCCGGTCACCCAGCCACAGCGCATGCTCGGCGTGAAGGCCATCATCGCCGTCGCCTCGGGCAAGGGCGGCGTCGGCAAGTCCACGGTCGCGACCAACCTGGCGGTGTCGCTGTCGAAGCTCGGCGCCAAGGTGGGCCTCCTCGACGCCGACATCTACGGCCCGTCGGTGCCCATCATGCTCGGGCTCCGCAACGCGCGCCCGACCGAGACCGCCGACGGCAAGATCGCCACGCTCCAGCGCTACGGCCTCTCGGTCATGTCGATGGGCTTCATGCTCGGCGAGGACCAGGCCGTGGTGTGGCGCGGGCCCATGCTCGGCAAGGCGCTCCAGCAGTTCATCGAGGACGTCGACTGGGGCGAGAAGGACTACGTCGTCATCGACATGCCGCCCGGCACCGGCGACGTCCAGCTGTCGCTGGCCCAGCTCCTGCCGGTGGCCGGCGCGGTCGTCGTCACGACGCCGCAGGACGTGGCCTTCGCCGACGTGCGCCGCGCCATCAAGATGTTCGAGATGACCAAGACCGGCGTCCTCGGCGTGGTCGAGAACATGAGCGGCTTCGTCTGCGGCCAGTGCGGCACGCCGCACGCCATCTTCGGCGAGTCGCGCATCGACCACCACGCGGCGGTCGAGCGCATGGAGGTCCTCGGCAAGATCGCGCTCGACGCCGTGACCGCCATCGCCGCCGACCACGGCGAGCCCATCTCGGTCGCGTCGCCGTCCTCGACGGCCGCGGAGACCTACAAGGCGATCGCCCGGCGCGTGGCGCGGAAGGTGGCCGTCGTGGCCATGGAGCGCTCGGCCCAGGCCGACAAGCTGTCGGGATTCTTCGGGGCCCCGCCCAGACCTTCTTGAATCCGTCGCGCGTAGCACCGTCTCCCGCCGGTTCGGCCGAGCCTCGCCCGAGGTCGGCCGCGCGGCCGCCGCATCCGAACCGCCGCGTCCGTCCGACGCACCCGAGGAGCCCCGCATGAAGCGCTACGCCCTGCCCGCCGTCGTCTTCTCCACGCTGGTGTCGGTGGCCTTCGCCGCCGTGCCCGACCCGAAGTCCGACCCGGGCTATGCCGGTCGGCCGCTGCCGGCGACGGTCCGCAACCTCATCTGGAAGAAGACCTGCGACCTGCCGCAGGCCGAGGAGTCGTGCGGCCAGATGCCGTGCATCCTCAAGCGCTCGGACGGCACGCTGTTCCGCCCCCAGTCGGCGCCCTGGCAGGACCTCATGAGCTTCGAGTGGGCGGCGGGCAGCAACACCTTCGGCCCGGCGCTCACCGAGTCGAAGACCATCGCCAGCCCGGACGAGATCCAGGGGAGCGCGCGCATGGCGCTCGAGCTGATGTCGGGCCTGCCGCTCCAGGACCCGGCCGCGACCGGCCCGCTCGTGAAGGTGAACCCGTCGATGGTCGCCTGGTTCGCGCGCGAGCTCCTGCCGCAGGCCAGCGACCCGATGTGCGGCGCCAGCGCCGCCGACGTCTACGCGCAGGCCTTCCGCCAGCCGACGCGCGTCGCCGCCGAGGTGTACGCCGCGCTGCAGCAGAAGGGCCTCCTCAAGCGCGTCTCGGTCGATGCCCTGTCGCGCTCGTTCGACGAGCAGCGCGGCACCTACGCCAAGGCCTGCCAGGCCATCGCCAAGAAGACCTCGGTGCCCGACGAGGAGTACCCGCGCGCCGGCAACTGCTGGTGGTGGCTGCGCCGCGCCGCGACCGGCACCGCCGAGCCGATGGCCGATCTCCTCGGCGAGGCGCTGCGCCGCTTCGACCCCGACGAGTGGAAGAAGGTCGGCGCCTCGTTCCCGAAGCCGCGCGTCCTGCCCGCGCCGCGCTGAGCCGTTGAAACGGGCTCCGAGCTGGTGGTCCTCGGAGGACCCACATCGGTGAGCGGAGCGCCGCATGGCGCGCAGCGAACGACGTCGGGCTCCGAGCGCAGGCCGCCCCGGCTTCTGGACGAGGCTCGTGCGAAGCGCGAGCCGAGGAAAAGCCGGCTGAGGGCGGCCGGAGCGAGGCCCTCCGATCGACTCAGACGACCGTGTTGCGCAGCGTGCCGAGCCCTTCGATCGAGACGGTGACCACATTGCCGGCGACGAGGGGCCCGACGCCCGCCGGCGTGCCGGTGGCGATGATGTCGCCGCGCTCGAGGGTCATGACCTTCGAGATGTAGGCCACCAGGAACGGCACCTTGAAGATCATGTAGTCGAGGGTCGAGTCCTGGCGCACGACGCCGTCGACCTCGACCCAGATGCGCTGGCGATCGGGCCGGAAGCTGGTGTCGACCCACGGACCGACCGGACAGAAGGTGTCGAAGCCCTTGCCGCGCGTGAACTGCACGTCCTTCCGCTGCAGGTCGCGGGCGGTGACGTCGTTGAGCAGCGTGTAGCCGAAGATGTGGGCCGGCGCGTCGGCCTCGCTGACGGCCTTGGTGGTGCGGCCGATGACCACGCCGAGCTCGCCCTCGTGGTGCACGAGCTCGCTCTGCCCGACCGGGTAGCGGATCATGCCCTCGTGCGGGAGGAGCGACGACGGCGGCTTCAGGAAGAGCAGCGGCTCGCTCGGCACGTCGTTGCCGAGCTCCTTGGCGTGCTCGGCGTAGTTCCGGCCGATGCAGACGATCTTGGACGGCGTGGCCGGCACCTCGAGCTGGACCGTCTCGGGCTCGAGCGGCTCGCCCGACGGCGCGGGCGTGCCGCCGTCGTAGGGGCTGTCGCCGAGCGGCTGGAGGCGTTCGTCGTCGAGGACCTCGGCCCAGCGGTGCTTGCCGATGAGCGTGAAGCGGGCGTAGCGAGCCATGGCCGCTGTCATGGCAGGTTCGCGCCGAGTTGGCGAGCGCGACGCGGGGCCTTTGCGCGATAGCCGGCGCGGCCCGACTATCCCTTGACGCCGCGCGCCCGCGTGCGAAGCCTCGCGGCCATGCTCGCCGCTACCGACGCCGCCATCGCCACCGACCATGCCCCCGCACCCGTCGCCGTCATGGCGCGCCGCGACGCGCTGGTCCGCATCGTCGTGACGGGCCGTCACCGCGCGCGCTTCCTCCACGCCATGACCACCGCCGAGGTGCAGAAGCTCGTCCCCGGCGACGTCGCGTTCGCGCTCGTCGCGACCGCCAACGGCAAGCACGTGGGGCAGCTCCGGCTCGAGGTCGACGCCGACTCGATCTCGCTCGTGACCGACGCCGGCTCGCTCGCGCCCATCGTCGAGACGCTGAAGAAGCACAAGATCGCCGACGACGTGCGCTTCGGCGAGCCGGTCCCGACGAGCTGACGCTGGCGCTCTACGCCGAGCCGGGCCACGGCGCGGCCGCGCTGCAGGTGCTCGCCGACCAGGTCCTGGCCGGCCGCGCCGACGTGCGCGTGACCGCCTGGGACGCGGCGCGCTCGAGCTCGGCTGCGCCACCCTCCACCTGCGCGGAGCGCGCGCGGCCATGGCCGAGGTCGAGTCGGCGCTCGCGGCGCGCGGCGTGCCGAGCCTGGATGCGGCCGCCTGGGACGCGCGCCGCATCGCCGCCGCGTGGCCCACCGACGCGGTCGACCTCGGCCCCGACGACCTGGCGCTCTTCTCGGAGCGGCTGCTGGCGACGGTGTCGTGGACCAAGGGCTGCTTCCTCGGGCAGGAGGTCTTCGTCATGGCGCGCGACCGCGGCGAGGTGCCGAAGCGCCTCCGCGGCATCGAGGTGGCCCCGGGCGAGAGCCTGGGTCGGGGTGAAAAGATTCTCAGCGAAGACGGCAAGGTGGTCGGCTCGGTGGGCTCTTCGGCCGGCTCGCTCGGTCTCGCACTCGTCAAGCGCAAGCACGCCGATGGCGGGTCTCCGCTGCATCTCGAGGACGGTCGTCGCGCGACGGTGGTCGTCCTCCCCCGCACGGTTTCCGGCGAGGCATAGGTCGCGGTTGCCTTCGGTTCCCGGCTCGGCTTGAATAGCTGCCCTGGGGGGCCGTCGACGGCTCCCGACACGGGCATGACCAACGAATGCCCTGGAGGGGATCGATGAAGACCATGAAGTCCTTGCTGCTCGGAAGTGCCTCGGCCCTGGGCGTCATGTTCGGCGCTGGCGCCGTGATGGCGTCGCCCGACGTGCGCGCCGACGATGCGCCGCCGACGCCGGCGTTCGAGGTGAAGACGGCCTACACCGACACCTGCGCCAAGTGCCACGGCGAGGACGGCAAGGGCCAGACGAAGCTCGGCGACAAGGTGCGCAAGGACGGCAAGACCATGCCCGACCTCACCGCCCCCAAGGCCGACCCGTCGAAGTTCGAGGGCATCATCTCGAACGGCGTCGCCGACACCGCCATGAAGGGCTACGCCAAGAAGTTCACGCCCGAGCAGGTCACGGCGCTGGCGAACTACTCGAAGGCGTTCAAGCACTGACGCGATGCGCATGAGGCCGTTCGCCCTCCCGCGGGAGGGCGCGCGAGCCCGACAGAGGCGACCGGCGACCCCGGTCGCCTTTCTGTTTTCGGGCCTCGGGTGGCCGTGTTAGAGACCGCGGGCCTCGCTCGCAGGGCGGCACGAACCGCGGCTGCGAGCCTCGAGCCCAGGAGCGTCACCATGGTCGATTTCCGCCTCACCGAAGAGCAGAAGCAGATCCAGCAGCTGGCCCGCGACTTCGCCAGGAAGGAGATCATCCCGGCGGCGCGCCACCACGACGAGACCGGCGAGTTCCCGGTCGAGCTCGTCAAGAAGGCCTGGGAGGCGGGTCTCGTGAACACGAAGATCCCGGCCGAGTACGGCGGCATCGGGCTCGGCGTGTTCGAGACGGTGCTCATCGCCGAGGAGCTCGGCTACGGCTGCACCGGCATCACCACCGCCATCGAGGGCAACAACCTCGCCGAGGCGCCGCTCATCGTGGCCGGCAGCGACGCGCTCAAGAAGAAGTTCCTGACCCCCATGGTCGAGGAGTTCAAGATGGCCGCCTACTGCGTCACCGAGCCGGGCGCCGGCTCCGACGTGGCCGGCCTGCGCACGACCGCCGTCAAGAAGGGCGACCACTACGTCCTGAACGGCACGAAGCAGTGGATCACCAACGCCGCCAAGGCCGACTGGTACTTCGTCCTGGCCTACACCGACCCGGCCCAGGGACACCGCGGCATGACCGGCTTCGCGGTGCCGCGCGAGACCGACGGCGTGAAGGTCGGGCGCAAGGAGTGGAACATGGGCCAGCGCGCGTCGGACACGCGCCAGGTCGTGTTCGAGGACGTGCGCGTCCCGGTCGAGGACGTGGTCGGCGTCGAGGGCCAGGGCTTCAAGATCGCCATGTCGGCCTTCGACATCACGCGCCCGATGGTGGCGGCGTGCGCCGTCGGCCTGGCCAACCGCGCGCTCACCGAGTCGATCGCCTACGCCAAGGAGCGGAAGACCTTCGGCAAGCCCATCAGCGACTACCAGGCCATCAGCTTCATGATCGCCGACATGGCCAAGAGCGTGGAGGCCGCGCGCCTCCTGTGCTGGAAGGCCGCCTGGCAGTTCGACCAGGGCGAGCGCAACAGCCTGGCCGCGGCCTACGCCAAGTGCTTCGCCGCCGACGAGGCGATGAAGATCGCCACCGACGCGGTGCAGGTCTTCGGCGGCTACGGCTTCAACACCGAGTACCCGGTCGAGAAGCTCATGCGCGACGCCAAGATCTTCCAGATCTACGAGGGCACGAGCCAGATCCAGCGCCTCATCATCGCGAAGCATCTATTTGGTTGAGTTGTCTGGTCGAGCCTGAAGAGCCTATCGCTCAATCGGCGGTACCGTCCACGGCGCACCTCGGTGAGCGGAGCGCCGAAGGGCGCGCAGCGAACCATAGGCAACCCCGAGCGCAGGCCGCCCAGGCTCCTGGACGAAGGTGGGCGCGAATCAGCCAGAAGGCCTGGCGAAGCCGAGGCTGCCCTGGCTGATGTAAGAGCGCGCACCGAAGGAAGGAGCCGGATGAGGGCGGCCGGAGCGAGGCCATCCGATCAAGCCGATGGTTCGCTGCGCGCCAATCGGCGCTCCGCTCACCGGGCTGGGCCATGCCGGGTAGCGCCAATCAAGCCGGTGGGTGCCGGGTCAGGTGGTTCTGCCGCATGACTCGCGTGCGGTCGGCCTCCCACTTGTCGCCGAGGTCCTCGAACTGGGCGAGCGCCTCGTTGTAGAGGCGCGTCGCTTCGGCGACCCAGGCGGCCGCGTCGGGGTCCATGCGCTGGGCTGCGGCGCGGTGGCTCTTCACCACGGCGCGCGCGCGCAGCGCCTGGATCCGGGCCGGGCGCGCGTGGATGGCGTCGGCCAGGCCCTGCGTCTCGGCCACGAGGTGCTCGGCGCGGTCGAAGTCGCCGACCACGGCGGCGAGGACGGCCAGGTTCTTCAGCACGTCGGCCAGCGTGCGCAGGTCGCCGGTCTCGGAGGCGATCTCGCGCGCCTCGACCAGCGCCGCGGCCGAGCGCGGGAAGTCGCCGAGCTCGAGCTGGGCCTCGCCGATGTTGTTCAGGAAGGCGCCGATGAGGTCGCGCTCGCCGGCCTGCTCGGCGCGCGCCAGGCCGTCGCGCCAGCGCTCGATGGCCAGCGGGCGGTCGCCGCGCGCGAACGCGATGGCGCCGAGCGCCACCAGCGAGCGCGCCTCGCCGAAGAGGTCGCCCGCCTCGTGCCAGCGCTCGCGCGCCTCCTTCAGGAGCGCCTCGGCGCCCTCGAAGTCCGCATGCTGGATGCGGATATTGGCGATCATGTTGACCGTCTCGGCGATGGCGCGCGGCACGCCCAGCCGTCGACGGATGGCCAGCGCCGCCTCGAAGAGCGCCAGCGCCTGCTCGGTGCCGCCGTCGCCCCCCTCGAGCCAGTGCACGCGCGCCAGCTGATCGAGCGTGGCGCCGAGGCCGCGCGAGTCGTTCTGCGCGCGAAAGAGGTCGCTCGCCAGCGCCAGCGCGAGGCGGGCGCGGCCGTAGTCGCCGAGGCCGCGGTAGGCCTTGCCGAGGCCAAGCCACGAGGCGGCGCCGGCTGCCTGGTCGCCGGCCACGCGCGCGGCTTCGAGCGCGCCCCAGAAGAGCGCCTTGGCCACGCCGTAGTCGCCGGTGCGGACGGCCAGCTCGGCGAAGCCGGTGAGCGCGCGCAGGAGCAGCGGCGCGCGGTCGAGGCCGCGGTTCGGCTCGTCGAGGCCGAGCACGTGCAGCGCCCGGCGATAGAGGCCCTTGGCCCGCGGCACCGCCAGCTCGGCCTGCGCGCCCTCGGCCGCCAGCAGGAGCTCGGCCGCCGCCTCGACCGGGTGGACGCCGTCGAGCTCGTGCGCGGCGATGACCTCGTGCGGCGCCTGCCCGTGCGTGCGGAGCCAGGCCGCCGCGATGCGATGCGCCTGCGCGCGCGCGGGCGGCGCCAGCTCGGCCAGGAGGCGCGCGCGGTCGCTGCCGTGGCGGAAGCGCCAGAGCTTGCCGGCATGCGCCGCGGCGGGGCCGTCGTGCGCGCCTTCGGGATGGCTCGGACCGGCGCGCGCCACGATGCCGGCGCGGTCGAGCGCGACCAGGCCCGGCAGGACGCCGCCGCCGGCGAAGGGCAGCACCAGCTCAGGCGGCGCGCCCAGGCGATCGAGGAAGCCGCGGTCGAGCGCCTCGGCCACGGCCACGACGCCGTCCTCGTGGAAGCGGCGACCGAAGATGGCGGCGGCCTGGAGCAGCGACTGCTCGGCCGGGGCGAGCGCCGCGAGGGCGGAGCCGCGAGGCGGTCTCGAGGTCCTCGGCGAGCTCGGCGCTCGCCCAGGTGGCGCCGAGGCGCAGCGCGCCGTCGTCACTCGGCACCAGCACGCCGCGCTGCACGAGCAGGTGGAGGTTCTCCTCGACCAGACGCGGGCTACCGTGCGCGTGCGCGACCAGGCTCTTCACGAGGTCGGCCACCGCCGTGTCGGGGGCCTGCGCGGCAGGCGCCGCCGCGGGCGCGGGGTCGGCCACCGCGCCCTCGAGCAGCGCCAGCACCAGGCGCTCGACGTCGCGGTCGGTCAGCGGCTCGACCGGCACCGACACCTGATCGACGCCGTCGGGCGCGAAGCTGTCGGGCGGCTGCTCGGCCATGGCGATGACCACGAAGGGCATGTCGCGGAGCTCGGCGGTGAGGTCGCGCACCAGCTCGACGGCGTGGTCGTGGAGCTCGTTGGCGCGCTTCACGACCAGGATGCGCGGCGCGCGCTCGAGGTCCTTCTTGAAGATGCCGACCAGCGTCTTCAGCGCCTGGCGTCGGAAGTGATCGAGGTCGGCCGGCAGCGCGTCGGCGCCCGGGCCCATGGTGCGGAGGCCAGCCAGGAAGCCCAGCATGCGCGCGGTCGCGACGAGCTGGCGATCGGCCGACGGTCCGAGCAGCGGCAGCGCCGCCTCGAGGATGCGGTCGTAGGCGACGGCGTCCTTCTCGTGGGGCGCGATGCCGAAGCGCGCGCGCACGAGCTTGCCGACCAGCGCCTGCGGCCCGTCGCTCGAGTCGGCCGCCACGGCCAGCACGTCGATGCCCTTCTCGGCCGGGTCGATGATGGCCAGCGTCTCGGCCAGGAGCCGCGTCTTGCCGAGGCCGGCCGAGCCGATGATCTCGACGACGCGCGCCTTCTTCTCGGCGCAGGCGTCGCGCACGGCGTTGTACACGCGCTCCAGCGCGTCGCGCCGCCCCGACAGCGGGAGCTTCCTCCCGAAGAACGTCCTCTCGCCGGCCGCGAGCGCCTCCGGCTCGCCTTCGGAGCCGCGTAGCGGGCCCGAGTCCTCGAGCGCGGCCTCCTCGGGGCCGAGCACGGTCGCCAAGCCTGCGAGCCCACCGCCGTCGCGCCAGTCTCCGAGCAGTTCTTTCACGCCGGAATGACTACCACCGGCCCGCCCCGCGCTCAATGGCAGCTGGCACGGTTCAGGAGGGCTTGATGAGCCCGCCGCGCCCGCGCTTCTTCCGCTCCTCGACCGGCGCGGCCTCGGGGGCCACCAGCGCGTCGCGGATGGCGTAGGACATGGCGTCGCGCGCGCCGCCCAGGTTCTTCGGGCGCGACTCGTAGTCGGCGCACATCACGCGCACCACCCCGCGGCGGTCGGCCTTGAGCGGGGCGTGGGCCAGGACGCGCCGCTTCTGCGCCTCGTCGAGGACGGTGCAGCTCTTGATGTCGCAGCGCAGCTCGACCGCCGACGGCAGGCGGCGCGCGGCCTCGACGCCGTCCAGCACCTCGCGCTCGCCGTCGTCGCCGATGCGCAAGAGGCTCCGCGTGTATGAGACGGACAGGAACTCCGAAGGGATGACGAGCCCTTCGCGGATGGGCAGGGGTTCGATCATCGGGGGTCCGTCCTCGTCGCTTCGGTGGAGATGTGCTGCAGCGCGACCCCGGCCGCGTGCTCCTCGGCCGCGCGCTTCGAGGTGCCGCGGCCGGTCGCGGTCAGCTCCTGGCCGATCGTCAGGACCGCCTCGAAGCCGCCGCTCGGGGCCGGGCCGGCAGTATACACCGGCGTCAGCTTCCAGCGGCTCTGCGCCAGCTCTTGCAGCCGCGCCTTGGCCGGCATGTGGGCGCGCGGCGTGGCCAGGTCGGCCGGGTAGAGGCGCGCGAACAGGCGCCGCACGACGTCGAGACCGCCGGCGTCGAGGTACAACGCCGCCACCACCGCCTCGAAGGTGTCGGCCAGCACCGACGCGCGCGCGCGCAGCGCCGCGCACTGGGCGCCCGGGCCGACGCGCAGGTGGGCGCCGAGGTCGAGCACGAGCGCGGCCTCGGCCATGCGCGCCTCGTGCACGAGGGCCGCGCGGCGCTGGGTCAGCTGGCCCTCGTGCGCCTCGGGAGCGGCCGAGAACAAGGCCTCGGCGGCCACCAGGTCGAGCACCGCGTCGCCCAGGAACTCGAGGCGCTGGTTGTCGGCGCAGACCTCGCCGGCCTGGCGCGCGACGTTGGCGAACGAGCGATGGGTGAGCGCCGACACGAGCAGCGAGCGGTCCCGGAAGGTGTGGCCCAGCGCGGCCTCGAGCGAGGCCAGCGAGTCCTGTGATTCCACCGGGGGAGCGTCCATCGGCGGTCGTCATGCCCGACGCCGGCCGGGCCTGCAAGAGCTTGCTGGGGGGCGCCGCGGCCCTACTTCCAGAAGCCGACGCCGATCGAGACGTTCTCCCAGCCGGGCGCCAGATCGAAGCCGAAGGTGGCCTTCCACATCCAGATCGCCTGGAACAGGCGGATCTCGATGCCGCCGGTCAGGTGCAGGCGGCCGTCCAGGCCGACCGCGACGCGGTTCGGCTCGAAGTAGGTGCCGAGGCGGGCGCGCACGCGGTCGTCGAAGACCTCGCCCTCGGCGCCGAGGTGGAGCGACACGCTCGGGTGCTCGCCCGAGGGCGCGCTCGACGCCGCTCACCAGCGCCTCGAGGCTCTCGCCGCCGGTGGCGCCGTAGACCACCGTCTCGGCCGACAGGAGGAGGTAGCGGTGGTCGAGCACCGGCGCGATGGTCGAGCGCAGGCGCGGGTTGTACTGGCGCGCCGGGTCGGCCGCCATCATGTAGCTCGCGCCGAGGCCTATCTGCCACGGGATGGCGGCCTCGACGGCGGAGATGCTCGGCGGCAGCGTGGCGGGCGCGGCGTCGCCGTCCAGCCCGAGCTCGGCGCCGAAGCGCAGGTGCGCGCCGACGCGCCACGGGCGCTCGCGCGGTCGATAGAGGAAGCCCGCGTCGAGGGCGCTGCCGGTGAGCGCGATGGCGTCGCTGCCGAAGAACGGCGCCTGCGCGTTCAGCACCGAGACGAGGACGCCGCCGCCGCCTATCCACTGGCCGTCGTCGCCCGCCCAGGCGACGCCCATGAGGAAGTCGATGAACTGCACGTCGACGGTCTCGGCGGCGTCGCTGGTGGCGCTGTAGCCGTAGGTGGTGGCCAGGAAGCCCAACGCCAGCGGGCCGAACTGGAGCGAGAAGCCGACGTTCACGGCCACGAGCTCGCGCGACGCGCTGCCGGCCTGGAGACCGTCGCCGTCGAAGTCGACCTCGTCGGCGGCGATGATGAGCCAGTCGAGGGTGAGGTCGTAGTCGAACCAGTCCGTCGAGTAGTCGGGCCGATTGGCCAGCGTGGCCGGGTTCCGCCACACGCCGTCGATGCCGACCGCGACGCCGGCGTAGGCGCCGCCGAGGCCGGTGATGCGCGACGAGGTGATGAGCGGGCCGCGCGCCAGGTCGAGGCGGACGACGTGCGGCGCCGGCGCCGGCTCGTCGGCGCGCGCGCCGCCCGCGGCGCCGAGGCCGAGCGCGAGCGCCGCGACGCACCCGGCGAGCCGGCTTGACCATGCGCGACCAGGCAGGTAGACCGCCCCGGTGAGCACCGCGTTGCCGCGCCGGCCGAGAGCTCCGGCCTCGCCCCTGACCGTGGTCCTCCGCGTCCTCTGGGGCGCGTTGGCCGTCGGGCTCATCGTGACGATCCTGGTGGGCGTCATTCGCGGCACATTCTGCACCGGTCCGGCGCCGGACGCACCGTCGTCGCAGGGCGCGGCCGCGCCGGGCGCCGCAGCGACGCGGGCCGGCGTCACGGGCGAGGCGCCTCGCTCACCGTGATGCGGCGCGTGGTCGGCCCGAAGTCCTCGAGCCGCACGTGGAAGCGCGCGGCCTCGAGCACGGACGGCGCGCGCTCGGGCCACTCGACGACCAGCAGCGCGCCGTCGGCGACGTCGTCCCACACGCCGAGCGCGAACACGTCGTCGTCATCGCCGAGGCGATAGAGGTCGGCGTGCAGCACCACCTGGCCGTCGCGCCCGAGATAGCGCTGGACCAGCGCGAAGGTCGGCGAGGTGACCGGCCCGACCACGCCGAGCGCCGCCAGGAGCGCCTGCGCGAAGAGCGTCTTGCCGGCCCCGAGCGGGCCCTCGAGCGCGACCACGTCGCCGGGCTCGAGGCGCGCGGCGAGCGCTCGGGCCAGCTCGCGCGTCGCGTCCTCGGAGGACGCGAGGGTGGACGCGATCATTGGAAATCGATGGCCGTGATCTCGTAGGTGCGCGCGCCGCCCGGGGCGTTGAAGACCACCTCGTCGCCCAGCTTCTTGCCGAGGAGGGCCTTGGCGATCGGCGCCTTGTAGGAGATGCGGCCGCCCTTGGCGTCGGCCTCGTCCTCGCCGACGATCTGGAACTGCGAGGTCTCGTCGTTGTCGACGTTGAGCACCGTCACCTTGGCGCCGAAGACGACCTTGGTGCCGCTGAGCGAGGCGATGTCGACCACCTGGGCGCGCGCGATCTTGTCCTCGAGGCTCCGCATCTCGCCGTCGAGGAAGCCCTGCCGCTCCTTGGCGGCGTGGTACTCGGCGTTCTCGCGCAGGTCGCCGTGGGCGCGCGCCACTTCGATGTCGCGCACGTTCTGGGGGCGGTCGATCTTCTTGATCTGCTCGAGGCGCGCCTTGATTTTGTCGAGGCCTTCGCGCGTGACGAGGTACGGGTCGGATGCCATCGGGACTGCTCCAGCAAGTTTGTTGCGGCCGCTCGCGTCGCGAGCGTCAGGCCGGTGGCCTCGCTCGGGGTCGCCCTTCGAGCTCGGCTCTTCACTCCGGCTCGCCCTGAAGGGCGAGCCTGCGTTCCAGAGCCGAGCGGCGGCCTTCGCTCGGACTTCAGCGAGCGCGAACGAGGGCGCCGTTGGGGCCCAGGCGATAGTGGTCGGGGAGGACCTGCGACTGCTCGATCTGCTCCTTCCACGGGGTGAGCGACCAGCCCTGCTCGACGAGCTGCTCGAAGACGACCGAGCGCACGCGATGCGTCTCTTCGGGGTCGATGAGCCGCTCGGCGACGATGGCCACGGCCTCGCTCTCGCCGTACGTCAGCAGGCCGTCGATGGCCATCAAGCGCACCTCGTCGCTCGGGTCGCGACAGAGGACCTTCAGGCGCTCGAGGATCTTGGGGTGCGGGAAGTCGCGCAGGTTCGAGACCAGCTGAACCTTCTGCTCGTTCACGCGGATCTCCAGGCCCTCGGCGCGATCGAGCGCGCGCAGGAGCGCGTCGACGGCGCGGTCGATGCCGGCGATCTCCTTGAGCGCGCGGAGCGGCCAGTAGACGCCGTCGTGGGCCGACACGAAGGCCTCGATGGGGGCGACGGCGCGCTCGCCGGTGGCGACGAGCCACTCATAGACCTGACGCTTCTCGTCCTGGTCGGTGATGGTGACGTCGGTGTTGATGGTGTAGCGGGCGAGCAAGGCCCCGAGGGCCTCGGGCGTCCCCATGTCGTAGAGCGTCTTCATCGCCGCCTGACGGTCGATGGACTGCCCGTACTTGTTCGTGACGCGCTTCTTGAGCTTGTCGATCTTGCCGGCACTATTGCCGAAACCAAAGAGTCCCATGCAGCCTCCGCGCGGACCGAAGCGAGGCATCTAGCAGATCGATGCCGCGCGCGCTACGGGCATGGTTCTCGCTGAGCCTTTCCAAGGTGATCGCGGCTGCGCTATGGAGCGCGGCCGGCGGATCCTCCGCGAGCCCGCCGGAACCGAAAGGAGCTGCTGATGGGAGTGCCGGTCATCCTCGCGTCCGCGTCGCCGCGCCGGAAGGAGCTGCTCGAGCGGCTGGGCTTCACCGTGAAGGTGGTGCCGCCGGGCATCGACGAGATCCGCCTCGAGAACGAGACGGCCGAGAACTTCGTGAAGCGCATGGCGCGGACGAAGGTCCTGGCGGTGGTCGAGCGCATGCAGACGACGCTCTACACCGACGTCGAGACCGGCGTCCGGCGCGCGGCGCCGGGCGGCGTCGGCCGGACGCAGGACACGCGCTGGGTCATCGGCGCCGACACGGTGGTGGTGCTGGGCGAGACCATCCTCGGCAAGCCGAAGGACACGGCCGAGGCCGCCGAGATGCTGCACCGGCTGGCCGGCAACACGCACCGCGTCATCACCGGCTTCTGCATCCACGACCTCCGGAAGAACAAGGAGGGCGTGCAGGCGGTCGCGACCGAGGTGCGCTTCAAGCGCCTCATCAGCAGCGAGATCGAGAAGTACATCGCCGTCGGCGAGTCGATGGACAAGGCCGGCGCCTACGCGGTGCAAGGGGTAGGCGCCTACCTCGTCGACTCGATCGTCGGGAGCTACACCAACGTCGTGGGCCTGCCCCTCTGCCAGACCGTCGAGATGATGGAAGAGATGGGCGCGCATGACATCCTCCCCTACTGACGCGGCGCCGCCGGTCGCGCCGAGCGCGCGCCTCGAGGCCATCGAGCGCGCCATCGCCGAGGCGTGCGCGCGGGCCGGTCGCGCGCGCGCGTCGGTGACGCTGGTGGCGGTCTCGAAGACGCATCCGGATGCGGCGGTGGCGGCGCTCGCGGCGCAGGGTGTCGGGGCCTTCGGCGAGAACAAGGTGCAGGCGTTCCTGGCGCGGAAGGCCGCCTTCCCGGCGCTCGACTGGCACCTCATCGGACCGGTGCAGACCAACAAGGCGAAGGACCTGGCCAAGGCGCCGCCGGCCTTGCTCCACACGATCGACCGGGCCGCGCTGGTCGAGGCCTTGTGGGCGCGGCTGACGGCGCCCCTGCCCTGCCTCGTCCAGGTCGACATCGACGCCGAGGCGACGAAGTCGGGCGTCGCGGTCGACGCGCTCGACGCGCTGGTCGACGCAGTGGCAGCCGCTCCGATGCTGTCGTTCCGCGGCTTGATGTGCATCCCGCGGCCGCTCGAGGACGTCGGCCCGGACGCCGTGCGTCGGTCCTTCGCGCGGCTCCGCGGGCTGCTCGACGGCGTGCGCGATCGGCTCGCTCCAGGCTGCGCGGGCGAGCTGTCGATGGGCATGTCCGACGACTTCGGGCTCGCCATCGAGGAGGGCGCGACCCTCGTCCGCATCGGCACGGCGCTGTTCGGTCCGCGGCCGGCCCGGCCCGACGCGGCCTGAGCCGCGACCGTCGACAGAGCGATGCCGCCGGGGATATGCGAAGGCCGTGAAGAGGTACTACGAGAACCCGCAGAGGCTCACCCGCGCGCCGTGGTGGCCGAGCGTGGCGCCGCTGTCGCTCGAGGAGGTGGTGGGGCGCGTGCGCGGCCTCGACCCGACCGCGGCCGACGTCCTCGTCAACGACATGATGGGCGTCTTCGGGCTGTCCGACCGCTCGTCGGAGGCGCGCATCGAGGCCCTCCTGAGAAAACAGACGGCCTCGGCGTGGGTCGCGCGCTGGCAACCGTCGCCCGAGCTCGTGAGCCACGGCCTCATCCTCGAGCTGCGCGACGCGCTGATGGCCGTCGACGCGGCCTTCGACACGCCGTCGCAGGCGCCGCTGGCCGCGCCGCCGGAGGGGCCGGACGCGCACGAGCTCGCGCCGATCGCCGGGGTCGAGATCCGGCTCCTCGCCGAGCGCGCCCGTCGCTTCGGCGGCGCTCCGGCTCTGTCCTCGGTGAGCCC
>JAXLYZ010000022.1:0-157938 GCA_046351155.1 Myxococcota bacterium
GACCCGGCCAGCGCGGCCCACCGCCAGCCGCTCGGCACCGGCACGCTGGCGCCCGGCGGTCGCCTCGTCGTCGACCTCACCGCCTTCGGCGTGAGCTGCGGCAGCGAAGGCGTCGCGGTCGTGAAGGCCTCGGGCGTCGTCCTCGACGCGGCGCCGGCCGGCAACGATCCCGACGGCTACACCTACGGCCGCCTCCCCGACATCAGCGGCGCCTTCACCGTCACGAAGCCCACGCGCGGCGCCCCCAACCAGGCCCCCGACCTCGACCCGTTCGACCCCATCGGCACGCTCTACGACCCGCTGCGCCCGGTCGCCAACATCGCGCTCACCCTCGACGCCACCGCCTACGCCAGCCTGAAGGCCGAGCCGCAGACCTGGGTCACCGGCACCTTCCGCCTCACCGACGAGTTCGGCACCGTCGAGCAGCCGGTCGGCGTGCGCCTGAAGGGCCGCATCGGCAGCTTCCGCACCATCGATCAGAAGGCCGGCTTCAAGCTCGACTTCAACCGCTGGTGGCCGGGCGGCAACATGCGCGGCGCGCTCGCGATGACGCTCAACAACATGGTGCAGGACGGCGCCAAGGTCCACGAGATGGTGGCCTACGCGCTCTTCCGCGCCATGGGCGTGCCGGCGCCGCGCGTCGGCTACGTGTGGGTCAAGGTGAACGGCTCCGACTACGGCCTCTATGCCGACATCGAGGCCTACGCCGAGCCCTGGTACTCGAACCACTTCGCCTCGACCAAGGCCGCCTTCGAGGGCCAGTACGGCGACGACTTCGTGCAGGCGCAGGCCTACCAGCTGGACCTCGACGAGGGCAGCGAGTCCGGCCGCGTCGACCTCGCGACCCTCATCGACGCCGTGCAGTACACCCCGCGCGGCCTGGGCTTCATGGTCGCCACCGCGGCCTTCGTCGACTGGAACGAGGTCCTCGCCATGATGGCGACCGAGATCTTCATCGGCCACTGGGACGGCTACGCGCCGACGCGCAACAACTTCATCGTCCACTTCGACGACGACGGCCTGGCCTCGCTCATGCCGTGGGGCACCGACCAGACCTTCGCCTCGAGCCTCGGCTGGTACGACGGCCAGGGCCTCCTCCTCCAGGGCTGCATGAGCGACAAGGCCTGCAAGATCGCCTTCGAGGCAAAGCTCCTCGACCTCGCCGCCATCGTCGACGCCGGCCAGGTCGTCGACGCGCTGGCCGGCGTGCCCGACATCATCCAGCCCTACATCGACGTCGAGCCGCGCGAGGGCAAGGGCGCCGACGCCAGCGGCGGCTTCGACGGCGCCGCCTCGTTCCTCGACGCGCGCTCGGCCGACATCCGCGGGCGCATCGGCTGCCGCCGCGACCCGGCCCAAGACGCCGACCACGACGGCGCCTCGTGCGATCTCGACTGCGCCGACAGCGACGCCTCCCGCCACTGGGGCGCGGTCGACGCCTGCGGCGACGGCGTCGATCAGGACTGCGACGGCAAGACCGACAACGGCTCGACCTGCGAGGACTGCACGCCGCACGCGACCAACGGGCGCAACTACCTCTTCTGCGCCCGCCCGCGCGCGCGCGCCGCCGCCGCCGCCAACTGCTCCGCCCACGGCATGACGCTGGTCGCCATCGGCGCCGGCACCGAGAACAGCTGGCTCGCGTCCGAGGCCAAGAACGCCGGCATGGGCAGCTTCTGGATCGGTGCCAACGACCTCGGCCAGGAGGGTGTCTACACCTGGGTCGACGGCAGCCCGCTGGCCGGCAACTACCGCAACTACGCCTCCAACCAGCCCGACGACTTCGCCGCCGCCGAGGACTGCACGCTGCTCAACCCGACCGCCGGCAACGGCACCTGGAACGACGTCGACTGCAAGCTCTGGCTGGCCGCGGTGTGCGAGCAACCGTGACCCCGGTAGAGCGCGACGGCCGCGTGAAAGCCCGCTATAGTCGCGGGTAGCGTGTCGTCGAGCCTCGTCATCCATGCGTCGTCGGACCGCGGCCCGGGCGCTCCCGCGGCCGGCGGTCGCGGCGTGTCGCGCGAGCCGCCGAGCGGGCAGGGGCCCACCTGGAGCCTGCGCATCGAGGGCCGCACGCTGGCCGTCGTCCTGCAGCACGCGGCCCTGCCGGGCGGCGCCGAGGTCGGCGAGCTCGTGCTGCAGCTGCCGCACGTCACCTTCCCGTTCGACTTCCGCGAGGGCATCGAGCGCTTCCGCCACCACCGCGGCGAGGCCGCCGAGCTCGAGCTGCGCATCGACGCGCGCGTCGTCCTCGACTGGCTCTTCCGCGTGTCGGGCGGCGCCATCGGCGGCAGCGCCCACGACGACGGGCTCGTCCTGTCGGGCACCACCGAGGGCGGCGTGCGCTTCACCGTGCGCGCGCGCATCCTGCCCGACCGCGGCGAGGACCGCGCCGACACGGGCCACGAGCCGCTGCTCGTGCTGTCGCTCTACCAGGTGCGCGTCTACGGGCCGGTGTCGTCGCCGTGGCCGGTGTGCGCCGGCCGCATCCTCGATCTGCTGCCGAAGGACCTGGTCGTCGACCGCACGCTGACGACCGCGCGCCTCCGCTTCGTGCGGCAGGCGCTGGCGTGGGCGCTGACCGACCTCGGCTGGAAGATCCCCGACGCGCGCCGCCTCTACGCGCGCGGCGCCGAGCTGCGCGAGGGTCGCTTCGTCGCGCGCTTCGCCGCCCAAGAGGCGGCGCGGCGCGAGGCGCTGGTGGTCGCGGCCGACGACGCCGCCTACTACGACGCCGGCGGCGGCAAGAGCTCGTTCGAGCGCTTCGTCGAGGACCTCGAGCTGAAGCGCCACCACGGCCAGATCGATCGCCTGCTCGGCGAGGGCCGGACGCGCGAGGCGCTGGCCGAGGTCTACCGCGCCCTCGACGGCCCGCCGCGCCCCGGCTTCCTGGCCGAGCGGCTCATCGGCATCTGCGCCTCGCAGCCCGTGCTCTATGATGAGGGCGAGCGCGTGTGCCGCGAGCTGCTCGAGGTCGCGCGCGGCTACGAGCCGGCGTTTTGCGGGCTCGCGGCCATCCACCTCGGGCGCGGCCGGCCCGAGGAGGCGGCCGTCGAGCTCGAGCGCCTGGTCGAGGTGCTGGCCGCCGGGCCGCACGGCGACCCGCGCGCCGACGCGCGCGAGGACATGAACGCGGCCGATCTCACGCGCGCGCAGCTCTTGGCCGAGGTCGACCCCGACGGCTCGCGCGGCGCTGGAGCGCGTGCTCGAGCGCGCGCCCGATCACGAGGAGGCGCTGGCCGCGCTCATCGCGCTGGCCGAGGGCGAGGGCGACGTGCGCCGCGCGCTGCCGCTCTACAAGCGGCTCTTGTTCGCCGCGCGCAGCAAGGACCGGACGCGCGAGGCCGGGCTCCGCCTGGCCCAGCACTCGCTCGAGCGCCACGAGCCCGAGGACGCACGCGTGCTCCTGCGCGTCGTGCTCGAGGCCGCGCCCGACGACCTCGAGGCGCAGCTCGCGCTGGCCGAGGTCGAGGCCCAGGAGGGTCACGGCCAGGAGGCCCAGCGCATCCTCGAGGGCGCGCTCCGGCAGGTGCCGGCCAACGCGCCGACCCTGGCCGTGCGCGTCATCCTGCGCCTGGCGCATCTCCTCCTGGAGTCGCTGGCCGACCCGGCCAAGGCGCGGCGCGTCCTGTGGCGCGCGGGCGACCTCGCCAACCTCGAGGAGGCGCAGTACCTCGAGCTGGCCGAGCTGGCGGTGCGCGCCAAGGAGGCGGTCCTGGCCCTGCGCTTCGCGGGCCAGGTGCCGACCGCGTCGCCGGCCTGGGCGCGCGCGCAGGCGGTGCGGGCCAAGGCCATGGTGGCGCGGAGCGACACGCGCTCGGCGCTCATCGCCATCACGGAGGTGCTGAAGCGCGAGCCCGACTCGTCGGAGGCGCTGGAGCTGCTCGAGCGCTGCGCGCCCGATCCGGCGCGGCGCGAGCTGCTGGTCCACGAGCTCCACGAGAGCGCGCGGCGCGTGGCGCCCGGGCCGGCGCGCGCGCGCATCCTGCATCGCGTGGCCGTGCTCTACGAGTCGCTCGGGCTCCGCTACGACGCCGTCGAGCCGCTGGCGCAGTCGGTCTTCGAGTGCCCCGAGGACCAGCCCGCCGCCGAGGTGCGCGCCGCGCGCCTCATGGCGCTCCAAGCCGAGTTCGGCCTGTGGCCCGACCACCAGCGGACCGGAGCCCTGCGGCTCGGCTGGCTGCCGACGCGCGGCGACGACAAGGACGGCACGGTCGGCGTGCAGACGCGCATCGAGGTGCTGGTCGCGCTCGGTCGCGCCGCGCTCTCCGAGCTGGCCGACCCCTTCGGCGCGCGGCCGTTCCTCGAGGAGGCGACGCGCCTCTCGCCCCGCCACGTCGAGGCCCACGAGCTCCTGGCCGACGCCCTCGAGGACGGCGGCGGCGGTCGCGGCTCCGCCAGCCTCGCCGACGCGGCGGCCGGCGCGGCGCTGGTGCAGGTGCTGTCGCGCCTCGAGAGCATCCGCGGCGACGACGACGGCAAGGACCTCGCGCGCATCCGCCTGGCCGAGGTCCAGCTCGACGCGCTCGGCGCCCCGGGCCAGGCGCGCGCGACGCTCGGGCGCGTGTCGCCGGCCTGGCGCATCGACGCGCGCGTCATCCAGCTGCGCCAGCGCGCCGGCCTCGACTTGCCGCCGCGGCCGGTCCCGGTCAGCGTGCCCACGCCGCCCGCGCCCGCGCCGCCCCCGACGGCCGCGACCCTAGCGCCCGCGGCGTCCCCGGCACCCGCGCCCGTCGCCACGCGCGAGTCCGACTTCGCGGTGGCGGTGGCGGCCGCCGACGCCGGCGACGTGGCCAAGGCGCGCACGCTCTTGAAGGCCTTGCTGAAGGCCGAGCCGATGTTCCTGCCGGCGCGCGAGCTGCTCGGCATCCTGCCCGAGGACGCGCCCATCGAGACGGTCGAGCCGACGCTGGCCAAGAAGGTCGACGACTCCGATCAGATCGAAGCCGGCCTGATGGCGGCCACCGAGCACTTCCTGGGCGGCGACCTCGCGGGCGCGCGCTCCGCGCTCGAGCGCGTGCTCGCCGTCGACCACGACGTGGTGCCGGCGCTCGAGCTCCTGGCCGAGGTGGCCAAGGCCCAGGGCGATCACCGCGCGCGCGCCGGCGCCCTCGAGAAGCTGGTCGAGAACGTCTTCGACATGCGCGCCTCGGCCAGCTACCTGCGCGAGCTCGGCGACGAGCGCGAGGCCATGGGCGACGCGGCCGGCGCCCGCGCGGCGCGCGTCCGCTACCTGCGCTTGATGCCGCTCGACATGGCCACCTGGCATGCCCACCGCGAGAGCCTCGAGCCGGCCGAGCAGGCCGAGGTGCTCGAGGCCCGCGCCGAGGCCTTCGACGACGACGGCGAGCCGGCGCGCGCCGCCGGCGCCTGGCTCGAGGCGGCCGAGGCCTACCTGGCCGCGCTCGCGCCCGAGGCCGCGCTGGCGCTCATCGCGCGCACCCACGCCGAGTCGGACGACCCGACCGCGCTCGAGATCCTGGTCCGCGCCGAGCGCATGGCCGGCAACGAGGATCGCGCGCGCGCCGCCGCCGCGCGGCTCGTGCCGCTGCTCCTCGACGGGCCCGACAAAGACGAGTTGGCCTCGCTACGCCGCGGGTGGCTAGAGTCGGGCGATGCTCCGCTCCTCCGCCGCCTGGTCGCATGCATGGTCGCCACCGTCGCGGCCGGCTGCTCCGACGATCGCCCGGCCACGACGCCCGCGCCCAGCGCGCCGATCGTCGTCGTCGTCCCGGCCGCGGCCGCGCCCGACACGACCGGCGACGTCGACCCGCGCGCCGACGCCTTGGCCGAGCTCACGCGCTACCTCGGCGCGCTGACCGGCCTCACGCCGCGCGTCGAGACCGCCGCCGACCCGGCCGCGCTCGGCCAGTCGCTGCACGCCGGCCTGGTCATCGTCCTCGACGACGCCGCGACCGGCCTCGACGGCGACGCCTTTCGCCTCGACGTCGCCGACGACGGCGCCTGGACGAACGCCCTCGACGGCGGCGTCGGCGCCACCTTCGCGACGCTCGGCTCGGCCACCACGCTCGGCCGCCAGTACGCGGTCTACGAGCTCCTCCGCCGCCTCGGCGCGCGCTTCTTCCACCCCGAGGCCGAGTGGCTGCCCCAGGTCCCGGCCGCGCAGCTCCGCGCCCGCGCCCGCGCCCCCAGCGCGCTCGGCCCGGGTCCCGTCTACGCGCCGGCCTTCGCGCACCGCTCGTGGACCTTCCACGGCGCGCACCCGCTCGAGCACCTCGAGAGCTTCAGCGACGCGCGCTTCCCCATCGACGAGGCCGAGCACGTCAACCGCTGGATCATCAAGAACCGCGGCGACGTCATGCGCGGCGCCGGCCGCGGCATCGCGCCGGCGGCCGACCAGGCCCAGCGCGCGGCCGAGCTCCAGGCGCTGGCCGACCGCCTCGGCCTGCGCCACGGCGCCGGCATCACGCTCCACAACCAGCAGCAGGGCGCCTCCGCCGACCTCCACCCCGACGCGCCGACGCCCATCCGCGATCAGATCGACGCCTTCGTGAAGGCCATCGCCGACGCGCCCGGCACGCCGCCCTACACCTTCGGCATCCACTTCGGCCCGACCGAGCTCACCACCACGCCGGACCAGGAGACGGTGCAGTGGATCGACTGGGCCGGCGAGTCGGCGCACCGCTGGCTCCCGGGCGTGCCGGTCGAGATCAACGACCACATCACCGGCAGCCAGCCGACCGCCCACTACGACGACCTCGGCTGCCCGTCGGGCACCAACGAGCTCGGCCAGAGCGACTACTACGACCTCGCCTTCCACGCCGCGGCCGGCCTCGGCGTGAAGGTCCACACCGTCATGTTCTACCCGCTCGAGGGGCCGGCCCCGGTCTACGGCCAGACCAGCTTCGCCCACAAGCTCTGCCTCATCGCCCAGGCCGCCGCGCCCGACGCCAGCGCGAGCGGCGCCGACGCGCGCGCCCGCCCCATCGACTGGTTCCCCGAGGGCGCCTACTGGCTGTCGTTCGACAACGCCGTGCCAGTCTACCTGCCGCTCTACCTCTGGACGCGGAAGCGCGACATCGAGCTGCTCGGGCCCTACCTCGCCGGTCGCGGCGGAGGCGTCCGCGAGCACCGCATGTTCGACTCGGGCCAGGAGTGGGGCTACTGGCAGCAGGACTACGCCGTGGGTCTATGGGCCTGGAACGACCAGGCCTCGCTCGACGACGTGCTGCGCGAGCTCGGCGACCCGCTGTGCCCGGTCGACGCCTGGCCGGCGAGCTGCGCCGCGCGCGACGAATTAGTCCAGGTGCTTGACGAAGTCATGCTCGAGCAGCGCGCGAGCTTCCTCGGCAAGACCGACTTCCGCGGCCGCCCGGGCGGGCTCTACTGGTACTTCGCCGGCGAGGATCCCGGCGACGAGCTCGGCGCCGTCTCCGGCCTCGAGCTGCGCCCGGTGCGCGTCGCCTTCCGCGACGTCGTGACGCTGTCCGACGCCGACGCCACGCGCTTCGAGGTGCAGGACCTGGCCGAGCTCGCGCGCATGGACGCGCTCTACGCCGCCTTCGCCGCCCGGCTCGAGGCCGTGCGCGACGCGGTGCCGGCCGCCGGCCGCCCGTGGCTCGACGAGGTCGTCGACGGCCTCACCATCGATCACCTGCGCGCCGCCCACACGCGCGCGCTCTACGCCGCCGCCCTGGCGCTCCGCGCCCACGGCGACACGGCCGCGCCGCTGGCCGAGGCCGCCGCCGCGCTGGCCCTCGCCGAGACGGTCATCGCCCGGCGCGAGGCCGGCTACCGCTACCCGGCAGCGCAGGAGTACGGCCGCGGCCCGAACGGCACGACCTACCCTTCCGCGTGCACACGAAGACCCACGAGCTCGCCTACTGGAAGAATCGCCAGGCCCAGGTCGAGGACCTCGTGGCCGGCCACGACCAGGCCCCGACGACGCTCGTCGTGACGCCGGTCTTCGCCGATCCGGGGACGCCGGTCGCGCTCACCTGGCCCGCGCTCGACGGCCTCGACGGCACGGTCGACATGGGCGACGGCGCGAGCCTCGACGCCGGCGCCGCGAGCCACGACTACCCCGACGCGACCGCGCTGTGGTCGGTCGAGGGCGCGCTGGAGGCGGCCGGCGCGCCGCTGCCGGTGCGCGGCACCATCGTCCGGACGGCCGCGCGCGCGACCACCCACGAGGGCGACTTCGAGCTGGTCCAGCCCGACAGCCAGGTCGCGCGCACGGTGCTCGGCTCGCTCGTGCCGCCGCTCCGCCTCGGGCTGACGGGCGACGAGATGGCGCTCCTGGCCGAGCCGGGCGGGCCCGACAGCGGCTCCTTCACGGCCGTGACCACCGCGCCGCTGTCGCTCCAGCCGGCCGACGCCACGCACGTCGCGGCCTGGTTCTCGGCCGGCCCGTTCGCCTTCGAGCTGCCCATCCCCGACCCGTCGAGCGGGCGCGTGGCCGCCACCGTGAGCGTCACCACCGCGACGCTCGAGGGCGACCCCGGCGCGGTCGGCAACGCCACGCTGCGCGGCGAGCTCGAGGTCGGCGACCTCGTCGACGCGCTGGTGGCGCTGGCCGGCTTCGAGCAGGACGGCGCGCTGCAGGCGCTCTCGGGCGTGCTCGGCTTCGACCCGGCCGACCCGCCCGAGCGCGTCGCCTTCGTCGCTGCGCTGACCTTCCACGCCGAGGTCGCGCGCTGAGCCCGGCGACGACCGACGCCCGCACCGATCCCCGGGCCTGGCGCCCGAACGGCATCGTCACGCTGACGACCGACTTCGGCAGCGAGGACGGCTGGGTCGGCGCCATGAAGGGCGTGTGCCTGCGCATCGCCCCGACGCTCGCGCTGCACGACCTCGGCCACGCCATCCCGCCCCAGGACGTGGCCCGCGGCGCCGCCGCCCTGGCCGTCGCCGCGCCCGAGTTCCCGCCCGGCACGACCCACCTCGCCGTGGTCGATCCCGGCGTCGGCACCGCGCGCGCGGGCGTCGTCGTCGTGTGCGCGGGCCAGCTCTTCGTCGGCCCCGACAACCACCTCTTCGACGACGTGCTGGCGAAGCTCGGCGGCCCGGTCGTCGCCTATCGCATCGCGCGCCACCGCTACCTGCCCGCCGCCCGCTCGGCCACCTTCCACGGCCGCGACGTCTTCGCCCCGACCGCCGCCGCGCTCGCCGCCGGCCTCTTGCGACCGACCGACGTCGGCCCCGAGCACGCGCTGCTCGAGCCGGTCCTGACCCCGGCCGAGCCGCACGTGCGCGGCGTCGATCGCTTCGGCAACCTGGTCACGTCGCTCAGCGCGCTGCCCGCCGCCGTCGTCCTGCCCGACGGCACGCGCGCGCCCGCCGTCGGCACCTACGGCGACGCGGCTCCCGGCGCGCTGGTGTGCCTCATGGGCAGCGAGGGCCTGGTCGAGCTGGCCGTGCGCGACGGCTCGGCCGCGGCGCGCACCGGCCTCGCCCGCGGCGCGCGCCTTGGCGTCGAGGCCTGACGTCCGTCAGGGCACGGGCGGCGTGCACACCGAGCGCGCCCACGCGAAGCCGCTGAGCTCGAGGCCCAGGTCGGACACGCCGCTGCGACGCTCGGCGTGGAAGATCGACAGGCGGTACACCTTGCCCGGCTCGAGGCCGTAGGTGGCGGCGCCGGCCGCGTCGAGGGTCACCGTCGTCATCGCTGCCGCGTGCGTGCCGCCCTGGTCGACCGCGAGCTTGTCGTTCACGAACACCCACAGGTCGTCGCTGGCGGTGAAGGTCATGACCTCGGTGCCCTGGTAGGCGAACATGAGGCGCGCCTCGACGGTGAAGGCGAAGTTGTGGGCCTCGCCCTCGTTGCCGAAGCCGCGCTCGTCGAGCGGCGTGTAGAGCGCGCTCGAGAACGCCAGCGCGCCGCTCGGCTGGGTCGTGAGCGGCAGCACCTCGGCGAAGAGCAGGTTGGTGTCGGCGACCGAGTGGAACCACTGATCGAAGTTGGCGGCGCCGCTGGTCGACGGCGTCGTGCCCGCGCCGCTCGGCGCATAGACGAGCTCGCCCGCCACCAGCGCGGGCGCGACGATGCCCGGGTCGGCGCCGACGAAGCTCGTGGCGAAGTCGGGGTGCGCCGCGTGGAAGTCGCGCACCAGCGCCGGCAGCTCGACCGTCGTCGGCGCGGCGTCCTCGCTGCAGCTCCAGCCCGGCTCGACCGTGCACGTCGGCGAGCAGCCGTCGCCGGCGTCGGTCCAGCCGTCGTCGCACTCCTCGCCCAGCGCCGCCACGCGCACGCCGTCGCCGCAGGTGGTGGCGCACACGGTGGTGTCGGCCGCGCGCACGTACGCCGCGCAGTCGTCGGCGCAGCCCGCGCCGCACGCCAGGCACAGGTCGCACTGGCCGGGATCGCTCGCGCCGGCGCAGTCGAGGTCGACCGCGCCGCAGCCGCAGTCGCAGCTGCCGTCGCCGAACCAGCCGGCGTTGCAGGTCCAGGTCGGCGGCACCACGATCGGCACGCAGCTCGTCGTGTCGAAGGCCGAGCAGTCGCCGGCGCAGCCGAGGTCGCCGCTGGCGTAGCCCTCGGAGCGGCAGGTCGCGCCGCGCACGTCGCTGCCGTCGCAGGCCTCGATGGTCTCGGCCACGTCGTTGCCGCAGTCGTGCGGCGCGCAGAAGCGCGTGTCGGCCGCGTCGACCCACGGCGCGCAGTCCTCGCCGCTCGGCCCGCCGCAGGCGATGCAGTAGTCGCACTGCGCCGGTGCGTCGACGGCCGCGCAGTCGAAGTCGAGCGCGCCGCAGCCGCAGTCGCAGAAGGAGTCGCCGTACCACGTCGCGTCGCAGCTCCAGCCGTCGGGCGGCGTTGCGTGATCGCGCGCGCACAGCGTGGTGTTGCTCGGGTTCACGTCGTTGATGGTGCAGGTGACGCCCGGGCCGACGCCGCAGTCGATGCAGTAGGCGCACTCGCCGAGGTCGTCGGTGGCGGTGCAGTCGAGGTCCTTCGCGCCGCAGCCGCAGTCGCAGCTGCCGTCGCCGTACCACGTCGCGCTGCACGTCCACTCCGTCGGGACGCCGCTGCCGGCCAGGCACTGCGTCGTGTCGTCCGGGTCGACGTAGCCCGAGCAGTCCTCGCTCGTCGCGTCCTGGCCGCAGTCGAGGCAGTAGGCGCACAGCGACACGGTCATCGTCACCGGGCAGTCGATGTCGCGCGCGCCGCAGCCGCAGTCGCAGTCGCCGTCGTGGTAGTAGGTCTCGTCGCAGGTCCAGGCGGCGGGCACCGGCGGCACGACGCAGCCCTGCACGTCGATGGCGCACGAGACGCACGCGAGGTCGCCGCCGAGGTAGCCGAGCGAGGCGCAGGTGACGCCGCCGAAGTCGTGGCCCTCGCACTCCTCGAGGCCCTCGATGGCGCCGTCGCCGCAGGTGCTGTGGATGCACTGGGTGGTGTCGCCGCCGTCGACGATGCGGTCGCAGAGGTCGTTCGAGCCGCCGCACGCCGTGCAGTAGGCGCACTCGCCGACGTCGGTGGTGCCGGCGCAGTCCTTGTCCTTGGCGCCGCAGCCGCAGTCGCAGCCGTCGTCGCCGTACCAGCTCGCGTCGCAGGCCCAGCCCTCGGGGATGCCGCCGGTGCAGAGGCTCGTGTCGTAGCCGCACTCGGCGTCGCAGCGGAGCTGGCCGCCGTCGAAGACGCCGACGGTGGTGCAGTCGGCGCCGCGGAGGTCCTCCTCGTCGCACGCCTCGAGGCCTTGCGCCACGCCGTCGCCGCAGTCGGTCGGCAGGCAGCGGGTGGTGTCGCTCGGGTCGAGCAGGTCGGCGCAGGCGAGCTCGGCGCCGCCGCCGCAGTCGGCGCAGTAGCTGCACTCGGCGACGTCTGCGGTGCCGGCGCAGTCGACGTCCTGCACGCCGCAGCCGCAGTCGCAGCCGCCGTCGAAGTACCAGCCGGCGTTGCAGGTCCAGCCCGCGGGCACCGGCGTCAGGCACTGCGTCGTGTCGTCCGGATCGATGATGTCGGCGCAGCCACCGAGGCCCGGGCAGTCGAGGCAGTAGTCGCAGTCGTCGACGGTGTCGCTGCTGGCGCAGTCGACGTCCTGCACGCCGCAGCCGCAGTCGCAGCCGCCGTCGCCGTAGTAGTCGGGGTCGCAGAGCCAGCCGTCGGGCGCGCTGGTGCTCTCGCAGGAGCCGGCGTCGAGCGCCTGGCAGTCGGCGCTGCAGCCGAGCGTGCCGCCGCCGGCGAAGCCGCGATCGAGCGCAGGTCGCGCGCGCGTGTCGGCGCCGTCGCAGGCCTCGCCCGGGCTGGCCACGCCGTCGCCGCAGTCGACGACGGTGCCGATGCAGACGCCGGTGTCGTAGGGCGCGATGGCGCCGCAGCCGAGCGTCGTGGCGCACGAGCCGACGTCGTTGCAGAAGATGCAGCTCGGCACGCCGCCGCCGTCGCAGTCGGGGTCGGGCACGCCGCAGCCGCAGTCGCACGAGCCGTCGGCGTAGTAGGCCGGCGGGCAGGTCCAGCCGGGCAGGTTCTGGCCGCAGTCGGCGAGGTCCCAGGTGGCGCAGTCGGAGCGGCAGCCGAGCACGCCGCCCGGCGCGAAGCCGAAGCTCTCGCACGTGACCGGCAGGCCGTCGGGGTCGAGGCCGAGGTCGCTGCCGTCGCACAGCTCGGGGCCGCCGATAGTGTCGTTGCCGCACACCTCGCTGGTGGTGCAGCCGCTCACGTCGATCGACATGCAGGTGTTGGTGCAGCTGAGGCTGCCGCCGTCGAAGCCCAGCGTCTGGCACTCGTTGCCGTCGCCGAACGCGGTCTCGTCGCAGGCCTCGCCCGAGTCGACGACGCCGTCGCCGCACTGGGGCAGGCAGTTGTCGATGATGAAGGCGTCGCAGTCGGCGTTGCAGTCGAGGACGCCGTTCGCGTCGAAGCCGAGCGACCCGCAGCTCGCGCCGCCGAGGTCGTTCCGGTCGCACAGCTCGCCGCGATCGATGACGCCGTTGCCGCAGCTCGTCGACCCGTCGACGCCGTCGGCGTCCCCGGTCGCGCTGTCCGCGACCGCGCTGTCCGCCGCGTCCGCGTCGCCCACGTCGGCGGCGTCGCTCGCGTCGGCGGCGCTGGCGTCGCTCGCGGCGTCGCCGGTCGCGTCGCTCACGCCGGTCGCGTCGGTGGTGTTGGCGACGTCGGCGTCGCCGGCGAGGCGGCTGCCGTCGTTACAGGCGGCGAGGGCGGAGCACCGCGAGCAGGAGACGGACGGACGGGCGGTGGAGCATGGCGCCGGCAAGATCGGGGAGGGCCCGGGCCAGGTCAACTCCTTACTCGGCCGCGCTCACCGGCCGCTGCGCCGGGGCCGCGCGCGGCCGCGGCAGGAGCTCGTGGGCCAGCGTCCCCACCGTCGTCAGCGCGGCCTCGACCGAGGCCGACCAGGGCATGCCGCAGCTCACGCGGATGAAGTTGCCGAAGCGGTTCCGCGCCGAGAAGATGGGCCCGGGCGCGATGGCCACGTGCTGCTCGAGCGCGCGCTCCTGGAGGACAGCGCGTCGACGCCGGCCGGCATCTCGATCCACAGGACGAAGCCGCCGCGCGGGCACGACACGCGCGTGCCGTCGGGGAAGGCCTCGGTGACGCACACGCGGTAGCGCTCGACCTGGCCGGCCAGCGCGCCGCGCAGCCGCCGCAGATGCCGGTCGTAGCCGCCCGAGGCCAGGAGCTCGGCCACCGCCATCTGGGTGAGCGTCGGCGACGCCAGCGACTGCGACAGCTTCAGCCGCTCGACCTGCTCGAAGTAGCGGCCGGGTGCGATCCAGCCGACGCGATAGCCGGGCGCCAGCGTCTTCGACACCGAGCCCACCAGCAGCACGCGCCCGTCGCGATCGAAGGCCTTCAGCGGCCGCGGGCGCGTGCCGTCGAAGACGAGGTCGCCGTAGACGTCGTCGTCCATCACCGCCAGGTCGTGGCGCCGCGCGATGGCGATGAGCCGCTCCTTCGACTCGTCGGGCATGATGCTGCCGAGCGGGTTCGACACGTTCGACGACAGCACCAGCGCCGTCACCGCGCGCGCTCGCAGCGCGTCCTCGAGCGCGTCGAGATCCATGCCGGTGCGCGGCGACGCCGGCACCTCGAGCGCGCGCATTCCGAGCCCCTCGATGGCCTGGAGCAGCCCGAAGTAGCACGGCGACTCGACCGCGATGGTGTCGCCCGCGCGCGCCACCGCGCGCAGCCCGAGCGTGATGGCCTCGGTCGCGCCGACGGTCGTCACGAGCTCGTCCTCGTGCATGGCCAGGCCCCAGGTCACGGCGCGCCGCGCCAGCTGGTGGCGCAAGGTCGGCAGCCCGGGCGCCAGGTCGTAGCGCGCCCCGGCGGTCGTCGCCTCGCGCGCGAGCTGCGCCAGGATGCGGTTGAGCGCCACGATCGGCAGCAGCTCGGCGTCGAGGTAGGCCTGCCCGAGCGGCACCACCTTGGGGTTCCCGAGCGGCGCCATCACGCGCGCCACGCTGTCGGAGATCGACACGCGCGCCGGCAGGTTGGCCTTCCGCGGCGCGCGCGGCTCGGCCACCTCGGCCATGCGCCGCCTCACGAAGTGGCCCGCCTTCGGGCGCACCTCGACCAGGCCCGCGTTCTCGAGCTGGAGGTAGGCCTGCACCACGGTGGCGATGCTGACGGCGCGATCCTCGGCCAGGCGCCTGACCGAGGGCAGGCGCTCGCCCTGGCGCAGCGCGCCGCGCTCGATGGCCCGGCCGAGCTCGCCGGCCAGCTGCTCGTAGAGGAAGTCGGTGCCGATGGCCTGCATGGGAACCTCCGTCGGCGGCGCAATCCGTCGCTCAGGCCGTCGATTGTACTGGTCGCCGTCTGCGACCAACCAGTACAGATCGGAGCCGCCCCCGACGGGACAGCGGCGCATCCGCGCCGCGCCTGGAGGGGGCGACCGCTGTACCGGTCGAAACCCGACTCACCTGGATCTGTAACGGTCGATCCGCGGTGGGCATGCTCAGGCCCCATGAACAGGACCACGACCCCCGACGAGCTCCTGGCGACCGCGCCCGCGGCCCGGCCCCGCCTGTCGCCGCGCGCGCAGCTCTGGTTGGCGCTCGGCGCGGTCTACGTCATCTGGAGCTCGACCTACCTCGTCATGCGCTGGGCCATCGACGGCATGCCGGCGCTCCTCATGTCGGGCGTCCGCTTCACCGCCGCCGGCCTGGTCATGCTGCTGGTGGCGCGCGTCCGCGGCACGCCGCTGCCGACCGCGCGCGAGTGGCGCGGCGCCGCCATCGTCGGCGGCCTCTTCTTCCTCGGCGGCAACGGCCTCGTGGCCATCGCCGAAGAGCACCTCGGCTCGGGTCTGGCCGCGGTGGTGTGCGCCACCATGCCGCTCTGGCTGGCGCTCTTCTCGGCGCTGGCCGGCCATCGACCGCGCCCGCGCGAGTGGGCCGGCATGGCGCTCGGCATGGCCGGCGTGGCGGTGTTGGCGCTCGGCTCCGACCTCGGCGCGACGCCGCTCGCGGCCATCCTGCTGGCCTGCTCGCCCATCGCCTGGGCGCTCGGCAGCTTCCTCGTGCCGCGCCTCCGGCTGCCGCAAGGCATCGCCGCGCCCGGCGCCGAGATGCTGGCCGGCGGCCTGCTGCTCATCGTGGTCGGCCTGGTCCGCGGCGAGCGCCTCGACGCCGTGGCCCACGCCCCGGCCGAGGCGGTGGCAGCGCTCGGCTACCTCTTTGTCTTCGGCTCGCTGGTCGGCTTCACCGCCTTCACCTGGCTCTTGCGCCACGCGCGGCCGGCGGTCGCCAGCAGCTACGCCTTCGTGAACCCGGCCTTCGCGGTGGTGCTCGGCGTGGCCTTCGGCGGCGAGCCGCTGGGCGCGACGACGCTCCTCGCGGTGCCGCTCATCACGGCCGCGGTCGTGCTCGTCGTGCTGGCGCCGCGCCGGACGTGACCGCGCCGGCGCCGCGCCTCGCGCCGCTCACTTCTTCCAGAAGTCGACGACCTTCTCCTTGGCGCCGACCACGTCCTCCACGGTGAAGTACTCCTTGGGCGACTCGTTCTTGTTCCAGTGCTCGGCCTCGTCGGCGTAGTGCGCGCTGGTCGGCTGCTCGCTCTGGCCGCCGGGGATGACGCCCTGGAACTCGACCGGGTCCTTCATCTCGTAGTGGTTCCGGATGGCCGGCCCGCCGCTGAAGGTGAAGTTGGTGTCGGTGAAGCCGGGGTTCGACGCGTCGACCACGTAGTTGTCGCCGTGGCGCTCGAAGCCGTTGGCGTGCTCCGACGGCGCCGGGATGTCGAAGGCGTTCGACACGTTGTGCTTCATGGTCAGCGTGTGGAGCATGCCCCATCGCCACAGCGTCATGTCGGAGGTGCCGAAGCCACCGTTCAGCTTCGGGCCGATCTTGGTCGCGTCGGACAGGAAGTCGAGCGCCTGCTTCAGCGACTTCACGATGATGAGGCTCTCGGTCTCGACCGTGTCGGGGGTCGACTGGTCGTCCCACACCGGGCTCACGTGGTTGGTCGCGTCGTAGCTCTTCATCGTCTCGGGCGCCTGGAAGAGGCGCTTCAGGAAGCGGCCGTACTGCGAGAACTCGAGCACGTCGAGGCCCTCGTCGTGCATGGCGTTCTTCACGAGGAAGGGCAGGAAGGCGTTGAAGATGGCGGTCGCCGCCGAGGCCTCGGCCTTGGCCGAGCCGGCCGGCTCGCCCACGCCGCTCTCGGCCTGGTAGTCGTAGTCCGTGCCCCACTTGGCGAGCAGCGCGCGCGCCGCCACCACCCCATCGTTGGCGAACGGCTTGGCGCTGGCGTCGCCGTCGCTCGCGAGCGCGTCATCGATGGCCGCGAGGATGGTCGGCGTCAGGTCGGCGCCGAGGCGCGACTTGTGGTCGGCCTGGATGGCGATGGTGTCCTCGCGCGTGATCTTGTGGCCGGCGTCGACCAGCGCCTGGATGCGCTTGGTGATGGTGTCGACGCGATAGCCCGGGTCCCAGGCGTAGCCGATGTAGTAGTCGCCGTCGTCGAACGGGTCGTTGTCGAACGACACGCCGACCGGGTCGGCGTTGGCCGTGACGAGGTAGCCCTTGGCCGGGTTCTTGGCCTGCGGGATGGCCGAGCGCGGCACGAAGCCGTCCCAGGCGCAGTCCGACGTGTCGCCCGGCATCGGCAGGAACGGCGGGTAGTCGTAGTTGCCCGCGGCGATGTTCTTGCGGATGGGCAGGAGGTGGCTCGGGTACCAGCCGATGTCGCCCGACTGGTCGCCGTAGATCCAGTTCTGCGCGCCGACCCCGAAGCGGTCGAGCGCCGCCTTGAAGCCGTCGAAGCTCGCCACCGTGTCGATGCGGAAGACGGCGCCGAGCTCGTCGGTCGGCTGGAAGCCGGTCCACGCGAACGACATCGCCGTGAAGGTGCCGTCGTCGTTCGGCGTGATCGACCACGGCACGATCGGCCCGTGGTGCGGCACGTCGAGGAAGGTCACCTCGACCGTGCAGACGGCGCCGCTGACGCTTTCGGTGTAGGTCAGCGCCTTGGCCCAGGCTGGCGCGACGTCGATGCACGCGCCGGTCTCGGGCTTGGCGAAGTGGAAGGTCTCCTTGCGCTGCACGAGCGCCACCTGCGCGCCGTCGTAGGTCACGTGCGTCTTCGTCGCGTCGAGCGTCTCGATGTAGTTGTCGGTCACGTCGGAGAAGAAGACCGTGCCGCCCCAGGCCGCGTGCTCGTTGTGGCCCAGCACCACGCCGGGCGCGCCCGCGAACATGACGCCCTGGACGTTGAGGTCACCGCCGGCCAGCGTCGTGGCGAGGTGGACCTGATAGAAGACGGCCGGGTTCCGGAGCGACAGGTGGGTGTCGTTCGAGCCGATGGGCTTGCCGCTGGCCGTGAGCGCGCCGCTGATGGTCCAGTTGTTGGAGCCGAACGGCTCGCCGCCGGCGCCGCGGAAGGCGCGGTGCGGGATGTCCTTCACGGCGTCGAAGCCGGCCTTCACCTGCTTGGCCCAGCTGGCCCGGCCCTTCTTGTTGAAGACCGGCTTCTCGAGCGAGGCGGCGAGGTCGTAGCTGCCGACCTGCTTGGCGCCGCCGTCGGGCTCGAGCGTCGCGGTCTCGGCGGTCGGCTCGAAGTTGGCGGCGTCGAGCCAGATGCCCTCGAGCTTCGTGCCGCTGTACTTCTCGCGCAGCGTCTGGATGAGCGTGTAGAGGTCGAGCTCGTCGATGACGCCGCCGAAGCCGAGGTCCCACGTCTGCAGGCGCACGATCGACATGGTGTCGGCCGCCGTCCACGGGTAGATGAAGTCGGCGCCGTAGAGGTCCTTGAAGAGCGTGTACTCGATCGGCGCCTTCTCGGTGCCGGCCTTCATGCGCTCGAGGAAGGTGTTGACGCCGAGCGAGTAGGCGTCGATCGCCGACGACAGCGCGGCGTCGTTGGTGGCGGTCGCGGCGGCCATCTCCTCGGCGGTCTTGCCGAGGTGGAGCATGCGCAGGAAGAAGTCGCCCGACAGGCTGCCGTTGCCGGCGAACTCGGCCAGCCGACCCTTCGCGGCGCTCCGCAGCGTGTGCATCTGAAAGATGCGGTCGCGCGCCGTGACGTAGCCCTGCACGTACATCACGTCGTTGGTGTTCTTGCCGTAGATGTGGGGGATGCCGCGGTCGTCGTAGACCACGCGCACGGCGTCGGTCAGGCCGGGCAGGTCGAGGTTCTCGCCCGCGCGGTTGGCCTTGTCGGGGAAGTAGTCGGGGATGGCCGGCAGCTCGGTCGAGCCGTCGCTCGCGTCGTCGACGCCGTCGGCCGCATCGGGCACGTCGCTCGAGGTCGCGGTGTCGGCGGCGTCCGTGGTCGCGGTGTCGGGCGTCGTCTTGTCGTCGCTGCACGCCGAAGACAGCGCCAACGCCAGCGCGAGAGGATAGGGGATGAGCCGCATGATCGACCTCCAGAAGGGCCGGGCTCGCCGGCCGCCGTGACGTGGCATGGGCATACCACCCGGAGGGGTTCGATGAAAGCCGTCCGGGGACGCCGACTCGGCCGCGCCCGCCGCGCGCGTCATCGCCGCCGGATCGCCGCCGCGCCGCGCTGCGCGTCGAAGGCGCTCCCTAGGGCGGCCCCAAAAGGAAACGCCCGAGGTGGTTTCCCACCTCGGGCGCTTTGGATGACTCAGCCGAGCACGCTTCCCACGAGACTGCCTCCCTCGAAGACTCCCGCATCTCGGTAGCTCACGGATTTCGCCGTGCGCTCCTCCCATCGTGTTCCGGCGGATTCCAGAGTCTCAGCCTCGACGACCTCGTACCCTATTGGTTTGGTACCACCACCTCGGCCTTGCTTGCGCTGGCCCTCGTGGTCGAGTCGTCGAGGTGATGCATCGGGTGAACGACGCATCCTCCTCTCATATCCTTGCCATCACGTCCGGAGTCTTCCCTGATGCGCTCTGCCCCTGGCTTGCGCCAGGTCCACGGCTCGTTGTCCGTGACTCTCGTCGCCTCCGCCTTGCGGCGCCTGCGCCGAGCCCGTGTCGTCCACCTCGCGGTGGCCTTCACGAGAAGCTCGCCTTCCTGGAGTTTCCGTGCCCTTCGACGTTCGAACAGATGCAGCGACCGCTCGCGGACTCTACTTGCGTTTCATCCTCTAGCCATCGGGGCTACCTCCCCGACTTCGCGGCGTCCTCGGAGTTTCGCACTCCCTCGACGCTTCATTCCGCAACCTGCCTCCCGGCCTTGTTTCGTGCCGGTGCCGTCCATGGGCTTTCCTACCTTCGGAGGTTTCTCCCCGCCCGTAGCCCCGCGAACCTCTCGGTCCCCGGCGTCCTCCGTGTCGTCATCCCGCTTGCGCAGAACCGACTTCGAGGATTTCAGCATCGGCCGGATGCGTGTCGTCGCTTCGTGGGGTTAGCACTGGCGCCGCTCGCTCCTCCCTTGGTCGTTTTCCCCTTCGAGGTCTGTACCTTCCGGTCTCGCTCCGCGCTTCCGCGTCGCTCCTCTCATGGGCTTCCCTGGGTGCCTCGAATCGCTCGACCTTGCGGCTTCACGACCCTCGGCCTCTCAACGTGCTCTTCAGAGTTTCAGAGAACCTGAAGGTCGACTCGGCTCTCGCTTCGTCTCCCTCCGTGGGGTTCTTGCCGACACCGGTTCCCGCCTTGCGGTGGGAGGGCCGTGCCTGGCTCCCCGTGGATGCGCTTTCGCCCCCTCCGACCGCTTGGTCTTGCGACCTCCTGGCCCTCGGCGACGAACTCGACTTCGTCATCCGGGGACGACTATGGGCTCCGACGAGACCGCGGGCAACCCCTGTTTTTCGGCGAAAAGTATCGCCTTTCTAAAACCGCAGGCTTGCAGTCTTCTCCACAGGAAGCCCACAGGCGGGCCCGATCGCTCGCCGCCCTGGCGACCTCGGGCAACCTATCGGGAGGACACGCGATCATCGTCCGAGGCCGGCGCCCGCGGTCGCACCGGCAGCCCGAGCAGCGCCTTCTGCTGCAGCTCGCGCAGGAGCCGCGCCAGCTCGTCGCCTTCGATGCCCTCGAACGGCAACGGCAGACGCCACGTCGAGTCGGTCGGCGCGGCGCCGATGCCGATGACCAGCTCGGCGCCGACGACGCTCACGCTGACGATGTCGCTCCAGGCGCAGAAGCGCGGCCTCGCGTCGCCCACCTGCCAGCGCAGGCCGTCGTTGGAGATGGTCAAGACTCTTTCCTGTCCGAGCAGACGCATGTGCCCGCGCAGGAGCACGAACGGCCCGGTCACGACGCAGCCGATGCCGAGCACGTAGGCCGCGAGCCACGGGCTGCCGAAGTCGACGCCGCCCACGCGCAGCGCGCCCAGGATGAACGCGCCGCTCACGGTGAAGACGATGGCCACGAGCGCGATGCGCACGGCCGCGCGGCGGATCGAGGGTCGGAACCAGAGGATGGGCGCTTCGCCCACGCGCGTCACGTCTCCCAGTCGAGGTTCGGGTCGGTCTCGGGCGGGCCGTCGGGCGGCGCGGGCGGGTCGGTCGGCTCGGGCAGGACCGGGATGGCCGGCCGCGCGAAGGGGCAGAGGCCGGGCGCGCCCGACGCGTCGATGACCGTCGGCTGGGCGCTGTCAGCGGCGATGCCGACCCGACCCGCGAAGAGGACGATGCCCTCCTTGGCCTTCCAGCACTCGCTGCCCACCAGCGCGCGGAAGCCGTCGGCGCGGATGTCGTCGCTGGTCGCGGTGGCGTCGGCGCGCACCTGGCTCACCGCGTTCCAGCGCACGACGAAGCGCACCGCGGCCAGCGTTGGCTGGCCCTGCCGCCGCTTCACCTCCATGATGCCGTTGTCGAAGGCGAAGGTGCCGCCGCGCGCGTCCTCGTGGAAGTGATAGCCGCGCGTGGCCAGCGGGTCGCCGTTGTCGGCGGCGGCATCGAAGGCCTTGATGTCGAGGTCGCGCACGCCGTCGTGCTCGGCGAAGAGGATGACGACCTTGCCCTTGGTGACCGGCTTGCGATCGTTGTCGAGGTCGATCCACAGCGCGCCGCGGCCGTTGCCCAGCGTGTGGCCCGGGGTGAGGCTGCCGAAGGCGAGGAAGCGCCAGGGCGGCCGCTGGCTGAGCACGAGGCGGTCGCGGATCCAGGCCGTGAAGACGAAGTGGCCGTCCGGCTGGCGCGCCGCGACCAGGAGGTGCTCGGCGCCGTTCGCGCCGTGGCCGAACCACACCACGCGGTCCTTCCGCTGGATGGTGGGCCGCGACGCGGTCGTGTCGCGGAACGAGTCGAGCATCTCGCCGAGCGTGCGCCCGATGAAGCGGCGGGCCAGCGCGGTCTGCACGCGCATCTGCGAGGTCTGGCCGACGAGCGCGCCCTCGGTCATGCCGAGGCCGGCGGCGATGACGTCGGTGCCGTCGTCGTCGGGCAGCGTCACGGCGAGCGTCGTCTCGTCGGGGAACGCCGAGCGGAAGTCGGCGAGGGTGTCCGGGCCGTCGTCGCACGCGGCCCCGCCGAGCGCGCTGCCAGCGGCGACGAGCAGGGCCAGGGCTGGGAAGAAGCGTCTCACGTCGAGGGCTCGGAGCATCATTCGTGCCGCGCGCGGTTGTCGCGGCGGCGCCCGCAATCCTATCATCGCGGCCATGGCGTGCGCCATCTCGAGCGTCTCGTGACGGAGTCGGCCCCCATCCCCGGTGTCTCGCTCGGGAGACGCCTCGCGGTCGGCGGCATGGGCGAGCTGTTCGTGGCCGAGCGCACGCGCGCCGACGGGACGCGCGAGGCGTGCGTGGTGAAGCGGCTCCTGCCCGGCGCCGGACCTGCCGAGCGCTTCCTCTTCGAGCGCGAGGCGCGCGCGCTGGTCGCGGCGCAGGCCGACGATGGCGGCGGCGCGGAGAGCGGCGTCGTCCGCGTCTTGGCGAGCCACGGCGACGCGCTCGTCCTCGAGTACATCGACGGCGTCGACCTGGCGACGCTCCTCGACGCGCGCCGGAAGCGCGGCCGGAGCCTGCCGATCGCCGCCGGGCTGGCCGTCGTCGGCCTCGGGCGCGGGCTCGCGACGCTGGCGCGGCTCGGCATCGTGCATCGCGACGTGCACCCGGGGAACCTTCTATTGGGGCGGGACGGCGTCGTGCGCCTCACCGACCTCGGCGTCGCCGCGTTCTCGGCCGAGTCGGGCCCGACCATCGCCGGGCTGAAGGGCACGCTGGCCTACATGGCGCCCGAGCAGCTGCGCGACGGCACCGCCGACCTGCGCTCCGATCTGTATGCCGCCGGCCTCGTCGCCTACGAGACGCTCACCGGCGTGCTCGCGCGCCCGGTCGGCGCGGTCGGCCTGGCCGAGCTCCTGCGCGCCCGCGAGCGGCTTCCGGTGCGGCCGAGCGAGCCCGGCCCGAGCTCGCGCCGCTGGACGCGCCGCTGCTCGCGGCGCTCGAGCCCGACCCGGCGCGTCGCCCCGAGTCGATCGCCGGCTGGCTCCAGGGCCTCGTCGCGGCCGCCGCCAGCGCCGGGCCTCACGCCCGACGCCGCAGCGCTGGCGAGCGCGGTGCAGGCCATCGCGCCGAGCGAGGTGCTGGTGGCGCTGACGTCGCGGACGCTCGCGCCCCAGCTCGTCGCGCCGCCGCCGCCCGTCGTCGAGCAGGCCGCGGAGGCGCCTCGCAGGCGGGTCCGCTGGGCCTGGGTGGTCGGGCCGCTGGGGCTCGGCGCGGCCGGCCTCGGGGTGTGGGCCGCGGCGCGACCGTCGGCGGCGCTCATGACCGAGGCGGTGGCCGCGCGCTCGCTGGCCACGCTGGCGGCGCCGCTCCGGCCGGTGCTCGAGGTCGACGCGGCTGCCGATGTCGACAGCTCGGTGGACGCGGCTGTGGACTCGGACGCGGTGGGTGACGCCGACGCCGAGGCGGTCGTGGACGCGCCGGTCGCGCGCCCCGACGCGCTCGCGCGCGATGCCGTCACGGCCGCGCGCGATGCGGCTCCCGAGGCCGTCGGGGCGGCCGTCGCCGGGCGCCACAAGGTGCACCTCGAGGGCACGGTCTACGTCGCCGGTGCCGGCGCGCGCGGGCTCGCGCCCGGGCCGAGCTGGCTCCTCGCCGATGGCGACATCGCGCCGCTGACGGTGACCGGCGGCTCGCCGCCCTTCGCCGTGCGCGTGCGCCTCGCCGCGAAGGAAGGCCGCCTCCGGGTGAATGTGGCGGCGACCGACGGCGCGGTCTACGATGCCGCCTGCGGCAAGCGCGCCGGTCCGACGCCGCTCGTCGGGTTGCACGTGCCGCTCGGCGGCGCGATCGCGTGTCGACTGACGGCGGACAACGGCGCTAGCATGGAGTTCGTCGTCGTCGACGGCGCTGAATGAACACACGCACGCTCATCACCTGCGCCGCCCTCGCCATCGTCTCGGGGGGCGGCGGCGGCTGCCAGTCGCCCGAGCCCGTCGGCAGCGTCACCGTCGCGCTCGCCGCCGAGGCGTGCGCGGCGCACTGCGCCAGCGGCGTGCGCGCCGAGATCTTCCGCGTCGGCGAGGACCTCTTCCCGCTCGGCCCGGCGGCCCAGGGCGACTGCGGCGACAGCCTCGCCTTCGACGGGCTGCCGGCCGGCACCGCCGTGTACGTGACGGTCGACCTCTATGATGATGCCGGCCAGAAGGTCCTCGCCGGGAGCTCGGCGCCGGTCACGGTCGTGGCCGACGGCAGCGCCGCGGCGACCGTCGTCCGCGACGCGCTGGCGGGGCCGGTCATCCAGGCCGAGCCCCGACCCGGCGCTCGCGGTCGACGCGCCGGCGCTGGTCACCATCGACGGCGAGAACCTGGGCGGCGGCCTCGGCGACAGCGGCGCGCTGCTCGGCGCGCTCAACGTGTCGATCGTCCGCGAGGTGAAGGACGGCGCGCTGCGCACCGAGGTCGTGGTGCCGGTCGGCGCGGCCGGCGGCGCGCTCGTCTACCGCGAGTGCGGCGCGGCGTCGGAGCCGCGGCCGCTGCGCGTCATCGGCCCGAGCCTCGGCGCGGCGCCGGTCAGCCTGCCGTCCGCCTGCGCCGTCGCGGCGCTGGCGCCCGAGCCCGACGAGGCCGCGGTGCTGGTGGCCTTCGCGTGCGACGACCAGGCCAAGAGCTACGTCCAGCGCTTCCGCGCCGGGCCCGCGGCCACCGTCTGCCCGCTCGACGGCGACGAGATCTGGCACCTGGCGCAGCGGCCGACGGCGCTCGCGCCGGGCTGGGTCGGGCTCGACGGCGGCGGCGTCGCGCGCTTCGCCCCGACCGTCGCCGGCGACGCCGGGCCGCCCGAGGGCAGCGGCCGGGTCAGCGTCATGGCGCTGGCCGAGACCGGCGTCTACGGCCTCATCGACGGCCGCGTGGCCAAGGTCGACGCGGCCCAGCGCGTGGTCGGCGGCATCGACGCCGGCCTGGCGCTGGTCGACCTCGTGGCGGTCCCCGGCGGCCTGGCGGCGCTGGCCGGCTCGGGCGGCGTGGCCGGCGAGGGGCGCATCGTCAGCATCAGCGGCGCCGACGACCGCGTCGACACGCTGAGCCTCCCCGAGTGCCACGGGCCGCGCGCGCTGGCCGGCGACGCCGCGCGCTTCGTGGTCGCCTGCGACGACGGCCTGGTCGTCTACGCGCGCGCCGACAAGACCGTCAAGGTGCTTTCCGATGTGCGCGCCGCGCGCGTGGCGCTCGACCCGCGCGGCGACGTCGCCTTCGCCTGGGATCCCGGCGTCGGCGCGAGCGCCATCGACCTCGGCGCCGGCTCCGTGCTGCACGCCTGGGCGCAGACCGACGACCCGCCGACGCCGCTCCTCCTGGCGCTCGACCTCGACCCGGCCCAGGCCACGCTCGGCCTGCTGGCGACGACCGGCGCGGGCGACGCGCTGACGCTGTGGACGCCCTACGACGCGGAGGGGCTGTGTCGCTGATGGCGTTGGTGCTGGCGCTGGCCGTGAGCGCCGACGGACCTCAGCCGCCCGGCCCGGCGCTCGAGCGCGCGCGCCTGTGCTGGGCCGCCGTCGACGCCGACTGTGCCGAGGCGGCGCTCGTCGAGGTGCGAAAGGCGCTTGACCAGCTGCCGGCGGCCGAGGCGCAGGACGCGCTGCGGCTGTCGGCCGAGGTGGCGCTGTCGAGCGATCGCCCGGCCGACGCGCGCAGCCACATCCAGGCCGCGCTCGAGCGCGACCCGCGCTGGGCTCCGGCCTGGCCGCCGGCCTGGCTGGCGGTGGTCGACGAGGTACGAAAGATCCTTCCCGATCGGCTGCCGCCCGAGCTCGAGCCCGACCTGCCGCCGACCGCCACGCCCAAGAAGGCGCTGCGCGTGTTCGTGCACGCGCGCGATCCGTCGGGCGTGGCCAGCGTCACCGTCACGGCCGGCGCCGACACGTTCGTGTGCCTCACCGCCGACGGCGAGCTGTGGCAGGTCGAGCTGCCTCGCGAGATGGTCAAGATGCCTGACCTCTCGCTGACCATCGTCGCGGTCGATCGCGCCGGCAACGCCGCCACGCTGACGCGCGTCGTGCCGGTGGCGCTGCCGCCGAAGCCGCCCGAGGTGGCCACGCCGGTGACCTCGCGCTGGTGGTTCTGGGTCGCGGTCGGGGCCGGTGTGGCCGCGGTCACGACCGGCGTCGTGCTGCTGGCCGGCGGTGGCTCCGCCGGCCCCGCGACGAGCAAGGAAGGCGTCATCGCCGTCGACGTGGAGTTCGCCCCATGAGCCTGTCCCTGCGCCTCGTCGTGACCGAGCCCGGCGAGCCCGAGCCGGCCACCTTCCTGCTCTCGGGCGAAGACAAGGTCATCGGCCGCGAGGCCCAGGCCGACCTCATCGTCGGGCTGGCGTCGGTGTCGGGGCGGCACGGCCTGTTCCGACCGACCGCCTCGGGCTACACCTTCACCGACCTCGGCTCGACCAACGGATCGGCGCTGGTCCGCCAGGGAAGCGGCCCTCCCGAGGGTCTGCCGGCCATGCAGGCGGTGCCGGTCACGCCCGGCGACGTCCTGTGGCTGGGCGATCGCGAGCGACCGGTGGTGGTGAGGATCGAGGCCGGGCTGGCGCTCTTCGGCGCCGGCGGCGCCGGCGAGGGCGCCGGCCTCGGCGGGCGCACCGTGCTCGCGCGCGCGCCGCTGGCCGACCTCATGGCCCGGTCCGACGCGAGCTTGCCGGCGCTGGCGGCGCAGGCGCTGGCGGCCCCGAGCGGCGCCGAGCTGGCGCGGACGGCGCTGGCGTTCCTCGAGGCCATGGCCCCGCGCGCGTCGGAGCGCGGCGTCGTCCTGTGGGGGCCCGAGGTGCAGGCCGAGGCCGGGCAGGCGGTCCCGACCGCGCTGCGCCAGGCCGCGCGCGACGCGAGCCAGCAGGTGGTGGTGCTCGACGAGGGCGCGGACGCGCCGCTGCCGCAGAGCGTGAGCGTCGCCTCGCGCGGCATGCGCGCCGCGCTGCTGGTGCCGCTCGCGGCTGGCGGCGTGTCGTGGGGCGTCATGTTCGCGGCCTCGCCGCTCGGCGCGCTGGCGTTCTCGCCCGAGCTGGTGAAGCAGGCGGCGGTGGCCGGGCCGCTGGTGGCGCTGGCGGCGGCGCAGCTCTCGGCGCGGCGCGACGAGCAGCAGAAGGGCCAGGCGCTCGAGAGCGAGAACCGTCGCCTCGCGGCCGGCGAGGACGGCGATCCGGTGGGCGCGTCGCCGGCCTTCGCGACCGCCGTGGCGCTGGCGCGCCAGGTGGCCGGAGCCGACGTGCCCATGCTCATCACCGGCGAGACCGGCACCGGCAAGGAGGTGCTGGCGCGCGCCGTCCACCGCTGGAGCCCGCGCCGGCGCGCGCCGTTCGTGGCGTGCAACTGCGCCGCCATCCCCGAGAACCTCATCGAGTCGGAGCTCTTCGGCCACGTGCGCGGCGCCTTCACCGGCGCGCTCACCGATCGCAAGGGCCTCTTCGAGGAGGCCCACGGCGGCATCATGTTCCTCGACGAGATCGGCGAGATGCCGCTGCCGATGCAGGCGAAGCTGCTGCGCGTCCTGCAGGAGGGCGAGATCCGCCGGGTCGGCGCCAGCAAGCCGCAGAAGGTCGACGTGCGCATCGTCTCCGCGACCCACCGCGATCTGGCGCAGCTGGTGATCGACGGCCGCTTCCGCGCCGACCTCATGTACCGCCTGAACGCCGTCACGGTGCGCATCCCGGCGCTCCGCGAGCGCGGCGACGACGTGGCGCTCCTGGCCCACGTCATGCTGTCGCGGGCGCAGGCGACGGCCCGAAAGCGCGTGGCCGGCTTCGCGCCCGACGCGCTGTGGGCGCTGTCGCTGCACGCCTGGCCGGGCAACGTGCGCGAGCTCGAGAACGAGGTCCTGCGCGCGGTGGCGCTGACCGCCGAGGGCGAGCCGATCCACGCCAGCGCCTTCTCCGACGCGCTGCGCCAGGGCGCGCCGTCGCCGGTGCCGTCGCTCGCCGCGGGCGCCGCGCCGCTGCCGCTGAAGGACGTGGTGGCGCGCGCCGAGCGCCTGGCCATCGACGACGCGCTGCAGCGCTCGGGCGGCAACGTCTCCGAGGCGGCGCGCACGCTCGGGCTCACGCGGCCCGGGCTCTACAAGGCGATGGAGCGGCTCGGCATGCGCTAGACCGGCGGCGTCGCGCGTCGCGGCGTCATCTCATCGCCTCGAGCAGGCTGGCCAGCTGGCCCTGCTGCGCGGCGCTGAGCTTGCCGAGGCGCGCGCCGAACGCGTCCGACAGGAGCGTCAGGCCCTTGTTGAGCACCTTGCGCCCGGCGCCGGTGATGGTGAGGCGGTGCCGGCGCAGGTCGGTCGCGTCGATCTCGCGCTTCACGAAGCCCGCGGCCTCGAGGCGCTTCAGGTAGACGGTGATCGACGGCTTCGGCATGCACAGCGCGTCGGCCAGCGCGGCCGGGTGGGGGTGCGCGTCGACCTCGGCCAGCACGAACAGCTCCTTCGGCTCGAGCCCGAGCGCGACCAGCTCGCCCGAGACGCCGACGATGACCGAGTTCACCAGGCGGAAGCTCAGCGTCCACGTGCGGGCGACGTCGATCTTCGACATTTTCTGCTCCTGCCTCTTGTCCGGCATCTGGTTCAGGATTAAACAATCGCCAGGTCGGAACTAGTCGGTTGTTGAACCGACACGCCTTCGAATAGACACCTTATCGTACGGAGACCACGATGTCCCTCGATCACTATGTCACCCTGGGCCGCTCGGGCCTGCGCGTCAGCCCGCTGTGCCTCGGCGCCATGACCTTCGGCGAAGACCTCGGCTGGGGCTCGAGCGTCGAGGAGTCGCAGCAGATCATCGACCGCTACCTCGAGCGCGGCGGCAACTTCATCGACACCGCCAACTTCTACACCCGCAGCCACTCCGAGAAGATCATCGGCGACCACCTCGGCCGCCACCCCGCGCGCCGCGACCGCGTGGTGCTCGCCACCAAGTTCAGCGGCAACCTCTACCCGGGCGACCCCAACGCCGGCGGCTCGAGCCGGAAGGCCATCGTCGGCTCGCTCGAGCAGTCGCTGCGCCGCCTGCAGACCGACTACGTCGACCTCTACTGGCTGCACAACTGGGACGTCCACACGCCCATCGAGGAGACGATGGCGACGCTCGACGACCTGGTGAAGGCGGGCAAGGTCCGCTACATCGGCGTCTCCGACACGCCCGCGTGGAAGGTCGCCGAGGCCAACGTCATCGCGCGCTTCCGCGGCTGGTCGGCGTTCATCGGTCTGCAGATCGAGTACTCGCTGCTCGAGCGCAGCGTCGAGCAGGAGCTGGTGCCGATGGCCGGCGAGCTGGGCCTCGGCATCACGCCCTGGTCGCCGCTCAAGAGCGGGCTCCTGTCGGGCAAGTTCAACCGCGCCAACGGCGGCAAGGTCGACGGCGCGCGCGGCGCCTACTTCGAGCATCTCCTGAACGACCACACCTGGACCGTGGTCGACGCCCTCGAGCGCGTCGCCCAGGCCCACGACACCTCGGTCGCGCGCGCGGCGCTGGCCTGGGTGCGCCAGCAGCCGGGGGTGACCTCGACCATCATCGGCGCGCGCCGCCTGAGCCAGCTCGACGACAACCTGGCCTCGCTCGAGGTGACGCTCACGCCCGCCGAGCTGGGCGAGCTCGACCGCGTCACCAAGCCCGTGCTCGGCTTCCCGCAGAGCATGCAGCCCATGTTCCCGTCCATCCACAACGGCGGCACGCGCGTGAACGGGACCTACGCCGACACCTCGCCGTTCGTCATGCCGCGCGGCGGCCAGCCGTACTGACCGAGCGCAGCCGGTCGCCCGGCGGACTCTGCACGCAGCCCCGCCGTAGGCGGGGCGCAGGAAGAGGCCGACATGGGGGCGACCCGCGCGGAGCGAGGCCACAGGTGACGCTGCGCAGCGGCGGCCGGAGCAACCCGAGCGCAGCCGGGTCGCCCGGCGGCCTCTGCACGCAACCCCGCCGTAGGCGCGGCGCAGGAAGAGGCCGACATGGGGGCGACCCGCGCGGAGCGAGGCCACAGGTGACGCCTCGCGCAGCAGCGGCCGGAGCCAACCCGAGCGCAGCCGGTCGCCCGGCGGCCTCTGCACGCAGCCCCGCCGTAGGCGCGGCGCATGAAGAGGCCGGCGGACGCCCGGCGGAGATCGGCGGGCGACCCGCGCGGAGCACAACGCGCGTGACGCCGGCCTCGACTTCCGTCACACTCCAATGGATGCGGTCTCTCCTTGCCGTCGTCGCCATCGCCAGCCTCGGAGCGCCGCTCACGGCGCTCACGCTGGCGGGCTGCGACGAGCGCATCGACCTCGGCGCATCGCACGCCCAGTCGGGCCGTGACCGCGACGTCGGCGGCAGCCCAGGCGCCGGCGCCGACGCCAGCGACGGGGCGCAGGCGCCGCCCATCAGCGCGCCCTGCGAGGGCGCCCTCGGCGGCTGCTCGGAGGCGGCCTGCCCGACCGCGCGCATCACCATCTTCGAGGCGCCGTTCGCCGCGCCGCAGACGGTCCTCCACCTGAGCGGCCTCGGCAGCATGGGCGACCAGGGCCTGGCGCTCGACAAGTACCTCTGGAGCGTCGATGCCCCGAGCGGCTCGACCTCCCGCTTCTATCCGACGGCGCACGAGCCGCAGCCCATCTTCGCCGCCAACGTGGCCGGAACCTACCGCTTCCACCTGCGCGTGGTCGACGAGCGCGGCGTCGCCTCGTGCGCGGTCGCCGAGGCCTCCATCGACATCATCCCCACCAGCGAGCTCCACATCGAGCTCCTGTGGCACACGCCCGGCGACCTCGACGAGACCGACACCGGCGCCGACGCCACGCACGCCAGCGTCGGCTCCGACCTCGACCTCCACCTCCTGCATCCGGGCGCCACCGACGGTCCCGACGCCGACGACGACGGCGCCGTCGACGGTTGGTTCGACCCCATCTTCGACACCTATTGGAAGCTGCCGCGCCACTTCTGGGGCTTGCCCGGAGCCGACGACGACCCGTCGCTCGACCGCGACGACACCGACGGCGCCGGCCCCGAGAACCTCAACATCGCGCTGCCCGAGGACGACGTCTGCTACACCGTCGGCGTCCACGCCTGGGACGACTGGGGCTTCGGCCCGAGCGACGCCACCGTGCGCATCTACGTCCACGGCACGCTGGTCTTCGAGCCGGCGCCGGTGCGCCTCCACGTGGGCGATCTCTGGGAGGTGGCGCGCGTGTGCTGGCCGCTCGACGGCGATCCCATCTGGCCGGTGGCGTGTTCTCTCGACGGTCCGTGCGTCAGCAAGGTCATCGCCGACTACCCGGTGCCTTGAGCGTACGCGCGCCTTGAATCGCGGGGCCGCGGGCCATCGCCCCGGACGATGCCGTATTCTGGCGGAGGGCGACAATGCGGGCCGGGAGGTTCCGCGACGGACGCTGCGGGCTTACTCCCGAGGCCACGGCCCATCCCGGGCCGACGGGGAGGAAGGACCATGACGCGCTTCGATGATCGGGCGAGCGGGCTCGCGGTAGGGCACGGCAGGGGACGGGCGGATCACGGTCTGGCGACGGGGGCGCTGCTGCTCCTCGGCGGGGCGCTCGCGCTCGGCGCGGCGGCCTGCGCGGACGAGGGGCCGGGCGTGACGGTGGCGCCGCTCACCGCGGTGTGCGTCGAGCCGGACGCCGGCGTGACGGTCGACTGGGCGTGCGGCGAGCCGCTCGTGGTCGAGTGCAGGGCGCCCGCGACGCCGGTCGCGTTCATCTACGTCGACGCCGACCAGGTGCCCGACGGCGTGTGTGGCGCCGAGCTCCTGGTGAGCGACCCGGGCCCGTTCGCGCTCGGCGACCACGGCATCTCGGTGCGCGTCGCGACCGACCTGTCGGTCGAGGTCTGCGCCTCGACGCTCACCGTCGTCGACACGACGCCGCCGCTCGTGACCACGCACGCGGTCGAGCTCTGGCCCCCGAACCACAAGCTCCACACCGTGGTGCCCGCGGACTGCGTCGACGTCGTCGACGCGTGCGACCCGGACGTGGTGGTGACCTTCACCGACGCCGTCAGCGACGAGCCGGTGAACGACGTCGGCGACGGCAACAGCGACCCCGACATCGTCGACCTCGGGCCGGACAGCGTGTCGCTCCGCGCCGAGCGCAGCGGCACCGGCGACGGCCGCGTCTACACCCTCGGGTGGCGCGCCGTGGACGCGTCGGGCAACGCTACCGTCGGCACCTGCGACGTCATCGTGCCGCACGACCAGGGCGACTGACCCGACGGCGGCGTCGGCGTCGGCTCACCAGAGGGCTTGATGGTCCTCGGTGACGCCGACGACGCCGGCGAGGTCGACCGGCGCCTGACCTTCCTCGCGGAAGACGCCGCGGAACGGGCCGAACGGCTGGACGTACCAGCTCCGGGCCAGCACCAGGTTCACGTCCTGGCGCCGCTCGCCCTCGGGCGTCAGCTCGAGCTCGAGGCGGCCGTCGCTCGACACGATGTGCCAGGGCGCGGTCGTCCGGGCGCGCTCGTATGTGAAAGTGACTTGACCGATCGGTACCACCCGATCGCCCAGCCACAGCACGTTCTCGATGGGGCCATTGAAGCCGTCGACCAGGTTGAAGCGGGCGCGCGGGCCGTTGCCCGAGGCCCAGCGCCAGCGCGTGTCGCGCGCGAGCAGCCCCGAGGTGTGATCGAGCGCGCCCCAGCCGCCGGCGAGATCGAAGGTCGTCTCGCCGACGCGCAGGCGGCCCGACGCCGGCAGGCCGACGGTCTTGTGGGTGCAGTTGGCGACGCCGCCGTCGCCGATGCGCGCGATGGCGCACAAGGTCGGCGGCGCGCCGCGCGCGTCGAGCGTGGCGTCGAGGAGGAGCGGGCCATCGTCGACCTGGATCTGCCAGCTCGTCGAGCCCGGCCCGCGGCGCAGGACGATCTCGGTCGTGCGGTCGCGGAAGCGGGTGTTGGCGCCCTCGCCGGGCGACGGCGAGAAGGTCGCGCGGCCCGGTCGCGACGTCAGCGAGCGGTCGACGAGGAGCTCGCCCCGCGCGCGATCGAAGACGTAGAAGAAGGCGCTCGACAGGAGGCCGACGTCGATGACCGCGGCCGCGAACATGACGCGCTCGTTGGCGATCGAGCAGTAGTGCCAGCGCTTGTGGTGCAGGCGGCGATAGAGCCAGCCGCGCGCCGACGGCCCGCGGAGCGCGTCCCAGGCGACGTTGGCGACATGTCCGAGGTAGGCGCCCAAGGCGGGCTGACCGTGGCCGTCGACCGGCGAGGCCGGCGCCGGAGCGAGCGAGACCTGATCCATGGGGCCGGGTACCACGCGTGGCCGCGACCGGCAAGGTGCCGACCAGCCGCGCCGCTAGTGCGCGGCACCGCCCAGCAGCGCGCCCAGCAGCGCCGGGTCGGCGAAGCCGTCGTCGCCTTCGCCGAAGCGCACCACCACGAGCCTGCGCGACGGGATGACGTAGAGGCGGTTGTCCTTCCAGCCGGCGGCGACGACGAGGTCGGCCGGGCCGTCCGGCAGGAAGGCGCGGCCCTGCCTGGCGAGGCCGCCGAGCGCGCCCGGCACGAGGCGGCGCAGCTCGGCCGGGATGGGCTCGTTCAGCCACCAGGTGAGGCCGTAGGCGGGCATGGCCGCGCTGCCGCGGAAGCACTGGCCGAAGGCGCCGGCCGGCAGCACGCGCCGGCCGCGGAAGAGGCCGTCGTCGCGCACCAGGACGCCGAAACGCGCCCACGCGCGCGGCGTGGTGTAGACGCCGAAGGCGAAGGCCGGGTTGCCGGCCGGGTCGCGCTGCCAGCCGGTGGCGTGGAAGCCGATGGGGTCGAGCACCTTCTCCTGGAGGTAGTCGACCGGGTCGCGGCCGAGCTTCGCGCGCATGAGCGCGCCGAACAGCGCCAGGTGCGAGGGGACGTAGGTGAAGCCCACGCCGGGCGGCTTCCGGGCCAGCGTGGCGATGTGGTCGACGACCCATCGGTACTTGTCGGCGACGCGCGGGCGGGCGCGCGAGAAGTCGATGGTGAGGGCGTCGCCGTCGTCGTCGAGGCCGCTCGTGAAGGCCAGGAGGTCGCGCACGGTGATGGCGTCGGCGTTCGGGTTCTCGGCCAGCGCCGGTAGTGCGGCGGCGGCGCGCTCGTCGAGCGAGAGCTTGCCGTCGGCCTGGGCGGCCAGCGCGAGGGCGCAGGCGAAGCTCTTCGTGCCCGACCACAGCGCGTGTCCGTGGTGGTTGTCGTAGCCGTTCTGCGCCGCCTCGAAGACCACCGCGTCGCCTTCCACCACGAGCAGCGCGCGGCCGCCGTGGGCCTTCGAGTAGCGCGCCGCGGCCTGGTAGCGAGCCAGCGCCTCGGGGGTGGGCGCGACGCTCTGGAAGCCGCCGTCGTCGCTGTCGGGGCCGTCGAAGCCGCGCGGCGCGGCGTGGGCGGCGGACGCGACGAGGGTGAGGGCGAGGGCCGACCAACCGACATGCATGCCGGCACGATGGACGCGACGTCCGCGCGTGGCAAGCGCGCGGACGCCGCGGAGGGCATCGCCTCGGAGCGAGGCGTCGACCGATCAGTCGGCCGCGGGGTCCTCGGGGGCTACGCAGGTGTCGGGCGGGGCCCCGTGGCAGGAGCAGGCGGTGTCGAGATCGTTCTCGGCGTCGGGGCTGCAGGCGCAGGCCGGCTCGGGCGGGGCGGGCAGCGCGAGGTCGCCGCCGCAGGCCAGGCCGTCACCGCAGGCCGCGCGCCAGAAGCCGCCGGCCGTGCCGGCGCCACCCTCGTCGCCGACCGCGAACAGGCCGCCGATGACGCCCTTCACCTGGCCGTCGAGCGTCCACACGCCGCGGAAGGTGCCGCCGCGCTTGCCGCTCGCCGTCGGCGGCAGCGGGTTCCAGGCGCCGCGGATGGTGCCCTTGAAGGTGCCGTCCTCGGCGCGGAAGACGCCCTTCATGCGGTGCTTGCCGTCGACCGTGCCCCACAGGCCGACGAGGTGGCCGCTGATGGAGCCGTCGGCGCCGTAGATGCGGCCGCCGAAGACGCCGCCGCGCGCGTTCTTGCGCTCCCAGTGCATGCGCACGAGGCCGTGCGCGCAGCGGTTCGGCAGCGCCGACACGACCTGGAGCTCGTTGCCGAGGTCGTCGGCGACGAACGTCTCCTGCATGCCGGCGAGCAGGTCGCGCAGCGCGATGGTCTTCGTGAAGTGCTCGGTCTCGAAGCTCACCTCGCCGTCGAGCGCGGCCGCCGTGCGCGGGGCCGAGATGCGCACGAGCAGGCCGTCGCTCAGCGTGGTGGTGGTGGTGTCGAAGGAGGCCGTCTTGGGATCCTCGTCGCGCACCAGGTGGTCGTGCTGGGCGGCGCGCTCGAAGCGCACGGCGCGCAGCGCGTGCACCGCGGCCACGTCGCTCCAGATGCGGCCCTTCCACTGCGTCGGCTGATCGGCCAGGGCGGGGTTCAGCTCGGGCTGGCCCCACACGAACAGCACGGTGCGGCCGATGCGGTCCGGGCTCTCGGGCGGGACGGCCTCGGCATCGGCCTCGTCGGCCGGCGGCAGCTCGCTCTCGTCGCCGGCGAGGTCGTCGGCCACCTGCTCCTCGAGCGGCGTCGTGTCGGCCCCGTCGGTGAAGCCGTCGTCGCTCTCGTCGTCGGCGCTGAGCGCGAAGCCGGAGATGGCGAGCGTGCTCTCGTCGCTCGTGTCGCCCGCGCCGTCCCCGGCGCAGGCGGGGATGATGGTCATCCCGGCCAGCGCGCACAGGCGCGCCAGCCGGGTCCCCAGGTCGTGGTGTCGCAGCGTCATGTCGGTTCTCCTTCCCAGTGGTGTGCGCCGTCGCGCGTCTGGCGGGAAGAGCAGGCGGCATGCCCGCGGCGCCGGGCCGCATGGAACGCGGACGCGCGTCGCCCGCGCGGCGACAGGCGCGGCGCGCGGCGTCTCCGCGCGTTGACGTCGAGGGTCGTCGGACGAGGTCGCGGCGTCGAGCGCGCTCGCGGCGTCGAGCCCGAAGCGCTCGAGAACATGGCCGACTCGATGACGACGAAGAGGCCTTGCGCCGAGGTGTAGATGGCGCGGTCGCCGAGGTCGGGGACGCCGACCTGGCCCGCTACCTCGACGCGTCGACCGCTGACCGAGGCGATCTGGGCGCGGCACACGACGTCGAGGCCGAGCGGCAGCGGCGCGGGTGGTAGTCGACGGCGAGGCGCGCGAGCGCACGCGGAGGCCCGCGCTGCCAGGCCGCGACGCCCATCACCTCGTCGAGCACCGCGGCCAGCGAGCCCGCCGTGGGCGTGCTGCGGCAGGCCCTCGGCGCCCGGCCCGAACCAGGCGCGGGCGCGCACCTCGCCGCTCGCCAACCGGCGCATGCCAGTAGGCGACGCGCAGGCGGTCGCCGGTCGGATCCGCCCGACACGAACGAGCGGATGCGGTGCACCGGCTCAGGGCGCAGAGCGGGACGAAGCCGGTCTCGTCGGCCAGGGATCGCACGGGTCGAGGGCGTTGCCGTCGCCGACGCTTATCACGCCTCGGCGCGGGGCGCGCTCACGGCGGCGCGTCGGCGGCGCGCCAGGCGGCTGGCGGCCGAGATCTCCACGCGGCGGGGCGGCAGCGGGCCCGGGTCGCCCGACGCCCATGCGCGTAGACCAGGCTTGTCAATCCGACGCCGCGGGCGGCGCAGGGACCCCCGGCCTGGATGGCGTCGGCGACCGCGTCGAGGCGCGCGTCGGCCAGCGCCTCGGGCTCGTCGGCGGTGCCGAACGCCATCACGCGGAGCTGGCCGCGCCGCGCGAGCTCCTGGCCGATGGCCGCCAGCGCGCGCGCGTCGTCGGCGCCGGGCGCGCTCTCGCCCGCCGCGAACGCGACGATGCACGCGCAGGCCAGGCGGCGCAGCCGTCGGGTGCCACGCCGGGGACGTCCGGGCAGGACGTCCGCCTTGCGCGTCACGCCGTCATCGTCGAGGTCGATGCAGCAGTCGGGGCAGCCGTCCTCGTCGAACCAGTCGTCGTAGACCTCGGGCTCGAACGGGCACTGGTCGCGGGCGCGTCGGGGATGCCGTCACCGTCCCGGTCCGGTGCCGGCGCGGGCGCTCGGCGCGGAGTGGCACGCGGCGGCGAGCGCCCGCCAGGGCGACGCCGAGCGCCCCGCGAAGACGACGACGAGCGCGACGGGGCGGGCGAGCATGCCGTCGGGCATGGCGGATCGGCCCGCGCTGTCATGCGTTGACAGTTGCGGCAGCGGCTTCGACGTGCGCGCGTGATGAGCCCCTTCAGGTTCTCGCGCAAGGCGCCGCTCGAAGCTCGGCCGCGCTCGCGCGCGCGATGGCCGCATCGGCCCGTCGTTCTGGGCCGGCCCGTGGGGCCTCGTCGCCGGCCTCACCTTCGGCGTCGTGTGCGCGCTGCTGGTCGGCTGGGTGCTGGTGTGGGCGCGCGACGACGGCCGCCCGAACCTCATCTGGCTCGTGCTCGGGCCCATCGCCTTCGGCGGTGCTCATCTCGCTTCGGCCATGCTGTTCTGGTCCCTGCGCGCGGCGCAACGCCTGCGCATGGCCGAGACCACCTTCATCACCGGCGCCTCCCACAACGCCTGCGGACGCCGCTCTCGGCCATCCGCGCCGCGGCCAAGACGCTGACCTCGCCGACCGTGAGCGACGGCGACCGCGCGCTGCTCGACGCCATCCTCCGAGGACGAGCGCGCCTCGAGCTGCGCATCGACAACCTGCTCGAGACGGCGCGCATCGACCTCGAGCAGCGCCCCTATACCGCCGGCGCCGCCACCATCGACCTCGGCGCGCTGGTGCGCGACGTCCGCGACGACGCGCTGAGCCTTCACCGCGCGCGGCGGTTCCTTCACGCTGCTGCTTTCCCCGACGAGCCGCTGTTCGTGGCCGGCGATCTGCGCGCGCTGCGCCCTGCTCTTCGAGAACCTGGTCGACAACGCGCTCAAGTACAGCGAGCGCGCCTGCGCGCGTGAGCGACCACCGTGACCGCTCGGGCGACCACCGGCATCGTGCGCGTGGTCGACCTCGGCATCGGCTTCGACCCGGCCGTCGCCGAGGAGCTGTTCGTGCGACCGGCGACCGGCGACGTGCGCCGCGGCGCTCGGCCTCGGGCTGCGACTGGCGCGCTCCATTGCGCGCGGCCACGGCGGCGGCCGCATCGTCTCGAACGGCCCCGGTACCGGCGCCACCGCCGAGGTGTGGCTGCCGCTCGACGAGAGGATCTGACATGGCCCGCATCCTCATCGTCGAGGACGACCCGACGCTCGCGCTGTCCCTGCGCATCGCGCTCTCGAACCAGGGCCACGAGCCCATGGTGGCCGGCACGCTCGAGCACGCCAGCCAGGCGAGAAGAAGGCGCTCGCCGAGCCCGAGCTGGTGCTGCTCGATCTCGGCCTGCCGACGGCGACGGCCTCGAGCTGTGCGTGGCGCTGCGCGGCCCAGAACTTCGTGCCCATCCTCGCGCTCACCGCGCGCGTGACGCTCGAGGACCGCGTCATCCCGGCCTCTCGCGGCGCCGACGGCACGTCACCAAGCCCTTCGATCTGCCCGAGCTGCTGGCGCGCGTCGAGGCGCTGCTGCGGCGCCGGACGCTGTGGTCGCCGACCGTGCCGCCGCCGTCGGTCGGCGCCACGACCATCGGCCCGCCTCACGCTCGACTTCCAGACCCACCCCGAGGCCTCGGTGGGCGGCGACCCCGTCACGCTCTCCGAGCCCTCGAGCTGCGCTTCCTCCACTACCTGCTCGAGCACGAGGCCGCGTCGACCACGCGCGAGGAGCTGCTGGTCGAGGTGTGGGAGCTCCCGCCGACGTCGCGGACGCGATCGATCGACACCTTCGTGTATCGCCTGCGGCGCCTGGTCGAGCCCGACCCGGCGCACCGATCCCACCTCCTCAGCGTGCGCGGCACGGGCTGGCGCCTGGCGCGGTAACCAGGGCCTCGCGCGGCGGGTCGGGCCCTTGAAAAATTCGTTCAAAGCGTCTAACACCCTCAACCGGGTCTCGGCCGCCTGCACCCAAGGCCCCCGGAGGTGACATGGCAAGAACGGCGATCGTCGGCCGAAGCAAGGGTTCACGAGTGGGCTGGCGGCGCGGTTCTTCGCATGCGCTGGGCGACGTCACCGTCCTCGAGGCGCTCGACTTCAACCGGGCGGGCGCGCCGCGGTGTTCCAGCGCGACGGCTACACCTTCGACGCCGGGCCGACGGTCACCGCGCCCTACCTCTTCGACGACTCTTCGAGCTGCACGGCCGCATTGGCGTCGGACTACTTCCAGCTCGTGCCGGTCGATCCTTTCTATGATGTGAGCTTCAACGACGGCACGCGCTTCGCCTACGTCGGCGACGAGGCGCGCATCCTCAGGCAGATCCGCGCGCTGTCGGGCGAGAAGGACGCGCAGGGCTACCTGAAACTGGCCGACCACTCGCGCCACATCTTCGAGGTCGAGTTACGCGCAACTCGCGGACGTCCGTTCCACTCACCCATGGACATGCTGCGCGCCGTGCCGTCCATGCTCCGCCTCGACCACCTGAGCGTCTATCGCCTGGTGGCGCGCTACATCCGCGACGAGCGCCTGCGCCAGGCCTTCACCTTCCAGCCGCTGCTGGTCGGCGGCAACCCGTTCACGACCAGCTCGATCTACCTGCTCATCCACTGGCTCTGACGCACCTGGGGCGTCCGCTACTCAAGGGCGGCACCACCCGCGATCGTCAAGGGCTTGTCCGTCTGCTGGGCGAGCTCGGCGTCGGCCTCCGCCTGTCGACGCCGGTGGCCTCGATCGACGTCCGTGCGCGGCCAGGCCGCGGCGTCGTGCTCGAGTCGGGCGAGCGCCTCGCCGCCGACGTGGTGGTCGCCAACGCCGGCCGGCCGCTTCGTCTACCAGCGCATGCTCGACCCGCGCGACCGCCCGCGCCACTCCGGACCTGTGGCTCAAGCCGCACGCGCCAGTCGATATCGCGCTGTTCGTCGCCTACTTCGGCACCGACAAGCAGTACAAGGACGTGGCGCATCACCATCGTGCTCGGCCCCGCGCACGAGGGGCTGCTCCTCGACGACATCTTCCGGAAGAAGATCCTGGCCGACGACTTCCTCGCTCTACACACCGTCCGACCGCGACCGACGCAGGCCTCGGCGACCGGCCACGACTCGTTCTACGTGCTGTCGCCGGTGCCGGGCTGACCTGTCGAGGCATCGACTGGTCGGAGATGGGGCCGCGCTACTTCGAAAAGGTCCTTGACGAGCTCGAGCGGCGCTCGCGCTGCCCGGGCTGCGCCAACGCCTGACGACGCGCTTCTTCGTGACGCCCGACTACTTCGCCGAGCAAGCTGCGCTCCCGGCCCAGGAACGGCCTTCGGGCCCGAGCCGCTGCTCACCCAGTCGGCCTTCTTCCGCTACCACAACGCCTCCGACGACGTCGGCGGGCTCTACATCGTCGGCGCCGGCACGCACCCGGGCGCCGGCCTGCCCGGCGTCCTCAACGCCGCCAAGGTGCTGTCGCGCGTCCCGAGGGTGGGCCCGGCCGCCGGGCGCGCCGATGCGCCGGCGAGCCGACCCGGCGCGCGAGGCGCCGCATGAGCGACCAGGCCTGCCGTCTGGTCGCCGAGTGCCGGCGCATCATGGTACACGCGCGCTCGTTCGATCGCCGCGCTTCCTGCCGAGCCGGCTGCGCGACCCGGTGGCGGTGCTCTACGCCTTCTGCCGCATGGTCGATGACACCGTCGACCGCGCGCCCGATCGGCCTCGAGGGCCGGCTCGACACGCTGCTGGCCGAGCTGCGCGGCGAGCGACCGCCGCGCGCGGTCATCGGAGCCACCCTCGGCTTCATCGCCCACGACCGATGATGGTCGCCGCCGCCGAGGCGCTGGTGGCCCGGCGTCGGCGGCGACCTCGGCCCGGTGGCCATGGCCGACGAGGCGGCGCTCGTGCGCTACGCCTACGCCGTGGCCGGCACCGTCGATGCTCATGTGCGCGTGCTCGACGTGCGCGACACCGACGCCTATCCCTTCGCCATCGATCTCGGCATCGCCATGGCTCCGCCGGCATCTGCGGCGGCCGCGGGGCCGGCGCTCGGCCGCGTGTATCTCCCGGCCGACTTCGCGCTGGCGCGCCGCGGCGGCGACGACCCCGGCCGGCCTGGTCGCCGACCGCGCCCGCGCGGCCGGTGGCCTGCGTCGTGCTCGAGGTCCTCGACCTCGCCGACCGCTACTACGCTTCGTGACCGCGGCATGCACTACCTGCCCGACGCGGCGCTTCGCCATCCTGGTCGCGAGAGCCGCCTCTACGGCGCCATCGGCACCGAGCTGCGCGCCTGGGGCGGCGACGCGCTGCGCGGCCCGGGCCTTCGTGCCGAACGCCGCCAAGGCCTGGCACATCGCGCGCGCGCTGGCCACCGCGACCTCCATCCGCGCCGGCTGCCGCCGCCCGCGCCCCGACCACGCGCGCGCGCTGCACGCGCCGCTGGCCGGACGCCCGGGCGCCAGCGTCGCCTAGCGCCGTCGAGCCAGGCGGGGCATTCGGGGTCAGGGCCCGATCGCGGCTGACCCGTCGTGCCCCGCCGGCGCGCGCTCGAGGGGCGCGGAGCCGCGTCAGTGGCCGCTGGCGTCCGCCTTGCACAGCGACCTCGCAGCGACCGGCGCACGTGTGCCGGAGGAGGTTGCCATGTCGTGGGTCCTGCTGCTCATCATCGTCCTCTTGCTGCTCGCGGTGACGCCGACGTGGGGCTACAGCCGCAACTGGGGCTACGGCCCGTCGGGCGCCGTCGGCGTCCTGCTGGTGGTGGTGCTGGTGCTGGTGCTGACGAAGACCATCGTCATATGACGCGGCAAGCGCGGCTCGCGGCCGGCCGCTGGCGTGCGAGGTCCCGCCTCAGTCGCAGCGTTCGGGCGCGGCCAGCGCGGTCGGGGTTCCGTCAAGCGCCTTGACGTTCGTCTGGGACAGCTGGGCCTTGCACTCCCAGCCGAGCGTGGCCGCGCCGCACTTCCGGCAGCCGACGTCGCTCACACGCACGACCGCGCCGGCCTTCACCTGGATGGCGGCGCGGTCGGCCTTGGTGCCGCCGAGCGTCACGAAGGCCAGCGTCGAGTCGCGCGCGTGGGCGGCGAAGGTGATGCCGCTCCACACGCCGGCCTCGTCGCGCTCGCCGACGAGCGTGATGGGGTGCTCGGCGCTGCCGACGGCGCTGAGCGACGCCGCGCCGGTGGCGCCGACGACGAGCTCGGCGCCCTCGCGCAGGCGCAGCTCGGAGCCGGGCGCCAGCGTGAGCGCGCCGGGCGCGTCGATCGACAGCGGGCCGGCCACGACGATCGGCACGCCGAGCGCCGGCCAGGTCACCGCCTTGGCGATGCTGCCGCCCCACACCTCGAGCGAGGCGCCGGGCGCGAACGCGAGGCCGGGGCCGAGCGCCCCGACGGCCGTCGCGTCGAGGCGCAGCGCGGCCTTGCCGATGTCGACGAAGCTCGCGCCGGCGAGCGTCCGCGGCGCGATGGCGCGCTCGAAGTCGATGCCGTAGCCCTTGGCGCCGCGCACGCTGACGCCGTCCAGCGCCACGCCGTCGGCCTCGACGCGCAGCGCCGCGCCGTCCTCGTCACCGGCGAACTCGATGGCCAGGTGCGCCAGGCTCGAGCCGTGGGCGCCGGCGCGCAGCTTGACCCCGCGCCACGCGCCGGGCGACTTGTCGCCCATGGCGGTCAGGCGCACCGGCTCGGCGTCGCTGCCGCGCACGATGAGCTGGGCCGCCGCGCCGCCGCCGACCTCGAGGTCGGCGCCGTCCTTGAAGGCCAGGGTGGTGCCGGCCTCGAGCGTGAGCGTGCCGCCCTCGATGGCGTAGTGGCCGGTCACCGACACGATGCCGCAGGCCTTGGTGATGACGCGGCTCAGGCCGCGCGAGACGCCGTCGAGCGAGGTCGGGCAGTCGGTGGTCGGGGTGCCGGGCACGCCGGGCCCGCCCGGCGTTGCGTCGGGGCTCGGGCCGGGTGCCAGGTCGTCGGCGCTCGCAGGCGGCGCGTCGTCGCTGCGCGTGTCCGCGCTCGCGGCGGCCGCGGTGTCGTCGAGCGCGGCCGGCGGCGACGCGTCGGGCGCGGGCGCGGCGACCTTGCCGCAGGCGAGGAGGAGGCACGAGGCGAGCGCGGCGGCGGGCTTCATACCCGGCGACTACAACGCGCGCGGCCGACGCGCCAGTGGTGGGGCGACGCCATCGCGCGCGCGCCGACGGGCCTCACGCGACGAGGACCAGCGTGCCCACGACCAGGCTGACGACGCCGCTCACCAGGCACACCAGCGGGATGAGCGCCGGCACGCGCCGCGCCGTGAAGTGGAAGGGCAGGGCCAGGCCGAGCGAGACCGCCACCATGCCCGCCACCGAGCCGAGGCCGAAGAGGACGACGTAGGCCATGCCGAGCGCCGGCGAGTCGACGCGGCTCGCGGCCAGCACCACCAGCGCGGCCGAGCCGGCCATGCCGTGGACCAGGCCGACCACGTAGGCGCGCCACGGCGGTCGCTGGCCGAGGCCCGTCGTCATCGGATGCGTCGCGCGCGCGTCCGCGCCGTCGGGCGCCGCGCGGCGCTCGAGCACCAGCCGGCGCACGCGCCACAGGACGTCGGCCCCGAGCAGGATGAGCATGACGCCGACCAGCGCCTCCATGCCGCGCTCGAGCGACGCGGGGATGAACGTGCCGGCGGCGAGCGCCAGGCCGCCGATGAGCACCAGCATGCTCATGTGGCCGAGGCCCCACAGCGCGCCGAGGCGCAGCATGCGCGGCAGGTCGCCGCCGCCCGCGGCGAGCGTCGCCACGGCCGCGACGTGGTCGGCCTCGGTGGCGTGCGACATGCCGAGGAAGAAGCCGGCGACGAGGATCCCGTTCACGGTTGCGCGTCGTCGGGCGCTCTGGCGGCGAGGTCGCGCCCGACCCGGGGGCGGCGCATCAGGTCCATCAGGGGCTCAGCACCCGCTGCGGCTGCGGCGCCGGACGCAGGAGCTCGTTCGAGCCGCGCCAGAGGTTCATGCCGTAGGACAGGACGACCATGCCGAGCGAGATGGCGGACCAGCCGGTGGCGGTCCACACGCCTGGGAAGAACGCGGGCACCAGCACCGGCAGCGACGCCAGCCAGTGGCTAGGCGAGAGGAACGGGCCCGACTCGCCGCGGTGGCGCAGGATGATGAGGCGGCAGGTCACGTCGGCGCCGATGAGGCCGGCGGCGATGGACGGCAGGATGGCCATGGCGCCGAGGCCGGTGAAGGCGACCTGCGCGCCGATGACGGCAGCAAGCGGGATGAGCTCCCAGGGGCGGACGCCGAGCTTCTTGGCGCGCAGGACCGGCGGCACGCAGGCGGCGATGTAGCCGGTGAGCACCACCAGGACGATGATGGTGCCGGGGGTGACGCTGGTCATCGAGAACTCGAGCCAGCGCGGCTCGCCGGCCACCGCCAGCAGCGTCAGGAAGATGATGAGCAGCGTCACGCCCTCGGTCGAGCTCACCTTGGGGATGACCAGGAGCCCGGTCCGGAACTGCTCCCAGAAGAGCATGGTGAAGCCGAGCGCGCCGATGCCGCAGAGGAGCGTCATCATCATGCCGTCGAGCTGCAGCACGAAGGCCGTGACGATGAGCACCGCGCCCGAGGCCATGCCGTCGAGGCCGTGGTCGAGGAACTCGCCGAGCTGGCTGCACTGGCCGGTGCGCCGCGCGTGCGCGCCGTCGATGTTGTCGAAGGTGAGGTACGAGAAGAGCAGGATGGCGGTCACGACGTACAGTATCGGGTAGCCGCCGGTGGCCGCGGTGATGCACGTGATGGCGGCCAGCACCGCGGTCGCCTGGCCGATGACCGTCAGCGTGTTGGGCGTGATGGACGCCGGGATGCGGGGCACCAGGCGGTTCCACACGAGCTTCTTGTAGAAGCCCAGGAGGAGCTCCTGATCGTCGACCTTGTAAGCTGCAGGCGGCTTCTGTTCGGACACGGTCACCTCGAATCGGGGACGCTATGCCTCCTCCGATCGGCGCGCCACTTTCCGAGGCCAGTCCGCGGGGCTACGCGATCAGCGTCAACGAATTGGCGGGTGTGCCGCGATGCAGCTCCTCCGCGAAGGATGGGTGGCGGTGCTGCGAAACCGATCACACACTACCGCGACTCGTCAGACGTGAATCCCGCGCGAGGCCAGCGTGCCGCGCACCATGGCCTCGAAGAGGGCCTCCATGGCGGCCTGGACGGCCGGGCCCTCGAGCAGGCCGAAGGCGCGCGCGATGGCCTCGAAGGTGGCGAGGCCGTCCTCGCGGTGCTCGAGGCGCAGGCGATAGCGGCTGGGCGGCCCGGGCGGCAGCCCGTAGCGCGGCAGCGCGGCCAGCGCCGGGATGCGCACGGCCATCTTGTTGGCCTGGCGCCAGGTGCCGTCGGGCACGACCACGACCACCGGGCGGCCATCGGCGGCGAGGCGCTCGAGGTCGAGCGGGCCGCTGCCGGCCGGGCTCAGGACGAAGCCCTGGTAGCCGTCGGGCACCAGCTCGGCCGGGTCGATGTGGGTGCCCTCGTCGCCCCACGAGAAGATGCGCGCCGCCGCGCCGAGGCAGCGCACGGCCAGCGTGCCGCTGTTGGTGGTCTTCCGGAGCTCGCGGCGATGGGCCACGAGCGCCAGCCGCGTCGTCGTCCGGAGCTCGGGCACGAGCGCGCAGATGCAGCGCTCGGCGTGCATCCGGCACCACGGGCAGCGCGTCGCGAGCTTCTGTCGATGGCCGCCCACCGACCGATCAGAAGCCGTCGTCGAGCTGCTCGCGCCGCGCGCGCCGCCGCTTGTCGGCCTCGGTCTCGACGCCGTTGCCGATCATGCCCGGGCCCTGCGGCGTGCGCGTGACGCCCGAGAAGCCGGTGTCCTCGTTCCACTCGCGGTAGTCGAGGTCGTCGCGCGTGGCGCGCACGGTGTCGTACTCCTGGCGCGAGCGGCCGCTGGGCGTGGTGCGCGCGTCCTGGTTGCCGTTGTTGAGCTGGCCCTGCTGGATGATAACCTGGTCGCGCAGCGCCTGGCGCAGGCTGGTGCGCGAGAAGCCGTCGGCCCACTGCGCGTAAGTTCCCAATTTCTGGTCGTATTCGGTCGCCATGCTGTGCGCTCCGCTCCTTATTTGTGTCGGCCCTGGGTCGTGCCGAGCGAGCCGGCGTGCTCCGCGAGCGGCGACACCGGCAGCAGATCGAAGTCCTTGTTCTGGTCCTTGGCCCAGTTCACGCCCCAGTTGTTCTGGAAGAGTACCACGACGTGACCATCGCGGTCGTGGGCCAGCGTGCAGCCCTGGCCGATCTTGTAGGTGCGGGCGTCGAACGGCTTCGCCGGATCCTTGGCCACGACCCAGCGGCACAGCGTGTAGGGCAGCGCCGTGAGGATGGGCGCGCAGCCGTACTCGCCGGTGAGGCGATGCGCGAGCACGTCGAACTGCAGCGTGCCGACGGCGCCGACGATGTCGGGGTGCTCCGAGTACCAGTCGGTGAAGACCTGCACGGCGCCCTCTTCGGCCAGCTGCTTCAGCCCGTCGATGAGCTTCTTCCGGCGCAGCGGGTCGGCCACGCGCACCTTGCGGAAGAGCTCGGGCGAGAAGTGGGGGATGCCCTGGAAGACGATCTTCTTGCCCGACGTCAGCGAGTCGCCGATGCGGAAGACGCCGGTGTCGAAGAGGCCGACGATGTCGCCGGCGAAGGCCTCGTCGATCTGCGTGCGCTCGCGCGCCATGAAGCTGGTCGGGTTCTTGAGCCGCAGCGTCTTCTCGAGGCGCGGGTGCCAGGCGTCCATGCCCTTCACGAAGCGGCCCGACGTCACGCGGAAGAAGGCGATGCGGTCGCGGTGGGCCTGATCCATGTTCGCCTGGATCTTGAAGACGAAGCCCGAGAGCTCGGTCGACGTGGCCTCGATGTAGCCGTCGGCGGTCGGCACCAGCTCGGGCGCCGGCGCCATCTTCAAGAAGGACTCGAGGAACGGCTTCACGCCGAAGTTGGTGAGCGCCGAGCCGAAGAAGACCGGCGACAGCGCGCCGGTGCGAACGCGCGCGAGGTCGTAGTTGTCGCCGGCCACGTCGAGCAGCTCGAGGTCGTCGGCGAGGCGCTTCTTGGCGCGCTCGGTGAGCATCTCGTCGGCCTCGGCGCTGCCGAGCCTGGCGGACGCGGCCTCGACCTCTTCGGCGCCGTGGGCCGTGCCCTTCTGGAAGATGTGGACCAGCTCCGAGCCGCGCTCGTAGACGCCGACGAAGTCGGCGCCGTCGAAGACCGGCCAGTTGATGGGGCAGGTGCGCATGCCGAGGTGGCTCTCGATCTCGGCCATGAGCTCGAGCGGGTCGCGCCCGTGGCGGTCCATCTTGTTCACGAACGTGAACACGGGGATGCCGCGCAACTGGCAGACGCGGAAGAGCTTTTCGGTCTGCGGCTCGACGCCCTTGGCGGCGTCGATGAGCATCACCGCGGCGTCCGCGGCGGCCAGCGTGCGGTAGGTGTCCTCGCTGAAGTCCTGGTGGCCCGGCGTGTCGAGGATGTTCACGACGTAGTCGTCGTAGACGAACTGCATGACCGCGGTGGTGACCGAGATGCCGCGCTGCTTCTCGATCTCCATCCAGTCCGACGTCGCGTGCCGCGAGGCCTTGCGGGCCTTGACCGAGCCGGCCAGGTGGATGGCGCCGCCGTAGAGGAGGAGCTTCTCGGTGAGCGTCGTCTTGCCGGCGTCGGGGTGCGAGATGATGGCGAAGGTGCGGCGGCGCGCGACCTCCTCGCGGATGCGCTTCTGCAGCTCGCTCTCGGCCGGGGTCGCGGCGGGCGTGGTCGGGGGCGTCGTCGGGGTCGTGTCTGTCATGGGGCGGTCGTCTCGCGCGCGGCCGCGGCCGGCAAGGTGGAGAGCTCGGGCGCGGCGCCCTCGGGCACCGGCAGGAGGATGGCCTGGCCGCCGGCGAGCGACGCGCGCACCTGGCCCGGCTTGCACTCGGGGCAGCCCGGGTCGAGCCACTGGCCGCCGGCCTGGATGAGCGCCGTGTGGAACGCGCCCGGCACCGGGAACGCCGCGGCCACAGCCGGGTAGGTCGCGGCGCGCGCCATGGCGAAGCGGTGCGGCACGCCGGCCTCGCGCAAGAGCCAGTGCAGGAGGTGAACGCGATCGGCCTCGCGCAGCGCGTTCTGCTCGAGCGGGCCCTTGAGCGGGCGCGCGTCCGACCACGACGAGCCGAGCGCCTCCTGGGTCCACGGCCGACCCTGCACCCAGGCGAAGATGTCGCCGACCTTGTCCGGGCCGGTCGCCGCGAAGGGGGCCGCATAGCCGCCATCCAGGCCGTCGCTGGCCTTCACCAGGCGCGCGACGTAGTCGCTCGTCGCGGCCGCCCAGCTGTCGGCCCAGTGCTGATCGTAGCCCTTGGGCGAGGCGCGCGTGGTGGTGAAGCGCGCGTAGGCGTTGGCCGGCTGGCGGCCGGCGTCCTTCACGAAGAGGGCGATGACCACGCGGCCGTTCTGCTTCGTGACGACCGGGCGGAGCTCGGAGCCGACGACCTGGAACGAGCCGACGGCGTCGCCGGGGAGGTCGTAGCGGAGCAGCAGCTCACCCGCGCTGGGAGCGGACGTCAGCCACTGCGCGTCGGACGCCAGCGTGCCCGGGACGGTGAAGCGCACGATGGCCTCGAGGGTCTGGCCGACCGGCGGCCCGGCGAAGCTCACGCGCCAGCCGAGCTGACCGGGATCGACGGCGCGCATCGCCGGCGCGAAGGCGCGCTCTTGCGAAAGCGGCTTGACCATCGTCGCGCCGACGCGACCGGCCACGGTCGTCGCCACGGCGTCGGGCGGCGCCAGCACGACGAAGCTCACGGGCGCGTCGGAGGCGGTGTAGCGCGCGATGGCCACGGCCACGTCGAAGCGGCTCTCGGCGTCGCCGGGGCGGACGGCGGTGTCGACGACGACCTTCACCGTGCGCGACAGCTCGACGTCGCCCTGGTGGGCGCCGGCGTAGAGGTCGAACGAGGCGGCCAGGCTCTCCGGGTCGCTGAACGCCAGCTCGGGGGTCGAGCCGGCGCAGCCGGCCGAGAGCGCGAGGACGAGGAGCGGGAGGGCGGGGCGCATGAGCGGCGCACCTTTGCCCGAGGCGGGGCCCGCGGTCAATGTTCATGCCCGGCGGGGCGCGTCAGAGCATGAACAGCGTCAGCGCGAACGAGCCTTTGACGGGGCTGCCCGGGGTGGCGTCGGCCTGCTCGAGGACGAGGTCGCCGTCGCCGAGGATGCCGATGAACTGCGCCGGGTCGGGCTGCTGGAGGTAGTAGACGAAGCCGTCGGTCGTGAGGTGATCGATGGCGAGCGGGCCGGGCGCCACCGGCTCGGTCGACTGGAACAGGATGATGACGTAGCCGGCGTTCACGACGTGGGCGGCCAGGACGTACTGCGTCACGCCCGGCGCGCCGACGGCGTCGACGCCGGCCTTCGAGCCGATCTCGGCGAACGTCAGCGGCGGCAGGCTCGTGCTCACGACGCCGAGCGTGCCGGTGCCGGTCTGGAAGAGGTTGTCGATGGCCAGCGTGTCCCAGGTGGTCGAGAACGAGCCGGTGACGGTGCCGCCGTCGTGCATGCACAGCTCGGCGCGCAGCGGGTCGGGCCAGTCGGGCGGGCTCGCGAGCTCGGCCTCGATGGCGGCCCGGCGCGCCTGCACGTAGGCCTTGAGCTCGGCCACCGCGGCCGCTCCGGCGTCCGCGCTGCCGGGCTCGCGCGAGCTCCTCGTGAGCGCGTCCCAGGCGTCGATGTCGCCGAGCATCGCGCTCTCGTGCCAGGCGTCGGCCAGCAGTCGGCGCAGCTCGGCGACGTAGCGCGCTCGGCCGGCCGGCAGCGCGTAGAGCCGGTGGGCCAGGGCGCCGACCGCCAGCACCGAGGTCGGCGACGACTGCGGACCGGCGCGCGAGGTGAGGTCGACGAAGGTGCCGTCGACGCCCCACGGCACGAAGCGCAGCCGTCCGTCGGAGTGCAGGTAGACGAAGAAGTTGTTGGTGTTGCCGGCGTAGCCATCCCAGTGCGCGACGAGCACCTCGGCGGCCCAGAAGGTGAAGAAGGCGTCGAGGTCGATGACCTGGTCGAGGGCCGCCAGCACCTGGTCGTCGGGCGCCGCCCGCGGTCGTGACCGCGGCGAGCGGCGCCGTGCTGTTCGAGACGGCGTCGTTCTTGGCGTCGAAGGTGCCGAGCCAGCCGTCGCGGAAGTCGGAGATGGCGCCCTCCCAGAGCTGCCCCGAGTCCTCGCCGAAGTGATCGCGCAGGAACGGCTTCTTCACCGGCTCGACGTTCACGTAGAGGCCGAGGTCGGCGCCGTTGACGCTGACGTGGGCGAAGCTGCAGCGCGGCGCGGGCACGCCGGCCGCGGCGAAGACGTCGTAGGCCAGGCACTGGCGCATGCGGCCGGATCCTGGAGGCCGTTGTTGAGCGTCAGGTGCGAGCGACCGCCGAGCTCCTGGCCGTCGACCCAGTGGTCGGTCTCGACGCGCATGGCCGGGCGCTCGGTGCTGAGCGAGCCGAGGAAGCCCTTCTTGGTGAGGCCGACGTCGCCGAGCGCGACGCCGTCCACCGACACGTCGGCGTGGTACCAGTCGAAGGGATCCACCGGCGGGCTCTCGAGGCAGTCGGGGCCGAGCACGTCGAAGAGGGTCCGCGTCTCGTGCCGGAGCGAGTCCCAGGCCGCGACCTCCATGGTGATGACGACCTCGTGGACGAGGCTCCTGTCGTAGGGGTCGATGGTCGGCGTCGAGGTGTCCGCGTCGGCCGCGGCGGCGTCGGTCGCGGCGGCGTCGGTCGCGACGGCATCGGGCGCGACGGCGTCGGTCGCGTCCGCGGGCGTGACGCTGTCGGCCGCGTCATCGGCGGTGGCGGTCGCGCTGTCCGCGCCGAGGTCGGGACCTCCGTCGCTGGCGTCCTGCGCGACGGTGCCCGGGCTCGAGTCGCCGCAGGCGGCGAGCATGGCGAAGAACGCGAAGCTTCCCCGATCTTCATCGCGCCAGGCTATCAGAACGAGCACGGCCGGGTCACCCGAAGGTGCCCGGCCGTGGACTCCTGCTGCCGCTCGGATTGATTACCAGCGCGCGCGCGCGGAGGTCGCGGCCCTGCGCGATGAGCTGGTAGCCGCGCGACTCGAGGCGCTCACCGCGCTTCACCATGCGCCAGTAGCCGAGCCAGCGGCCGCGCTGCTCGAGGTCGCGACCCTGCGCCACGAGCGCCCGGCCCTGCGCCTCGAGGCTCTCGCCCTCGCGCAGCATGCGGTAGTTCACGCTCGGGGCGTAGCGCGGAGCGTCGTAGCCGAAGCCGACGTGCCAGCTCGGGGTGCCGACGACGAAGTCGACGCGGGTGTCATAGCGAGGGCCGTGGGCCAGGGCCGGCGTCGCGCCACCGAGGATGCCGACGACGCCGAGGGCGAGGATCATCTTGAGCTTGCGTGCGATCATGGGTCGTACTCCTTTGGGTACAGGTGGGTTCGTCGTGAGTTCGGGTGAGGTCGTCGAGGGGGCGAGCGCGGTCGGGATCAGTAGCCCCAGCGCATCTGGGCGAAGATGGCGCGGCCCTGCGCGATGAGGTCCTGACCCTGGCGCTCGAGGCGGTCGCCCCTCCGCACCATGTGCCAACGCCCGCTGCGCCAGCCCCACGCCTTCAGCCGCTGGCCCTCGGTCACGAGGTCCTGGCCCTGCTGGATGAGGCGGCGCGCCTCGAAGCGCTTGTGGTCGCCGCGGCCCCAGCCGTGATGGTCACCGCGGTCACCGCGGCCGTCCCAGCGCCCGTCGTCGACGACCGGCGTCGCCGCCTGGCCGTCCTCGCAGGGCTCCTGCGCGTTCTGATCCTGCCAGCCGTTCTGGTCCTGCCAGCCGTTCTGGTCCTGCCAGCCGTTCTGGTCGCGACCCTGCCAGTCGTTCTGGTCGCGGCCGTCGCCGCGGCCCTGCCAGTCGTTGTTGTCCTGGGTGTCATCGACCCACTGCTGGCCGTCCCAGTGGCGGCCGCTGCGCTGGCCGGGGCCATCCGCCATCGCGGGGCCTGCCGCACCGAGGATTCCCGCCACCAGCATCCACTTCATTCCGCGCATCAGGTTCATCGTTCGTCTCCCGCATCCGCTGTTTGTCTCGCCCCTCGCCGGGTCGTGGCAGCTGACGGCGAGGGGCCGGGGACGATTCGTAAGGTTTGGTCAAGGCTGCCTTTGCAATCCCAAGACACGCTGGCCAGGGCCCGCGCGGCCGCGTCACTCCTGGCGCAGCGCCTCGACCGGGTCGAGCTGGGCGGCGCGGCGGGCGGGCCCGACACCGAAGACCAGGCCGACCGCGACCGACACCGCCATCGACATCACGACGGCGTAGGTCGGCACGATGGTGTTCCAGCCGCCGAGCTTGGCGATGAGCATCGAGGCGCCGTAGCCCAGGCCGAGGCCGATGGCGCCGCCGACGATGGAGACCACCACCGACTCGACCAGGAACTGCAGCATGACGTCGCGGCGCCGCGCGCCGACGGCCATGCGCACGCCGATCTCGCGCGTCCGCTCGCGCACCGACACCAGCATGATGTTCATGATGCCGATGCCGCCGACCAGCAGCGAGACGGCCGCGACCGAGCCGAGGAGCGCCGTGAAGGTGCCGGTCACCGACGACAGCGTGGCCAGCATCTCGGTCTGGGTGCGCACGTCGAAGTCGTCGGGCACCTCGTCGCGGAGACCGTGGCGCAGGCGCAAGAGCTGCTGGATGCCGGCCTGCACGACCGGCGTGTCCTGCTCGCTCGCGACCTGCAGCGAGAGCGCCGACAGCTTGTCCTGGCCGAAGAGCACGCCCTGGTGCGTGGTCAGCGGGATGAGCGTCATGTCGTCGGGCGAGGTGAAGCCCGCGCCCTTGGCCGAGAGCAGACCGATGACCTGGAAGGCCACGCCCTTGATCTGGATGCGTTGGCCGACCGGGCTCTCGTTGCCGAAGAGCTCGCTCGCCGCGTTGGCGCCGAGGATGGCCACGCGCCGGCGCTCCTGGATGTCGTCGTCGGTGAAGCCCAGGCCCTGGGCCACCGACAGCGCGCGCACGTCGAGGTACGCCGAGGTCACGCCGACCACCTGGCCGCTCCGGTTCTTCTCGCGGAAGCGCATCTGCGCGTTGCCGGTCACCTCGGGCGCCACCGCCACCACGTTCGGCAGCGCGCGCAGCGCGTCGGCGTCGCCGAGCGTCAGCGTCTGTACCTGGCCGCCGCGCACGCCGCCCGACGAGGCCGAGCCCGGTCGGATGGACACGAGGTTCGAGCCCATCGATCGGATTTGACCCTCGACGCTCGACTTGGCGCCCTCGCCGACCGAGAGCACCGCCACCACCGCGGCCACGCCGATCACCATGCCCAGCGCCGTCAGAGCGGTCCGGAGCCGGTTCGAGCCGAGTGACCGCCACGCCGTTCGCATCGTCTCGCCGAGCATCATGCTGCGTCCTCCATGTCCGTGTCGCCGACCTCGGCCAGCATCTGTTCGACCACGCCGTGGCTCGGCCCGTCGGCGACGACCTTGCCGTCGCGCACGTAGACCGCGCGGCCGAGAGCGCGCGCGATGGCCAGGTCGTGGGTCACCATGACGAGCGTCGTGCCCTCGGTGCCGAGCTGCTGGAGGAGGGCCAGGACCTCCTTGCCGGTGCGGCTGTCGAGCGCGCCGGTCGGCTCGTCGCAGAGCAGGATCGACGGCCGGGTCACCAGCGCGCGCGCGATGGCCACGCGTTGCTTCTGGCCGCCCGAGAGCTCGTTCGGCTTGTGGTGCGCGCGGGCGTCGAGGCCGACCCGGGCCAGCGCCGCCAGCGCCAGCGCCTTGGCGTGCTTGCCCTGGCCGCCGTAGCGCAGCGGCAGCTCGACGTTCTCGAGCGCCGAGAGGCGCGGCAGGAGGTTGAAGCTCTGGAAGACGAAGCCGATGTGCTGGTTCCGCACCTTGGCCAGCTCGGGCTCTGAAAGGTCCTTGACCTCTTTGCCCTCGAGCCGATACGAGCCGCCGGTCGGTCGGTCGAGGCAGCCGAGGATGTGGAGCAGCGTCGACTTGCCGCAGCCCGACGGGCCGATGATGGCGCAGGCCTCGCCGCGGGCCACCTCGAAGCTGAGCCCGTCGACGGCGCGGACGGCCAGGTCCGGCTTGTCCGCGTTGTACACCTTCACCAGGTCGCGGACCTGGACGGGTGCATCGGTGGTCTTGTGGGTCGTGGTCATCGTCGTCTCCCTCTCTCGCTTCGACTCTCGCGGTGCAGCGTTCTTTCTATGGATGGGTGTGGTTGTGTAGGCGCGCGCTTTACATGCTCGGCCGGCGCCCGCCGCCACCGCCACCGCCGCGGCCACCGCCCATCGGGAAGGGCGAGCTCGGCTTGGGGGCGCCGGTGTCGGCGGCCGCGGTCACCGCGACCGGCAGGATCTTGTCGCCTTCCTTCAGGCCGTCGACGACCTGGATGCGGCTCCCGTCCGAGGCGCCGGTCTTGATGCGGCGCTCCTCGCCGTTGGCGAGCTTGACGAAGCGGGCCGGGCCCTTGCTGCTGATGGCCGTGAGCGGCACCAGCACGGCGCCGTCGGTCTTCTTGGTGGTGATCTCGACGTCGGCGCTCATGCCGCTCTTGAGGAGGCTCTTCTGCGCGTCGGTCACGACGATCTCGACGTCGAAGGTGACGACGTTCGAGGTGCTGACGCCGAGCGGGCTCACGCGCTCGACCGTGCCGGTGAAGGTGCGGTCGGGGTAGGCGTCGACGCGCACGGCGACCGCCTGCTGCGGGGCGACCTTGCCGATCTGGGCCTCGTCGATCTGCCCGATCACCCGCAGGTCGGAGAGGTCGGCCAGCGTCACGACGCCCGAGCCGCCGTTCACGTTGGTCAGCGCCGAGCTGACGATGGTGCCGATCTCGACGTTGACGGCCAGGACCGTGCCGGTGATGGGCGCGAAGATCTTGGTCTGGTCGAGCTTCCTCTGGGCCAGCTCGACGTCGACCTTGGCCGACTCGATGCTGGCCTCGACGCCACCGATGTCGGCCTGGCGCTGGGTCACGGTCGCGGCGGCGACGCTGGCCTGGCTCTTGGCGGTGCGGCTGCTGGTGCCGGCGACCACGCCGAGCTGGGTGCCGTCGGCCTGGACCTTGGCGTTGGCGCGGGCCTCGCTCGCCTGGAGCTGGGCCACCGTCAGCGCGGCCTTGCTCTGGGTGAGCTGGGCCTCGAGCTTGGTCAGCGCAATCTGCTTGGCCTGCAGCTCGCGCTCGGCGTCGCCCGGATCGAGGCGCACCATGAGGTCGCCGACCTTCACCTCCTGGCCTTCCTTGACGAGGATCTCGACGACCTCGCCGGCCGTGCGCGACTTCACCTCGACCTGGGTGTGCGGCTCGATCTTGCCCGAGGCGGCGGCGGTCTCGACCAGCACGCCCTTCTCGACGGTGATGGCGCGCTGGTTCGCGTCGACCGACGCGGCGGCCGGCTGCGTGAGGTACCAGACCACGCCGCCGGCGGCGGCGAGGACGAGCAACGAGGGGATGGCGATCTTGGCTTTCATGGTGTTCACAGCTCCGACGGGACGGTGGTGTTGGTGAGGGCGGGGGCGAGGGCCGCGACGCGGGGCAGGAGCCCGCCGGTCAGCGCCTCGAGCGCGATGCGCTTGGTCTCGATGTCGGCCGCGGCGCGGAGCCGCTGGAGCTCCGCCTGGCGCGCCGACTGCTGCGCGATGACGAGGTCGGTGAGGACCGAGGTGCCGAGCGCCAGCTTCTTGGCCTCGGTGTCGGCCAGCTTCTGGGCGATGGCCGAGGTCTCGCTGGCGATGCGCAGCGCGGTCTCGGCCTGGATGAGCTGGCGCCGCGCGCGCGCCACCGACTCGGCGACGTCGTCGAGCGACGACTGGTAGCGGGCCTCGGCCGAGGCGAGGCGGGCGCGCGCGCCGTCGAGGTTGGCGTCGTCGCGGCTCCGGCCGAAGGGCAGCTCGCCCTCGAGGCCGACCATGGCGATGATGCCGGGGCGGCCGCCCGACAGCGAGAAGCCGCTGAAGTTGTCGTCCCACAGCGCGCCGGCCTTGAGCGAGCCGACCAGGTCGAGCCGCGGCTGGGCCTGATCGACGGCGGCGCGCACGCCGACCTTCTCGGCCTCGATGCTGAGGCGCTGGGCGCGGAGCTCGTACGACTCGGCCGTGGCCATCGCGGTCAGCGTGTCCAGCGGGTCGATGGCCGGCGGCGCGCTCGGGTCGGCCACGGTGGCGAGCTCGGTCGCGGCGCCGAGCGGGCTCCCGACGAGGCGCGCCAGGCTTATCTGGGCGGCCTCGAGGTCGGCCTCGGCCTGCGCCACCTGGCCGCGCTGCGAGGCGGCCTCCGAGCTGAGCTTCAGGAGGTCGATGGCGGGCGAGGTCTTCAGCACCTCGACCTTCTTGGTGAGGTCGGCCACCTGCTGCTCGGTGAGCGCCAGCGCGTCCTTCTCGACCGCGAGCGCCTTGGCGGCGAACCAGACCTCCCAGTAGGCGTCGAGCACCGAGGCCGCGAGCTGGCTCGCCGCGCGGTCGCGGTCGGCCTCGCTGGCGCTCTTCTCGAGGCGGGCCTGGTTGAGCTGGGCCAGGACCGCGTCCTCGCCGCCGCCCTGGAGCAGCGGCTGGCGCACGTCGATGCCGAAGGTCGCCGAGCTGGTCGGGACGCCGTCGAAGGAGGCGTCGGCGCCGACGTCGATGACGGTGCCGATGCGGCTCGTGGTCTTCACGCCGAGCGACGCGTCGACGCTGTCGGTCTGGCCGTGGGTGGCGTGCACGCTGCCCGAGAGGACCGCGTCGCGGGCGCGGTCGGCGGCGTCGATGGCGAAGCCGGCGGCCTTCAGATCGTACAGGGCGGCGCGCAGCTCGGGGCTCCGCGCGGCGGCCTTGGCCAGCGCTTCTTCGGGGGTGAGCGACTCGGCCAGCGCCGGGGTCGAGGCCCCGAGCGCCAGCAGCGGGAGGAGGAAGCGGATGCGGTGCGTGACCTTCATGCACCCATAGTCGCTCCGGGCGCCCTAAGCGTGCGTTGGGATATGTCAGGTTGCGCAAAGGTCGACGATCGCGGCCATTGGCGCGGGTGCGAGGCGGTCGCGCGGAGGTTTGTGAGGGCGTGGCGGAATAGTCTCGCGCCGAGACGAAGCCCAAAGAAATCCTTACCCATGGTCCGTCGCCGCCGAACGTACGATAAGGCGCTATGTCCGAGACGCACCTCCTGCTCATCGACGACGACCGCGACCTCACCGACCTGCTCGTCGACTACCTCCAGGCCGAGGGCTTCACGACCGACGTCGCCTCCGACGGCAAGGCCGGTCTCCAGAAGGCGCTCGAGAACCCGCCGGCGCTCATCGTGCTCGACGTGATGATGCCCGAGCTCAACGGCTTCGACGTCCTGCGCGCGCTGCGCAAGTCGAGCCGCACGCCGGTGCTCATGCTGACCGCGCGCGGCGACGACGTCGACCGCATCGTCGGGCTCGAGCTCGGCGCCGACGACTACCTGGCCAAGCCCTTCAACGCCCGCGAGCTGGTGGCGCGCATCCGCGCCATCCTGCGCCGCGCCGGCGATCGCCCGGCCGACGAGGCCGCCGCCGCCGCGGCCGGCGCTGCACCGGGCGGACCGGGCGACCCGCGCTCGCTGGTCATCGGCGACGTCGAGCTCCACCCGGGCTCGATGTCGGTGCGCCGCGCCGGCGAGATGCTCACGCTGACGAGCGCCGAGTTCGGCTTCCTCGAGGTCCTCATGCAGCACGCCGGCACCGTCGTGTCGCGCGAGGCGCTGTGCGAGAAGGTGCTCGGCCGGCGCCTCTCGGCCTGGGACCGCTCGATCGACGTGCACATGTCGAACCTCCGGAAGAAGCTCGGCAAGGACAACATCGGCCGCGACCGCATCAAGACCGTGCGCGGCGTCGGCTACCTCTACGCCACCGACGGCGGAGGCGGCGCGTGAGCGGCCTCTTCGCCCGCATCTTCATCGGCTTCTGGGCCGCCATCACGGTGGTCACGGTGGGCTTCGTGCTCATCGCCGTCGCCACCTTTCCCGAGGAGCGCAAGGAGCGCCGCGACGTGCGCATGGGCGACAGCATGACCTTGCGCGGGCAGCGCGCGGTCGACGCGCTGGCGAAGGACCCGGCCGCGAAGCCCGACCTCGGCGCGAGCCCCGACCAGCCGGTGTGGCTCGTGAAGGACGGCAAGGTCGTCCTGCCGCGCGACCCGCTCATCGCCGTCGACCCGCTGGCGCTGGCCATGAAGGCGGTCGCGAGCGGCGACGGCACGCTCGTGCGCGAGGAGGGCGACGACACCGATCGCCTGGCCATCGGCATCGGCGGCGGCTGGGCCATGGTCACCGAGCGCCCGTCGCTGAGCCCGTTCAGCGCCATCCTCGAGCCGCGGTCCTTGCCCTGGCGCATCCTGCTGGTGGTGATCGTCGCCGGCCTGGTGGCGGTGGCGCTGGCCCGCTACCTGACGCGCCCGCTGCGCACGCTGCGCGAGGCCACGGCCAAGATCGCCTCGGGCGAGCTCGACGTGCGCGTGACGCCCGAGGTCGGCCGGGCCGGCGGCGAGCTGGCCGCGCTCGGGCGCGACTTCGACGCCATGGCCGAGCGCCTCGAGGTCCTGCTCGAGTCGCAGCGGCGGCTGCTCCGCGACGTGTCGCACGAGCTGCGCTCGCCGCTGGCGCGCCTCGGCGTCGCGCTCGAGCTGGCGCGCAAGCGCTCGGGCCCCGAGGTGAAGGGCGACCTCGATCGCATCGAGCGCGAGTCGGAGCGGCTGGCCGCGCTGGTCGGCGAGATCCTGACGCTCACCAAGCTCGAGGCCGCCGAGGCCGCCGAGCCCGAGACGCCCATCGATATGAAGGCGCTGGTCGAGAGTATCGCCGCCGACGTCGACTACGAGGCGCGCGGCTCGAACCGCCGCGTCGTCATCACCGCCGCCGAGGCGCTCACCGTGCCGGGTCGCCCCGAGGCGCTGCGGCGCGCCATCGAGAACGTGCTGCGCAACGCCGCGCGCTTCACGCCCGAGGGCACCGCCGTCGAGCTGGCGCTGGTCGCGCGCGACGACGGCGGCAAGCGCATGGCCGACGTGGTCGTCAGCGACCAGGGCCCGGGCGTCCCCGAGGCCGCGCTTCGCGACATCTTCAAGCCGTTCTATCGCGTCGGCGAGGACCGCGACCGCAAGACCGGCGGCGCCGGCATCGGCCTCGCCATCGTCGAGCGCGCCGTCCGTCTCCACGGCGGCTCGGTCGTCGCCAAGAACCGCCCGGCGCTCGCGGGCGCGGTCGCTGCGACCGGCGCGGCGGGCTTGACTGGCGCGGCCCCGGCGCATGGCGGCCTCGAGATCCGGCTCAGCCTGCCGCTCGCGGCGTGAGCGCCATGTCTCGCAACCTCCGTGCGGCCCTTACACTCGCTCACGCTTCCTGACGACTTCCCGCCTCCTCGCCGCGTCGATGCAGGTGTCGGCAATGCAGCCGGCACCCCCCCAAGGGCATCCCCCCAGGGGCATCCCCACAGAGAAGGAAGGAAGACCATGATCGGTATGAGCTGGATGAAGGGCCTCGTGATGTCGATGGGTCTCACTCTGGCGGGCGGCGCGGCGTTGGCAGCGCCTCCGAGCCACGGCCCGGGCTTCGGCGACGGGCAGGGCTACGGCGCCAAGGACGGCGATCGCGACGGCTTCCGCCACGACAATGACGGCAACGGCTGGCACAACAACGGCAACGGCTGGGGCAACGACAACGACGGCCGCTGGGGCGACCACGACCGCCGCTGGAACGACCCGGATGGCGGCTACGACCGCGCCGACCGTGCCATGATCCGCCTCGGCAAGCAGAAGATCGAAGCCGGTCGCGCCCTCCAGGCGCGCGGCGAGAAGATGCTCGACCAGGCGCGCTGGCTCCACTCGTACCGCCTCGCGGCGCGCGGCAACCGCCTCGTGACCCAGGGCCGCTTCCTCGAGCGCAGCGGCTGGGCCCTCATCGTCCGCGCTCGCCGCTGACCTCGCGCGAGCCCTTCGGGGCTCGCTCGTTCGCATCCATCGCCGGCCGTCGCTCCAGAGCGGAGCGGCGGCCCTCGCTCGGAACTGGACGACCCCACGCCGTCTGTAGGCCCGACCGGATCCCCTCCGGCCGGGCCTTTTGCGTTGGGGGTCGGTGCCTTGCGGGGCGGTTGAAATCAGGGCCGGGCTTGGGCATCTTCCGCGACCCTTCGAGGAGACGCCCATGCGCTGGAGCCCGTGCATGTCCTTCACCCTGCTCGCCGCGCTGTCCGCCTGCGGCGACGCGAGCAGCCCTGCGCGCGACGTCGCGAGCGACCGCCGATGGCACCGCCGGCCCCGATGGGGGCGACGCGACCGATGCCGACGCCGTGCCCGACGGCGGCGACGACGCGACGTCCGCGCCCGATGGCGACGGCGCCGACCGTTCGACCCCGACGCCATCCTCGAGGTCGCGCTGACGCTCGGCGCCAGCGACTGGGAGGCGCTGCGACTGCAGCTGCGCGACCCGCTGGTGGTGGTCGGCGCGGGCTGCCTCGATGCGCCGTGGCCGAGCCCGTTCACCTGGTTCAGCGCCAGCGCCACCATCGCCGGCGCGACCTACCCCGACGTCGGCGTGCGCAAGAAGGGGAACCTCACCGCCTACGAGGTGCAGCGTCCGGCGCTGCGCCTCGACTTCGATCGCGCCGTCGCCGGGCGCGAGGTGCTCGGCCAGGACGACATGGTGCTGAACCGCGCCGTGCAGGACCCGTCGTTCGTGCGCACCTGCCTCGGCTACCAGCTCTTCGCCGCGGCCGGCCTGCCCGCGCCGCGCTGCGGCTTCGCCCACGTGCGCGTGAACGGCCAGGACCTGGGCCTCTACCTCCACGTCGAGCGCATGGACAAGGACCTCCTCGAGGACCACTTCGAGGACGCGAGCGGCAACCTCTACGAGGGCTCGCTCAGCGACTTCCGCGCGGGCTGGCTCGGCAGCTTCGAGCTCGACTCGGGCAGCGCGCCGACCAGCGAGCTCCAGGCCGTCGCGACCGCGCTCGACGCCGCCGACGATGCACTCGAGGGCGAGCTCGCCAAGGTCCTCGACGTCGATCAGTTCATCACCTACTGGGCGATGGAGACGATCCTCGAGCACGTCGACGGCTACAGCGGCAACCTCAACAACTTCTACCTCTACCACGACCCGACCCGCGGCCGGCTCGTGTTCCTCCCCTACGGCGCCGACTTCATCCTGCCGTCGCTGGTCGAGCCTGCCGCCTACGTCGTGCCGCCGGTGATGGGCGCCGGCGCGCTGGCGCGCCGCCTCTACGCCCACCCGGCGCTGCGCGCGCGCTACCTGGCGAAGGTCAAGGAGCTTGTCGATCGCCTGTTCTCCGACGGCGCCGTCACGGCGCTCACCGCCGAGGTCGATCGCATGGCCGCGCTGGTCGCGCCGGCCGTCTCCGACCCGCCGACCTTCCAGGCCGAGCTCGAGTTCCTGAAGGCCTCGATCGGCGCGCGCCGGGCCGCCGTCCAGCGCGGCCTCGACAGCGCCCCGAGCGCCATCGACGAGCCGCCGCGCGACACGCCGTGCCTGGCCGAGCTCGGCCACATCGCCGCCAGCTTCGAGACCACCTGGGGCACCTGGGAGATGGCCGACCCGCTCGCCACCGGCACGGGCAGCATCAGCGCCACGCTCGGCGACACCACGCTCGCCTTCACCGACGTCGGCGCGACCGCGGGCGAGCCCGGCCCGGGCATCCCGGTCGTGGCGCTGCGGCTCGTTGGCGACCGCGGCGACGGCACCCACCTCGTGTGCGACCTGCAGATCGCCCGCCGCGACTACGAGACCGACCGGTCGCTGTCGCTCCGGCTGCAGGAGACGTCGGTCACGCTCTGGACCGAGGCCGGCGGCGAGCTCACGCCGCTCGGGCAGGTGGCCCCGGGCACGGTGACCCTCGAGGCGGCGGGGCGCGAGGCGGGCGACGCCGTCGTGCTCTCGTTCGAGGGTGACATCCTCGAGCCGTATTGATCGATCGGGCCCGGCGGGCGCGCGAGACTCGGCTTTACGAGTCGGCCCGCGGGCTCGATACTGCCGCGCGATGGCGCCCCGTATCCAGACGTTCAATGTCGCTCCCCGAATCCCCGAACCGCTGAAGCCGCTCCTCGAGCTCGCGCACGACCTCACCTGGACCTGGACCCCCGAGGCCGAGCGCCTCTTCCGGCGCGTCGACGCCGACCTGTGGGAGGCGGTGAACTCGAACCCGGTGGCGCTGCTCGGCCGCGTCCACCAGGACCAGCTCGAGCGCCTGGCCGAGGACGACAGCTTCCTCCGCCACATGGCGCGCGCCGTCGAGGCGGTCGCCGACGAGCACCGCAAGGAGACCTGGTTCGACCGCCTGCCGCCCGCTCCGCAGCGCCCGCTGGTGGCCTACTTCTGCGCCGAGTTCGGCCTCACCGAGGCGCTGCCCATCTACTCGGGCGGCCTCGGCGTCCTGGCCGGCGACCACCTGAAGGCCGCCTCCAACATCGGCCTGCCGCTCGTGGCGGTAGGTCTGGCCTATCAAGAGGGCTACTTCCATCAGTATCTCAACGTCGACGGCTGGCAGCAGGAGGCGCCGTACGACAACGACTTCCAGATGCTGCCCATGCGCCGCGGCCAGTTCGTCGACGGCAACCACGCCAGCATCGAGGTCTTCATCGAGGCCGCGCCGTGCGCGTGCGCGTGTGGGAGGTGAAGGTCGGCCGCACGCGCCTCCTGCTCCTCGACACCAACTCGCCGCACAACCGCCCCGACGATCGCAACATCACCTACCGCCTCTACGGCGGCGACCGCGACTACCGCTGCAAGCAGGAGATCGTGCTGGGCATCGGCGGCTTCTACGCGCTGCAGGCGCTCGGGCTGGCGCCGACCATCTATCATATGAATGAAGGCCACTCGGCCTTCATGGGCCTCGCGCGCATCGCCGACCTGCGCCGGAAGACCAAGCTCAGCTTCGCCGAGGCGCGCGAGGCGTGCGCCGCGACCAGCGTCTTCACGACGCACACGCCGGTGCCGGCGGGCTTCGACGTCTTCTCGAAGGAGCAGCTCGACCGCTTCCTGCCGCGCATCCACGAGGAGCTCGGCATCGAGCGCCGCGAGCTCTATCGCCTCGGTGCGCACGAGAACGACCCGGCGCCGAGCGCGGCTTCAACATGGCCTACCTGGCGCTGCGCTGCTCGGGCGGCGTCAACGGCGTCTCGCAGCTCCACGCCGCGGTGTCGCGCAGCATGTGGCAGTGCCTGTGGCCTGGCGCCGACGCCGGCGAGGTGCCCATCGTCGGCGTGACCAACGGCATCCACACGCCGACCTGGGTCGGCGAGGAGATGCGTGAGCTCCTCGATCGCTACCTCGGCGAGCGCTGGCGCGACGAGCCGTCGGCGCCGACGGCGTACGCCGGCGTCGATCGCATCCCCGACGCCGAGCTCTGGCGCACCCACGAGCGCGCGCGCGAGCGCCTCGTCAGCTTCGTCCGCGACCGCGCCGTGCGCACCGCCGAGCGCCTGCGTCTGCCGCCGCAGGACATCGCCGCGCTGGGCGAGGTGCTCGATCCGCGCGCGCTCACCATCGGCTTCGCGCGCCGCTTCGCGACCTACAAGCGCGCGACGCTGCTCCTCAAGCACCCCGAGCGCCTGAGGAAGCTCCTCCTCGACGAGGCGCGGCCGGTGCAGCTCATCTTCGCCGGCAAGGCGCACCCGCAGGACGTGCCGGCCAAGGAGCTCATCCAGGAGCTCGTGCACTTCGCGCGCGACCCGGCCATCCGCCGCCGCATCGTCTTCGTCGAGGAGTACGACATGGGCGTGGCGCGGAAGCTGGTGCAGGGCGTCGACGTGTGGCTCAACAACCCGCGCCGCCCGAAGGAGGCGTCGGGCACCTCGGGCATGAAGGTCGTCGCCAACGGCGGCCTCAACCTGTCGGTCCTCGACGGCTGGTGGGCCGAGGCCTACGACGGCGACAACGGCTGGGCCATCGGCCATGGCGAGAGCTACGAGGACACCGACAAGGGCGACGAGATCGAGGCGCGCGAGCTGCTCGAGGTGCTCGAGTACCAGGTCGTGCCCGAGTTCTACGCGCGCGGCCCCGACCACCTGCCGCACCGCTGGTGCTCGCGCATGAAGCGCTCGATCGCCACGCTCAGCGGCTTCTTCTCGACCGATCGCATGGTGCGCGAGTACGCCGAGCGCCTCTATCTGCCGGGCTCGGCCGAGGGCGCCGAGATGGCGCGCCTCGACTACGAGCCGGCGCGCGCGCTGGCGCGCCAGGTCGGTCGCCTCGAGCGCGGCTGGCACGGCGTGAAGCTCGGCGAGGCCAAGATCGATGCGCCCTACGACCTCGTGCTCGGGCAGGCCATCGGCATCGAGGTCGAGGTGCAGCTCGGCTCGGTCGAGCCCGACGACGTCGTCGTCGAGGCGGTCGGCGGCCTCGTCGACGGCTCGCGCCGCGTGGTCGACGCCGAGGTCACGCCGTTCGAGCGCGTCGGCCAGGGCGCCTCGGGCTGGTATCGCTATCGCGGCACCTGGACCCCGAAGATGGCCGGCCACAACGGCTGCCTGCTGCGCCTGCGCCCGGCCTTCGCGCGCGGCGCCCCGGCGCGCGAGCTGGCCATCCGCTTCTGGGAATAACCATCCGTCGCAAGGACTCCGAATCACCATGCTCGTCAAAGCCGTCGCCGCCGCCTGCGTCCTGTCCTTCGTGTCGTCGCCGGCGTGGGCCAAGGCGCCGAAGCAGACCATCATGCTCGACGGCGTGCAGGAGCACGTGAACTTCAACGACGGCGACTCGTTCCGCATCCTCGACGGGCCGCGCGAGGGGCAGAAGGCGCGCCTCGTCGGCTACAACACGCTCGAAGCGTACGGGCCGGTGCACTTCTGGGGCGACGCCAACGGCTGGGACCTCTATCACATCAACCAGAAGGACATCGAGCTGGCCAAGAGCCAGGAGTGGGAGTGCACCTCGGCCGGCTCGGTCGACGGCTACGGCCGCATCCTCGTCATCTGCCCGGAGCTCCGGAAGAAGATGATCTCCGAGGGCTTCGCGCACGTGTACGCCTACAACGAGGAGCCCGATCCCGAACTCGTGAAGCTGATGCTGCAGGCGCAGAACGAGCGCAAGGGCATGTGGAAGTACGGCATCCCGGCGGCCATCGTGACCAGCGTGCACTCGGTGGACGAGCCCAAGGAGGGCGACGACGAGGGCGGCGGCGGCGGCGCCGGCGCCATGGGGCAGCAGAAGAAGAGCTACAACCGGCTGGCCGACACGCAGACCGGCAAGACCTTCGCCATCGAGCACGACAAGGTCTTCAAGCCCTGCGACGTCTTCTGCTCGCACGGCAGCTGCATGGTCTACGTGCCCTTCAAGGTGCGCTTCGGCGAGAACCGGCCGGCGTGCATGAAGGGCGACGCCGGCGAGAAGAACAAGATGGGCGGGCCGCGCCACCTCGACGAGCCGATGCTCGAGCCCTGACGTCGCGCGGCCGGGCCGCGGGTCGCGTCGACCGCGTTTCGCTTCCGCGCCTCGTCGCGCGTCCTCCTCCTGACGTCATCGCCAGGAGGGAATCGTGTTGCCGCTGACCATCGTCCTCGTGAGCCTCGGGGCGCTCTATGCGCTCTTCGCCTTCGTGTCGCCGCCGGCCTGGCTCGAGCACTTCTTCCGCGTGCCGGGCATCTTCGTCTTCCTGCCCGAGCGCTGGGTGGTGCCGGTCGGGCGCTGCGCGGCCGCGCTGCTGCTCATCGGTGTCGGCATCTTCTTGTACGCGCGCTTCGGCTGATCGAGGCTGAAGGCCCACGCGGCGCGATTCGGACCGGCGCGGCCACGGTTCGCGTATCGGAACGTGGGCTAGGCAAGCGCCCCGGCGGCCGGTATCGTCCGCGCCGCGAGGTGGGCACATGCGTGAGCTCGGGTGTTGGTCGTGCGGCGTTCTCGTGTTGGCCTTCGGCGGATGCCTCGGCGAAGGGCAGGGCACGCCCGGTCCCGATTCGATCACCCAGAGCGACGCCCACGGCGGTCTCGACGGGCTGCCGAGCGGACAGGAGGCGCCGTGCGAGTCGGATGACGAGTGCGCCGCCGTCTTCGACCTCGACGCCTGCGAGGTGGCGGTGTGCCAGACCTCGAGCGGGCTCTGCGTCATCGCGCAGGCGGCCGACCTCGCCAGCTGCGACGACGGCGACGACTGCACGACGCGCTCGTTCTGCAACGCCGGCGCGTGCGAGGCGTTCCCGGGCGACACCATCGACTGCGCCGACGCCGACCCGTGCACCATCGACACCTGCACCGCCGAGGGCGCGTGCCGCCACTCGGCCGATCCGCAGTGCGGCTCGGATCACTGCGGCGATGGGCAGTGCGATCCGGGCGAGCGCATCGGCTGTCCGCAGGACTGCCAGCCGGTGGGCGGCGGCTCGTGCGGCGATGGCCAGTGCGATCCGGGCGAGCGCCAGTCGTGCCCCGACGACTGCCAGAACGGCGGCGGCGGCCAGGCCGGCTGTGGCGACGGCACCTGCGACCAGGCGACGTTCGAGCAGGTGTGGTGCCCGCAGGACTGCTCGAATGGCGGCGGTGGCGGCGGCGGCTGCGGCGACGGCACGTGCGACCAGGCGACGTTCGAGCAGCTGTGGTGCGCGCAGGACTGCCAGACCGGAGGTGGCGGCGGCGGCGGTGGGGGCCAGGCCGGCTGCGGCGACGGGACGTGCGACCAGGCGACCTTCGAGCAGCTGTGGTGCGCTCAGGACTGCCCGAGCAACGGTGGCGGCGGCGGCGGCGGCGGCGGCGGTCAGGCCGGCTGCGGCGATGGCACCTGCGACCAGGCGACGTTCGAGCAGCTGTGGTGCGCTCAGGACTGCCCGAACAATGGTGGTGGCGGTGGCGGTGGCGGCGGCGGTCAGGCCGGCTGCGGCGATGGCACCTGCGACCAGGCCACGTTCGAGCAGCTGTGGTGCGCGCAGGACTGCCCGAGCAATGGCGGGGGCGGTGGCGGTGGCGGCGGCGGCGGTCAGGCCGGCTGCGGCGACGGCACCTGCGACCAGGCATCGTTCGAGCAGCTGTGGTGCGCTCAGGACTGCCCGAACAATGGCGGTGGCGGCGGCGGCGGAGGCGGCGGCCAGCAGGGCAACTGCGGCAACGGCACGTGCGACCCGTTCGAGCGCGCCACCTGCGCCAGCGACTGCCCGGGCGGCTGCGGCGACGGCATCTGCCACCAGGGCGAGAACTTCCTCTGCGCCGGCGACTGCGCGCAGGGCAATCCCGTCTGCGGCGACGGCCAGTGCGTCGCCCCCGAGGACGCGACCCTCTGCCCCGACGACTGCCCCTGAGCCAACGGCAGGTCGCGTCCGATGGCGCGCGACCTGCCGTGATCGAAAACCGTCGCAAGATGTCGCCGCCGTGCCTGGCTCACTTCGGTGAGCGGAGCGCCGCATGGCGCGCAGCGAACCACGCTCGACCCCCGAGCGCAGGCCGCCCCGGCATCTGGACGGAACGGAGGTGCGCGCGAAGAGCGCACCGGAGGAAGATGCCGGATGAGGGCGGCCGGAGCGAGGCCATCCGATCGATGAGGGCGGCCGGAGCGAGGCCATCCGATCGGTGAGCGGAGCGCCGCATGGCGCGCAGCGAACCACGCTCGACCCCCGAGCGCAGGCCGCCCCGGCATCTGGACGGAGGTGCGCGCGAAGAGCGCACCGGAGGAAGATGCCGGATGAGGGCGGCCGGAGCGAGGCCCTCCGATCGATGAGGGCGGCCGGAGCGAGGCCACCGATCGCGCAGCTCAGCCGTTGTCGGCGTGGCGCTTGGCGCGGGTCCAGATGGTCTGCATGTCCGAGAGGTGCAGGCCGAGCGCGTTGGCGACCTTCATGACCAGGTCCTGCTCGCGCTTGTCGAGGTGCCCGTCGGCGAACACGAGCTCGCACATCTCGCGGAAGACCTCGAGCTTGCCGGCGTAGTCCATCGACGGCGGCGGCAGCTTGATGTCGGGCTTCGGGTCGCGCCCGTCGAGCATGCGGCGCACGCGCTTCAGGTCGGGCTCGGGCCAGTCGAAGGTCTTCATCACGCGCTCGATGAGCGCCACCTCGACCGGCGAGACCTTGCCGTCGAGCCAGGCCACATGGACCATCGAGAGGACCAACCAGTCGACCGCTTCGGGGGACAGCTTCGGATTCGCCATCGCTCTTCTCCGTCGGCGCCGTGCGCACCGCAGCCCGGCTGCCGAAACGACAGAGCCCCGGCAGGCTCACGCTTGCGCGCGTTCCGACCAGGGCCCTGTTCAACGTGGATGCGGGGGCTGGATTTGAACCAACGACCTTCGGGTTATGAGCCCGACGAGCTACCAGACTGCTCCACCCCGCGATTTCAAATGCCGCTCGCTTCGATGTGCGTCGCGAACGCCGGGGACTGATAAGGCTCGCCGCCGCCGCTGTCAACCGACTTTTTGCGGACGCCGCCGCACAGTCGTCGCGGCGCGAGCCTTCTCGCGCCTCAGCCCTTGCTGGCGTAGCGGCCGGCGTGACCTTGCGCGCTGGCGAGGCCGATCTCGCGGATGCGCTCCATGAGGTAGCCCTCGGCCGTCGTGTCGGGCCAGCGCCGCGGGTTGTCGGCCGTCACGCACTGCGCGAGCGGCGTCAGCACGAAGTCCGGCCGCGGGTGGAGGAAGAACGGGATCGAGTAGCGCGGCGTCGTGGCGCGGCGCGGCGCCAGCACGCGATGCGTCGTCGACGGGATGACGCCATTGGTGAGGCGCTGCAGCATGTCGCCCGAGTCGGCGATGAGCTGCCCCTTCACCGGGTTGATGTCGAGCCAGGTGCCGTCGCGGCGGAGCAGCTGGAGCCCGGGGTCGGTGGCCTCGGGCAGGAGCGTGATGAGGTTGATGTCCTCGTGGGCCGCGGCCCAGACCGCGCCCTCGGGGATCTCGACCTCGCCCGGCGCGGGGTAGCGGATGAGCCGGAGGATGGTGTTGCCGCCGTCGACCATGTCGACGAAGGACTCCTCCGAGGCGCCGAGGAAGCGCGCGATGGCGCGGAGCAGCGTGACGCCGCAGGCGTGCAGCGACGCGAAGAGGCGAAGCGAGGCCGGCTGGAAGGAGGGCAGCTCGCTCGGCCACAGGTTCCGCGGGATGCGCGCGCGCATGGGGTGCGACTCGTCGAGCTCGGGCCCGATGTGCCAGAACTCCTTCATGTCGGGCACGGCGCGGTCCTTGGCGTGCTCGGCCCCGAAGGAGGTGTAGCCGCGCTGGCGGCCGCCCTCGAGCACCTCGTAGCGCATCTTCTGATCGCGCGGGAGATCGAAGAGGTCGCGGATGGAGGCGTACGTGTCGGCCAGCGCGCTGGCGTCGACGCCGTGGTTCTCGACCGCGACGAAGCCGAGGTCGACCAGCGCATCGCCAAGGTCCTTGACGAATCGCGCCTGCGTCGCGGCGTCGCCGTGGGTGAAGTCGTGGAGATCGACGACCGGGATGTTCTGCTCGGGGTGCGCCTTCATCATGCCTCCGCGCGCCTGTGCGCCGCACGTTTCTAACCGATTCGCGGCCGCCAGGAAAGCCGCTCTCAGCCCTTCAGCCGCGCGTGAGCCAGCCGTTCCGGCGCACGGTCACGGTCGCGAAGGGCTGCACCCAGAACAGCACGAAGAGCGCGTACCAGCCGTAGAGGACGCCGAAGACGACGTCGGTCGAGCGCTCCGAGCGGAGGTACACCAGCGCGTAGAAGAGCGAGTAGAGCGTGCCGGCGAGCAGCCCGCGCAGGAGCCACTCGGGGTGGGCCAGGAGGAGCCAGGTGCCGGCCGGGATGGAGGCCAGCCGACCGACGACGCCGAGCGGCTGCGCCAGCGCGTCCCAGGCCATGAGCGGCGCGCGCCACGGGCCGACGCGCAGCATGCGGCGCGGCACGAAGAGCATGGCGCGGAGCCCCTCGCGCGTCGCCGAGCGACCCCAGCGGATGTACATCTTGCAGAGCTTGGTCGTCGTGTGCGGCACGATGGTCCAGCACACGGCGCTCGCCTGGTAGACGGTGTCGGCGCCGAGCGACAGGACGAGGTTGGTCATGGCGTGATCGTCGCCGTTGGTGCAGCGCACGCCGAGGAAGCGCTGGGCCGCCCAGGCGTCGAGGTGCGGCGCGACCAGCGCCCGGCGATAGGCCTGGATGGCGCCCGGGCAGCACCAGACCGTGCGCAGCACGCTCTGGTAGGCGCGCACGAAATCGAAGCCCAGGAGGTAGCGCACGTGCAGCATGCGCGTGAGCACGTTCTGGTTCCGGTTCTTCACCAGCACCTTGCCGGCGACGCCGCCGACGTTCGGGCGCGCGACGAACGGCGCCACCAGGTTCCTGAGCGTGTCGGGCGCGATGATCGAGTCGGAGTCGATGGTCGCCAGGACGTCGCCGCTGGCGCGCGCGAAGCCCACGTGCAGCGCGCCGCGCTTGCCGCGGTTCTGCGGCAGGTGGATCACCTCGAGGCGCCCGCCGTGCAGATCGCTTCGCGCCAGCGCGCGGTCGAGGGCGTCGCCGGTGTCGTCCTTCGAGCCGTCGTTCACGGCGATGACCGTCAGCCGATCCTTCGGGTAGTCGGAGGCGAAGATGGTCTCGATGGTGGCGATGACGCCCGGGCCCTCGTTGTAGGCGGGGATGACCACCGTCAGCGAGGGCAGCCGATCGTCGGCGCAGGCCGGCGTCGGGCGATAGGCGAGCCACAGCGCGATGCGCGTGCCGAGCGTCGCCACCAGCACCAGCGAGACCGACGGGAAGAGGTGCAGGCCGGCGAGCTCGGGCACGAGCGACGACGCGACGGCCAGCGCCACCGTGCCTGCCGCGACCAGCGCGATGAGCAGCTTCAGGGCGCGGATCACAGCCCGAAGCAGCTCCGCACGCGGGCCTCGATGGTGGCCGCGGCGTTGGCCAGGAGGTGCCCGTCGTCGACCTCGACCAGCGTCGCCAGCGGGTGGGCGGCGACGTAGGCGCGCGAGGTCTCGATGGGCACGGTGGCGTCGCTCGTGCCGTGGATGATGACGGTCGGGCAGGGGACGGGCGGCGACTGCGGCTGGGTCAGCGCGTCCTCGATGAAGCCCCAGTGGACGGCGGTCGGGCGGCCGTCGGCGTCGGGGAAGGGCAGGCCGCCGTGCGCGCGCCAGCGGGCCATGCCCTCGGCGCCGACGAGCTTCGGCCAGCGCTCGACCATCGCGAAGCCGGGGCAGAGCAGCACCAGCCGGTCGACGCGCTCGGGGTGGAGCTCGGCCCAGCGCGCGGCGAGCCAGCCGCCCATCGAGCTGCCGACGAAGCGCCAGGTGGTGACCTCGGGGTGGGCCTGGACGAGGGCGTCGACGGCGTCGAGCTGGGCCGAGAGGGTCAGCGTCGCGAAGCTCGGGCGGTTGAGGTCGGGCACGTGCAGGTGGACGCCGCGGTCCTCGAAGACGCGCGCCAGGAGCGCCGCCTTCTTCGAGCGCGGGCTCGACGCGAAGCCATGCAGATAGGCGTATCCCTCGGTCACGCGCTGCCCTTAACATGCGCCGGTGACGATTGCGATCGCCCTCCATGCGCTGGCGCGGGCCCATCCGACGCGGCCGGCGCTGGTCGCTCCCGACGGCGTGCTGACGCTCGGCGAGCTCGACCGGCGGGCGCGCGCGACCGCGGCCGGTCCTCGCCGCCGAGCCGCACGCGACGCGCGTGGCGCTGTCCGCGCCGAACTCGGTCGACCTGGCGGCGGCCTTCCTCGGCGCGCTCTACGCCGGGCTGGCCGTGGCGCCGGTGCACGCGGGCACGCCGCCGGTCGAGCTGGCGCGCCGCGGCCTGGCGCGCGCTCGTCGACCCGCTGGCGCTGGCGCGCGCCGCCGCGGACGTGCGCGGAGCCGCGCTGGAGGCGGCGCCGCGGGCCGTCGCTGACGACCGCCCGGCGCTGGTGCTGCAGACCTCGGGCACGACCGGCGAGGCGCGCGGCGTGGTCATCGGCCATGGCAGCCTGGCCGCGCACACGCGCGCGGTGGCCGCGGTGCTCGCGCGGGGCGGCCTCGGCCCGGGCGGCCGCGTGCTCGGCGTGCTGCCGCTGGCCCACTCGTACGGCTGCCGCATGGCGCTGCTGGCGCCGCTCTTGGCCGGCGCCGCCGTGCACCTGGTCGACGGCTTCTCGGCGCGCGGCTCGCTGGCGCTCATCGACGCCGTCGGCATCACCTGGGCGCCGGTGGTGCCCACCATGCTGGCGGCCTGGGCGGCGGTGCCGGGCCGGCCCACCAGGCCGACGACGCTGGCCTGGGTGCTGTCGGCCGGCGCGCCGCTGCCCGACGCCGTGCGCGTCGCGGCCGAGGCGCGCCTCGGCCGCCCGGTGCGCCAGGGCTATGGCCTTTCGGAGGCCTCGTTCGCGACCCTCGACGCGCCGCCCGAGCCGGCCACGCCGGGCTCGGTGGGCCGCGCGCTGCCGGGCGTCGAGGTGCGCGTGGACGCGCGCGGCGAGGTAGAGGTGCGCGGCGCGAACCTCATGCTGGGCTACGAGGTCGGGCCGGAGCACCGCCTGGAGCGCGCCTCGGCGCTGAGCCAGACGAGCCCCGACGGCTGGTTCGCGACCGGCGACCTCGGCCGCCTCGACGCCGACGGGCGCCTGACGCTGGTCGACCGCCTGAAGGACATCGTGCTGGTCGGCGGCCACACCGTGTACCCGGCCGAGGTCGAGGCGGTGCTGGCCCAGCACCCGGGCGTCGCGGCGGTGGCGGTCGTCGGCCGCCCCGACGCCTTCCGCGGCGAGGCGCTGGTGGCCTGCGTCGTGCCGGCCGAGGCCGGCCTCGACCTCGCCGCGCTCCGGGCCTTCGCGGCCGAGCGGCTCACGGCGTGGAAGGTGCCGAGCCTCTGGGAGCGGCGCTCGAGCCTGCCGCTCGGCCCGTCGGGTAAGGTCCTGAGACGCTTACTGCGCCGGGGCGAGGTTGCCCCGGACGGCTCCGAAGCTTAATCTCCGGCGACCATGCGTCGCCTCGAACACCCCGCGTTCATCGGTGAGAGCTCGCTACCCAGCGCGGAGCGGGCCGCTCCGCCGGCCGACGCGCTCGGGGGCATCGCGCTCTTCTTCGACGTCGAGAACATCCTCCTCGGCATCCAGGGCGACATCGACGTGCGCTCGGTGGTGCGCTTCCTCGGCGAGCGCGGCGACGTCATGACGCTGCGCGCTTACGCCGACTGGGGGCGCTACCGGCGCCAGCAGCGCCAGTTCCTCGAAGAGGGCGTGCAGATGGTCTTCCTGCCCACGTATGGGCAGACCGACAAGAACCGCACCGACACCGCCATCTGCGTCGACGCCATGGAGATCCTCTTCACGCGCCCGCAGATCGAGACCTTCTGCATCGTCTCGGGCGACAGCGACTTCTCCATCCTGGCCCAGCGTCTCCGCGACCACGGCCGCCGCATCATCGGCGTCTCGGCCAAGAGCGCGGCCAGCCCCATCCTCGTCAAGCAGTGCCACGAGTTCGTCTTCTACGAGACGCTGGTCGGCCAGCGCGTGGTCGGCTTCTCGGTCGAGGAGGGCGAGGCCCGCCTGCGGCGCGCCCTCGAGCGCGTCGTCGAGGAGCACGGCACCGACTTCCACGCCTCCGTCCTGAAGGACTGGATGCGGAAGCAGGACGCCACCTTCTCCGAGCGCAACTACGGCGCCGGCTCGTTCACGCGCTTCCTCGCCAACTACGACCACCTCGTGACCATCCGCGACGGCGGCCTCCTGCACGTCGAGGGCGACCAGCGCCAGGCCGTGTCGGGCGAGGCGTCGGCCGGCGCGTCGCCCGAGTCCAAGCGCGAGCCGGGCCGCTACCCGGCGCTCGGCGCCAAGGCCGAGGCCGAGGCGCGGAACGTGCTGCTCCGGACCATCATCGAGGCCACCGGCGACACCGGCGGCGCGCCCGTGCCGCTGTCGCGCCTGAAGGACACCATGCAGGCGGTGGCGCCCGCCTTCGACGAGTGGGACCTCGGCTTCAAGACCTTCACCCAGTTCCTGCTGGCCTTCCCTGACATCGTCGTGGTCGACCGCGCCAGCAACACGGCGCGCCCCAACGAGGGCATCGTGCCGGCGCTCACCGACCGCCCGGGCGGCGCGGCCGGCCCGCCGCCGTCGGCCGGCGATCGGCGCCGTCGCCCGAAGACGCCGCGGGCCGAGGCCGACACGCTGCCGGCGCCGCCGCCGCCAGTGCTCGGCGCGGCCGCACCGGTCGCGCTCACGCCGGCTCCGGCCGCGGCCAAGCCCGAGCCGCCTCCGGAGCCGAAGCCCGAGCCGAAGGCCGAGGCCAGGCCCGAGCCGAAGGCCGAGGCCAAGCCGGACAAGCCAGAGCGCAGCGACAAGCCGGAGAAGCCCGAGAAGCCGGAGAAGCCCGACCGCTCCGAGCGCGTCGGCCAGTCGCGCGAGCTGCCGCTGGTGCCGGTCGACGCGCCGACCTTGCCGACCACCTTCGCCGCGGCGCCGAGCGCCCCGAGCGTGCCGAGCGCCCAGGGCGATCGGTGAGCGCACCGCGACGCGTGACCACGCGGGCCGCGCTCGAGCGGCTCGCCGCCGCGCCCGAGCTGGCCAAGAGCCTCGAGAAGCTCGGTCTTCTGGTGCCGGTGGCGCGCGCGCTGAAGCGCGGGCCGCTCTACTACGACGAGGCGGTGCGGCCGCTGGTCGAGCGCGCCGTGGCGCTGACGGCGGCCGGCTACGCGCCGAAGGACATCGCGCTCGTGCTCGGGCGCATGGCCGGCGCCAAGAACGGCGCTGCGGTCGACGTCTTCCCGCTGGCCCGGCTGGCGGCCGCGGCGCGCCTCGACGAGGTGCGCGTGGTGGCCTGGGTCGAGCGCGGGCTGGTCACGCCCTGGGCCGTCGACGAGTCGGGTGCGGCGCTCTTCACGCGCGACGCGCTGGCCGAGGTGCGCGGGCTGGCCGCGCTCGAGGCGGTGGGGCTCGGGGCGCTGGCGCCGGGCTGGGCCGACGACTCGCTCGATCTCGCCGCGGTGCGCGTGCGCGTGGCCGAGACGCTGGCGGCCGCGCGCCTCCTGACGCGCCTCGTGGCCAAGAAGGCGGCCGCCGCCAAGAAGCGCCCGGCGGCGCGCGCGCGGACGCCGCGCGTGCTGCGGCCGACGCGGCGCGAGCGACCCTGAGCGCGCGAGCGCGCTCGGCCGCGGCGCGCGCAGACCATGGATTCCACCAGGAATCTGGCGCGCTCCCGTCGGTTCGCATAGCATGCACGGATGCGAACCGGCGTGCCGCGCGAGCCACGAGCCGAGCGCCCGCGGCGTGCGGCGAGGCGCCTGCCGCGCGCGCAGGTTCGCAGGAGCCCGGATAGGATGATGCGCCGGACATCGAGGCCACGAAGTTGATCGATCCGCGTCTAGAGGCCCACGACGCCAACCAGCTCGAGCTCAAGCTGAGCTACCTGGTCGAGCCGGGCGTGAAGCGCCAGCACTACCTCGTCGAGACGCACCTCTTCGTGCCGCGCACGCTCGGGGTCAGCGGCCAGTCGTACGGCACGGCCGGCTTCTTCGAGGACACGCAGACCTTCGTGCGGCTGAAGACGCCGACCGTCGCGCTCGAGGCGCTGGCCAAGACCGGCCGCGGCGAGCGCTGGTTCTCGCCGGTCCGCTCCGAGCTCGACCGCCTGCTGTCGGGCGACACCGCGCTCAGGAAGGGCGCCATCAACGGCCTCGTGCGCTCGCTCAAGCTGCTCGCCAGCATCTACCGCTCGGCGGTGCGCGACGAAGGTCGCATGCTGCAGCAGAAGTTCCTGGCGCTGGAGAGCGACGTCGAGGGCGCGACCATGCGCGAGCAGGAGATCGCGCGCCACCTGACGACCTTCATCGAGCACCTCGAGGCCGCGCTGGCGCGCTTCCGCCACGTCGGCAATCGCTGCGAGCACGCCATCGTGCCGCAGGTCGTGCGCGAGACCTGGTCGGCCGTCGACGAGTACGTCGCCATCTACGTCGAGGACACCGCCACCGGCCTCGTCGGGCAGTGCGACGAGCGCCTGCGCCGGAGCGCCGACTCGCCGCTGGCGGGCATGCGCGAGCGCCTGGCCGACATCGCCATCGCCGCCTACAAGTACCGGCGATCGCACGGCTATCCGAGCTACGCCGTGCCCGGCGCGTCGAACGAGGACCTGCCGCGGCGCATCCGCATCCTGAAGCGCATCGTGTCGTCGGTGCTCTACCTCGACCTGCGCCACGAAGAGGGCGGCGTCCTGCAGAAGGACATCATCGCCGGCGTGGCGGCGGCCATCGCCATGCTCTTCGCGGTGGTCGTGTCGCTGTGGGCGCAGAGCGAGTGGGGCGCGGTCTCGGGCACCTTCATCGCCATCGCCGTCGCCAGCTACATCATCAAGGACCGCCTGAAGGACTGGGGCAAGCGCTACCTCGGCCGCCGCTTCGCGCGCTGGGTGCCCGACTACGTCACCGACATCCGCAGCCCCGACTCCGATGAGGTCATCGGCCAGTGTCGCGAGGCCGTGCGCGTCGTCGACGCGGTCCACGTCGACCCGGCCATCATGGAGCTCCGCCACACCGACCACCCCTCCGAGGTCGCGCTGCACGGCCGCCCCGAGGTGGTCGTGCGCTACGTGAAGGAGGTCATGCTCGACTCCGACGGCCTGCAGAAGGCGATGGAGGGCGTCGAGGGCCTGAACGACATCATCCGGCTCAACTTCGCGCGCTTCCGCCAGCGCATGGACGAGCCCATCGAGGTCCGGAAGATCGTCCACCCCACCAACCGCTCGGTCGTGGCCGTGCCCTGCGCCCGCGTCTACCACATCAACGTCATCCTCAAGATCACCCGCGGCGAGGGCAGGAAGGACGCGTCCAGCTGGATGGAGCGCGTGCGCGTCGTGCTCGACGCCGAGGGCCTGAAGCGCGTCGAGTCGGTCGGCGCCGCGACCGGCGCGCGCGCCCCGGCCGACGCGCTCATGGGCGTGTCGCTCGAGAGCGCGCAGCTCGTGACCATGAGCTCGCTGCCCGGCCAGGATCGCGCGCACCACGTCCCGGCCGGCCGCATCAAGCCGTTCTGATGCGCGCTGACGACCAGATGCGCGCGGGCCTTCTGACGACCAGATGCGCGCGGGCCTTTGATCGACGTCTCGCGAGGCCTCCGCGGCGCGCGCCCTGAAGGGGCACGCTTGCTCCGCCCTCGCGAGACGTCGGCGGCCCGCGCGCTGCACCTCGGCCTCCGGGGCTCATTGTGTCGCAGATCCACGTCGGCGGTTCGCGCTGCGAAACCCGGTTGGCGTGAGGCGTGAAAGCCGCTAAGAGGCGCTGTTTCCCGAGGGCCTCTATCTAGAGGAGTCCGACGTGCAGCGTCCTCGCATGACATCGATGATGGCGGCTCTCCTGCTCGCGGCCGGCGCGCTGGCGGCGTGCGGCGGCGGCGGCTCGGACAAGGACGCGGCCGACGCGACCACGACCGACACGGCGGTCGCCACCGACACGACGCCGACCGATACCGGCCCCGCCACCGTCGCGTGCTGCCCGCTCGGCAACTGCGGGCCGCGCCTCGACTGCGTCGACGGCGCGTGTCTGCCGGCCAAGCAGGACGCGGGCGCGTGCTACTTCGACGGCGAGTGCCCGTCGGGCGCGACCTGCGAGGGCGAGGTCGTCGTGGCCTGCGGCGTCGACCTCGCGAGCTCGGGCGCCAAGCCCGGCACCTGTCGCTACCCGGCCGGCTGCTGCAACGGCGACGGCGACTGCGACTCGGGCCAGGTGTGCGAGGCCGGCCAGTGTCGCGCCCCCGGCGCGGCCGGCACGTGCTGGCGCGACAGCCAGTGCAAGCCGGGCGAGACCTGCTTGGACGCCACCGCCTGCGCCTGCGGCGACTCGACCTGCAGCGACGCCATCGGCTTCTGCGGCGTGCCCGGCATCTGCTGCAACTCCGACCTCGAGTGCGCCAGCTCGGGCGCCGGCGGCATCTGCCGCGGCGGGCGCTGCGTGGCCTCGGCCGCCGAGCTCGGCGGCGGCGCGTGCTGGGGCGACGGCGACTGCTCGGGCGGCGACGCCTGCCTCGGCGCGAGCCTCTGCCCGTGCACTCCCGGCCACAGCGACCCGTCGACCTGCGTCGTGCCGTCGACGCCCGGCCACTGCGGCAAGGCCGCGACGGCCTGCTGCCAGTCCGACGGCGACTGCCCGAGCGGCAGCCTGTGCGTGGACGGCGAGGCCTGCGTGAAGGCTCCCGACACGAGCCGGAACAAGGACCAGTGCTGGGTCGACGCCCACTGCGGACCGGGCCGCGTCTGCGAGGGCGCCAAGGTCTGCGACTGCGGTAGCGACGCGTCGTGCGTCAGCACCATCGGCCGCTGCACGACGATGGCCGTCGGCTGCGCCAACGACCAGGCGTGCCCGGTCGGCATGCGCTGCATCCTGCCCGACGAGGGCTGGTGCCCCGACTCGCCGACGCCGCCCGACGGCGTGTGCGTGACCGAGGTCGACCCCGACAAGGGCGCCTGCTGGCAGTCGAGCGACTGCAGCGGCGTCCTCCGCTGCGGCGGCGAAGAGGTGTGCACCGACGTCGGCGGCTGCGACAAGCCGAACGTGCCCGGCACCTGCCGCGACCGGATCAAGAAGTGGGACTGCTGCAACTCGCATATCGAGTGCGGCGACGGCCTCGAGTGCCGGAACAGCGACGCGTCGCTGACGTGCCCGGTCGGCACCGGCGCCGTGTGCCTGCCGAAGCCGATCTACGGCGAGAGCTGCTGGAACCTCTACGACTGCCCCGAGGGCAAGACCTGCCAGCGCACGCAGATCTGCGGCTGCAACGGCAAGTGCCGCTGGAACAACATGGGCCAGTGCGAGACGCCGCACTTCTGCGACACCGACCTCGACTGCGGCAGCGACTCCATCTGCGCGCACGACACCGAGTGCATCCTGTCGCCGTGCACGACCGCCGCGACCTGCTCCATCGGCGGGCGCTGCCAGCTGAAGGTCGAGGGCTCGTGCTGGAACCACACCGAGTGCGGTCCCGGCGAATACTGCGCCGGCCTCCGCGTGTGCCCGACCGATCGCGTGTGCGTGGCGCCCGACCAGCCCGGCACCTGCGCTCCGCGCGGCGCGCTCGGCGACTGCTGCACGAGCCTGCGCGGCTGCAACCCGGGTCTGCGCTGCGTGTCGGTGACGCAGCGCTCGGGCTGCGCCGCCGACTTCTCGAGCATCTGCGTCCCGGCCATCACCCAGGGCAGCGACTGCTACGCCGACAACGACTGCGAGACCGGCCAGCGCTGCGCCGGCGCGGTCATGTGCCCGTGCGGCGTCGAGGACTGCACGAGCCCGCCGAGCCCGGGCACCTGCGTCGTCCAGTAGCGTCAGGCTCGCGCGCTAGGGCGCCGGCGAGACCGGCCACAGCCGCTGATCGACGACGTCGTCGCCCACGCGCAGGACCAGCGTCCAGTCGCCAGGCGCGCCGAAGGTGACGCTCGGGCGCCAGAACATGGCCGGCTGCATGCGGCCCGCGCCGCCGCTGGAGATGCTCAGGCGTAGGACGCCGCCGGCCGGGTCGGTGGCGGTGAGGCTCAGCTCCTCGTCCTGCCGCACGGCGCTGAAGACGAAGTCGAAGGCGGTCGGCACGCCCGCGACCGAGCCGCGCGGCGGCGGCTCGATGGCCACGCCGTCGGCGCCGAGCACGGCGAAGCTCAAGAGGCCGCGCGGCGGATCGTAGGGCGGCGCGTCGCTGAACATGCCGAGCGCCATCATGTCGAGCGCGCCGCCGTCGCAGCCGTAGGCGCTGATGTGGAGGTGCGGGCCGCTGGAGATGCCCGAGCTGCCGACCTCGGCCAGCTGCTGCCCGGCGCGCACGCGCTCGCCGACCTTCACGCGCACCGAGCCGCGCCGGAGGTGCCAGTACGCGACGGTCACGCCGCTCGCGGCCCTGATGACGATGTCGTTGGCGTGCGCCTTGATCTCGGGCGCGGTGGCCGCGGTGTTGCGGTCGGGCGCGCCGTCCTCGGCGCGGATCACCTCGCCGTCGAGCCCGGCGTAGACCGGCACGCCGTCGTCCATGCGGCGGAAGCCGCCGATGTCGATGTCGATGCCGTCGTGGCCATCGTAGGTGACCGCGTCGGGGCCGGTGTGGCCCATGAAGTCGCGGAGGCCCGGGCCCGGGTCGCCGTCGAGGTAGGCGATGACCGCGAAGTCGTGGCTCACGCGACCGGCCAGCGGCCAGGCGATGCGCGGCAGCGCGCCGGGTCCGCACGAGGCCGCGGAGCCGGTCGCCGCGGATGGGCCGCGATCGCCGCCGTCGATGAGGGTCGCCAGCTGGCACGACGTCGGCGCGAGCGCCGCCGTGATCAGCGCCGCGCGCAGCAGGCTCCGCCCCGGGGCGCGCCGGCTCATCGCGTCGGCGGCACCGCGATGGAGTCGATGTCGGTCCACACGTTCCAGCGCGGGTGCTCCTCGCCGATGAGGCGCCACCACGGCCCGTACTCGAGCCACGGCTCGCTGTCGGTGATGAGCGGCGCCTGCGCCGTGAGGTGCAGGATCTCGTCGCGGTCGGCGTGGTGGACCATCTCCTCGCGGCTCTGGCGGAAGCCGCGCATGTAGTCCGCGCCGAGGCCCTTCTCCATCTTCCTGCGGCGCGACAGGTCGGGCTTGCCGAACGGCTGGTTGCTGCCGATGAGGTAGCCGTCGAGGCCCTGATCGACCGGCCACACGTAGGCCTTCACGAGGTGCGGCTGGGCGAGCCAGTCGACGTACGGGAACACCTCGGCGAAGGTGCGCGGCAGGAGCTCGGCCTCGTCGACCCACTCGACGGCGACGCCGCCCGGCGCCAGGTGCTCGGCGATCTGGCGCAGGAACTCGACCGACTGCACGTTGGTGCTGAAGGCGTCGGCGTGGATCATGTTGGGCGTGACGACCAGGTCGTACTGCGTGTCGTCGCGCCGGAAGAAGCGGCGCGCGTCCTCGACGTGCAGGTGCACGCGCGGGTCGGAAAGCATCTTGTCGATCTCGGGCAGCTCGTAGAGCGACGTCATGAGCGTCGGGTTGATCTCGACGACGTCGATGCGCTTGGCGTCCGAGTGGATGAGCGGCTCGAGGGCCATGCCCACGCCGATGCCGACGATGAGCACGTTGTCGAGCTTCTGCGGATAGGTCGCGGCCACCAGCACGCGGTGGGCGAAGCGGTAGCCGGGCCAGTCGCCGTGGCTCGACCAGTCGATGCGCAGCCTGAGCGCGCCGCCCTCCTGGTAGCGCACGACCACGCCGCCGATGCCCTCGACCACGTGGTAGCTCTCGGGCGCGGCCGCCGCCTCGGGGAAGCGGAACGGGATGGCCTTGGCGTAGAGCTGGCCCGGCCCGGGCATGAGCAGCGCGGCGGCGGCGATGGCGGCGGCCACGATGGCGGCGCGCACCGGCACGGCCAGGCGCAGGCCGAACGCGCTGCGGCAGAACAGGAAGAGCAGCGCGCCGGCGGCCGAGAAGAGCACCAGCGTGCGCTCGGTGCCGAAGAGCGGCAGCAGCACGAGCCCGGTGGCGAGCCCGCCGGCGAGGTTCCCGACCACGTTCCAGAAGTAGACGTTGCCGACGGTGCGGCCGGCGCCCTGGCCGGGCAACACCGCCACCGCGGATACGAGCGGGAAGCTCGCGCCCATGAGCATGGCCGGCACCAGCACGATGGCGCCGTAGACGACCCAGTTGTTGAGGCCGCCGAGGCTCCGGAAGATGGCCAGGTAGGCCACGGTTGCCAGCGGCACCCACAGGGCCAGCGCGAGCTGCACCAGGAAGAGCAGGTCGCGCGGCGAGCGGCGCCTGGCAGGATTGCGCGGCGGCCGCGCGAGGTACGCGTTGATGCCGATCGAGCCGAGCGCGATGCCGACGAGGTAGATGCCGAGCACCAGCGCGAAGGCATACGACGTGGTCGAGAGGAACTCGGAGAAGGCGCGCACCACGCGGAAGAAGACGATCTCGTAGCCGATGGCGACGAAGCCCGTGACGAGCACGACGACGTAGGCCTTCCGCCCGAGCATGTCGCTCGGGTCGAGCTCGCGCGTCAGGTCCTGCCGCGGCTCGGACAGCGCCGCGGCCTGGCGCCGCGCGCTCTTCCGGAGGCCCATGACCGATAGGCCGAGCCCGAGGTTCACCGCGGCGGCGACGAAGAGCGTGTCGCGGAAGCCGAGGAAGGTGATGAGCACGAGGCCGCCCACGAAGGCGCCGGCCGCGGCGCCCAGCGTGTTGGCGAAGTACAGGAGGCTCACCGAGCGGCGGAAGTCGCGCGTCAGGCCGTCGAAGACGTTGACGACGATGGGCAGCGTGAAGCCCATGAGGATGGTCGGCACACACAGGAAGAGGCACATGCACAAGGCCGACACGAAGTAGTCGGCGTTGGCGGTGGTCGACTCGAGGAGGCCGAGGAAGGGCCAGCTCAGGATGCCGAAGACGCCGATGCCGATCTCGATGAAGAGGTAGAGCGTCAGGCGGTCGCCCTTCCAGCGCTCGGCGACGCGGCCGCCCCAGATGGCGCCCAAGCCGAGGCCGGCCATGTAGACGCTGACGATGAGCGTCACCGACAGGAAGCCCGAGCCGTAGAGGTAGGTGAGGAGCCGCTGCCAGACGACCTGGTAGACCAGGCTGGAGGCGCCCGAGAAGAAGAAGACGAAGAGCAGCCCGTAGATGACCAGCGGGCGGCGGGCCACACCGACGGCGGGTCCGGCGCTGGTGGCGGGGGCTGGCGTTGCGTCGGCGGTCACGGTCACGCGCATCGCCTAGCAGACGGCCGCGCCGATTGAAAGCGGGACCGGCGCGGACCTTCGGCGCTCAGGCCGGCGCGGTGGCGATCGGCGCGGCGCCGGTCTCGGTCGGGGCGGTGGCGGCGTCCTGCGCCCGCCGCTCGCGCGCCTGCCACCAGGCGCGCGCCTCGGCCTCGCTCCACGGCGCGAGCGCCAGCGCCTCGAGGCGCCCGAGCAGCGCCCGACCGTCGGCCGGCCGCTCGGCCGGCGCCGGGCTGAGGCACTCCCGCACGAGCGCCGCGAGGTCGGCCGGCAGGCGCTGGGCGATCGGCTCGGGCAGCGCCGGGAGCCTGCGACCGTCGGGGCCGAAGTGGTCGGCCGAGTTGGGGAAATCGAACGGCAGGCGACCGCAGAGGAGCGTGAACAGGGTGGCGCCGAGGCTCCACACGTCGCTCCGCGGATCGGCCGGCTCGCCGCGCAGCACCTCGGGCGGCATGAAGGCCGGCGTGCCGACCACGACGCCGGTGAGCGTCAGCTGGGCCTCGTCCGAGTCGAGCTGGCGCGCGATGCCGAAGTCAAGCACCTTGACGAAGTCGGCGCGCCGCTCGACGCCGCCGACGGGGATCAGGGCCGGGCTCGGCGCGCACAGGAAGAGGTTGGCCGGCTTGATGTCGCGATGCACGATGCCGAGGTCGTGCGCCTCGGCCAGCGCGGCGGCGGCCTGGCGCGCGACGTGGACGGCGCGGCGCGGCTCCATGGGGCCGTCGCTCGCGATGACGCCGTCGAGGTCGAGGCCGACGAGGTACTCCATGGCGATCCAGGCGGTGCCGCTGTCGTCGCCGCCGAAGTCGTAGATGCGGATGGTGTGCTCGGAGTGGAGCGCGCTGGTGGCGCGCGCCTCGCGCTCGAAGCGGGCGCGGCGCGCGTCGTTCGGCCCGCGCAGGCCGCCGCGGCGCCCTTCGTGCGGGCCGCGCGGCGGGTAGAGGATCTTGAGCGCGACCTCGCGCTTGAGCTTCCCGTCCCAGGCGAGCCAGACCTCGTTCATGCCGCCCTGGCCGAGCTGCGAGCGCAGGAGGTAGCGGCCGAGGCGGCGCGCGTCGCTGGCGCGGCGCTTGGCGCGCCACAGGATGTGGCCGCTGGCGATGCCGAAGACGATGATGCCGAGCGTCAGGAGGTAGTTCTGGACGAAGGTCGCCACGGCGTGGCGGTCGGAGAGCTGCCAGGTCAAGGACGGCGACAGCGCCACGCCGCCGATGATGATGGCGGTGAAGACGACCGTCGCCGGCCCGACCAGCAGCACGTTCTTGCGCCAGCTCTCGGGCAGGAAGGTGGCGAGCCCGACCCCGTAGAAGGCGGGGGTGAAGACGTAGTCGCTGGCGAGCCCGCCGAAGCCGAGGGCGAGGCAGGCGAGCGTCGCGACGCTCATGCCGAGCACGCCGCCGGTGAGCAGCATGAGGCCGCGGGCGCTCCAGCCCGGGCGGCGCGCGAGCAGCCAGGTGGCGGCGATCATGGCGGCGCCGAGCGCGCGCCAGCCGAGGCACCAGGCGATCGACGTCTCGGGGTGGAGGTTCGCGCGCACGAACAGGTCGAGCGGCACGAACACCAGGAAGGCCGGCGTGCCGACGGCGACCGCGCGCACCAGGCCGAGCCGCGCGGCCTCCACGTCGGAGGCGGCCGGGACGGGCTCGGCGGGCGCGTCGTCGCGGGTCGAGGGCGGCGCGGTCACGCCGCGAGCATAGCCCGGACGCGCGCCCTCGTCGCGCCGCTCAGCGGGCCGGCCGGCAGGGGCCGCGCGGGCGCGCGTCGAGGCCGGCGTCGGGCATCGCCACCTGCAAGAGGCCGATGCAGCGGGTCATGCGCGCGTCGTGGTCGCCGTGGCGGTCGACGGCCAGGACCGCGTCGCGCACGGCCGCGAGCGCGGCGCGCGAGCGGTACGCCGCGAGACCGGCGCAGGCGTAGGTCGCCGCGTAGTAGGCGAGCACGCGGTCGCCGCTCCGGGCGAGGTCGCCGAGCATGAGCGCGGCCGGCTCGCCCATGTTGGCCAGATGTTTCTCGAAGCCGTTGCACTCTTCCTCCGGGTCGGCGCGCCGCGACACGCAGTCGACGACGAGCGCCTTCATCCGGTCGACGTCCTGTCCCGGCCGCGCCAGTTGCGCGATCGCGAGGTCGCGCTCGAACGGCGCATCGAACGCCTCCGCGCGACGAAACAGGGCGTCGTCGGCCGCGGCCTTGGCGGCGGGGTCGGACATCTGGCCCAGCTTCCGCAGCACGGCGTCGCGGGTCCAGTTGCCAGCGTCTTCGTCCAAGAGGGCGTCGACCAGCGCCACGACGCGCATCGCCTCCGGACCTGCGGTCGGCAGTGCGCGCACGATGCGAGCCCGCTCGCTGTCGCGTGGCTCGGCGAGGAGCGCCTGGTCCGGACTCGCGACGGGGACGTGCTCGCCGCACGCGGCCACGGACTGGAGGCCGAGCAAGCCGAACACCCATTGGGTGAGAGTCATCGCCGCTCTCCACAGTGTTGAAGGTCCAGGTCTTCCAGCTCGACGCCCGCCGAGCGGGCCAGGGACTCCCAGCACCCGACGGGGGCGTGGATCCCATGACCAGGCGCCATGATCGCGAGGGCCTCCCGCAGGTACGGACCGAGGCCTGTCGCCAGCTGCCGAGGTGGGTCGGGGTCGACGCGAGCGCACACGACGTCCACCGCGAGCTGCGCGAGCGCGGGATCGCCACGGTCGATCCACGGTCGCACCAGCCCGGCCGCGCGCGGGCCCGCCCACGGCAGGCAACGAGCGAGGGCGGCGCATCCGCCGGGGCGCTCGATGCAGGTCAGCGCCTGCTCGTCGAGAGGGCGGGCGTCGCCGCAGAGGTAGCGGCGCGCCTCGGCGCGAATCTTCGGATCCGGGTCGCGGCGCATGCGCTCGCCGATGAATGCCGAGAGACGGTCGCGTTGCGTTCCGTCGCTCTGGATCGCGCGGCGCAGGTACGTCATTCGGAGCTCAGCGTCTGGCTCGAGCTCGGGCTGCATCCGCAACTCGAGGTCTGCCTGTCCGGCGGAGCCACTGGAGCGCTCGAGCGCGGCTCTGCGCCCCGCGATGGTCGGAGGCTCGTTCCAACCCTCGTTGGGCGCCCTCGACTTGCGGCACGCTGCCGCGATGGCTGTGACCACGACGACGAACATCAAGCGCTTCATGGTGCGACCTCAGCGGTGGGCCCCGGCGTGAGCAGCGCGGAGACATTGGCTCGGATGCGCCGGCCGATGGTCGACACCTTCTTGCCGAGGATCTCCTTGTCCAGATGGACGGCGCGGCGCTGGACACCAGCGGCGGACGGCTGCCAGCAGAGCAAGGCCCGTGCCCGAGGCGTCGCGACGGCCAGCCGCGACCCCTCGTCGCGAGACCCGCCGTTGGATCACGCCGAGTCCCCAGCACCCGGTCCCCGGTCGCGTCGACAGTCCCATCGAATGGCCGCTCGACCGCATCACAGGCTGTCGCGCGGGGTGGGGCCCGGCGACCTACCTCGTGCGCGCGTCGCGCCGCAACCGCTCCACGAAGCGCCGCGGCGTCTCGCCGACGACGCGCTTGAAGTCGCGCGCGAAGTGGGCCTGGTCGGCGTAGTCCAGCGACGCCGCCAGCTCGACGAGCGACGGCGGCTCGGGTGCCTTGAGCCGCTCGACCGCCTCGATGAGCCGGAAGCGCCCGAGCACCCACTTCGGGGTCACGCCCACGAAGCGCCGGAAGCCGCGCTGCAGCGCGCGCAGGTCGATGCCGCTCGCGAGGCAGACCTGCTCGACGCGGACGAGCGACGGGTCCGCGGCGATGCGCTCGACGAGGTCGCGCAGGCGGCGCGCCTCGACCGGCAGCGGCGCGAGGCGCCGCAGGAGGAAGGCCGTGGCGAGCGCGATGCGCGCGTCGAGGTCGGGCTCGGCGTGGGTCGCGGCCGCCCACGCGTCGCCCTCCGGCCCGAACAGCTCGCCCAGCGCCAGGCTGCGGTCGGCGAGGCGGGCCAGGTCGCCGTCATAGAGCGGCGCGAACGCGGCCGGCCGGAAGGTGAGCCCGAACACCTGTCCCGCGCCGCTCAAGACGCGCGTCACCCGCCCCGTGCGCGGCCCCAGCACCTCGGCCCGGAGCGCACCGTCCAGCGCCTCGAAGACGATCGAGACGCAGGGGTAGGGGAGCGCCTCGACGACGCGCGGCGTCGGCAGCGCGCCCCAGCGGGCGAGCCAGAAGTGGTGCACGTACGGCTCGAGCGCCGCCGGCGGCAGCACGCGCACGCGCTGGCGCGGCGGCTCGCGGTCGCTGTCGTGGAGGAGCCCGCGGGCCGGTTCGGCGGGGCGCTGGCCCTGGCTGGGGCGTGCCATCGGACTTGCCATCGGAGGGGCAGCATGTGCGGCCTGTCGCGTTTGTTCAAGACGCGGCGCGCGGCCGCGGCGAGGATGCGCCGATGAAGCTCACGAACCTGAAGACCGAAGACGGCGTCACCGAGCGACAGCTCGAGCTGACGGTGGCCGGCAACCTCGTCCCCGGCGCCGTGTGGACGCCCGAGGGCGCGCGCGGCGGCCGCCCGCTCATCCTGGTCGGCCACGGCGGCGGCATGCACCGGCTCGCGCCGCCGGTCGTGGGCACGGCGCGCCGCTACGTGACGAGCCTCGGCTACGCCGTCCTGGCCATCGACGCGCCCATGCACGGCGCGCGCGTGGCACCCGCCGACGCCGAGCGCGTCGGCCACGCCGAGCGCGATCGGGTCATGCGCTCGGGCGGCATCCGCGGCGAGGCGCTCGCGGTCACGATGCAGCGCGCGCTGGCGCAGATCCCCGAGTGGCAGGCGGCGCTCGACGCCGCGCAGGCGCTCGAGGGCGTCGGCGCCGACGGTCCGGTCGGCTACTCGGGCGTCTCGATGGGCGCCTACCTCGGCATCCCGTTCGTGGCCGCGGAGCCGCGCGTGAAGGCCTCCGTCTTCGCGCTGGCGGGCGGGCAGGGCGACGACCACCCGCTCATCCAGGCGGCGCGGCGCATCACCGTCCCGCTCGAATTCGCCGCCCAGTGGGACGACGGCACCGTCACGCGCGACGAGTCGCTGGCGCTCTTCGACGCGTTCGCCTCGCGCGAGAAGACGCTGCACGCCAACCCGGGTCGCCACGCCGAGCTCCCGGCCTTCGAGCGGTCGAGCTGGGAGGCCTTCTTCCTCCGCCACTTCGGTCCGCGCCCTCCGCTGTGAGCGACCCCGCGCTCGTTCATCTGCGGGCCGCGACCGCCCTATCGCCCTTCTAATGAGGGCTCTGCATGGCTGGTTGTTGGTCGTCGGGCCGCGCCTCGAGGATCTGCCGCCGCGCAGGGGCCTCGACGCGCACGCGCCGGCGCCGTCTCGAGGCGTGCCCTCGGGTCTCGGCTACGCGCCCTCGGGTCCTCGATGCGTGCCCTCGGGGGTGGTCCCTGGCTGGGAGGCGTGGGCGCGGGCGCTTGGCCGGCGGGCGCGGCTTGCTCGTGGGTGAATCAGCCGGGGGGCGTTGTTCGGCCGCGGCTCGACGTGTAGAACGGTCGCACAAGGAGTGCGGGCGCAATCGGGACTTTGGTGTCCATGTCGTTCGCCGTCCGATGCGCCCGCAAAGCCACAGGGGGTTTGCATGGCGCTACGATTGACCGACAAGGCCGGGACGCTGCTCAAGCTGCTGATGGGGCTTCGCCACGCCGATGTGCGGCGCGCGGTCTACAAGGTCGGCTACACGCAGGAGAAGATTCGTGAGGGCTGGCAGCTGTTGGAGGCGGCGTCGGGGAGCCGGCTCGACCGCCCCGAGAACGTGCCGACGCCCAAGGACGACGGCGCCATCGCCGAGCTCGATGCCTGGGAGAACGACTGGTACCCGGTCATCGAGGCGACGCTGAAGTTCAACTTCCCGAAGGTCCACGCGGTCGTCTTCCAGGGGCTGGTGCAGACCACCGGCCGGGAGCTGCTCGTGACGGTGCCGAAGCTGCTCGCGCGCCTTGCCGCGGCACCCGACGATGCCAAGAAGCTGCTCGCCGAGCGCAAGGTCACCAGCGAGGTGCTCGCAAAGCCGCAGAGCATCATCACCCACATCCAGGAGTCGGCCGACGCGCCGGAAGTCGAGCCGGTCGACCCCGATGCCGTCGAGAAGGAGCTGCTCGCTGCCGAGGACGCGATGTGGAGCCACTACCTCGAGTGGAGCGCCATCATCCGCGCGCAGGTGAAGCGCCCGCGCTACCTGCAGCTGATGGGCCTCGGCGGCACCCCGAAGAAGGCCGGGGACGCGCCGGTCGCAACCGACGACGCCGACACCGAGGGCGAGACCGACACCGACAAGTGACTCGAGGCTGAGTCGAGGGCGGCCGCCGGCCCTACCGGCGGCCGTCTCGTATCAGGACGTGGTCGGCGCACCGATCACAGCCGGAGCTCGTAGCCGAGCTGGGCCTCGTGTCTCAGCAGCGTCTCGCCGCCCGAGGACTCTCGGCGCAGCACGTAGCCGGCGCGCAGCTTGTGGCGCCAGCTCGGCGACCAGGCCACGCCCACCAGGCCGACCTCGTGGCCGTCGCTCGGCGTGTTCGACAGCGTCAGGTAGTCGCCGGCCGTGCCGGCGCCGAGGCCGAGCTCGGCGGTGAAGCTCGGGCTCAGCGCCCAGCGCGCCCGCACGAGGCCGGTGTGGCTCGTCGTGCCGTCGCCCAGGCCGAGCCAGTAGCGCAGGTCGAGCTCGACCGGCCCGACGTACACGTCCAGTGAAGGCGATATGACATTCGCGGCACTCTCGGCAAAGGCGATGTGCCAAAATCGCAGGTGCAGCCACACGGGATTGGCAATCTCGACGGCCGGCTCGATCCAGGCGCTCAGCTCGGGCGCGAAGGTCGGCGCGAAGCCGAGGTCGACGCCGCCCTCGGCCGACCAGTGGCGACCCCGATAGCCGGCCAGGAAGCCCGCCAGCGTGTCGTCGGACGCCTCGCCCCCCGCGTCGGTAGCCGCCCGGTGGCGCAGCTCGCCGGCCACGCCCAGGCGCAGCTCGTCCCACACGCGCGCCAGCAGGCCGACCCGCGTCTGCACCTCGTCGACGCGCCCGTCCGTCGCGTAGCTCGGCCCGAGCGAGAGCGTCACGCGCGCGTCCTTCCGGCGCAGCTCGTCGCGCATGGCGCACACCGGCGCACCCGGGCCGGCCACGCGGCAGGCGGCGTCGAAGTCGGACAGCGCCTCGCGCTCGAGCCCGCGCTCGACGTTGCTCACGCCGCGCTTCCGGAGCGCGTCGGCGTCGTCGGGCCAGCTCGAGAGGTACTGCGAGAAGCCGGCCGCCGCGCCCTCCCAGTCGTGACCCCAGAAGCGCAGGTCGACGCCCAGCATCGCCGTCTCGCGGTCGGCGCCGAGCGCCGGCACCTTCTCGAGGATGGCGCCGAAGGCCGCGCGCGCTTCGTCCAGGCGGCCGAGCCAACCCAACAGGCGCACGCGCCACAGGCCGAGATCGGCGTCGTCGGGGTAGCGCTCGAGGCCGCGCTCCACCCAGTCGAGCGCTTCCGTGTGGCGACCCTGGTAGCCGATGGCGCGCGACAGCTCGAACCACACGCCGACGTCGTCGGGCGCCGCCGCGAGGCACGCCCGCGCCGCCGCCTCGGCCGCGACGAAGGTGCCGCCCAGGCGCTTGGCGACCGCGTCGGGACAGCCGTCGGCGCGCGCCGCGCGCGGCGTCGCCAGCGCCAGCACGACGACCGCCGCCACCAGCCACCACGCCGCGCGCGGCGACGGCCCCAGCCGCGCCACATGTCAAGTCGCTTGACCATCACGAGATCCCCTCGCCCGCGGGCAGCGCCGTCGTGCTCGCCGGCGGGCCCGTCACCACCGGCGCTGCCGCCAGCGCGGGCGCCGCGCCGCCCGCCGGCGGCGGAAGAGGCGAAGCCCTTCCTCGTCATCTCGCCCCACACGTGGCCGCCCTTCAGGAAGTCCTTCATGCCCTTCAGGCGATGCCAGAGCAGGATCTGGCGGTAGCCGAAGTTCTCGAGGAACGCCGCCGCCACCAGCTGGAGCCGCACCTTCAGCCCGCGATAGGAGTTGAAGCCGAGGTCGTCGAGCGCCAGCGCCTGCAGCGACATGAGGAAGCCGACCAGGTTCGCGAGCGCGAAGAAGAGGAGGCCGGTCAGCGGGTCGATGGTGCCGAAGATGGCGTCGAGCGCGAAGTAGACGTAGCCGAAGAGCTCGAGCACCGGGGCCAGCAGCTCGAACAGGACGAACATCGGGAAGGCCAGCATCCCGACGCCGCCGTAGCGCGGGTTGAAGAACATCCTGCGGTGGCGGATGAGGCTGTCGAAGAGCCCGCGCTGCCAGCGGTGGCGCTGCCGGCCGAGCACCTTCATGTCCTCGGGCGCCTCGGTCCAGCAGATGGGGTCGGGCACGTAGCAGATGCGGTAGGGCTTCTTCTGCTCGCGCATGTGGCGGTGCATGCGCACCACCAGCTCCATGTCCTCGCCCACCGTGTCGGTGCGGTAGCCCTTCAGCTCGACCAGCACGTCGCGGCGGAAGATGCCGAGCGCGCCCGAGATGATGAGGTTGCCGCCGAGCCGGTTCAGGCCCAGGCGCGCGAACAGGAAGGCGCGCAGGTACTCGATGATCTGGAAGCGCGCGACCCACGACCGGGGCATGCCGACCGCCGTCACGCGCCCGTCGCGCACGGTCGCGCCGTTGGCGAGACGGATGGTCCCGCCGACGGCGATGGTGTTGGTCGGGTCGTAGATGAAGGGCTCGACCATGCGGAGCAGCGCGCGCTGATCGATGAGCGAGTCGGCGTCGACGCAGCACACGAGCGGCGTGCGCGCCACGTTGATGCCGGCGTTCAGCGCGTCGGCCTTGCCGCCGTTGTCCTTGTCGACCACCAGCAGGCGCGGCTCGAGCGGCGAGCGATACACGCCGCGGATGTGCTTGGTCTCGAACTCGCGGCGATAGACGCTCTTCACCGGCTCGAGCGCGAAGCGCTCGCGCAGCACCGCCATGGTGGCGTCCTTCGAGCCGTCGTTCACCACCACCACGGTGAAGGCCGGGTACTCGAGGTGGAGGAAGGCGCGCACGCTGTCGATGATGGTCGCCTCTTCATTATAGGCGGGCGCGATGATCGAGATGGGCGGCGTCGACTCCTGCGCCAGCAGGATGTTGTCGAGCTCGGGCCAGCGACGGCAGCGCGCGCGCCCGAGCTCGATGGTCGAGAGCACGAGCAGCGTCGCGTTCATGGAGTTCATGAGCAGGAAGTAGACGACGATGGCGATCTCGATGGCGCCGTTCATCGGGGGCCTCCGGCCAGCGCCGCGGCCAGGCGCGGGTCGACCAGCGCCTCGTGGCGGGCGAGGGCCTCCTGGTTGGCGATGGCGAGGTCGGTGAGGACGTGCTCGGCGGCGTCGCGGGCGTAGCGATCGCCCACCTGATCGGCGATGGCCTTCAGGCGACGCACGCCGTCGGCGCCGTGCTGGCCGAGCGCCGCGGCCGCGTTCTGGCGCACCCAGAAGCTCTTGTCGGAGAGCGCGCGCACGAGCACGTCGGCGGCGGTCGCGGTGCGATGCGCGCCGAGCGCCTTCACCGCCTGCGCGCGCACCTCCCAGGCCGCATCCGCGGCCAGCGTGCCGAGCAGCGCCAGCGTGGTCGCGCTGGTGATCGAGCCGCAGGCGCGCGCGGCGGCGATGCGCACCTCCACCGAGGCGTGCTCGGCGGCGTGCGGCAGGATGGCCTGGCAGGCGCTCGGCACCTTGCGCGCGCCGAGGCTGAGCGCGATGCGCTGGAGGCACGCCCGGGAGGCGAGGCCGACCTCGCCGTCCTCGCCCTGGCCGAGCGTGTCCCAGCGCTCGAGCACCGCGCGCAGCCCCTCGGGCGGCATGCCGTCGAGCATGACGTGGACCGGGTACTCGCTGAGGCGGCTCGTGATGTTCCACGTCGCGAGCAGCCCGAGCACGTCCTCGGGCTGGCCGATGCGGCCGATGATCTGCGCCACCAGGAGCCGCACCTCGCCGCCCTCGTCGGCCATGCGCCAGATCTCCTGGCGATGCTCGGGCGTGACCACCGTGGCCAGGCGCCGCAGCGCGCGCATGCGCACCGCCCAGCGCCGCGAGCGCAGCTGGGCGAGGTCGCCGTCGAGCAGGCCGAGCCCGCGATAGAGGCGCGCGAGGCCGTCGCGATAGTCGCCGGCCGTGCGGATCATGTAGTCGTTCAGGCAGGCGCGGAGCACGTCGTCGGGGTGGGTCTTGGCGCGCTCGAGCCACGCCGCCTCGCCGGCCGGGTCGCCCACCACCTCGACCAGGTCCTTGCCGAGCCCGTGCCAGAAGCGGTCGCGCATGCGCGTCATGCGGCCGTCCCACAGCGAGCGCGCCACGAGCCAGCCCACCGACAGCGCGGTGAAGGCCACCAGCGCCGCGATGACGCTGCAGAGGACGCCCAGGAACGGCTCGTCCTGGATGCGCTGGAGCCAGTCTTCCACGCCCTCAGACCGCCTTCAGCAGCCGCTCGATGCGGCTCACCATCACGCGCGGGTTGAAGGGCTTCTGGACGAAGTCGTGGGCGCCGAGCTCGAAGGCGCGGACGACCTTCTCCTCCTGCACCTGCTCCGACATCACCAGCACCCGCACGGCGCTCGACCCCGGGCCCATCTGCTCGAGGATCTCGAAGCCGTTCCGGTGCGGCAGGTTCAGGTCGAGCAAGAGCACGTCGACCTCGCCGCCCTTCACCATGCGCAGCGCCACGTCGCCGTCGCCGGTCTTGGTGACGCTCCAGGCGTGGGCCTCGAGCTGGTAGCCGAGGATGTGCTGGAGCACCTCGTCGTCGTCGGCGATGAGCGCGCGGATGCGCGCCGCGGGGCGGGGCACGGGCGCCGTGGCGGCCGTGCGCGAGGCGGGGAAGTTGATGGGCGGCGGCGTCTGGCCGGGCGACTCCGCGCCGGGCCACAAGAGCGGCCCCATGGCCGGCGCCGCCTCGGTGCGCTCGGGCGTGCCGCCGAGCGCGGCCGCCAGCGGCAGCGGCGGAGGCTCGGGCAGCGGCGGCGGGACGGCCGCGCGCTCGGCGCTCGGCGCGCGCGCGCCCGGCTCGAGCACATGGGGATCGATGAAGTCGGTCGGCCGCTGACGGATGGTGTCGGCCACCACGCGCATGCTGCCGAAGACGCTGCCGACGTCGACCTCGCTCGCCCGCTCGGGCAGCGTCTGCAGCACGCGCAAGACGACCGGCGCCACGCGCCAGCGCTCGAACGGCAAGAGCAGGGTGAGCGTCGTGTCGGCGCTCTGCAGCGTGGCGCGCACGCTGGTGACGCCGATGACCGGGCTGCCGAGGCGCGCCGCGAGCCGCGCGATGCCGCCGCGCACCTTGCCGGCGTCGAGGTCCCACAGCACCACGGCCGGCCGGTGCTCCTGGCTCGCCGCCGTCAGCGCGGCAGCGGTGTCGAAGGTCCACACGTCGAGCTGCGCCTGGGCCAGGTCGCGGGCCAGCGCGTTGCGCTCGTGCTCGCTCGTGTGGAAGACGTAGATCGGACCGCGCATGTCGCCCTCGGGGCCGTGACTGACCCACTCGACCCACTAGGAAGGTCTGCCGGGATCACGGTCGCAACGGCCCGTTCCTTGAGCGCGGTTCGGACGCGGGGGGCAAACGCCCGCAGCCCGCAGGTAACCGTGCGGAGCGAAACACCGCTCCTTTAGGGGTGGGACGGTCGAACCGATGGATCACGGTGCACCCGCAGGGTGTCCCTTCGTCCTACTTCCCCGAGGCTCATCGATGGTGAGGATCCCGCCGAGGCGGCGCCGAGCGAGCGGCCAGGTCGCGCTGGCGCTCGCCGCGCTGGCGCTGAGCGCGCCGGTGCTCGCCGGGTGCGCCCGCGGCCCGCGCCGAGCCGGCCTCGGACGAGCCGACGCGCGCGGCCCCCGACGTGGCCGACGCACCCGACGCCGCGGCCGCCGCGCCGCCGTCGCGCGTCATCGCGCTCGCGGCCTGGGGCCTCTCATCCATCGATGACCTCGGCTGGGCGCGCGTCGGCATCGTGGCCGGCGCGCCGCCGACGCTCGTCGCCTACCACCTCGGCGCCGCGGCCCTGCCCGCGCCGGTGGCCTCGGCAAGAGCGACGCGCCCGCGCTCGTCGACGGTCGCTTCGTCGTGGCCGACCTCCGGAGCGGCAACGCCAACCGCCTCGGCGGCTTCTTCAACGGCTTCGCCAAGGCGCCGGCCACGGCCCGGGTCGCCATCGACCACGGCGCGCCACGAGCCGGTGACGCCGCCGACCCGGACGACCGCGCGCTGACCTTCGACTTCGATCGCCCGGCCGGCACCTTCGCCGGCTTCTGGGTCCACCTCTTCGACTCGCGCGCGCCGGCCGCCGAGCGCGTCTACCTCGACGCGCGCGGCGTCGGCTGGCTCACCTTCGAGGTGCGCGGCGAAGCGGGCGGCGAGCCGGTGCGCCTGCAGCTGGCCGACGCCGACTGGGAGCGGCGCGAGGACTCGGCGCCCATCGCCGACGTGGCCGGCCTCGTGCCGGCCGGCCGCATCACCACCGAGTGGCAGCGCGCGTGGCTGCCGCTGGCGGCCGCCGCCGGCAAGATCGATCCGGCGCGCGCCGCCAGCCTGGTCTTCCTGGTCGACCCCGAGGGCCACGCCGATCGGCACGGCCGCATCCAGCTCCGCGACCTCGCCCTGGCCCGCGAGCGCGACCTCGGCGCCGCGGCCGCGCCGACGTCGTCGGCGTCGGTGTCGGGTCGGCGTCGGGGTCGGGCGCTCGGCGCTGCGCACCTCACCCGCGCCGCGCGCCGCGCGCCGCGAGCGCAAGGCCATGTGGCTCTGGGAGACCGAGCGCATCATCGCCTCGCCGGCCGAGCTCGAGCGCCTGGCCGCGACCTGCCAGCGCTACGGCTTCACCGATCTCTTCGTGCAGATCCCCTACCTCGAGCCGAAGGTCGATCGCCACTGGTCCGAGCGCTGGGACGAGGCCGGCATGCAGCGCCTGGTCACGCGCCTCACGGCGGCCGGCGTGCGCGTCGAGGCGCTCGACGGCGCCCCTGGTATGCGCGGCCGGCATGGCACGACCGCGTCGTCATGACGGTGGAGCATGTCGCCGCCTACGACCGGCGCGTGCCGGCGGCAGCGCGCCTGGCCGGCGTGCGCTTCGACGTCGAGCCCTACCTCCTGCCCGAGTGGCAGGGTCACGCCGAGACCCAGGTGCTGGCCGACTACCTGGCGCTGCTCGATCGCCTCGGCGCCGCCGCGCACGCCGGCGGCCTGACGCTGGGCGTCGACGTGCCGTTCTGGCTCGACGCGCGCGACGAGACCACCGGTGCGCTCATCGCCGAGCCCGACGGGCGCTCGGCGGTGGCGTCGATCATCGACCGCGCCGACGAGATCGGCGTCATGGACTACCGCACCGTGGCCTACGGCGCCGACGGCGTCATCGCCCAGGGGGCGGAGCGAGCTGGCCTACGCCAGCCAGGTCGGCAAGGCCGTCTTCATCGGCCTCGAGTCGGTGCCGCTGCCCGACGAGCGCATCGCCACCTGCGAGCGCCCGCGCCCCGGCGCGCCCGTCCCGACCAGCGCGCCGCGCCTGGCGGTGAGCGCGCTGCCGGACGGCCAGGCCCGCCTCACCTGGCTCGCGCCCGGCGCGCCGCTGCCCGACCCCGACGCGCGCGTGCTGGTGCAGCGCGCATCGCTGCTGGTGCCGGCCGACAAGCTGACCTTCGCCAGCCGCGGCCGCGCCGCGCTCGAGGACACCATGCGCCTCGCGCGCCGCGAGCTGGCCGCCGAGCCGAGCTTCGCCGGCTTCGTCCTCCATTCCTACGAGTCGCTCCGAGCCTGGTTCCCGCCCGAGGAGTCGTCCCCGCCATGAGCACCGCCCGCGCCCGCACCTACTCCCGCCAGCGACCCGCCGTCGCGCAGGGCGAGGTCCCGACCCCGCCCGCCGGCGTCGCCCTCGTCATCAAGGCGGCCAACGATCCGTCCGTCGCGCTGCCCGACCTGGCGCGCATGATCGAGCGCGAGCCGAGCCTCACCGTGACGCTCCTGCGCCTCGCCAACAGCGCCGCCTACTCGACCGGACGGCCGGTGAAGACGGTGGCCCAGGCCACCATGCTGCTCGGCACGCGCGCCATCCGCAACCTGGCGGTTGCCTCCGCCGTGGTCGGCATGAAGGCGCGCACCCACACCGGCGGCCTCGACGCGCGCCAGTTCTGGGAAGACTCGCTGCGCCGCGCCTGCGCCGCGCTGGTGCTGGCCAAGATGGCCGGCTACGAGGAGCCGGCCGAGGCCTTCACGGTCGGCCTCATCCAGGACCTCGGCGTGCTGGTCATGGCCGCCATGCAGCCCGAGCTCGGCGAGAAGCTGCAAGCGCTGCGCGGCATCCCCGGCGACGATCGGCTGCGCGGCGAGGCGCAGGTCACGAGCCGGAACCACGTCGAGCACTTCGTGGCGCTGGCGCGCCAGTGGGGCCTGCCGAGCGACCTGGTCGAGGCGGTGGCCCACCACCACGGCGACTGCTCGACGCTGGCCGATCGCCGCCTGCAGCGCCTGGCCCAGCTGGCGCGCGCCGCCGACGCCGTGGCCGACATCACCCAGACGCGCGCCGCCGGCGGCTCGGTCGTCAAGGCGCGCGCCGTGCTGGCGCAGCTCGGCTCGCGTCAGGCGCTGAGCCTCGACGACATCGTCGACCAGGTGGGCGCCGAGATGGCCGCGCAGTCGAAGGACCTCGAGTTCCACATCGAGGCGCAGCCGAGCTTCGAGGTGCTCATGGAGAGCGCCAACCAGGCGCTCGTGAACATCTCGACGAGCTACGAGGAGCTCACGAGGAAGCTCGAGCAGCTCCTGCAGGAGAAGGAGGAGCTGGCCAAGAAGCTCGCCGCCAGCAACGCCGCGCTGAGGCGCCTCGCCACCACCGACCCGATGACCGGCGTCGGCAATCGCCGCGCCTTCGCCGAGGCAGCCGAGCTCACGCTGGCCGACATGGAGAAGGACGGCGCGCCGATGTGCGTCGTGACGCTCGACGTCGACCGCTTCAAGGCCGTGAACGACAAGTACGGCCACGCCATCGGCGACGACGTCCTGGTGGCGGTGGCCGAGCGCGTGAGCCGCTACGTGCGCGCCGGCGACTTCGTCGGGCGCCTCGGCGGCGAGGAGTTCGGCGTCATCCTGCCGCGCTGCGGCGAGGCCGACGGCATCGCCGTGGCCGAGCGCCTGCGGAAGGCGCTGCGCACCGTCCCCATCCGCTGCCGCGACGGCACGACGCTGCTCATCACCGCGTCGTTCGGCGGCGTGACGCTGACCACGCCGGTCAGCCTCGACGAGGCGCTGCGCGTCGCCGACGTCGCGATGTACGCCTCCAAGGAGGGCGGCCGCGATCGCGTGACCTGGGGCGAGCTCGTCCCCATCGCCAGGAGCGCCTGACCCGCCGGCCCGGCGGCCGCCGGTCTCACCTCCGGTCAAGTCGGCCGCTCGGCCCGCTCGACCCGTCTCTCCAACCCGGTTGCAAGGGATTCTCGGCTGCGCAGTGCCTGAGGGCTTGTGGCCCGAGGCGTCGACGCCGACACTCAAGGACGTGCCCGAGCATCGCGCCATAGACCCGTCGAGCCCGACCCCGCGGTCGGCTGCGTCGACCTCCGCGGGCCGCCGCACCGGCTCCGGCAAGGCCTCGGCCCACGTCTCGCGCCTGCTGGCGCCGCTGCTCCCGCGGACGCGGCCGACCGGCGAGGACGAGCTCTTCCGCCTCGAGTTCGCCGTCACCGCGGTGTGGATCGCGGTGGTCGTCGCGCTCTACCTGGTGCCGTTCAACCTGGCGTCGGTGCCGATGTCGGCCGCGACGCTCGGGGTGGGGGCGCTGACCTTCGCCGGCGTCGGCGTGGCGCTGAGGCTCGGCGCCGCCCCGCGCCCGGCCTTCTGGACGCCGGCCATCGAGGCCTCCATCGCCTTCGTGGTGATGGGCTACTTCGAGGGCGGCGCCGACATCGCGCTCGTCTGCTGGTCGGCGGTCCTGCCGCTGGCGACGACGCTCTTCGACGGCACGCGCGCCGGCTTCCTCGGCCTCGGCCTCGGCATCGCCACGGCCATCGGCCTCCTCTCTGCGTCGGCGAGCTGCGCACGCACCCCGAGGGCCCGGCGGCCACGCGCTGTCCGCCATCCGCGGCATCAGCCTGGTGGTGACGATGTTCCTCTTCGCGCTGGCCTCGGAGCGCATGCGCTCGGCCGCGCTCGTGCGCGCGCAGGCGGCGACGCGCGCCCGCACCTACTTCCTGGCCAGCATGAGCCACGAGTTCCGGACGCCCATGAACGGCGTCATCGGGCTCGCCGACTCGATGCTCGAGCGGCCGCGCGCGGTCGAGGATCACGAGGCGCCCAGCTCATCAAGCGCAGCGCCAACCAGCTGCTCGGGCTCATCGGCGACACGCTCGACCTGGCCAGCCTCGAGGCCGGCCGCCTGGCCGTGAAGACCGAGCCGACCGCCATCGAGCGCCTGGCCCATGACGCCCTCGACCTCACCGGCGCGGCCTTCCGCGAGGACGGCGTGGCGCTGCGCGTCGAGGTCGCCGAGCAGGTGCCGCCCTGGCTCGAGCTCGACCCGCAGCGCGTGCGCCAGGTGCTGACCAACCTCGTCGGCAACGCGCTGGAAGTTCACGACGCGCGGCGAGGTCGCCGTCCACATCACCACCGTCGGGCAGACGCTGGCCATCGACGTCAGCGACACCGGCGTGGGCATCCCGGCGGCCGAGCTCGAGCGCGTCTTCGAGCCCTTCGAGCAGGTGCGCGGGCACGAGCGCTACATCGGCCACGGCCTCGGGCTGGCCATCACGCGCCAGCTGGTCGAGCTCATGGGCGGGAGCATCGCGCTCGAGTCCGACCTCGGCCGCGGCACGCGCGTGGCGGTGCGGCTGCCGCTGGTCCCGACCGCGGCGCCGGCGCCGGTGGACGGCGCGCTCGAGCGCTCGGCGCGCGCCAGCGCGGCGGCCGTGCTGGTGGTCGACGACAACGAGATCAACCTGCGCGTGGCGGCGGCGCTGGTGCGGCGCGCCGGCTTCCAGGTGCAGCTGGCGCGCGACGGGCGCGAGGCGCTGCGCGCGGTCGAGACGCAGCCGTTCGCGCTGGTGCTGATGGACTGCCACATGCCGGAGATGGACGGCTTCGAGGCGACGCGCTGCATCCGCCTGCTGAACTCGCCGGCGCGCACGACGCCCATCATCGCCGTGACCGCCAACGCGCTCCCCGAGGAGCGCGAGCGCTGCCTGGCCGCGGGCATGAACGCCTGCGCCACCAAGCCGCTGACGCTGGCCGACCTCGAGCGCGCCTTCGGCGAGGCGCTCTCGGCCTGAGCGTCGCGCCCGCGCGCGCCGCGCGCCCGCGTGGCTCACGCGCGCCGGGCCTCGCGGGCGCGGCAGCAGGCGGGCACCACGTCGTGGATGATGGCCAGCGTGCGCGCCAGCTTGTCGGTGAAGGTGGCGCTGGCCTCGATGACGAAGCGGCGCGGGTGCGCCGCCCAGACGGCGAGGATGAGCTCGTCCAAGGCGCGGGCCTCGTCCGCGCTCTCGGTGCGCACGTGGTTGGTGTGGTTGTAGCCGTGGTGCGCGCCGGGCGTGCGCAGGTGGATCACCACGTCGTAGGCGGCGAGCTCGCGCTCGCGCGTGGTGCCGACCTCGGCCAGGAAGGCGTCGCCGTCGCCCGGCCAGTAGGCCACGCCGTCGAGGGTGCCGCGGTCGCACAGGACGACCGAGCTCCGGCCGAGCTCGAGGGCCTGCCGCTCGAGCTCGCGCTGGACGTAGTAGATGGCGCGCTGCGCCGCGCGCCGCTCGATGGACGACGCGCCGCGCGGGAAGCCGCCGCGGAAGAGCACGGTGGCGGCCTCGGGCAGCACCGCGACGTGCTGGCAGAGCTCGCGGCGGACGACCTCGAGGGCGGCGGTCTTGCCGGCGCCGGGGCCGCCGGTGATGGCGACGCGCGGGCAGGGGGACGGGTGCGACGTGCAGCTGCACGGGACGGTGCCGTTCATGCCCCCTCGTGCCTGCGAGCCCCATGCCGCCCGCCGGGCCGCCTGGTCGGCCGGCGCCGTCGCCTCGGAGCGGGCCGCGCGGGTCGGAGCGCGCGCCGTCGGGTGCGGGGACGCCCGGCGGGCGGGCACGCCGGCGCTTGACGCTCGGGCCGGCGCGGCTCACGCTCGCCGGGTGAACGCCCTCGTCGTCGCGAACCAGGCCGCCCACGCGCGCTTCCTCGCGGCGCTCGAGGAGGCGCTCGTCGCGCTCACCACGCTCGATCTCGCGCGCGCCACCGACGCCTGGTCGCGGCTCGGCGCGGCGCTCGCGCGCCACGAGCGGGTCGAGGCGGAGCTCCTGGCGCTGCAGCTCGACGTCGTCGCCCCGCGCGGCGGCGGCGCGGCGCTCGTCGTCGCCGAGCACCGTCGTCTCGACCTGCTCCACGCCGAGGCGACCGCCACCATCGCGGGCCTCGAGGCGGTGCCCGACGACGCGCGGCGCCTGGCGATGGTGCGCGGGCTCGACGAGCTCCTGCGCGTGCGCCACCTGCTCGAGCACCACGGCCAGCGCGAGGACGACATCGTCTATCCGTTCCTCGGCCGCGCGCTGGACGGCGTCGTCGTCGCCGGCTTCGCCCAGCGGCTCGGCGCGACCTGATCGCGCGCCGCGCCTACTCGAGGTCGGCCGGCCAGCTCGAGGTGAAGCTCTCGCCCGGGTGCTGCGCGCTCACGAACAAGGTGCGCTCGTCGGGCGTGAAGGCCGGGCCGGTGGCCTCGGCGTCGGCCGGCATGGTGACGACGCGGAAGGCCTTGCCGCGCGTCGCGTCGCTCGAGGCCGGGTCGAGGTCGAGGTAGTAGAGGCCCTCGCTGGCGCCGTTCACGCCGAGGTTGCCGTCGGTCGCGAACCACAGGCCGCCGGCCGAGTCGACGAGCAGGTTGTCGGGGCAGGCCGCGTCGAGCTCGCCGCGGTTGGCCGTGCCGCGCCAGACCTCGTAGTAGGCGAAGGTGGTCGAGCCGCCCGGGTGCCACGGGTCGGCCTCGTCGAAGACCCAGATGCGCCCGGCCGAGTCGCTGCGGCGCGGCGCCTGCGCGGCCTGGGTGGCGCTCGGGTAGCGCACGCCGCGCTCGTCGAGCGCCACCTGGTGGGTGTGGTTGGTGAGCGCCACGAAGAGGCGCGGCGCGCCGCTCGGGTCGCGCGGGTTCCACTCGACGTCCTCGGGTCGGTCGAGCTCGCTCACGCCGATCTTGTGGGCCGCGGAGTTCAGCGCGTGGCGCAGCGCGTCGTCGCTCGGGAAGCCGCCGAGCTGGTTCCAGGTGCGGTTCCGCAGCGCGGCGCCGACGGTCGTGCCGGGGCCGAGCGCAGGCGCGTTCGGCGCCTCGTCGAGGCTCGTCGTGCTGAGCTCGATCCAGCGCCCCGAGCCGGGCGCGGCCGCGGTCGGCGCGAGCCCGCTCGCGCGCAGCGTGGTGCCGGTGCGGTGGTCGAGGCCGTCGAGCTGGGCCACGAAGAGGCGCCCGTCGGGCAGCATGGCGCGCACCTCGGCGCGGCTCATGCCGAGCGTGTAGGCCGTGTTGGTGACCCACTTGTAGACGCGGCCGCCGGCGTGGTCGTCGCCGGCGTAGAAGACGATGGGCTCGCCGTCGACCAGGGCGCCGCCGGCGTCGGTCACGAACGAGGCGTTCTCGAAGCGCGCGTGCCCGACGAAGCCCCACTTGGCGTGGCCGCGGCCGGTGACCGACTGCGCCAGCGTCTCGGTGCCGGCCCGGCCCGGGTCGATCTCGCTGAGGTAGCCCCAGAGTTCGCGGTCTTGGCGCTCGCCGACCGACGTCGAGCGCCCGAGCGCCGAGCCGGCGTTGGGCAGCTTGGGCACGACGATGTCGCCGCCCGGGTCGAAGCCGAGGCCGGCGATGAAGGCGCCCTCGCCGGTCCACCACGGCTCGGCGTCGCCCCACAGGTCCTGCACGTTCTCCTCGCCGAGGACGACCGTGCCCCACGGCGTGGCCTGGCCGCTGCAGTTGGCGCCGGTGCCGACGACGACGCCGGGCGTCAGCGGCGCGCCGCTGTCGTCGTGGTCCTGGATGGGCCCGTCGAAGCCCGCCATCGAGAAGCGCGTGAGGCTCGTCGCGTCGTAGCGCCGCGACGCCGCGCCGCGGTCGCGCGTCCACTCGAGCGAGGCGTAGTCGAAGACGACGCGCACCCACGAGCCGCCGAGCTGCTGCTTGTGGCGGGCGATGGCGGTCTCGACCGCGCTCGTCGTCCACGCCGCGGCGCTCGTCACGTCGAAGTTGTAGACGCCGAAGGCCGCGAGCAGGGACGCCAGCGTCAGCTGCTGGTGGTTCGGCGCGCGCCCGACGCCGGGCGTCGTGCCCTGGAGCGCCTCGTGCGAGACCCAGAGCCAGCCGATGTCCGAGCGGCCGCGGCCCCACGGCGACAGCGAGTCCACGTCCCAGCCGTCGCCGAAGTAGGCCACGAAGTCGGCGTTCGAGCCGGCGCGGGCGTCGCTGGCGCCGGCGCTCCAGCCGAGCGGATCGAGCCACGCCAGCGTGAGGCTCGGGTGCAGCGCGGCCAGCGTGCGCAGCGGCTCGGTCTGGGCGGGCGCCAGCGGGAAGCCGTCGCGGACGCCCGCGCCCCAGGCCTCGACGCGCGCGCGCACATAGGCCGGGATGCTGGTCGCGGTCGTGCGCGCCGGGTCGAGCACCAGCGCCACCACGCCCGAGCGCGGCGCGTCCTGCCACAGCGTCTCCCAGTCGTTGGTCGGCCCGGGCAGGCCCTGCGGCCCCGGCGGCCCGCGCGGTCCATCGGCGCCCGGCGGCCCCTCGGGCCCGTCGGCGCCCGGCAGCCCCTGCGGTCCGGGCGGTCCTTCGGGTCCCGGCGGCCCCTCGGGCCCGCGGTCGCCCTGCGGCCCGGCCACGCCGATGTCGCCCTGCGGTCCGGCCGGGCCCTCCGGTCCGGCGTCGCCGGGGGGACCCTGAGGCCCGACATCGCCCGCCGGCCCGGTCGGTCCAGCCGGTCCGACGTCGCCCTCCGGTCCAGCCGGCCCGGCATCGCCGGCCGGTCCGGTCGCGCCGGCATCGCCGGCCGGCCCCGCCGGCCCGGTCGCGCCGACATCGCCGGGCGGTCCCATCGGGCCGACCATCCCGGGTGGGCCATCACACCCACCCCAGCAGAGCACGAACGACAGGCAGCGGAGGACGGGACCGGAGCGCATGACCCGCGAGCTTCGCAAACGCCGGCCCTCGCCGCCAGCCCTGTCTATCGCGGGCGGTCCTTGCGATAGGCCAGGAGGTGCACCTCGGGCAGTTGCAGATCGCCTTCCGGGGCGCGTCGATAGCCGCGCCGCTCGTACAGGCGCGCGACGCCGTCGGCGCCCTTCCGGACGTGCAGCGAGAGCACGCTCACGCCCATGTCCCAGGCGGCGGCCTCGACCGCGTTCATGAGCGCCTCGCTGTAGCCCTTGCCGAAGTGCGCCGGCGCGACCGCCAGCTGGCGGATGTCGGCCGCGTTCGGGAGCCAGGCCTCGCTGCGCGGCGCGCCCGGCGGGTAGACCATGACCGTGCCGACGACGCGGCCGTCGGCCTCGGCCACGAAGACCTTGCCCTCGCCGCGCTTGGTCGCGACGTCGCGCAGGTCGCGCTTGCGCGCGTCGGAGTACACGACCTCGGGCATCTTGGCCGCGTAGGCGGTCATGAACGCGGTCACCAACAGCTCGCCCACCGCCTCGTCGTCGGTCGGTCGCGCCTCGCGGATGTCGATCGGTTTGTCCACGGCTCCTTCTACTGATGCCGGCCTGCGACGGGCAAGTCGGCCGAGCCTATGGCCGCGATAGCCCGGGCTTGTGCGTTAGCCCACCGACGGGGTGTGCGATGGCCCCCGCAAAGAACGATCTCGACGGTACCTGGGCACTCGCTGGGCCGCTATCCACGCCGCGCGGCGGCCACTGCGCGGGATGGCCTCACTGTTGCACAGGGTGCAAGCGAGCGCCGCGGTGACGTCACTCGGTCTCGCGCTCACGGATGACCCATGGCCCCATCCTCGCAGACATCTCCACGCCAACGCCGCCCGGGCCGCCGTGCGGCGTTCGCGTTCGCGCTGCTGGTCGGCAGCCCGCTCGTCGCGCTCGGCGTCCCCGAGACGGTGCGCATCCCCATCGTCCGCGACCACGGGCAGGGCAACCCGCCCGACCCCGCGCGCTTCAGCCACTGGGCGCACGACACGTTCTCGTGCGTGGCCTGTCACACGTCGATCTTCCCGCAGCGGAAGCTCGGCTTCACCCACGCCGACATGGCCGAGGGTCGCTACTGCGGCTCGTGCCACGATGGTCGCACCGCCTTCGGGCCCAAGGACAAGGGCGTCGAGTGCGAGACCTGCCACGTGCCGCGCACGAAGAAGGAGATCGACGAGAACGACCTCTGGGGCTCGCGCGCCCCCGAGACCGGGCTCGACTGGTACGCCTCGCCGATGACGCCGACCTCGTTCGGCCCGCACGGATCGTCGGAGGTCCGGCCATGAATCGTCTGCTGTCTCGCGCCCTCGGCGCCCTCGCCATGGCCAGCCTCGTCGGCGCCGCCGCGCCCGCCTTCGCCGAGGAGGAGCTCCCGCCCGGCCACCCGCCGGTCGCGTCCGGGGGCATCTCGCTGCCGGCCGACATCCGCCTCCACGGCCGCTTCGACATCGCCTACGAGCGCTACGGCTACACCGGCGACATCGGCTCGGGCTACGACGCCTTCCGCAACAACCACCACTTCCTGTTCCTCGACCGGCACTCGAAGAACGACCCGTTCTTCTTCGACGCCGAGCTCCTGGCGCTGACCTACTACCAGATGGGCTACACCGTCCCGAGCACGCGCGAGGACGGCTGGCGCCTCTCGTTCTCGGCCGGCAAGGTGCTCGTCCCGTTCGGCTCGGACCCGCTCTTCCATCACGCCTACGGCGGCCGGGTCGGCGCCGACCAGCGCTTCCTGCCCATCGTCTGGGCCGAGTACGGCTTGAAGGCCGGCCTCGACCTCGACCTCGATCCGGTCGGCCTGCGCGTCGACGCCTTCGTCGTCCGCGGCTACGCCGTCAAGAAGGCGACCGACGTCCTGAACCTCCAGGCGGGCACGTCGCCGGTCGACGACATGAACTTCTCGGGCGGCGGTCGCGTCGGCGCCTCGCTCGGCCCGGCCAGCATCTACTACTCGGTCTACGGCGGCACCCTCGACCACGGCCGCAAGATCTTCATGCAGGCCTTCGATGCGTCCTTGTGGCGCCTGCCCGACGTCCCGTTCCTGAAGGACATCGCGCTCACGCTCGGCGTCATCCGCGCCGACGTGTGGGGTGGCGACGCGCCGGCCTACTACCATTTCGCCGACTATCTCCAGGTGCGCTGGTATCCGACCGACTGCTTCTATGTGCAATATCGCGCCGGCCTGGATATGCGCGATAATCGTCAGGGGCTCTTCGCCGATCCGGATCGCCTCGACCGCTACGACACGAGCGCCCACAGCGTCGCCATCGGCTGGGTCGCGGGCGGCTTCAGCCTGACCGTGCAGCACCTGTGGCAGTTCGAGCTGCGCGACGAGCAGAAGGACGACTTCTTCCGCGTCACCGCCACGTACGAGTTCTGACCATGAACCGCACGTTCCTCCTCATCGCTCCGCTCTGCCTCGTCGCTTCGTGCGCGGTCCCCGACCGTGGGGAAGCGCCCTGGCCCGACGCGACCGTGTCGCACCCCGACATCGAGGTGTCCGAGGTCGCGACCAGCGACGGCGACGACGCGCTCGAAATCGAGGACACGGCGCCGCCGCCCGTGTCGTACGCCGACAGCATCCACCCCATTCTCATGGCCAATTGCACGCCGTCGGGATGTCACAGCTCCGGCGCGGGCACATTCACACTCACCGGCGATGTCGATTCCGACTACGCCGAGACCCTCGAGGAGGTTGTCGCAGGCGACCCTCAGGGCAGTCGTTTAGTGAAGAAGACGTCTGGAGTTTCGTCACATACCGGTGGTCCGCTGCTTCCGCCGGGAAGTGAAGAGTACGACCTCGTCGTCGCCTGGATCGGCGACGGCGCCCAACCCTGAGCCGCGCCGCGGCTCCGCTGGAGAATCAACATGTCGCTGTTTTCGAAGACCCTCGTCCCGCTGTCCGCCCTCGCCGTCTTTGCCATCGGGGCGCCGTCCGTCGCCTTCGCCGCCGGGCCCGAGATCTTCCAGGCGCAGAAGTGCAATGGCTGCCACTCGGTGAAGGCGGCGAACATCGCGCGGCTGCCGAATCCCGAGGTCGACAACGCCCCCGACCTCTCGCACGTCGGCTCGTCGCTCGACAAGAAGGGCATCGCCCTCTTCGTGCTCAAGAAGACCGAGATCAAGGGCGAGAAGCACAAGAAGGCGTTCCAGGGGACCACCGAAGAGCTCAAGACCGTCGCCGAGTGGCTCGCCGGCTTGAAGTGACAAATTCCGCTCCGACTCGCGGCCAGCGGTCGCGAGTCGGGGTGTCTGCGAAATTCCGCCGACCGGCGGAGACGATTCCGAGCGAAGGCCGCCGCTCGGCTCCGGAGCGACGGCGAGCATCAGCGCCCGCCGCGGACGAGAGCCGAGATCGACGGCGCCCGGAGCGAGGCCACTGCAATCCCAGGGTGACGCGTACGGCGCGCGCGCCCATCGCGTCGATCGCCGAGAGGGGGGACATCCGTGAGTCCGACCATGCTCGTGGTCCTGCTGCTCGTCGCAGCGGCGATCGCCATATTCCTCTGGGTGCGACTGCCGCAGCTCATGAGCGCGCGCACCGGTCGCATCTTCCTGCTCGGCACGTTGCTCGTGATGCCGCTCCTGCTCGTCCAGTTCGGCGTCTCGCACTCGCTGACCGCGTCGAAGACGAAGAAATTCTGCACTTCTTGCCACGAGATGGAGGTGTACGAGAACAGCCTCCACGTCGACGACCCGGAGTACATCCCGGCCGTCCACTACCAGAACCGGCTCGTGCCGCGCGAGACGCCCTGCTACACGTGCCACACCGACTACACCCTCTATGGTGATGTGGCGGCCAAGTGGAACGGGCTCCACCACGTCATCGTGCACTACTTCGAGGATGTGCCGAAGCCCGGCGACATCAAGCTCTACTCGCCGTTCCCGAACGACAACTGCCTGCAGTGCCACCGCGGCTCGCGGAAGTTCGAGAAGGCCGGCAAGCACATCAGCGACGGCGTGACGCTCGAGATGCTCTACGCCAACCAGAAGTCGTGCGTGTCGGGCGGCTGCCACGACAAGATCCACGACATCAAGAACCTGGCGAAGCAGGACATCTGGGGCGAGCTGCCCTGGCCCATGCCGCAGGAGCTCGTGGACGCGGCCGCCAAGGACAAGGCCTCGGGCGCGCAGGATCCGTTCGCCGCCGAGGACCCCTTCGCCGACGAGCCCGACGGTGGTGCGACCGGCGGCGCCGACGCGGCGCCGGTGCCGCAGAAGGCGACCGACCTGAAGAACGTCGACGACCTCTGGGCCGATGACGACGCGGGCCCGTCGCCGAGCGACGCCGCCCCGGCTCCGAGCGACGCCGTCCAGGCGGAGACCCCCGACTCGGCCAGCGCGCCGAGCCCCGTCCCCGACGCCGCCCCGGCGGCCCCCGTCAAGGAGGACGCGCGATGAAGAAGATGACCTCGGTCCAGTGGCTCCGCCTCGCGGTGGCGCTCGTCCTGGTGGGCATCGTCACCGAGCTGCTCACGCTGCTCGACCTGACGCCGCCCATCTTCCTCGCGTTCGTCATGATCGGCGTCCCGTGCATGGCCCTGGGGATGCTCATTTACATCGTGCATGTGCTACGCACGCTGCGGAAGAAAGATGCGTTGTGAGGTGCCTATGTCCAGCCCGTCCGTGACCTCGTCCTCGCGCTTCATCCGAGCGCTCGCGGTGCTCTCCCTCGCCGGTGCGGCGGCCTGCGTACAGCCCGGCAAGCAGCCGCCTCCGGTCGTGCCCGATCCGGTGGTCACCATCACCGGTGAGCACGGCGTCGTGGCCGGCGAAACGCTCACGCTCTCGGCCGCGACCGAGAACGCGGAGGACTCGGGCTACACCTGGGCCGTCCTCGACGCGACCGTCGCCAGCGTCTCGAGCGACGGCGTCGTGACCGGCGTCCTGCCGGGCGAGACCACGGTCACCGCCACCGGTCTCGACACCGGCGTCGTCGGTCGCCACGCGCTGGTCGTGGTGCCGACCGCGGCCGAGCTGCCGCCCGAGGTCACCATCACGGGCGAGCACGGCGTCGTCGTCGGTCAGACCACGACCCTCACCGCGGCCACCACGCACGGCAGCGACAGCGGCTACACCTGGACGAGCCTCGACACCGCCGTCGCGACCGTCGACGCGGCCGGTCTCGTCACGGCCGTGGCCGCCGGCGAGACCAGCGTCACCGCGACGGGCAACGACACCGGCGTGGTCGCGCACCACGCGCTCGTCATCATCCCAGTCGCCTCGGCGCCCGGTCCGGTGGTGCCGAACTACGTGGCGTGGTCGGGCTCGGCGCACGCCAACAAGAACGCCGAGGCGTTCAAGCACTGGAACAACGACGACCCGCCCGTCGTGCCGATCGACTGCGCGCGCTGCCACTCGAACCTCGGCTTCCAGGACTTCATCGGCGAGGACGGCACCGCCGTCGGCTCGGTCGAGAAGGCCCAGCCCGTGGGCTCGACGGTCGAGTGCGCGACCTGCCACAACGCCACGACCGCGGCCATGACCTCGGTCACCTTCCCCTCGGGCGTGGTGGTCGACGGCCTCGGGCCCGAGTCTCGCTGCATGACCTGCCACCAGGGCCGCGCCTCGACCACGACCGTCGACGACGCCATCACGCTGGCCGCCGCCAAGAACGACGACACCCCCAGCGACAAGCTGAGCTTCCTCAACATCCACTACTACGCCGCGGGCGCGACGCTCTACGCCGGCAAGGTCAAGGGCGGCTATCAGTACGCGGGCCAGACCTACGACTGGCGCTTCCGCCACGTCGAGGGACTGAACACCTGCGTCGGCTGCCACGACCCGCACTCGCTCAAGGTCCGCGTCGACCGCTGCGTCGAGTGCCACAAGAACGTGACCACCATCGCAGATGCCAAGAACATCCGCATGATGGCCTCGATGAAGCAGGACTACGACGGCGACGGCAACCTCACCGAGGGCATCTACTTCGAGCTCGAGGGCCTGCGCGAGCGGCTGCTGGCGGCGCTCCGCGCCTACACCACCGGCGAGGGCTTCGGCGCGGTCTGCTACAGCGCCGACATCTATCCGTACTGGTTCAAGGACACCGACGACAACGGCACCTGCAGCGCCGAGGAAGCCGCCTTCGCCAACCGCTTCGTGACGTGGACGCCGCGCCTCGTGCGCGCCGCCTACAACTACCAGGTGAGCCTGAAGGACCCCGGCGCCTTCGCCCACAACGCCAAGTACATCATGCAGCTCCTCCACGACTCGGTGTCGGACATCGCCACCGGCATCGGCCAGCCGGCGCTCCTCGGCAGCGCGGTGCGGAACGACTTCGGCCACTTCAACGGCGCCTCGGAGGCGGCCCGCCACTGGGACGCCGACGAGACGGTCGTGGCCACCTGCTCGAAGTGCCACGGCGGCTCGGAGGGCTTCCGCTTCTACCTGCGCTACGGCGTCGGCACCGATGTGCTCGAGCCCGACAACGGCCTCGACTGCGCCACCTGCCACGACAACCTCAGCGACACCTTCGAGCTGGCCAAGGTCCCGTCGGTGTCGTTCCCGAGCGGCATCACGCTGCCCAGCGCGGACAACATCACCAACCTGTGCTCGACCTGCCACGTGGGTCGCGAGTCGAAGTCGACCATCGACAGCGCCATCGCCAAGAACCAGCTCGGCTTCAAGAACGTGCACTACCTGCCGGCCGCGTCGGTGCGCCAGGGCACGGCCGCCAAGGTCGGCTACGAGTACGAGGGCAAGACCTACGCCGGCCCGTGGATCGGCCATCCGGGCGGCGACGGCTGCATCAGCTGCCACAACGCCAAGGTCACGCAGCACTCGTTCCGCATCGCCGACAACATCGCCAGCTGCGAGGTCTGCCACACCAACGTGACCAACTACGAGGACATCCGCAGCACCACGCGGCACGCCCACGACTTCGACGGCGACGGCAGCCAGACCGAGCCGCTGAAGGACGAGATCGCCGGCCTGTCGGCCAAGCTGCTGGCGCAGATGCAGACCGTCGCCAGCGCCAGCGGCACGCCCGGCCTGTGCTACGAGGGGACCGCCTACCCGTACTTCTTCCTCGACACCAACGGCAACGGCCGCTGCGACGGCGCCTCCGAGACCGCCAGCAGCAACGGCTTCAACCGCTGGAGCGCGCCGCTCATGAAGGCGGCCCACAACTACCAGATCTCCATCAAGGACCCGGGCGCCTGGTCGCACAACTTCGACTACGTGGCCGAGCTCCTCATCGACAGCATCGCCGACCTCGGCGGCTCGACGAGCAACCTCATCCGGCCGTGACGACGCCGCCGGGGATCAGTCCCCGAAGTCGTGGTACACGGACGCCGCGCGGCCGACCGTGACCACGACGCGGGTCGTGTGGGTCCGGCCGTTGCGCGTGAGGCGCACGCTGTGCGGGCCGGGCGCGAGCTGGAGCGTGCGCGGCGTGTTGCCCATGGGCGTGCCGTCGACCTCGACCAGCGCCCACGGGCGCGCGTGGATCTGGAGCTCGCCGCGCCCCGAGCCCGACCGGACCTCGGTCGGCGTCACCGGGGTCGTCACCGCGACGACCTTCGACGGCGAGTCGCTCGGGCGCTCCGCGGTGGCGTCGAGCACCGGCCCGGCCCCGTCGTCGTCAGCGTCGTCCGGGCGCGCGTCGTCGTCGGCGTCGTCGCCCGACGGGTTGGCGTCTTGCGGCGCGGCGTCGTCGTCGGCTGCGACGTCCGGCTCGATGGCGCTCGGGCCGGCGTCCGCGGCGATGCCGATGGGCTCGGCGACATCCTCGCTCGCGGCGGCCACGCGGGTCGCCGCGGTCGGCTCGGCCGATGGGCTCGGCGCGCTCGTCGCCGGCGGCGCGGTCGGCGGGGTCGCGACGGTCGCGTCGCTGCGGGCGTCGATGAAGAGCACGACCGCGACCGCGACCGGCGCGAGCAGGACCAGCACCATGACCGGCCAGAACCACGCCGGTCGCGCGCGGACGGCGCCGGGCTTGCCTGGCTGCGGCCGATGGTCGTCCTCGCGTCGCGGTCACCCATGCGCGCTCGACTATCCGCGAGCGCGCTCCACGGCGTCAATGCGCGCGAGCGTGTCGCCCGCCACCCACTCCGGTTGTATGTTCCCCGCGGAGGTCCTCCATGGTCGATCCGGTGTTCGCGCTGAGACCCCATCCTCGCTTCGCCCGCCCGCCCGGACCCGTGTGCCTGGTCGTGCTCGACGGTGTCGGAATCGGCCCCCGCGACGAAGGCAACGCGTGGCATCTCGCCAGGACGCCGGTGCTCGACGCGCTGTGCCACGGCCCGGTCTTCGGCTCGCTGCGCGCCCACGGCCCGGCGGTCGGCATGCCCGGCGACGACGACATCGGCAACTCCGAGGTCGGCCACAACGCGCTCGGCGCCGGCCGCATCTTCGATCAGGGCGCGAAGCTCGTCGGTCGCGCCATCGCCGACGGCGCGCTCTTCGCCGGTGAGACCTGGTCGTGGCTGGTCGAGCCGCTACGCGTGAGCGGCGCCGACGGCGCGCCCCACACGCTGCACCTCATCGGCCTGTGGTCCGACGGCAACGTCCACTCCCACATCGACCACGCCTACGCGCTCGTCGAGCGCGCGCTGAAGGACGGCGTCCGGCGCGTGCGCCTGCACGTGCTGCTCGACGGCCGCGACGTCGGCGAGACCTCGGCGCTCGACTACCTCGGCCCGCTCGAGGCCCGCATCGACGCATGGCGCGCGGCCGGCCACGACGTCGCGGTGGCGTCGGGCGGCGGGCGCATGAAGGTCACGATGGACCGCTACGAGTCCGACTGGCGCATCGTCGAGCGCGGCTGGAAGGCCCACGTGCTGGCCGACGCCCCGCGCTTCGCGTCCGCCACCCAGGCGGTCCTGAGCATGCGCGCCGCGACACCGGGGGTGATCGACCAGAACCTCTCGGCCTTCACCGTCGCCGAGCCCGGCCACCCCGATCAGCCGGCCGGCCCCATCCTCGATGGCGACGCCGTCGTCTTCTTCAACTTCCGCGGCGACCGCGCGATCCAGATCACGCGCGCCTTCGAGGCCGGTCCGGTGCCCTTCGAGCGCGTGCGCGCGCCGGCCGTCCGCTTCGCCGGCATGATGCAGTACGACGGCGACCTCCACCTGCCGCGCCACTTCCTCGTCGCGCCGCCGCGCATCGAGGGCACCATGGGCGAGCTGCTGGCGTCCGTCGGGCGCCGCCAGCTGGCCATCTCCGAGACGCAGAAGTTCGGCCACGTGACCTACTTCTTCAACGGCAACAACTCGCAGCCGTTCGCGCCCGAGCTCGAGCGCTACATCGAGATCCCCAGCGACCGGGTCGACTTCTCCGAGCGCCCGTGGATGAAGGCCGCCGAGATCGTCGACGCCACGCTCACGGCCATCGACGACTTCCACCCGGACTTCGTGCGGCTGAACCTGGCCAACGGCGACATGGTCGGGCACACCGGCCAGCTGCTCCCGGCCATCATCGCCATGGAGGCGGTCGACCTCTCGCTGGGCCGCCTGCTGGCCGGGCTGCACGCGCGCCACGCGACGGCCATCGTGCTGGCCGACCACGGCAACTGCGAGGAGATGCTCGAGCGCGACAAGAAGACCGGCGCGTTCCTCGTGAAGTCGGACGGCTCGGGCCAGCTCCGCCCGAAGACCTCGCACACGACGAACCCGGTGCCGTGCGCCATCGTCGGGCCCGGCGCCGGCACCCTCTACGGCTGGAACGGAGCCGCCGACGCAGGCCTCTCGAACGTGGCCGCGACCTGCCTCGAGCTGCTCGGCTTCGCCGCCCCGGACGCCTACCGCCCGAGCTTGATCCGAGCGCTCTGAGCCTCGATCAGGTCGGTGGGGCCTCGCAGGATCCCACCCACCTGACGAGCCCATGAACGCCGAGAGCCCCGCGTGCGGGGCTCTCGTGCTCGTCTCTCGTACTGCCCGGACCGCGTCGCGGCCCGCGCCATCGGCATCACCCAGGCGAGAACACGAACGGCCACTGCACGACGCAGATGCCGCCCTCGGGCTTCTCGAAGCGCATGATGCGGATGTAGCGCAGCACGCAGTTGGTGGTCGCCGAATCGCCGATCGTGTCGGCGCCGGCCGCGGCCGAGTCGACACCGCCCTCGGTGTTGATGGTCCAGCGCACCGTGAGCTTGCCCTTCAGGTCCTTGTTCACCTGCAGGCGCTGCTCGTAGCAGGCGCGGATGGCACCGGCGCGACGGCGCACGACGCTCTCGATGTTGCCCTTCTTGCAGAAGCCCGAGGACGACTGACCGCCGAGCTCCATCTTGCCGACGCGCTTCTTGCCCTTGTCGCCGATGCCGGCCTTCACGCCCGGACCGCCGCCGGTGTCGATGTCGCCCATGCCCTGGATGCGGCCCACGCCGTTGCCGCCGCCGCCGCCACCGTCACCGGTGAAGCCCATGCCGTTGGCGCCGTTGCCGATGACGAACTCCGAGCCCTCGCCGCCCATGGCCACCGCGAGCTTGGCGCTCATCGAGGACACGTCGCCGTTCAGGACCTCGGCGATGGCCGACGCGGGGCCGTTGGCCGTGTTGAGGATCTCGTTCAGGCCGATGTTCTTGGCGTCGATGTGATCGACCATCTTCCCGTCCATCTTCGGGATCTTGGACTCGATCTGCGGGGCCACTTCGGGGTCGCCGAACTTGCCTTCCTCGCCGCCCGCCTTCTTCGAGACCTCCTCCTCGGGGATCTCGGCCTCGACGATCTCGACGACCTTCTCTTCCTTCTTGTCTTCGGCCATCTGCGGATCGATCTGCGCGGTGCGCGTCTCGGCGGCCGGGATCTTCCGGACCGCCTTCGCGTCCCAGGCGAGGATCGTGTAGAGCGCCATGCCGAAGAAGAAGAGCACCGCGACCATCGCGAAGGCGGCGATCTCGGTCCAGTAGATGAGCGGCGTGGTCGAGCGGCCGGGCAGCGGCTTGACGAACTCGAACTGCACCGCGGTCTGGTCGATGGTGATGGTGCCGCGATCGCCGCGGTTCAGCGTCGCGAAGCGGAGGCCGTCGGGGCCGCGCCGCGACTTGGCCATGAGCTCGGAGGTGCTGCGCTCGAAGGCGTTCACGCTGAGGCGCGCCTGGCCGTCGGGGATCGACATCGAGCAGTCGCCCTCGCGCGTCACGCGGAACGACGGCAGCCGGTTCTGGAGGTCCGACAGCTGCGCCCGCACCTCGGGCTTCAGCTCGTCGCGGAGGTGCACGACGCGCGGCTCGTAGACCACGACGTCCTGCAGCGCCTTCTCCTTGTTCGAGACCAGCAGCCGCAGGAACGAGGTGGTCTCGTCCCAGCGCGGCATCGACGCGAACACGATGGCCGCGCCGCCGGTGATGAGCACCATGCCCCAGATGGCGAGCACGTAGCCGATGTCCATGCCGACCTCTTCGAGCTGCATCATGTGCAGGCCCCAGGTCTTGGCCGCGCCGGCGACGATGATCCAGCCGAGGAGCAGGATGCCCGAGATCACGTTGATGCGCGCCGCGAGCGCGCGGTGCCCGGTGAGGAGACCCCACAGCGACGAGAGCAGGACCACGCCGGCCAGGCCCGCGAAGCCCATGCCGAGCCAGTGCACCTGGAGGCCGCTGGTGCTGACGTCGGCGAGCGCGAAGTGCTGCCACGGAAGGAAGATGACACCGGCCAGGTAGAGCAACGCGCCGATGATTGTTACCGAATGACCGACCTTCATGGCCTTCCTCGCTCGGGGGGGCTTGCCGAGCGGGGCCGGCCCCTGTTCTGGGGGGCCGACGGCACGGCGCGCGGGAGAATGTTATGGCGGAAGCGCCCCGTCAAGGCTGGAGCATCCGCCGTTCGCCCGAACCGACAGCGCGCTCGGCGAAAAGTTCCCGGCGCGGTCGTCGCGGCGCCAGGTTTCGTTTTTCCGAGCGGAGCCGGGGCGCGGCCGGAGCGGCCGGAGCGGGGCCACCCCTGATCCGCGCGCCGCCGCGGCGGCGTCACCCGCGGCCGGCGAGGCCGCTGAGGATCATCTCATGGATGCCGCCGAAATCGCGGCCGCTCATGACCAGGATGACGTCGTCCGGCCGCGCCTCGGCCACCACCTGGCGCGCGAGGTCGGCGACGTCGGGCACGATGTCGGCGGCGACGCCCCGGCCGGCGATGTCGCCGCGGAGCTCAGCCAGATCGAGGCGCTCGGCCGGCGGCAGGGGATCGGAGGCCTTCTCGAGCGCCTTGCAGAACCAGACGCGGTCGGCGCCGGCCAGGCGCGTCGGCGAAGCCGGCCTGGAAGACGCGGCGCCGCGCCGTGTTCGACTGGACCTCGAAGAGCGCCACCACGCGCCGGCCCGGGTAGCGCTGGCGCACGGCGGCCAGCGTGGCGGCGATGGCCGTCGGGTGGTGCGCGAAGTCGTCGACGACCGGGATGCCGGAGACCTCGCCGACCAGCGTCAGGCGCCGGCGCGGCAGGGCGACCGTGGCGAGGCCGCGCACGATGGCCTCGGGAGAGGCTCCGGCGGCATGGGCCAGGCCGGCCGCGACCAGGGCGTTGGCCACGTTGTGGCGCCCGACCACGGGCAGAAGGGCGGCCAGCGGCGCGGCTCCGGGCAGCGTGAGCTGGAAGCGGGTGGCGTCGGCCGAGGCGCGGACGTCGCTCGCGACGATGTCGCCCGGGCCGTCGATGGCCGTGAGCCACAGCGGCGCGGCCGCGGCGGAGGCTGCCCTCCGGGCCCGCGCCTCCCAGCTCGGCACGACCAGGCGGCCGTCGCGCGGCAGGAGCGCCGCGAAGCGCGTGAAGACCGCCTCGATGGCGTCGACGTCGGGGTAGATGTCGGCGTGGTCGAACTCGATGTTGTTGATGGCCGCGATGTGCGGCGAATAGTGGTAGAACTTCGGTGACTTGTCGAAGTAGGCCGTGTCGTACTCGTCGCCCTCGACCACGAACGGGCGGCCCTCGCCGAGGCGCCAGCCGGCCTGCCAGTTGCCGGTCACGCCGCCGATGAAGAAGCTCGGCGAGAGCCCGGCCGTCTCGAGGAGCCAGGCGGTCCAGGACGACGTCGTGGTCTTGCCGTGGGTGCCGGTCACGACCACCGGCACGTGCTGGCGCAGGAAGAGCGCGTCGAGCGCCTGCGGCAGGGAGCAGTGCGGGAGCCCGCGCTGGCGCATGGCGACGGCCTCCGGGTAGGTCGGCCGCATGACGTTGCCGACCACGACGACGTCGGGCGCCCAGTCGAGGTGCTCGGCGCGATAGCCGGTCATCACCACGACGCCGCGCGCACGCAGGATGTCCGACATGGGCGGGTAGGGGCCGGCGTCCGAGCCGCGCACCTCGAAGCCGCGCGCGACGAGCATCTGCGCCAGGCCACCCATGGCGCTGCCGCAGATGCCGAGGAGGTGGACCTTCCTGACGCGCGCCCAGTCGACGGGCGCCGGGGGCCGCCGCGTGTCGGCGTCGCTCTCGTTGAAAGGGGCGTCGCTCATGGCCGGGAGGCTAGCGCGAGGCGTTCGCGCGCACCAGCGCGCCGGCGGGTCGGGGCGCGTCGCCACGCCGTCCCTGCGCATCCGGCGGCGGGCGGCCCGGGCTCAATTGACACACGGACGTGCCGTGCTAGGTTCGGGCCCGCTCGTGGCCCGGGTGCGCGGCGTCGAAGACCGACCGCGAGGGGAACCGCTGGTCGGGCCGATGGCTGGCCGAGCACCATATAATGAGGATGGAGGAGCCGTGGCGGACGACAAGAAGGACGACCTCAAGGCGCGTCTCGGACTCAAGAAGAAGGGGGCGGCTGTCGCGGTGCCCGGTCCGGTCGTCGAAGGCTTGCCGCCCATCGAGCCGGAGAAGCCCGCGGGCCCGCCGAAGCCCAGCAAGGAGAGCATCGACGCGGCCAAGAAGGCGGCCGACGCCATCGCGCGCCAGGCCGGCCCGGCCATCGAGGAGTTCGGCGTCGGGCGCCCCGACAAGACGCCGCTGCCCGCGTCCCTGCCCGCGGCGGCCACGGGCGGCGAGCCGCGCGTCGAGTACGTCCACGTCCAGGCGGAGCCGTCGCCCGAGCAGGAGCGCAAGCGCATCCTCATCCTGGCGGGCTCGGTGCTGGCGGCCGGCCTGATCGCGTTCTTCTTCGGGCGCTCGTGCTCGGGGTCGGCCGTGAAGGCCGAGCTCAAGGAGAACATCACCCACGAGCTCAAGGACAAGCAGGCGCTCTTCAAGGCCAAGGAGCCGGTCTTCCAGCGCATCGCGACGCTCGAGGACAAGCTCGAGTCGGTGAACAAGCTCGTGGCGTCGGTGACCAAGGACAAGAAGGATCCGATGACCCTCGAGAAGCCGCTCGAGGAGCTCTTCGGCGAGCTCGAGCGCTACGCCAATGACAACGTCTACCTCGCCCCCGAGGACGTGCTCGGCACCGCCGTCTACGACCCCGGGCTCATGCGGCACCTGGTCGACTACGCCGTCCGGACCCAGATCGCGCACGGCCAGATCGTCGGCGCCGTGCGCGAGTCGAAGTCGCTGAAGACCGTCAGCGACGCGCCTCCGCCCGAGGTCACGACGCGCGTGCTCGTGGTCGAGACCGAGGACCGCGACGTCCCCAACGTCGGCAAGATCCCCGTCGGCAAGGGCCGCTGGGTGGCGCGTCCGGGCCACCCGGTGAAGAGCCAGGTCACGCTGCCCGACGGCCGCGTCGTCGACGACTGGAACCAGGTCGACGTGCTCGCGGTGGGCGACAACAAGCCGATGCAGGTGAAGACGACCCAGCTCGTGCAGGTCGATCTCGGCCAGTTCTTCCAGGAGCAGGCGATGATGCAGAAGCTGCTCGCGGTCACGCGCATGGCCAAGATCGCCAGCGACCTCCTGCCGATCGTGCGCGGGCTCGACCCGAAGCCGGTGCTCGACATGGTGAACGCGGCGCCCGCCACGGGGCTCTGAGCTCCGGGGCGCTGATCAAGTCAGAGGCCATCGGAGGCGGAGGGCCATAGCCGACGCCGTCGGCTCGCCCTCCGACGGAGAAGGCTGCCCTGACTTGATCACACCACCGTGGCGAGCTCCGCGGCCTGCGGGAACAGGCCGAAGATGCCGCCGGTGTGGATGAAGACGACGCGGCGCCCGAACATGCCGGGCGCGCGGCGCGCGCTCTCGACGAGGCCGATGAGGGCCTTGTTGGTGTAGACCGGATCGAGCACGAGGCCGTCGGCCTGGGCCACCTCGACGAGGAAGCGCAGCTCCTCGGGCGTCGTCTGGGCGTAACCCCGGCCCTGGAAGCCCTCGAGCACCTCGTAGCGCGCCGGCCCGAGCGGCGGGAAGGCGTGGTCTCGGACGAGGTCGGCGGCGATGCGGTCGACGATGGCGCGGAAGTAGGCGCGGTCGTCGCAGACCGCCACGCCGAAGACGCGCGTCGGCGCGCCCATGGCCTCGAAGCCGGCGGCCAGGCCGGCCAGCGTGCCGCCCGAGCCGGTGGCGACGACCACCGCGTCGGGCGGGCCTCCCGACTGGGCCTCGAGCTGGGCCGCGAGCTCCCAGGCCGCGGCGACATAGCCGAGCGAGCCGAGCGCGTTCGAGCCGCCTTCGGGGACGAGGTAGGCCGAGCCGCCGTCGGCGGCGATCGCCCGGGCCAGCTCGGCCATGAGCGCGCCCCGGCGCTCGCGGTAGTCGGCCGGCGAGCAGGTCACGATGCGCGCGCCGGCGATGCGATCGAGCAGCACGTTGCCGCTGGGCGGCGAGGGCAGGTCGGCCGCGTCGCCGTGCGGCGTGCGCAGGAGCAGCACCGGCGTGAGCCCGAGCGGCCGCGCCGCCAGCGCCGTGGCGCGGGCGTGGTTCGACTGGATGCCGCCGCAGGTGATGACGTGGGTCGCGCCGGCCGCGAGCGCGTCGGCCAGCAGGAACTCGAGCTTCCGCACCTTGTTGCCGCCGAGGTGGCTGCCGGTGAGGTCGTCGCGCTTCACGGAGAGCTCGAGGCCGAGCGCCTCCGAGAGCCGCGGCATCGCATCGAGCGGGGTCGGCAGCGCGGCCAGGCGGCGGCGCGGGGGCAGGGTCGGGAGCGGCCTCGTCATGCGCCGATGATGGCCCAGCTCCTCGACCGGGGCCAGGCGGGATGCTCCGGGCCGCATGGAATGCGGGTCCGAGCCGTCGCGGCGCCCCGCAGTTTGCGTCGGAGGGCCGGTCCGGAACAAAATCCCCCGTCCTGGTGTCGCTCGGCGGCATGGCAGGCGTGGAACCGATCGGTGTCTTCCGGTCGCGGTACCGCCCTCGTCGAGAGACAACGGGCCCGGAGGTCGTGGGGTGGCGTCGGGGAAGGCATTGCCGATGATGCGTCGGGGCAGCCGGGCCATGGGTCCGCGCGCCGCGAGGCGCGGTCCGCGCGATCGGCTGGCCTCCGCTCCGGCGTCGCCGGCGCGCTCGGGATGGCGCTGGCGCTCGGCGCCTGCGCCTCGGAGCGCCACGTCATCGAGCTCGAGCCGATGCAGCTCGAGGCCATGGACAGCGCGCACGGCCACCAGGTCGAGGTCATCGATCCCGAGGCGCTCTTCTCCGACGCCAACAACGCCTTCAGCGCGCAGGACTTCGCCGCCGCGGCGCGCCAGTTCGGGCTCGTCGTCGACCGCTTCCCCGAGCATCGCTACGTCGCGGTGTCGGCCTACAACGCCGGCCTCGCGCTGCTGCGCATGGGCCAGCCCGACGAGGCGCTCGGCCGCTTCCGGCGCGCGCTGGCGCTGACCGAGGGCAGCAAGGACGGCCAGGACGCGCTCTTCCAGATCGCCGCCTGCCACGAGCTCCAGCAGCAGTGGGCGGCCATGCGCGAGGACGCCGACGCCATCCTGAAGCCGCACTACGCGTCGATGGGCATGCCCGATCGCATCGCCGCGCTGGCCACGCGCGGGCGCGCCGAGGAAGGCCTCGGCATGCTGGCGTTCGCCGAGCGCGACTACCGGAAGGCGCTCGAGCTCTACCAGGCGAACCTCGAGATGAAGGGCCTCGACAAGAGCCCGGCCGTCTCGCTCGCGCAGTTCCGCATCGGTGAGATCTACTTCCAGCTCTTCGCGTCGATCCGCTTCAAGCTGCCGACGAGCCGCATGGCGCGCGACCTCGAGGACAAGTCGAACTTCTTCCTCATGGCCCAGAACGCCTACCTCCGGACGCTGCGCCTGGCGCACGCCGACTGGGCCGTCATCGCCGGCTTCCGCCTGGGCGCGCTCTACGAGGGCATGTACGACGACATGCTCGCGGCCGAGATCCCGGCCGAGCTCACCCACGAAGAGGTCGAGCTCTACTACGACGAGCTCAAGGGCAAGATCCGGCCGCTGCTCGTGCGCGCCATCGACATCTACGAGCGCAACCTCCGCCTCGGCCAGCGCTTCGGCAAGAACGACGACTGGATGAAGAAGACGGAGGCCTCGCTGGCGCGCCTGAAGGACGTGCTGCGCGCCGAGGCGAGCCGCGACGCCGAGGCGCAGCTGAGGCCCGTCGTCGAGCAGTGACGGCGCGCGTCGGACGAGTCGTCGCGCTCGTATGGGTCTCCGGGCCGCTTGCGGTCGGCTGCCCGGCCGCGCCTCCGGCGGACGGCGTCGCGGCCGACGTGAGCCCGGCGGCCTCGGGCGACGAGGCCGAGGCGGCGCTGCGGGCGCGGCTCCGAGCCGAGTGCCCGCCGGCCGGCGCCGAGGTCATGGCGCTGCGCGCGACGCTCGTGAGCGCCAAGAGGACCTGCTACGAGCGCGCCGGCCCGGCGCTCCTCGCCTACCAGCGGACATTCACGTCGGGCACGCCGTCGGGTCGGGCCGCCGAGGCCGACGACGACATCGCGCGCGTCCGCGCCGAGTGCGGCGCCATCGTCGCGGCGGTCGAGGCCGCGGCCCCGAGCGGCGACGGCTGCATCTACGACGCGCTCGTCCTCGATCCGACGGCGCAGATCCCGGCCGGCGCGGTGGTGGTCGCGCTCCAGGCGGTGGGGCTCGAGGCCGTCGGCCGCGGCCGCTCCGGCGACGTTGCGGGCGGCGCCCGCCTCATGGCCCATGGCCTCCGCGTCGCGGCCGTCATGACGCGCGTCGACGACCCGCTCGGCTGGGCGGCCTACCAGGACTTCGTCGACTGGGGACCGTGGCTCGAGCGCTGGGACGCGCAGCTCGACGACGCGACGCGCACCGACGTGACGCGCGAGATCGGCCTCGCCCGCGCGGCGCTGCTGCCGAGCTCGGCCATGTTCGCGCGCGCGCTCCTCTACTTCGCGCTCGAGGCCCACGCTACGACGCGCGTCGATCGCGGCCCGGCCTACGTCGAGGGCGCCCTGCGCCTGGTCGCCGCGGCCGAGCGCGGCGACGACGCGAAGGCCAGGCACGCCGCGGCGCGCGCCGCTCAGCATGCCCACTGGGACGCGCGCCCGAGCTCGGGGGCGCCAGCCGCCGAGGTCGCGGACTTCGTGCGCGAGGGGCAGATCCTCGATGCCGAGGCCGAGATCAGCGACTGGCTGCGCAGCGCCTGGTCGGCGCCGAGGCGCGGCCTGGCCGCGCTCGAGCATCTCGAGGCGACGCTCGGGCGCGAGCCCTGACGCGCCTGAGGACGAAGCCGGGCCGTCGCCCGGCCGACGTCACTTCGGGTTGACGGGCACCGTGATGACCTGCGGCTGGCCGCCGCCGGCACCCGGACCGCCGCCGGCGCCGGGCGCGGGCGGGGTCATGCCCGGCAGCACGCCGCCGGCCGATACGAAGCGCTCCTCGAGGTCCTTGCGCATGGTGTCGAGGTCCTTCTCGAGCTCGAGGTCGCCCGCCGCCGTCTTCTTGGCGCGGTAGTCCTCGTACCAGCCGCGATAGAGGTCGCGCTGGCGCTCGCGCGTCAGGCGCTCGCGGAGCTCCTTCTTCTTGTCGTCGGAGAGCTTCTCGGCCGGCGTCTTCTCGAGGAGGCGCGCGACGATGAGCTTCTCGCCCGTGACCTTGAAGACGCTCGGGAGCAGCGGCGCCTCGGGCGTCGCGGCGAAGGCCGCGCGCACGAGCTCGGCCGACTTGCCGATGCCGAAGATGTACGGCGTGCCGGCCGGGTAGCCCGGCGCGATGGCCTGGATGCGCGCGAACGGCTCGGCCTCGCGCTTCTGCAGGCCCTTGCCCTCGGGCGCGCTGTACTTGGCGTTGATGGCCTTGGCCACGTCCTCGAGCGAGCCCTTCGGGTTCTTGTCGGCCTCGGCCTTCACCTCGTCGGCCAGCGTCGCCTTGAAGGCGTCGACCTTCTCCTCCTGGAGGAGGTTCCGGGCGATGGTCGCCTTGACATCGTCAAGCGGCTTGACGACCTCGGGGGTGATGCTCTCGGCCATGATGATGACGTAGGCGTCGGTGGTCTCCAGGACCTCCGACGGCTCGAGCGGCTTCAGGTTCGGCGCCGCGGCGGCCACCGACGGGCCCCAGGGCTCCTCGCGGAGCTGCGTGAGCGACACCGGCTCGGCCAGCTTCCCGCCCTGGTCCTTGGTCGCGGCGTCGTCGGAGACGGCCTTGGCGATGTCGGCGAAGGCCACCACCTGCGGCGGCTCCACCACCACCGGCGGCGCGTCCGGCGAGGGCGCGGGCGCGTCGGGGGCGGGCGCCGGGGCCGGGGCGGGCTCGGCGAGCTTGGCCTTGAGGTCGGCCAGGGCCTTGTCGGCCTTGGCCTTGGCGGCCTTCCGGTCGGCCTCGAGCGAGGTGCGCTGCTCGGCGTCGGCGGCCGAGGCGAGGTCGGGGGCGTCGATCTGGATCTTCCGCAGCACGAAGGTCTGCGGCGTCGTGAACTCGGTCGCCTTCTTCTTCTCGTACTCGTCCTTCACCTTCTGCTCGTTGGCGGCGAGCCACGTGGCGACGTCGGCGTCGGTGACGGGCACGAGCGGGCGCGCCGACGACTTGTCGATGGCGATGTACTCGAGCTTCACCTTCTCGCCCTCGAGGTTGTTCTGCGTGTCGAGCTCGGCGTCGGGGACGCTCACCTCGCCGACCAGCAGCGCGATGACGCGCTCGCGCAGGATCTCGTCCTTCACGAAGCTCTCGAAGGCGGGGATCGACACGCGGCGGCTGCCGAGCCAGCGCAGGTAGGCGGCCTTCTCGAACTCGCCGGTCTTCTCGTCGCGGAAGTTCTTCTGCAGGCGCGCGAGCCGCGCGTTCATCTCGTCGTCGGAGACCGACATGCCGAGCTTCTTGCCGTAGTCGGCGACGAGGCGCGTCTCGATGAGCTCGTCCAGCACCTTGAGCTCGGTGATGGGGCTCACCTCTTCCGGCGAGCGGCCGAACATGGCGCCGCTGAACGGGCCGTCGAGGCCGAGCTGGGCGAAGCGCGTGAGGCGGTAGGCGCGGTTCCGGTCGGACGCCTCCTGGCCCTTGGCGCGGGGGCCGGGCGCCTCGTAGGAGAGGTCGGCGGCCAGGTTCAGGAGCTGCGTGTCGATGCTCTTGCCGTCGACCTCGACGAGCTCCGAGACCTTCTCCTCGCGGCCACCGGCGCCCTTGGGATTGCACACGCTGCCGCCGGCCCCGAAGCCGAACGCGAAGATGATGATCACCGCGGCGAACATCAGATAGATCATCGTGGAGCGGGATTTCTGTCGGAACGCGTCGAGCATGTTCTGTTCCCTGGTCGGGCTTCCGTCAGGCGGCGCGATGCTTCGCAGTCGCGACTTCGCCAGCCTTGCCGAGGCTCGCGCCACGAGCCCGAGCGGCGCACGAAAGGCGGCAGTCTTTAGCGAATGGCCGGAGCCGCGTCAACACAAGACGGCGGCCCGCTCCGGGCGCGCTCCGGCGGGTGCGCGGGCGGGCTCGCGGACGTGGTGGATCGCGCGCGAGGTCCCGGAACGACTCAGGATGTGCCTCTGTACTGGCCCCCCTGCGATCCAGGTGCTATGTGCGACGGCCGCGGTGGCGCCGGCTCGGTGCGGCCGCGGAACAAGTCGCCAGAAAGCCTGGCGAAGCCAGGGCTGCCTGGCTCGGAGATGCCCCCTCGCCCCTAGCCGTGTCGGTCCACCGCCGCCGTGGCGGCGCCGGGGATGCGCGGGATGGTGGCCCACACGGGCGGCACGATGTTCGACTGGCTCTACGGACTGTTCTCGAACGACCTGGCGATCGACCTCGGGACCGCGACCACCTTGGTCTACGTCAAGGGCAAGGGCATCGTCTCGTGCGAGCCGTCCGTCGTCGCGGTTCAAAAAGATGCGCGCGGCGGGCGCCGCGTGCTGGCGGTCGGCAAGGACGCCAAGGAGATGCTCGGCCGGACGCCGCACTCCATCACCGCCATCCGCCCGATGAAGGACGGGGTCATCGCCGACTTCGAGATCACCGAGGCGATGCTGCGCTACTTCATCCAGCGCGCCCACAACCGCAGGACGCTGGTGCGCCCGCGCATCATCATCTGCGTGCCGCACGGCATCACCGAGGTCGAGCGGCGCGCCGTGCGCGAGTCGGCCGAGAACGCCTCGGCGCGCGAGGTGTACCTCATCGAGCAGCCCATGGCGGCGGCCATCGGCGCGGGCCTGCCCATCACCGAGCCGTCCGGCAACATGATCGTCGACATCGGCGGCGGCACGGCCCAGGTGGCCGTCATCAGCCTGGCCGGCATCGTCTACTCGAAGTCCATCAAGTGCGGCGGCGACAAGATGGACACGGCGATCATCAACCACATCAAGCGCAAGTACAACCTGCTCATCGGCGAGCGCACGGCCGAGAACATCAAGTGCAGCATCGGCAACGCGTACCCGACCGACGAGGTCATGACCATGGAGGTCAAGGGGCGCGACCTGGTGTCGGGCATCCCGAAGACCGTCACCATCAACAGCGACGAGGTGCGCGAGGCGCTCTCCGAGCCGGTCTACCAGATCGTCGACGCCGTGCGGCACGCGCTCGAGGGCACGCCGCCCGAGCTCGCCGCCGACATCGTCGACAAGGGCATCGTGCTGGCCGGCGGCGGCGCGCTCTTGAGGAACATCGACATCCTCATCCGCGAGGAGACCGGCCTGCCGGTGATGATCGCCGACGACCCCATGTCCGCGGTCGTGCTCGGCTCGGGGAAGGCCCTCGACTCGTTGACGCTCCTCCGCGGCGTCGCGGTGGGCTGAGATGCGGGAGTTCCTGGCCCGGCACCGACCCGCCATCGTCGCGTTCCTCGGCCTGACGCTCCCGCTCTTCCTGCTCTACGTGCATGGTCGCGCCAACCGCAAGACGACCATCATCGAGAAGGGGCTCATGCAGATCACCGGCCCCGTGCAAGGCGCGGCGTCGCGCCTCCTGTCGGGCGTGTCGGAGCTCTGGGAGGGCTACATCGCGCTGGTCGGCGTCGAGGCCGAGAACGGGGCGCTCCGCGACGAGCTCGGGCGCCTCACCGCGCGCGCCCAGCGAGCCGACCTGCTCGAGGCCGAGAACGCGCGCCTCCGCGCCGCGCTCGACTTCAAGAAGGCGCGCCGCGACCTCGTGACCATCGGCGCGCAGGTCATCGGCAAGGACATCTCGCCGTATGCGCGCGTCTTGCGCATCGCCATCGACACGGGGCAGGACGCGGCCGTCAAGGAGGGCATGCCGGTCATCGACGAGCGCGGGCTGGTCGGGCGCATCGCGCGCGTGTCCGGCCGCTACGCCGAGGTGCTGCTGACGGTGGACGCGCGCTCGACCGTGAACGTGAAGGTGCTCGGCAAGGGCGTCACCGGCACGCTCACCGGCACCTCGTCGCAGTACAACTACTTCGCGCGCTTCACCTACCTGCACAAGGCCGAGCCGCTGGCGGTGGGCGACACGCTGGTCACGTCGGGCCACGACAAGGTGTTCCCGCCCGGGCTCGCGGTCGGCACCATCAAGTCGATCGACGAGCGCGAGCGCGAGCTCGAGTACGAGCTGCAGGTGACGCCCATCGTGAACTTCTCGGACATCGACCTGGTCATGGTCGTGGTCGACGTCGTCGACGCGCCGGCCGACGGCTCGATCCCCATGGCGCCCGGCGCGCCCGGCCTGGTCGCGCCTCCCGCCGCGGCCGCGACCGCGCCCGGCGCCGTCCAACCCGGGGCCGTGCCGCCTGCCGGCCCGGGTGCCGCGCCCGCCGCCGCTCCGGCGCCCGCCGGCGCCCAGCCCGCGCGGCCCCAGCCGTCGCGCCCGCGCCCGTCGCCGTCGCCCGGTCGCGCCACGCCGACGCCGGGAGGTGCGCCATGAGAGCGCTCACCATCGTGCTCGTCACGTTCATCCTGCTGGCGCTCGAGTCGCCGCTCTTGCACGAGGCGAACATCCAGCCCTACGCGCCCGACCTGACCCTGGTCGTGTGCATCTACCTCGGGCTCACCACGACCTTCGAGCGCGGCGTCGCGCTCTCGCTCGTGCTCGGCCTCCTGCACGACGGCTTCGCCGCCGGCGGCACCATCGGCATGCACATGGAGCTGGCCGTCCTGGCCTTCATCATCAGCTTCCGCCTGTCGCGGCGGCTGGTGCTGCGCGGGCCCATCGGCAGCATGCTGGTGTCGTTGGTCTTCAGCCTCGGGGCCTCGATCGTCGAGCTCGTGCTGTCGCTCATCTTCGTGCGCAGCTTCACCCAGGGCGAGGGCGGGCCCGGGCTCGTGCTGTCGTCGATGGTGCCGCAGGCGCTCGTGACCGCGCCGTTCGGCGCGTTCCTCTTCTGGTTGCTCGATCGGGTGGACGGGCTCGTGACTCGCAAGTCCGAGTCGGTCTTCATGTAGCGGGAGGCAGCCGAACCTTGGGCCACGCATGAGCATCTCCATCCACCACGACGAGGACGTCGCCGACGGCACCCTGCGCAAGCGCTTCGGGGTCCTGGCGAGCGTCATCTCGCTGTGCTTCGTGGTGCTGCTCGGGCGCCTCTTCTGGCTGCAGATCGTCGAGGGCGACACCTACCGCGAGCGCGCCAAGACCTCGTTCACGGTGACCGACACCATCCCGGCGCGGCGCGGCCTCATCAAGGATCGCCAGGGCGACATCCTGGCCAAGAACGTGGCCGCGCACCAGCTCACCATCCTGCCGCACTCGGTCGAGGACGCGGCCGTGCGCAAGGCCACGCTGAACCGCCTGGCCGATCTCCTCGAGCTCACCCACGACGAGGTCGCCGCGGCCGACGCGCGCATCGTCGACGCGCTGACGAAGGAGGTCGGCTGGCAGCCGGTCGTCATCGACGACCACCTGGTGTCGGACCACTGCCCGTTCGACGGCGCCGAGCTCACGCTGCCCGAGAGCCCGCCCGCCGACGGGCGCAGCCGCGCCGGGGCGAAGGGCGGCGACGCCGCAGCCGCGGCTTCGCCAGCCTTGGCGGCGGCCGACGCCGAGCACCAGCTGTTCTGCCACGAGTGCGGCCTGGCGCACGAGCCGATCGCCGCCGACGCGACCTACTGCCCGCACGACAAGACCAAGCTCGAGTGGATGGGCGAGGGGGCCGGCCGCCACGCCACCTGCCCGAAGTGCAAGCGCAGCTTCGTCACGAGCCCGGTGTGCCCGGTCGACGGCAGCCTCTTGACGCCGTCGGACCGGAACCTGGTGTGCCCGGTGTGCCGCCGCCGCTTCAGCGACGAGGTCGCCGTGCTGCGCGCCCACCTCCACGACATGCTCGACGAGAAGACGTCGGCCTTCCCCGGCGTGGCCATCGAGACCGAGTTCATGCGCGAGTACACGCGGCCGTCGGAGTTCGCGCACCCGCTCGGCTACATGAACCTCGTCACCAAGAAGGAGCGCGACGAGCACCCCGGCGTCTACGCGCTCGACGCGCACGTCGGCCGCTCCGGGGTCGAGAAGGCGCTCGAGCCGATCCTGCGCGGCGAGCCAGGCTCGGCCAAGTATCTCAAGGGCACCGACCGCTCGGTGATGCGCGACTTCGAGAAGTCGACGCCGGGGCAGGACGTCTGGTTGACGATCGACGCGCGGCTCCAGCGCGCGGTGCGCGACATCCTGCGCTACGAGCGCTCGGCGGCGGCGGTGGTGCTCGACCCGCAGACCGGCGAGGTGCTGGCGATGTACAGCCACCCCGGCTACGACCCCAATCGATGGTCAGGTCGCTTGACCAAAGACGAGTGGAACGAGGTCAGCGAGAACCCGTTCGACCCGCTCCACAACAAGGCCGTGACGGCGTACGCGCCGGGCTCGGTGTTCAAGATCGTGACGGCGCTGGCGGCGCTCCGCGAGGGCGTCGTCACCGCCGACTCCGAGGTGAACTGCCCGGGCTACTACGAGTACGGCGGGCGCAAGTTCGGCTGCCACTACAAGCCCGGCCACGGCGCGGTGAACCTCGTGAAGGCGCTCATGGGGTCGTGCGACGTCTACTTCTACATCGCCGCCGAGCACGTCGGCATGGACAAGCTCGCCGAGTACGCGCGCGAGCTCGGCTTCGGCCAGCCGACCGGCATCGAGATCCCCGAGTCGGTGGGGCTCATGCCGACGCGCGAATGGCTGGACGCGCACACCGCGCTCGGCTTCCAGCCCGGCCTCACGCTCTCGGCCGGCATCGGCCAGGGCCAGGTGGTCGCGAGCCCGCTGCAGATCGCGCGCGCCTTCGCGGCCATCGCCAACGGCGGGCGCCTGGTCCAGCCGCACCTGGTCATGCAGTACACCGACGAGATCGGACAGGTGGTGCAGAAGTTCCTGCCCGTCGACGAGCGCCGCATCGAGATCAACGACGAGCAGCTGGCGCTCATCCGCGAGGGTCTCTTCCAGGTCGTCAACAGCGAGCACGGCACCGCCTACAAGGTCCACGACAAGGACCTCGTCTTCGCCGGCAAGACCGGCACCGCCGAGGCGGCGCAGACGCGGCCGGGCGTCGACGCCGAGATGGCCCAGTGGCTGAAGGACGACCACGCCTGGTTCGCGCTCTACGCGCCGGCGCCGCCGCAGGTGCCGCAGGTGGTCATCACCGTCTTCGTCGAGCACGGCGGCTCGGGCGGTCACGACGCGGCGCCGCTCGCCAAGGCCATCCTCGACGCCTGGAAGCGGCTCGGCCTGTACCACGCGCCGGTCGGCGGCGGCGACGACATGGAGCCGTCCGACGAGCACGGCGCCCACCCCGAGCCCATCGAGGACGGGCCGGTGCGCCGCGGCGCGCGCGACCCCGGCCATGGCGAGGGCCGCGACCAGGGCCAGGACGGCGACGGCGAGGGTCCGGCGCCGGTCGATCCGATCCGCGTCGAGTTGCCCTACGCGTCGGTCGCGCCCGAGCCGTTCGAGCCGTTCGGGCCGAGCGCGCCGCCGGTCCGCGACGGGCCGAGCGTCCCGCCCGAGGAGGAGCCCTGATGCAGCGCGGCCTCCAGCTCGGCCAGGCGCGCACGCATCGCGCGCGGACGGCGTTCCTCGACCCGTTCAACATCGTGGCCTTCATCGCCATCCTGGCGCTGGTCGGGGCCTCGCTCCTGGCTCAGTCGGACGCGGCCTTCTACGCCGGCGGCGAGTTCTACGAGAAGCAGACCATCTGGATCATCGTCGGCGGCGCGGTCTTCGTGCTGATGACCATCGTCGACCTGCGCCTGGTCGAGCGCGCCAGCTGGCTCTTCTACTTCGGCTGCATCGCGCTGCTCATCGCCACGCGCTTCTTCGGCATCGACGTCAACCACTCGCGGCGCTGGCTCGGGCTCGGCTCGTTCAACCTGCAGGCCTCCGAGTTCACGAAGCTCGCCGTCATCCTGACGCTGGCGCGCTTCCTCAACACGCGGCGCGAGCGCAAGCCCGGCGAGAGCGAGCCGAAGCAGGTCGGGCGCTACGACTTGAAGAGCCTGCTCGTGCCGGGCGCGGTGGTGTTCGTGCCGATGCTGCTCATCATGATGCAGCCCGACCTCGGCACGGCGCTGATGCTGCTCTTCGTGGGCGCCACCATGGTCGCGGTCGAGGGCATCAAGCGGCGCGCGGTCATCGCCGGCCTGGTCGGCCTGCTCATCGTCATCCCGCTCGGCTGGAAGCTCGGCGGCATCCGCGAGTACCAGAAGGACCGCGTCTACAAGATGGTGAACGCCGACTGGGAGAAGGTCGACCCCGACACCGGCGTGGTGAACGAGCGGCTCCTCACGCAAGGCGAGCAGGGCATCATCGCCATCGGCACCGGCGGCTTCGCCGGGCAGGGGCACCGCGGCGCCAACCCGCAGCGTCTCAAGGACTTCCCCGAGATCCACACCGACTTCGTGTCGGCCATGGTGGGCGAGGAGTTCGGCTTCGTCGGGCTGACGGTGGTGGTCTTCCTCTTCTGGTGGATCGTCATGTGGGCGTTGAGGACGGCGCTCGACTCGCGCTCGCGCTACTGTCGTCTCGTGTGCTCGGGGGTGGCCGCGCTCATCGGCTGGCAGGTGTTCGTCAACATCGGCATGGTGTCGGGCATCATGCCGGTCGTGGGTGTGCCCCTTCCTTTCCTTTCGTACGGCGGCAGCGCCATGATGACGATCCTCATGTGTCTCGCGCTGTGCTTCAACATCGCGCTGAAGCGGGGTCGGATGTGACGCGGAGCCTCTCACGGAAGATACTGTCGGCCGGCTGCGCGGCGCTCTTGCTGGGCGCCTGCGACACCGGGCTCTCCGACCTCGCGACCTTCATCGACAGCCCCTTCGGCAAGATCTCCGACAACGTCAAGGACCTTGACAAACCCGGCGTCGAAGGCCTGATGAACGAGCTCATGCGCCGCTTCAACGCGTACCTCGCGCTGCGCGACGCGGTCCCGTTCGAGGCCATCGCGCCCGACGCCTGCATCGAGAACGCGACGTCGACCGACACGCGCATCGAGTTCACGACCACCATCGAGTGCATGCTCGGCGGCAGCGCCACGCCGCCGCTCGCCGGGACCCTCGGCGTCGTGCAGGCGCAGGTGGCATCGACGCCGGTCGGCGTCTTCAAGTTCGACCTCGACTACCAGGCGGTGCAGGTCGGCGCGCTCACGGTCGACGGCAGCGAGAAGATCACCGAGACGCAGGGCTCCGACGGCGCCAGCGTGCGGACGCTGAAGCTCACCCAGGACGGCGAGGAGTTCGACTACGAGTTCCGCGCCGGCCTCGTCGACGGCGAGACGCCGGTCTTCGACTACCAGCTCTCCGGGCCCGACGGCGACGTCATCGCCCGCATCAGCAACCCGGCCTCGGCGGGCGGCTTCGTGACGGTCTCGTTCACGGGTCTCGACGGCACGCTGTCCTGCGAGGTGCGCGCGGCCGACCCGGCCCGCTCGCCGCGCGGCACCTGCGACAACGGCGTCGTCTTCGGATTGCCCCAGTAGTTACGCGTCGCCGCGGGCCGCGTCGTTGACAGCAGGGGGCGTGTCGTTATTTGTGCAGCCCGGCTCGGCCGCGGCCCGACCCACGGTGCCCCGGCAGCGAGACGCTGCGAAACGGAGATTTGCATGGCTGGCAAGAACGTCATCGAGCTCACCGACGCCACCTTCGACGCCGAGGTCCTGAAGAGCGATGTCCCCGTGCTGGTGGACTTCTGGGCCACGTGGTGCGGCCCGTGCCGAGCCATCGCGCCGATCGTCGACGAGATCGCCAACGAGTACGCCGGCAAGCTGAAGGTCGGCAAGGTCGACACCGACCGCCACCAGCGCTACGCCGCGCAGTTCGGCATCTCGTCCATCCCGGCGCTCCTCGTCTTCAAGAACGGGGCGATCGTCGACCGCATCATCGGCGCCAAGCCGAAGGCGGCCCTCCTGAAGCAGATCACGCCGCACGTGGCGTGACGATGCCGCTGCGGCCGGTTCGCGGGACCGGTCGCATCCCCCAGCCGGCGCCCTGCAGCCGGCTGCACCACGGATTGCTGCGCTCCGCCTCGCCCGAGGCGGCCATGCTGCCACCGCGGTCGCGCGCCCTGTGCTAGCGTCCGCGGCCGCATGTTCCTGGCTCTACCTTGGCCTCCGCGGCCGGCTTCGCCCTCGCCACCGGGCTCTTCCTGATGCGCTCTATCCGCTCGGAGCTGGGTCGCAGCCCGGCCGCCGAGGGGACGATGGCGGTCGCCTCGGCGCTGCTCCTCGGGGGCGGCGCTGGTGGGCTTCGAGCGCCTCGACGCCGGCCACCAGGGCGGCTCGCTGGCGGTGCTGTTCGCCGCCGTCACCGGTGGCGTCGACGACCGCGCTGGTCGCCGAGCGCTGGGGTGACTTCCCGCTGCTCGGGCCGGTGACCGCGGCGCTCGTCGCCATGGTGGCGCTGGCGCTCGGCCTCCACGACCTCTTCCCGACGCCGCCCGGGCCGCACACCGTCCACGCCGTGACCATCATCCACGTGGCCGCGACCATGGTCGGCTTCCTGCTCTTCGTGCCGGCCTTCGTGCTGTCGACGCTCTACGTCGCGCAGTCGTGGCGCATCAAGACCAAGCAGAGCTCGAACCCGCGGCTGCCGAGCCTCGTCACGCTGGAGATCACCTCGTGGCGACTCCTCACCATGGGCTTCGTGCTCTACACGCTGGGCATCGTCGGCGGCGCGCTCAGCTCGGAGAGCAGCTCGCTCGGCATCCGTCCGCAGCACGTGCTCTCGGCCATCTCGTGGCTCATCTACGCGGTCGCGCTGTGGCGGCGCTACCTCGGCGGCTGGAGCGGCGTCCGCGCCGCGGTGACATTGCTGGCCGGGTTCGTGTGGACCTCGGGCGCCGTGCTCCTGTACGTGCTCCGCTGAATGCGCCTCGTCGTCCTCGGCCTGAACCACAAGACCGCGCCGGTGGCGACGCGCGAGGCGTTCGCCGTGCCGCAGGAGTCGGTGCACGGCCTCGACCGGCGCCTCGTGCTCGAGCCGGCCGTGGCCGAGGCCATGGTCGTCTCGACCTGCAACCGCGTCGAGCTCTACGCCGTCCCCGACGGCGATGACGAGGGCACCTTCGAGTCCACGCGCCGCGCCATGATCCAGGTGCTGTGCACCGAGCGCGGGCTCGACGAAGCCGAGCTCGCGAAGTTCGGCTACTCGCACTCGGGCGAGTCGGCCGTGCGCCACCTCGTCAAGGTGTGCTCGAGCCTCGACTCGCTGGTGGTCGGCGAGGCGCAGATCCTGGCCCAGGTGAAGGAGGCGTTCGGCTCGGCGCGCGAGGCCGGCAGCGTCGGGCCGGTGCTCGAGCAGGTGGTGCAGGCCGCCTTCCGCGGCGCCAAGCAGGTGCGCACCGACACCGGCATCGCCGAGGAGTCGGTCAGCATCGGCTCGGTCGCGGTCGAGCTGGCGCGGCGCATCTTCCCGGCGCTGAACAAGTGCCAGGTGCTGGTCATCGGCGCCGGCAAGATGGGGCGCGTGACGGCGCGCTCGCTCGCGCGCCACGGCGTGCGCGAGGTGGTGGTGACCAACCGCAGCCTGGCCCGCGCGCAGGCGCTGGCCGCCGAGCTCGGCTGGATCGCCAAGGAGTTCGCCGATCTCGATCTCCTGCTCACGACCGCCGACGTGGTGCTCACCTGCACCGGCGCCGACCGGCCCATCCTCGACCCGAAGCGCATGAAGGCCGTCATGAAGCGGCGGAAGTTCCGCCCCATCTTCATGGTCGACATCGCCGTGCCGCGCGACATCGACCCGGCCGTGGCCGAGCTCGACAACGTCTACCTCTACAACGTGGACGACCTCGAGGCGGTCTCGAAAGAGCACCTGGCCATGCGCCAGTCCGAGGCCAAGAAGGCCGAGGTCATCGTCGAGCAGACGGTGCGCGAGGCGCTCGCCAAGGACCGCGTCCAGACCGTCGGGCCGGTGCTGAAGGCGGTGCGCGACCGCGCCGAGGCGGTGCTGCGCGGCGAGCTCGAGCGCCAGTTCGGCAAGCGCCTCCAGCACCTCGGCGCCAGCGACCGCTCGGCCATCGAGGGCGCGGCGCTGGCGGCGCTGAACAAGCTCCTCCACCCGACCATGACGGTGCTGCGCGAGCACTCCGGCCGCACCTACGACATGTCGACCTCGGCCCGCATGCTGTGGGGCATCGACAGCGCGCCGCCCGCCGAGGAGGCGCCCGTCGCGGTGGTGGTGGCCGACACGCCCGAGCCCGCCACGCCCAAGCCCACATCCTAGGAAGTGACGCCATGAAGCTCCGCATCGGTAGCCGAGGATCGAAGCTCGCGCTGTGGCAGGCCGAGCACATCCGCGATCGCCTGGCCGCCTTTCCGGGCGTCGACGAGGTGACGCTCACCATCATCAAGACGACCGGCGACCGCGTGCAGGACGTGGCGCTGTCGCAGGTCGGCGGTAAGGGCCTCTTCACGAAGGAGATCGAGGAGGCGCTGCTCGCGAAGACCATCGACCTCGCCGTGCACTCGATGAAGGACATGCCGTCGCAGCTGCCGGCCGGCCTCGTCCTCGCGGCGGTGCCCGAGCGCGCCGACCCGCGCGACGCCTGGATCGTGCCGCACGGCGGCCCGAGCATCGGCTGGGACGACCTGCCGGCCGGCGCCGTGGTCGGCACCAGCAGCCTCCGGCGCGCCGCCCAGCTGCGCGCGCTGCGTCCCGACCTGAGCATCGTCGCGCTGCGCGGCAACGTCGACACGCGCTTGAGGAAGCTCGACGAGGGCGTCGATGGCATGCGGGCCATCGTGCTCGCGTGCGCCGGGCTTCGCCGGTTGGGGTGGGGCGACCGCATCGACCGCGCCATCCCCATCGACGTCATGCTGCCGGCGGTCGGGCAGGGGGCCCTGGCCATCGAGGCGCGCGGCGACGACGGCGCGGTGCTCGACCTCCTGGTGGAGGCGCTCGACCACGCGCCGACCCAGCTCGAGACCCTCGCCGAGCGCGCCTTCCTGGCCCGCCTGGAGGGCGGCTGCCAGGTGCCCATCGCCGGGCACGCGACGCTCGACGCTAGCGGGGCCTCGCTCCACCTGCGCGGCTTCGTCGGGCGCGAGGACGGCAGCGCGGTCGTGCGCGGCGAGATCCATGGGGTGGCGAGCCGGGCCCCGGCGCTCGGCGAGGAGCTGGCCGAGCGGCTCCTCGCCCAGGGCGCGCGCGCCTTGCTCGACGGGCCCGGCTGATGGCCGAGCCGCGGGCCGCCGGGCCGACGCGCGGCTTCGTCAGCCTCGTCGGCGCCGGGCCGGGCGACCCGGGGCTCATGACGCTGCGCGGGCGGCGCGCCATCGAGCTGGCCGACGTCGTCCTCTACGACCACCTGGCGAGCCCGTCGGTGCTGGCCGCGGTCGACGTGCCCGGGCAGGAGCGCATCCACGTCGGCAAGGCCGGCGGCGTGGCGTTCTCGAGCCAGGAGGCCATCAATGATCTGCTCGTCCGTCGCGCGCGCGCTGGCCAGCGCGTGGTGCGCCTGAAGGGTGGCGAACCGTTCGTCTTCGGGCGCGGCGCCGAGGAAGCGGAGGCGCTGGCCGCCGCCGGCATCGCCTTCGAGATCGTGCCGGGCGTGACCTCGGCCCACGCGGTGCCGGCCGCCGCCGGCATCCCGGTCACGCACCGCGACCTGGCGAGCTCGTTCACGGTCGTCACCGGCCACGAGAAGGACGACGGCGCGGCCGGTGGGGTCGACTCCCAGCGCATCGATTGGACCACGGTCGGCCAGGACGGCGGCACCGTCGTCGTGCTGATGGGCGTCGCGCAGGTGGCGCGCTGGTCGGACGGGCTCGTGCGCGGCGGGCGCGCGCCGTCGACGCCGGTGGCGTTCGTGCGCTGGGGGACGCTGGCGCGCCAGGCGGTGGTGGTGACGACGCTCGGCGAGGCGACCGCCGCCGCGCGCGGGCTGAAGGCGCCGGTGGTGGCGGTGGTGGGCGAGGTCGTGCGCCTGCGGGAGGTGCTCATGTGGCGCGAGAAGCAGCCGCTCATGGGGCAGGTCATCGGGCTCACGCGCGAGGCCGACGACGAGTCGAGCTTCGAGGCGCTCGAAGAGCTCGGCGCCGCGCTCTACCACCTGCCGCTACGCGCAAGCAGCCGACCGCAAACGTCAAGGACCTTGACCAGCACGTCGCGGCCGGCGACTTCACCGACCTCGTCTTCACGTCACAGAACGGCGTCCACGCCTTCGGCGCCGCGCTCCTCAGGAGCGGCAAGGACGCGCGCGATCTCGCGGGCGTGCGCACCTGGGCGGTCGGCCCGGCCACCGCCCAGGCGATGCGCCAGGAGCTCGGCCTCGGCGCCGACCAGGTGCCGGACAACGCCACCGCGGCCGGCCTCGTCGCGCGCGCCGCCGAGCTCGGCGTGGCCGGCCGCCGCTTCCTGTTCCCGGCCGCCGCCGGCGCGCGCCGCGTGCTGCCCGACGGCCTCCGCGCGCTCGGCGCGACGGTGCTCGAGGTGGCCTGCTACGAGACCGTGCCCGAGCCGACCGCGGCCGCGCGCCTGCTGTCGGCGGTCGAGGAGGGCCTGACCTTGCTGACGGTGGCCTCGCCGTCGGCGTGCGAGGCGCTGGCCCACGCGCTCGATCAGGCGGGCCTCCGCGCGCGCTCGTGCCGCTCGCGGCCATCGGCCCGACCACCGCGGAGGCGGCGCGCGCGCTGGGCTTCGACGTGCGCGTGGTGCCGACGCAGTACCGGCTGTCGGCGCTGGCCGACGCCATCGCCGACGCGGCGCGCGCCGGTCTCCTCGATTAGCCAGCTGCGCGGGCGGTGCAGCTCGGGCATCGGCATGCCCAGCGCCGCGGCCAGCGTGGCCAGGAAGCGCATCTCGGAGGTGTCGACGAAGCGGTCGGCCACGACGATGTCGACCGCCGCCTCGAGCAGCGTCTGCTTGTCCTCCACCGAGTCGAGCGCAAGGCGCGCGCAGGCGGCGTCGAGGTCGATGCCGGCCGGGTCGGTGGCGTCGAGGTGGGCGGTCACGTCGTCGGGCAGCGCCTCGACCGACAGCACGCGCCGGAGGATGCTGGCCACGACGTCGAGCTCCTGCGTCGCGGTGTACTCGTCGGCCGCGGCGGCGGCGCTGAGGATGTCGCAGAGGGCCATCACGCGTTCGGGATCGCCAGCGATGTCGTCGAGCTGCATGGCCTCGGAGTAGCATTCTACGGCGCCGTCGTCGAGGTGACGGACCCGACGCCGCCCGACGCCGCGGGCGCGCCGCGAACGCCTCAGCGCTTGTCGAGCACCGCGCGCACCTTGGCCACCAGCGCCTCCGGCGTGTACGGCTTGGCCAGGAACGCGACCTCCTCGCTCAGCACGCCGCGCCGCACCACCGCGTCGTCGGTGTAGCCGCTCGTGTAGAGCACCGGCAGCTCGGGCCGCAGCCGCCGCGCCGCCTCGCACAGCTGGCGCCCGTCGAGCCCGGGCATCACCACGTCGGTCACCATCATGGCCACGTCGGGGCGCGCGCGCACGATGGCCAGCGCCTCCTCGGCGTCGCTCGCCACCAGCACGTCGAAGCCGCTGCGCCGGAGCTCGCGCTCGGCCACGCGCCGCACCAGCGCCTCGTCCTCGACCAGGAGCAGCGTCTCGCTGCCGCGGCTCTCGGTGACGCGCTGCGCCGGCCGCGTGCGCAGCCGATCGTCGACGATGGGGAAGTACATGGTGAAGGTCGTGCCGACGCCGGGCACGCTGCCGACCTCGATGTGGCCGCGGCTCTGGTCGATGATGCCGTGCACCACCGACAGGCCGAGCCCGGTGCCGCGCCCCATCGGCTTGGTCGTGAAGAACGGCTCGAAGATGCGCGACACCACGTCGGGCGGCATGCCGTGGCCGGTGTCGGTCATGCTGAGCTCGAGCCAGCGCCCGGCGTGCAGCTTGCCGCGCTCCTCGCCCGAGCCGATGACGATGTCGCGCGTCTCGATGAGCAGCTTGCCGCCGTTCGGCATGGCGTCGCGCGCGTTCACGGCGAGGTTCACCAGCACCTGCGTGACGGTGCCCGGGTCGGCCTCGACGACGCCCTTCGAGGCCAGCCGCGTCTCGAGGTAGACGTCCTCGCCGAGCAGCCGCCGCAGCATGCGCTCGGTCTCGGTGACGATGGCGACGATGTCGATCTGGCGCGGCTCGTGGACCTGCTTGCGGCTGAAGGCGAGCAGCTGGCGCGTGAGCGCGGCGGCGCCGTCGCCGGCCGAGCGGATCTCCTCGAGCAGCTCGCGCGTCTCGCTGTCGCCCGGCGGCAGGCCCATCAGCAGGAGCTCGCTGCAGCCGGCGACGACCGTCAGCCAGTTGTTGAAGTCGTGCGCGATGCCGCCGGCCAGGAGCCCAATCGACTCGAGCTTCTGCGTCTGGCGCAGCTGCTCCTCGAGGCGCCGCCGCTCGGTCACGTCCTCGGTCAGCCCGGCCACGCGCGCCACGCGCCCGGCTGCGTCGCGCACCGGGAAGGCCTGGTCGCGGATCCAGCGCACCGAGCCGTCGGGGCGCACGATGCGATACTCGACGTCGAAGCCGTCGTCCCACTGCGCGGCGGTGAGCGAGCGCACGCGCGCGCGGTCCTCGGCGTGCAGCGTGTCGAGCCAGGCGTCGCGCGACAGGTAGAGGCCGGCGGCCGGGCGACCCCAGATCGACTCGAAGGCCGGGCTCACGTACTCGAAGCGGCGCGCCTCGCCGTCGGCCAGCCAGAACACCTCGCGGATGGTCTCGGCCAGCTGGCGGAAGCGCTCGTCGGTGCGGCGCTGCTCGGTGACGTCCTCGATGAGCGTCAGCGCGAAGTCCTGGCCGCCGATCTCCAGGCGCTCGGCCCACAGGAAGGCCTCGCCCAGCGTGCCGTCCGGGCGCGGGAAGCTGTAGCCCACGGCCGACAGGCGCCCGCTGGCTTCGAAGCGCGCGCGCACGTCGGCCTGCGACTCCGCCAGCGGCGTGAAGCCGAGCGAGCTGTACGGCCGGCTGCGCACGTCCTCGCGCGAGCGGCGCACGATGCGCTCGAGCGCGCGGTTGGTCTCGACGATGGCCTGGTCCCCGAGGCGCACCAGCGCCATGCCGATCGGGCTCGCGTCGAAGGCGCGCGCGAAGCGCTCCTGCGACTCGCGCAGCGCCTGCTCCATGAGCTTCCGCGCGCTGTTGTCGCTCATGACGCCGAACCAGGTGGTGCTGCCGTCGGCCTCGCGCACCGGCATCGACATGCCCTCGATCCAGCGGTCGCCGCGCGTCGGGCTGTGGACGCGGAACTCCTCGTGCCACGGCGTCATGCCGTGCGCCGACGCGGCGATGGAGGCCACCACGCGATCGATGTCGGCGCGGTCGATCATGCCGAGCACCTGCGAGCCGTCCTCGGTCACCTCCTCGGGCCAGAGCCCGGTGAGGTCGTGGAGCGCGGTGCTGGCGTACGGGAAGCGCACGCGCCCGTCGGGCCGCATCTGGAACGAGTAGAGGATGAGCGGCGTCATGGCCGCGATGCGGCGGAGCTTGGTCTCCTCCTGGCGCAGCGAGTCGCGCAGCGCGCGGTTCTCGTGGATGTCGGTGCAGCTGCCGACCCAGGACGCGGCCGCGCCCTCGCCGGTCGGCACGGCGCGCGTCTCGAACCAGCGATAGGTCCCGTCGTGACGGCGCAGGCGATGCTCGAGGCGCAGCTCGCGCTGGCTGTGCGCGACCTCCTGCCAGGCCAGCACCAGCGCGGCGCGGTCGTCGGGGTGGACCACGCCGACGAGGTGGGGCAGCCCGGGCTCGTCGCGCGGCGGCGCTCCGGTGTACTCGACGAGGCGCGCGCTCATGTGGCCCGGCCGGCCGTCGCCGCTGGCGGTCCACACCATGTGCGGCAGCGACTCGACCAGGTGGCGGAAGCGCGCTTCGCTGGCGCGCAGGGCGTCCTCGGCGGCGCGCCGCTTCGAGACGTCGTGGATGCTCACCAGCACCACGCGGCCCTCGTCGACGTCGAGCGCGCGGAGACCGATCTGCACCACCAGCGTGGTGCCGTCGCGGTGCCGCGCCGGGAGCTCGCGCCGGTGCCCCATGTCGCGCGACTCGGGTACGGCCTGGAAGTGCCGGTGATGCTGCGCGTGGCTGGCGCGGTACTGCTCGGGCACCAGCACGTCGAAGGGCTGGCCGACGAGCTCGTCGGCGCTATAGCCGAAGACCTTGGCCGCCTCGTCGTTCAGCGCCGCGACGCGGCCCGCGCCGTCGACGACCAGCGTCGCGTGCGGCATGAGCCCGAGCAGCGTCGTGACCTCGGCCAATGCGCCCGCGCGCGGCACGGAGCGAGAGCCGGGATTCTGATCGGTCGGTGGGACGATGGACATCGGAGGGCCTGCACGATGAACGCAGAGCCTCGGACGCTACCACACGCCGGCCGACCTCGATGGAGCGCGCGCGAGAGCGGAGCGGATATCAGGTAACGCTGACGTGGTCCCGCCCAGCGCTCGCCTGAGGGGCCCGGACTACTTGACGATAATCAGGTCGACGCGGCGGTTCTTCGCCTTGTTGGCGACCGTGTCATTCGGCACGACCGGCTTCGTCTCGCCGTAGCCCACCGACTCGAGCCGGCTCGTGACGACGCCCTGGCCGACCAGGAAATCGCGCACCGCGTCGGCCCGCGCCTGCGACAGCGCGAGGTTGTCGGCGTCGGCGCCGTCGGCGTCGGTGTGGCCTTCGATGCGGACCTTGGTGATGTCGGGGCGGGTGCCGAGGAAGTGGGCCACCTGGCCGAGCATGCCGTTGGAGCTCGGCGAGAGCTTGGCGCTGCCGAGCTCGAAGTGGATGCGATCGGGCAGCTCGATCTTCTGCTCGACCACCTGGAAGCCGGAGAACGTCTGCTGCTGCACCGGCGCCGGGTCCGCGCCGCAGGCGTTGGCGCGGCGATTGAGGGCGTCGCGCATGTCCATCGCCACCCGGTTCATGATGTCGCCGAGGTCGTTGGGGTCCATGAGCGTCTCGTCGAGGCGCGCCTGCCACAGGCCCTGCAGGCCGACCGCGTCGACCAGCTTCACGTCGACGGTCATGGGCCGGAAGCCGGTCGTGGCGTCGGGCTCGCCGAAGGAGATGCTGCTCTTCAGCATGCCCTCGAGGCCGAGCTCGTCGACGACGACGTCGCGCACGTCGGGCTGGGCGCCGCCCAGCGCGAAGGACGCCATGGCATCCCAGCCGCCGAGGATCTTCTCGGCCGTCTTGTCCTGGATCTCGACGCCGAAGGGGTGCGCCAGCTGGAACGGCATACCGAACTGCGGGCCGCCGTAGGCCTTGCCGTAGCGCGCGATCTCGTCCGAGGCGACGACCTCGTAGCAGGCGCCGCTGGCGGCCTGCTCGAGCTGGCGCTCGAACTCGGCCGGCGACACCTTGCCGCACAGGGCGCCCTGGCAGCCGGCCGGCTCCATGCCGATGCGGCGGTAGTGGTGCAGCGGCTCGCGCGTCGACACCGTCACCGAGCGATCGAGCTGGTCGAGCCGCGCCTGCTCCATGGCGGCGCAGCCGCCGCCGACGGCGAAGACCAGCGGCGCGAGGACGAGCGAGCGAGCGGTGACGCGGGCGACGGATGCGCGGAGCGAGGGCACGAGCGTGGGCATGGAGCGGTCCTCCGAGGACGGATCGGGAGCGGGGCCGGACCGCGGGGCTCGCCTCGCGGTCGCGACGATGGGGTGGCGCCCCGGGCGATGACGTCGCCGGGACGCGGGGCCAAACCCTCGGGTTGGCTCCGCATTCCCGGTCGGCCTCCACTCGGTCTAGGGCGCGTCGGTCTGCTTGAGGATCATGAACTCGACGCGTCGGTTGAGCTCGCGACCCTTGGCCGTCTTGTTGTCGCCGACCGGCACGTCCTCGCCGTAGCCCTTGGCGATGAGCCGCTTGGCGTCGACCTGGCCGATGGTGACGAGGTGGGTCATCACCGAGTTGGCGCGGTCATCGGAAAGCTTCTTGTTGAAATCGTCGGGGCCCTGGCTGTCGGTGTGACCCTGGATCTCGATGAGCTGGATCTGCGGGTTCTCGTTCATGACCTTGGCCAGCTCGGCCAGCAGCGAGTAGCTCTTCGGCAGGATGTCGGCCTTGCCGGTCTTGAAGAAGATCTTCTCGGTGATGGTGATCTTCTCCTTCGACACGCACACGCGGCCCTCTTCGGGGCAGCCGTCCTCGTCCTGGCAGCCGTCCTTGTCCTCGGCCTTGTCCGGGCACTTGTCGTTGACGTCGAGGATGCCGTCCGAGTCGTTGTCGGGCTCGGGGCAGCCGTCGTCGTCCTTCCAGCCGTCCTTGTCCTCGGGGTCGTTCGGGCACTTGTCGACCTTGTCGGGCAGGCCGTCCTGATCGTTGTCGGGGTCGGGGCAGCCGTCCTCGTCCTGGAAGCCGTCGACGTCCTCGGGCTGGGTCGGGCACTTGTCGATGTCGTCGGCGATGCCGTCGTGGTCGCCGTCGCCGTCGGGGCAGCCGTCGGTGTCGCGGTCGCCGTCCATGTCCTCGGCCTCGTCCGGGCACCCGTCGACGGCGTCGGGGATGCCGTCCATGTCGTTGTCGGCCTCGGGGCAGCCGTCCTCGTCCTTGAAGCCGTCCATGTCCTCGGGGTCGTTCGGGCACTGGTCGGCGCGGTCGAGGATGCCGTCGCCGTCCTTGTCGGTGTTGGCGACCGGCATCGGGATGAGCTTCACCGGCTGGTAGCCGAAGGTCAGGAAGGGGCGGATGTCGGGGTCGCCGTAGCCGTTGAGCACCGCGAACGACACGCCGCCGCCGACGGCCAGGCCCTCGGGGCTCCGCCAGTGGAGGCCCCAGGTGAACTCGAGGCGCGTGTCCTCGGGCTCGAAGAAGCGCGACAGCACCGACTCGAAGCGGCCCTCGACGATCATGCGGAAGTCGGTCGAGCCGAGGAAGATGGCGGCCGCGGTCGAGAAGCCCATCTCGCTGTCGATCTTCAGGTTGGGGGCGAACTGGATGTGGTCGCCGGCGATGGCCGCCTGCTGCGTGGCGTCGAAGCCGCCGCTGCGCAGGTGGAGCCACATGTTGCTCATGAGGTGGACGTGCTTGGTGATGGCGTCGAGGACGATCTTCGGCACCACCACGACGTCCCACTCGTGCGTGAACTGCCCGTTGCCGCCGGTGGGCAGGATGAGGTCGAGCTGGAGGCCGATGCCCGGGCCGAGGCGCATCGGCTCCATGATGGTGCCCTTCAACGACAGGCGCACGTCGCCCATGTTGAAGACCGAGAGGTCCTCGCCCTTGAGCGAGGTGCCCGAGGCCAGCGTCTGCAGCGGCAGGTCGAGCGCGAACGACAGGTGGTCGAGGAAGCCGACCGAGGCCAGGAGGTCGAAGGTGCCGAGGCTCTTGACGACGTCCTTGCCATCCTTGTCCTGGAGGAGGCCGCCGCCCTCGCCGATGCCGGTGGCGTACTGCGCCATGAGGTAGGCGTTGATGGTGAGCTCGTGCGAGACGCGCGCGGCCTCGGTGGTGAAGCCGCCGAGCGAGTGCATGGCGGGGAGGAACTTCTGGACCGACCACTCGTCGGGGTCCTGAGCGCGCGCGGCGCCGTGCCCGACCAGCGTGACGGTGGCCACCAGCGAGAGGACGAGAGCTTGGAATGACTTCATGTAGGTCTGTCTCCTGAGTCTCAGCCGTGGCTCAGAACTGGTAGCCGATGCCGATGCGAATGCCGCCGTACATCGTGTCGCGCGTGTGCAGCGTCAGCCCGGTGGGCACCCGGTCGGGGTGCTGCGCGTCGGGCAGATCGCCGATGGGGTCGGCGCGGTCGAGGTAGTCGCTGCCCTGGCTGAAGTCGTAGCTCCAGTGGATGTCGATGGGGATGACGAAGTCGCCGGCGTCGATCTGGATGCCGAAGTTGACGGTCAGGTAGACGGCGTCCTGCAGCTTCGCGCCGAGCGTCGTGAAGCCGGCGCGGCTGCCCGGCAGCCGGCCGTCGGGCGCGTCGGTCTGGGTGACGTCGAACTTGGTCTTGGCCCACGACGCGAACGCGAACTCGGGCCCGACGCCCAGCGAGATGCGCGTCTTGCCGGCCGGCACGATGGCCTGGACGAGGATGGGGACGTGCAGCGCCGTCCACTGCAGCGCCTCCTCGGACTTGGCGGTCTGCGTCTCGATGGTGGTCTGGCCGTTGATGGTGGTGGCCTCGGTGTAGGTCCAGTCGATCTTCTCGAGCAGCTTGTGCTCGACGAAGTGGACGCCGACCTCGATGCCCAGGTGATCGAAGAAGATGCCCTGCGCGAAGAAGCCGGCCGACATCGTGTAGCCGCCGCGCGTGGCGTCGAAGATGGGCAGGTCGAACGGGCCGGTGGCCGTCTGGCCGAGCGTCGTGTTCTTCGGCTCGTCCCACAGCGTGCCGCCGCCGCCGAACTTCATGCCCATGACGAGGCGCGCCGGGACGGCGGCCTCGAGCGCGTCGTCGGGGTTCTCGGGCGCGGGCGCCGGCGGGGCGGCCAGCGCCGACGAGGCGCCGGCGGCGAGGACGGCGAGCACGACCAGGCTGGGACCCAGCCCGAGGGCCGTGAGGAGCGAGCCGCGTCCGGGCTGGCGAAGCCGCGACTGGAGCCCTGGCGCGTGCGATCGACGGCTGCGTCCGTCCATGAGAGTCCTCCGCGTTGCGCCGCGCTTGCAAGACAGGGGAGCGCGAGCGACGCGCTATCGTCGTCCTGGGATCCGCTGGTGTCAAGCCGGCCCGGGCGCCGCCTGGGCGGCGGAATCGGCCCGGATATCCGGCCGTTGTCGCCTCGTGCCAGAGCGTGCGCGGGCGCTTTCCGCGGAGTTGAGGTACGACCGACGCGATGTCGTGGATCCTGAACGAGCCCCCGCGACCCTCGCGACCGAGCCCGGAGCCGCCGCCCGGCGAGCCCGGCGCGACGGCCGCGCCCGCGCTGCCGGACCTGCCGCCCGAGCCCGAGGCCGGCGTCGCTCCGCCGGAGATGGCGAGCCCGTCGACCGCGCCGGCCGCGCCGACGGCGCGCAAGCGCGGCCCCGACTTCCGGCTCGGCAATCGCCGCCGCGGCGGCTGGTGGCGCGTGCTCCTGCGCCTCGGGCTGGCCGGCCTCGGCGGCCTGGTCACGGCCGGCGCCATGGCCGCGGGCATCCTCTATACGTCGCTGGCCCACGACCTGCCGCGCCTCGACACCTTCGACAAGATGGTCGCGCGCGCGGGGTCGCCCGCTTCGAGGCGGCCGACGGCAGCCTGGCCGGCGAGCAGTACGGCGAGCGCCGCCTGGCGGTGCGGTGGACCGACCTGCCGAGGCCGCTCATCCTGGCCTTCCTGGCCTCCGAGGACGAGCGCTTCTTCGACCACTCGGGCCTCGATTTCCGCGGCATCCTGCGCGCCATGGTGACCAACCTCTTCTCGGGCGAGGCCAAGGAGGGCGCCTCGACCATCACCCAGCAGTTGGTCAAGAACCTTGTCGGTGCCGACAAGACCTACCGGCGCAAGGTGAAGGAGGCCATCCTGGCGCGGCGCCTCGAGGACCTCTACTCGAAAGAGCAGATCCTCACCTGGTACCTGAACGTCATCTTCCTCGGCCACAACTCCTACGGCGTGCAGGCCGCGGCGCAGAGCTACTTCCGGAAGAACGTGTGGGAGCTGTCGCTGGCCGAGTGCGCCATCCTGGCCGGCGTGCCGCAGTCGCCGTCGCGCACGAACCCGTTCGTCGATCTCAAGGCCGCCAAGGAGCGCATGCGCACGCACGTGCTCGACAACATGGTGCGCCTCGGCTGGATCACCCGGGCCGAGTCGGACGCGGCGCTGAAGGAGGACATCAAGGTCTACCCGCTGCGCGACGTGTGGGGCGAGGAGGTGCCGGGCTACGCGGCGCCCATCCGCCGCGGGGCTCCGGCCCGCTGGAGCGCGCCGGGCGAGGACTGGCTCGAGCGCGGCCTGGTCATCCAGATGGCGGTCGAGCCGGTGGCGCAGCGCCAGGCTGAGGCCGCCGTCGCCGGCGCGCTCGAGGCGCTGGCCAGGAAGCAGGGCTTCCCCGGGCCGCTGGCGCACTTCGACGACGCGCGCCGCGTCGACTTCCTGGTGCGGAACGCGCCGCACGTCGACCTGGCGCTCGGCCACCGCATGCTGGCGCGCGTGACGGCGGTGACGCCCACGGCCGCCACGCTCGAGGCCGGCCTCGCCACGCGCGGCACGCTGCCGCTGGCCAACGCCAGCTGGGCCGCGCCCTACACCGCAGACCCCAAGGCCGCGAGCAACAGCTTCGGCGGCGAGCTGAAGGACCTCGGCGCCGCGCTGGCGGTGGGCGACGTGGTGCTGGTCGAGGTGGTGGCGCCGCCCGAGCCGCCGAAGCCGAAGCCGGCCAAGAAGCCGAAGAAGCCGAAGCCCGGCGACAAGGACGCCGCCAAGGACGCGAGCGACGACGCCGAGCCGGCTGGACCGGTCGTGGCGCCGGGGCCGCCGCCCGGGCCCTACTTCGCGCTGGTGCCGGTGCCGCTGGTCGAGGGCGCGCTGGCGTCGACCGACCTCTGGAGCGGCGGCCTCGAGGCCATGGTCGGGAGCTACGACTACGACCGCAGCGAGGTGAACCGCACCGAGTCGGTGCGCCAGACGGCGTCGGCCATCAAGCCCATCGTCTACGGCAAGGCCTACGACATGGGGCTGCCCGCGTCGCAGCTCTTCTCGACCGCCGAGTACATCGATCTGGCGACCAACTATCGCGCCTCGCGCGAGTCCGACAAAGCCGAGATCACCGTGTGGGAGGGCCTGGCCGAGTCGGACAACCCGGTCTCGCACCGCGTCCTCGACTGGGTGCTCGGGCATACCTCGGTCGCCGACTACGCCGACTGGGGCAAGCGCCTCGGCCTGCCGTTCCCGCTCACCGGCCTGAAGACGGACGTGCGCGGCCCGGACCAGACGCTGATGGGGCTGCTGCGCGCCTTCACGACCTACGCGCGCCAGGGCCGCCCGCCCGACCTGACGATGGTCAAGAAGGTTGTCGATCGCGAGGGGCGCATCCTCGAGCGCCGCTTCGCGCCGGTCGACCCGCACGCCACCGCATCGGACGCGCTGGTGGCGCTCTGGGACGCGGCGCTCCATCCGGTGGCGCCGGTGGTGTCGCCGACGACGTCGTTCATCGTGGCGCGCAACCTGGCCGAGGGCGTCCAGAGCGGCACCGGCAGCTACGCCCGACGCCTCGGCCGCGAGGCCGCCGGCAAGACCGGCACGCTGTCGCACGACGTGGTTCGCCGGCTTCACCGGCCAGCGCGCGGCGGTGGTGTGGGTCGGGACCGATCGCCAGGACGACCGCACGCTCGGGCCGAGCCGGGCCAACAGCAAGGTCTTCGGCGCCAACACGGCGGTGCCGCTGTAGGTGGCCTACATGAAGGGCGTGGACCTCGTGCCGAAGGGCGAGAAGCGGCCGGGCGTGGCCGACGACGTGCCGCCCGACGTGACCACCGTCGCGATCGATCTGGCCAGCGGACTGCTCTCGCCGCCCGATCAGAAAGGCGAGGCGATCCCCCATCGCCGGGGGACCGAGCCGACGCAGATGGCCGCCGAGCCGGTGGAGACCGACTTCCAGTAGGCGCGGCCGGCGTCCTCGTCGACCGATATCTCGTTGCGCCTTTCGGCTAGGCGGGCGTAGGCTCCGCGGCCGGATGTTCGGCCTCAGCACCTGGGAATTGATCATCATCGTGGCGATCGCGCTCATCTTCATCGGGCCCGATCAGCTGCCCAAGGTCGCCAAGCAGGTGGGCAAGCACCTGCGCCAGGTGCGCGGCGCCGTCGAGAAGGTCGACGTCGAGGTGCGCCGCGCCGTGCGCGAGGCCGCCGCCGAGGTCGAGGAGCACCTCGACCTCGAGGAGAAGGCCGAAGCCAAGGCCGCCGAGGCCGCCGAGATGGAGCGTCAGCGGCTCGGCAAGCCGCCGCCCAGCCCGAGCTGGCCTCGCCCGCGCCCGGCGCGCAGCCGCTCGGCGCCAAAGAACGACCGCCGCTCGGCGCGCCCGCGCCCGGCACGCCCGCGCCCCCGGCCGCCCCGGCCGCGGCCATGACGACGCCAGACGGCCGCGACTGGAGCCAGGTCGGCAAGACGCCGATCGAGGGCCGCGTGCCCTCGGCGCGCCCGGCCCGCTCGCTGGCCGCGGTGCCGCCGCCCGCGCCTGACGCGCCCGCGCCCGACGCGCCCGCGATCGACCCGCGTCGACGTCCCCGACGTCGGCGCCGACCTCGCCCACCTCCAGCGACAAGCCCGCCGCGTGAGCACGAGCGACGCGACCACCGAGGCGCTCAGCGGCAAACCGATGAGCTTCCGCGATCACCTGATGGAGCTCCGTCGGCGGATCGTGCGCATCACCATCGTGCTGCTGGTCGGGACGTTCCTGACCTGGGAGTACCGCACCGAGCTCTTCGACTTCATGTCGAAGCCGGTGGCGGACGCCCTGGCCGACAACGGCATCTACCACTTCCAGGCCATCCAGCTCACCGAGAGCATCGTCGTCTACCTGAAGGTGACGGTGGTCGGTGCCATCTTCCTCTTGTCGCCCTACATCTTCTGGGAGCTCTGGGGCTTCATATCGCCGGGCCTCTACAAGAAGGAGAAGCGCTTCATCCTGCCGCTGACCGCGTTCTCGGTCATCTTCTTCATGATCGGCGCGGCCTTCGCCTACACCATCATCATCCCGTTCATCACCAACTGGCTCGTCGACCTGACGCTCACGTCGGGGCACGTCGACGTCACCGTCACGCTGCAGAACGCCTACTCGTTCTCGTTCCTCTTCCTGGTGATGTTCGGCGCCGTCTTCGAGCTGCCGCTGGTCTTGTTCTTCCTGGCCTTGTGGGGCCTCGTCACGGCCAAGGGCCTGCTCAAGTTCTGGCGCTACTTCGTGGTCATCTCCTTCATCGTGTGCGGCATCCTGACGCCGCCCGACCCGCTGTCGCAGTCGCTCATGGCCATCCCGGTGAACGTGCTCTACGGCTTCGGGGTCATCGTGGCGATGACGGTGGCGCGCGCCAAGAAGCGCGACCAGGGCGACGTCAGCCGCCGCGCCATCCGCGCCATGGCGCTGTCGCTGCTCGGCGTGACGGCCGCGACCATCGTCTTCTTCCTGGTGCTGACCGGCCTCCCGCGCGCCGAGCTGCCCGACTGGGCGCCGCTGGATGCGCCCTTCGTGGCCGGCTTCAACCCGCGCGTGCTGGCCCACGAGAAGGCGCTGCTCGGCGTGGTGCGGGCCGACCCCGACGCCGCGCTGGTGCTCGACGGCCTCAGCAAGGCCAACATCAACCTCGACGACGTCACCGACGGCGCGCTCATCGTGAACGCGGCCGGCGATCGCATCGTGCTCTTGCGCAGCGACGACATCGGCACGCTGGTGACCTCGCTGCCCGGCGACGTCGGCGTGCGCGTCATCGACGACGACACGCTGGCCTTCGGCCGCAAGGCGGCGCTCGCCGCGCTGGCGGTGCCCGACCGCAGCCGCACCAAGGAGGAGGACCGCCTCGTCCAGCGCCTCGAGAAGAGCGGCCCGGTCTGGGCGCTGGTCGAGCGCCCGAGCAACGCGCGCTCGGCGCTGGTGGGCGCCGACAACGCCGGCGAGCTCGGGGCCTTCGGCGCCGCGCTGGGGCTCGACCAGCGGCGGCAGCTGACCTTCGACATCCCCATCGAGGACAAGGAGGTCGCCAACCGCATCGAGGTGCACATCGAGGCGGCGCGCGTCGCGGCGCTGGCGCGCTCGGCCGACTCGCGCACCGCCATCATCGTCGACGCGCTGAAGACCATCGCCGCGGAGCTCGCGCCGCTCGCGCCGCCGACCCAGCGCCCGAAGCTCGAGGCGGTGAGCGCCGACCTCGATCGGCTGACGCCGGCGCCGCCGCCGTCGACTTCTTCCCGGCGCTCATCGCGCTGGCGCCGCACCTCCGCGGCGTGTCGGTGCGGCGCGACGAGCACCGCCTGACGGTCACGAGCGAGCTCGACGACGAGGGGCTGCCGGCGCTCTTCGGCTACCTCAAGAACGGTCGCTGACCTCTACTGCAGCAGGCCGACCAGCGTCGAGGCCGCGTTGGCCACCAGCGAGGCCAGCAGCGCGCGCCGCCAGCGCGCGCGGCCGATGACCAGCATGATGAGGCCGGCCTCCGCCAGCACGACCAGCGTCTCGGCCACGACGATGAGCACCGGGTAGCTGACGAGCCTCTGCACGTGCGGCCACACGAGCCACAGCACCGGGTGCGTCGTCATCTGCAGGCCGAGCGACACCAGCGCCGCCCACCACACGCCGCCGACCTGGCCGTGCAGGAACAGCGCGTAGTACGGCGTCTCGACCAGCACGGTGGTCACGAACGCCTTGAACCAGAGGAGCATCCAGCCGGCTGTCACGCGCTGGCCTCGCGGGCCGCGGCCGCGCGGTCGACCGAGGCGGCGCCGACGCCGAGCGCCTGGACGCCGAGCGCGGCGAAGACCGCGAGCTCCGAGCCAGCCGTGGCCGACGATGACGACGAGGTAGGCCAGGCGCACGTCGACCGCGTCCATGAAGACGGCGGCGATGGGCACGGCCAGCGTGAAGAGGACGATGGCGGCGAAGCCCTTGCGCCCGAAGTCCTCGCGCAGGCGACCGACGGTGCGCGCGAAGGTGGGCGGGGCGGGGCGCGGATCCATGCGCTGGGGCACGAGGCGGATCCAGATGGCGTAGTGGATCGACTGGCAGAAGGCGTAGAGCGCGACGAGGCGCATGGCGAGGACCGGCTCGATGTCGGTCGCGACCGACTGCACCATGTAGTCGAGGTCGAGGCGGCCGGCGTGGCCGCTGGCCTGCGCCATGAGCACGCCGTCGAAGGCGCCGCCGAGGATGAGCGCGCAGGCGCCGAGGTAGGCTCCGGTGACGAGCAGCGTGCGGCGCGCCGGGGCCTCGCTGCGGTAGAGCCAGAGCCAGAAGCCGAAGGCCACGAAGTTGTGGAGGTGGGCGACGATCAGCGACGCGGTGCGCCCCGACATGGCGCCGACCACGCCGAGTGCCAGCGCCAGCGCGATGAAGGCCAGGCGCGTGCGCGGGCCGGTGCGCGCCAGGCTGACGCCGCCGATGATGGCGGCCATGCCGAGGCCGGTCTCGACGGCCGACTGATACGGCAGCGACGGCACGCCGAAGATGGGCAGCACGCGCAGCGGCGGCCGTGGCCGCGAGCGGCCCGAGCACCAGCACGAGCCCGCGCCGCCCGAGCGGGAACAGCGGCCGCACCAAGAGGTAGCGCACGTCGGTGGCGAGGTGCGGCACGCCGAGGACGATGGGCCCGAGCAGGAGGAGCCACAGCGGCGCGAGCACGGTCAGCGTCAGCGCGATGCTCATGTGGCCGAGCGCCAGCGCCGCGTGCCGCGCGCTGCGGTCCTTGATGCAGGCCCGGCCGAGGCTGGTCGTGGCGGTCCAACGCCAGAGCGTCCGGCGCATGCCGTCGAGGGGTCTGATGAGCGCGTCGGTCACCATGGGGCCTCGCGAGTAGAGCACGAAGGCAGACAACGATTCCAGGGACCCGTTCCCGCGCGGAGCGACGTCACCGCGATCGCACGAGGTGTGAACGCCGCGGTGCGCAAAGGGGCGGTCCGCCGCGCGCAAGAAATTGCCGAGCGGTCGCTCCGTGTGGCGTGAGTTCAAGGGCTTACGTGTCGCGACCGGGCTGGCACGCTTCTGGCTCCTCTTCCCGCCAGCTGGTTCAACCACCAGCGCTCACCCGCAGAGAGAGCCCATGCAAGCCCTCATGACCCCGCCCGACACCGGGCCCACGACCGCAGCGAAGAAGAGCCCGATGGCTCGCAGCGCGGTCGTGGGCCTGGTCGCCAGCCTCGCCGACATGCTCGTGCTCGGCCTCCTGGTCGAGGTCCTCCACATGCCGAAGGCCCTGGGCCAACGTGCCGGCGCTGAGCCTCGGCCTGCTCGTCCAGTTCGTCGGCAACAAGTACTTCGCCTTCAACGATCGCTCGCGCGACGTCGTGCGCCAGGGCTCGCTCTTCCTCGCCATCGAGGTCGTCGCCTTCGCGCTCAACGCGGGCCTCTTCCACCTGCTCGGCGTGGTCGTCGGCTGGCCCTGGTGGCTGGCCGCGGGCTCGCCTCGGCCGCGGTGTACTTCGGCTTCTCGTACCCCCTCTGGGGGCGCGTCTTCCGCTTCGGCCCCTCGGCCGACGCCCAGTAAGGAACACCTCCATGATGCTCCTGTCCCTCGTCCTCACCATCGTCGTCGTCCTCACCACGCTGTCGATCGTCGCCGTCGTGCGCTTCACCGCGCGCGCCGCGGCCGCCTCGCGAGCGCTCCTGAAGGGCGCCGGCCCGACCGCGGCGCCGGCCGCCAGGAACGCCGCGCCGGTGACCATCCTGAAGCCGCTGTGCGGCGCCGACGACGCGCTCTTCGCCAACCTCGAGACCTTCTTCCGCCAGACCTACCCGCGCTTCGAGCTCGTCTTCGGCGTCGAGGGCGAGACCGATCCGGCGCTCGCGGTCGTGCGCCGCCTGCGCGAGAAGTACCCGCACGTCGCCACGCGCACCGTCGTCCACGACGGCAAGCGCGCGTTGAACCCGAAGGTGTCGAACCTCCGCGCCATGCTCGAGTGCGGCGCCTACGACCACGTCGTCATCTCGGACTCGAACGTCGCCGTGCGCCCCGAGTGGCTGGCCCAGATGATGGGCGAGATGCAGGCCGACCCGCGCCTCGGCCTGCTCACCAACCTCTTCGTCGGCACCGGCGAGGACAGCGTCGGCGCGACGCTCGAGAACCTCCACCTGGCCGGCACCATCGCCGGCAGCATCGCGGTCACCCACGAGATGGGCCCGGACGCGGTCGCCGTCGGCAAGTCGATGCTCTTCCGCCGCTCGGTCTTCGAGAGCCTCGGCGGCTTCGAGAGCGTCGGCTCGTTCCTGGCCGAGGACTACGTCATGGGCCGCATGTTCGCCGCGGCCGGCTATCGCGTGCGCCTGGCCGCGACCACCATCGAGAACGTCGTGAAGCACGCCACGGTGAAGGCCTTCCTGAAGCGCCACACGCGCTGGAGCCTCCTGCGGAGCCGCCTCGTCCCGCTCATGTACCCGTTCGAGCCACTGGCGAACCCGATGCTGCTGGTCGTGCTGGCGCTCGTCGCCGGCCACCTCGGCCCGGCGCTCGCCGTCACCGGCCTCGGCCTGACGCTCGTCCGCGACGCGGTGCAGTGGCTGCGCCTGCGCGGCCCGAAGGGGCTCCTGGCGGCGCTGCCGCTCGGCCCGGTGAAGGACCTCGCCATGCTCGGCGTGTGGGCGGTGGCGCCGTTCCTCGGCCGCGTGTCGTGGCGCGGCAAGAGCTTCCGCGTCGCGGCCGGCACGCGCCTCTACGCCGACCAGCCCATGAGCGCGCCGCAGAAGCTCGAGTGGGAGTGAGCCCGGTCGCGGCCCACGGTTCGGCGGGTTGTGACGTCGAGCGAGAGCGACCCGACCCGCCCACATGCTCGGCGCGCGCGACTCGGGTCGCACTCTTCCTCCGGCGCCGCGCTAGCGCGGCTCCTGCGTCCAGAGCGCGACCGCGCGCGCCGAGCTATCGCGAGCTGGGTCCACGATCATTGGAACGGGTTCGTGCAGGTCTGCTCGGCGTTGTCGCCGTTCTTGGTTCCGAGCCGGCAGTACTGGAAGTCCTGGTTCCCCACGCTGCCGGGCTCGTCGTACCAATCGAGGATGAGGTTGTCGCCGCCGGCGCTCAGCACCACGTCGGTCTCGAAGACGTAGCCCACCGGCTTGTCGGCGTCGTCCGACGCGGTGACGATCCAGAAGAGGTGCTGGGTCGCCATCTCGGGCTTCTGGCTGCAGAAGTAGAAGCCGCGCACCGTGCCCTCGCTCGAGGCCTTCACGTCCTTGATGTGCGAGACCCAGGTGTTGCCGTCGACGAAGAGCGTCTCGGCGTAGTCGGTGGCCGGATCGGGGAAGTCGTAGTCCATGTCGCCGGTGCCGTCGGCGTTGACGAAGCCGTGCACGCGCCACTGACCCTGCAGCTTCGAGTCGCCGGTCTTGCAGCCGTCGCAGGTGTAGGTGGTGCCGTCGACGGTGGCGCCCTCCCAGGGGTAGGTGAAGCCGGCCGTCGCCTCGTAGCTGAGGTTGTCGCTCGTGGCGCAGCCCGCGTTGGGGGTCGGCTCGGCCTTGGGGTTGGCCGGCTTGGTGACGCCCGTGACCGCGCTGGTGTTGCCGCCGGTGGTGTCGGTCGTGCTGGTGTCGGTGGTCGTGTCGGTCGTCGACGTGGTGTCGCCGGTCGACGTGTCAGTGGTGGTCTTGTCGTCGCTGCACGCGCCGATCGCCAGCAGCGCAGCCACAGCCGAGGTCATCGCGTATCGTCTCATGGAGCTCTCCAGGGTGGGGGCTCCAATCTACCGAGGCTCGCCCGCGGACGCCAGCCCACCCCCGGACGCGCATCAGGCGGCGCTCGCGCGCGGCTCCGGGCATGGCAATTCCGTCGGGCAGCCTCTCCGATGAGCTGCGAGCGCGCTGCGCGCGCAGTGGCAGGTTCGCTCCGAGGCCTTCTGACGGAATTGAAAAGCCACCGCCGCGGCGGTATGGGCACGGCCATGACGATCCTCGCCCGCCGCCTCGCCCTCTCGCTGTCCCTCCTCGGCATCGCCGCGTGCAGCCCGCCGCCCGACGGCCCGAAGCCCATCCTCGAGTCGACGACGGCCGCCAGCGTGACGACCGGCAAGGACGATCCGGCGGTGGTGGCCGCCGACGCGACCACGACCCCGGCGCAGGGCGCGCGCGAGCCGCTGGTGGTGGTGACGGTCTTCACCGACTTCCAGTGCCCCTTCTGCCCGCGCGTCGAGCCGTACCTCGAGAACATCCGCCTGCAGTACCCCGACGACGTGCAGATCCAGTATCGCCACTTCCCGCTCATGAACGCGCACCCGCTGGCCGAGACGGCCGGCCACGTCACCGCCGCCGCGCACCGCCAGGGCGGCTTCAAGTGCATGGCCCAGGCGCTCTACCGCACGCAGAAGGCGTGGAGCGGCAAGGACGAGGCCGCGTTCCGTGAGTTCGTGCTCGGCCTCGCGCCGAGCTGCCGCCTCGACGCCGCGCGCCTCGAAGCCGACATGGCCGACCCGCTCGTCATCGACCGCGTGAGCGCCGACGTCGAGCTCGGCCGCGACGTCGGCGTGCGCGGCACGCCGTGGGTGATGGTCGACGGCATGAAGGCCGAGCTCTCGCCCAAGGCCGAGGCCAAGCCGTCGACGCTCTTGAGCGCGCTCATCCGCCGCGAGCTGCGCGAGGCCCAGGCCCAGCTCGAGGCCGGCACGCCGCGGGCCGAGATCCCGGCCAAGCGCCTGTTCGGGAACCTCGGCGACCAGTCGCTGGTCGACCGCCTGCTCGATCGCTGACGAACCGCGCGCGCTCGCGCGCGGCGGCAGCGACGCGGCGACGCGGCGACCGGGACCCGAGCGCTACGGCGCGACGTCGACCTCGACCGCGTCGCCGCTGGCCGGCATGATCGGCGTCAGGTCGAGCGCTGCCGGCGCCAGCGCGATGCGGTGATGGCCGGGGCCGATGCCGCCGACGCTCAGCGGCGAGGCGGTGGCGATGGCCTCGACGTGGCCGTCGACCAGCACCAGCACGGCGCCCTTGCCCGGCTGCCGGCGCCCGCCGGTCGCGGCCGGGTCGAGCGCCAGGCCGTCGAGCGTGAAGCTCACGGCCACGCTGCCGCCGCTCAGGTCGGCGCCGTCGGCGGGCGCGGTGATGCGCACGCTCGGCACGGTGGCGCCGCCCACGCGGAAGGTGCCGCTGGCCTTCACCGGCGGCACCAGCGGCTGACGGTCGCCGCCGATGAGCTCGACCTCGAGCGTGTGCTGGCCGACGCGCAGGTCGCCCAAGACGCCCTCCGCGGCCGCGATGAAGGCCGCCTGCTCGCCGTCGACCTTCACCGACAGCCAGCCGCTGGTGGGCCCGAACGTGAAGTCGCCGGTGTCGACCGCGACCCGCACCGGCCCGTACCAGCTGGCGTCGGGCGTCGGCGAGGCGATGCTCACCGACGGGCCGGTGCCGCCGATGGTGAGGTTCAGGCTCGCCGTGCGGCGCGGCATGACGCGCGAGCCGTCGCGGTGCCAGAGCTCGGCGACGACGGTGGTCGCGCCGCGGGGGAGGGCGGGCAGGGTGGCGGTCGGACCGGCGAACGGACCCCACTCGCGATCGTCGACGCGCAGGCTCCAGAGGCCGTCGCCGGGCACGCCGGGCCGGCGCCCGAGGCCGTCGTCGAGGGTGAAGCCGGTGACGCCGATGGTGATCGCCGAGCCGGGCAGCACCGTGGCGTTCGGCGCCGGCGACACGAAGGTGAGGCTCGGCGGGTCGAGCCCGATCACCTCGAAGTGCACCTCCTCCGCGACCGAGCCCAGCATCGGATCGCCGCTCTCGTCGAGCGGCGTGGCGCGCGCGGTGTGCATGCCCTCGCCGAGCGGCGGCATGTCGACCAGGCCTTCGAGGTCCATGGGGCCGACGTAGGCGATCTCGCCGTCGACCTCGACCTGCACGTCGGCGTCGTCGGGCACGTTCCACCCCGACAGCATGAAGTCGACGTCGCCGCCGTAGGTGAAGGTGCCCTCGCTCGGCGCCACGAAGCGCACGCGCGGCACGGCGTCGACGTTCACGTTCACGAAGGCCGGCACCGTCCCGGCGACGGCCGAGTGGTCGTTCTCGTGCAGCTCGACGCGGATCGTGTGCGGGCCCGGGGCGGCGATGGTGAGCGGGAAGCGATCGACCGTGTGGTAGTTCTCGTAGGCGTCGTCGATGAACACGTGGACGTGGCCCTCGCCGGCCACCGGAGCCTGTCCGGCGTGGTCGACCAGGTTGAAGCTGCGCGTGGCGATGCGCAGCTCGAAGGGCCCGGTCGACACGGTCGCGTCGTCGGCCGGCGCGACGACCATCACCTTCGGCGTCGGGTCGTAGGTGAACGACACCGTGTCGCCCTGGCTGCCGGTGATGAAGCTGTGGTCGGAGCGATGCAGCAGCGCCTCGATGGTGTGCTTGCCCGGCGTGAGCGGCGGGGTGGTGGTCAGCGGATCGAGGATGGCGACCGGCGTCAGGAAGAAGCCCTGGTAGGCGCCGTCGATGAACAGGTGATAGTGGCCCTTCACGTCGGATACCGAGCCGTCGCCGGGGATGGGGATGATCTCGAAGTTGTCGACCGCGACCGCGACCGCGAGCGGCCCGGCGCCGACCACGGCGTCGGCCTGCGGGCTCTGGATGCGGATGCCGGGCACGTCGCTCACGGTGACGGTGGTGATGGCCTCGACCGCGGGCAGGACCGGCGTGTGGTTCTGGTAGTGGAGGGCGACCTTCACGTCGTAGACGCCGGCGGTCGCGACGTGGAGGACGAACGACTCGGTCAGGTAGAAGCCCTGGTAGGTGAAGTTGGTGTCGCCCTGCTTCCGGAGAAAGGCGTGGAAGTGGCCGACGCCAGGGACCACCGGCTGGCCCGGCTCGAGGATCTGATCGGACAGCGTGAAGTCCTCGAAGGCCACCGCCACCGTGAAGTCCTTGGCCACCACCGAGTTCGCCGTGGGCGCGAGGATCGACACGGCCGTCGCCAGCGGCTGCACGTCGACCGTCCGCGAGACCTCGACCGCCGGCGCCAGCAGCGCGCCGGTGCTGTCGATGAGGCGCGCCGTCAGCGTGTGCGCGCCCGCCGTCAGCACCACGTTGGCCTGCGCCTGGGTGAGCTTGTCGAGCTTCACGACGCCGTCGACCAGGAGCTGCCAGCCGCCGGTGGCCGGCACGAACGGACCCGGGATGGCCAGGCCGCTGAAGGTGAAGTGGTGGGGCACGACCGCGACGCGCTGGAGCCCCTCCTTGAGCGTGGTCGTGGCCGGCAACACGAGCTCGAGCGTCGGCGGCAGGAGCTCGCTCCGGAACGACACCGACGCGGTCACCGGCGGCGTCAGCGCCGTGCCGTCGGCCGCCGTCAGCGCCACCTCGAGCGTGTGCGAGCCCGCGGCGACGCCGTTCAGCGGGACGGTCGTGCCGGTGCGCTTGGTGGCGACGACGGTGCCGTCGAGCTTCACCTGGAAGGCGCCGTGGCCGGGCTCTGCGACGCCGTCGGTCACGAAGCCCGACGGCGCGATGACCACCGACACGCGCGCGCCTTCGACGAGCTCGTCGGCCGTCGGCGAGACGATGGCGACCGACTTCGGCGCGCTCACCGAGAACGCCGCCGAGTCGGTGGCGGCCGCCTCCCAGGGC
>JAXLYZ010000023.1:0-153036 GCA_046351155.1 Myxococcota bacterium
GGCCACGAGCTCGGTCGTGGCCACGCCGCTCGGATCGGTGAAGGCGCTGCCGCTGACCACGCGGCCGGGCCCGGTGGTGACGGCGAAGCTGATCTTGCGCGCGCCGACGGCGAGGCCGATCGGGCTCTCGAGGCGCGCCGTCACGACCGCGGTGGCGGTGCCATCGGCGACGAGCGTGCCCGGGTCGGACGTCAGCGTCAGCACGAACGGCGTGGCGTCGTGGGTGACCGCGAGCGCCTGGCGGTCCTCGCCGCCGAAGGCGTCGGTGAGCACCAGCGTCAGCGTCAGGCTCCAGGTCGAGGTCGCGTCGACCGGCGTGAGCTCGAGGAGCCCCGTGAGCGGGTCGATCACCGCCGTGAGCAGCGACGGATCGACGCCCTCGATCGACCACGTCAGCGCGCCCTCGCCGAGGCCGCCCTGGCAATCGCGCTGGTGCGCGCCGAGGTCGATGGTCGCGCTGGCCGCGTCGAGCAGCGTGACCGCGGGCACCGCCGGGGCGATCGTCGGATAGCGCGGCGCGTGCGCGCAGCCGGTCTGGGGGCTGCAGCTGTCGAGGCTGCAGGCGTTGCCGTCGTCGCAGCTCAGCGCCGCGCCGCGGCAGGCGCCGGCCTGGCACTGGTCGTCGGCGCTGCACGCGCTGTGGTCGTCGCAGCTCGCGCCGTCGGGCTTCGCCGGGTTCGAGCAGACGCCGCTCTGCGGGTTGCACGTCCCGACGTCGTGGCACTGGTCGAGGGCCGTGCAGGTCTTGGCGACGTGCGTGCACCCGGTCTCGGGCGCGCACGCGTCGGCGGTGCAGGCGTCACCGTCGTCGCAGCTGGTCGCGCCACCAGAGACGCAGCTCCCGGCCGAGCAGTGGTCGTTCGCCGTGCACGGATTCTGGTCGTCGCACGCGGTCGAGCTCGGCGCGTTGGGGTGGGCGCAGCCGGTCTGCGGGCTGCACGTGTCGGTGGTGCACACGATGCCGTCGTCGCAGCTCACCGTCTGGCCGCCGCCGCACACGCCCGACGCGCAGGTCTCGCCGCTCGTGCACAGGTTGAGGTCGTCGCAGCCGAGGCCGTTGGTGGCCGCGAAGGTGCAGGTCGCGAGCAGCGGATCCCAGGCGCCGGAACAGGCGCCGGTCGGGCAGGCGTACTCGGGGCAGAGGTCGCCCGAGCCGTTGCCGGCCACGCTGGAGGTCGTGGCCGCGCCGTTCTGCGCGTTCGTGCCGCCGACCTTCGAGCCAAAGGTCGAGGCTATGGTTCCGGCGAAGTTGTTCGTCTGCGTGCTCAACGTGAGGCGCCCGCCGCCGCCGCCGCCGCCGCTCGCGGTGGCGCTGCCGGCGCCGTTGCCACCGTTGGCGGTGATGCTGCCGCTGCCGGCGAGCGTGGCGCTGGCCAGGCGGATGCTGCCGCCGGCGCCGCCGCCGCCCTCGTTGGCGGTGCCGTTCTGGCCATTCGCGCTGATGCTGCCCGACACGATCAGATCGCCGCAGACCTGGAGCGCGATCGATCCGCCGCCCGCCCCACCCTGCTGGCCGGCGACCTCGGTGTCGTCGCCGCCGCCCGAGCCGAGCAGCGCCGTCGCGTCGGGGTAGGCCGTACCGCCCGCGCCGCCGACGACCGTGTTCGAGCCGCCGCGCCCGCCGACGTTGCCGTGCCCGCCGCCGCCGCCCTGGGCCGCGTCGCCGCCCTGGCCCGCGCCCTCGGACGAGGCGAAGCCGAGCGCGTCGGCGCTGATCTTGCCGCCGCTCTGCACGTCGACGCTGATGGCCTTCACGTCCAGCGTGTGGGCCTGCGCCGTGGTGTTGGCGCTGTGGGTGAGGACGCCGCCCGACTTCACCACCAGCGGCCCTTCGACGACCACCTGGCCGGTGCCGCTCTTCTCGAAGGTGCCGGCGCTGTCGAGCACCAGCTGGCCGAAGACGTTGGCGACGGCCGGGTTGTAGGTGACCTTGCCGTTCTTGACGCTGAGCGCGCGCAGCTGGCGCAGCTCGCCGTTCATGGCGAGGTCGAGGCTGTCGAGCGCGGTCGTGGCCGGGAGCGCCAGCACGGCGCCGCTGTCGACGGTGAGCGTCGGGCGCGGCGAGCCGCCGACGTGGCCGGTGACGACGCCATCGCTGGCGAGCGTCAGCGTCTGGCCGCTGAAGAGCTCGAGTCGCACGCCGCTCCGCAGCGTGAGGCTGGCGTAGCTCTCGCTGTTGCTGGTGAGGCGCGAGCGCGAGCCGGTGACGCCGGCGTTGTCGAGGACGAGGGTGTCGCGATCGGGCGTGCCGAGCTTCCTCACGAGCACGGTGCCGGGCGCGCCCGGGCCCGAGTCGGCCGCGGTCGGCGAGGTCGCGAGCAGCTTGCCCGGGTCGAGCAGCGTGCCGGTCGCCGTCTCGTAGTGGACGGCGATGCGCCCGCCGCCGCCCGAGACGCCGTTGGCGCACGCGCCGAGCGAGGCCTTGGCGCTGACGCTGCCCGTGCCGGCCAGCGCCTTCGTGACGAGCCACACCGAGCCGCCGGCCCCGCCCGCGCCGCAGCCGGGGATGCTGCCGGCGTCGGCGCTGACGCTGCCGTTGATGGTCAGGCTGTCGCTGGCGACCAGCTTGATGGCGCCGCCGCCCTTCCCGCTCGCGCCGCTGCCGAGGTCGACCGGCGCCGTGACGCTGCCGTAGAGCGCGCCCCGGTCGGAGCCGGCCAGCCCGCCGTAGCCCGCGCCGCCACCGGCGAAGCCGCTGCCGCTGGACGCCGGCGCGCCGCGGCCGCTGGCGCTGACGCTGCCGGCGATGGTCATCGTCGTCGCGCTGACGCTCACCTGGTAGACCTTGGTGGCGCTCGGGTTGTCGCCGCTCCGGAGCGTGCCGCCGGCCTGCACGTTCAGGCTCGTCAGCGCGATGGGCCCGAGCTGCTGCTGCTCGAAGATGCCCGACGCGCCGACGTTCAGGACCTGGAGCCCGGATGGGAAGGTGCCGCCGTCGACGAAGGTCAAGCTCACCAGCGTGAGGTCGGTGGTCCGGCCAGGCGCCGAAGAGATCGACGTCGAGGTCTTGCAGGACGATGGCGGCGCTCGGCGCGACCAGCGTGCCGCCGCTCGCCACCGTCACCTTGCCGCGTGGCGTGGCGCCGATCGCGCCGCCGACGATGCTGGCGGTGGCGCTGACGGTCTTGGCGTTCGGCACCACGCCCGCCGCCGCGCACCGTCAGCGTCTGGTAGGTGCTCGAGGTGGCGACCTGCGGCGTGGTGCCGGCGGCGGTGCCGTTGTTGTCGATGACCAGGGCGCGCGCGGCCGGGGCCGAGGTCTTGTCGAGGAGGATGGTGCCTGCACCGCCACCGCCGAGTCGCTGGCCGAGGGCGAGCTCGCGCGCCGCCGGCGTTGAGCAGCGCGCCGCCGGCCGACTCGTAGTGCAGCGCGATGCGCCCGCCGCCGCCCGAAGCGCCGTTGGCGCAGGCCCCGAGCGCGCCCTTGGCCGACAGCGTGCCGGTCCCGGCGAGCGCCTTGGCGACGATCCAGATCGAGCCTCCGGCGCCGCCGTTGCCGCAGCCGGGCGACGCCGCGCCATCGACGGTGACGGCCCCGCTGAGCGTCAGCGTGTCGCTGGCCGTCAGCTTCACCGCGCCGCCACCCTTGCCCGCAGCGCCGGTGCCGAGGTCGCTCGGGCTATCGACCGAGTCGTAGGCGGCGCCGCGGTCGGCGCCGGCCAGCCCGCCGTGACCCGCCGAAGCGCTGCCGAGGCCCGGCCCGGTCTGCACCGGGTAGCCGCGCGCGGCCGCGCTCACGGTGCCGGCGATGCTGATGGTCGTGGCCGCGACGTTCACCTGGTGGGTCTTCGTGCCGCTGGTGTTGTCGCCGCTCCGGAGCGTGCCCGACGCCTGCACGTCGAGGCTGTCGAGCGTCAGCGGCCCGAGCCCCTGCTGCTCGAAGACGCCGCCGCTGCCGACGGTCAGTCGCGTGAGCACATCCAGGAATGTGCCACTCGCGCCGAGCGTGAACGTCGAATTTGTCAATGTCAGATCGGTGGTCGTGTCGCAGGCGCCGAACAGATCCACATCCAGGTTGTTGATCGTCAGCGTCGCCGCCGGCGCGACGAGCGTCCCGCCGCTCGCCAGCGTCAGCTTGCCGCGCAGCGTCGCGCCGCCGGCCAGGCTGGTCGTCACCGTCAGGCTCTTGCCGCTCGGCACGCTGTAGCGCGCGCCGCCGCGCACCACGACGACGTCGTCGCTCTCGGCGGTCGGGAGCTGCGGCGTCGTGCCGGCGGCGGTGCCGTTGTTGTCGATGACCAGCGTGCGCGACGTCGGGGCCGAGGTCTTGTCGAAGAGGACGGTGCCCGCGCCGCCCACCGCCGAGTCGCTGGCTGACGGCGAGCTCGCCAGCGCGCTGCCGGCGTTGAGCAGCGTCCCGCTGGCCGACTCGTAGTGCAGCGCGATGCGCCCGCCGCCGCCCGAAGCGCCGTTGGCGCAGGCCCCGAGCGCGCCCTTGGCCGACAGCGTGCCGGTCCTCGGCGAGCGCCTGGCGACGAACTGCATCGAGCCGCCCGCGCCGCCATTGCTGCAGCCCGGCGACGTCGCGCCGTCGACGGTGATGGTCCCGGTCAGCGTCAGCGTGTCGCTGGCGGTGAGCTTCACCGCGCCGCCGCCCTTCCCGCTCGCGCCGGTGCCGAGGTCGCTCGGGCCGTCGACCGAGCAACCGCGCTCGCGGTCGGCGCCGGCCAGGCCGCCGTGACCCGCCGAGGTGCTGCCGAGGCCCGGCCCGGCCTGCACCGGATAGCCGCGCGGCCGCGCTCAATGTGCCGGCGATGCTGATGGTCGTGGCCGCGACGTTCACCTGGTGGGTCTTCGTGCCGGTCGTGTTTTCGCCGCTCCGCAAGGTCCCCGACGCCTGCACGTCGAGGCTGTCGAGCGTCAGCGGCCCGAGCCCCTGCTGCTCGAAGATGCCGCCGCTGCCGACGGTCAGGCGCGTCAGCACATCCAGGAATGTGCCATTCGCGCCGAGCGTGAACGTCGAATTTGTCAATGTCAGATCGGTGGTGGTGTCGAAGGCGCCGAACAGATCCACATCCAGGTTGTTGATCGTCAGCGTCGCAGCCGGCGCGATGAGCGTGCCGCCGCTCGCGACCTGCACCTTGCCGCGCAGCGTGGCGCCGCCGGCCAGCGCGCTCACGACCGACAGCGACGCGCCGGCCGACACGACGTACCTGGCGCCGCCGCGCACCGTCACCGAGGTGTAGCTCTCGGAGGTCACGCCCTGCGGCGTCGACCCGGCCGCCACGCCGCCGTTGTCGACCACGAGGTCGCGCGCGAACGGGCTCACGCTCTGCAAGAAGAACACAGTGCCGGCGCCGCCCGCCGCCGAGTCGCTGGCCGACGGCGAGCTGGCGATGACGGTCCCGCTGAAGCCGCTCTTCGTCGCGTACTGCACGGCCACGCGCCCGCCGCCGCCGGACGCGCCGCCGCTGCACGCGCCGAGCCCGCCGTTGGCGCTGATGGTGCCGGCGCCGGCCAGCGTCTGGGTCATGATCCACACCGCGCCGCCCGACCCGCCCGCGCCGCAGGCGCCCGCGCCGTTGGCGTTGGCGGTGATGGTGCCGGCGGCGGTGAGCGTGCCGCCGACCTCGAGGCGGATGACGCCGCCGCCCTTCCCGGCCACGCCGCCCGAGCCGGCGTCGACCGGCGTCTCGACGGCGTCGTGGATCTTGCCCTTGTCGCTCCCGGCGAGGCCGCCGTGGCCCATGCCGCCGTTCAGGACGCCCGGCCCGACGTTGGCGGCGAAGCCGCGCGCGAAGGTGGTGATGCTGCCGCCCGACTGCACCGTGACGGTCGTCGCGCGCACGTAGACCTCGTGCTGGAGCGTCGAGGTGGTGTTGTCGAAGCTCCGGAACACGCCGCCGCTCCGCACCTCGAGCGCGGTCACGTCGAACGGGGCGAGCCCCTTCTGCTCGATGACGCCGGCGCTCTCGACCACCAGGCTGGCGAGCCCGGCGTCGAAGGTCCCGCCGTCCCAGGTGAGCGTGCCGCTGCCGAAGGTCAGGCCCTGCAGCTGCTGCCAGTGCCCGAGGTGGGTGACGTCGACGCCGCTCAGCGTCAGCGTCGCGGGCGTGGCGAGGTTGCCGCCGGCGGCGATCGTCACCGAGCCGCGCGTCGTGCCGCCGCCGGCCAGCGTCGTCACCGCGGTGAGCGTCGTGCCGTTGCCGATGACGAAGCGCGCGCCGCCCCGCACCTGCACGACGTCGTAGCTCTCGGAGGCTCCGGCCGCGAGCGGCGTCGTGCCGCGGCTGACATTGGCGTCGTCGACGACCAGCGTGCGCGCCGCGGTGGTGTTCCAGAGGAACACCGTGCCCGCGCCGCCGCCGTTGGTGCCGGCGTCGCGCCGCCGGCGGCGAGGGTCTTCGAGGCGGTCGGTCGACCAGGCTGCCGCTGTCGACGATCGCGTAATGCACGGCGATGCGCCCGCCGCCGCCGCCGATGTTGTTGGTGCACGAGCCGTTGCCGCCGCTGGCGGTGATGCTGCCCGAGCCGGCGATGTGGTTGGTGGTGATCCAGATGGCGCCGCCCGCGCCGCCGGTGTTGTTGCATGCGCCGACGGTCGTGCCGTCGGCGCTGACGCTGCCGGCCACCGTCAGGGTGTCGCTCACGTCCAGGCGGATGACGCCGCCGCCCTTGCTGGCGCTGCCGCCCGAGCCGGGCTCGCCCGGGGTCTCGACGAGATCGGTGACGCGGCCGGTGTCGGCGCCGCCGAGGCCGCCGTGGCCCGCGCCGTTCGAGAGGAAGCCCGCGCCGGTGCCGGGGTCGAAGCCCTTGCCGTTGACGGTGAGCTTGCCGCCCGACTGCACGTTCAAGGTCGCGGCGGCGAGGTTCAGGCTGTGCACCAGCGTCGATGCGTTGGCGCCGCTCTGGATGACGCCGCCGCTGCGCACGACGATGCTCGCGATGGAGAGCGCCGCGGTCCCCCACTTCTCGAGCGTGCCGAGGTTGCCCACGTCGAGGCTCGTCAGCGCCGGCGTGAAGCCGCCCGACACCCAGATCATGGTGGCGGTCGCGAGCGTGAGCGCGGTCGGCCCCTGGATGGAGCCCTGCAGGACGAGGTCCCAGCCCTGCAGCGCCAGCGTGCCGGACGGCAGCACCAGCGTCGCGCCGGGGTCGACCGACATGCGCGCCTGCGCGCCGGTGGTGGTCGGGATGCCGCCGATGGCGGTGACGGTCTGGCCGCTCGTGACCTCGAAGCGGCCGACGTTCCGGAGCGTGATGAGGTCGAAGGTGTCGCCGCTCGCGAGGCGCGTGGTGGCGCCGTCGATGCCCTCGTTGTCGACGACGAGCGCGCCGAAGGTCGCGCCCGCGGCCTTGATCCAGACGGTGCCGGCGCCGCCGTTGCTGCCTCCGGTGCCGCCGGCGACGCTCATGCGGCCGGCGTTGAGGATGGTCGAGCCGGCGACGAGCGAGGTGTACTCGACGGCGATGCGGCCGCCGCCGCCGCCCTTGCCCGAGGTGCTGTTGCCGCCCTTGGCGATGAGCTGGCCGGTGCCGCCGAAGGTCGGCGCGACGATCCAGATGGAGCCGCCCGAGCCCGCGCTGCCGCTGGTGGTGCCGGACGCGGCGCCAGTGGCGTTGATGCTCGTGCCGGTGCCGTTGAGGTTGACGGTGCCGCTGGCCGTGAGCTTGAGCGCGCCGCCGCCGCGCGCGTTGGCGCCGCCGGAGCCGACCTGGCTCGGGGCCGACGCGCTGTCGTAGACCGCGCCGGTCTCGCCGCCGCCCATGCCGCCGTGCGCGGCCGCGCCGCTGGTGGCGAAGCCCGGGCCGCTGCCGGCCGCGGCGCCCATGCCGATGAGGCCGATCGAGCCCGAGCCGGTGAAGGTCACGTTGTCGGCGGTGATGAGGACGGGCAGCGTGCTGTCGGCGGTCCCGGCGGTGATGGCGGCGCTGATGGTGAGCGTGCCGGTGTAGACGTAGGGCGTGCTCGAGCCGGCCAGCGTGCACGCCGTCGCGATGGTCACGTTGGCGCCGGTGGCGCACGGCGCGGCGTGCGCGGCGCCGCCGGCCGCGCCGAGCGTCAGCAGCGCGCCGAGCGCGAGCGCGACGGCGAGCGCGGCGCGACGCACGGCGAGGGCCGGGCACCGGGGAGGTCGTGGAAGCGGCTGCCGCAGGGGTCGCCTCGACTTGGTGACGGGACGGGCCGAGTCTCGAACGGCATCCGCAGGGCCTCCGAGACGCCCGCAGGATACACGACCGCGCCCCGGACGCGAGCGCCGAGCCCCTCCGGCGGACGGGATTCGTCACCCGGCCCGCCGGGTGGGGGCGCGCGCCCAGCCTGGACGCGGTCTGACCGCTGCCCCGGCGGCGCACGCGGCGGCGCACCGCGGCGGCGCACCGCGGCGACGTCACGCCAGGCTCGGCGATTTTGTCACTCTCCCAGCGTCATGACGCGGAACCCGCCGGTGCCGACGCTGGCGATGGCGCGCCGCAGTCGCTCCTCGGCCAGGCGCGAGATGGTCGGGAAGTCGGCGCGGCCGGTCGGCTCGGGCAGCTGCACCAGCACGAAGCGCCGCGCGCCGCCGTCCTGCGCGTTCTGGGTCAGGACCGCGTGCCCGGTCGTGCCCGAGCCGGCGAAGAAGTCGAGCACGCGGTCGTCGCCGCGCGTCGTCAGGCGCAGGAGCCGCGTCATGAGGCCGAGCGGCTTCGGGTGATCGAAGAGCCGCCCAGCCCGGATCGGCGAGCTCGCGCGTGCCGCGCTCGCTGATGACCTCGGTGTCGGTCCAGATGGAGCGCGCCTTGGTCGTCACCTTGCGCGCGCGCTCGTAGATGTTCCAGCCGCCGTCCTTCTTCTGCCGCGCCACCACGTCGGGCAGGTCGCCGCCGAGCCCGGCGCCGAGTACCGCGTCGCGGCCCCAGCGCCAGCAGCCGTCCACGCCGGCCCGGTTCCGCGGATGCACCGTCACGCTGAAGCCGGGGGCGGGCTCGAGCGCGACGCGCGCCCAGCCGGTCGCGTCGCGCGCGTCGGGGTTCACGTGGATCGGATAGTGGAGGTTCGGTCGGTTGAAGCGCCCGAACTTGGGGTTGCGGTTCCGCAGCTCCCAGAGGTCGTAGGGCCCGGCGCGGTCGACGAAGGGCAGCGCGTCGGCGGCCTTGTCGAGCTCGAACAAGGTCGGGTGCGGGGCGCGCGCGAAGAGGACGAGGTACTCGTGGGTCTTGGCGATCTGCTTGTAGGTCTGCCCGCGCTTGTTGGACTGGACGATGATGTTGGCGACGAAGCACTCCTCGCCGAAGACCTCGTTCATGAGCAGGCGCAGCGTGGCGAGCTCGTGGTCGTCGATGCTGACGGCGATGAGGCCGTCGTCGCGCAGCAGCGCGCGCGCGGCCACGAGGCGCGGGTACATGAGCGAGAGCCAGCGCGCGTGGAAGCGGCCGTCGGTCTCGACGTCGGTCGGCGCGCGGCCCTGCGCGTCGGCCTGGCGCGAGAAGCGCAAGTACTCGGCCAGGCCGTCGCGGAAGTTGTCGCGGTAGATGAACTCGTGGCCGGTGTTGTACGGCGGGTCGAGGTAGATGAGCTTGAAGGCGCCGCGATGGCTCGCCAGGAGGAGCTTCAGGACCTCGAGGTTGTCGCCCTCGATGAGCAGGTTGTCGCCGGCCGGGTCGTCCACGCCGCGCTCGGGAGCCGGCGCGAGGCGCCCCGCCGACGGCGCCAGCAGCGCCTGCTGCGCCTCGGACTTGCCCGGCCAGCTCAGGCCGAAGCGCTCGGGGCCGTCGTCGATGGCCGCCCCCAGCGCCCGCCGCAGCGCCTGCCAGTCGACGCGGCCGTCGCCGAAGACGTCGGGCATGAGGTCGCGCAGCGCGTCGAGGCGGGCTTCGGTCATCGCCGCGAGCCTACGGGATGCGCGCCGGCGTGGGAACCCCGCGCGGCGCCGCGTGCGGTGGACGGCGCGCGGTGAAGCTCCGAGCATGCGCGCATGGTCGACGCCATGATCGACATCGACGACCTGGTCGTGCGCTTCCCGGCGCCGTCCGCGGCGACGCCGCCGCGCGCGGCCGTCGACGGCCTCAGCCCTGAGCGTGCCGGCCGGCGCCTTCTACGGCCTGCTCGGGCCCAACGGCGCCGGCAAGTCGACGACGCGCTCGCGGCGCTGGCCGGGCTCATCCGGCCGACCTCGGGGCGCGTGCGCGTGGCCGGGCTCGATCCGACGCGGCGCCGGGTGCAGGCGCTGATCGGCCTCGTGCCGCAGGCGCTGGCGCTGCACGCGGCGCTGACGGTGCGCGAGAACCTGGCCATCCAGGGCGGGCTCATGGGCCTGGCCGGCGCGCGCCTCCGCGAGCGCATCGCCTGGGCCGTCGCGGTCGCGCGCCTCGAGGGCCGCGAGCGCTCGCGCGTCGCCACGCTGTCGGGCGGCATGCAGCGGCGCCTCAACCTGGTGGCGAGCCTGCTCCACGACCCGCGCCTGGTCATCTGCGACGAGCCCGCCGGCGTCGATCCGCAGTCGCGGAACCACCTCTTCGACATGCTGCGCGCGCTGCACGCCGAGGGTCGGACCATCCTCTACACCACTCATTATATGGAGGAGGTCGAGACGCTCTGCAGCCACGTCGCCATCGTCGACCACGGCAAGCTCGTCACGAAGGGCGCGCTGGCCGATCTCCTGGCCGGCGATCGCGGCGCGCGCGAGCACCCAGGTGGTCCTCGCGCCGGCTGCCGCGGGGGCGCCCGGCGCCGACGATCGCGCCGATGCCGCGGCCGACGCGGGCGCCATCCGCACCGCGCTGGAGGCGGCGGGCTGCACGTCGCCAGCGTCCGACCCAAGCACAAGGAGCCTCGAGGACGTGTTCCTCAGCTCACCGGCCGCGCGCTCAAGGACGACGCATGAACGACACGCTACGACGCATCGGCTGGCTGGCGCGGAAGGACCTCGGCAACTTCTTCGCCGATCGGAACGGCGCGCTCATGACCTTCGTCATGCCGGTGCTCCTGGCGTCGCTCTCGGCATGCTGTTCGCGGCGCGCTCGAAGGCCAGCACGGTCGACCTGCTGGTGGTCGACCAGGACGGCTGCGCAGCGACCGAGGCGCTCATCGCCTCGCTCGACGCCAGGCCGCGCTCGACGTCGAGCGCGTCTCCTTCGACGAGGCCCAGGCCCGCATCGCACAAGGCCACGCCGGGGTCGCGCTGATCCTGCCGCGCGGCGTGTCGGACGCGCTCAGGCCGTCGCACCTCTTCATCGGCGAGCCGCTGGCGGCGAGCCTCCTCTACGACCCGTCGCGCGACATCGAGTCGGAGCTGGTGGGCGGCCTCTTCGAGAAGGTGCAGATGGAGCAGGCCGCGCGCGGCTTCTCCGACGCGAGCGGCCGCCGCGAGCTCTTGCAGGACCTGCGCGGCGAGGCCAGCGGCGCCTGGCTCGGCCTCCTCGACGAGGCCGTCGCGCTCAGCGCGAGCCCGACGCCGGCCGACCCGACGGCGGCGGCCAAGGCCGGCGGCGTGGCGTCGAGCGGCATGCGCCCGCCGCTGTCGCTGGCCAAGGAGGCGGTGGTCGCCGCCGGTCCGGCCGCCGGCTACAACAGCTACGCCCACAGCTTCGCCGGCATGCTCTGCATGTTCCTGCTCTTCCTGGCGCAGGACATGGCCAAGAGCCTCGTGCAGGAGCGCCAGGCCGGCGTGCTGGTCCGGACGCGCCTCGCGCGCGTGGCGCCCATCGTGCCGCTGCTCGGCCTGGCCGGCTCGACCGCGGTGCTGGCGCTCATCCTGTCGGTCGGCGTCTACGCGGCCGGCATCCTCGTCTTCGGCATCCCGGTCCGGCGGCTTCCTGGCGCTCGGCATCATGGTCGTCGCGCAGGCCCTCTTCGCCGGCGGCTTCGCGGTGCTGCTGGCCGGCCTCGGCCGCGGCGAGCTGCTCGTGGTCATGAGCTTCGTCGGCGGCGCCTGGTACCCGCGCTCATGCCCGACTGGCTGCAGTCGGTGGCGCAGGCGCTGCCCACCAACTGGGCCACCGACGGGCTCGCGGCGGCGACCTGGCGCGGCCTGCCGCTCGCCGACGTGCTGCTGCCGGCGGCCGTGCTGGCGGCCTTCGCGGCGGTGTTCGTCGCGGTCGGCAACTGGCATGTCCGCTGGCAGGAGTGAATGGTCGCTCCGGTGGCCTCGCTTCATGAAGAAATCGCCGAACGCCGCGATGAGTTCGCGCGACGGACGGAGTCTCATGCTCGCAAACCATCGCCAAGGAGGGCGAGACCATGACCGCGACCCACAGCCGACCCGCAAGCTCTTCGTCAGCCTGCCCGTGCGCGATCTCCAGCGCTCGATCGCCTTCTTCACCGAGCTCGGCTTCAGCTTCAACCCGCGCTTCACCGACGAGACCGCGACCTGCGCCCGATCGTCAACGAGTCGGCCTTCGTGATGCTGCTCGTCGAGGCGCGCTGCAAGGACTTCACCACCAGGCCGCTGAGCGACGTCGAAGACCACCGAGGCGCTCTTCGCGCTGTCGTGCGCGAGCCGTGACGAGGTCGACGCCTTCGTGAACCGCGCCTTCGCCATGGGCGCGACCACGGCCATGCCGCCGAGCGACCTCGGCTTCATGTACGGCTGGAGCTTCTACGACCTCGACGGCCACCACTGGGAGGTCTTCTGGATGGACCCGGCGGCGGCCAACGGCTGATGTGACAAGGGCGGGTCGCGTCGGCGTCGACACGCCCCCGCCAGGCGGGCTGGCGTCGAGCGCGAGGCCGTGATATGCAGCCGAGCCTATGCTCGGACTCGGCTCGCTCATCACCGCCTCGCTCCTCGCCGCCGCCCCGGCGCCCACCGCCACCCACGCCTTCAGCGTCGACGACATGCTGGCCATGGACCGCCTGTCCGAGCCGGCGCTCTCGCCCGACGGCAAGCGCGTCGTCTTCACGCTGCGGACCACCGACCTCGCCGCCAACCGCGGCCGCACCGACCTGTGGATGGTGGGCATCGACGGCAAGGGCCTGCGCCGCCTGACGAGCCACCCCGACGCCGACGAAGCTCGGCGCTGTGGACGCCCGACGGCAAGGCCATCCTCTTCCTGTCGAGCCGCTCGGGCAGCTCGCAGGTGTGGCGCCTCGACCCGTCGGGCGGCGAGGCGACGCAGGTCACCGCCTATCCGATCGACGTCGCCTGCCGCCGGTCACCCCCGACGGCAAGCACCTCGTCCTGTCGATGGACGTCTACCCCGACGCCAAGACGCTGGCCGAGACCGCCGCGCGCGACGATGCCAAGGACAAGGACAAGGTCAAGGCGCTTGTCTATGACGAGCTGCTCTTCCGCCACTGGGACACCTGGGAGGACGGCAAGCGCAGCCTGTCGCCGACTTGCCGGATGCCGGGGCGGACGCCGCGGCCGACGCCACGCGCCCGATCAGCGCCGAGCCGCGCGACCTGATGCCGGGCATGGTGATGGACAGCCCCGAGCACCCCTTCGGCGGCGGCGAGGAGGAGATCGCCATTCTCGCCCGACTCGAAGACGGTGGCCTTCGTCGGCAGGAACGCCACGCGCGACGCCGCCTGGTCGACCAACCTCGACGTGTGGCTCGCGCCGCTCGACGGGTCGGCCCAGCCGGTGGCCCTCACCGCCTCGAACCTGGCCGCCGACAGCACGCCGGCCTTCTCGCCCGACGGCAGGACGCTGGCCGTCGTCGCCCAGAGCCACGCCGGCTACGAGAGCGACAAGGGCCGCATCGTGCTGTGGGACCTCGCCACCCGAAATCGTCAAGGCCCTTGACCGACGCCTGGGACCACTCGGCCGGCGAGCTGGCCTGGTCGCCCGACGGCAAGGCGCTCTACACCCGCTCCGACAACCTCGGCAGCCACTCGATCTATCGCATCGACGTGAAGACCGGCGCCGCCGAACTGCTGGTCGACAAGGGCACGAACGGCGGCGTCCTGGTCGGCAAGGACGTGCTCGTCTACCAGCACGACGCGCTGAACGCGCCGGTCGACCTGTGGGCCGTCGCGCCGTCCGGCAAGGGCGCCCACCCCATCACCGCCGTCAACGCCGCCAGGCTCGCGGCCATCGACTGGCGCCCGTACGAGCAGTTCAGCTTCGTCGGCGCGCACGGCGACACCGTCTACGGCTACGTCGTCAAGCCGGCCGGCTTCGACGACGGCAAGAAGCACCCGACCGTCATGCTCATCCACGGCGGACCGCAGGGCTCGATGGGCGACCACTTCCACTACCGCTGGAACCCGATGGCCTACGCCGGCCACGGCTTCGCGGTGGTGTTCATCGACTTCCACGGCTCGACCGGCTACGGCCAGGCCTTCACCGACGCCATCCGCGGCGACTGGGGCGGCGCCCCGTTCGAGGACCTGATGAAGGGCATGGACGCGGCGCTGGCCAAGTACCCGTTCATGGATCCCGACCGCACCGCGGCCGCCGGCGCCAGCTACGGCGGCTTCATGATCAACTGGATCAACGGCCAGACCGATCGCTTCAAGGCGCTGGTCTGCCACGACGGCAACCTCGACGAGCGCATGGCCTACTACGCCACCGAGGAGATCTGGTTCCCCGAGTGGGACCACATGGGCGCGCCGTACGACAACCCCGACTACGTGAAGCACAACCCCATCGACCATGTCGCCAAGTGGAAGACTCCGACGCTGGTCGTGCACGGCGGTAACGATTTCCGCGTCGTCGCGACCCAGGGCATGAGCACCTTCACGGCGCTGCAGCGTCGCGGAATCCCGAGCCGCTTCCTCTACTTCCCCGACGAGAACCACTGGGTGCTGAAGCCGCAGAACAGCCTGCGCTGGCACCACGAGGTCATGGCCTGGCTCGATCGCTGGATCGGCTCGACGAAGTAGCCTGCTCGCTCGCTAGCGCGCGCGCGACGGCACGCGCGCGCTGAACAGCGTGCAGGTGAAGAAGGCGTGGTAGCCGTCGACGTCGAGGATGTGCTCGCTCGCGTCGGGGTGGCACAGGCGTCGATGCGCCGCGCGATCCTCCGGCGCCAGCTCGGCGTCGTCGACGCTCCAGAGCATCGCCAGGAGCGCCGCCAGCGCGGCCCGCAGCTCGGGGGTGAGCGGCGCCAGCACGTCGGCGACGAAGGTCTCGGCGCGCACGTCCTCCAGCCCGGCCGCGCGCAGCTGGTGCGGCGCGCGCGCGAAGTGGTGCTCGGGCGGCTGGCCGGCGAGGAACGGCCGGTAGGCGGACGCGCTGGCGCCGAGCCGCGCCTCGAGCACCGCGTGCCCGGGCAAGAGCGCCTGCGACGACCACCCGAGGAACGCGATCGTGCCGCCTGCGCGCACGACGCGCGAGAGCTCGGCCAGCGGCGCCGCGAGGTCGCCGGCCGGATAGCCGATGCAGTCCGCGCTCCAGGCCCAGTCGAAGGCCCGGTCGGCGGCCGGCAGGTGGAGGATGTCGCCGGCCGCGAGCGCGACCGCTCGGCGCCGAGCCCGAGCGCGGCGACGTGGCGCTGGCCGTACGCAAGCAGCGCCGGATCGGGGTCGACGCCGGTCACGTGCCCGGCCGGGCCGACCGCCTCGGCGAGCAGCGGCAGCTGGAGGCCGATGCCGCAGCCGACGTCGACGCCGCGGCTGCCGCACGGCAGCGCCAGCGTGGCGATGGCGCGGCGCAGGATGGGCTCGCGCAGCGGTTCGCCGCGAGCAGGCTGGCGATGTAGTCGTGCGCCATCGCGACCTCCGGCGGCTCCGCCGGCTTCATTCGTTCGACCGCACCGCGCGCGCTACTCGGCCACGCGCAGGGCTGCCCTGGTTCTGGCCGGTGAAGAGCCGGTTCAGCGTCTCGAGCGCGCTCGAGGCCGGTCTGCATGTCGATGCGATCGATGAGCTCGCCCGACGCGAGCCAGCCCGACAGCTCGGCCAGCGCCTCGGGCGCCCGCTTCATGTAGTCGGTGACGAGGAAGCCTCCATGCGCCCGCGCCGGACGACCAGGTTCAGGTAGTTCTTCGGCCCCGACGGACGGCCTCGTTGTACTGCGAGATGCCGCCGCACAGCAGCACGCGCCCGCGCATGGCGAGCTGGCCCAGCGCCATGTCGAGGACGTCGCCGCCGACGTTGTCGAAGAAGATGTCGATGCCGCTCGGGCAGAGGTCACGGAGGCGGCGCGACGTTCTGCTCTTGTAGTCGATGGCCGCGTCGACCTTGGCCTCCTCGACGAGCCAGCGACACTGTCACCGCCGCCCGCGATCCCGACTGACCGGCAGCCCTTGATGCGCGCGATCTGCGCCACCACCGAGCCGGTCGCGCCGGCCGCGCCCGACACGACGACGGTCTCGCCGGCCACCGGGCGACCGACGTCGAGGAGCCCGAAGTAGGCGGTGAGGCCGGTCGTGCCGAGCGCGCTCATGGCCTGCTCGATGGACGCCCCCGGCGGATCCGGGCGATGCTGCGCTCGGAGAGCAGCGCGTAGTCCTGCCAGCCGACGAGCCCGCTCACGAGGTCGCCCTCGGCGAAGCGCGCGCTCTTCGATCGGACCACGCGCCCGACGCCGCCCGAGCGCACCACCTCGCCGATCTTCACGGCCGGCAGATGCGCGTCGCGCGCGAGCCAGCTGCGCTGCGTCGGGTCGTACGACAGCCCAGCACGCGCACGACGACCTCGCCGTCGCCGGGTCGGGCACCGGCTCTTCGACCCAGCTGAAGTTGCGCGCGTCGATCATGCCGCTCGGGCGCTCGGCGAGGAGCCGCGCCGGTTGACGGCGGCGGTCATTGAGGAGCTCGGCCGCCAGCGTGATCGGCACCGCGCCGAGCGCCTTCGACACCGGGCAGCTGGCCTTGGCGCCGGCGGCGATCTGCTGAACGTGGCCTCGTCGAGGCCCGGCACCTTGGCCTTCAGGAAGAGCTCGATGCCGGTGATGGCGAAGCCGCCCCCGACCGGGCGGATCTCGACCTTGGCCTCGGCGCGGAGCTCTTCCGGCGTGAAGCCGGCCTGCCCGAGCGCGACCGCCGTGGCCATCGAGAAGCAGCCCGCGTGGGCCGCGCCGATGAGCTCCTCCGGGTTGGTCCCGGCCCGGCCGTCCTCGCTCTGGAAGCGGCCCTTGAAGTCGTAGGGCAGATCGGTGATCGCCCCGCTCTGCGTCGTGAGCTTGCCGTGTCCGGTCGCGCCGGCACCCGTCCAGACCGCATGTCCGCTGCGCTTCATACATCCCCCTTGGAGCTGACCCCCGATGCTTATGCCAGCTTCCGCGATTGGTGACCAATCGAGGGGGACCGGCCGCGCTCAGCGCTCGAAGCGCAGGCCGATGGCGCCGAAGGCCTCGCCGTCGCCCGACTTCACGCCGGCCAGCCCGCCGCCCGCGAAGAGGTTCAGGCTGCCCGCCACGGGCAGGGCCAGGACGGCGCGCGAGGTGAGCTGGTCCTTCGCTGGCGCAGCCGGGCATGGCGAAGCGCAGGCCCAGATCGAGATCGAGCGCGAGCGGGCCGAGCGGCGACGCGCGTGCCGAAGGCGAAGCCGACGCCGACCTCGGCGCAGGCGCCGTGGCCGGGCGCCAGCCGACGTTGCCGGCGACATGGGTGGCGCGGCCCAGGCAGTAGCCGACGTCGACGCCGCCGCGCGTGTCGACCCAGCCTCGACGGCGTGGATGCCGTCGTCGACCCACGGGAAGGGCGCCACCGCGACGCCCTCGACGCTGTGGGCGTAGGTCACGAGGCCTACCTGCGAGCCGCGCACCTTGCCGGCCACGGCCACCGCGCCGAGCTGGAGGCCGACCACCTCATCGGCCTCGACGTAGCCGACGCCGATCGTGCCGACCGCGGATCGACGCCGACGCGATCGGCCACGACGCGCAGGCCGAGGTCCGCGCACGGCGAGGTCGTCGCCCAGCCTTCGAAGCCGAGCAGCGGTACGACCGAGAAGCGGATGACCGAGGTCCGCTCGGGCCGCGGCAGCGCGTCGACGAGCAGCGTCCCGCCGCGCTCGCGCGTCTCGGCGCCGGCCGAGGTCGCGCAGCGCGTCGGCTTCGACCTCGCGCGCGCCGCCCGCGACGAGCTCGACGTCGGCGCCGAGCACGCGCCGCGCGACCACGACCGCGACGCAGGAAGACCGGCGCGAGCGCCAGCGGGACCGCTTCGCCGGCGGCCTTCATGACCTCGCCAACGAGCCGGCCGGCGCCGTCGCGCACGAAGGCGCGGCCGGCGATCGAGCGCCTGAGGACGACGCGCGCCGAGCCGGCGAGCTCGGTCAGCACCAGGTCGCCCTGGCCGGCGAGCTGGATGTCGAGCTCGGTGCTGCGGTCCGGAGAGCGTCTCGGCGGTGCCCGAGCAGCGTCTCCCGGAAGGCGTGGTCGTAGGCCTCGGTGAGCGTCACGCGCCCGTCGCCCGAGGTGCCGGCGGCGCCGCGCAGGCCGGCCACGAAGTGGTGCGTGAAGAAGCTCGCCTGGAGCCGGTCCGACTCCTGCGCAACTCGTCGGCCGCGGCCGAGGCCACGTAGGCGTGACCGCTGGCGACGCCGACGTCGACGAAGGGCGCGGCCGGCGTGCCGCCCTTCGGGCGCAGCATGGCGCCCGACGCGCAGGCGTCGAGGACCACCAGGCGCACGTCGGCCGGGATGGCGTCGAGGCGCGTCCGGAGCAGCGCGTACTCGAAGCGCTGCGCGCCGAGGAGGAGCCCGGCCGGATCGGCGTGGCCCGAGTAGTAGACGATGAGCTCGGTGCGCTGACCGGCCGCCTTGGCCTGCACGATGCCGCCGGTGGCGAGCGTCAGCGCGCGCTCGGATGTCGGCGCGCGACGGTCGCGCAAGAGCGCGCGTGCTCGGCCGGCACGCCGCCGAGCTCTTCGAGGACGTCGGCCACGCGCTCGGCGTCGCGCACCGCCCACCTCAGCGGGTCGCGCCCGGGCCCGCCGTCATTGGCGCCGACCACCACCGCCCAGCGGGCCACCGGCGCCGTCGGCTCGGCGGGCGGCGCCGCGAGCGCCACCCCTGCGACCACGGTCGCGATGAGCGCGCCGATCACGGCGCCGCGCGATCGGGCTTCCGCACCGTGAAGGTCGTGACCTCGAGCGCGCGTCTTCGGCGCGAGCGTCATCAGCACGAAGCGCTCGAAGCCGGGCGCGTCGTCGAGCACGAACGAGCGCGGCAGCCGCACCTTCGCCGCCCTGCTCGAGCGGACCGGCCGCGAGGTGCACGGTCGTACCGCCGCGACCGTCGACCGACATGATGGCGCCGTAGCTCCGCCCGGCCGCGATGTAGGCCACTTGCAGGGCCGTCCCGGCCTGGCCAGCGCGCCGTCGTCGAGCACGTCCACGCCGCTCACCCTGCCGATAGATGACGAGCCGCGGCGCGACGTCGCCGCCCTTCGGCCTGAGCCCTCCTCTAGAAGGGGCGTCGGCGTCGGCCCGCGCGAAGAGCAGCAGCGCCGCGACGACCGCCAGCACGGCCGGCGCCGCCAGGCGCAGCCAGCGCGGCGACGACGCGCGCGGCGGGCCGCCGGCCTCGGCGCGCGCAGCCGCGAGGCGCGGGTGGCGCGCCAGCGTCGCGGCGTCGTCGGCGTCGAGCGCGGCCAGACGCGCGAGCCCGCCCGGCTCGGCCGCGAGCCGCTGGCGCACGGCGTCGGCGTCGGCCGGCGCGAGCTCGCCCAGGCGCAGCTTCTCGACCAGCAGCTCGGGCACGCGCTCGGGACCGCGGTCCGCCGCGCGCGCGCCATCGTGCGTCGGGCTCATGGCCGCACCTCCGAGTCGTCCTGCGCGAGACGCTCGCGCAGCGTGCGCAGGCGCTTCCTGACGCCCGACACCGACAGCCCGACCTCGGCCGCGGTCTCCTCGAGCGTCAGCCCGTCGACGTAGTGGAGGACGGCCATGACGCGCGTCGAGTCGGGCTCGCGCGCGAAGATGCGGTCGAGCACGCGGCGCGTGGTCGGGTCGTCGGGCAGGCTGGCGATGCGCTCGAGCAGCGCGCCGTCGTCGACCTCGGGGCGCCGCTTGGCGCCGCGCACGAGGTTCAGGCACACGCGCGTCGCGACGCGCCAGAGGAGGCTCGACGGCGCCTCGGCGTCGAGGCGATCGGCGTGCCGCAGGATCTGCACGAAGGTGTCTTGCATGGCGTCCATGGCCCGGTCCTCGGAGCCCAGCATGCGGCGGCAGCGCCGGAGCACCATCGGACCGTAGCGTTGATAGAGCGCGTCGACGTCGAGCATACCGAGGCCAGCTGGAGGCCACCGCAAACCCCTGAACACCGCGGCGGCCCGAAGGTGTTACCCCGCTTGACCCGGCGACCGGAAGTGCGAAGGTGCCGCCGATGGAACTCCTCGCCGAGCTCGGTGTCTTCGCCGCCAAGGTCCTGCTCATCGTCGTGGCCGTCGTGGCCATCATCGGCGCCATCGCGCGCGCCGCGCGCCGCGGCGGGCCCGACGAGAGCCGGGGCGATCTGCGCCTGAAGAAGCTCAACGAGCGCTGGAAGCACACCGCCAGCCGCATGCAGCGCGCGCTCCTGCCGGCCCGCGCCTTCAAGGCGCGCCAGAAGGCCGAGCGCGCCGCCGACAAGGCCAAGACCGCCGGCGCGCTGGTGCCCGAGCGCCGCCGCGTCTACGTCCTCGACTTCGACGGCAACCTGCGCGCGGCCCAGGTCTCGGGGCTGCGCGAGGAGATCACCGCCATCCTCGAAGCGGCGCGCCCGCACGACGAGGTGGTGGTGCGCCTGAAGTCGCCGGGCGGGCTCGTGCACGCCTACGGCCTCGCCGCCTCGCAGCTCCAGCGCCTGCGCGAGCGCGGCCTGAAGCTCACCATCGCCGTCGACCAGATCGCCGCCTCGGGCGGCTACATGATGGCCGTCGTCGGCCAGCAGATCCTGGCCGCGCCGTTCGCGGTCATCGGCTCGATCGGCGTGGTCGCGGGCTTCCCCAACTTCAATCGCTGGCTGAAGAAGCGCGACATCGACTTCGAGCTCATGACGGCCGGCAAGTACAAGCGCACGCTCACGATGTTCGGCGAGAACACCGAGGAGGGGCGGCAGAAGTTCCAGCAGGAGCTCGAGGAGGCGCACCGCCTCTTCAAGGATCACATCGCCCGCGCGCGCCCCGCGCTCGACCTCGAGAAGGTCGCCACCGGCGAGCACTGGTACGGCACGCAGGCCAAGGACCTGGGCCTCGTGGATCGCATCATCACCTCCGACGACTACCTCGCCGAGCAGCGCGACCAGGCCGACATCTGGCACCTCCAGTACGTGCCGCGCCGGCGCCTGTTCGATCGCGTCTCGACCGCGATGCAGGCGGCGCTCGAGCGCGGCGTCGAGCGCGTGTGGGAGAAGTCCGAGGAGCAGCGCTTCCTGTGACGGGCGCCCGGGCCGCGCGGCGCGCAGGCCCGCCTCGCGTGCGCGGCCTTGCCATGACGCGACCCGCGGTTTACGTTGCCGGCCGCCTTTCCGGGAACATCGGTTCCTAAGCTCCGGTTGGCGCTGGTCCCATGAAAATCCGCCTCTTCCCGTCCTCGTCCGTCCTCGCGCTGGCCACCGCGCTCACCCTGGGAGCACCGGCCTGCGGCAAGGACAAGCCCGCCGACGGCGCGGCCACGGTCGCGCCCGCCGAGGGCGACAAGGCCACGCCGGCCGAAGGCGACAAGGCCGAGGGCGAGAAGCCCGCCGGCGACAAGGCCGCCGACGGCGAGAAGGTGGACGGCGAGAAGGTGGACGGCGAGAAGCCCGAAGGCCACGAGCGCACCATCGGCGACGATCCCAAGGGGCGCGTGCGCGCCGCGCGCGATCGCCTGAACGGGCGCCGGCCGGGTCCGATTCGTCACGGCGTCGACGGCATCCCGCGCGGCGACGGCGAGGGCGCGACGCCGGGCGAGCCGGGCGCCGCGGGCGAGCCGGGCGCCGTGGCGGTGGTGCCGGGCGAGCCGGGCGCGACCACGCCGGGCCCCGCGACGCCGGGCACGCCGGCCACGACGCCCACCCCCACGACGCCGGCCGCGCCGGGCACGCCGCCCGAAGCGACCGCGCCGGGCACCCCGACCACGCCGGGCGCGCCGACCACGCCGGGCGCGCCGACGACGCCGGGCACGCCGACCACGCCGGGCGCACCGGTGGCCGAGGGCGTGCCGGTCGAGCCGGCGACGCCGGCCGTCGAGATTCGCAGCGAGACCGGCCTCATCGACGCGGCCGCGGCGCTGCCGCTGTCGAAGGTCGCCGAGGTCACCGGCCGCACGCTGGCCGCCGGCGTGCCGCTCCAGGGCATCGCCATCGTGGCCGGCTACGGCTCGGTCTTCTACGCCGCGGCCGAGGCCACCAAGTTCGGCGTGGCCATGCAGGTGTGGCAGGACCCGACGCGGCGCGAGTGCGACGACCGCTTCCGGCGCATGCGCCTCCAGTACCCGAACGCGCAGGACGTGACGGTGCTGCAGCCGGCCAAGGCCTTCTACTCGTACTTCGACACCATCCAGTCGCTGACGTTCGTCGACCCGACCAAGCGCATGGTCGTCACGGTCACGTGCGGCGAGTCGGTCTGCAACCAGGACCAGCTCACGCGCCTCGCCAAGTCGGCCCACGAGCGACTCTGAACCGGCCCGCGCGCGGGTCGACGCACGCGGTGACAGCGGGCTTCCGGGCCGTTTGACAAGGCGGTCCCGCGGGGTCACTGTCACCCCATGACGCGGGGTCCTGGCAGTTCGTCAGGGAGTCTGGGAGGGTAGCGTGCCGTCGACAGTCATGCTCGTGGATGCCGGGTCGGGCATACGCGACCTGGTCGAGCGCCACATCGATCCGGCGACCTGGACCATGGTCGAGCGCGAGGATGTGGACGTCGCGTGGGCAGAGGCGACGGTGAAGGCGCCGGACCTGGTCGTGCTCAACGCCGACGTGGCGAAGGGCTGGAACCTGTGCGCGCAGTTCAAGCGCCGCTTCCCGGCGGTGCCGGTCGTGCTCCTGTCGTACAAGGCCAACAAGGAGCTCTTCAACAACCACCAGAAGCTGCCGACGCGGGCCGACGCCTACCACCACCTGCCCGACGAGCTCGACGGTCTGGGCATCTCGCTGTCGTACTTCTGCTCGCACAAGTCGGAGACGCAGCAGGACGAGGAGTCGCCGCGGCCGCGCGTGCGCAGCGGCAGCCGCGTGGCGGTGCCGACCGGCGTGGTGCAGAAGCTCGAGTCGACGGTGACGAGCCAGTCGCGCGAGATCGAGGGTCTCAAGCGGCAGATCGAGGCGCTCGAGGCCGAGCGCGACGCGGTGTCCGAGAAGGCGCGGCGCCAGATGATCGAGCTCATGGCCGCCTCGCCGGCGCCCGACGTGGCCAACGAGCTGGCGGCCGAGAAGCGGCGCGTGCTGGAGCTGACCAATGAGCTCGAGACCGCGCGCAGCGCCGCGCGCTCGGCGCTCGAGCGGGCGCAGGCCTCGGAGGACGCGCGGAAGAGCGCCGAGGCGACGGCGACCAACGCGCTGAGCGAGATGGTGGGCATGCGCGCGCGCTCCCGCGCGGCCGGCAACAGCGCCGAGCAGGTGGCCGTGCTCACGGCCCAGCTGGCGCAGGAGCACGAGCGGCGCATGGCGGCCGAGAGCGCCAAGGCGCAGGCCGACGAGCGCGCCACGACCGCCGAGCGGGCCTGGAGCGGCGTCAACGCGCGCGCCGAGGAGCTGCACCAGCAGCTCGCCAACCGCGCGCTCGAGGTCGAGCGCGCCGTGAAGGAGAAGAGCGACGTCGAGTCGGCGCTGGCCATGAGCCGGAAGCTGATGAAGGACTACATCAGCGAGGCGGCGCGGAACGCCGAGGCGGCGCGCGCCTCGCTGGAGCGGGCGCGCGAGGCCGAGGTGGCGGCGGCCGAGGCCGAGGCGGCACGGGCTGCGCTGCAGGGCGAGCTCGAGTTCCAGAAGGCGCTGGTCGAGTCGCTCGACGACACGCAGCGAAAGGGCGGCGAGCAGGCGAAGGCGCAGGCGGCGCACGTGACCGAGCTCGAGGCCAAGCTGGCCGAGACGAGCGCGGCGCGCGCGGCGGCCGAGGAGCAGCTGGCGGCCGCGAGCGCGCGGGTGAAGGCGCTGGAGCAGGATCTGGTGGCGGCCGAGGCGGCCCTCACCGAGTCGAGCGCGGCGCTGACGGCGATGCAGGAGGCGGCCGCGGCGACCAAGACGCAGCTCGAGGCCGAGCTCATCGGCGCGCGCACGAGCCACGACGCGGCGAGCCACGCCGCGCGCAGCGAGCGCGAGGCGGCCGAGACCGCGGCGCGCGAGCGCTTCGAGGCGGTGCGCGGCTGGGCGCGGCGGCTCGAGCGCGAGCTCGAGAACGCCGAGGCGACGCGCGACGCGGTGCTGGCGCGGCTGCAGTCGCTGGTCGACGACCTGCGGCTCGTGCCGATCCACCACGAGCCGCCGCCGGCGCTGATCGACCCGTCGTCGTGATGCGCGGCTAGAGCAGCGATCAGATACCGACGCGTCGCGGCCCGATGGGCGATTTCGGAGCAGCTCGCGAGCGCGCCCGGAGCCGCCGCGGAGGCGTGCTGAAGCACGCCGCACAAGGCGGCGAGGACGTAGCCGCGAGACGCCCGAAAGTGCGCATCGGACGCAGCGGAGGTTTCTGTTCGCTGCTCTAGACTCGTTCGAGGACGGCGGCGGCGCCGAGCCCGCCGGCCGCGCAGATGCCGAGGACGGCGGTCGACTTGCCCGACAGCGCGAGCTCGTGGGCCATGGTCGTGACCATGCGCGCGCCCGTCGCCCCGAACGGATGGCCGAGCGCGATGGAGCCGCCGTGGACGTTCAGGCGCGCCGGGTCGATGTCGCCGACGGCGCTCGCGCGACCGAGGCGCGCCTCGGCGAAGGCGGCCGAGCCGAGCAGCTTCACGACCGCCAGCACCTGGGCCGCGAAGGCCTCGTGGAGATCGACGAAGTCGGCGTCGGCCAGCGCCAGCTGCGCCTTGTCGAGCGCCTTGGGGATGGCCAGCGCCGGGCCGACCAGCAGCTGGTCGCGCGGGTCGACGCCGACGAAGGCCCAGCTGCGGAAGCGCGCCAGCGCGGCGTGGCCGAGCGCCTTGGCCGCCTCCTCCGACATGAGCAGCACGGCGGCGGCGCCGTCGGTGAGCGGCGAGGCGTTGCCGGCCGTGACGGTGCCGTCCTTGGCGAAGACCGGCCGCAGCTTGGCGAGCTGCTCGACCGAGGTCGTCGCGCGCACGAGCCCGTCGGCGTAGACCGTCTTCTTCCGCGTCTCGACCGGGGCCACCTCGCGCTCGAAGCGGCCCGAGGTGATGGCGGCGGCGGCGCGGTGGTGCGAGGCGACTGCGAAAGCATCTTGACTGTCGCGCGAGATGCCGTTGCGCGCGGCCATCTTCTCGGCCGCCTCGCCCATGACCTCGCCCGTCGAGCGCTCGGCGATCTTCGGCCGCTGCGGCAATATGTCGGTGAACGGCGCGAGCTTCCGCGCCGCGCCGAGCCAGTCGCCGAGGCCGGACTTGCCCGACAGCGCGACGGGTGCCACGGCGTGGACGACCTTCTGCGGCAGCTTCACCTCGGCGTTGGAGGTCGAGTCGGAGCCGCCGGCGATGACGACGTGCGCGTCGCCGCGCTCGATCATCGAGACCGCCGACACGATGGCCTGGAGCCCGCTGGCGCAGGCGCGCGTGACGGTCATGGCCTCGACCGTGGGCAGGTCGAGATCGATGGCGATCTCGCGCCCGAGGTTGGGCGCGCCCGACGGCAGGATGACGCCGCCCCACACGATGGCCTCGAGATCGGCCTTGGCGAGGCCGGTGCGCATGAGCAGCGCGCGCGTCGCCGCGACGCCGAGCGCGATGCTGTCGAGCTCCAGGAAATCCCCGAACGCCTTCACGAAAGGCGTCCGCACACCACCGATGATCACCGCGCGCCGCGTTGCCGCCATGCTCAAGCTCCGATGAAGTTGCCGCCGCAGATGCGCAGCGTCTGCCCGGTCACGCCGACGGCGCCGGGGGATGCGAGAAAGACCGCCAGCTCGGCGACGTCGCCCGGCACGCCGCCCTGCCCGAGCGCCGCCATGCGCCGGCCGATCTCGCGCGTGACCGCGGGGATGGCCGCGGTGAGGCGCGTCTCGACGAAGCCCGGGGCGAGCGCGTTGACGGTGATGCCGCGCGCGCGCACGGCGCCGGCCAGCGCCGCGACGTAGCCGATGATGCCGGCCTTGGCGCTGGCGTAGTTGGTCTGGCCGAAGTTGCCGGCGATGCCGGCCACCGACGACAGGCACACCACGCGACCGCCGTCGTTGAGACCGCGCTCGACGAGCCCGTCGGTGATGCGCACGACGGCGCCGAGGTTCACGGCCAGCGCCTGGTCCCAGAGCTCGGGCTTCATGCGCGCGAGCGTCTTGTCGCGCGTGATGCCGGCGTTGTGGACCATGACGTCGATGCCGCTCTGCGCCGCCTCGTGCAGCACCTTCACGGCGTCGGGCGCGGTCACGTCGAGGCTCAGCGGGCGCGCGCCGACGGCGCGGCAGAGCTCGACAGCGGCCCCTCGTCGCCCGGCCGATCGACGGCGATGACGTGGGCGCCCTCGGCCGCGAAGCGCTTGACGATGGCCGCGCCGATGCCGCGCGCCGCGCCGGTGACGACCGCGGTCTCACCCGCCAGCGGCAGCGTCCGCGCCACCTCGTCGGGCTCCTCGTCGCTGGCCGCGCGCAGGTCGACGCTCACGGTCTGGCCGCTCATCCAGGCCGAGCGCGGCGAGAGCAGCCAGCGCAGGACGGCGGTCAGCCGACCCTCGGCGCCGGGCGCGACCAGCACGCGCTGGGCGGTGCGCCGCGGCGCCCGACCTCCTTGGCGACGCTCCTGACGAAGCCGTCGAGCGCGTGCGACGCGGCAGCCGCGGCCGGCGTCGCCGCGGCGTCGTCGGGTCGGCCCAGCACCAGCACGCGCGACGAGCGCCCGAGCGCGGCCAGCGCCGGCCCGATGGCGCGATAGAGGACGACCAGGTCGTCGGGTCCGGCAAGCCCCGACGCGTCGAGCACGACGCCGTCCAAGCGCGCGCCCGGCGGCACCTGGGCCCACAGCTCGAGCGGCCGGCTCCAGGCCTCGGCCGGGCGCGCGAAGGGCTCGACGTCGAGCTCCATGCCGACGAGCTTGGCCTCGGCGCCGTCGCGCGCCAGCGTGGCCGCCACCGCGTCGAGCAGCGCCGGCCGCGGGCCGGCCGCGACCAGGAAGGCCATGCCGTCGAGCTCGCGCTCGCTCCAGGGCGCGGCGCTCCGGCGCAGCTTCTCGGGCAGCGGCAGCGGCAGGCCGAGGCGCTTGATGACCCCGCGCGCGGCCTTGTTCTGGGCCAGGTCCAGCAGGAAGTCGGACATCGTCAAGCTCCTTTCTTGTCGCCGTTCGGGCCGGGCTCGGCGCCGGCGACCCAGAACGTGCCGGTCATGTAGGCCGGACCGCCGGGCGCGTCGCCGACGTAGAGCTCGTTCTCGCGCACGTAGACCCCCACCCGCTTCGGCAGCACCAGCGGTCGCACGAAGCGCACGTCGACGCCGCCGAGGCGCGTGGCGTCGCCCGCCCACAGCACCTTCACGAGCGCCTCGATGGCGCGCCCGAGCTCGGCGAAGCCGTGCAGGATGACGTGCTTCATACCCATGGCGCGGGCCGCCGGCGGCACCCCGTGGACCGGGTTGAAGTCGCCGGTGAGCAGCGCGAAGTCGAGGCCGGCGCGGGCCGGCAGCGCGTAGCGACCGATCTCGCGCACGCCGTCGACGGGCACGGTCGGCTTCTCCTTGGCCTTGCCGTCGCCGCCGCGCTCGTCGCGCTTGCCACCCAGCTTGACGATGGGGTGGAAGTCGATGACGAGCGCCTCGGGAGCGGCCGTGGTGCCGGTCGTCACGCGCTGGTGGAGGATGGCGCGGCGGCCGTCGTCGTCGATGCCGACCAGCTGCGCGCGCGTGACGAGCGGCACCCCGAGCGGGATGGGCGCGTTCACCTGCATGCGGCAGCCGCCGTTCAGGAGCGCCAGCAGCGGATAGGGGATTCCCTCGAGCGTGCGCGTCAGCACGGGGAAGGTCCACTGCGGGAAGAAGTGCGGCGGCACGACGCCGCGGTAGCTGGCCGGGTCGCCGCCCAGGTGCTGCACGAAGGCGCGCAGCAGCGCCGGGTCGCGCGGCGGCACGGTCGTGGTGAGCTCGGGGCCGGGCAGCGGCAGCGTCGCCTCGGCGCCGGAGGGTCCCGGAGCCCGACCCGGCGCGCCGTCGCCTCGGGCCTTGCGTCCGCGCTTGCCGCCGAAGCTCTGCATCGCGGCCTGGGCCGCGCTCCGCCCGAGGGCGCCGAGGACCGGCAACTGGTGCCGAAGGTAATGCAGGCCGACTGCCATGGGGACCTCCTCGGGCGGGACCCTACCCCGTTCAGCCGCGGTTGACACGCGATCCGGCGAGGGACATACCGGTTGACGACATCGGCGAAGACGCTGCGAGCCCTTTCGTCCCGCGGGCTCCAAGTGGCAAGGCGTTCGGACGTTCCCGCCCGCGGGGCGAGGCAGAGCCGGCTCGAAACGATGAACAAGCACTTCGTCCTCGACACCAACATCCTCTTGCACGACCCGGAAGCCATCTTCGGCTTCACCGACAACACGGTGTGGATCCCCATCGTGGTCATCGAGGAGATCGACTCCTTCAAGAAGGACGGCTCGGAGCTCGGCCGCAACGCGCGCGAGGTGGCGCGCCACCTGGACGCGCTGCGCGCGCTGGGGCGGCTGACCGACGGCGTGCCGCTCGACAACGGCGGCCGCCTGAAGGTGGCGATGACCGAGCGCAAGCTGCCCGAGGGCTTCCACCTCGGCCACGAGGCCGACGACCGCATCCTGGCGATGGCGCTGGAGGTGCGGAAGAGCATCGCCGGCCCCGACGAGGAGGTGGTGCTCGTCACGCTCGACACCAACCTGCGCATCCGCGCCAACGTGCTCGGCATCGACGCCGAGGACTACGACACGCGGCGCATCGCCATCGAAGATCTGTACCCGCCGGTGCGCACGCTCGACATGCCCAACGGCGAGGTGAACCGCTTCTACCAGGACGGCTTCGTCGGCCTGCCGAGCGCGCCGCCGGCGGCCAACGGCACGCCGGTCCCGTTCTACGAGAACGAGTACGTCATGCTGCGCGACGAGCGCGGCACAGCGCTCGGGCACGTCGACGTCGAGAACGGGAAGGTCGAGGCGCTGTTCTCGAACAAGGTCCCGCTGGGCGGCATCAAGGCGCGGAACCGCGAGCAGCACTTCGCGCTCGACGCGTGCCTGCGCGACGACATCCACGTGGTGTGCCTCATCGGCAAGGCCGGCACCGGCAAGACGCTGCTCGCGCTGGCGGCCGGGCTCTACATGGTGTCGGAGGTCGAGAAGTACAAGCGGCTGCTGGTATCGCGGCCCATCTTCCCGATGGGGCGTGACATCGGCTACCTGCCGGGCACGGTCGAGTCGAAGCTCAAGCCGTGGATGCAGCCCATCCACGACAACGTCGAGTACCTCTTCTCGCTGAACCCGAAGGCGAAGAAGTCGCCGCGCGCCATCGACGACCTGGTGCGCGCCGGCGTCATCGAGATCGAGCCGCTGACCTACATCCGCGGGCGCTCGATCGCGTCCCAGTTCATGATCGTCGACGAGGCGCAGAACCTGACGCCGCACGAGATCAAGACCATCCTCACGCGCGCCGGCGACGGCACGAAGATCGTCTTCACCGGCGACCCGTTCCAGATCGACAACCCGTACGTCGACTCGCTCTCGAACGGGCTCACCTATCTCGTCGACCGCTTCCGCGGCGAGCGCATCGCGGCGTCGATCACGCTCAGGAAGGGCGAGCGCAGCAAGCTCGCCGAGCTGGCGGCGAACCTGCTCTGACGAGGTCGTTCAGGCGATGGCGACGCGCGGCCTCCACGGCATGAGCTTCATGCCGAGGAGGTAGAGGCCGAAGGCGAGCCCGAAGCCGGTGAACCAGGTGTAGGGATAGATGGCGTTGAAGAAGCCGGGCACGTCGTCGACGATGCCCGAGCTCTTCAGGAAGCCGGGGATGTTGGGCGCGATGGCGATGACGAGCACGCCGAGGGCGACCGGGTTGGTGCCGGCGTAGCGGCCGGTCGTGCGGTAGAGGTCGGGCACGTCGAGCTCCTTCTTCCGGAGCACGAAGTAGTCGGCGATCATGATGGCGGCGATGGGTCCGAGCAGCATGCCGTAGCCGACGAGCCAGTTGAAGACGTAGTCCTGGGCGCTGGCCATGAGCTTCCACGGCAGCATGAGGATGCCGATGATGCCGGTGATGAGGCCGCCCGTGCGGAACGAGATGCGCTTGGGCGCGAGATTGGCAAAATCGTTGGCGGGGCTCACGACATTGGCGGCGATATTCACCGACACGGTGGCGATGGCGATGCCGAGGAGCGCCAGGATGGCCACCATGACGCGGGTGCCGGCACCAGCGATGAGCGGCTCGTGGAGGCCGGACGGGATATCGCCGGAGGTCATCTGCGAGAGGATGAAGACGGGGTCGAAGAGCTCCTTCACCTTGGCGTCGGGGAGCAGCGCCTGCGACGCGCTGGTGATGAGGAGGCCCATGCCCGAGAAGACGATCATGGTGGTGGGCAGGCCGAGCACCTGGCCCTTCACCTGCTCCTTCTGACCGCGGCCGAAGCGGGTGAAGTCGGGGATGTTGAGCGAGAGCGTGGCCCAGAAGCTGACGACGCCGGTGAGCGACGGCGCGAAGACGGCCCAGAAGTCGCCGAAGGACTCGAACTGGGAGGGCTTGTCGAGGAGCGGCCCGGCGCCGCCGGCCTTGCCGACGGCCCAGATGAGGAGCATCGCGGCCATGACGAGCACGATGGGGGCGGCCCAGTTCTCGAAGACTCGGATGGCGTTCATGCCGCGGTAGATGATGAGGATCTGGACGGCCCAGAAGATGAAGAAGGTGATGCCCGAGGGGAGCGTCAGGCCGAGGAAATCGGCACCGCCGCCGAGCTCGGCGTAGCCCGGCCAGAGGGCGACGATGAAGGTCCGCATGGCCTCGCCGCCGATGAAGGTCTGGATGCCGAACCAGCCGCAGGCGACGATGGCTCGGAGCACGGCCGGCACGTTGGCGCCGCGGGTGCCGAAGGAGGCGCGGGCGAGCACGGGAAAGGGGATGCCGTACTTGGTGCCGGGGTGGGCGTTGAGCAGGATCGGCACGAGCACGATGAAGGTGCCGAGGCCGATGGTCATGAGGGCCTGCCACCAGTTCATGCCCGCGGCGAGCATGGTGGCGGCCATCATGTAGGTCGGGACGCAGTGCGCCATGGAGATCCACAGCGCGGCGAAGTTATACGTCGACCAGTTGCGGCGGGCGGCGGGTACCGGCGCGAGGTCGGGGTTGAAGAGGGGGCTCGCCCCGATGTCGGGAGGGAGGGCGGCCAGGGCTTCAGCGGACAGTGACGGGTCGTGCATGGCGATCCCACTATGGCCGGCCGGCGCCACGGGTCAACGGCTGCCCCGGCAATCCCGGGGCTCGCGGACGCGCCGGCGTCCTGCTAGAACAGGGCGTGCTTCACTTCTCCCGGATGGCCTGGCTGGCCGCCGCGGCCTGGGTGGCGGCCGCGCCGTGCGGGGCCGCCGCCGCACCGCCGCATCCCGTCCGTCCGACGCCGCGACGGCCGGCCGACGAGGGGCCGGACGACCGGCGTCGCGCGCAGGAGCCGTCGCCGCCCGGGCCGACGTTGCCGCTCGACGAGGAGGAGAAGCCGCTCCGGCTGATGCTGCTCGGCGACAACAGCCGTTGCGACACGGTGGGCTGGGCGCGGGTGCGGGAGCGCTTGCTGGCGCTGGAGAACCGGAGCTCGCTGATGTCGTTGGAGGTGTGGGGCGACCGCGAGGTCTACCATCCGGGGGACCACGTCTCGTTCTTCATGCGCTCGCCGCGGGGCGCGTACGTGACGCTGTGGTGGATCGGACCGGAGGGCCACACCGTCATCGCGATGGAGAACGCGCGCATCCCGGCGGAGCGGAACGTCCTGGTCGACACGGGCGGGGTGGTGGTGCCGCCGCTCGGGCGCGAGCAGTGGGTGGCCATCGCCACGCTCGAGCCCATCCCGCTCGGGTGCCGCAGCGAAGCGGCGATGCTGCAGAACATCGAGCGTCGGCTGGCCATCGAGCACGGGGTCGCGCACTGGGACGTCATCTCGCGGATGCCGTGATTCCACGCCCGTCCCCCTCCTAGAGAAGTCTGCTCACCCCTACCCTCTGTCCGAGAGAAGTAGATCGGCTGCTGCTTGGTGGATGGTCGGGGCGCCGGCGGCAGGCATGGGTGTGCCATGCGGCGATAGGTGGGCCGCGTGATCGAGCGCGAAATGTGGCCGAGGCGACGTCCGACGTGCTTGCCCGGTCAGGCCGTCGAGCCGACCCAAGGCGCCGACCCCGAAGCGCGCTCAGCGCCGTAGAAGCGCCACGCGAACCACGTCCCGGCCGGGAACACGGCCTCGAGGCCCGCCCGGTACCGCTCCCACGCAAACCGATGTCGCCGTCGGAACTCCAGCAGCTGTTCGAGCATCGCCCGCAGCAGCGTCTTCCGGCTCGCCGCGACCCGCGTCCGCGGCTCGGCCTCGTCCCCGACCGTGCGCGGCGACGGCGTGTTCGGCCGACTCCACACCGACCGCGACCGGGCCGCCTCGTTGCCCATGAAGCCGTGCCCCTTCTCGACCGCTTCGCGCTGCGCCTCGGCCACCCTCCGCTCGACCTCGGCCCGCACCCGCCGCTGGAAGCCCTCGATGCCGTACGCGTCGAGCACCATCGGCGGCAGCTCCGACGCCAGCTCGACCACCTCCGACACCCGCCCGGCCGCCCTGAAGAACGTCGCCGGACGCTCGTAGACCGGCCCGCGCCACCGCCCCAGGTCCTCGACGCGCGTCACGATCCCGGCCCACATCTCCGGCCGCGCCACGAGGAACGACGTCGTCGGGTTCGCGATCGTGTACGCCACCTTGCTCACGACGGCGTCGGCGTCACCCAGCGCCTGCGTGTCGGCCTGTTGCCGGTCCCAGAACCCCTGCCCGCGCGCCCCGTCGCGCGCGTTCCCGAAGCGCGCCATCACGGCATGCGCGTCCCGCAGGAAGTCCGAGATGGCGCCGCGCGGGTCGTGCACCACCGCGTGATAGTGGTTCAGGTTCGTCGACACCGCGACCAGCTGCAGCCCGTGCCGGTCGCGCGCGTCCTCGAGCGCCACCGCGAACGCCGCGTTGGTCTCATCGGTCGGCACGAGCCGCGACTCGCGTCGATCGCAGCCCATGGTCACGAAGTAGGTTGTTCCTGGCAGGCGCTGCTGGGGCAGGCTCATGGCGACCTCACCGATGCGTGGACCGCGCCGAGTAAGCCCTCCGGGAGAAGTGGTCAAGACCCTTTCGTATCGGTTGGTAGGGCCTATGTTTCGCGCCGCAACCGCTAGGCGGCAGCTATCACTGCGCGCGCACCCACGCCTTCACCGCCGCGGCGTGCTGCGTCCGGCCGAGCGCGCACTGGCGGATGCCCTCCAGTGCCCCGGCCAGGTTGTGCTCGAGACCGCTCGGCATCGCGTCCTTCTTCGACTCGAAGAACGACTTCACCACGGCCGCGTCCTCCTCCGTGCAGAACGCGCCGGCGATCCCCGGCAGCGCCGGCGCCGCCTTCGGCCCGAGCTTCGCCACCACCCCCTCGAAGTGGCCCGTGAACCACTCCCACACCGCGCGCGCCACCTCCGGTCGCCACGACGTCGACCCGCGCAGCGTCCGGTAGTCCTGCGCGCGCAGCGTCCCATCCAAGATCAGATCGTAGCTCTTCACGACCAGCGCCGGATCCTCGAACGACGCCAGCGCCTCGATGATCAGGTCCCGCTCGCTCGGGTCGCGCGCCTTGTCGAACGCGGCGCGGAGCCGCACCCACAGCGCGTCTCGCGCCTTCGCACCGGCCGCCGCGGCGCCCTGCCGCGCCACGTACATCGGCAGGTACACCGCCACCAGGTCCGCCCGCGACGTGCTCGTGCCGTGCTCGAGGTCGCCCAGGAAGCCCTCGCTCACGCGCTTGCCCTCGGCCAGCACCTTGCGGTCCTCGAAGCCCATGCCGAGCGCGCGCAGGAGCATCGGCTGCTTCTGCTTGGTCGCCAGCGGCGCATCCGGGCCGCCCAGATCGAGCGCCAGCGGCTGCTTGGCCAGCATCTTCCGCGCGACCTTCTCGTAGCCCTTGTCGCCCTCGAGCTCCGGCACCATGCGCCGCATCCAGCCGATGGTCCCAGTCAGGATGTCGAGCAGCTGCGGCGGCAGGTCCGCCTGGTCGCCGAGCCGCATGACCTCGTCGAGCCAGCGCGCGGCCGGCACGCGCCCCGCGTCGAGCTCGCCGCGCACGTTCTCGAGGATGCCGACCTGCTCGCGCGGCCCGACCACGGCCGCCGGGAACACCGCCGGCGTCACCGTCCAACGGTAGTACCCCGCCTCGCCCTGGTTCGGGTACACCCACGCCGGGCAGTACGGCAGCTCCTGCGGCCACGCCTCCTCGGCCTGCTCGAGCACCCCGCACACCCGCCCCGCCGGCTGCCCCGCCTTCTCGCTGCCGAACCCGAGGCACACCGGCACCGACCACGTCGGCACCTGCGGCCCCGCCGCCGGCCGCGCGTCGCCCGTCCCGCGGTACGCCCGCTGCTTCAGCTGCACGACCACCTTCTGCGTCGCCGCCCCGGCCTCCATCGGCACGCAGCTCCACGTCACGTCGACCACCGGCACACCGGTCCGATCCGCGAACGACGCCGCCACCCGCGCCACCGGCAGCCCGCCCGACGCCTCGGCCAGGTGCCGCATGAGGTCGGCCGTCGTGGCGTTGCCGCCGGCGCGCTCGGCCAGGTACGCCTGCACGCCCTTCCTGAAGACGTCGGGCCCGAGCCACGACTCGAGCATCGCCAGCACCGCGGCGCCCTTCGAGTAGGTGATGCCGTCGAAGGCGTTGTACACGTCGCCGCTCACCGCGATGGGCTGGCGGATGGCGCGCGCCTCGGGCCGCGCGTCGGCGTACATCACACCGAAGCGGTTCCGCAGCACGCCGAGCTCGACGCCGAGCTCGGGCGTGACCTCGGCCACCACCTTGCGACCGGCGAAGGTCGCGAACGCCTCGTTGAGCCACAGGTCGTCCCACCACGCCATCGTGACCAGGTCGCCGAACCACATGTGGGCCAGCTCGTGCGCCAGGACGCCCTCGACCCAGGCGCGGTCGTCGGCGTGCGCGTGCTCGGCGTCCATCAACAGCAACGACTCCCGGAAGGTGATGAAGCCCGGGTTCTCCATGCCCGACGCCCCGAAGCTCGGCACCGCTACGAGGTCGAGCTTCGGGAACGGGTACGGGCTCCCGAACCAGCGCTCGAGCGCCGCCAGGTAGAGCGGCGTCCGCGCGGCCGCGAACGCACCCAGGTGCCCCTTGCCCTTGGCCGCGATGAGGCGCAGCGGCACGCGCCCGTCGGCAATCTTGCCGTGGTCGATGACGTCGAGCTCGCCCACCGCGAAGGCCAGCAGATACGTCGGGAGCGGCGGCGTGTCCTGGAAGACGTGGCGCGTCCAGCCCGCCTCCAGAGCGGTCGCGCTGGCCTCCGGCATGTTCGCCACCGCCACCATCGGGTCGGGCGCGTCGATCGACAACCCGAAAGACACTTTCACACCCGGCTCGTCGAAGCACGGGAACGCCTGCCGCGCCGACATCGGCTCGAACTGCGTGAACGCGTACCAGCGCCCCTCGTCCTGGACCCGGTAGAGCCCGAGCGGCGCCTCCGCCAGCGGCCCCTCGAACGTCAGCTCGAGCACCGCGCTGCCGCCCCGGATCGGCCGCTCGGCCACGAGCGCCAGGTTCTCGTCGGCGTCGTGCTCGGGTCGGAGCGCGATGGGCTCGGTGCCGAGGCGCGCGCGCGCCGTCGTCACCGTGAGCGCGCTCGAGTGCATCCGTATGATCGTTCGCGGCCCGTCGAGCGCGACCGGGATCGACACCGTGCCCGAGAACGTCGCCGCCCGCGGGTCGACCTTCAGCGCGAGGTCGTAGCGCAGCGGCCGCACCCCGGCATCCAGCCGGAACGGAGCCGGCCACAGCGGCGGCGGCGGCGATCCGGCGTCGCCCTCGACCGGCCCGTCGCCCACCGGCCCGGCGGGCGGCCCCACCACCCCGTCAGGCGGCGCGCTCGCGCAAGCGCAAAAAAAGATCGACGGAAGCCACGCCAGACGTGAAAGGAGCGCCACGAGTCCTCCGCCCTGACCCCTCGTGGGGCCCGATAGGGCGGCGGAGGATGGCACCGCGCGAAGCCGAGGGAAAGCGATCCCTCGGTGGACCGCCAGGCCTGCTTCGCCAGGCCCCCGGCGGAGCCGCGCGCGGCTCGGAACAAGGCTCGGTTCACCATGCTCGGCGTCCATGTCCACAAATTCTACACGTGCCCAGAGCTGGCCGCCGCGACCGCGGCGGGGTACGTCGGAATCCATGTGGAAGGCGGCCGACGTGGGCTTCGAGCCGTGGCATGCAGCCTGCACACGCACTGCTAGCCAGCACACACCCCTAACGGAGGCAGGCAATGAAGACCGGAACAAGGCAAATCGCAGGACGTCTGGGCCACATCGGATGGCTGTCAGGCGCGCTGATGCTCACGATGGCGACCAACGACAACGGGAGCTGCGGCATCCCTGACGCCGGCGAAGCCGAGTGCCAGGCGACGTCCGATTGCGCCGGTCTCGATCACAAGGCGTGCGCAGGCGAGTGGGGCTGCGACCAGGGCGTGTGCACCTGGACCTGCGACCAGCAGCCGCCGGCCTGTCGCGACGACAACGCGTGCGCCACCGGTCAGGCCTGTCGCGACGGTGTGTGCGTCGACGTGCCGGTCGACCAGGGCTGCTACACCGACTCCGAGTGCGGCCAGGGCCAGCACTGCAACGCCGCCGAGGTGTGCCACACGCCGCCGGGCTGCAACGCCGGCGACGCCTGCCCGGCCGTGTGCTACGGCGAGTGCGTCGATGGCGACGGCGACACCTGCTACGTCGACGCCGACTGCAAGGACGGCTACTACTGCGGCTTCCCCGACTTCGCCGACGCGGCCGGAGCGGTGGCGATGCGCTCGGGCGTGTGCCTGCCGAAGCAGGGCTGCTCCGCGGACGAGCAGTGCGGGCCGGGCGAGGCGTGCGTGAACGGCGCCTGCCAGGTGCTGGCGACGGAGTGCTACGGCGACGCCGACTGCGGCGACGGCTATCACTGCGTGCTGCCCGACAGCTGCCTCGCGACCGACGGCGGCGCCGCCGACCCGGCCGACCCCAACGGCAACGGCGCCCGTCCGGCCCCGCCGATGTGCGCCGGCCAGTGCGCGCCCAACGACCCGCAGACCTGCGCCGACGGCACCCAGTGCCCGCGCGGCACCCACTGCGAGGACGTCTGCGAGGTCCCGCCGACGTGCGACTGCGCCGACGGCAGCAGCGACTGCGGCTGCGCCATGCCGGCCCCGGCCTGCACGGTCCAGTGCGTCCGCGACACCGTGGGCTGCCAGAGCGACTCGGAGTGCGGCCAGGACGAGTACTGCAGCTGCGGTGGCACCGAGCCGGCCCCGTTCGGCGTCGCGGTGCTCGTCTGCGAGTGCCTGCCCAAGCAGACCGAGTGCAAGAGCGACGACCAGTGCGCCGCCGGCCAGAAGTGCGAGATCGTGGGCTGCACCGAGGGCGCGGGCTGCGACCCGAGCGCCGACCCGTCGTGCGACGCCGACAAGATGCCGGTGCCCGTCGACAATTGCTGGGGCTACTGCGTCGACGCTGGCTGCCAGGACGACTCGCAGTGCGGCGCCGGCTACTACTGCAACCACGACAACTGCGGCGCGACCGACCCGGCCTCGGGCGAGCGCCCCGTCATGTGCCCCGGCGTCTGCGAGCCGATCACCAACGGCGAGTGCAAGGGTGACGCCGACTGCGGCGCCTTCGGCCGCTGCGTGACGGTGTGCGAGGGCCCGGCTGGTGCCGACTTCGCCCCGCCGCCGCCCTGCGATGACCCCAACGGCAACTGCGATCCGATGCCGCCGCCGCCACCGCAGTACTGCAAGAACGTCTGCGAGTACGAGCAGCCGCAGAGCTGCGACCCGGCCGACCCGAACACCTGCGGCGAGGGCACCCACTGCGAGATGACCTGCGGCGGCGTCCTGCCGAACGGCCTCGTCGTCGCCTGCCCGTATCTCTGCGTGCCGGACCAGGGCAAGTGCGAGTCGAACTGCGACTGCCCGTCGGGTGAGCAGTGCACGAACGGCACCTGCCTCGTCCTCGACCCGCTCCCCTGCGACGCCAACGGCGCCTGCCCCGACGGCATGGCGTGCGGCTGCGGGGGCCGCCCGGGCGACCCGTCCACGGACGTCGCCTGCTTCCCGCAGTGCCGCCCGGTCGAGCCCCAGTGCTGCAAGGACAGCGACTGCGGTGACGGCAGCCAGTGCGTCGACGGTGCCTGCCAGGCCTGGTACTGCGGCAACGGCGCCGACACCTGCCCCGACGGCTACGAGTGCACGAGCACCTGCCCCGTCCCGACGCCGGCCAATGGGCTCGTCGTCTGCCTCTCGGTGTGCACGCCCAAGGCCCAGGCCTGCTCGTCCGACTGCGACTGCTCGCCCGACCAGGCGTGCCTCGCCGGCGAGTGCACCGTGGCGAACCGCATCAACGAGTGCTACCCGAACGGCTGCCTCGACGACTCGTGGTGCGCCCCGGGCGAGCTCTGCGCCCTGGCCTGCCCCGGGTGCGCCGCCGGCAGCACCAACTGCCCGCCCTGCCAGGGCTTCTGCGTGGCCCAGCCGGAGTGCAAGAGCGACGCGGACTGCGGTGACGGTCAGTACTGCGTGCTCGACAGCTACACCGAGACCTGCCCCTGCGCCGACGGTTCGTGCGACGCGCCGTGCGCCGTCGTCTCGGCCGGCTACTGCGCCGCGAAGCCGCCGACCGGCTGCGCCGCCGACAGCGACTGCAAGGACGGCCAGACCTGCCACATGTACTACCCGCCGTGCGCGGCCTGCCCGGTCGACGACGCCGGCAAGCCCATCGGCCCCTGCCCCAACTGCGGTCCCTACGGCGTGTGCGAGGACGTGACCCCGCCCGACCCGGGCACCTGCAAGTCGGACGTCGATTGCGCCACCGGCGAGCACTGCGACCTCAGCGTCTGCCCGATGTTCATCCCCTGCCTGCCCGACGGCTCGGGCGGGTGCGGCGGCTGCAGCGGCCAGTGCGTCGTCAACGACCCGACGCCGACCTCCTGCGTCGTCAGCGGCTGCAGCGGCCAGATCTGCGCCGAGCAGCCGATGGCTTCGACCTGCGAGTGGAAGCCCTGGTACGCCTGCTACAAGCTCGCCAAGTGCGAGGACCAGGCCGAGGGCCGCTGCGGCTGGACGCCGAACGACGAGTTCAACAAGTGCATGCAGGACAACGGCGGCTTCGGCACCGCGACCCCGCAGTGACGTGACGACCGGCGGGCTCGACCGAGCCCGACCGCGATGAGGATGAAGCCCGCGCCGGGAGACCGGTCGCGGGCTTCGTCGTGTCGGGGCCATCGAGCGCGGCGGCGCGCGCACCGCCCGCGGCCTGTGCTAGGGTCCGCGCGATGCCATCGGTCGAAGGCACCGTCGACGTGATCCGCTTCCAGAATCCCGATTCGTTCTGGACGATTGCCACGGTGCGCCCGAGCGGCGCCAGCGCCTTCGGCCGGGACGTCGTGACGGTCGTCGGCCAGCTCCCCGGCTTCGCCGAGGGCATGGTCGTGCGCGTCGACGGCAAGTGGGACGAGAGCCCGAAGTACGGCCGCCAGTTCAAGGCCGAGCGCTACACCGAGATCATCCCGGCCACCCAGGAGGGGCTCCAGGCCTACCTCTCGTCGGGCTTCATCAGCGGCATCGGCCCGAAGCTCGCGGCCAACATCGTCGACGCCTTCGGCGCGCAGACCATCGACGTCATCATGAACGAGCCCGACCGCCTCGCGGCCGAGGTGCCGAAGCTCGGCAAGAAGCGCGTGCAGGCGCTGGTCGACGCCTTCGCCGAGCGCCGCGGCGCGCAGGACGCCATGGTCTTCCTGATGGGCCTCGGCGTCGGGCGCGGCGTGGCGCTGCGCATCCTCAAGCGCTACGGCGACGACACCGTGCGCGTCGTGCGCCAGAACCCCTACAAGCTGGCCCAGGACGTCCACGGCATCGGCTTCGTGAAGGCCGACCAGGTCGCCCACGGCATGAAGATCGCCGACGACCACCCCGAGCGCGTGAAGGCCGGCCTCCTCCACGTGCTGCGCGAGGCGCGCGGCGAGGGCCACGTGCGCGTGCACCGCGGGCCGCTCATGGAGCGGGCGCGCGGCCTCCTCGGCCTCGACGCGACCATCGTCGAGCCACGCCTGGCCGAGCTCGCCGCCAACGGTCGCGTGGTCATCGAGCCGCAGCTCGGGGCGTCGGGCGCCTCGAGTGACGACGTCGTCTACCTGGCCACGCTGCACGAGGCCGAGCTCGGCACCGCCTGGCACCTGGCGCGCCTCATGGCGGCCGGCCAGGCCGTGGTCGACGACGCCGACGGCCTCGTCGCGCGCGCCTCGGCCGCGCTCGGCATCGAGCTCGCGCCGGGCCAGTCGCGCGCCGTGGCCATGGCGCTGACCGAGCCCGTGGCCATCCTCACCGGCGGCCCCGGCACCGGCAAGACCACCATCATCCGCACGCTGCTCGAGGCGACGCCGCTCCAGCCCGGCGACATCGCGCTGGCCGCGCCGACCGGCCGCGCGGCCAAGCGCATGGCCGAGGCGACCGGGCGGCCGGCGCTGACGCTGCACCGCCTGCTCGAGTACAACCCGCTCGACAACGGCTTCGCGCGGAGCGAGCTCGACCCCATCGCCGCCAAGCTCGTCATCATCGACGAGGCGTCGATGGTCGACCTGCCGCTCATGTACGCGCTGGTCCGCGCCATCCCCGACGGCGCGCGCCTCATCCTGGTCGGCGACCGCGACCAGCTGCCGCCGGTCGGCCCCGGCTCGCCGCTCACCGACCTCATCACCAGCGAGCGCGTGCCGACCGCGCGGCTCTCGCAGATCTTCCGCCAGGGCAAGGGCTCGAGCATCGTCGAGGCCGCCCACCGCCTGAACGCCGGCCAGGTCGTGACGCCGACGCCGCCCATGCGGCCGGGCGAGGCGCCGTCCGACTTCCACTTCGTGGCGCGCGACGACCCCGAGCAGGTGCGCCAGATGATCGAGCTGCTCGTGAGCCAGCGCATCCCCGAGCGCTTCGGCCTCGACCCGAAGCGCGACGTGCAGGTGCTCTCGCCCATGCGCTCGGGGCCCATCGGCATCGACATCCTGAACGAGCGCCTCCAGGCCATCCTGAACCCGCTGCCGAAGGACGCGCCCGACGCCGGGCTGCAGCTCGGCGAGGACCGGCCGCGGCTGCCGTTCCGCGCCGGCGACAAGGTCATGCAGACGCGCAACGACTACGAGCGCGGCGTCTTCAACGGCGACATCGGCTTTGTCAGGAACATCGACGGTCGCGGCCCGATGATCGTCGAGATGGATGACCGTCTCGTGAGCTACGAGCGCGAGAGCTGGGACGACCTCGTGCTGGCCTACGCCGTCACCGTCCACAAGTCGCAGGGCAGCGAGTACCCGGCCGTGGTGGTGCCGGTCTCGACCCACCACTTCAAGATGCTGCGCCGGAACCTCATCTACACCGCGGTGACGCGCGGCAAGAAGCTGGTCGTGCTGGTCGGCAGCGAGCGCGCCATGCGCATCGCCGTCGGCAACGCGTCCGTCGAGGAGCGCGACTCCGGCCTCGGCGACCGCCTCGGCCAGGCCATCCGCGAGCGCGAGAGCGGCACCGCCACCTGGTGGCGCACGCGCCGTCAGCGCGCCCTCGATCACTTCTTCTTCTTCTTCGCCTTCATCGAGCGCGCTACGAGGCCTCCAGGTGGCTCACTACGGAGGCTCGCGCGCCAGCGAAGCCAGGCTGCCCTTGCTGATGTAAGCGCACCCGAGGAAGAAGCCGGATGAGGGCGGCCGGAGCGGGGCCACCCGATCAATGCACTCAACCGACCTCGGCCAGGTCCGGGTAGAAGCGCAGGATGTCGTCCTGGGTCATGATGTCGCTCTCGGCGGCCGGCGACCACACCACCTCGGCCTTCAAGACCAGCGGGGTCGACAGGCCCGAGAGCGCCGCCAGCACCGCCTGGAGATCCTCGACGCCGCTGATGCGCTCGGGGAAGAGCGGCACGCTGGCGTCGACGCCGACCACCAGCGTGACCACGAACATCTCGTTGACGCCGAAGTCGCCGTCCTCGTCGGTGAGGTCGTCCTTCTTCTTCGCCTCGCGCAGGTTCTCGATGGCCTTCTGGCCGCGGCCCTCGATGCGCAGCACCTCGCGGTCGAAGGCCGCGCGCGCCTCGCTGGCCAGCGCGTCGAACTTCGACTCGGCCTCGCTCGGCGGCAGGCTCGACTTGGTGCCGAGGATGGAGGCGGGCACCTTGTCGCTGCGCCGCCGGAGGTAGAGCGCCACGTCGCGGACGAAGGTCGCGAGGCCGTCGGGGCTGCCGAAGTCGGCGCGGCGCACCATCGTCTCGAGCTCGTCCCACGGGCGGATGCCGGGGTTGCCCATGCCGAAGCGCAGCCGGTAGACGAAGGCCTTGTCCTTGTTCCGCTGCGCCCACTTCTGGAACATGCTGATGATGAAGATGGCCGCGATGGCGATGATGAGGATGGCCGGGCGATGTAGCCGCAGAAGTAGCCGCCGCCGCCGCGCCCGAAGCCGCCGCCGCCGCCGCCGAAGCCACCGCCGCCGCCGAAGCCACCGCCGCCGCCGCCGCGCGAGAAGCCGCCGCCGCCGCCGCTACCGCCCGAGCGCGCCAGCGCGTCGGACGACGTCAGCGCCATGGCGACGAGCGCGATGACCACCACGGCGATCGTGCCCCATGGCCACTGGGCCATGCGAGCGAGAATGCGTCCTGTGATCGATGGTGTCGGGTGCTTGGACATCGCTCTCCGGGGGGACCGAAACGCGGCCAGTGTACGCGCCCACCCGTCCAAGGCAAGGCGCGTGCACGTGCGCCGCCTCGGCGCGCGCCGTATCGGTCGCGCGGGCGGGGTCGCCGCGATCCCGGCGACGCGAGCCGCCGGTCTCTCAGCCGCGCGCCTTGGCGAGGTGCGGGATGTCGACGCCGCGCGCCTCGGCCACGGCGATCGCCTCGGGGTAGCCGGCGTCGGCGTGGCGCATGACACCCAGCGCCGGGTCGCTGGTCAGCACGCGCTCGATGCGGCGCGCGGCGGCGTCGCTGCCGTCGGCCACGATGACCACGCCGGCGTGCTCGGAGAAGCCGATGCCGACCCCGCCGCCGCCGTGCACCGACACCCACGAGGCGCCGTTCACGGCGTTGGCCAGCGCGTTCAAGATGGGCCAGTCGGCGACCGCGTCGGAGCCGTCGCGCATGCCCTCGGTCTCGCGGTTCGGCGACGCCACCGAGCCCGAGTCGAGGTGGTCGCGGCCGATGACGATGGGCGCCTTCACCACGCCGCGGCGCACGAGGTCGTTGAAGAGCAGGCCGGCCTTGTGGCGCTCGCCGTAGCCGAGCCAGCAGATGCGCGCCGGCAGGCCCTGGAAGGCGATCCGCTCGCGCGCCAGGTCGAGCCAGCGGTGCAGCGGGCGGTCGTCCGGGAAGAGCGCCTTCAGCGCCTCGTCGGTGGCGTGGATGTCGGCCGGGTCGCCCGACAGCGCCGCCCATCGGAAAGGACCTTTACCTTCGCAGAAGAGCGGCCGGATGTAGGCCGGCACGAAGCCCGGGAAGGCGCGGTCGGCGCCGTGGAGGCCCGCCTCCTCGGCGCGCGCGCGGATGTTGTTGCCGTAGTCGAAGGTCTCGGCGCCGCGGGCCTGGAGCTCGATCATCGCCGCCACGTGGGCCTTCACGGTGCGGTAGCTCTCGCGCTGGTAGGCGTCGGGGTCCGCCTGCCGGAGCGCGTCGGCCGCGGCCAGCGTCATGCCGTCGGGCACGTAGCCGTTGAGCATGTCGTGGGACGAGGTCTGGTCGGTCAGCACCTCGGGCGTCACGCCGCGCGCGATGAGCGCCGCCAGGAGCTCGGTGGCGTTGCAGCACACGCCGATCGAGCGCGCGCGCTTCTCGGCGCGATAGACAAGCGCCTTGTCGATGGCCAGGTCGAGGTCGTCGATGCGCTCGTCGAGGTAGCGCGTGTCGAGCCGGCGCTGGATGCGCTTCGGGTCGACCTCGGCCGCCAGGCACACGCCGCCGTTCATGGTGACCGCCAGCGGCTGCGCGCCGCCCATGCCGCCGAGGCCGGCGGTGATGGTCATGGTGCCTGACAATGTGGAGTCGCCGCCCCAGCGCTTCCGGGCCAGCGCGCCGAACGTCTCGTAGGTCCCCTGCACGATGCCCTGCGTACCGATGTAGATCCACGAGCCGGCGGTCATCTGGCCGTACATGGCCAGGCCCTTCCGGTCGAGCTCGCGGAAGTGCTCCCAGGTCGCCCAGCGCGGCACGAAGAGCGAGTTCGCCAGCAAGACGCGCGGCGCGTCGGCGTGCGTCTTCAGGACGCCCACGCACTTCCCCGACTGCACCAGCATCGTCTCGTCGTCGCGGAGCCGCAGCAGCGTGTCGATGATGACGCGCAGCGCGGCGTGGTTCCGCGCCGCCTTGCCGTTGCCGCCGTAGACGACGAGGTCGTCGGGCCGCTCGCCCACCGCGGGATCGAGGTTGTTCAGGAGCATCCGCAGCGCGGCCTCCTGGATCCACCCCTTGCAGTGCAGCGTCGTCCCGCGCGGCGCACCCTGGCCAGCCCACAGCTCCGTCATGTCGATCCCCTCGAGCAGGTCGGCGGCAGCCCTGGTCGCGCTCGTCCTGATCACGGAGGCACGCCGGCCTCAGCTCACATCTTGTACTTGCCGAAGTCCTCGGGCCCGAGGTCCTCGAGCTTCACTTCGTGGTCCCAGAACGTGCGCGGGCCGTCGTCGGTCGGCAGCGGCGCCGGCGGCGCGACCGGGGTCGTCTCCTCGGACGGCGGGCGCGCGCCGATGCTCTCCTCGGGCGGGACGCTGGCCTCCGCGGCCTGGCCCTCGGCCGGCTCCTCGGGAGCGAGCGCGCCGGCCTCGGCCAGCACCGCCGGGTGCACCGTGATGGGCGCCTCGGTGCGCAAGGCCAGCGCCAGCGCGTCCGACGGGCGCGCGTCGAGCACCAGCTCGCCGCCGTGCTGGTCGGCCAGCGTGATCTCCGCGAAGAAGGTGCCCGCCTCGAGGCGCGTGACCTCGACCTTGGCGACCCGGCACTGCACCGCGTCGAGCAGGGTCGACATGAGGTCGTGGGTCATCGGCCGCGGCATCTTCACCGACGCCAGCACCGACGCGATGGCCGTCGCCTCGAGCCCGCCGATGAAGATCGGCAGGTAGAGGCGCGGCTCTTCGATGCCGCGCAGGATGACGACCGGCACCTGCGTGTTGGGGTCGACGATGACGCCACCTACCCGCATCTGCACCGGAATCTGGGTTGTCTCGGTCATCACTGGTCGAACCTAGCACCTCGCCGACATGCCGTCACGCGAAGCGCCCGAAGAGGGAGTTGGCCTTGGCGTCCTCGATGACGACGTCGGCGATCTTGCCGACCCAGCGCTTCGACCAGAACTCGCCGAGCGGCACCGGCACGTTGACGATGACGTTGGTGCGCGTGCGGCCCATGACCTGGAGCGTGGCGCCTCCGAGGCCGGTGCCGCCGCCGCGCGCGCTGCGCGTCGACGGGCCCTCGATGAGCACCGGCAGGGTCTTGCCGACGTACGCGAGCATCTTCCGGCGCGACACCTCGCGCTGCAGCGCGAGCACCGCCTCGAGGCGCCGCTCCTTGTCGGCCTCGGACACGGTGTCGCCGAGCTTCTCGGCGCGCGTGCCCGGGCGCTCGCTGTACTTGAAGGCGTAGATGGAGTCGTAGCCGACCTCGGCGAGCAAGGTCAGCGTGTCCTCGAGCTCGGCCTCGGTCTCGCCCGGGAAGCCGACGATGATGTCGGTCGACAGCGCGATGTCCGGGCACTGGCGGCGCAGCTTGGCGATCTTCGCGAGATAGTCGGCGCGCGTGTAGTAGCGGCGCATGGCCTCGAGCACGCGGTCGTTGCCCGACTGCACCGGCAGGTGGAAGAACTCGCAGAGCGTCCGCAGCTCGCCGAAGCACGCGATGAGGTCGTCGATGGCGTCCATCGGGTGCGAGGTCGTGAAGCGCAGGCGCTCGAGCCCGGGCACGGCGTCGACGTCGCGCAAGAGCTGCGCGAAGGTCGGCACGCGCAGGCCATCTTCGAGGTCCTTGCCGTACGAGTTCACGTTCTGCCCGAGCAGCGTGACTCGCGGCGCGCTCGGCGGCCACCAGGCGCTCGACCTCGCGCAGACCATCTCGGCCGGCTTGTTCACCTCGCGGCCGCGCGTGAACGGCACGATGCAGAAGGCGCAGACCTTGTCGCAGCCCTTCATGATGGTGACGAACTCGGTGACCTTGGCGGCCGGCACGCCGGCGCGTCGGGCACCGGCTGGGCCTCGACGAAGGTGAAGTCCTTCCTCTTGTAGAAGGTGGTCTCGGCCACGCTTCTCGGCGCCGCGCACGCGCTCGAGCAACGCCGGCAGCTCGGCGATGTGGTCGGGCCCGAAGACCAGGTCGAGGTAGGGCACCTTCTTCAGGAGCTCGGCGCCCTCCCTGCTGCGCCACGCAGCCGGCCACGCCCAGCACCAGCTCGTCGTTGAACTCCTTCAGCGGCGCGAGCCGCCCGAGCTGCGACATCATCTTCTGCTCGGCCTTGTCGCGCACGCTGCAGGTGTTGAGCAGGATGGTGCCCGCCTGCGCCGGGTCGTCGGTCGCCACGTAGTCGAAGGGCGCCAGCACCTGCAGGATGCGGTCGGTGTCGTTGACGTTCATCTGGCAGCCGAACGTTCGATGTGCACGAAGCGCTTGGGCTTCGGCACTTCGGGATGATCGCTGGTGAGCTCGAGCACGCGACCTCCGTGGACGCCGACCGGGCGCGGGTCGGCGGGCGGGTGCAAGGCGCCACGATGGGCAGCCTGGCCGCCACGGGGTGCCTTCAGCTCCTGCAGCCATGCGCCGGCCCCTGGGCCTACGGGTTGGCCTACGGGGTTGGGATAATCGGCAGGCACAAGCCTTCGTAGGTTGTCGTCGACGAAGCTCAGCCCAGCTTCGAGGAGTCCGGCCGCACATGCCCGTTGAGCATGTCGTCGATGCCGGCCGTCAGGAAGAAGTGGTCGATGAACTCCCAGCGCGCCATGAGCCGCAGCCGCGGGTACGTGTCGCGCCCGAACTCGAGCGCCGTCGACGAACGACAGCCGGTCGTGGAGGAGGTCGGCGTCGACGCCGAAGCCGCCCGTCGCCCGATGATGCCGAGGCGGAAGGTCAGCCACCAGCGCTTGGCGAATCCGGGCCCGAGATCTTGAAGTCCTTGGTGGTGGTCGAGATCTCCTCGACCAGGACCGGCGGCACGCGCGGGTCGTTGCTGACGGTGACGCGCGTCCTCGCCGCTGCGCCTTGCCGAGCGGGTCGTCGATGAGCTGGAACAGGTAGTACTCGTCGGGCGACGGCTGCAGCGCGGTGCCGACGGTCGTCTTGAAGGCGTCGCGCCCGACGCATACTCGGTGCGGAAGGCGACCTTGATCTCGGTGCGCGTGAGCGTCGAGGTGAAGTCTCGACGTCGCTCACCACGTGCTCGATGTCGTTCACCAGCTTGCTGTCGGTGAGCAGCCGGCCGAGGGTGCCGCGCCCCTCCTCGAGCTTCTCGGTGACCTTCCTGATGTTCTCCATGCTGCCCTCGAGCAGCGCCAGGCTCTTCTTCACGGTGGGCTGGCTCTCGCCGTCGACCGGCGCCGTCTGCTCGCCGATGAACTTGTCGACCGCGGCGGCCACGCGGTCCAGGCGCTCGAGGATGCGGTCCACGCGCTCCACGCTCGGACCGGCCGCGTTGGCCAGCGTCGCGCTCACGCGCTGGAGGTTCTCCATGATGCTCTTGATGTCGCTGCCGCGCGGGTAGACCTGCTCCTTCAGGAACGCGCGCATCTCCTCGGTCACCACCTTCACGTTCTCGGTGATCTTGGTGACGTCCTCGCGGATCTGCTTGATGCCGGCCGCGCCGTTGTCGTCGACGATGGAGGTCTTGAGCGCGCCGGTGATGTCGGAGATGTCGCCGGTGATCTTCTCGAAGCGCGGGAAGATCTGCTTCGACGAGTCCTGCACCGTCTTCATGATGGCGCCGAGACCCGAGTCACTGATGACGGTCGGGATGGTGCCGCCCGGCGGGATGATGGGGCCGTCGATGCCCGGCGTCAGCACCACGTCGTAGTCGCCGATGAGGCTCTTGGGCGTTGTGCCGCCCCTTTCTGACCGTCAGGCCGGCTTCTTCTCGGTCTTCTGCTTCCGGCGCAGCTCGGCGCGCTGGCGCCGCTCGTAGGCGCTCGTGGCTTGGCGCGCGATGGCCGGCTGCTTGCGGAAGACCCAGCGCGCAGCGGCCCGGACGAGACGCACGCGCTGCTGCAAGAGATTGACGAGCTGGTTTCGGAGCTGGAAGGCGGCCAGCGCCTCCGGGCTCCTGGGTCGTGGCGCGGGTGCGCAGCAGGCGGAGCGTGTTCACGTGAGCCTCGCAGCGCAGATCATCGCGAGCTCGAAGCCGTCCTGACCCCAGCCAGCTCCTGCAGCTCGGCGTAGATGGCGGGCTGGCGCGCCATGCCGGCGTAGTCGGCCAACGCCGCGGCCAGCAGGTCGTCGCCGGTCGGATCCTTGTGGTCTCGTCGAGCTGGGCCAGTTGCTTGTCGTTCTCGTCCTCGACGCCGTCGTCGAGCACCATCGCGATGGCCCCCTGGAGTTCGGCCAGGTCTCGCGCGCGGCATCGCGGAGGTCGGTCGCCCGCCGTCGGCGTCACTTGCAGCGCGTAGCTCGTCACCGCGCTCTGCGCGCTGGCCATGGAGCGAGAGCAGGTCCGTGGCGGTCTCGGGCCCGAAGGTGAAGGCCGCGCGCCGGCGGTTCGCCATGGTCAACCCGGGGTCGCACGACCTCGCGCCGTCCTGCACCGGGTCCACGTAGGTGCTCACGAAGCCGGCGAGGTCGGCCGCCTCGCCGAACAGCACCGTGACGGCACGCTGATCTGGAGGTCGTTGGCGGGCTGCGGCGGGGACTGCGCGACGGACTGCCAGCGCGGCACGTCAGGCGGTGGGACAACGAGTGTCTGCGTCATGATTCGGTCCCGATGTGGGTTGTTTCGTCGGCCTCCGCCAGAATAGCGTCCTTGGCGCAACGGCCGGCAAGTGTTTGGAACCTATACAATAGCGCGCGCCGCGCCCGGCGCGCTCCGTGTCCGGGGAGCATTCGTCAGACTGTCCGGGGAAGGCGTCGGGATCCGGGTAAGCCGCGGCGATGTCGGGGGGGATGACGGGGATGTCCTGAAAGTTTTCGTGAAGTCCGGCGCGGGCGCCGGCGGAGCGCTGGCGCACTTAGCGTGCGAATCGGTCGTTCGGGGTCGGCTGCGCCGCAGTCCGAGCGAGCCGGAATCCTTGATCTGGTCCTCCGCGATCGGAACGGCCGGTGCGATGAGCTCGACGTAAGCGCAAGTGCCGTGGGGCGTGGGAGAAGTGTCGGATTGCCCATCGACGCGAGCTGGTCTCGGTCGACGTCGAAGACGAACTCCGGCTTGCGTCGACGCGCTCGACGACCCACGTGGCCGACGGACCGAGGAGCACCCACTCGGTCTGGGTGTATTCCGCGACGCTGCTGCTGGTGTCGTGCAGACCGAAGGGGTTCGGAGGCAGCCCGGCGACCCGGCTCGGACTGCGCACGCGGGCCGGGTGGGTTGAAGTCGACCCGACAAGGTTGTAGTCGGCGATGGCGTTGCCAGGGTATCGCGCGGCGTGGGCAGGGTCGTCGGCCGTGGGCGGCACGCAGCCCCGCGAGGCCGCTGCCATCCGGGAAACACGGAGACCCCGCCAGCGACTGGCGAGCCCCACTCGGCGCGCGACGGCAGGCGCGCACCGTCGCACTCGGGTCCAGCGAAGGATGCGCCGACGCACGTCCACGTTCCCGAGCCCGTCGATGAGCTCGAACGCGCAGCCGTCAATCGCAAAAGGGCCGCGTCGAGCCCATCGCGTCGCTCACGCAATCGGCCTAGCCCATCGCCTCGAAGGTCGTGATGTTCGTGACCGGACAATCACCGCAGTTGACGGCGCGGGGCGGCGGTGACTTCATGACCTCCTGGATGGCCGAAATCGTCGACGGTGACCCAGGTCGCCTGAATGGCGTAGGCGCGCGGCACGATCGTCATCGCGGCGTCTTCCGGAAGTGGAACGAGTCGGCCTCCCAGTCCGGCCCCAGCCCTGACAGGTAGCTCAGCGCCGGGATGCAGCACCGCAGAACTCCGACAGCATTAGGGCGACCCTGCCGCGCGGCACGTCGACGGAGCCGTCGGCCGCACGGCGGGGCTCGTCGTCACCTCCCCGTACGCGACGGTCGCGGTGGCCAGCAGCGCCCCGGCACCGCGAAGCATTGCCCGGGCAGTCGTCACGTCGCCCTCGACAGGACCGCGGTCGAGGTCGGTCGGGCAGAGCGGCGAGGCCGTGGGTCAGCGGGTCCGCGCTCGCAGAGTACGCCAGGGTCCTCGAGCGAGCCGGAATCCTTGGACACGATATTCCGGAGGAGGAACCGCCGCGCCAGGCCCCTCCCACGTAGGCACAAGTAGCTCTGGCATTGGCGAAGTAGTGATTTCATATCGGCGAGGCTCGAATCCATATCGATGTCGAAGATGAACTCCGGCTTTGCGTCGACGCGCCTGACGATCCATGTAGCCGAGCGCCCGAGCGGGGACCCATTCTGTCTGGGTGTACTCCACAACGTTGCCGTTGGTATCGTAAAGACCGAAGGGATTTTGGAGGCAGCCCGGCAACGCGACTCGGGCCGGCGCAAACCGGGCCTTCCGGACTGAAGTCGAACGGACACGGTCGCCAGTTCACGGCGTTGCCGCAGAACCGAAGGACCCGGGCAGGGTCGTCGGCTTCAGGCGGCACGCATCCGTCCGCGCGCGCGCTGCCGTCTGGGAACACATGACCCCGCCACCGACTGGCCAGCCCCACTCGGCGCGCGAAGGCAGCCGGATCCCGTCGCACTCGGGGCCCGCGAAGGACGCCCCGACGCAAGTCCACGCTTGAGTACCCGTCAACGAGCTCGGAAAGAGCAACCTTCGAGCGCAACACTCGTTGAGCCCCATCGCGTCACTCATGCGGTTGGCGTAGGAGAGCGCCTTGAAGATCGAGACATTCGTCACAGGGCAGTCACTGCAGTTCACCGCGCCCGGCGGCGTGTATCCCATGACTTTGACGAAGTCGTCGACCGTCACCTCGGTCGCCTGGATGGCATACGTCCGTGGCACGATCGTCATCGCCGCATCTTCCGAGTCGACCGAAAACCCTCCCCAGTCCGGCCCCAGTCCGGAGAGGTAACTCGCCGCTGGGATGCGACACCACCCGTCCGCGCAGTCGGCGTGTGGCGCCACACACGTGTGCGTAGCCTCATCGCACAGAGTCGAGACCTGAGTCCCCTGCACCACGAGGTTGCAGGGCCCGCGATATACACCGGCGGCGCTGTCAACGCCGCAGAAGTCCGACGACTGAGGGATGACGGGCATACCGAACGGCGCGTCCGCACCATCGTCGACTGCGTCCCTCACGGCCGGAGCGGGATCGCCGCATCCTGCCCCCAGCGTCGCGAGTATGACCCAAACGCAACCGGGAAGTGGGATGTCAATCATCACGGTACCCGCGGTCGAACGGATACACGTGGTCACCTCCTGGTGAATTGCCATTCTGGCCGGCGAGGCAAGCGCTACTCAACGCCGTGTTGACGAAGCTCGTGGTGTAGGTGAGCCACATGATGTCCTGAATGTTGTTGCCGTGCGGATCGCCCGAATAGCACCGTCCCTGCACTTGGAGACAAACATCACCATTGGCGCACCCCGGAATGCTGCCATGCGCCTCATTGCTACCGCAGCCATTCTGTGCGCCTGGCGTCCAGACGAGTTCGCCTGCGTGTTGATCGCCGGTTCCGGTGTAGAGTTGCAGGCGACGCACCTCATCCATGTACTGAGTCATCGTCAGGTCAAGACTGTCGTTATAGCCAGGGGTGTTGCCTCCGGTGTCGCTGTCGATGTAGTCCCAAATCGCATAGGCCGTATTCGGCCAATACGCCGACGCATTCGAATTCGACTCCGTGTCAGTGATGCATGCGTAGCCGAGGCTGTCGAGTTCCGCATGGATTTGCGCCACGGAAGCGACTTGAGGATTCCAGAGCGCAACCATCATTACGGCTTGGAGAGCGCCGAAGTAGGCCGCGAGTCCTTCCGAGCCGCTGGACGGTGCACCCGCCGATGTCGGAGCCTTCTCTTGGCCAGGGTTCGTCGGGAAAGCTGGGAGGTGCCAGAATGAGCCACCGGCTGGCGCGGGGGTTGAACAGCCAGTCACGCGGCCGTAGTAGATCTGCGCGGTATCGAGAAAGGGAATACCCGACCGCGCGATGTCAGAATACGTCCGGAAAACAGATTCGCCGCAATTGACGCCCCGTGCCTTTACCGAGGAATATCGAATCAGAATCCTGTCGTACGTGTTCGTGCCACCACCGAGAACATGGCGATGTCGAGTTTCGCCCTCGCCTTCGAGCCCAGCGAGGGTGCGCCAGGCAGAGTCCCAGACCGTGGCGAGGTCTCCGAAAAGGCTGGTGGTGTCCGGCTGAGCATTCACACTGATATTGCCTATGTCGTTGAATTCCTGGGGCAGGGAGACCTTCCCGACCAATCCCTCAGCCACCGTGTCCGTTGGATAGTCGTATTGCGTGATGCGAACCCAGCCCGGCTGGAAGTTCCGTTCGAAAACGACGCCGATGTCATATAGCTTCGATGGATCACCTCCGATGCCCGTCGCGATGAACCATCCCTGACTGTCTGTAAAGACAGTTCCGAGAACACCATACGGCGCCTGCTTGATTTGCACCTGGATCTCTGGGATTCCCACATAGCAGCAGTTGGGATCCGACGGACTTCCCGTGAGTCGCGACCCCGAAGCGGTGCGTCTGGTATTCCGGGTGTCCCAGAACGAAATGTACCCGTAGACCGTGCGCGCCGAAGCGTCGTGAGTGATCACGCCAACCGCCAATGTCGCCGCAACCATCACGGCCAGTCCGCGGCGGCGATACGCGACAACGATCAACGCAAACGTGACTCCGAGACCGAGGCCGACTTCACCGGCCCCGCAGCCCGTATCAGCTCGCGCCTCCGTCCCACTACTGAGCCCGCCGGCGACTCGATCAACGCCATCATTGCCCGCCTCGGTGTTGGCAAACAGCGCACGCGCCCGTTGCTTCTGCTCCTCGGAGAGGCTGGGATTGTCCCATGGGGCCAAGTGCTCGGTGCCCGGAGCGGGCGGCATGACCACACCGCGCGCGATGACCCCGCCAGATGCATCAAGAGAGCTCGCAATGTGCTCGCTCGGGGTCTGCTCGATGAGAGTGCCTGACTTCAGGGTCAGGTAAACGTGATCGGTGTTACCGACGTTCGGATCGACTGGTCCGTCTCGTCGAGCGACGAGGACGTAGGGCTCGCCTTCGGCGAGGCCTTCCGTTGTGACATCGACCGCGCATGCCCCGTCCGCGGCACGGCATTTCTCGCCCTCGGCGGAACCACGGTCGGATGGCTCGAACGAGAACGACACCGACGAATCGTCCGGAGTTTCGACGCTCAGCTCGAGATGCCAGCCCGCCGCCGTTCGAACGATCGAATCGATGTGTACGTGAATGGGTTCGTCATCGAAGCCCCCCCCAGCCTTCGCAGGCGTCATGAGGGCGAGCTGCGCGAATACTGCGACGATGAACTGCGTGAGACGCATGGCAACCTCCGTGTGGGAGGATGCTGTGCCCGGACGCGAAGTCGTCAAGGCATTGTACCCCACGATTCCACGTGCGGGCTCACACCCCCGCATCGGCCTAGGGGTTCGGGATAATCGGCAGCACGCTCTTCAGGTCGTCGTCGACGAAGCTCAGCCCGAAGCCGAGGAACCAGTCGCGCGACGGCCCGTTGAGCATGTCGTCGATGCCGGCGGTCAGGAAGAAGTGGTCGATGAACTCCCAGCGCGCCATGAGCCGCAGCCGCGGGTACGTGTCGCGCCCGAACTCGAAGCCGTCGAGCTTGAACGACAGCCGGTCGTGGAGGAGGTCGGCGTCGACGCCGAAGCCGCCCGTCGACTCGATGATGCCCAGGCGGAACGTCAGCCACTGCCAGCGCTTGGCGAACTCGGCCGAGATCTTGAAGTCCTTGGTGGTGGTCGAGATCTCCTCGACCAGGACCGGCGGCACGCGCGGGTCGTTGCTGACGGTGACGCGCGTCTGCCGCTGCGCCTTGCCGAGCGGGTCGTCGATGAGCTGGAACAGGTAGTACTTGTCGGGCGAGGGCTGCAGCGCGAAGTCGACGGTCGTCTTGAAGGCGTCGCGCCCGACGAAGTACTCGGTGCGGAAGGCGACCTTGATCTCGGTGCGCGTGAGCGTCGAGGTGAAGTCCTCGACGTCGCTCACCACGTGCTCGATGTCGTTCACCAGCTTGTCGTCGGTGAGCAGCCGCCCGAGGGTGCCGCGCCCCTCCTCGAGCTTCTCCGTCACCTTCCTGATGTTCTCCATGCTGCCCTCGAGCAGCGCCAGGCTCTTCTTCACGGTGGGCTGGCTCTCGCCGTCGACCGGCGCCGTCTGCTCGCCGATGAACTTGTCGACCGCGGCGGCCACGCGGTCCAGGCGCTCGAGGATGCGGTCCACGCGCTCCACGCTCGGACCGGCCGCGTTGGCCAGCGTCGCGCTCACGCGCTGGAGGTTCTCCATGATGCTCTTGATGTCGCTGCCGCGCGGGTAGACCTGCTCCTTCAGGAACGCGCGCATCTCCTCGGTCACCACCTTCACGTTCTCGGTGATCTTGGTGACGTCCTCGCGGATCTGCTTGATGCCGGCCGCGCCGTTGTCGTCGACGATGGAGGTCTTGAGCGCGCCGGTGATGTCGGAGATGTCGCCGGTGATCTTCTCGAAGCGCGGGAAGATCTGCTTCGACGAGTCCTGCACCGTCTTCATGATGGCGCCGAGACCCGAGTCACTGATGACGGTCGGGATGGTGCCGCCCGGCGGGATGATGGGGCCGTCGATGCCCGGCGTCAGCACCACGTCGTAGTCGCCGATGAGGCTCGCCTGGCGCCGGAGCGCCGTCGCGCCGTTCACCCAGACGTTCTTCTTCGGTCCCACACGCCGGGCTCCGCAGCACCACGTCCTTCTTGACGTAGAGCCGGCACGCGCGCGCGACGCGTCCTCGGGTCGAGCACCGGCGTGCCGAGCTTGCCGACCTCGATGCCGGCCACGACGATGCGCGACTCGGGCGCGAGCCCGCTGGCGTCGTCGAAGCGCGCGTAGACCGTATAGAGGGTCTCGGGATCGATGCCGGTCTTGATCGAGCCGAAGACGTAGATGAACGCCGCGACCGCCCCGATGACGAGCAGACCTACGATGAGCGGTGTCCGAGCCTTCAGCACTGGGGGTTCGCCTCGCCTTAGAACATGAGGACGGTGAGGAAGTAGTCGACCACGAGGACGGCGACCGAGGAGTACACGACCGCCCGCGTGGTGGCCATGCCGACGCCGCGGGCGCCGCCGGAGGCGTTGTAGCCTGCGTGGCAGGCGATGGTCACGATGACGACGCCGAAGATGGCCGCCTTGATGAGCCCGGACCAGATGTCCCAGGGCACGAGCGCATCGAGGATGCGGCGCTTGAAGACGCCCGAGTCGAGCCCGAGCCCGAGCACGACGACGATGTACGAACCGACGATGCCGACCAGCGAGAAGAGCAGGGTCAGCACGGGCATCATGGTCAGGCCCGCGAACATGCGCGGCGAGACCAGGTACTGCACCGGGTTCACGGCCATCGACTGCAGCGCGTCGATCTGCTCGGTGACGCCCATGGTGCCGATCTCGGTGGCGATGGAGCTGCCGACGCGGCCCGTCACCATGAGGCCGGTGAGCACCGGCCCGAGCTCGCGCACGAGGCCGAGCGCGACGGTCACGCCGGCGTAGCCCTCGGCGTTGAAGATCTTGAAGGCATAGGCCGCCTGGACCGCCGAGACCATGCCGGTGAAGGCGCCGGTGAGGAGCACGATGACCAGCGACCCGGCGCCGACGAACTCGAGCTGCTGCAGGTAGACGCGCCACCGGAACGGCGGGCGGAACATGTGGACGAAGCCCTGCCACGCCAGGATGACCGCGTGGCCGATGTTCTCGATCCGCCCCAACACCCAGCTGCCGATGGTCTCGATGGCTCCGATGGGGCCCATATGCGCGACACCCTAGCTCATGCGGATCAAAGTCAGAAGACCTACGGAGGCGGACGGCCACGCGGGCGCGGCCCGCTCGCCGTGTGACGGCGGAGGCTGCCTGACGGCTCGCGGCGAAAGGCCTGCTTGCACCGCGACGGACCCGACGTGTAAGCACCCGGAGTGATGAAGCTGACCCTAAATGGTGAGGCCCGTGAATTCGAGCCGGCGGTGCCGACGGTGCTGGCGCTGCTCGAGCAGCTGGCCATGGCCGAGCGGCGCGTGGCCGTCGAAGTGAATGGCACCATCGTGCGCCGAGCGGCCTGGGAAGCGGCCGCGCTGGCCGACGGCGACGTGGTGGAGATCGTGCAGTTCGTGGGAGGTGGGTGATGGATCCGCTCTTGATCGGCGACCGCGCGTTCGGGTCGCGGCTGCTCGTCGGCACCGGCAAGTACCCCGACGCCGACATCGCGCGCGCGGCCCTGCTCGCCAGCGGCGCCGAGATCGTCACGGTCGCGGTGCGGCGCGTGAAGCTCGACCGGAACGCCGAGGACTCGATCTGGGCCCAGATCGATCTGTCGCGCTACACGCTGCTCCCCAACACGGCGGGCTGCACGACCGCCGACGAGGCGGTCCGGACGGCGATGCTCGCGCGCGAGGTGGGCATGGGCTCGCTCGTGAAGGTCGAGGTCATCGCTGACCCGAAGACGCTCTTCCCCGACAACCAGGCCACGCTGGAGGCGGCCAAGCTCCTCATCGCCGAGGGCTTCACCGTGCTGCCCTACCTGAGCGACGACCTGGTCTCGTGCAAGAAGCTGGCGGACGTCGGCTGCGCCGCGGTCATGCCGCTGGGCGCGCCCATCGGCAGCGGCCTCGGCATCCGCAACCCGGTGCAGATCCGCCTCATCGTCGAGGCCATGGCGCCCATGCACATCCCGGTCATCGTCGACGCCGGCGTCGGCACCGCTTCGGATGCGGCCCGGGCCATGGAGCTCGGCTGCGATGCCGTGCTCATGAACACCGCCATCGCCGGCGCCACCGACCCGGTCGCCATGGCCACCGCCATGCGCCACGCGGTGCTGGCCGGGCGGCTCGCGGCGCGCGCCGGGCGCATCCCGATGAAGCTCTACGCGACGGCCTCGAGCCCGCTCGAGGGCCTCGTCGGGTGAGATCGTGACGCCGGCGCTGGTGCTGGTGGCCGACCTCGGGATGCTGGGCGCGGCCGCCATCGACGTGGTGCTGGCGATCGTCCCTGCGCTGCCGCCCGGCAGCGTGCGCGTCGTCGAGCGCGACAAGAGCGGCACGCCCGACGGCCTGCGGCTGGCCCGGCTCGAGCGCTTGCGGGCCGCGTGCAGCGCGGCCCGGATGCCCTTCGTCGTGGGTGCGCGCGCCGACCTCGCGCGCGCGGTGGGGGCCGACGGCGTGCAGCTGCCCGAGGACGGCCTGCCGCCCGAGGTGGTGCGGCGCGCCTTCCCCGAGCTGGCGATCGGCCGCTCGTGCCACGACCGCGCCGGCCTCGAGCGCGCCGCCGTGGCCGGCGCCGACTGGGCGCTGCTGGCGCCGCTGCGCGCGCCGCACTCCAAGGCGGCGACGGCGCCGCCGCTCGGGCTCGAGGGATTTCGCGCGGCGGTGGCCGGGCTGGCCTTGCCGACCTACGCGCTCGGCGGCGTGGTGCCGGCCGACCTCGCGCCCATCCGGGCCGCGGGTGGCGCGGGTCTCGCGACCATCGGCGGGGTCTTCGGCCAGCTCGACCCGGTGGCCGCGGCCCGGGCCTTCCTCGGACCGTGAGCCGACGTTTGCGGGTGCCGTGCGGAGCGAAGCCCTCAGGCGCGGTTGACAACCCCTCGGAGCAGGGCGACAAGTGTTGCCGCTCGGCTGTGCCTCGTGAAAGGAGCGAACGACGATGTTGGCGTTGACGATCCGTGAGAAGAACGGTGAGGAGCGTCAACTCATCTTCGACAAGGAGGAGGTCACGATCGGCCGGGCGACCGGCAGTGACATCGTCCTGCCTCGAAGCAACATCTCGAAGCGGCATGCCCGCCTCGTGGACAAGCACGACAAGGTCGTCATCGTCGACCTGCGCTCGACCAACGGCACCTACGTCAACGGCCGCCGCATCACGGCGCCCGAGCTCCTGACGTACGAGGACAAGGTCTACATCGGCGACTTCGTGATCCGCCTGTCGCGGCCCGCGGAGCAGCATCCGTCGCAGCGCATGACGGCGCCCTACTCGGCCAGCCCGACGCCGCTGGCCGACGGTCCGCGCAGCCCGCGCGCCGCCACCGTCGCGGTCGACCCGCCGTCGGCCGACGCCATGAGCCCCGAGCTCTACGAGGAAGAGGTGGCCCCGCCGGGTCCGCCGCCGGCCCACGATATCGATGACGACGCGTCGACGCGCGCCATCGATGCGTCGCTGGCCGCGCAGATCGACGAGGACGACGAGCCGCCGCCGCCGAAGAAGGCCGCGCCGGCGCCCGCGCCGCTGACGAAGAAGACGCCGCCTGCGCCCGAGCCCGCGCCTCCGAAGACGGAGCCGGCCCCGCTGCCCAAGAAGGAGGCGCCGGCCGCGGCCGCTCCGCCGGCGCCCGCGCCGGCTCCGAAGAAGGAGCCGCCGCCGCCCGCGCCCGCTCCGAAGAAGGAGCCGCCGCCGCCCGCGCCGGCCCCGAAGAAGGAGCCCGCCGCCGCGGCCCGGCCGGCCACCGCGCCGCCCAGCGAGGACAACGCCACCATCATGTCGCTCGGCACGCGCAAGCAGCCGGCGCCCGAGCCGCGACTGCCGGCACGCGCGCCGGTGGCCGAGGTCGAGCCCGAGCCGATGCTCGACGAGGCGACCTCGTCCGAGACCGACGCCTGGGGCGAGTGGAACGCCATGCTCACCGTGCTGGTGTCGCGCGTCGAGCACGACCACCCCGACGGCGTCGAGCCGGGCGAGGCGCAGGACGTGATCGAGGGCGCCATCGCGGCGGCCATCGAGGCCGGCGAGATCGCCGCCGACACCGACCGCGACGCGCTGCTCGCCGACGCGCTGTCGGAGGTCGCCGGGCTCGGCCCGCTGGCCGAGCTCGAGGGCGATCCCTCGGTGCGCGTCGTCGTCGCCAACGGCCCGAAGGCCGTGTTCGTCGACCGCGGCGCCGGCATCCTCGAGCCCAACGGCCGCCTGTTCGCGACGTCGTCGTCGTACCGGAAGGCGCTGGCCATGCTCGTGTCGGGCACCGGCCATCGCATGGCCGAGCCGCCCGACGTCGCGCCCGGCGCCGACGAGATCAAGCTCGGCGACGGCTCGGTGCTGCGCATCCTCGAGCCCGGCGCCGGCGCCGATCCGCTGGTCGTCTGGCGGCGCAGCGCGACCGACGCGCCGTCGATGGCCGACCTCATGGCCGATCGCTTCATCGACCAGGCTCAGGAGAAGGACCTCGCGGCCGCCATGGCGGCGGGCAAGAGCCTCCTCGTGTGCGGCCCGCACGCCAACGTGCTGGCGGCCGGCCTGGCCTCGGCGTGGCCCGGCGAGAAGCGCATCGTGGCCGTCGGCGACGGCACGCGCGTGGCGCTCACCCACGCCAACGTGGCGCGCGTCGCGCCCGGCGCGCTCATCGCGGCGACCGATCTCCTCGCGCTCGAGCCCGACGGGCTCGTGTTCGAGCAGCTCGACGGGCGCAGCGCCTACTTCTGGCTCGAGGTCTCCCTGACCTCGGGCCGTCCGGTCCTCGCGGTCTCGAGCGAGCCGAACGCCGAGCGCGCGCTGAAGCGCCTGGCGTTGGCGCTCGAGCTGCACGGCCTGCCGGGCCGTGGAGCGACCCTGGTCGGGGAGGCGGTCGACCTCGCGGTGACCACCAAGACCGAGGCTGATGGCCAGACGCGCATCGATCGTATCGACGAGGTCGAGGCGCAGAAGGATGGGTACGCGCTCAAGGCGAGGCCGCGCCGCTGACGATGTTCACGCTGATCATCGAAGACAAGCATGGAGGGATCGCCGACGAGTACTCGTTCGAAGAGGGCGAGTTCTACATCGGCCGATCGCACACCTCCGACATCATCCTGCCGTCGGACAACGTCTCGCGGCGGCATGCGCGGCTCTATACCGTCGACGGCAAGTGCTACATCGAGGACCTCAACTCCTCGAACGGCGTGTTCGTCAACGGCCGTAGGATCCACGAGGTCTTCCAGATCCAGCGCTCGGCCCAGGTCAAGGTCGGCGACTACTACCTCCACATCGAGAGCGACGCCGAGGCGGCCGCCGACGAGGAGAAGACGTTCTGCCGCCTGGTCGGCAGGAACCTCGCCTTCGCCAACCAGGTCTTCCGCGTCCAGCGCAAGGTGAACCTCATCGGCCGCGGCAAGGACTGCACGCTCACCATCATCGACCCGAGCGTGTCGCGCATCCACTCGAAGCTGTCGGTCGAGCGCTCCGGCGCGCTCACGCTCGAGGACCTGAAGTCGAGCAACGGCACCTTCGTCAACGACGAGCGCATCGAGGTCGCGACGGTCCAGCACCGCGACATCATCCGCTTCGGCAACGTCGAGTTCCTGGTCGAGGTCGCCGACCAGGAGGCCACTCAGGCGCCGCCGGCCGGCCGCGGCCGCGACAAGGGCGGGCGCGGCGACGACCGCGATCGCGACGTGAGGCGCGCGGCGCCGGCGCCGGTGACGCGTGACCGCGACTCGGCCTTCGCCGGCGACGACGAGTACGAGGCGCGCCCCGCGGCGCGCGGGCGGCTCCCGGGGTGGGTGCTGCCGCTGGCCATCGGCGGCATCGTGGCGCTGCTGGCGGTGATCATCCTCATCGCGTTCAAGAACGAGATCTTCGGCTCGAAGGCCCCCGAGGTCGCGACGACGACCGCACCGGCGACCTCGAACGGACCATCGACCGGACCCGGTCCGGCACCGACGACGGCCCCGCCGGCGCCGACCGTCGACGACAAGGCCAAGGAAGAGGCGAAGAAGAAGAAGGAGGTCGCGGCCATCCTCGAGGTCGGCAAGGAGTACATCAAGAACCAGCAGTGGGATCAGGCGCTCGAGCGCTACAACGCCGTGCTGGAGATCGACCCGATCAACGAGGAAGCCAAGACCGCCAAGAACCGCATCATCATCTGGAAGGGACACCGCGACCGCCTCGAAGAGGCCAGGAAGCTCGCCAACCAGACGCCCATCCAGCGCGGCAAGGCGGCGGCCATCCTGCGCGACATCGACGAGTCGAGCGAGTACTACGCCGAGGCGCGCGAGGAGCTCTCGAAGCTGCTCGCGGCCAAGCCCACGATCCAGATCACCGCCGACAACCTCGTGCGCCAGAAGGACTGCACGGGCGCCCTCGAGCAGCTCAAGGAAGCGCGCCTCATCGACCCGTTCGACCAGGCCATCGGCGCAAAGGTGGCCGAGATCGAGGCCATGGTCGGCACGAAGAAGTGCGCCAAGTAGCCTGTAGGCTGCTCGAGAGGTCCAGCCGCTAGGCTACTCGAGTACCCGGGCGCTGCGCCCCGCGCCCCGCCGACGAAGCGAGCGCAGCGACGACGCGGATGGACCGCTGTCAGCAGCCTACTCGCCCTTCTGGACCTTCTTGTCGATCTTGGCGATGAGCGCGTCGAAGCCGTCCTTGGCGATGATCTTCTCGAACTGACCGCGCCAGTTGAGCGACATCGAGACGTCGTCGATGACGAAGTCGTAGGCGAACCAGGCCTTCTTGTCGGCCTTCCACACCAGCATGTAGTCGACGTCGGCAGCGACCTTCTTGCCGCGCACGGTGGTCTGGACCTTGGCCTCCGTCTGGTCGGTCCCGAGGTAGCTCGGCGGCGCGCGGTGCTCGACGGTGAACTCGGTCTTCGGCTGGAAGCGCTTGGCGTAGGTGCGGATGACCAGCGCCTTGAACTTGTCGATGAAGGTCGCGCGCTGGGTCGGGTTCAGCGTGGGCCAGGTCGTCTTCAGCGTGCGCGAGGCGAAGCCGTCGTAGTCGATGAGGCCGTCCAGGAAGCCGGTGACCTGGACCACCAGCTGGTCGTGGGTGTCGGCCTTCATGACCGCGGCCTTCACGAGGCCGTACATCTCGTCGATGCGCGCGTTGGGCGCGGGCGGCGCGGCCTGGGCGGCGCTGGCCGCGAGCAGGACGGCGAAGGCGGAGGCGACGATGGGGAAGAGGCGCTTCATGGAATGCTCCTTCGCCGAACCCGGCGAGCGGGGCAAGGACGGGGCGGACGCGGCCGAATTCAATGGGCGAGGTTGCAGACGTCGCCGCCGACGGCCTGACTCAGCTTCCAGATCAATATGTTGTGCTCGAAGACCAGCTGCAGATAGCCGAGCTTCTTCTGATAGAACTGCACCAGCGCGTCCATCACGTCGCGGAAGTTGCCGAAGCCCGCGTCGTAGGTGTCCCAGGTCGCGGTGAGCCAGCCCTGCGCGGCCTTCTGGGCCTGGCGCATGACCTCGATGAGCTCCTTCTTGTTCATGAGCTCGCGCACCAGCTGCAGCACCTTGAACTCGCCGAGGTCCTCGGCCACCTCGAGCTCGGCCTGGGCGCGCGCGGCCTTGGCGCGGGCCTCGTCGGCCTGGAACAGGCGCTGCGGCACGTCGAGCTTCCAGCGGAGCCCGATGGCCGCGCCCACCGACTTCGTGTGGTACGGGTCGCGCGCGAAGAAGGAGTCCTGGTCCTCGATGACGGTCGCGGTGCGGAGGTCGACCTTGCCGACCAGCACCACGTCGGGCCACAGCTCGGCGGCCTTGGCGTCGGCCAGGTAGTCCTGCGCGCGCGCGTTGCCGGCGGCGGCGCGCACGACCGGGTCGTTCTCGCGCGCGATGCGCGCGTAGCGCTCGGGCTCGGCCAGCTCGCAGGCGATGGGCTCGAGGCCGTCGGGCGCGAGCTCGACCTCGTCGCCGGCCGGCTTCGAGAGGAGGAGGCGCAGGCCCTGGCTGGCCTGCGTCAGCAGCAGCTGGTTCTGCGCCTGCAGCGTGTAGAAGTCGGCCACGCGCGTCTTCAGGCGCAGGTGCTCGAGCTGATCGTAGTCGGGCGAGTCCGAGTCGCGGAGCTTCTCCATGCGCTTCTCGGCCTTGTCGATCCAGCCCTTGCCCTCGACCAGGATGGCGTCGAGCTCGCGCGCCAGCAGTCGGCCGTAGAAGGCCTCGGCCACGCGCGTCCGGAGCTCCCAGCGCGCGATGTCGACGGCCGCCTTGCCGGCCTGCACACCGGCCGTGGCGGCGGCCTTGAGCGCGCTGATCTTGCCGAAGGTCCAGAGCGGCTGGACCATGTCGAGCTGCAGCTGGCCGTAGACGCCGATGGTCCCCCAGTCGCTCTCGGAGGTGAGCGCGTCGCCGGTGATCTTGGGCGTGATGGTGCCGCCGGCGTCGAGCTTGAAGCTCGGGAAGATGGACCAATCGGCCTGGCCGAGCTTGGCCTCGAGCTGGTCCAAGCCGGCGCGCGCGGCGTCCATGAGCGGATGCGTGCGCTCGACGGCGGCGACGAGATCCTCCCAGCTCCACTTCTGGACGGGCTCGGCCCGCGCCATGCTCGGCGCCGTGACGACGAGGGCGAGCGCGGCGAAGAGCCCGCCGGCGGACCACCTCAAGAATTCGAATCTCTTCAAGATTCATCCCCTTCGCGAGGGCTCGGTCTAGCGTCGGCCGGCGGCCGACGGCGGCAACCGTACCAGCTCGCGCGTGAGGTGTAGCGTCTGCAATGCCGAAACACACGCCCCTTCGAAGCCGAGGCCGGCGAAGGCGTGGTCGCCTCCCAAGAGCACGTTCTTGTAGGGCGTCTCGAGCTCGAAGGGGGCGGCGTCGAGGGTGTCGGCGAGCGGCCGCGCGTACACTGGCGGCAGCGCGTCGTCGTCGAGCGGCGGCGGCGCGCCGTCGGCCCCATCGCCGCGCGCGGCCAGCGCCGGCACGTCGATGACCTTGAGCGAGTCGTCGAGCCAGGGCACGAGGCGTCGCACCGCGGCCATGGCGCCGTCGACGGTGCGCTGCACGCCCGACAGCGTCGGCATGGCGCCGCGCGCCTCGAGCAACGCCGACACGCGGATGACGCCCGGGCCCGGCCGTCCCTCGAGCGTCGACGGCTCCGAGCCGGGGCGCGAGATCCAGAGGCAGTTCTCGTTCCTGAGCGGCTCGTACGGGCGCGTCACCAGCATCACCTCGGGCGCCATGCCCTGCGGGATGACGCGCGGGTCGACGCCGAGGTTGATGACCAGGCGCCAGCCGGCGAGCTCGATGGCCGCGACCGCCGAGTGGTAGCTGTCGGCGCGCTGGTCCCGCGGCACGATGGACAGGATGCGGCGCGGGTCGCCGTTGCCGACCACCAGCTCGCAGCCGATGGCCTCGTTGCGCTCGGCGAGCTGCACCGCCTGGACCTTGCCGCGCTTCATGACCAGCGACACCGAGAAGGCGTCGGGGCGGTAGTCGCCCGACTGGTCGCGGAGCTTCCTCAGGAACATCTGCTTCATGGCGTCGAGGCCGCCCGGGAAGCGGTGCAGGCCGGCGCGCAGGTGCGACCACACGCGCGCGGTCGGGAGCGGGGCGAGCGGCGACGACACGAGGTCGGTGAGGTGCACGAGCGGCGCCGCCACCACCGCGCGGTGGCGCGCCGTCGGCAGGGCCTGCGCCAGCGGGTCGTCGCCGTGGCTCTCGAGCGCCGGGCGCAGGTCCTCGGTCAGGCGGCGGAAGGTGGCGCGGCCGCGGAGCCCGTGCGGCGGCAGCGCCAGCTCCTCGCGCAGGACGGCGTCGGAGCTGCGCGTCCACGCCGCGGCGCGCGCGTCGTAGCGGTCGAGCTCGGCCAGCGCGCCGGGCAGCTCGCGCTCGACGTCGCGCTCCCAGTAGCGGCGGTGTCCCGACATGTCGAGGCGCAGCCCGTCGTGCATGTCCTGGCCCATGCAGATCTGCAGCGCCGGCTCGAGCGGCTGGGGCCGGTTCTTCATCTCGAGCCCGAGCGAGAGCTCGCCGAAGACGCGGCTCACCGCCGGCGACGAGGCGAAGCCGTAGAAGAGCTCGGGCTGGCGCAGGAACCAGAAGCCCTGGTGCTTGTACGACGACGGCCGCCCGCCCTGGCCGAGGACGCACACGCGATAGCCGAGGCGCGCGGCCAGCGCGGCGTACATGAGCCCGGCGAGGTCCGTCCCGAGGACGACGATGTGGTACCAGGCCTGGGTCATGGAAATCCGAGCGGAGCCGGGTCGCCGGGCGGCCTCTGGACGTAGCCTCGCCGCAGGTGAGGCGGAGCAAGAGGCCGACATGGGGGCGACCCGTGCGGAGCGAGGCCACAGCAACAAAGCCGCGCACGCGCTGGCGCGGAACATCGCCCGAAAGCGCGGACCTCGAAAGATTTTCGCTCGACTCGACGGCCCGGAGGCGTTGCGCGGCCGCGGCGAGCGGCATAGCTTCGCGGGCGAGGTACGCCATGCAGAACACTTTGCGGGACGCCGCGATCGTCGAGCTCAGGAGTCGGGTGCTGGAAGCCTGCATCATGCAGTCGCGCCTCCCCGACGGCATGCCGCTCGACGTGCTCGTCAACGACACGCTCTACCACGAGAAGAAGCGGCTCGAGATCGACCGCAAGAGCCCGACGCGCGACGCCGACCTCGCCTTCTGGTCGAGCGTGAAGGCCAAGCTCGGGCGCGGCTCGGGCGAGGACGTGCGCAACCTGCTCGGGCAGATCATCGGCCGCTTCGCCGACGAGATCCGCGGCAACTTCTCGCCGACGCTCTACAACGTCGCCACGCGCGTGATGCCGAAGGCGCTGCCGATGCTGCTGAACGCGATGTCGCCGCGGCGGCTGCTCCAGCGCGGCATCCCCGACATCGCCGACACCATCGTCATCCAGGGTCAGGTCGATGCGCTGAGGAAGATGTCGCAGAAGGGCACCATCATCCTCACGCCGACGCACGTGTCGAACCTCGACTCGCCCGTCATCGGCTGGGCCATCTACGCCATGGGGCTGCCGGCCTTCACCTACGGCGCCGGGCTCAACCTCTTCTCGAACCCGATGATGGCCCTCTTCATGCGGAACCTCGGCGCCTACCGCGTCGACCGCATGAAGACCGCGCCGCTCTACAAGGACGTGCTGAAGGAGTACGCCACCGTCTCGCTCGAGATGGGCAACCACAACCTCTTCTTCCCGGCCGGCACGCGCGTGCGCTCGGGCAAGATCGAGCAGCGGCTGAAGCTCGGGCTCATGTCGTCGGGGTTGAAGGCCTACGTGAACAACCTGCTCCACAAGAAGGAGCAGCCGAACATCTACATCGTGCCGTGCACGCTCAACTACTACCTCGTGCTCGAGGCCGAGACCCTCATCGAGGACCACCTCCAGCGCGAGGGCAAGTCGCGCTACATCATCACCGATGATGAGTCGTACCTCATGAGAAAGATTCTGCAATTCACGCAGAACCTGATCAACCTCGAGGCGCGCATCACGGTGCACGTGGGCGATCCGATCGACCCCTTCGGCAACCGCGTCGACCCCGAGACCGGCGCCTCGCTCGACCGGCACGGCCGCGAGGTCGACATCGTCAAGTACGTCACCGATCGCAAGGGCGTGCCGGTGCACCTGCCGCAGCGCGACCGCGTCTACACCGCCGAGGCCGGCGAGGCGGTGGCGCGCGAGTTCCTGCGCCACAACGTGGTGGTGGCGACGCAGCTCACCGCCTTCACGCTGTGGGAGATCCTGAAGCGCCGGCACCCCGAGCAGGACCTCTATCGCCTGGTGCGCACCGGCGACGAGGGCTTCGGCGTGGCGGCGTCGCTGCTCACCGAGAAGGTGCTGGCGGTGTGGCAGGCGCTGGCGGCGCGCGCCGAGCGCGGCGAGCTCCACCTCGAGAGCGGCGTGGTCGCGGGCGGTGACGCGGCGGCCATCGTGCGCACGGCGCTCCGCCACTTCGGCACCTACCACACGCACCCGGTCATGGTGCGGAAGGGCGACCGCGTCTTCTGCGAGGACATGAAGCTCCTCCACTACTACTCGAATCGGCTGCGGGGCTACGGGCTCGAGAAGGAGCTCGACCAGGTGCTCCGCTCGGAGGTCGCGGCATGAGCTCGGACAAGGTCGTGACGGTTCTCGGCGGCGGCTCGTGGGGCACGGCGCTGGCGCACGTGATGGCGGTGTCGGGCGCCAAGGTGCTGCTCTGGATGCGCAGCGACGACCGCGTCGCCGAGGTGAACGAGCAGCACACCAACTCGCGCTACCTGAAGGACAAGAAGATCCACCCCGACGTCGTCGCGACGGCCGACCTCGAGCGCGCCGCGAAGTTCGCCGAGACCATCATCGTGGCCATCCCGTCGGCCAACTTCCGCTCGGTGGCGTACGAGCTCGGCGACTTCGTGACCGGCGACCAGGTGCTGGTGTCGGCCACCAAGGGCTTCGAGGCCGAGCACCTGACGCGTATGTCGGATCTGCTGCGCGAGGAGACCTGCTGCCGGAAGATCGGCGCCATCTCGGGGCCGAACCTGGCCGACGAGGTGATGGAGAACATGCCCACCGCGACGGTCGTCGCGAGCCCGTACCACGAGGTCATCGAGAAGACGGCGGCGCTCCTCGCCGGACCGACCATGCGCGTCTACGGCAACCACGACCTGGTCGGCGTCGAGGTGCACGGCGCGCTGAAGAACATCGTCGCCATCGCGGCGGGCGCGGCCGCGGGCATGAACCTCGGCCAGAACTCGATGGCCATGCTGCTCACGCGCGGGCTGGCCGAGATCTCGCGCTTCGCCGAGGCGCTCGGCGCCGACCGCATGACCGCGCTCGGGCTGGCCGGCCTGGGCGACCTCATCGCCACCTGCAACTCGCCCTTGTCGCGCAACAACTCGCTCGGCCGGAAGCTGGCCGAGGGGAAGACGCTGACCCAGGCGCAGGCCGAGTCGATCAAGGTGGCCGAGGGCGTCAACACGACGTTCGCGGCGGCCAAGCACGCCTCCCGCCTCGGCGTCGACATGCCCATCACGCGCGGCATCCACAAGGTGCTGTTCGAGAACGCGAAGCCGCACGAGGTGCTGGCCGGGCTCATGTCGCGCGCCAATCGCTACGAGCACACCGAGGTGCAGATCGACGCGCCGAGCCTCGTCGAGGGGTCGGTCGTCGAGACGGCGCTGGCGGTCGCGGCGCGCGAGCGGGGCTGGTGATGAACAACGGCAGGTCGCGCCATCAGGCCGAAGTCGGTCCCGAAAGCCCGCAACGCGGGCTGGAGGCCCCGCGAGGCCTCTTGGGGCGCGACCGATACGGCGAGGTTTCGTGATGGGCATCTTCTCGCGCGGCCCGAAGCCGCCGTACGAGTACCCGCTCGAGCGGACCAACGACCGCCACTTCTCCGAGGGCTGGAGCGGTCCGCTCTACGTGTGGGACATCGACAAGACCTACCTCGCGACCGAGATCCACAACCTGCGCGGTCTCCTGGCGGTGCCGTTCGAGTTCGCCATCGACAAGCGCAACGTGGCCGGCACGGCGGCGCTCCTCCGCGCGCTGCGCCGCGGCAAGAGCGAGCGCGGGCTCACCAAGAGCAACCCCATCTACTTCGTGTCGGCGAGCCCGCCGCAGCTGCGCCGCGTCATCCAGCGCAAGATGCTGCTCGACGGCGTCGAGTTCGACGGCATCACCTTCAAGGACCAGCTCGAGCTGGTGAAGCGGCGCCAGCTCGGCAAGCTGCGCGAGCAGATCGGCTACAAGCTCTCGGCGCTGCTCCTCAACCGCCGCGAGCTGCCGTGGTCGGCGAGCGAGACGCTCTTCGGCGACGACTCCGAGTCGGACGCGCTGGTCTATACGATCTACGGCGACACCGTCGCCGGGCGCCTGCGCGGCGAGCGCCTGGTCAAGGTCCTTTCACACAACGGCGTGGCCGCCGAGGACGGGCACTACGTCGCGTCGCTGGCCGACGGCATGCCCGAGAAGGAGATCGTCCGCGGCATCTACATCAACCTCGAGGTGCGCCGGAACCCCGAGCTCTTCGAGGGCTTCTCGCCGCGCGTCGTGCCCTGCCACGACACCTTCCAGGCCGCGCTCCGCCTCTACGAGGACGGCCACATCGCGGTCGAGGGCGTGCTCGACGTGGCCGAGCAGCTGGTCGTCACGTTCGCGCGCCGACCGCCGTCGCTCCTGCGCAGCGCCGCCGACATGGTGGCGCGCCGCGGCGTCGGGCTCGCCACCGTGGCCGAGCTGTGGGACGCGCTGCAGGCGCGCGAGCTGGCCCCCGACTACTTCGTCGTCGACCCCGGGCGCCTGCCGATGCACCCGCCGCCGAACGTGCCGAGCGACGGCTGGCTCACCCCCGAGCGCGCCCGACCGCACGCGCTCTGAGCGTCGAGCACCGGAGCCCGGCCGCTCGCGAGCGGTCGGCTCAGAGCTCCGCGCGCCCGCGCGACGCCTACGCGGACTGCTTCTCCTCGCCCATGAGCAGGAACGACTTCACGACGCCGTCGAGCTCGCCGTCGAGGACCGCCTGCACGTTCGACGTCTCCCAGTTGGAGCGCAGGTCCTTCACGAGCTGATACGGGTGCAGCACGTAGTTCCGGATCTGGCTGCCGAAGGCGATGTCCGACTTCTGGCCTTCGATGGCGGCCTTCTCGGCGTCGCGCTTGGCCATCTCCATGTCGTAGAGCCGCGCCTTCAGCATCTTCATGGCCTTGTCGCGGTTCTTGTGCTGGCTGCGCTCGGCCTGGCACTGCACCACGATGCCGGTCGGATTGTGCACGATGCGCACGGCCGAGCTCACCTTGTTGACGTGCTGCCCGCCGGCGCCCGACGCGCGATAGGTGTCGATGCGCAGGTCGTTCTCGTTGATCTGGATGTCGATGTCCTCTTCGGTGTCGGGGAACACGAAGCAGGCCGCGAACGAGGTCTGGCGCCGCGCGTTCGAGTCGAACGGCGAGATGCGCACGAGGCGGTGCACGCCCGACTCGCTCTTCAGGAGCCCGTAGGCGTACTCGCCGTCGACCTGCAGCGTCACCGACTTGATGCCGGCGTCCTCGGCGTCCTGGCGGTCGAGCATCTCGACCTTCCAGCCCTTGCGCTCGATGTAGCGCAGGTACATGCGCAGCAGCATCTCCGCCCAGTCCTGGCTCTCGGTGCCGCCGGCGCCGGCGTTGATGGTCAGGATGGCCGGCGCGCTGTCGCGCGGCCCCGACAGCATGCGCTCGAACTCCATGGCCGCGATCTCGGCCTCGGCCACGTCGAGCTCGGCGGCGATGTCGGCCTGCACCGAGTTGTCGCCGTCGGCCTCGGCGAGCTCGATGAGCATCGCCGCGCTCTCCATCTTGGACTTCGGGATGGCCAGGCGGTCGCGCTTGGTCTCGAGGTCCTTCTGTTCCTTGAGCAGCGTCTGGGCGCGCTCGGCGTCGTCCCATAGGCCGGGGGTGGCCAGGACCTCGCTCAGCTCCGAGAGGCGGGCGTCCATGTGGTCGACGTCAAAGATGCCTCCCCAACGCCTGATGGCGCTGACGGAGCTGCTTCATGCGCTCCTTTTCGGGGTCGAACATCGCGGTACTCCAAAGTGGGTTCGGGCGGCGGCGAGCGCCGCGCGGGCTCGCCTCGGCCAGCTTGCTGGCGGCCGCGGAGCATACGCACATCGTCCGGCTTCGCAAGCACTCGGTGTGTCGGGGCCCGGAAACACGAAGGCCGGATGGTCACCCACCCGGCCTCCGCAGCTCTCGCGAGCGTCAGCTCACTTGAACGGGTTGTCGCAGGCGACGCCGTTCGGGTCGCTCGTGCCGATCTTGCAGTAGTCGAAGGCGATACCCGGCGTCGTGCCGTTGATGGCGTTGACGTCGTCGAACCAGAAGATGTGGATGTCGTTCTCCGAGCCGAGGATGACGTCCGACTCGACGATCTGGTCCTTGGCGGCGATGTCGGCATCACCCGACGCGCTGAGCGTGTACCACACGACGTGCGCCTGCGGGCCCTCGGGCTTCATGCCGCAGAAGTACCAGCCGTTGGCCGTCGCCTGCTTGTTGCCCTTCACGTCGTGGTACTGGCGCTTCCAGGTGTTGCCGTCGAACGCGAAGTACTCGGCGAGATCGGTGTCGGGGTTCGGGAAGCTGAAGTCCGACGTGCAGTCGTCGCCCTGCGCCGCGCAGGCGGCCCCGTTCGAGTCCGAGAAGCCGTGGGCGCGATACTCGCCCTGCGCGATGGCGTAGCCGTTCGGGCAGCCGTTGCAGGTGTAGGTGCGGCCGGAGACCGTGAGGCCGCCCCAGGGGTACTTGGCGCCCGAGGTGTTGTTGATGGCGGTCGACAGATCGCAGTTGGCGTTGGTCGGGTTGGGGTTCGTCTTGGTGACGTTGGTGTTCACGCCGGTGAGCGCCGAGGTGCCCGGCGCGACGTCGCCCGTGCTGGTGTCGCCGTTCGTGGTGTTGGTGGCATCAGTGCCGCTGCCCGTGTCGTCACCGCACGCGATGAGGAAGAACGGCGCGACCAAGAGGTACTGCAGACGCTTCATGTCCCTGGTCTCCTTGCCCGCAATTTGTGGTGGGCATGCTCGAAGTTCGCCATGAATCCCGGGCATCTGGCTCGGCTGTGCTGGCGAAGGATTTGCGGGCATCGCACCACCGCTTCGACGGGAGCGAAGGGCCGACACCCAGAACGGACGAAAGTATAGATGAACGCCGCGCCGAGGCAATCGCTCCGGCGACGGTCGCTGGCGACGGCGTGCCGGGCGCGCTCGAGGGCGCGCGGACGCGGGTCGCCAGGGGCGCGCACGGCGCACACGCGCATCCGGACGGCGGGCGCGCGAGCCGGTGAGGCTCGGCGCTCGGCACCGGAGGGCGGGCGCGCGGTCCGCGGTGATCGGTGGCGGGGGCGGCCAGAGCGGCCGGTCCGCGCAGGGGTCAGGTCAGGCGAGCCTTCTCGGAGAAGGCCTTCCGACCTCGATCAGGAGGCGGTGGCGCTCGAGGCTTCGGCCTTGAACTTGCGCAGGCCCTTGATCTCGCCGTTCCGGAAGCGGCGCTTCTGCTCCTTGGTGAGCTTGTAGAACTCGCCCTTGAGGGCCCGGCGGAGAGCGCGCTTCTTGGCCTTGCGCTCGGTCTTGTTCTCGATGCTCTTCGTGTTCGCCACGTCCGTACCCCGCTGAAGGTGCATGTCCGACGTCGACGTCGCTTTCAACGTCGGGCGGGCGGATCTAGACGATCGGGCGCCGGGTCGCAAGGCCTTTCGGTCTGGCGGCCCGCCCGGCGGCCCGCCGGCGCGGGCTGGCCGGGTCGCCCCCGGGTCACACGCCGTGGGCGCCGCCGAAGAGCTCGAGCAGCAGCGCCACGCCGAAGCCGGTGCCGCGATCGCGCGCCGAGACCGGGCCGGCCATGTCGACGTGGAGCCAGCGCGCGTGGGCGTCGACCGACTCGGCAACGAACTGGGCGGCGCACGACGACTGGGCGTTCATGCGGTCCTTCACCGAGTTGCGGAGGTCGGCGACCGGGCTCGCGAACTCGTGGCGGAAGAGCTCGGGGGCGTAGGGCAGCGCGAAGCAGAGGTCGCCCGAGCTCTTGCCGGCCGCCACGCAGGCCGCTTCGAGGCCCTCGTCGTTGCTGACGACGGCGGCGTGGAGCTTGCCGGTCGCGACCAGCTGGGCGCCGGTGAGGGTCGCCAGATCGACGATGAGGCCGGCCTGGCAGTCCTTGCCGGCGAAGGCCTTCACGCCGTCGGCCAGGACCAGGCGGCCCTCGGCGTCGGTGTTGTTCACCTCGACGGTCTTGCCCGAGTAGAGCGTGATGATGTCGTCGGGGCGCATGGCGTGCGGGCCGACCGAGTTCTCGGCCAGGCAGAGGATGGCGTCGATGCGGCGCGGCAGGCCGAGCTCGACCGCGGCGTGGAAGGCCGCCAGCACCGCGGCCGCGCCGCCCATGTCGTTCTTCATGCCGGGCATGTCGCCCTTCGGCTTCAGCGACAGGCCGCCGGTGTCGTAGACGATGCCCTTGCCGACCCAGGCCACGGGCGGCAGCGACGGGCTCGGCGGATCGTAGCGCAGGTGCACCAGCGCTGGCCCGTGCACGGCCGCCTGGCCGACGCCGACCAGGCCGCCCATGCCCTTGGCGCGGAGCTCGTCCATGCGCAGCACGGTGATGGCCGCGCCGGTGGCGCGCGCGACGTGCTCGGCCTCGGCCGCGAACTGCTCGGTGTGGAGCTCGGACGGCGGCGTGTCGATCGAGGCGCTGCGCCTCGCGGATGGCGCGCGGTGGCGGCGATGCGGGCGCGTGTGGCGTCGGCGATGGGGCCCGGCGCGGTGAAGACGAGCTGCACCGGCCGCCTCGTCGGAGCGCTTCTTCCGGCCGTAGACCGGGAAGGCGCGAGCCGCCGCGGAGCCGATGGCGTAGGCGTCGGCGGCGCGGTCGAGCGCCAGCACGATGGTCGTCCGGGTCTTGCCGGCGCGGCTCCTTCAGCGCGGCCGCGACCAGGTCGGGGCGGCCCGGCGTTGTGGCGCGAGGCGCGGTCGGAGACGCCAGGAGCGCGACTCGGAGCGGTGCCGCGCCGGCGCGGGCGAGCCAGGTGCTGGTGGCGGCGCCGGCGTCGCCGGGGCCGAGCGACTCGACCATCGGCGACCAGAGGGCGCGCAGCGCTTCGGGCACGAGCTCGACGGTGTCGGCGCGGCCGAGGGCGGCCTTCGTGCCGCAGAAGACGAGGTGGTCGCAGGTCGCGGCCGAGGCCGCGGCATCCGTCGGGAACTGCAGGTCGATCGACATAGGCTGTGGAGGCTAGCACCAACCTCGCGCCGATGCAGCGATGTTCGCCGCGGCGGACGACGCGTGGCGCGCCGCCGGCGGCGGTCGGCGCGCTCGATCACTGCAGCATGAGATCGTCCTCGGTCGGCTCGGGCTCGAGCGTCACCGGCGCGATGACCCAGGTGCCGTCGGCGCTGTGGAGGCCGTCGGGGTGGCCGTCCTGATCGGTGTCGAGCGGGGCGCGCAGGTCCAGGCGCCCGTGCCGTGGCCGCCCTCGCCGAGCGTGCCGCGCAGCGCGGCGAAGTGATCGTAGAAGCGGCTGCCGGTGCCGGCGCGTCATCTTGAAGGCGGGCGGCAGGCCGAGCGCGGCCGTGGCATCCGGGGTCGCGTCGTCGCCGCACGCGCCGACGGCGGCGAGCGTGAGGAGACCGAGATTCGCGTGGTCGCCTCCGTCGAAGCCTGATATGTTGGGCGACATATCAGACGCGCGGACGCGATGCACGCCGAGGGCGCTACCCGGGTCGGAGGTCAGCCGAGCTTCACTGGCGGACGCCGCGGGCCTCGAGCAGCGGGGCCACGCGCTTCCGGAGGTCACCGGCCAGCACGATGGCCGCGTCCTCGATCGAGCCGCCGCAGCCGAGCTTGGCCTTCAGGTCCTTCAGCCAGGCCTCGAGCTCGGGCGCCGGCAGGTCGAGCTGCTCGACGATGGTGACCTCCTTGCCGCCCCGCCCCTTCTTCTCCATGCGCACCACGGCCTTGGCCGGGCCCTTCACCGGCTTCACCACGGCCTTCACGACCGGCACCGTGTCGCGCAGCCCCGCCGGCACCGCCGGCGTGGCCGGAAGCGTATCGCGCAGCGCCGCCAGCCGCGCGAACGGGCTCTCAGGGGCCGCCTTGTCTTCGAGTCCGCCCTTCTTCATCGCAGGTCCTCCACGTCGCCGGCGCATCATCGTCGAACCTGAACCTCTGGTCGAGATCGCCTGCGCCCACCCGCGCTTCCGATCTGGTAGCCTCGGCGCCATGCGCGCCACGCGACCGTTCGCCGTCGTCGTCATGAGCCTGTCCACCGCCTGCGCGTCGCCCGGCTCGGGCGACTCGGCCGATGCGACCGCGTCGGTCGACGCGACGAGCGCGACCGACGCTGCCGTGTCCGTCGACGCGACGAACGCGACGAACGCGACCGATGCGACGAGCGCGGCCGATGCCACCAGCGCCGTCGATAGCGCCGTCGACACCGACGCGTCGGGCGACGCGTGCGACGACCCCGGGCTCGTGTGGCACACGGGCAACAAGACCACCTACGAGTCGTACCCGGCGCCGGGCAGCCCCGAGTGCGTCGAGTTCAGCGGCTGCGACTACCTCGGCCAGTTCGCCGCCTGCGACAACACCATGCCGGAGAGCTGGGTCGCGAGCCACGACATCGTGGCGGTGTTCCCGCTGGGCGACCTCGGCCTCCATCGGCTGTGCCTGCGCGCCGGCTCGAAGACCATGGTCGTGACCGCCATCGACACCTGCGGCGACGGCGACTGCGACGGCTGCTGCACCGAGAACCGCGGCAGCGCCGACGCGCTCATCGACATCGAGAAGTACACCGACCAGCGCTTCGGCGTCGACGACGGCCCCATCGAGTGGGCCGACCTCGGGCCGGGCGACGCGAGCTTCGACGGCTGCAACTAGCCCTGGGCGCGAGGCTCAGGCGAAGGTCGTGCCGGTCGCCTTCTCGCTGACCTCCCACAGGCGCTTGCGCAGCGCCGCGTCGTGGCTCGACGGCGACGAGGCCTTCTCGGCGCAGCGGTCGAAGTACTTGCCGGTCACGCCGGCGACCTCGGGTGAAGCCGCGAGGTAGACGCTCGTGCGCGCGCCCTTCTCGGGCGTCATGAAGAAGGTGCGCGCCATCCAGCGGAAGAAGGCGCCGGAGTCGCGGCCGAGGTTGGTCGAGACGACGCCCGGATGGAGCGCGTTGACGGTGACGCCGCTGCCGGCCAGGCGCTCGGCGAGCTCGTAGGCGAAGAGCACGTTGGCGAGCTTCGAGTCGGGGTACGGCCCCCTCATGGCCATGCCGCCCGTGTAGCCCTTGGCGTAGGTGAGGTCGTCGAAGTCGATGCGCCCGCGCGTGTGCAGCGCCGACGACACGACGACGACGCGCGACGGCGCCGCCGCGCGCAGCGGGCCGAGCAGCCCGAGCGTGAGCGCGAAGGTGCCGAAGTGGTTCACGCCGAAGGTGGTCTCGAAGCCGTCGACGGTGAGGACGCGCTTGGGCGAGATGACGCCGGCGTTGTCGACCAGGACGTCGAGCTTCGGATACTTCGCGCTGAAGGCCGCGGTGAAGGCGCGGATGGAGGCGAGGCTCGCGAGGTCGAGCGGCATGACCTCGATCCTGGCGTTGCCGGTCGTCTTGGTGAGGTCGGCCTTCACGGCCTCGGCCTTGGCGATGTTGCGCGCGGGCAGCACCAGCGTGGCGCCGAGGTCGGCCAGGAAGCGGGCCGTCTCGACGCCGATGCCGTCGGAGGCGCCCGTCACGATCACCGTCTTGCCGTCGAGGCGCGAGAGCTCTTTGGGATGTCGCATGGTCATAGCCGGCGCATGGAAGAACGGATACCTGCGCGGCAAGGCCGATTCGCGTCCTCTCTTGTTCAAGCCGTTCGTGGCCGATGCGCTCCCGCCCGCCGAGCGGCTGGTGCAGCGCCCAGGCGGCGAGCTGCGAGCGCGCGCGCCAGGTCTGCGCCGAGGTCGGCGAGGGCGTGCGCTTCGAGGCCGGCGACACCAGCGACCCGGACGTCGCGCGCCGGGTCGGACGCTTCGCCGGGCTCTTCGTCGACGGCCGCGAGGTCCGCACCGGACCGCCGCCGTCGCCGCGCAAGCTGCGCCGGCTGGTGCGGCACGCGCGCGGGCGGTCCGCACGGCATACGGCGCCGCGGCGAGTCGTCAATCCGCTTGACCGTCAAGGTGCCTGACGAGCTCGCCGCGCCCGCGGGCCTTGGTCGGCGTGGCGCGCCCTCCCCGTGCATCGCGGCGCGGCTCATCGCGCGCAAGAGCACGAGGGCGAAGGCGACGGCCCACACCATGAAGCCGTAGCTGTTCAGGCGCTCCGTGATGCCCATCCACGGAGTCGGCAGTCCTCGGGCGACCTGATCGGCCCGCACGCCGGCCAAGACGCCGCCAGCGACGGTGTGCACGAGCAGCGCGACGCCCACCACGCGCGGTCTCGTCGGTGCCCGCGGTGAGCTCGCCGGCGGGTCCGCACACGCAAAGGCGCTCGCGCTCGTGCGGCGCCGCTGCCTTCGACGCGCGCGGCGTGCTACACCGGCGGCGTGATCGTCCTCACGGGAGTCCGCAAGGCCTACGGCGACGCGCACGCGGTCGGCCCGGTCGACCTCGTCGTCGCGCCGCGGCGCACGACCGCGCTCATCGGGCCGAGCGGCTCGGGCAAGTCGACGCTCCTGCGCATGATGATCGGCCTGGTCGCCCCCGACGCCGGCGAGGTGCGCTTCGACGGCCAGGCGCTGGCGCCCGATCGGCTGGCCGCCATGCGCCGGCGCATGGGCTACGTCATCCAGGACGGCGGCCTCTTCCCGCACCTCGGCGCCGAGGCCAACGTGACGCTGGTGGCGCGCCACCTCGGCTGGGAGCCGGCGCGCATGCGCGCGCGCGTGGCCGAGCTGGCGAGCCTCACACGCTTCCCCGAGAGCGCGCTCGGGCGCCTGCCGGTCGAGCTCTCCGGCGGCCAGCGCCAGCGCGTCGCGCTCATGCGCGCGCTGATGCTCGACCCTGATCTGGTGCTGCTCGACGAGCCGATGGCGGCGCTCGATCCCATCACGCGCAGCGACCTCCAGTCCGAGCTGCGCGACATCTTCCGCGCGCTCGGGAAGACCGTCGTGCTGGTGACCCACGACATCGCCGAGGCCGCCTTCCTGGCCGACACGCTGGTCATGCTGCGCGACGGTCGCGTCATCCAGTCGGGGTCCATCGAGGCGCTGGTGCAGGCGCCGGCCGACCCGTTCGTGACGCGCTTCATCCAGGCTCAGCGCCGCGCCATCCCGGGGCTCGCGTGATCGGCCCGCTCGCGCTGGCGCTGGCGGTCGCCCACGGCGTCGTCGCCGATCCGGTGGCCATCGGCTCGAAGCAGTTCACCGAGTCGGTCATCCTCGGCGAGGTCGTGCGCCTGGCCGGCGCCCTTGCCGGCCTCACCGCCGAGCACCGCCGCGAGCTCGGCGGCACGCGCATCCTGTGGGAGGCGCTCCTGCGCGGCGACATCGACGTCTACCCCGAGTACACCGGCACCATCGCGTCGGAGATCCTGGCCGGCGAGCTGGGCGCCGCCGGCCTCGAGCCCTTCGACCGCGCGCGCGCGGACCAGGCGCTGGCGCGCCACGGCGTGCGCATCGTCGCCGCGCTCGGCTTCGAAGACAGCTACGCGCTGGGCATGACGCGCGCCCGCGCGACCGCGCTCGGCATCCGCAGCATCTCCGATCTCGTCGCCCACCCCGAGCTGCGGCTGCGCTTCAGCGCCGAGTTCCTCGAGCGCCAGGACGGCTGGGCCAGCCTGGCCAAGGCCTACGCGCTGCCGCAGCGCGACGTGCGCGGCCTCGACCACGACCTCGCCTACCGCGGCCTCGCCGCCGGCGACGTCGACGTGCTCGACCTCTACTCGACCGACGCCGAGATCCGCTACTACGACCTCGTCGTGCTGAGCGACGACCGCGCCCACTTCCCGCGCTACGACGCCGTGCTGCTGGCGCGCGCCGACCTCGACCCGGCGTGGAGCGCGGTCCTCGTCGGCCTGGCCGGGCGCATCGACGCCGCGCACATGATCGCCATGAACGCGCGCGCCAAGCTCGACCGCGTGGCCGAGACGCAGGTCGCCGCCGACTTCCTGGCCGGCGACCGCGGCCACGCCGTGACGGCCGACGTCGAGGGCGCGGCGGCGCGCATCCTGCGCCACACCGGCGAGCACCTGCTGCTGGTCGGCGTCGCGCTGGCGCTGTCGCTCGCGTGCGGCGTGCCGCTCGGCATCCTGGCCGCGCGGCGCCGACGGCTGGGGCAGCTGCTGCTCGGCGCGGTCGGCGTGGTGCAGACCATCCCGTCGCTGGCGCTGCTCGTCCTCTTCATCCCGCTGCTCGGCATCGGCACCGCGCCCGCCATCGTCGCCCTCTCATTATATGGGCTCCTCCCCATCGTGCGGAACACGCACCAGGGGCTCACCCAGATCCCGACGCCGCTCCTCGAGTCGGCCGCCGCGCTCGGGCTGCCCGCGCGCGCGGTGCTGGCGCGCATCGAGCTGCCGCTGGCGAGCCCGGCCATCCTCGCCGGCATCAAGACCTCGGCCGTCATCGCCGTCGGCACCGCCACGCTCGGCGCGGTCATCGGCGCCGGCGGCTACGGCGAGCCCATCCTCACCGGCATCCGCCTCGACGACACCGGCCTCATCCTCGAGGGCGCCATCCCGGCCGCGCTGCTCGCCGTGCTGGTCCAGCTCGCCTTCGAGCAGCTCGAGCGCCGCGTCGTGCCGCGCGGCCTCGGTCGTCTTTGACCGAGAGTCCGTCGGCCCGCGAAGCAGCAATTGGGTCAGACTTTTCCGGCGAAATTCCGATTTGATCGCTCGGTCGCACGCTCGACGTCGGTCGACTGATGCGGTGATTGTCATCCCGACCGACCCCCGCGTATGGTGACGACATGGGGCGTGATTCGCACACAGCCGGGCGGCCTAGCAGCCCTGCGTCTGCGCGTTTCGAGCTGCTCGACCTCATCGGCGCGGGCGGCATGGCCGAGGTCTTCCGCGCGCGCCTCCGCGGCATCGACGGCTTCGAGCGCGTGGTCGCGCTCAAGATGTTGCGCTCCGATCTCGGCGACTATCCGCGGCAGCGCGAGCGCCTGGCGCACGAGGCGCGCATCCTGTCGCGCCTCGACCACCCCAATATCGTGCAGGCTCTGGACTTCCTCGACGTCGGCGGCCGCCCCACCATCGTGCTCGAGCACGTGCGCGGTCCCGACCTGCGCGTCATGCTCGAGCGCGTCGCCCAGACGCGCACGCGCCTGCCCGAGCCGGTCGTGGTCGGCGTCGCGCGCGACATCCTGCTCGGCCTCGGCCACGCGGCGCAGACCTTCCCCGGGCTGGTGCACGGCGACGTGTCGCCCGGCAACATCATGCTGTCGCGCAACGGCCAGGTGAAGCTCGTCGACTTCGGGCTGGCGTCGACCTCGCCCGAGCCGGCGCTGCGCGGCAAGCCCGCCTATCTGGCGCCGGAGATCCTGCGCGGCGCGGTGCCCGACGCGCGCAGCGACCTCTTCGCGCTGGGCGTCGTCCTGTGGGAGGCGCTGACGCTGCGGCGCCTCTTCAAGCACGAGGACGACGCCCAGACGGTGCGGAACATCGTCGAGGTGCCCATCGACGAGCGCCTGGCGCGGAGCGATCTGGTGCCGGCCGGGCTCGCGCCGATCCTGCGCCGAGCGCTGGCGCGCGACCCGCACGAGCGCTTCGCCAGCGCGCGCGAGCTGGCCAAGGCGCTCGGCGAGTGGCTGGCCGAGATCGGCGCGCGCGCGGTCACCAGCGACACCATCGGCGCGCTCGTCGATCGGCTCTTCCCCATCGACGAGGTGGTGCCGGTGTCGCGCTCGACCGGGCCGGTGTTCGAGGTGAAGGACGCCGGCGAGCCGCCGCCGCTCCCGACCGCGGCCCTCGACATGTCGGTGCTCGAGGACGTCATCGCGGTGCTCGAGGAGAAGCCCGAGTCGGAGACCTTCGCCGACATCGCGCTCGGCAGCTGGCTCGATCCGACGCTGCGCTTCTACGAGGAGACGACGCCCGACGGCGAGAGCCTCGAGCTCGGCGAGGGCGCGGTCGCCAGCGCCGGCTTCACGCCGCTCGGCCGCCTCGAGCCGCTGACGTTCCCGGCCGTCGTGCTGTCGCTGGCGCTGCGGCGCCAGACCGGCGCGCTCACCGTCGTCGACGGCGCGCGCAGGAAGACCGTCTACCTCGTCGACGGCATGCTCGGCCACGTGGCGTCGAACGACGACCACGAGCTGCTCGGGCGCCGCCTGACCAGGTCCGGCGCCATCTCGTCGGCCGCCGCGGCGAGCGCGCTCGAGCTGGCGCGCGCGACCGGCCTGCGCTTCGGGCGCGCCCTCCTCGACCTGCAGGCGACCAGCTCGGAGAACATCGCCACCGCCCTCGATCGGCAGGCGCGCGAGCGCTTCCACGACGTGCTCGGCTGGAGCAGCGGACGCGCGACGTTCGATCGCGGACGCCTGGCGCCGACCTCGGAGCGCAGCCCCAGCGGGCCCATCGATCCGGTGGGGCTCGTCACCGCGAGCCTGCGCGAGGGCTGGCCCGAAGCCCGCCTGGCGCGGCTCTTCGAGCCGTTGAGCGCGGCCGTCGTGCGCTGGAAGGAGCCGCCGCGCCAGACGCTGGCGCGCCTCGAGCTGGCGCCCGCCGAGAAGACCGCCTTCGACGAGCTGCGGCGCGCGCGCCACGCGACGGTAGGCGACGCCGGCCGGCGCGCCCCGCGCTTCGCGCTGTTCCTGGCCATCGTCGCCGGCTTCGCGCGCCTCGAACGCGCCTGAGTCGGGTCGCCGTCGATCTCCGAACGCGGTCCCGCTCACGAGCGCGTCGGCGATTCTGGCGATGTCCAGGCCGGCGCCCGACGAGCGGGAATCTCGCCGAATCCGGGCACTCTCGCGGGCTCGACCGAGTGGCGAAGATGTGAATCTCCTCAGCCATTCGAGTGGTCAAAACAAACTCCTGGCGAATCGATGGCAATTGGCCGATGCTGTCGGTGGGGGTAGTTTACAGCCACGCGCGCGCGTCCCTCGGACCCGCGACGCCACCGACTGCTGATCGCGGCGCGTCTCGACGCGGCGCGCCTTCCGTAGGCATCCGGGCCATTGCCCGGGGTCTGCGGGAGCGCCAGAAACGATCCGGAGCGGCGCAGGTATGCCGCGCTCGGAGATTCGTCGCGGTATCCGTTTGTCAAATGCCGTTCGCCATATCGGCGAATTCCTCGGACCGATCTGCCAGCCACAGGACGCACGCGCGTAGCGCGTCCGCGTCCCGTCTCATCCGCCACACCCGCAACTCGGAGGACCGCATGTCACGCGCCGACAACATCACCAAGCTCATCAAGAGCCTCGCGACCAACACGCCCGACGTCGAAGCCTCGGCCGTCATCGACAACGACGGCCTGATGATCGCCTCGGCGCTCGGGCAGGACATCGACGACGACGCCGTCGCCGCCATGTCCGCGGCCATGCTCGGCATCGCCGAGCGCATCGCGCGCGAGCTGAAGCGCGGCGACTTCGAGATGGTCATGACGCGCGGCACCGACGGCTACATCATCCTCGTGCGCTGCGGCAAGGACGCGGTGCTGAGCGTGCTCACCAGCCGCAGCGCCCGCATCGGCCTCATCTTCCTCGACCTGAAGCGCGCGGCCACCGAGGTCGCGAAGCTGCTCGGGTGACGCCATGTCGATCTCCGCGCGCGCGCCGCGAAAGTCGCGGCAGCGAGGGCGTCAGGCGCTGATCGACGAGGAGCTGCGGGCCACCAATGTGCTCGGCGGCTACCACGGCTCGATCGTGTGCACCGACCAGGGGCTGCTCGTGGCGCGCGACGGCGACATCCCGTCGGACGAAGCGCTGGCCGGCTTCGCGAGCCTGTTCGACGAGATCGTCACGCGCGGCGGTCGCCACCTGGCGCTCGGCGCCATCGAGGAGGTCACCGTGCTCGATCGGCAGGCCGGTCGGCTCGTCATCCGACCGCTGCCGTTCGCGGCGGCGGACGACGAGGAGCAGAGGACGCGCATCTTCCTCGTCCTGTGGATGAGCGCCGACGCGACCTGGCGGCGCAACGCGGCGCGCCTGGCGCTCAACCTGGCCGCGCTCCTGGCCGACGTCGTCGGCGCGCGCGGCGACGACTGAACCCCGGAGCTCAGGGGAGGAAAACATGGCGCAGTTCAATCGGCAGAAGCGCGAGGTGTCGATCAAGGTCGTCTATTACGGGCCGGGCCTGTCGGGGAAGACGACCAACCTCGTGCAGCTGCACGGGCGCTACCCCGAGGCGCAGCGCGGCCGACTGGTGAAGCTCGACACCGAGCAGGAGCGGACGCTGTTCTTCGACTACATGCCGGTGTCGCTGGGCACGGTGCGGAGCTTCGCCGTGCGCGTCGACTTCTTCACCGTGCCCGGCCAGAGCTACTACAACGTGTCGCGCCGCACCGTGCTGAGCGGCGCCGACGGCGTCGTGTTCGTGGCCGACTCCGACCCGCGGCGCGAGGACGCCAACCTCGTGTCGCACGAGAACTTCGTCGAGAACCTGACCAAGGTCGGCATCGACCTCGCCAGCCTGCCGCTGGTCTACCAGTGGAACAAGCGCGACGTGCCGGGCGCGCTGGGGGTGAAGCTCATGCAGACGCAGCTCGGCGCGGCCGGTCGGCCGGGGATCGAGGCCGTGGCCGCGCGCGGCGTCGGCGTGTGGGAGACCGAGCGCCAGATCCTGGCGCTCACCTTGAAGAACCTGCGCCGCAACGCCGGCGAGGGAGAGGCTGCATGAACGCTGTCGCGCGCGTGACCGGTACCGCCGGTGCCCGCCCCCTCCAGACCGCGGAGTACCCGCGACCCGGCGACGCCGCGGCGCTGGCGCCGGCGTTCTTCAGCGACGAGGAGCTCGACTCGGTGCTGAGCGCGCCGCTCGGAGCGTCGCACGACGTGGCGCCGCCCGAGGTGTCGCAGGAGGCGCGCGTGCTGGCGCGGGTGCTGGGCTCGCAGTACGCCGAGGTCATCGCCCACTACGCCGTCGACGCGCTGATGGGGCGCAACAGCCGGCACGCGCCGAAGCTCAGGCAGATCGTCAAGAGCTTCAAGAAGCTCGCGACGGAGATGAACGACCGCGAGCTGCTGGTGCTGTACGAGGAGCTGGGCGAGCTCATCGAGTCGTTCACGACCTCGCACACGCACGAGCAGCGGCTGCTCGCCAGCCGGAAGCTGCGCGAGTGGGTGATGGCGTTCGCCGATCTGGTGGGCGACGAGGCCGGCCTGAAGCTGCGGCGCCTGGTCGTCTATCGCAAGGGCGTCCACCCGCTCATCTCGCACCTGCGCGAGATCCGCGGCATCGGCGACAAGCGGCTCGAGCGCCTCTACACGGCCGGGCTGCTCACGACCGAGACGCTGGTCGACGCCGACCCGAACGAGCTGGCGCAGATCGTCGGCATCCCGACGCGCCTCGCGCGCCAGGTGGTCGAGGCCTGCCGGCGCTTCGCCGAGCACCAGCGCCACGTGGTGGTGGCGGCGCTGAAGAGCGCGGCCGCCGACCTCACCCAGTCGCTGGGCGAGGTCGACTTCGACGACGACGATCAGGTGCGGCTCGTGGCCGAGGTGCGCGCCGCCATGCAGAAGCTCGACGCCAAGCTGTCGGAGACGGAGGCCAAGTGGACCCACAAGGCGAGAGGTCGATGATGGACGCGAGCCCGAAGGACACGGCCCGAGACGGTGCCGACGAAGCTCAGCCGCGCGCCGACGCGGTGGCGCCGGGCGCCGACGATGCGGCGACGCACGCCGCGCGAGGCGACGGCGCGACCGGCGCCCTGAGCTGGGTCACGCTGGTCGAGCGCGCCGCCGCGCGCGCCGGCGCCACCAAGACCATGGCCGGCCGCGTGCTCGACGGCTTCGTCGACGTGGCCATCGAGGCGCTGCAGAGCCTGAACGGCGTGCGCCTGAAGTCGCTCGGCACGCTGTCGGCCGAGTGGCACGACGGGCGCGTCCTGCGCTCGCCGCGCGACCGCCGGCGCATGTTCCTGGACGGCCGCTACCAGGTCCACTTCCGCGCCTCGGAGCGCCTGAAGCAGACGCTGGCGCGGCGCTCGCCGCAGCTGTGGAAGGACCAGCGGCACCAGAGCGCGTGGCGCCTGGCCGAGACGCTGCTCTCCGACCTCGAGCTCTACCACGCCGACAAGGTGCCGCGGGATCTCGCCGCCGACGCCGGCACGGACGAGGTGATGGAGCGCTGCGCGCTGGCCTTCGGCGCCCAGTGGCGGCGCGCGGTGCAGACCTTCGAGGCCGGCGTGCCGGCCGAGGTGCGCACGGCGCGCAACTACCTCTTGGAGAACGCGCGCGACCGCTGGTCCCGCGCGCCGGAAGCGAGACGAACCACACCACGGGAGGACGCATGAGCAAGGGTGACCTGCGCCAGGAACTGGGAGATTTCAACAGCATCATCTGCTTCAAGGCGGTCGTGACCGGCGTCGAGGACACGCTCGGCGCGTCGGCGGCCGCGGTCGCGCTGAAGGCCGCCGGGCGGCGGCGCGGCCGGGTGCTGGCCGAGACGCTGGGCTTCGGCAAATCGCCGCTCGGGCTGGGCGACGCGGCGCGCGTCCTCGACGCGGCCATCGGCGTCAACGGCACGCGCCTCTGTCGCGTCGATCGCATCGTGCAGGAGGGCGACGCCGTGCGCGTCGCGCTGAGCGAGACGGTGTGCTCGGCGGGCGAGCCGCAGGGCTCGTCGCGCGAGCTGTCGTTCACGCTCGGCGCGGTTCAGGGCGCCGTCGAGGTGCTGCTGGCGAAGAAGCTGCGCGCGCGCCAGGTCGAGTCGGTACTGCGCGGCGGCACGCACGACGTGATCGAGCTCACCCCCGTGTGAGGCTCAGGCCGCGCGCTCGCGGCGCAGCACCAGGTGCCTCAGGTTCTGCGCCAGCACGCGGTCGTTCGGACGGCGCTCGAGCGCCGCGCGCAAGAGGCGCTCGGCGGCGTCGAGCTCGAGCCTGCGCATGAGCGCGCGCGCGCGGCTCAGGAGCTCGTCGAGATCATCGGGCACGGGCTCGTCGGGCGCCGCTGCGGCCGGCGGTGCCGGCGGTGCCGGCGTCGCGACGGGCGCCGTCGCTGCGGGCGGCGGCGTCGCAGCGGCGGGTGCCTCGGGTGCGGCCGGCTCGAGCCGGCCGGCGTCGACGAGCGCCTGCAGCACCGGCACGATCTCGGAGCGATGCGCGCCCGTCGCGGCCACCGCCGCCTCGAGCGTCGCGCCGTCGCGCATGGCGGCCAGCACCGGCTGGAGCCGCGCCAGCGCGACGGCCTCGGCCGGCGTCGGCGACGGCGCGCGCGGCGGCTCGACGTAGCGCTCGGAGGCCAGCAGGACCCACTCGTCCATGAGCTTGCAGCCGTCCATCACCAGCGCGATGGTCGGCGCCAGCGGCGTGCCGGCGATGCTCGCGTCGAGGAACAGCGCGAAGCGGCCGTCGGCCACCAGGAAGAGCTCGCGCATCGCGGCCAGGCCGGTGAGCCCGCTGTCGGTCGCGGCGTCGACGACCGCGCCCTGGCGCACGGCGACGCTGCCGCCCGGCGTGAGGGCGAGGCGACCGGTGTGCATCTCGGCCTCCGCCAGCTGGAGGAGGGACGGAAGGCGCACGTGTCGAACGTCGCCCTCGATCACCGCCGGGTGGCGCGTGGTGACCATGGAGCCTCCGCGAGGTGGTCGCGCCCTCCGAGGTTCGTCGCCGGAGAGCGCTCGTGACCCAGGTATGAGGAAGCGCGTCGCAAATTGCCAGCGGGCGCGGAACGAATCCGGGCGGCGACTCTCAAGCCGTCGATATTGCGTGCGAAATAGGGTGTCGGCTGGGGCCCGCGCGGGCGCGTCACCGGCGGCCCGGGCGACACCGCGTGTGCGAGATTCGGCGAGCGGCGGCCGCGATCCCGCGGCGCGGTTGCATCATCGCCGGAGGCTCAGGCGGCCGAGGCGAAGCCCGAGGTCATGGCGCGCAGGGTCGCCTGGTTGTGGAGCGCCTTGAAGCGCACGCACTCGGCGATCTTGTCGCGCACCGGCGTCGTGTAGCGGAAGAAGTCGTGGATCAGCGTGGGGTCGGTCTCGAGCGAGGTCTGCGCGCCGCCGGCGCTCATGCCGTGGACGTCGGGCTCGTCGCCCACCTTCTTCGGGTCGAGCCACCAGCCGGCGAAGCCGTAGCGGCCGACGTGCTGGTCGTAGATGGCGGTGCCGGGGAACGGCACCAGCACGCCGCGGTTGTTGAAGAAGTCGGTCCACGGCGCGAGCTCGTGCATGAGGTCGAGCGTGTGCTGGAGCTCGACGACGCCCTCCTCGGGGAAGCCGAACATGAAGTTGACGATGGTCAGCATGCCCGCCTTCTTGGCGGCCTGGACCGACGCCTTCACCTGCTCCGGGCGCTGCCCCTTCTGGATGACCTTGAGGATGTTGTAGTCGCCGCTCTCGAGGCCGAAGTTGACGGCGACGCAGCCGGCCTCGCGCATCCTGACGAGATCGAAGTCGCGCACCATGTTGCCGGGCGTGATGCAGGTCCAGGTGGCGCCGGCCAGCTCGGGGTGGGCCAGGATGGCGTCGCAGAGCGCCTCGACGCGCGGGCGGCGCGCGGTGAAGGCATCGTCCCAGAAGGGGAAGTTGGTGATCGAGGTGACGTCGGCCAGCGACACCATCTCGGCGATGATGTGCTCGGTCGAGCGGAAGCGATAGCCGCGGCCGGTGACGTAGTTCGCGCAGAAGGTGCAGCGCGCCGGGCAGCCGCGGGACGTCATCATGCCGCCGGCCGAGATGCGGGCGTCGGCGCCGAGCGGCGAGTAGTGGGTCGCGTCGAAGGTCGGGTAGCTCGTGTGCGGGAACGGCAGCGCGTCGAGGTCGTCGATGAAGCCGGCCGGCGGGCCCGAGCCTTCGGTCGTGTGGCAGCCGGGGATGCGCTTGATGCGATCGAGCAGGCCGCCCAGCAGATCGCGCGGCGCGTCGAACGCGGCCGCGATGGCCTGGATGATGTGCTCGCCCTCGCCCGACACGGCGACGTCGAAGCCGTGGGCGAGCGGCTCCTCGGGGAGCACGGTCGGGTGCGGGCCGCCGCACACGAAGAGGCGGCCGACGCCCGCCCGCCGCAGGCCGGCCGCGAGCTCGTAGCCGCGCAGCGCGTTGTAGGTGAAGAGCGTCATGCCGACGAGGTCGGGGCCGAAGCGAAGGGCCTCGGCGATGGCGTCGTCGTCGCTGCCGCGCCAGAGGATGGCGGCCAGATCGAGGCACTTGACGGTGTGGCCCGCGGCCAGGAGACTCGCGGCGATGTACTGCTGCCCCAGGTAGGGGGCGCCCATCTTCTGCGGAAGGTGCGGCATGAAGAGCAGGACACGGGCCATAGGCCGGCGACCATAGCAGGGCGCGGCCGCGGGAGGAACGTCGAGGTGACGAGCAGCGGAATCCAGGCGGACGAGGGCGGAGCGGGGCCAGGGCACCTGCTGAGGGCCGAGGCGCCGCTGAGCGGGCGCGTGCGCGTGCCGGGCGACAAGTCGGTGGGGCACCGGTCGCTGCTGATCGGCGCGCTGTGCGACGGGCTGGTCGAGGTCACCGGGCTGTCGGGCGGCGAGGACAACCGCTCGTCGGCGGCGGTGCTGGGCGAGCTCGGCGTGAAGATCGAGCGCGACCCGGCCGACCCGACGCACGCCTGGGTGCACGGCGTCGGGCTCGACGGGCTGCGCGCGCCGACGCGGCCGCTCGACTGCGGCAACTCGGGCACGACCATGCGGCTCGTGCTCGGCATCCTCACCGGGCAGCCGTTCGAGGCCACGCTCGTCGGCGACCACTCGCTCAGCCGGCGGCCGATGAAGCGCGTGCTCGAGCCGCTGAAGCTGATGGGCCTCGAGGTGCTGGCGGCGACCAACGGCAACACCGCGCCGCTGACGGTGCGCGGGCGGCGCCCGACGACGGCCATCCAGTACGCCTCGCCCATCGCGTCGGCGCAGGTGAAGTCGGCCATCATGCTGGCCGGGCTGTGGGCCGACGGCGTCACCACGGTGACCGAGCCGGAGACCTCGCGCGACCACACCGAGCGCATGCTGGCGTGGCTCGGCAAGCCGCCGCGGGCGCGGCCGATCCACGTGCCGGGCGACCTCTCGTCGGCGGCCTTCATGCTCGGCGCGGCGCTGCTCGTGCCGGGCAGCGCCATCGTGGTCGAAGACGTCGGCGTCAACCCGACGCGCATCGGCTTCCTCGAGGTGCTCGACGCCATGGGCGTGATGGTCGAGCGCGGCGACCAGCGCGAGCGGAACGGCGAGCCGGCGGCCGACCTCGGCGTGCGCTTCGGGGCGCTGCGCGCCTGCGAGATCGGCGGCGCGCTGGCGGTGCGCGCCATCGACGAGCTGCCGCTCATCGCGACGCTGGCGGCCCGCGCGGCGGGCACGACCGTCATCCGCGACGCGCAGGAGCTGCGCGTGAAGGAGTCGGACCGCATCGCGCAGACGGCGCGCATGCTGCGCAGCTTCGGCGTGCCGGTCGACGAGCACCCCGACGGCATGAGCGTGCACGGCGATCCCGATCGCGTGCTGACGGCCGGCCAGATCGACGCCGACGGCGACCACCGCATCGCCATGTGCGGCTCGCTGATGGCGCTCATCGCGCCGCCGGGCACGGTCATCAGCGGGGCCGAGACCATCGCCACGAGCTTCCCGACCTTCCACGACGCGCTGCGCGCGCTGGGCGCCACATGAGCGCGAAGGCGAGCGCGAAGGCGAGCGCGAAGGTGAGCGCGAAGAAGGCGGCCAGGCCCACGAGCGCGGACGTGAGCGGCGACGACCGCTGGTGGGCGCTCATCGACAAGAGCCGGCGCGGCACGGACGGCGACGCCGACGCCGCAGGGCGAGAACCTCATCCGCCTGCTCACCGCGCTGCCGGTCGAGGACATCGTGGCGTTCGACCGCTTCGCCCAGGAGCGCGTGCGCGACGCCTTCAGGAACGACCTCTGGGAGGTCGCTTACATCATGAACGGCGGCTGCTCGGACGATGGCTTCGACTACTTCCTGGGCTGGCTCGTGGCGCAGGGGAAGAAGCGCTACGAGGCGGCGCTGGCCGACCCGGAGGCCGCGGCCAAGGGCGTGAGCCCCGACGACGAGCCGTTCGAGAACGAGATGATCTGGTACGCGCCGGCCCGCGCCTACGAGGCCAAGACCGGCCGCGGCGACTACTACGGCGGCATCGCGCCGTCGGTGACGCGCACGCTCCAGGGCGAGGGCTTCGACGAGGACACCGTCGACGAGCGCCACCCGAAGCTGGCGCGGCGCTTCGGCGGTTAGGGACCGCCGCGAAGAAGAGCTCGCGCGCGGGCCGCGCGCTTCTGCGAGAGCTCGACGCCGACGGCGTCGAGGCCGTGCTGGTTGGCCACCGCCAGCATGGTGCCGACGCCGCAGAACGGATCGACCACGACGCGGCAGGGCGTGTGCGCGAGGAGGAAGCGCGCGACCGCGGCGCAGGCGTCGACGCCCATGGCGCGCGGCCAGGGCATGGCGCCGAGCGTGGGCACGACGTCGGCGTGCGACTGGCCGAGGTCGAGGCGGAGCTCGCGCGAGAAGCACAGGAGGTGCGCCCACGACGGGCGTCCGAAGGTGATGGTGCCGGCCGGGGCGCGGCACACGACCTTGTGCCACAGGAGGTGCGAGCCTGCGCGCTCGGCGCCGAGCTGCGCGAGGAAGCCCTTGTCGACCCAGCGGCCGTCGAGCTTCACGTCGGTCTGGAAGAAGATGGCGACCGCGCCGGGCGCGACGCGCTGGCAAGCGAGCGCGGCCGTGTCGATGAACCAGCTGCGCCAGCCGTCGAAGCCGAGGCTCGGAAGCTCGGAGGCGTCGGGCAGCGAGGTGACGATGGCGTGCGTCGCGTCGAGCTCGGCCTGGCGCAGCCAGGCGATGCCGTCGCCGTGGTGAACGACGCGCGTCGGGGCGCTCGCGGGCGTGCTCAACGGCCGGGTCGCTCGTCGCGGCCGCCCGGGCCGATGCAGATGTCGTCGTCGGTCCACGAGGTGGCGTCGGGGCCGCGCGAGCAGAGCTTGAAGCGCTCCTTGGCGACGCGCGTGTAGTCGACCGGGCGATGCCACGGGTCGTCGAGGTCGACCGGCTTCAGGAGGTCGTTGGCGATGAGGACCTCGAGCCGATCGGGGAAGTCGTAGCGCTGGCGGAAGTGGAGATCGAGCGCGTGCGAGATGACCAGCAGGCGCTCGCGCGCGGCGGCCTCCTTCGGGTCGGGGGCGAACGGCGAGGGCTGCGTCGGCTGGGTCGCGGGGGCTTGCGCCGCGGGCGGCGTCGGTGCCGAGGCGGGCGGCGCGGAGGCGCTCGGCGCCGGGCTCCGGTCGACGAGGAAGTAGAGCGCCACGCCGAGCCCGACGGCGAGGACGGCGATGGCCACCCACAGCGGGCGCGTCGAGCGCGGGGCGTCGCTCATGGTGCGTCGTCCGGCGGGAAGCGGGCCTCGACCTCGGCCAGGACGAGGGCGGTCTCGTGGACGACGCGCGCGCTGATGATGGGCAGGAAGCCGCTGTAGCCGAGGGCGCGCAGCGTGCGGTCGCCGGCTCCGGGGAAGGCGAGCGGCGTCAGGTCGAGGCTCTCGTCGGCGGCGCGGAAGCGATCGAGCGCAGCGAGGTCGAGGTGGGCGGCGCTGCCGCGCGCCGGGAGCAGGATCGAGGCGACGTGGCAGCCGAGGCACTGCACCGTGTCGGGCGCGTGGACGCGCGGATCGTCGATGGCCTCGAGCACGCCGAGGGCCGCGCGCTGGTCGTCGAGCGAGGCGGCGGCGAAGGCGCTCGCCGAGAGCGTGAGCGCGAAGCCCTTCGGCAGGTCGACGGCCGGCGTCACCTCGTAGCTCTGGTCGCCGACGAGCAGCACCTCCTCCGAGGTCTCGCCGAGGTCGGGGATGACCATGGCGACGAAGGCGTCGGCGGGGGTCGGGCGCTCCTCGCCGCGGAAGACCCAGCGGAAGGCGGCCGAGATGCTGATCTGCGAGAACAGCGTGAGGCGCACGAGGCGCTCGGCCTTGGCGAAGCGCGCGACCAGCGCGGTGAGGCCGAGCGCGTACGGGCTCGTCGGATCGCTCAGCGCCTCGTTGACCTGGAGCGGCGAGGTCGGCGCGTCCTGCAGCACGGCGAGGCGGCGCAGCTCGGCGATGACGCCGGGCAGCTCGGCGGCCGGGATGGGGTAGAACGCGTGCACCGCCGTGTCGGCGAACTGCGGGTCGGGCGTGCCGCCGAACATGGGCTGGGCCACCAGCCGGAGGCGGCCGTCGGCGCCCGGCGGGCACGGGGTCGTCGCGGTCCGGTCGCACAGATCGAAGCGCACCGCCACGACGTGGAGCGTGGCGAAGTCGGCGAGGACGTCGCCGGGGTCCGCCACCAGGCGCTGCCACACCGCGCTCGGTACGAGCGTGTCCGGCGCGAGCAGCGACGGCGTCGACGCGTTCGGCATCGGCAGCAGCACGGTGAGGTCGTTCAGGCCGAAGCCATGCGCCGGCGTGACGGCGTCGCTGGCATCGGGTCCGGTGGTGTCGAGCGCGGCGGTCGTGTCGAGCGCGACGGTCATGTCGAGCGCGACGGTCGTGTCGAGCGCGCTCGCGTCCGTCGCGTCGGTCGTCGCGTCGCTGGGGGCCGGGTCGTCGCCGCCGTCGCAGGCCGCGTGCGCGAGCAGGAGCGCGAGCCCCAGCCACTGCGGTCGATGCACGGTGCGAGACGGCATGCGCGTACCGTAGATGTCCGCGTCGGGCAGCGCAACGCCGCCGCGCGCTGGGCTTGCATCCGCGCCCGACGTCCGCGACAAACGAGCGGCCCGGTGCGAGGGCGACGCTCATTATAAGGAGGGAGCTGTGACGGTCTATCGCCTCGACGTCGAGAAGAAGTTCGGTCAGCTGCACCTGCGCCTCTACCCGCAGGGCACGCCCGCCCCCGAGTACGGGCCGGCGCACGGCGACATGAAGGCGCTGGTGGCGGCGCTCGAGGAGGCGCTGGCGCCGGTGGACACGACCAGCGGCGCCGACAGCGTCATCTTCAGGAACATCGCCTACGGCGAGAAGGTGGCGCTGCGCGAGACCGTGCGGCTCAGTCGCTTCTGAGCGCCACGCGCCCGGAAGTGCAGCCGAATGCGGTGGCAGGTCGGTCCGAAACGCGGTACGCCTCGGCTCTGCGCGGTGCGCCATCGCCGCGCTCGCTTCCGATCGTTCAACTGGTGGACCGACCCTTGGAGAAGCAGGCGATGGCTCGTGCGTGGTGTGGATGCGTCCGGGCGAGCCGCGGGTCGGCGGTCGGGCTGACGTTGGCGTTGGCGCTCGGCGCGACGGCCGCGCGCGCGACGCCGCCCGACGCGGAGCCGCGGCCGCTGCCGCGCCTGTACGTCGGTGTGCGCGGCGGCGTGAACCTGGTGCTCGGGCACTGGGACGTGGACGCGGTCGACGCGGGCGGCATCGATCACAGCGCCGAGACCTCGCCGGTCGTGCACCTCCACCTGGGCGTCGACGTCGCGACCTGGCTCTCGCTCGAGGTCGACGCGGCGCTCCTGCCGCTGTCGGCCGGCGGCACGTCGACGACCGAGCTCGGCGCCGGCGTGACGGCGCGCATCCCGTTCAGCCGCGGTTCGTTCTCGCCGTATGCGCTCATCGGCGCCGGCGGCTTCGTGAACCCCGACGGCTACCGCGGCGCCGACTGGGATCCGGAGGGCCACTACGGCCTCGGCGCGACCCTCGCGCTCGCCGACTGGCTCGACCTGCGCGTCGAGGCGCGGCACGTCATGAGCGATGGCCTCGACGCCACGCTGTCGCACGCGCTCGAGATCACCGCCGGCCTCGACGTGCAGATCTGGCGCGCCGCCGGTGCGCCCGAGGAGCGGGTCGAGCCGCCGATCGTCGTCGAGCCGCCGGTCGTGGTCGAGCCGCCGGTCGAGCCGCCCGTCGTCGTCGCGCCACCGGTCGAGCCGCCCGTCGTCGTCGCGCCGCCGGTCGAGCCGCCCGTCGTCGTCGCGCCGCCGGTCGTCAGCCCGGCCGACCCGTTCGCCGACAAGCTCGGCCCGTTCCCGTTCGACGTGTCGTCGGCCGAGCTGCGCCCCGAGCTGCTGCGCGCGCTCGACGCGCTCGCCGCCACGCTCGCGGCCAACCCGACGGCGCGCATCCGCGTCGAGGGCCACGCCGACACGAGCGGCAGCCACGACTACAACGAGCGGCTCTCGCTCGAGCGCGCCACGCGCATCCGCGACCTGCTCGTGCAGCGCGGCGTGGCGGCGGCGCGCATGGACGTCCGCGGCTTCGGGGACGGCCACCCGGTGGCGGACAACTCGAGCCCGGAGGGGCGCGCCAAGAATCGGCGCGTCGAGATCCGGGTCCTCGGCCAATGACACGGTGAGGTAGCGATGGCGACGCGACGACTTGTGAAATGGACCCCGATGCTCCTCGCCGGCGTGCTCGGCCTCGTCGGCTGCGAGGGCAAGAACGGCCTCCCCGGCCCGGCCGGCGACGTCGGCGCCACCGGCCCCGAGGGCGCCGCGGGCGCGACCGGCGCCACCGGCGCCACCGGCGCGCAGGGTCCCAAGGGCGACCAGGGCGTGGCCGGCGACACCGGCCCGAAGGGCGACAAGGGCGACCAGGGCGCGACCGGCGAGGCCGGCCCGAAGGGCGACAAGGGCGACCCCGGGGACAAGGGCGACCAGGGCGACCAGGGCCCGAAGGGCGACAAGGGCGACACCGGCGATGCCGGCCCGAAGGGCTCGAACGCGCTCATCCGCACCTCGCTCGCGCCGGTCGGCTCGTGCGCGACCGGCGGCGGCGTGCTGGTCGAGACCGGCGTCGATCTCGACGGCGACACCACCCTCGACGACGGCGAGGTCGACCAGGCGCAGAGCCAGGTCGTCTGCGACGGCGCGGTCGGCCCGAAGGGCGACCAGGGCCTGAAGGGCGACAAGGGCGATCAGGGTGCCAAGGGCGACAAGGGCGACCAGGGCATCCAGGGCCTGAAGGAGACAAGGGCGACCAGGGCGATCAGGGCGTGACCGGCGACACCGGCGCGACCGGCGCGGCGGGCTTCGATGCGCTGCTGCGCACCTCGACCGCCCCGGCCGGCGCGTGCGCCACCGGCGGCGTGCTGGTCGAGGCCGGCCTCGACGCCGACCGCAACAAGACGCTCGACGACGGCGAGGTCGACCAGGCGCTGTCGCAGGGCCTGAAGGGCGACCAGGGCATCCAGGGCCTGAAGGGCGACCAGGGCATCCAGGGCCTGAAGGGCGACCAGGGCGACCAGGGCATCCAGGGCATCCAGGGAATCCAGGGCGTGAAGGGCGACCAGGGCATCCAGGGCCTGAAGGGCGACCAGGGCATCCAGGGCCTGAAGGGCGACCAGGGCGACCAGGGCATCCAGGGCATCCAGGGTATCCAGGGCCTGAAGGGCGACCAGGGCATCCAGGGCCTGAAGGGCGACCAGGGCGACCAGGGCATCCAGGGCATCCAGGGCCTGAAGGGCGACCAGGGCATCCAGGGCATCCAGGGCCTGAAGGGCGACAAGGGCGACAAGGGCGACACCGGGCCGGCCGGCTCGGGCGGGCTCGTGCTGCTCGACAAGAACGGCGTCAAGGTCGGCACGGTCGTGGGCTACGAGCCGACGCAGAAGAACGGCATCAAGGTCGTCACGAGCGGCGGCTACGTCGTGACGTTCCAGCCCGACGGCACGGTCCTGCCGGCGCAGATCTACTACGGCGGCGCCAACTGCTCGGGCGCGGCGCTGCTGAACAACGGCGGCGACCCCAACGGCGGCAAGCTCAACGGCGACACCGTCGTCTTCTCGCGCGCGCTGAACACGCTCATGGTGCCGGCGACCATCGACGCCAACGGTGCCTCGGCCACGACGTCGGCGACGGTGCAGTCGATCGACAACCCGACGTGCGCGAACTTCACCTCGGGCACGCGCTACGGCTACAGCCTCGTCGCCGCCACCGCGGCCTCGCTCGGGCTGCCGAGCTATCCGCTGGCGGCGCCGCTGTCGGTGCAGTAGGCGCTCGCGGGTTGACGGCGAGCGCGCGCGAGCCGGCGGCCGAGGGTTCGGTCGCTGCGACCGACGAGCCGAGCGGCGAGCCCGCGCGCACGCTGGTGCGCTTCGTCCGCGCCATCGGCCTCGCGGTCGAGCTCGGGCCGCTCGACGCGCCGGGCGTGCTGCCCGGCATCGCGCTCACCGCCAGCGGCGGGCTGCGCATCGACGAGGCCGCGCTCGCCTACCCGGGCGACATCCTGCACGAGGCCGGTCACCTCGCGGTGCTCGCGCCGGCGGCGCGCGCGACCGGCGGCGCGCTGGTCGAGACCGCCGAGTCGGCGGGCGACGAGATGGCCGCCATCGCCTGGTCGTACGCGGCCGCGCTGCACCTCGGCATCGACCCGGCCGTCGTCTTCCACCCGGCCGGCTATCGCGGCGGCTCGGCCGCCATCCTCGAGAACTTCGCGTGCGGCCGCACCTTCGGCGTGCCGCTCCTGGCCTGGTACGGCATGACGCGCGAGCAGCCGCGCCGGGGCCCGAGCGACCCCGGCGCGTATCCGGTCATGCGCGCCTGGCTGCGCGGCTAGCGACCTGGCGTCCGACTGGCGCCCGACCCCGACCGACTAGCGCGCCCGCTGCGTGGAGCGGAGGAGCCCGCCAGGCCTCGGGCGGGGCGCTGCTCGGGCGCGTGTGCGCGCTGCTGCATGATGTGCACGACCTCGTGCCCGAGCGGTAGCTCCGGCGGCGGCGGCGTCGCGGGCGCGCGCAGGCCGCGCAGCGATCGGTTCAGTCCGCCGACGACGCGGCGGGCGAGGCTCTCGCGGACCTGGTTGCCGTTACTGGCCACGCGCTCGTTGGGCTCGTGGGCCGGGCGCGAGGCGCCGCCCATGGTCTGGCCGCGGCCGGAGATGCGCAGCATGAGGCGGCGCGTCAGGCCGTCGGGATCGACGTGATCGAGCGGCGCGCCGCCGACGTAGACCTGGCGGCCGAGCGCGTCGCCGAGCGCGCCCAGCGCGCGGGCGTCGAAGGCGGCGAACTGCGGGTCGCTGGAGAGCCAGGTCTGCGTCGTCGGGTCGAAGGCGCGGTGCGCGAACCACACGAGGCCGCTCGCGTCGTCGTGCTCCTGGCCGGTGAAGCCCCAGCCGTCGACGAAGCCGCGCTCGCGCGCACCGCGCCGTGCGGCGTGAAGCTGCGCGCGCCGACCACCGCGCCGTCGCGCGTGGCCAGGACGACCGAGCCGAGCCCGTCGGCGTGGAGGTGGGTGACCTGGCCGCGCGCCTCGACGATGAGCGCGCGGGCGCTGGCGCGGAGCAGCGTGCGCGGCGGCGTGGCGCCGGTCGCGCCGCGCTGGGCGAGCCAGGCGTCGGCCGCGTCGATGCGGCCGTCGGGCACGAGGTCGGAGTAGACCTCGGCCGCGAGCTCGGGGTGCTCGACGCGCGCGACGAGGCGACCGCCCACCTTCACGTGCACGACGCCGACGCCGTCGACCACGTCGAAGCCGGGCGCGACCTTCAGCTCCAGGCCGTCGTCCACGGCGACCGCGGCCAGCTTGCCGTCGCCGTCGTAGCCGAGCGCCTCCTCGCCGCGCGCCGTGCCGATGCGCGTGAGCTGGCCGCGCGCGTTCCAGGCGAGGGTCTGGCCGTCGCGCGCCGTGACGAAGCCGGCCGCGTCGTAGCTCTTCTGGTGGCCGGCGACGGCGTCGACGAGGCCGACGCGCGAGGCGTGGATCGGGCCGAGGTGCGCCGGGCTGCCGCTCCGGTCCGAGGTCGCGGCGCGCGCGACGCCGTCGTCGTCGAGGTCCCAGGTCAGGTGCTCGGCCTGATCGCCCTCGCCGAGCGTCAGCGCGGTGAGGCGGTTCCAGCCGTCGACCTCGGCCACGGCCGTCTCGTCGGCCGCGCCGGTGTCGAGCTCGCGGCCGTCGGCGATGGCGACGATGGCCGCGTCGCGGTTGCGCGTCAGCGTGCGATCGAGCGCCGCGCGGCCGCTGGCGTCGAAGGTCGAGACGCGGGCCAGGTCGCCGCGCGCGTCCCAGGCGAACGAGTCGGCGCTGCCGTCGGCGTGGTCGACCTCGTGGAGGAGCCCGCGCTCGTCCCACGCCACCGTCGCCAGCGGGCCGAGGTGCGCGACGGCCACCAGGCGGTCGTCGCCGTCGAAGCTGCGCGTCAGCGCGTCGAGGCCGGCGTAGCGCGTGGCGAGCTCGCGGTCGGCGCCGTCGAAGCTGTGGTCGACGTCGAAGGTCAGGTCGGCGCCGAAGCGGCGGCTCTCGCGCGTCAGCCGATCGCGCGCGTCGTAGGCGCGCTCGTCGTGGATGCTGCCCTGGCCGAGGAGCGCCGCCACCGCGGCCGGCAGCGGCGCGTCGACCTCCACCACGTGGCCCGAGCCGTTGGTGCAGTCGGGGCACTGGCTCGCCAGGTCCCAGCGGAAGCGCACCTCGCTGCCTTGGCGATCGGCGTCGTCCCAGCGCGCGACCAGGCGGTTCTTGCCGTCGTAGGCGCGCCGCTCGGTCACGCCGCGCGCGTCGCTCACGGCCACGACGTTGCCGGCGTCGTCGTACTCGGTGGTGGTCAGGCCGGTCTGCGGATCGTCGACCGCGACGAGGCGGTCGAGGAGGTCCCAGCGCTGCGTCTTCACGTTGCCGAGCGCGTCGCGATAGCCGGCGATGCGGCCGAGGTCGTCCCAGGCCACGCGCACGAGCGAGGCCTGGCCGTCGTCGCCGTCGCGCCCGACGACGAGCGTCCGGCCGAGGCCGTCGACGAGCGTGGTCGTGGCCGACGGGCTGGCGCCGCTGCCGGTCGTGCGCTCGACCAGCTGCAGCGGTCCGTGGAGGTAGGTCCGGGCGGTGGCCTCGCCGCCGTGCAGCGCCGCGTCGGGCAGGATCCTGGCGCTGATGCGGCCGAGCCCGTCGTGCTCGAGGCGCGTGACCGGCACGCCGCTCGGCTCGGCCGTCGCGCAGGCGAGGTCGTTGACGGTGCGCGCGTCGTACACGCGCACCGCCTCGCCGTGGCTGTCGCGCGCCACGAAGCCGCTGACGAAGACGGCGCCGGCGCCGATGCGCGTGCGCTCCTCGACCTCGCGGCCGAGGCCATCCATGCAGCGCGCCGCGACGAGCTCGTCGCGGCCGCCCTCGCCCGCGCCGTGGGTGGTGGTGACGACGCGCGAGACCGGCGCGGTGAGCTCGTAGTCGAAGCTGCGGGTGGGCTGGCCGGCGGCGTCGCCCGGGCGATAGATGGCGCTCGGGCGCCCGAATTTGTCATATTCGAAGGTGGTGGGCGCCTTGTCGGCGGCGAGGCCGTCGCCGACGACGAACTCGCGCGTGACCGCGGCCGGCTCGTCGAAGGTCGGGTCGTAGCTCGTCTCGCGCGCCAGCAGGTAGGGCGCGCCGTCCTCGGGCGTCGCCAGCTCGCTGGCGCTGCGCACCGGGTGCAGGCCGTCGGCGTCCCAGTCGGTGACCTCGGCGTGGCCGTGGCCGGTGGGCGTGCCGAGCGGGTCGAGGAGCCGCACCTCGTTGCCGTGGGCGTCGAGCGCGCGCCGCTCGAGCTCGACCACCTGGCCCGGGGCGACGTCGGCCTCGACGCGCACGACCGCGCCGCGCGTGAGCTGGCCGGCCGGCAGGCCCTGGTAGTCGGGCCCGTCGTAGAAGGTGCGCGTCTCGGCGGCGACCGACCCGTCTCCGGCGTAGCGCCGCTCCGCCTGGACGGCGCCGAGGATCCAGCGGCCGCCGCTGGCGACGCCGGGCGTGACGAAGGTCGTCGCGGTGACGAGCTCGTCGCCGTCGCAGCTCGCGCCGCACGGGCCGACGTCGCTGCCGTCGCTCGGGCAGGCGTCGCAGGCGGCCGGGGCCTCGGGCGGACCGCGGTGGACGACGCCGAGCTGGCGTAGCTCGGCCACGTTGCCGTAGCCGTCGTGGTCCATCTCGCTGCGCGTCGTGAGCCAGCCGCCGGGCTCGGCGCCCTCCTGGTGGATGACGTCGATCGCGGTGGGGCACACGAAGCGGACGGCGATCGGCAGGCCGCTCGGGACCTCGGCCAGCGGGCAGTCGGCGTAGCTGTTGCGCGTCTCCTGGAGCGGCCGCGCGTGGTCGCCGCTGGCGGCGATCGACTCGACCAGCAGGCGGCCGGCGCGATAGGCGTCGGCGTCGCCCAGGTCCCAGCGCCGCGTCGTGCGCGACGGCTCGGTGCCGTCGTCGCCGATCTCGTCGACGGTGGTCTCGGCGAAGCCGCGGAACTGCCGCTCGGCCGCGTCGTAGAAGCCGTCCTCGTAGCCGAAGCGCTCGATCTCGTGGATGCCGCTGCCGTCGTCCCGGCCGGTGACGGTGACGTAGCTGTCGAGCTCGTCCACCACCTGCACCGCCGTCGGCATGAGGTGGTGCCAGGCCGCGCTGCGGTGCGAGATCGAGGTGCCGTAGCGGACGCGCGTCACGGCGCCGATGCCGTTGTCGACGCGCGCCACCAGGTTCGGGCGCACCGGCGTGACCTCGAGGTAGCGGATGGCGCCGCTCGGCTCGACCCACACGATGTCGTCGGTGCCGTTGCCGTTCATGTCGGCGAAGAGCACGGTCGTCGTGGCGCCGCGCGTCGGGATGACGCCGTCGACGTCGCCCGCGCCGAGCGTGACCAGCGGGCGGAAGCGGCCGGCGCTCTCGTTGACGGCGTAGCGCACGCTCGAGCCGACCACCACCACGACGTCGCTCAGGCCGTCGCCGTTGACGTCCTCGAGCTCGATCGACGGCACCTCGGAGCGGTCGAGCCCGGAGAAGGTCGCGCCGATCCAGCCCGACATGCGGCCGCGGCCATAGGCCAGACGATAGCGCAGCGTGCCGTCGTCCTGGATCTCGACGATGTCCTGGAGGCCGTCGCCGTTCATGTCGGCGAGGTCGAGGCGCTCGGTGTCGAAGTCGACGCCGATGTCGTCGCCGGCCATGCTCTCGAAGCCGTCGGCGGTGCGGCGGCGGATCGACAGCTTGCCGGCGGCGGTGCGCACGACGTCGATGCGCCGGTCGCCGTCGACGTCCATGAAGCGCACGCCGGCCGGGTCGGGATCGGCGTCGCCGACATCGGCGGTGAGCGGCACGCCGACGTCGCCGAGGGTGCAGTCGCGCGTGAAGTCGCCGCTGCCGGTGTTGCACAGCGCGCGGCCGGTGGCGGCGTTGATGAGGTCGGCCAGGCCGTTGCCGTCGAGGTCGAGCACCTGCACGCTGGCCGTGCCGAGCGGGAACTCGCTGCGGGTGGCGGTCGCCGACGCCTGGGCGGCGGGCGCGAAGTGGGCCTGGCCGTCGTCGCCGAGCGCGTTCATCCACACGCGGAAGGGGCCGGTCTGCGAGCCGTCGACGAGGTCGGGCAGCGAGTCGCCGTCGAGGTCGACGAGCGTGGCGGCGCCGGTCGTGAACGACACGCCGCCCGACAGCGAGCCCATGTCGACCACGAACGGCTTCGCGCAGCTCGCCTCCTCGCACACGCCGCCCAGCGCGCGCGAATAGGCGAAGGTCGGCACCACCGGGTAGAGCGAGCCGTCGCTGCCGCGACGCTCGACGCGCAGGAGGCGGCTCAGCCCGGCCGAGGCGCCGTCGTCCTCGTAGACGAGGCGGTAGCTCCGCACGGCGTGACCGCGCGCGCTGATGGCGACCTCGACCAGGCGCTCGTCGAGGCGCTCCTCGAAGCCGGGGAGGCAGCTCGACACCACGTCGGCGCGCGCCTCGTAGCGCATGACCGCGGCGAAGAGCGGCTGGCCGTCGTGGCCGTAGCCCCACTCGACGCGCGCCGGCACGACCGCGCCGCCGGCGGTCGCGCGATAGCTGTAGTGGATCTTGTGGCCCCACGGGTCGACCTCGTCGACGAGGTACCAGCGGAAGACGCGGCCCTGGTCGTCGTGGAGCGTGGCCTCGGGGACGAGCGCGCCGGCGGCGTCGGCGCCGAACCAGCGCACGCTGCCGTCGGGCAGCTCGCTCGTGAAGCTGCCGGCGGCGCCGGCGTCGCGCCAGGTGGTGCGGACGAAGCCCGCCTCGAAGCGCGCGCGGTAGGTCGCGTCGGCGCCGCTCGAGGCGACGCGCACGAGCTCGCCGCTCCGGTCGGCGGCGATGAGGTCGTCGGCGTCGTAGCGGGGCAGGCCGCGCAGCGTGCTGCGCTCGATCGACGGCACGTCGAAGGCGAAGCCGATGCCGGCCACCGAGGCGCCGGCCATCGAGTCGTAGCTCAGGCCGAGCTCGGGGCCGGTGCCGCGCTGGCCCGCCGGCAGCTCGAACGGCACGCTGGTGGTGAAGGCGCCGAGGTTGCCGCCGACCATGGCGTTCCGGCCGATGCCGCCGATCGAGCCCGGACCTTCGGGCAGCGACACGCGGTCGTCGGAGACGCCGGTCTGGGCGTGGGCGGACGAGGTCGCGGCGACGAGCGTCGCGAGGAAAGGGCGCGCAAGGCGCCGAAGAGGACGCGCTGACGGTGGTGCATGGTGGACTCCTCGACGGCGGCCATAGCAGGCCGCGTGCCGAGGGTCGGCGGCGCGTGGATGGCCGCGCCGCGGGCGGCGCGGCCCGGCGGGGCGCTGCGCCGGCCGACACCGCTGTTGCGGTTCCCGACAGGCGCGCCGTCGGGTGGTCGCCGCGCGCGGTCGCCGTGGTCGGCGCGCGTGGTCGGCGCGCGGGTCAGCGCTCGGGGGCTACGAGCCTTCGCCGTCCGGGGTCGTGTCGACGAAGGGCTCGGGCGGCGTCGCCGCGCCGCGCGCACGGCGGCGGAGCTCGCGCAGGTGCCAGAGGTAGAGGCTCTCGACCTTGGCCCGGGCCCACGGCGTGCGGCGCAGGAACTTCAGGCTCGAGCCGACGCTCGGATCCTTGGCGAAGCAGTTGATGCGGATCATCGACGCCAACGCGACCCAGCCGTGGTGCGCGACGAGCTCTTCGAGGATGGCCTGGAGCGTCAGCCCGTGGAGCGGGTTCCGCGGTTGGCTCTGGGCTGGTTGCTCGCGGTCGTCGACGGCCATGGCCCGCGCGTTAGCCGTCGCGGCGACGGGCGTCAAGGTCGCGCGACGACGGCGCTGGCGCCGGCGAGCTGGGCGCGCAGCCAGTCGTTCACGCCGCAGTCGAGGACGAGGTGGATGCGCGCCGTCGCGGAGCGGTTCTCGACCTCGTGGGTCAGGCCGAAGTCGGCGTACCACGCCTCGCCCGGCTGCATCGCCAGCGCCGTGCCGCCGACGATGAAGCGCACCGCCGGATCGGTCCGGACCGGCACGTGCACGCGCACCTCGCCCCGGTCGAAGCCGAGGTCGTAGTCCCGGTGCGGCAGGATGCGCGCGCCGGGCCCGAGGCGCAGGAAGCGCACCGCCGCCAGCGGGCAGGCGAAGCGGCCGACGAGCTCGGCCACGGCCGGGCAGCGCGCCATGAGCGGCGTGTCCGCGAAGGCGAGCCGGCCGGTGAGGTCGGGGTAGAGGCGCTGCGCGTTGCCGCCGGGCGCGCGGAAGGCGGCGCCGCTCCAGTCGCCCTCGAAGTAGCGCGTGTTGAAGTGGAGCACCCAGTCGTCGGGGCCGAGCCGGTCGGCGTCGCGCGCCAGCGCGAGCGCGTCGACGGCGAGCGGCAAGCGATAGGCGATGGCGATGGTCGCGGGGTCATCCATAGAGAGCGGCTCGAATCGGCGGAAGCCGAGCGCGGCGACAGACGTCGGCCGAGCAGACACCAGGCGACGGCGCGCTGACAATCGGCCCTGTCTTTTTTCGCGTCCCGGTGTAGGCTGCGCCCGATGTCCGTGGGCTCATCGACCTCCGCCTCCGAACACGCGACGGCCTCTGCGCACGACGCGGTGATTCGTCTGCGGGCGCCGACCGCCGAGGACGAGGCGCTGCTGTGGCAGCTCTACCTCGTGCGCCGTGCCGACGAGACCGCCCGCTGGGGCCTGCCGCCGGCCGAGCTCGAGGCGCTGATGCGCATGCAGCACCGGGCCGAGCGCGCCGGCTGGGCGCGCGACTTCCCCGACGCCGAGCACCACATCGTCGAGGTCGACGGCGTGAGCGTCGGGCGCGCGGTCTATCACGCCGACGACGAGCGTATGCTGGTCGTCGACATGGCCTTCCTGCCGAGCATGCAGGGCCGCGGCATCGGTGGCCGCCTGTTCGCGGACCTCATCGCGCGCGCCGCGCCGCGGCCGGTCGAGATCGCCATGTTCCACGATGCGCGCTCGCGCGCCTTCGGCGAGAAGCAGGGCTTCCGCGTCTCGGCCAGCGACGAGATCTACCTGCGCATGCGGAGCCACTAGGCTTCCCACACGAGAGTCATCATGGCAGAGCCGTTCCTCGGACAGATCATCATGTGCGGCTTCAACTTCGCGCCGCGCGGCTACGCCACCTGCGACGGCCAGCTCCTCTCGATCGCGCAGAACAGCGCGCTCTTCTCGCTCATCGGCACCTACTTCGGCGGCGACGGCATCGAGACGTTCGCGCTCCCCGACCTGCGCGGGCGCGGGCCGGTCCACGCCGGCCAGGGACCGGGCCTCAGCGCCTACGTCCAGGGTGAGGTGAGCGGCACGGAGCGCGTGACGCTCCTCGGCAACCACCTGCCGACCCACAACCACACCGTCGCCGCCTCGGCCGCGGCGGCCACCGACATCCGTCCCGGGCCGTCGGCCGTGCTGGCCGGGCAGGCCGGCTACAGCGCCGAGGGCGTGGTGAACACCACGCTCGCCACGAACGCGCTGACGTCGCAGGGCACGAACCAGCCGCACAACAACATGCAGCCGTACACGGTCATCAACTTCGCCATCGCCCTCGAGGGCATCTACCCGAGCCGCAACTGAGCGCCGGGCCCGTCAGGGCGCCACGCAGGAGACCTCATGGCCGAGCCATTCATCGGACAGATCATCGCCACCGGCTTCAACTTCGCACCACGCGGCTACGCCAACTGTGACGGCCAGCTCCTGTCCATCCAGCAGAACACCGCGCTCTTCTCGCTGCTCGGCACGACGTACGGCGGCAACGGCGTGACCACGTTCGGGCTGCCCGACCTGCGCGGCCGCGTGCCCATCCACCAGGGTCAGGGCCCCGGCCTCTCGCCCCGCGTCATCGGCGAGGTGGGCGGCGAGGAGAACCACGTGCTCTCGCTGGGCGAGCTGCCGACCCACACCCACGTCGTGAACGCCAGCTCGGGCGGCGCGACCTCGACGTCGCCGACCGGCAACGTGCTGGCGGGCGGCGCGGCCTACAGCGAGAACGGCGCCGACACGACGCTGGCGCCGCAGTCGATCAGCACCACCGGCTCGAACCAGGGGCACAACAACCTGCAGCCGTTCCTGGTCGTCAACTACTGCATCGCCCTCAACGGCATCTTCCCGAGCCGCAACTGATGGCCGCCGGCATGCCCCCCGACTCACGCAGCCGCCTCCGCAACTGGCTCGCCAGCCGCTTGGGCGGCGACGGTGCGACCGCGCGCGGCGCGGGCCGCTCCATCGATCGCCGCGCCTTCGTGGCCTGGGTCGGCGCCGGCAGCGTGGCCGCCGCGGTCACCGCCGTGGTCGGCACGCGCGGTCAGCAGCGCGACGCGCGCACCGGGCCGGTGGCCGTCGCCGACGCGCGCGGCCAGGTGTGGGTGACCGGCGCGGGTCGCCGCTTCGGCGACGGCGAGGGTCGGCTCTACGACGTGCATCCGACGCTCGCGCGCGTCGACTTTCTCGCGGCCGACGGCCGCCTCGATCGCTCGGTGGCGCTGTCGAACCCGACGTCGCTCGCGGTCGACGCGCGCGGCGCGGTGCTGGTGCTGACGCTCGACGGCACACTGGCGGCGTTCGATCGCGACGGCGCGCCGCGCGGCGAGCGGCACCCGGCGGGCCTCGTCGCGCCGCACGACCTCGCGGTCGGCGCGCGCGGCATCGCCATCGCCAACACACTCGGCCACGACGTGGTAGTGCTCGACCCCGCGGGCGCCGAGCGCCAGCGCATCGGCCGCGGCGAGCTCGACGGCCCGAGCAGCGTCGCCTGGCGCGACGACCACCTCTACGTCGCCGACATCGGCCAGCGCCGCGTCGCCGTCTTCGACGCGCGCGGCGCCCTGGTCGACAGCTTCGGCGACGGCGACGGGCCGCTGCGCGCGCCGCGCGCCATCCGCCTCGACGCGCGCGGCCACGCCTTCGTGGTCGACCGCGTGGCGGGCGGCGTCTTCGAGTTCGACCGGGCGCATCGCCTGGTCGGCCGCGTCACCCCGAGCGGCGCCGCCGCCGAGGCGCACTGGGTCGCCAACGGGGCCGACGGCGCCATCGTCGTCTCCTGCGCCACGCCGAGCTGAGCATGCCGACCGTCGCCGACCTCGCCGCCGAGCACTTCCGGCCGTACCTGCACCAGACCTTCTCGATCGAGCTCGCGGCCGGCGTCGTCGTCAGCGCCGAGCTGGTCGAGGTCTACGAGAACCCGCGCCGCCACCCGGCCGTCCGCGCCAACCGTTCGCGCTGACGTTCCAGACGACGCTGCCGCCGAAGCCGGGCCAGGGCACCTACGGCCTCATCCACCCCGAGCTCGGGCGCTTCGACCTCTTCATGGCCGCCGTCCAGCCGACGCCGACCGGCCAGCGCTACGAGGTCGTCTTCGCCTGAGCGGCGCGCGGCCGGGCCGGAGGCCTTCTGGCCAGCGATAGCCAGGGCAGCCTCCTCCGTCCACCGGCGAGCGGACTACGTCCGCTGTGGCCGGTGGCTCCGGAGGCCTCTGGCTAGCGATAGACGCGCAGGTCGTCGAAGCGGACGGCGCTCATGCTCCACGAGTAGAGGCCGACCGCGCCGCTCGCGAAGGTGTCGTCGTCGGCCGCGAGGACGGCCACGCCGTCGAGGCTCACGCGCTGGTGCGCGCCGTCGCGCACGACCTCGATGCGGTGCCAGGTCTCGAGCGCCGGCGTGAACGCGGTGTCCTCGTCGAGCGTGGTGACCACGCCGCCCACCGAGCGCACGAGGCGCGCGAACGAGCGCTGGCGATCGAACGACACGCGATAGTAGTCGCCGGCGCCCTGCATGCCGTACTCGACGCCCCAGCCGTCGTCGTCGCTCGGGCGCACGGCGACCGTCAGCCGGCCGTCGCCCCAGGCCACGGACGGCGCCCACAGCACGGCGCCGAGCTTGGCCACCACCGCCTCGTCGGACTCGAGGTCGAAGCAGTTGCCCGAGTCCATGACGGCCTGGTCGTCGAGCTTCCAGTTGGGCGCGCCGACCGCGCCCTGGGCCAGCGTCTTCCACACGCTCGGGTCGAGCGCGTCGAAGCGCTCGGCGAAGAGCGGCGGCCCGTCGCCGGCCGGCGCCTCGAAGCGCCAGGTGGTGCGGCGCTCGGTGGTGGCGTCGGGCGAGCTGCCGACCAGGAACAGGTGATCGGCGTCGGCGCCGAGCGCCTCGACGCGGCGGCGATCGGCCGTCGACAACAGCTTGCGCCAGCGCCAATTGGCTGAATTTGTCAAATCGGCGGCGACCGGCGCGTACACCAGGATGGACGTCGTGTCGGCGCCCGCCGTCGAGCGCGCCAGGATCATGACGTAGCCCTGCCACTCGCGGATGTCGTCCCAGGTGAGCGGCGTCGGCGCGCCGCTCAGCGCCACCTCGTTCCAGCCGGCGAGGCGCGTCACGACGAGCCCGGCGCCGGCCACGGTGCCGACCAGCGTCTCGGGCGCGAGGCCGCCGCCGACCTTCTCGAGCCCGACCAGGAGGCGACCGCCGGCCGGGTGGTCGAGGCTCGCGTCGAAGCCCCAGCCGGCGTCCGGCGAATATCGCAATATCCGGTGCGCGGTGGGCGCGCTCGATTTGTCATTCACGGCGATGAGCGTCTCGCCGCCGAAGCGCACGAGGCCGGCGGTGTACGACGTCTTGAGCGTGTCGGCGCGCACCGGGTCGGAGGCGCAGGTCCAGGTCGCGCCGCCGCTGCAGCGCCGGACGACGAGGTCGGTGGCGGCGCCGGGCGTGCGACCGGTGCCGAGCACCAGCGGCGCGGCGGAGGGTCCCGACGCCCCGGCCGGCACGCGCAGGAGGTGGTCGAAGTGGGTGTAGTTGTCGGCCGGCGACGGGCTCGCCACGGGCCACGCGGCGCGCAGCGAGCCGGCCGTCGGCGTCGAGCTCCAGGCGCCGTCGACCCACTCCCAGAGGCGGTTCTCCTCGACCAGCAGGCCGGCGGCGGTGGGCGTCGGGCGGTTGGGGATCCACTGCGAGCCGGTCTCCTGCGACACGCCCTGGAGCGCCGCGCCGTAGGTCGTCAGGTGGATGTAATAGGTCTGGCCCGGCGTCGGCGTGCGCGCCGCGGCGAGGAAGCCGATGCCGTCGGTCACGCCCGGGCCGGTGGTGTCGAACCAGTCCATCGTGCTGCCGGCCAGCGTCGGCTCGACGCGCTCCTCGAAGCCCTGGCACGCGCCCTGCCAGCACCAGTCGACCCAGGTCTTCGGGTCGTGATCGTCGCAGGCGGCGAGGTCGGCCGCCGGGCTCCAGGCGTCGGCCGCCAGCGCCGGCACGCACGCGCGGCAGCCGCCGCTCGGGTCGGCCTGGCCGGCGTCCCAGCAGGCGCCGTCGATGAAGCAGCGGTTGGCGACGACGCTGGTGTGGCACTGGCGATCGGCGCCGCAGCTCGCGGCCAGGCAGGCGAGCCCGGTCGGCGCGCAGCTCCCGCACGAGCCGCCGCAGCCGTCGTCGCCGCACTGCGCCGCGCCGCAGTCGGGCGCCAGCGGCTGGCACACGTCGAGCGCGCCGCCGACGCCGCACGCGGTCGTGCCGGTCGCGGCGCAGGCGCCGACGCCGCAGTGCGACACGCCCGGCGCGTAGTCCTCGTCGGCCGCGCCCGGTCGTCGTCGAAGCCGTCGCAGGTGGCGTCGCTCGCCGCGCAGGCCCGGCGCGCTCACGTGTCGAGCATGGCCGCGGCACTGCAGGACGACCCGCGCGCACGAAGCCCAACCCGCACACGTGGTCGCTCTCGACCCGAGTCCTCGTCGGTCTGGCCGTCGCAGTCGTCGTCGACGCCGTCTGGAGTCGCATCGCGCGCGGCCGGCGCCGGCAGCGCGCAGCTGTCGCGCTCGACGCCGGCGTCGCAGCGCCGGACACCCGCGCGCGCAGGCCCTACCCACAGGTCGTCGCGCGCGGGAGGTAGTCCTCGTCGGTCGCGCCGTCGCAGTCGTCGTCGACGCCGTCGCAGTCCTGGTCGCGCGGCTCGGCGGTGCCGCAGCCCTCGTCCTCGCGGCCGCCGACGCACGCGCTGAGCCCGCTGCCGGCGCACGCGCCCTCGCCGCAGCGCGTGGCGTGCGGCGCGTACTCCTCGTCGCTCTGGCGTCGCAGTCGTCGTCGACGCCGTCGCAGCTTCTCGCGTCGCCCGGCGCGCGGCCCAGGCGCGCAGTCGTCGCGCACGACCCCGCCGTCGCAGCGCGGCGCCGGCCGCCCGGCTTGGCGCCGACGCCGCACGCCGTCGCGACCGGCGCGTAGTCCTCGTCGGTCTCGCCGTCGCAGTCCTCGTCGACGCCGTCGCAGCTCGCGTCGCTCGCGGCCGGCGCGCCGGCCGTGCAGGTGTCGCGCGTCCGGCCGGCCTCGCAGCGCAAGACGCCGGCGCGCGCGCAGGTGCCGCGGCCGCAGCTCGTGGCGCAGGCCACCCAGTCCTCGTCGGTCGCGCCGTCGCGATCGTCGTCGACGCCATCGCGGTCGCGGTGATCGTCGTCGCCGCACTGCGCGGCTGGCAGGTGTCGCCGAGCACGCCACCCGCGCACGTCGACTCGCCCGCTCGGGCGGCACGCGTCAGCCGCCGCACGCCACCACCGCCGGCGCCCCAGTCCTCGTCGGTCGCGCCGTCGCAGTCCTCGTCGACGCCGTCGCAGTGGAGGTCCTGCGGCGCGCTCGCCGCGCAGCCGGCGCGACCTCCTCCACCGCGTCGGGCGCGGACGCGGCGCCATCGCCGCCATCGACGGCCGGCGCGGCGCTGCCGACGTCGCTCGCGAGCGCGGTCGCCGCGCCGTCGCCGGCGTCGGCCACCAGGCGCGCTCCGCTCTTGAGCCCGCAGGCGATGCAGCCAGGGCGACGAGCGTGACGGTGCGGAGCGAGCAACATCGCCTCCGGCCGGCCACGAGCGCAGGCGGATCGCGGCCGCCGCGCCTGCGCCGACAAAAAAAACGGCGGCGGCCGATCCGCCGCCGGCGGTCGTCGTAACAGCCGATACCATCGCCGCGAGCGGCCAACGAAACCTGGTCTGGAAGGCGACCCGTCTGTCGCCGTCCTCGGTGCCTCTTGGCGATGGCCTCACCTGCGACCCTGTCGAGATCCCACCATGCACGCCGTCCGGACTCCGACCTCAGGTCGTGCGTCGTCCCTGTCCGGGCCGCTGTGCTCGCTCGCGCTGGCGCTCGCGCTGGCGCCGCTCTCCGCCGCCTGCCAGGACGGCTACCGGCGCGCCGCCCGCCGACCGATCATCTGAAGGTCACCATCGCGCCGCTCACGCTGCCCGGCATCGGCGACGCCACCTGGTCGATCTCGGTCGAGCCGGCGACCGCTGGTCGAGCTCGCCCAGCTGGACCTTCGGCGACGGCCGGCGGCGGCCTGGCCTACATCGACCGTGTTCGGCGCCGGCCGGACCCTGTACCGTCCGCTGCGCCTGAGCAAGCCGCGCGGCGTGACCCGGCCGGCGCCGCACCCGGCCGACCTCGACGGTGGCCCATCGGTGCGCCGGCGTCTGCGCGGCCAGACCCGCCAACGGCGGCCTCGACGGCATCATCGCCGCGCCGACGAGCTATTCGACGTGCGGTCGTTCGCCGACGTCTTCTGCTCGGCGGCCCAACTCGACCTGCCGGCGCTCCTGAACGACGGCCACGAGGGCGCGCGCGGCCCGACCGCCGTCTTCGGCTTCGCCTGCGCCGCCGGCCTCGACGAGGAGACCTGGTTCTACCTCTCGGACGTCGTGCTCACCTGCGACGACGGCAACCCGGCCACGCCCGCGCGCAGCGCGTGCGCATCGACGGCAAGGACATCGCCGCCAACGGCCAGCACGGCCCGCTGGCGCCGCTGGTCTACGAGTGGGCGCGCTACCGCGGCCACGAGACGCTGAGCGACGCGGCCGCGCCCGGCCACACCATCGACAAGTGCTACTGGAACTACGCCCTCGGCCTCGACACCGCGGCCATGGCCGGCGACACCTGCACCCTCACCGCCGTCGGCACCGCTTCGACGTGAGCGCATGGGCGGCCTCCCGGCGACAAGGTGATCCGCTCGTCACCTGGCAGGTGCCGGTGGAGCGGCGGCCAGCTGTGCGCCAACAACGCGCTCGACGCCGTCGGCTCGGGCGTCGCCACCGTCTACTCACCAACTGGCCGCCGATTTATCCTCGCCAGCACATTCGAGGAATATCGCTGCGCCGAGAAGTGCGCCTCCGACCTCGAGTGCAACGACGGTGTCCTCTCCACCAGCGACCCGCTGCCAGGACGGCGTGTGCGAGCGACAGCGCCTGCGCCGACCAGGGCGACTGCACCAGCGTGCCTGCGCCCCGGCCCAGGCCATAGCCGGCCGACGGCTGCGTGCACAGCCCGCTGCGAGGCAGCTGCGACGACGGCAGCGCCTGCACCAGCGGCGATCACTGCGCGGCCGGCATGCCCGGAGCACATCGAGCTGCGACGACCACGACCAGAAATTGCACGCTCGATCAGTGCGACGGCGGCGCTTGCTCGCACGCGGCCGCGCCCGACGGCACGCCGTGCGACGACCACGACGCCTGCTCGACGGCCGACGCCTGCCGGGGCGGCGTGTGCGTCGGCGCCGGCGCCGGCGGCTGCGACGACCACGACCCGTGCACCGACGACAACTGCCTCGCGGGCACGGCTGCGAGCACGTCGCCAACACCGCGCCGTGCGACGACGGCGACCCGTGCACGCTGCTCGACCACTGCGAGGCCAAGGCCTGCAAGCCGGGCGCGCCGATGTAATGCGACGACGAGGACTGCACGAGTGACCTTCATCGCCGGCCAGTGCCGCCACGAGAGCCGCAGCGCGTGCAACGACAACGACGCCTGCAGCGGCGGCGACACCTGCGCAGCCCCGGGCACTGGTATCGCCAGCGGGGCGGCGGCGAGCGGGGTCGGCGAGGCGGTGGAAGGCCGGCGGCGTCGAGACCTGTTCGGCTTCGCGCACTCGGCTGCCGCAGCGGCACCTCCGCACGTGCGACGACCACGACGCCTGCAGCAGCCAGGAGACCTGCGACCCGGCGAGCGGCTGCGTGCGCGGCACGCTCGCCGATGCGCCGATCAGAACGACTGCACCGACTTGACCGCTGCGACCCGGTCGCCGGCTTCCGTCAACACGCCGCGCGTCGGCTGCGACGACGGCGACGCCTGCGCGACGTCACTGCGAGGGCACGGCCTGCACCGCCGCCGGCCCGGCCGACTGCGACGACGGCGACGCCACCGTCGACCAGTGCGGCGCGACCGGCTGCACCCACACGCCGGAGGACACGGACGGCCCGTCGGTCCTCGTCGCCGGCATCTCCGCCGACGCCGTCTACCAGGGCGCGGTCACGCCGACGGTCACGGTGTCGGGCGGCTCGCTCGGCCCCGTCACGGTGACGCTCGACGGCGCGCCGTTCACGTCCGGCAGCGAGGTCGCCGCGCCCGGCTACACCCTCGACGCCACCGTGCTCGGCTGCGACAGCCGCTTCTACCAGACGACGATCCACTTCGGCATCGACAGCGTCGACCCGACCATCAGCGCGACGGTCGAGCCCACCCCGAACGAGGCCGGCTGGGTGCACGTCCCCGCGACGGTCACCTTCAAGGGCAGCGACGACTGGCCCGACGGGATCACCACGAGCCAGCCGGTGCGCTTCGACCAGACCGGCGCGGACCAGATCGCGCACGGCCTGGTGACCGACGCGTCCGGCCGCACCGCCACCCTCGACGTGCCGGTCGACGTCGACCTCGAGCCACCGCAGATCACCATCGAGGCGCCGACCGACCCCGACGAGGACGGCATCTTCCTGTCGCCGACGTCGACCCTGAACCTGAGCGGCGTCTTCGAGGCCGACAACCTGTCCGGCTTCGCCCACGGCAAGATCACCTCGAACCGCGTCGCGAGCGCCTTCGAGACCGACGACGAGGCCCGTTCATCTTCGACCAGCAGCTCCTGCCGGGCAACGAGATCGTCATCAGCGCCACCGACGTCGCCGGCGGCATCGATCCTCCTGCGCGTGAACTTCGACACCTCGCCGCCGCGCCCGTGCAGGCGATCGACGGCGTGGTCACCACCGAGTCGAGCCTCTCGGTGTCCGGCATCGCCATGGACGCGACCACCGGCCTACGCGCCGACGTCGGCGTCACCGTCAACGGCCTCGCCGCCGACATCGACAGCGACGCTTCCTGCGCGACGCCGTGCCGCTGGCGCTGGGCCCGAACGACATCACGGCGACCGTCCGCGACCGCAGCGGCAAGACGGCGTCGCACACCATCCATGTCATCCGCGCGGCGCCAGGCGGGCGGCGCGCCGCGTGGTGTCGGGCGACGCCCAGTCGGGTCCGGTCGCCGAGCTGCTCGAGGCGCCGATCGTGGTCGAGGTCCTCGATGGCACCGGCACGCCCGAAGCGGACGTGGCCGTGCTGGTCGAGTCACCGGCGGCGGCGTCCTCGAGGGCGCTCGCCCATCGCCGCGTCCGACGACGCGCGCCGCGTGCAACTGCTCACCGACGCGCAGGGCGCGCCGCATCGACTCGCCCTCGGCAGCCACGCCGGCGCCGGCATCAACCGCCTCACCGTCACCGCCAACGGCGTCGACGGCAACCTGAGCGATGCCCATGCACCGGCCTCGCGAGCCAGGCGCTGAACGTCTTCGCCCACGAGGGCCTCGGCCAGTCCGGCGCCATCGGCCAGCCCTACCTGTGGCCGCTCTCGGTGCGGTCACCGACGCCATGGGCAACCCGGTCGGCGGCGTGCCGGTGCAGTTCCAGGTGACCGCCGGCTTCGGCAGCTTCGCCGACGGCCAGACCACCGTGGTCGACAGCAACGCCAAGGGCATCGCCGAGGTCACCTTCGCGCCAGGCAAGCCCGAGGAGCCGGGCACGCCAGGTCGGCGTGACCGCGACCATCCCCAGACTCGATGGGCCCCGACACCGACACGCGCGGCGGCGTGGTGTTCCGCGGCAGCGCCTGGCACGCGCTCGAGCCCGGCCTGCCACCGGCACGACCAGCGCCCACCCGCTCCTGGCGTCATCGTCGACGAGAACCAGGTACCCATCCCCAACGTGCGCGTCACCAGCACGCCGCCGTCCTCGCGCGCCGAGCTCACCGGCCCCGACGGCCGCTTCACGCTGGACGGCGTGCCCGAGGGCTTCGTGCTGCTGACGCTCGACGGCGCCGACGCCGTGCCCGACCTCGCCAGCTACCACCTCACCCACATGACGTTCATGGCCAACGTCGTGAGCGGCATCGCCAACCAGCTCGACCGCCCCGTCTACTTCCTGAACCTGCCCGGCGGCACCTTCGTCGACGGCAAGCAGGAGGTGACGCTCGCCAACGACCTCCTGACCGGCCTGTCGCTCACCATCCACCCGGGCACGGTGACCTTCGCCGACGGCAGCCACGAGGGCTACGTGTCGGTCACGCCGGTGAGCTTCGACCAGGCGCCGATGGCACCGATCGACGGCCTCCAGCCGCGCCTGCTCGTCACCATCCAGCCGCCCAACGTGAAGTTCGATCCGCCCGCCACCTTCCGCATCCCCAACAGCGAGGGCTACGCGCCGGGCGAGAAAGTGACGATGTTCTCGTACGATCACACCATCGACGAATTTGTCACTATCGGCACCGGCAGCGTGTCGCCGGACGGCACCACCATCGAGAGCGACCCCGGCGTCGGCGTGCGCGAGGGCGGCTGGCACTCGGCCGCCAACCCGAACCCGCCGGGCAAGGCCGGCAACATCACCGCCACGCTCGACATCGTGCCGACGTCGATGTTCGCCGCGCGCGCCGTCGCCGGCGGCAGCCCGTCGGCCGACACCGACTGGGAGTACTGCCTGTCGGGCGACATCTCCTTCTTCGGGCCGACCACCTGCCACGACACGCCGACCTGCAACGTCAGCGTCATTCCCAAGGGCGGCAACATCAGCAGCGCCGGCAAGGTGAAGGTCGTGCACCGCTCGCGCACGACCGGGCAGAGCGCGCAGGACACGAAGGACGTCGCCTTCTGCGACCAGGCCCCGATGAAGTCGAAGTACTCGGGGACCTTCACGCCGAAGTTCATCGACGACTACATGAAGAAGATCTCCGACACCTTCAAGCCGTTCGGCTGCGACTTCTCGCCGGCGCTCAACATCAGCGCCGAGTACGAGTCGTACGAGGCGTGCTGCACCGGCTGCCCCGGCGTGACCTCGCGCTCGGGCAGCATGGCGCTCGGCGCCAACGCCTCGCTGGAGATCGCCTGCGCCATCCCCGGCGCCTCGTTCCCGCCGGTGAAGTTCGGCAGCTACGGCACCTTCGAGGCCGGCCTCTTCGGCGTCATCCGCGGCGGCCTCTCGCTCAAGGCCAACTTCGGCTTCGACACCTGCTACGACCCGACGCGCATCACCGAGACCGGCAGCGCCGAGCTCGGCTTCGAGGCGGCGCTGCAGCTGCGCGGCGTGGTGAAGTTCGCCACCATCAACGTCATCAGCATCATCGGCGAGGCCGTCACCGGCATCAAAGGCTCGCTCACCCTCTCGAACGACTCGACCTGCGACCCGCAGGCGAAGCTCGACGCGCAGCTGTGCTGGACCGGCTTCGCCCTGAAGTACACCATCACCTCGGACGCGCTGTCGCAGGGCTACGAAGGCGAGTACGTGCTGTTCCAGCCCATCGAGCTGGCGCACGGCCAGCGCTGCGTCGACGTGCCGCCGCCGCCGGCCGGCGTGCCCGGCAACGGCAAGTGCCCGAAGACGCCGCCGCCCATCCCCGACCCGAGCTGCGGCGTGCCGACCCCGCCGAGCGGCGGCCCGACCGGCGGCGGCAATGGCCAGTCGCAGGGCAGCTCGTCCTACGCCGGCAGCTGCCCGTCGACGCCGACCGGCCAGCGCTTCTGCACCAAGGACTCGGACTGCCAGGACTCCGACGTCTGCAACGGCGCCGAGACCTGCGGCTCGGATGGCTTCTGCAAGCCGGGCGCGTCGCTCTTGTGCGCCGAGGACCCCGGTCTCGAGTGCGTCGTGACCAAGTGCGACTCCATCAAGGGCTGCGTGCACATCCCGCACCCGGAGAAGTGCAACGACTCGGTCGACTGCACCATCAACCAGTGCATCGTCGGCCAGGGCTGCGTCTACAACCCGGACTCGACGCGCTGCAACGACCACATCGACTGCACCACCGACTACTGCGATCGCGTGGCCGACTGCCAGCACGACCCGCTCGACATCGTCTGCAACGACAACCAGACGTGCACGACCGATCACTGCAACGCCGCGAGCGGCTGCGAGTACCAGAGCGACGACCAGCAGTGCCAGGACACCGTCAACTGCAGCAACGACACCTGCGAGCCCTTCAAGGGCTGCCAGCACAAGCCCGACGACACCAAGTGCGACGACCAGATCAACTGCACCGACGACAAGTGCGACATCGCGACCGACTGCAAGCACACGCCGCAGGACTCGAAGTGCGACGACCACATCGACTGCACCAACGACTCCTGCGACGACAGCCTCGGCTGCAAGAACGAGCCGGACAAGACGCAGTGCGACGACGGCGTGGGCTGCACCAACGACGAGTGCACGCCCACCGGCTGCAAGTCGACCGCCGACTCCAGCTTGTGCAACGACCACACCACCTGCACCGACGACAGCTGCGACCCGGTGCTCGACTGCCAATTCGAGCCGAATGACGGCAAGTGCGACGACTCGCGCAGCTGCACGACCGACGCCTGCGTGCCGGGCGCCGGCCCGTCGGGCTGCGTCAACACCGTCGACTCCTGCGACGACAACGACCCGTGCACGGCCGACTCCTGCGGCGCCACCTGCGAGCACGCGCCCATCAGCGGCTGCGGCAGTAACGGCGGCGGCACCGGCGCGAGCTGCTCGACCTCGGCCAGCTGCCCGGGCCAGGGCGCGCCCGTCTGCGACGGCACGCAAGTGACGATCTCGCAGTGCGACGCCGGGCACTGCAACACCCAGGTCGTCGGCTGCGGCGGACTGCCGCCGTACTGCCGGAACGACGTCCTCTACCGCATCAACTGCGGCTCCAGCACCTGCGACGAGTAGGTCGTCGACGACTGCGCCGCGCACGGCGGGGTCTGCCGCCAGAACCAATGTCAGGGGCAGTGACATGAAGCGCACCCACGCTCTCGCCCTCCTCGTCGCCGGCCTCGGCGCGGGCGCCACCGTCATCGTTCTCGCCGGCGGCGGCGGCGCGACGCCCGGCCGCCCCGGCTCGCCGGAGCCCGCGGCCGCGACCGCGCTCGCGCCGGCGCCGCCGGCCGTCCTGTCGCAGCCGCTCATCCGCACGCTCGAGACCAAGCTCGGCCGCGTCACCTTCGACGAGCGGCGCTACCTCCCCGAGTACGCGCTGCCGCAGCTCGCGACGCGGCCCGACGCGTCGTGGCTGAGGAGCCCCGAGGCGGTGATGGCGAGCCTGTTCTCGGCCATGCAGGCCGGCGACTGGCGCTGGGCCATGTCGCTCTTCGACCCCGAGTCGATGGAGTGGCAGGCGCGCTGGGAGGTCGACAAGGAGAAGTTCCTGGCCGCGTGGTCGGCGTTCGCCGGCAAGCGCTGGGTGCTGGTGAAGCAGCACCAGCTGCCGGGCTACGCCGTCATCTACGTGCGCCGCACCGACCGGCCCGAGGGCGACCCCAACGACGCGCTGCCCTACGCGCTACGCCAGGACGACGGCGGGCGCTGGTGGCTGACCCACGACCTCGACCGGCACCCGGTCAAGAACCTGGCCATGATGGATGGCTCGCGGAGGGCGGACCATGCGACTCCCTGACACGCGCGCGCTGGGCGCGACTCTCGTCTTGGCAGGGATCGTCGCGCTCGCGACCCCGGCGCACGCGCAGCAGCGGACCATCGGGCCCGAGCGCTGCAGCGTCCAGCTCGTGAACCAGGTCGCGCCGGTGGCGCGCGACGGCAGCTGGCAGATCGACAACATCCCGTCGACCACCGGCCTCACGCGCGCGCGCCTCTACTGCAACGGGCCCTACGGCGAGACCCGCGGCCAGAGCCCGTTCGTGACCGTACTCGGCAACCGCACGCTCGGCCTGTCGAGCATCTTCCCCGGCCCGATGGACACCGGCCCGACGCGCGTGTCGGTCTCGGCGCAGGCGACGACGCTCACGGCCATGGACGAGACCATCCAGCTCGAGACGACCGGGCTCTACCCCGACCGCAGCATGCGGCGCATCGACGGCGCGTCCTTCGGCACGAGCTACGCCTCGTCGAACCCGCGCATCCTCGAAGTCGACGCCAACGGCGTGGTCACCGCCAAGGCCAGCGGAACGGCCATCGTCACCGCCTGGAACATGGGCATGCCCGGCACGCTGGTCATGCTGGTCACCATCGGCGGCGACAGCGACGGCGACGGGCTGCCCGACGACTACGAGGTGCTGGTTGGTTTGAATCCCAACGATCCGCTCGACGCGCTCGCCGACAGCGACGCCGACGGCCTCACCAACGGCGAGGAGTTCACCCTCGGCTCGAACCCGTTCAAGAGCGACAGCGACGGCGACTCGCTGACGGACGGCGAGGAGGCGCGCGCCGGCCAGGACGGCTTCCTCACCAACCCGGCCGCCGCCGACACGGACAGCGACCTCATCCCCGACGACGTCGAGGTGGCCGTCGGCAGCGACCCGACCGACGCCAACGACACGCGCTGGGACCTGGCCATGACCGGGCTCCAGGTCCGCCCGGGCGCGCTCTACGCCTCGCTCGGCCCGCTGTCCGACGGCGCCCCGCGCCGCGTCACGGTCATGGCCGAGCTGCTCGGTCGCCAGCTGGTCGACGTCACGGCGCACCCGCAGACGAGCTACTACATCTACTATCAATACATCGCCGGCCTGACCCAGACGCCCGGCGAGGTCGTGCCGTTCGCTCAGGGCCAGACGCCGATGGACGTCGGCTTCCAGGGCTACCTCACGCAGATCCCCATCGTCGTGTCGTTCCTCGTGCCGTCGCCCATCGCCAGCGTCGAGCTGCCCGCCGCCGCGCTCGACGTGGCCCTCGACGGCCGCATCGCCTACCTGGCGGCGACCACGGCCGGCCTCCTGATCATGGACGTCCTCGCCGCCCCCCAGCGCATGTTCCTCGGCGGCCTCGACCTCGGCGCGCGCGCGACCGACGTCGAGCGCGTCGGCGCCAGCCGGGTCGCGCTGAGCCTCGACGACGGCTCGATCGCGCTGGTCGACGTCGCCAACCCGCGCGCGCCGGCGCTGCTCGGCAAGCTCGATCTCGGCACCACCGCCACCGGCCTGTCGGTGTCCGGGACGCTCGCGGCGGTCGCGCTCGGCGCCGACGGCGTGGCGCTCGTCGATCTCGCCGGCCCGACGCCGACGCCGCTCGGCACGCTCGCCGGGGTGAACGCCGAGCAGGTCGCGCTCCGCGATGGGCTGGCGATCGTCACCGACCGCGTGGCCGTCCACGACGGCGAGGTGCACGTCATCGACGTCACCGATGCGAACGCGCCGGTCCTCCGCGGCACGGTCATCTTCGACGGTGGGCCGCGCAACGTGCAGCTCGTCGACGGAGGCGTCGGCTACGTGGCGCTCTACCTCGGTGGCGACGTCAACGGCCTCGGGACGATCGACGTCAGCGACCCGGACCATCCGACGATCCTGCACGTCGGCAACCAGGGCAACGGCTTCTCGCTGCGCGACGTCGCGGTGAGCGGCGACCGCCTGCTCGCCTCCGATGTCGGCCAGGCCAACTCGCTCATCGTGCTCGATCGGAGCGACCCGCGGAACCCGCTCTTCCAGCTCACCATCCAGTTCCCCGGCTTCAAGAACAGCCTCGGCATCGACGCCAGCGAGGACCTGGTCGTGGCCACGGCCGGCAACGACTTCTTCGGCGCCGACGACGAGACGACGCTGCTCATCGGCCGCTTCCGCCCGGCCACCACGAGCCTCGGGCCCGAGCCGCCGGTCGGTCTCGGCGGGCTCGCGCCGCCCAACACCGGCGGCGGCGTCGGCGGCGACCGGGTGAAGCCGGTGGCGCGCATCACCGCGCCCGACAACAACTCCGTCCACTACCGCGACCGGCCGCTCACGGTGAGCGCCTGGGCCTCCGACGACTCGGGCGCCATCGTGCAGGTCGACTTCCTCGTCGACAGCAACGTGGTCGCGACCCTCTACCAGCCGCCCTACCAGATCGAGCTCGCGGCCGGCACGCTCGACCTCCTGCCCCACACCTTCGCCGCGCAGGCCACCGACCCGGCCGGCAACGTCGGCCGCTCGCCCACCACCTTCGTCAGCGTCATCGATTCGCCGCGCACCAGGGTCATCGGCCGCGTGCTCGGGAGCGACGGCGCGCCGATCGTCGGCGCCAGCGTCGAGGTCGACGGCCAGGGCCTCGTCGACGGCAGCGAGCTCGACGGCACCTTCGCCATCGACGCCGTGCGCGGCGTCGACCCGTTCATGCTGCGCGTGCGCACCAGCGCCATCGCGCCCGAGGAGACCTTCGGCCCGTTCACGCCGGTCCCCGACGGCACCACCGACGTCGGCGTCCTCGGCACCTCGGCCACCGCCGGCGAGCGCGTGGTCGGCGAGATCGTCGCCGAGCCGGTCATGGTGAACCTCACGCGCCCCGACCTGGCCGGCGCCACCACCTTCCGCGAGGACTTCACCAGCGCCGCCGCCGTCGACTTCCGCGACCGCACGTCGCGCGCCTCGATCGTCACCGATCCGGGCTACGCCACGGCGCCGTTCATCGACTTCTACGACAGCGGCGACGGCTCGACCGGCGACCTGGTCGTCCTCGAGGGCGAGACCGTCACGCTGCCGCAGGGGTCCCTGAACTACGCCGACGTCACCGTCTACGGCACGCTGAAGTTCCCCGACGGCTTCGTCTACATGCGCATCAAGGGCGACCTCAGCGGCACCGGCGAGATCGACACCGCCGACGCCAACGCCCTCATCGCGGTCGGCGGCCAGATGAACATGACGCTGGATCCCCTGAACCCCAGCAAGCCGACCGGCATCCACGGTCGGAACGAGATCCGCATCGAGCTCGGCATCGACCACCCCGGCACGTCGCGCTGCGACATGTCGATCTACACCGAGGAGGACGAGAGCGACTTCAACGGTCCCGTCACGCTCGAGCTCGTCTCCAACGGCGACTTCCTCATGGACAAGAGCGCCGGTGCCTTCATCGGCGGCCTCGGCCCGGGCAACTCGAACATCGCCCGCGGCGACACCGTCGTGCACATCGCCGGCGACTTCAGCGCCTGGCAGGTCGACGCCGGCGCCTCGGCGACGCAGTACCAGGGCAGCGGCAAGGTCGATCTCGACGTGGCCGGCGACGCCGACGTCGACCACATCTTCAGCGCCGGCGGGCCGGCCCGCAACTACGGCCACAACAGCGTGACCGTCGGCGGCGACCTCCACGCCATCGACATCGCCAGCTACGACGGCGCGGGCGTGACGGTGGCCGTCGGCGGCTCGGCCACCATCGACCACGACCTCTCGACCTCCGACGTCGCCGGTCAGTACGCGAGCACGGGCGCGCTCGACATCGCCGTGAACGGCGACCTGTCGTTCCGCGACGCGTGGACCGGCAGCTACGTCGGCAGCGACCCGAGCCAGGCCGCGGACCTCGGCGACATCCACGTCAAGGTCGGCGGCACCCTCTCGATCCGGCGGCGCGATCTGGACCGGCACGCGCCCGACCGGCGCCTACGGCCAGGGCGGCGACATCACCCTCCTTGCCGGGCGCATCGCCTACGCCGGCGGCTCGATCCGCACCTACGACACCGGCGCCAAGAGCGGCGACATCCGCCTCGTCGCCGACGAGGTGGTGCTGAGCAACACCACGCTGGCCACCGCCGGCTCCGACGTCGCGGCGCTCGGCGACCTGTCGCCGTCCCGCACCGGCGCCATCGGCATCGACGCGCGCCTCATCCACCTCGCCGGCGCGCACCTCTCGACCGGCGCCACCGACAGCGGCTCGGGCGACATCGCGCTGCGCGCCGCCGACACGCTGTGGATCGACGCCAGCAGCATCGGCACCGGCGACACGCTGTGCCCGTCGTCGGGCGACCCCTACGTCGGCAGCGGCGCGGTCGACCTCGAGGGCGGCGCCAGCGTCGTGCTCGTCGCCGGCCCGACCGAGGTCTACCCCGGCCTCGTCGCCGGCAACTGCTCGGCCACCGACGGCGCGATCACGCTGCAGGCCAGCGAGCGCGTCATCGTCGGCGGCGGCCCCGACCCGATCGCGCTCGGCTATCGCCTGAACGGCTCGCCCGGCGACCCGCCCATCCTGCGCGAGGGCGTCGCGCTCGAGCCGCCGACGCCGCCCGCCGCGCCTTCGGTGTTCACCGACCGCGGCTACGGCAGCTACGGCTACCTCACGTCGTATCCCATCGACTCGGGCTCGGATCGACCCGAGTACCTCGCCGGCCACGTGGTCATGCGCCGGCAGCCGCTGGCCGGCAGCGTCTCCGTCCAGTGGGGCGCGACCGACGACCCGGTGTGCGAGAGCGACATCGCCTGGCGCGACGACCCGAGCCAGCTGCCGCGCAAGCGCTACTTCCAGTACCAGCTGTCGTTCAACGGCTTCATCGGCGCCACGCCCGAGGTCGACGCGCTCGAGCTGAGCTATCGCCCGCACGGCTGCGACGCCCCCGGCGCCGCGGCCTGCGACGACCACAACGACTGCACCGTCGACAGCTGCGACCCGAGCGGCGTGTGCCAGTTCGTCGACAACGGCGACCCCGACTGCGTCTACGACGAGTTCTCCTGCGACTCCGGAAGCAGCTTCTGAGCCGGCGGACAACCATGGAGATTGCCAATATGACAAATGTCATTTCCCGGCTCGCGATCACCCTGCTCGCCGTCGCGGCCGCGCCGACCGCGCTCGCCTACGACAGCGGGAGCACCGGCGCCGACGGCGCCTTCGAGCCGACGTCGAGCACCACCGTCACGGTGCCGACGTCGGGGCGGTTCGACTTCACCAGCATCCACATCCCGGCCGGCGTGACGGTGCGCTTCGCCGGCGCCGGCCCGGTGACCTTGCTGGCGTCGGGCGACGTGCTCGTCGAGGGCGTGCTCGACCTGCGCGGCGGCGCCTCGCAGGCGGGTGTCGGCCCCTTCGTCGCGCTCGGCGGCGCACCGGGTCCGGGCGGCTCCTGGGGCGGCAGCGCGCTCGCGACCGGCGGCCTCCGCGGGCAGGGACCGGCCGGCGGCGACGGCGGTCGCGTCGTGCGGCGCGGGCGGCGGCGCCGGCCCGGCCGCGTCGGGCCACCCCGGACCCGAGGCGTGCGGCACGCTGGGCGGCGTGGCCGCGGCGGCGGGCCCGCTGCCGTTCACGCACGGCGGGTCGGGCGGCGGCGCCACCGAGGCCGACGGCGGCGGCGGCGGCGGCGGCGTGCTGGTCATCGCCAGCTCGGGCACGCTGACCATCGCCGCCTCGGGCGCCATCCTGGCCGACGGCGGACCCGGCAGCGGCGGCTCGGGCGCGGGCGGCGGCGGCTCGATCCGCCTGGTCGCGACCCACCTCGACGGCAGCGGCGCGCTCTCGGCGCGGAGCGGCGGCCACTGCGGCGGCGCGACCCAGGGCGGCTGCGGCGGCGACGGCGCCGTCCGCCTCGAGGCCGACGTCGTGGCGCAGGACCTCTACCGCCACAGCACCCCGCGCGCCTCGATCGGACGCGCCGCCAAGGCCGGCTTCAGCGAGCCGCCGCGCCTGCGCATCGCGTCCGTCGGCGGCCAGGCGCCCGGCACGCTCGCGCCCGGCACGAACCCGCAGGCCCGCGCGGCGATCGACCGCCCGGGCGCCGAGCCGCTCGTCGTCGTGGTCGAGGGCGAGAACCTGCGGCCCGGGACCAACGTCGAGGTGGTCGTGTCGATCGGCGGCTCGCCGCACGCGCTGCGCGCCAGCGCGACCGGCATGCTCAGCGGCACCAGGGCGCACTCGTCGGCGACGATCGAGCTCACGCTGCCGGCCGGCCTGTCGCTGACGAGCGCGCTGGCCACGGTCGAGGCGCACATCCCGCTGGCCCTGGCCGACTGAGTCGATCGGATGGCCTCGCTCCGGCCGCCCTCATCCGGCATCTTCCTCCGGTGCGCTCTCGCGCGCACCTCTGTCCAGAAGCCGGGGCGGCCTGCGCTCGGATTCCTGATGGTTCGCTGCGCGCCATGCGGCGCTGCGCTCACCGATGTGGGCTTCGTCGACGCGGAGAATGTCGCAAGGTGCCCGGCGCCGTGCCTGGCTCGGTCGCGACCGAGCGGGCGTCCTGATGCGCCGGTGACGTGGATGCTCGACAGGCCGGGCGATCGATCATAGAGCCGATGGCGATGGCTCTCGCCCAGCGTCCCCGCTACATCCCGCGCGTCCGGAACCACAGCCGAGTCGTCGACGGCGTGCGCGTCCACTGGGCCGAGGTCGGGCCGCAGGACGGGCGCCCGGTGGTGCTGCTCCACGGCGTCTCCGACTCGCACCGCACCTGGCTGCGCATGGCGCCGCACCTGGCCTCGGGCCGCCGCCTGCTGATGCCCGACCTCGCCGGCCACGGCTACTCGAGCCGCCCCGATGCCAGCTACTCGCTCGACTGGCACGCGCGCGTCATCGGCCGCTGGCTCGAGAGCGAGCGCCTGCCGTCGGTCGACGTCATCGGCCACTCGTACGGCGGCGGCGTCGCGCAGTGGATGCTGCTCGGCTTCCGCGCCCACGTGCGACGCGTGGCGCTGGTCGCGGCCGGCGGCCTCGGCAAGGAGGTCGGCCTGCCGCTCCGCCTGTCGACCCTGCCCATGGTGGTCGAGCGCCTCGGCCAGCCGTTCATGGGCGCCGGCACCGTGGTCGCGCTGCGCATGCTGCTGGCCGGCAAGGGCGACCCCGAGGACATCGCCCACCGCTCGAAGATGAACGCCATCCCGGGCACCGCCCGCGCCCTGGCGCGCACCATGCGCGACGTGGTCGGGCTCGGCGGCCAGAGCCGCCACTTCCTCGATCGCGCCCACGAGATCGCCGACCTGCCGCCCATCGGCCTCTTCTGGGGCGAGAGCGACCCGGTCATCCCCTGTACCCACGGCCGCGCCACCGCAACGCTGCTGGGCGGCGCGCCGCTCGTCACCTTCCCCGGCGTCGGCCACTTCCCCCAGGTCGAGCGCCCCATCGAGCTGGCCCACACGCTGCGCGATTTCTTCGACGCCCACGAGCTGCCGTCAGCGCGCCTCGTCCACGCGCGCGCCGCCCAGCGCGCGGCCGCCGCTCGGACGCCCGCCGCGCGCGGCGATCAGCGCGACGGCACGCGGTAGAGTCGCGTGCCGGCGGCGAGGTAGACCGCCGCCTCCGACGCCGCCACCAGCCGCGCTCCGGCCTCGGCCGCGGCGGCCGTCGCGCGCGTCTCGGGCGCGCCGTCGGACACGGCGTAGCCGCGCAGCTCGCCGCCCACGACGACCCACAGGCGACCGTCGGCGAGCAGCGGCGCGCCGCCGACCAGGTCGCGGGAGCGCGAGAGTGGCAAATCCTGGGTCCACACGATATCGCCGTCGTCGAGTTTGGCACATACCAGGCGCAGCGCGTTGTCGCTCGACGGTCCGTCGCGCGCCTCGATGAGGCGGGTGATGACGACGAAGCCCCAGCACGCGATCGCCGGCGACGAGCGCGGCGGCGTCGACCACGTCGCTGAAGGTGCGCGGCCCGGGCGTGGCGCTCCAGAGCGCCTTGCCGTCGCCCTCGGCCAGCGCCACGAAGGCCTTGGTCGTCGTGCCGGCCAGCACCTTGCCGCCGGCGACCGCGACCGGCCGGCTCCAGGCGCGGCCGGCGTAGCTCGAGGTCGAGTGGCGCCACGCCACGGCGCCGGTCGCGGCCTCGATGGCGACGATGTCCTCGCCGACCTCCATATAGAGGTGATGGCCGTCGAGGGTCGGTCGCGCCGAGACGGGCCAGCGCTCCGACAGCGCTCGGGCCCAGGCGACACCGCGCGCGTCGAGGTCGAGCGCCACCAGCTCGCGGCCGGCGCCGAAGTACGCCCGCGAACCATCGACCAGGACCGGTCCGAAGCCGTGCTTGCCGGTCTCCAGCCGCCAGCGCTCGGTGCCGTTCTTGCCGTCGCGGAGCGTGGCCACGCCGTCGGCGTCGACCGTGAGCCAGCCGCTCTGAGCCGCCACCCAGGCGGGTGCGCGCGGCACGGCCGCGGCCAGGTCGTCGCGCCAAAGGACGCTGCCGCTGGCCTCGTCGACCACCGTGAGCGCCTTGCCGTCCACCAGCACGGCGGCGCGCCCCTCGCCGAAGGCGACCTCGACCTCGCGCTCCGTTCCGCCGCCGAGCGCCATGTCCCACGGGCTGCCGGCGTCCTTCCCGCAGCCCAGCGCCGTGACCAGCATCATCGCGAGAGCCCATCGCATGGCGCGCAGCATAGCGCACAGCGCCGCGGCGCGGTAAGGTCCCCCGCTCGGAATGACCAGGAGGAACCGATGACGACGATTACGCTCAAGGGCAACCCCATCGAGACCCGCGGCTCGCTGCCCGCGCTGGGCACCACCGCCCCGCCGCTCCGGCTCTGCGGCCCCGACCTCGTCGACGTGACGCTCGACGCGTACGCCGGCCACAAGAAGGTGCTCAACATCTTCCCGAGCCTCGACACCGGCGTGTGCGCCATGTCGGTGCGGCGCTTCAACACCGAGGCCGCCGCCCACCCCGACGTGTTCGTGCTCAACGTGTCGGCCGACCTGCCGTTCGCGCACCGGCGCTTCTGCGCCGCCGAGGGCATCGACAAGGCCAAGAGCCTGTCGACCTTCCGCTCGACCTTCGCCGCCGACTACGGCCTCGACCTCGTCACCGGCCCGATGACCGGCCTGTGCAGCCGCTGCGTGCTGGTGCTCGACGCCGACAACCGCGTCATCTACCAGCAGCAGGTGCCCGAGATCGGCCAGGAGCCGGACTACGCCGCGGCCATCGCCGCGCTCGGCTGAGCGCTCGGCGCGCGGCGGATGCCGGCCGACGGGACAGCGTGGTCCTTCTGGATCGATCGCGGCGGCACCTTCACCGACTGCATCGGCGTCGCGCCGGGCGTCGCGCGCATCGTCAAGGTCCTTTCGAGTGATCGCGCGCCGCTCGACGGCATCCGCGCCCTGCTCGGCCTCGGCGCGGCCGATCCCATCCCGCCGTGCGACGTGCGCATGGGCACGACGCTCGCCACCAACGCGCTGCTCGAGCGCCGCGGCGCCAAGACCGGACTCATCGTGACGCGCGGCTTCGCCGACCTGCTCGCCATCGGCGACCAGACGCGGCCCGATCTCTTCGACCTGCGCATCGCGCGCCCCGCGCCGTTGGTCGACGGCGACTCGGTCGTCGAGGTCGACGCGCGCCTCGCCGCCGACGGCACCACGATGTGCGCCGACCTCGACGGCCTCGACGCCGCGCTGGCGCGCCTCATCGCCGACGGCCACACCAGCCTCGCGGTGTCGCTGCTCCACGCCTATCGCGACGGCGCGCTCGAGCGCGCCATCGGCGAGCGCGCCCGCGCTGCCGGCTTCGCGCACGTCAGCCTGTCGCACGAGGTCGATCCCGAGCTCGGCTACCTCGCGCGCACCGCGACGACCGTGGTCGACGCCTACCTCGGGCCGGTGCTCGCCGGCTACGTGGCCGAGCTCACGCGCGCCCTGCCCGGCAGCCGCCTGCGCATCATGCAGTCGGGCGGCACGCTGGTCGACGCCGAGCGCTTCCGCGGCCGCCACGCCATCCTGTCGGGCCCGGCGGGCGGCGTCGTGGCGGTGGCCGAGGTCGCGCGCCGCCTCGGCCTCGAGCGCGCCATCGGCTTCGACATGGGCGGCACCTCGACCGACGTGTGCCGCTGGGACGGCGCCATCGATCACACCTACGAGGCCACCGTCGCCGGCGTGCGCGTGCGCGCGCCGATGGTCGCGGTGCACACCATCGCCGCCGGCGGTGGCTCCATCTGCCGCTTCGACGGCCAGCGCATGACGGTCGGCCCCGACAGTGCCGGGGCGCATCCCGGGCCGCTCTGCTACGGCGACCCGGCCGCGCGCGAGGCGACGCTCACCGACGTCAACCTGGTGCTCGGGCGCATCGATCGCGCCGGCTTCCCCATTCCGCTCGACGACGCACCGGCGCGCGCCGCGCTCGTGCGCATCGCCGAGGCGCGCACCGCCGCCGGCGACCCGACCACCGTCGAGGACGTCGCGCGCGGCTTCTTCGCGGTCGCGGTCGCGAACATGGCCGAGGCCATCCGCAGCGTGACCATCGCCCGCGGCCACGACCCGCGGAGCTACGCGCTCGTCGCCTTCGGCGGCGCCGCCGGCCAGCACGCCTGCGCCGTGGCGCGCGAGCTCGGCATCGGCACGGTCGTCGTCCATCCGCTGGCCGGCCTCATGAGCGCGCTCGGCATGGGCCTGGCCCCCGTCGGCTGGACCGGCGAGCGCGACGCCGGCCGCGTGCTGCTCGCCGACGCCGAGCTCGAGCCGCTCTTCGCCGCGCTCGAGGCCGAGGGTCGCGCCGCGCTCGCGGCCGAGGGCAACACCTCTGACCTGACCGTCACGCGCAAGCTCGACCTGCGCTACCGCGGCAGCGACGCGTCGCTCTCGCTCGATGCCGCCGGCGCAGCGGCCGGCGTCGCGGCCGGCGTCGCGGCCGGCGTCGCGGCCTTCGGGGCGCGCCACCGGGCCGAGCTCGGCTACGCGCGGCCGGGCCACCCCATCGAGGTGGTCGCGGTGCGCGTCGCCGTCGCCGCGCCCATGCCCACCGCCGACATCCCGCCGGACGTCAACGCCCGCGGCACGGTCGTCGTCGACCCGGGCTGGCGCGCCGAGACGCAACCGGACGGTTGCATGATCCTGCGCGCCGACGCCGACGCGGCCGACGCCGCCCCCGACCCGCGCTCGACGACCGCGCGCGACCCGGTCCTGCTCGAGGTCTTCCACGGCCTGTTCCAGGCCATCGCCGAGCAGATGGGCCGCGTGGTGCGCCGAACCGCGCTGTCGACCAACATCCGCGAGCGCCTCGACTTCTCGTGCGCGCTCTTCGATCGCCTTGGCGGTCTGGTCGCCAACGCGCCGCACATCCCGGTCCACCTCGGCGCCATGGGCGAGTCGGTGCGCGCCGTGCGCGCCGCCTTCCCGGCCATGGTCGCCGGCGACGCCTACGTCACCAACGACCCGGCCGCGGGCGGCTCGCACCTGCCCGACGTCACGGTCGTCTCGCCGGTCGCCGACGACGCCGGCGCCATCCGCTTCTTCGTCGCCTGCCGCGGCCACCACGCCGACATCGGCGGCATCGCCCCGGGCTCGATGCCGCCGTTCTCGACGACGCTCGCCGAGGAGGGCGTGGTCATCCCGCCGACGCGCCTCGTCCACGCCGGCGCCTTCGACCACGCCGGCCTGCTCGCGCGCTTGCAGTCGGGCCCGTGGCCGGCGCGCAACCCGGCCGAGAACCTGGCCGACCTCGAGGCCCAGGTGGCCGCCAACCGCGCCGGCGCCGAGCTCCTCCGCGCCGCCTGCGCGCGCCACGGCCTGGCCGTCGTCGAGGCCTACATGGCCCACATCCAGGACAACGCCGCCCACGCCGTCGGCCTCGCGCTGGCCCGCGTCCTGCCGCACGGCGAGCGCCGCTTCGCCGACGCGCTCGACGACGGCACGCCCATCGTCGCCACCGTGTCGCGGGTCGGCGCGCGCGTGCGCATCGACTTCACCGGCACCGCGCCCGAGGTCGCCGGCAACCTCAACGCGCCGCGCGCCGTCACGCTGGCCGCCATCCTCTATGTCATCCGCACGCTGGTGCGCGCGCCCATCCCGCTGAACGGCGGCTGCCTCCGCCACATCGACCTGGTGCTACCCGAGGGCTCGATCCTGTCGCCGTCGCCCGGGCGCGCCGTCGTCGCCGGCAACGTCGAGACCTCGCAGCGCGTCGTCGACGTGCTGCTCGGCGCCCTCGACGTGTGCGCCGCGAGCCAGGGCACGATGAACAACCTGGCCTTCGGCGATGATCGCTTCGGCTACTACGAGACGCTCGGCGGCGGCGCCGGCGCCGGCCCCGACTGGCACGGCGCGCACGCCGTCCACACGCATATGACAAATACCCGCGTGACCGATCCCGAGGTGCTCGAGAGTCGCTTCCCGGTGCGATTATGGCAATTCGCCCGCCGCCGCGGCTCGGGCGGCGCCGGGCGCTTCCGCGGCGGCGACGGCCTCGTGCGCGAGCTCGAGGCGCTGGCCGATCTGAAGGTGTCGATCCTCTCCGAGCGCCGCGTGCGCGCGCCTACGGCCTCCACGGCGGCGGCGCCGGCGCGCCGGCCGGAACACCGTCGACGGCGTCGATGTCGGCGGCAAGGCCAGCGTCACCGTCCCAGCCGGCTCGCGCGTGCGCATCGAGACGCCCGGCGGCGGCGGCCACGGCTGAGCGCAGGGCCGCGCGCTCCGCGCGTCGCCTCAGTGCGGCGCCGCCGGGTGGCAGCCCGGTCCGAGGTTCGGCGAGTTGGCGGCGCCGAGATCGGCCAGCTGGCAGGCCCGCTCCCACATGCGCACGTAGTCCTCGGCGGCGTCGAAGAGCGGCGTCATGCGCTCCCACGACACGCCGACGTTGCGCACGTCCTGCAGGTAGTCCGGGAAGAGGCCGATGTGCTGGAAGCCGTCGAGGTTGACGTCCCAGCCGGTGTTGGTGCCGCCCTTCAGCAGGCCGGCGCTGGTCGTCATCTTCTTCATCGGCCACATCTGCCGCGCGCGGCCGATGCCGACGATCTCCGGCACGCGCGCGCGCGGCGCGCCGTCGTCGCGGTTCTCGGCCGGCTGGCGCGCGACCACGTACTCGACGAGCCCCTCGCCGTCGTCGACCTGGGCCGGCGGCGGCACGTGCTCCCGCGCGGCGTAGTCCTCGTAGACGACGCCCGCGCCCTCGGCGAGCTGCTCCTGCAGGATCTGATACGTCTTGCACTGCGGTAGGAGCCGCCCCCAGATGGGGCACAGCGCCGACTGCACGAACTTCTCGGTGCCGTCGGGCAGGCTCGGGTCCGGCAGATCCCAGTCGTGCGGGAACTTGTGGACCTTGCAGCTCTCGATGACCGGCACGCCCGGCCCGTCGGGCGGGCACCACTTGATGACCTCGTCGTCCTCGGCCTCCTCCTGCGAGAGGCGCATGTCGTCGTGGTAGCTCGTGCGCATGTGGCATTGGTTCTGGCCGAAGCGCGGCGCCGCCGGGCCGAAGAACGGGCTCATGTCGGTCGACGGCGCGATGCCGTGGCCGCCCATGACGCCGACCATCCACAGGTACTTGAGCGCGAAGCTCTTGCTGCTGTAGTCGCAGTCGTTCCGCACCTGCGCCTCGAGCTCGACCGAGTCGGCGACGTGGCTGCCGTTGGCGCCCGGCGAGAACACGCCGCCGTCGTGGTGGCCGCGCTCGAACTCGGGCCGCGTGCGGTCGGTCTCGGCGGTGAAGCCGCGGTCGGCGCGCAGGTCCTCGGCGTCGGGGATGGGCCCGTGGCGCGAGATCTCGCGCACGTCGGTGTGCACGCCGAGGAACGGATAGAGCCGATCGGCGTCGCCGTAGCCGAAGGTGCCGAGCTGCTCGGCGAGCTCGCGCACCTGGACGCGCGCGCGCTGCGACAGGTGATCGAGGTCGATGATCATGCCGCGCGACATGAGCCGCTGGATGAAGGCGCCGCCCTCGGGTCGCAGACCGACGGCGTTGGCCTGGCCGGTGTCGGCGGTGATGATGTGCTCGAGCTGGACGTCGGCCGGCAAGCGCGAGGCGTCGGCCTCGAGCGGCAGCCCGGCGCCCTCGACGTTGCACAGATCGCCGCCCTTCACGAGCTGCGCCACGTCGTTCAGGTGCTTCACCTCGTTGACGCCGGCCCACGTCCCGATGGGGTGGAAGGCGGGCGCGCCGCCGGCCTCGCCCGGCGTCGGCATGAAGCCGAGCGGCGTCTTCAGCGACTCGAAGCCATATGCGAAAGTGACACCGCCGCCGATCCAGTCGGAGCCGGCCGCGAGGTCGAGCGCCACCCAGCCGCCGTGGTCGCTGTACCAATCCGAGTCGCCGTAGCCGGGGTCGGTCTCCCACTGCGCGATGTCGAGGAGGTCGACATTGAAGTCGGGGCTCACGAAGAGCGGGATGCGCAGCCAGCTCTCGGCGCGCTTGTGCGGATCGGACAGGTTCGACAGCTCGTTGCCGCCGGTGAGATACGTGTCGTTGAAGATGCCGGCCCCGCCGAGCGGGTTGTTCATGGCGTGGATGGGCGTGACCTTGCGGATGCCGAGGTCCCACAGATCCTGCACTTGGAGCTCGGCGCTGTCGCTCTCGTCGGCGGTCGCCGGGTCGTCGTCGGGGTGGCCGAAGAGGGCCAGCGTCTCGGCCGAGCGCGGGATGCCGAGCTCGTCGGTCTCGGTGCCGAGGACGATGGCGATCTTGTCGGCGGCGATGAGCTCGCGCGCCGCCTCGGGGCTCCGCGCGATGCCGGCGATGTCGCACAGCACGCCCTTCTGCGGGAACAGCGGGTCGTCGCCGGCCGCGTCCTCGCCCGGGTCGTGCACGCCGTTCTGCCCGCACGACACGAGGCGCCGCACCGCCAACGTGGTCGTGCGGATGACGCGCCACTCGTCGTAGCGCGCGCCGAGATCGACGGCCGCGCTGATCATGCGCGAGTCGATGACGTCGACGCCGATGAGGCGGAGACCGCCCTGCCACGCGCGCAAGAGCATGTCCTTCTGATAGAGCTGGTGGCCGCGGATGCCGTGGCCGGTGTGGCCGCCGTGGTCATCGTCCCAGGCCAGGCGCTCGATGAGGCCGGGCACGTTCTCGGGCAGCGACATGGCCGACAGGTTCGGCGCGCCCGGCACCATGTCGAGGAACGGGTCGATGCCCGACAGCAGGTTGGCGACGTTGACGAGCTGGAAGCCGCCCGACAGCGCCGACGGGGAGCCGTGCAGCGAGCGCGCCTCGATGAGCGGCGGCACGTCGCCGGCGAGCTTGCTGAGGACCACGATCTTCATCGTCTCGCACACCGGCACGATGGGGATCCCGACCGGTCCGAAGGCCAGCACCGCCTCGCACGGCAGGCTCGCGACGATGGCGTTGAGCCCGTCGGACGACCAGCAGGCCTCGGGCTCGCGCGGCTTGATCTCGGGGCGGATGACGAGCGTGCCGCCGTTCACGGGCTGCTCGATGGCGGGCAGCGCGTGGTGGCAGTTGTAGACGTCGGCCAGGCTGTCCGACGGGTCGCCCCAGCCGACGAAGCCCGCGAAGGCGAGGTTCGAGAACGGGTGGGTGTGGGTGTCGGTCGTGCCCCACAGCGGGATGGGTGTCAGGCTCTCGCCGATGCTCGACGGCGCGCCGTCGTGCCTCGTGCGCCAGGTCGGCGCGTCCTCGAGCTCGTCGGTGCAGACGACCTCGTCGACATTGACGTGGCCGGGACGCCACTCGTGGCGGTCCTCGTCGACGACGACGATGCGGCCGATGCGGTGCAGGAACGGCCTCACGTCCCAGGCCACGCGCCGGTGCATGAACTCGTCGTCGTCCATCGGGGCCGACGCGCGGACCACCACGTAGGCCGGGTTGGTGGGCGTCACGGCCGCCTGGTTGGCGGGCGAGAGCTCGGTCGGGCCGATGCCGTCGTAGAGCGCCTCGAGCGCCGCCTTGTCGGCCGCGGAGGTCCAGCGGATCTCGAGCTGCACGCGCTCGCTCGGCAGGCTGTCGCCGCCCAGGAAGAAGCGGATGTAGTCCGACTCGACGCGGATCTCGGGCGAGTGCAGCGTGCCGGCCGCGTTCTCGGCGATGCGCGATCCGGGCAGGAGCGTCGGCGACGAGCGCGTGTCGGACGAGCCGATCCACCACTTGCCCTGCTGGTTCACGTCGCGTGAGAAGGCCCAGTAGTCGCCGCCGACGTGGGTCGCCGGGTCGCCCATGGCGCTGTCGCTGAAGCCGGGCGGGTGGATGCGCGCGACGTGCACGTTGTTGCCGTAGACCGGGCCGCGCGCGAAGGCGGCGCCGCCGCTCGGGCTCCAGGCCTGGTAGAGGCTGTGGCCAACGCCGTCGATGTCGTCCTTCTCGAAGCTCCAGCCGGTGACCGACGTGCAGCACAGGAGGTCGGGGTGCTGCGGGTCGTCGCCGCACGCCTCGGGCACGACGGGCGGGATGTCGCCGAAGGGGTCGTCGGGATCGGGCAGGTGCCAGACCGGCGGGTCGTCGTCGGGGTCGCGCTCGGTCGGCGGCTTCGGCAGCAGGATGGGCGTGAGCGAAGGCGGCGTGTAGCCCTTCTCCTCGACGCACTGGAAGGCGACGCAGATCTCGCCCTCGGCGCACGCGCTGTCGCCCTTGCACTCGATGAAGAGGCAGGTGCCCTGCCAGCAGCTGTCGCCGTCCTGGCAGTCGTTGTCGCTGGCGCACGGCGGCTCGGGCGCATCGCCGGGCCCGGGCGGCGGCTTCGGCAGGCCGTCGATGATGGCGCGCAGCCCCGGATAGCGCGCGATGGCGGCATCGAGGCGCGGGTCGCCGACGCTCGCGCTCGGCGCCGTCGCGACGTGGATGGTGTAGCGCGCGACCTCGGTCCAGCCGCGGTACGCGACGACGTCGATGTCGCTCTCGGCCGGCGCCCACGCCGCGAACACCTCGTCGGAGCGGACGAGCTGGCTCTGGATGTAGACCGCGACGGTCGGGTCGGCGACGGTCACGGCGATGGGCAGCCCCGAGTCGGCGCGGGCCGGCGCGGTGTAGCGCGCGACGGCCGGATCGAAGGCGGGCGCGAGGCCATCCGCGACGAGGTCGGCGATCACCGGCTGCGGCGCCGGCGGGGGCGCGTTGGGGTCGAGCGCGATGGTGTAGCGGCCGACCTCGCGCCAGTTCCGGTAGAGGACGACGTCGATGGGACCGCCGTCGCCGGTCCAGACGCCGCCCGCCTGGCCAGCGACGAGCTCGACGCTGCGGGCGAAGACGCTGACGGCCGGGTCGCACGGCGTCGCCGCGAGCTCGGCCGAGCCGGACGGCGGCACCGGGATGCGATAGGCGTGGACCGCCGGGGTGAAGGCCGGCGCGAGACCGGGCATGGCGAGCGACGCGAGGTCGCCCGGGCCGCAGAGGGGCAGCGGGGTGATCGGACCGGTGCCCTCGGCGCGGGCTGGGGTCGGCGTGGCGACGAGCGCGACCGCCGCGAGCGCGACCGCCGCGAGCGCGAGGGCCGCGAGCGAGAGCGCGAGGAGCGTGGGCGCGGGGGGTGTCGAGCGGTTCGGTGCGCGCGGCTTCATCGGAGCCTCCGGCGGGGCGTGGCGTGCGTCGCGGACCTCGGTCGAGGGTGCGGCGTTCGTCATGGTCTGCCTGGCGGACGAGCGCGGGCTACCCCATGGCCATGGGGCCAATGGACGATGGGGAGGTCGACGGTGGCACATCGGCCTGTGGGTCCTGACGCGCCTGTGGATAACTGTGGACCGGTGCTGCGCACCGGCCCACGATGTTATCCACGAGGCGCTTGGAAAACGGCGTTGCCGTTTTCCACGATGACCCACATCGTCTCTCTCCTGCTGCTTTTGTCTCTCTCTTTTTGGGTTTTCTGGAATTTGGCGATCAGGCGGCGCGACGCGGGATGAGCGCGCCGATGGCCCAGTGGTAGTTCGGCGGACCCGAGGAGGGAGGACGCGGTGGGCGGACGGCGAGCGTGAGCGCGCATGCGCTCACGCGCGGGGCGGTGATGGGCGCGCCGTCGGGGCGCAGGAAGACGACGTCGGCACCGGTGCCTTCGACGCGGAAGCCGCCCTCGTGCACGAGCTGATGATGCGCCGTGCAGAGCAGCAACAGGTTGTCGCGCGAGGTCACACCACCCTCGGCCCAGTGCTCGATGTGATGGGCATCGAGCCAGCGGTGATTCGTGCAGCCCGGGAAGCGACACGTCCGATCGCGGACGTGGAGCGCTCGGCGAATGGCGGGCGGCACGGTGCGGGTCTTGCGCCCGACGTCGAGCGGCGTGCCCTGGTCGTCGACGGTGACCGGGGTCACGCTGGCGTCGCAGGCCATCCTGCGGAGCGTCTCCGGCGCGACGACCGAGACCTCGGTCTCGGCTCGGAGGCCGGTCGGCATGAGCTCGTCCTGCTTCACGCACACCAGGATCTGCTGACGGTCTCCGCCCGTTCGAGGCTCGGAGCACCCACCGGCGATGAACGACTCCGCCACCGCCACGAGCGCGTCCGGTGCCGACTGCGCTTCCGCGGAATCGCGCGCGAGCTGCACCGCCTTCATCACCAGCGCCGCCTCGTCCGCGTGCAGCCGGACTTCGAGCCGCACCATCCCGTCGGTGTCCGGCGCGACGCGGAGCCAGCGCTCACAGCCCGCCTCGGAGGTGGCCGTCACGGTCTCCACCCCGCGGCAGATGCGCTCGAGCTGCGCTGCCGTCGCATGCTTCGCCATGTGGACGAGCTTGGCCTCGTTCTCCGGCGTGGCGATGCGCGTCATGGCGCGCACCTTCGAATAGCTCACGAGACCCTTCGCGAAGGCCTCATCGATGATCGGCAATTCGCCGAGCGCTCGCGCCACCCGCACCTTCTCCCTCGCCGCCACCGTGCCGAGACCCGTCCGCCAGCCGAGCCACGCCGCCGTCGACGGCAGGCCGTGATGCCGATAGCGCTCGCGCCGCTCCAGCTCGCGCACGAGCGTCAAGAGCCGGTGCTCGGCCACGTCGAGCTGGACCGACAGCTCTGCCACCGCCATCTCCAGGTCGTCGTTGGAGAGGCTCGAGAGGCTCGACGGGCTCGATGCAAGCGACAGCGCAGGATTGATTTCGGGCATGGCGACAATATGCCAGAATATGGCAATTGGCGCAATGGCGAAATTGCGAAATAGGATTGACGCTCAGGACGCTGCGAGCTCGGCTCGCGCCTCGCGAATCGACCGCACCACGCAGCGCGGGTCGTCGGTCATGATGCCGTCGGCTCCGAGGCTCACGATGCGTCGGGCGATGGCCGGGTCGTTGACGGTCCAGTAGTCGACTCGCAGGCCGGCCGCGTGGCCGCGCCGGACGAGGCGCGCGTGATCGAAGCGCACGCCCTTGAAGCGCCAGGGGATCTGCAGCGCGTCGCCGCCGATGAGGCCGCTGCTGCGCATGCCGGCGAGGACCGCTCTCGGCGTCGCCAGGACCAGCAGCGCCGACGCTCTGCCGAGACCCACCGCGCCCTCGTATCCCAGGGCGCGGACGTGACGGACCACCGCGTCGTCCACCGAGGTGAGCGTCACGCGCTGCGACTCGCCGCGCTTCCGGACGAGGTCTACCACGTGCTGCGCCGCGCGCTTGGTGTGCGCCTTGATGTCCACGTTGACCGTGACCGACGGGCAGGTGTCGAAGAGCTCCTCCAGCGTCGGCACTCGCATGCCACGGCCCACGTCCCACTTGCGGACGTCCTCGAGGTCGGTGTCCGCGATGGCCCGATCGACCTTGGCCGTGCGGAGGCCGGTCGCGTCGTGGTGCACCACGACGGCTCCGTCGCGCGTGACGTGGACGTCGGTCTCGAGGGCGTCCACGCCGAGCTCGAGCGCGCGGCCGAAGGCGACCAGCGTGTTCTCCGGCAACTCTGCCGATGCGCCGCGATGGGCGTAGATGCGGAAGGGACGGGCTGCGGTGGCGGTCATGGCACGAGCATCGCCCGGACCGACGCGGCCCACAAGCCGTGCTGCCCATGCTATGACCGCGCGATGGAGCTCCTCACCCTCGTCACCATCCCGCTCTCCCACTACTGCGAAAAGGCGCGCTGGGCGCTCGACCTGGCCGGATTGGCCTACCGCGAAGAGGGCCACCTGCCGCTCCTGCACATGCTCGGCACGCGCCGACGCGGCGGCCGCTCGGTACCGCTCCTCGTCACCCCCGAGGTCACTCTGCGCGACTCGAGCGACATCCTGGCCTGGATCGACGCTCGCTCCCCACTCTACCCGACCGGCGCCGAAGCCCGCTCCGAGGCCCTGGCCCTCGAAGACCACTTCGACGAGAAGCTCGGCCCCCACGTGCGCCGCGTCGGCTACTTCTACATGCTGCCCCACCGCGCTCTCGCCACCCGCGTCGTCTCCGCCGGCACCGCCCGCTGGGAACGAGGCGTCGCCGCACCCCTCTTCCCCGTGCTGCGCGCCATCATGCGCCGCGGCCTGCGCATCACGCCCGAGGCCTCCGCCCGCTCGCTCGCCAAGGTCCGGGCCGGCTTCGCCGAGGTCGGGGCGCGCCTCGCCGACGGCCGGAAGTACCTCGTCGGCGATGCCTTCAGCGCCGCCGACCTGACCTTCGCCGCGCTCGTCGGCCCGCTCGTCAACCCGCCCGAGCACCCGGTCACGTGGCCCACCGAGGCCGAGCTGCCCGACGACCTGCGCGCGCTCAGCGACGAGCTCCGCGCGACGGCCGCCGGCCAGTTCGCGCTGCGCATCTACCGCGAGCACCGCGGCGCGCCGACGCGCCTCGTGTAGACGCGGTCAGACCCCGCCGCGCACCAGCACGAAGTAGTTGTCGGTGACCTTGCCCTTGCGCCACGCGCGGCCGATGGTCACGCCGTCGGTGACCCTGCGCATGTAGTCGATCATCTCGGCGTAGATGAAGCGCTGGAGACCGATCTCGTTGGCGCGCATGGCCGGCCAGCCCGCGGGCAGGACGGCGTCGGACGGCGGCAGGTGGTAGTAGTCGAGGCCGAAGGCGTGGCCCATGTCGGCGTCGTGGTGGCCGATGAAGTAGCCCGGACCCGCGGTGGTCCAGCCGATGCCGTTCCAGTTGTAGCCGTAGACGGTGTCGGCCTCCGCCGCCCGCGCGAAGCGCTTCTGGAAGTGCGAGAAGAGCGGCAGCGAGTTCTTGCCGTAGTGGATGACCTCACGGCCGAGCGGCACGTGCGCCGGCACGAAGTCCTCCGCCGAGGTCTCGTTGCCCTGGCAGACCTCCCACAGCGCCGCCTGGTCGGACTTGCCGAGCGCGCGGGTGGCGGCGATGCGCTGCTGCAGATCGAGCCCGTCGAGCGAGCTGCCGAAGCGCGCCGCGTCGAAGGCGGCTCCGCCGCGCAGGTTCCTGAGGACGCCGAGGCTGAGGAGGTTGCACATGCGGGATTCTCCGGGTCGCGAACGCTGGGACCCTGGCAGAATCTGGCCGCGAGCGCCAGCACGCAGGCTGCGAGGGCCGAGGCCGGCGCAGAATGGCGGGTCGGGCGGGGCGATTGCGTGGAGGCGATAGGAGCGGATCGTCCGCTCCCGCAACGAAGGGAAGACCATGCACGCCAACGCCACCGCCGACGCCTCGAGCTTCTTCGCCGCGCACGACCTGTCCGGCGCCGCGCTGTTCCAGTACTTCGACGCCATCCGCCGCGGCAAGTCGCGCGAAGAGGCCGAGCGCGCCGCCATCGCCGCCGACCAGCCGACCGTGCCCGTGCGCTTCATCGACGTGGCTCCGGCCAGCCCGGCCGACCTCCCGCGCGTGCGCGCCATCGTCGCCTACTGGCTCGCCCACCACCCCAACGCCGGCACCTCGCTCCTCGCCGACGGCAACGTCTGCCTCGAGGTGCGCGAGCGCTTCGCCGACGGCGTCCCGGCCGAGCTCCGCCACATCGCCCGCGACCTCGGCGCCCCAACCGCCATCGGCCGCATCGACAGCGCCGGCCCGACCGGCGAGCGCGCCTTCGACGCGCGCCGCCGCCCGACCCTCATCCTCAGAACTGGAAGCGCAACGCAACCGTGCCGATGAGCGCCGACTGGGTCAGGCTCTCGCGCCCGTTCTTGTTGAAGAGGTAGTTGGGGTCGCTCGGATCGAAGCTCGACGCGCCCTCGCCGAGGTCGGTCGAGATCTTGTCCTTGCCCATCACCGCCAGATCGAGCTGCAGCGTCAGCGCCACCGGCCCCATCAGGATGTCGGTGCCGATGTGCGGACGCAGCGTGTACGACGACGGCTTGGTGTCGAACGACACCACGTCGGCGTCGTAGACCACCGGATCGCGGTTCTGCGGCGTGCCGTCGACGCTGTCGACCGTGGCGCTGGCCTTGAGGTGCACGCGGTCGGAGACGGTGCCGAACGACCAGCCGAGGCCGATGCCGAAGTACGGCCGCAGCACGCCGCCGATGTCCCACGCGACGCGCAGCTCGGGGCTCAGCTGGAAGATCGACCACTCGACGGTCGGCGCCGTCTCGACCTTGTAGGTGCCGGCCACGGTGTGGCCGTCGATGGTCTCGCTGTAGGGCTTCGAGTAGCCCGAGCCGATCTGGAAGTGACCGTTGTAGTACGAGCCGCCGAGCCCGATGATGAAGGCCGGCAGCGCGCCGTCGGCCTTGTTGATGCGGTAGCGGCCGGTGACCGCGACGCTGATGAGCGCCACGTTCAGGTTCACGTTGTTGCCGGCGATGTCCATGGCCGGGATGAACTGCACGTCGCCGCCGAGCTCGAAGCCGTTGCCGAGGTTGGCGCCGGCGACCACGCCGAACTGCGGCCAGGGCACGAGCGAGGGCAGCGAGGGCTGGAGGTCGACGAGCTTCAGGCCGTAGCCGACGTCGTCGAAGTTGTTGAACAGGCCGAGGCGCGTGAGGACGCCGATCTTGAAGGCGCCCGAGTCGTCGTCGATGCCCGAGCCGGCGCCGATGCCGACCGGCGCCATCACCGAGGTGATGTGCTCGCCCATCCAGATGGGAAGGTTCACCGACAGCGCCGTGAGGTCGCCCTCGATGAGATCGAGCAGCTCGGCGTCCTGCGCGTGAGCGGTCGTGGGCAGCGCCGTCAGCGGCAGGACCAGCGGCAGGGCGAGGATCGACGCGATGAACCTGGGCATGGGGACCTCCGAGGGGTCACTCTACGCACTGCCGCGGGCCGCGTCCACGAAGGCTCGGGCGCGCTGCGGATCGACGCTCGTCAGCACATCGCCGCCGTGCTTGAGCCAGCTGCCCACGATGACGCCGTCGCAGTGCGGCAGCAGCAAGGGCAGCGTGTCGGGCGTGGCGCCGCTGCCGACCAGGATGGGCACGTGCACCGCGCGGCGCACCTGCTCGAGCCGCGCCGGGTCGGTCGGGCCGCCGGTCTTGGCGCCCGACACGACGAGCACGTCGGCCTCGGCGCGCTCGGCCAGCTCCTCGGCCTCCTCGGCGATGGCGCGCTCGGCCAGCGGCGCCGCGTGCTTCACGCGCACGTCGGCCCAGATGCGCACCTCGGGCGCCAGGGCCCGGCGCTGGCGCACGGTGTCGTAGGCGCGGCCCATGACCAGGCCCTGGTCGGTGACGGCGGCGCCGGCATGCACGTTGACGCGGATGGCCTGCGAGCCGGTCGCTGCCGCGATGGCCAGCGCGCCGCGCGCGTCGTTCCGGAGCACGTTGACGCCGATGGGCAGGGCCGCTCCGACCGCGCGCCGCACCGCCATGATCATGCGCGTCATGGCGGCGATGGTGTGGGGCAGGACCTCGTCGGGGTAGAACGGCGTGTCGCCGAAGTTCTCGACCACCAAGCCATCGAAGCCGGCCGCGGCCAGCATCTCCGCGTCGCTCACGGCGCGGCGCTCGACGTCGGCCAGCGCGACGCCTTTCTCGAGCAGCGGCCCGAGGTGCACCATGCCGATGAGCGCGTGGCGCGCGACGTCGCCGCCGATACCCGGGAAGACGGGGCGGATCAGCATTGCGGCGTCGAGCGACCGAGGAGCTTCTCGCGCTGCGCGAAGGCCAGCTGCTCGGTGATGACCTGCATGACCATGGTGCGGCGACGCGACGGGCAGCGCTCGGCCAGGAGCTCGATGCGCGCGCGCGGGTCCTCGATGACGGCCGCGCCGATGCGATAGACGATGCCGGCGTCGTCGACGCCGTGATCGGTCGCGGGCAGATCGGCAGCCGCCAGCAGGAAGGCGTCGTAGAGCGAGAAGAGCGCCTGCACGAGGCGCGTCGTCTGGGCGCGCGCCTCGAGCAGCGGCTCGGGCCGATCGAGCATGTGGCGCGCGCGCGCGCAGCGATACTCGAGCTCGGTGTCGCCGGGGATGGGCTCGAGGCGGCAGGCGCTGCGGCCCTCGATGACGATGATGAAGTCGCCACCGGCCAGCGGCGTCGCGACCGTCATGAGGCCGAGCGTGCCGAGCTCGTCGCTGATGTCGGTGCCGTGGCGGGCGGGCACGCCGATCCAGCGCTGGTCGGCCGGGCGCTCGAGCAGGTCACCGACCAGCGCGCGATGGCGCTTCTCGGTGACGCGATACGGCGCGCGCGCCGCGGGCATGAGGACGTGACCGTCGAGCGGCAGGACGGGCACGGTCAGCGGGAGATAGGTCTGGCTGGTCCAGGTCATGGCCTCTTGGCCCCGGGTGGGGCTCCTCGTGGTCAGAGCGACTTGCTGGGATAGGTGCCGAGCACGCGCACGAAGCTGGCGTAGCGCGTCAGCGCGGCGAGCGCCTGGGCGACGCGCGCCTCGGCCGGATCGCCCTCGATGTCGACGTAGAAGATGTAGCTCCACGGCGTCCGCCGATCGGGGCGCGACTCGATCTTGGTGAGCGACACGTCGCGCACCGCGAACTCGGCGAGGCAGCCGTAGAGGCTGCCGGCGACGTGGCGCGCGGCGAAGACGATCGACGTCTTCATCTTGCTGCCCGGCGCGTAGCCCGGGGCGGCGCCGCCGGTGACGAAGGCGGCGCGCGGCACGATGAGCAGGAAGCGGGTGTAGTTCTCCGCCACGTCCTGGATGTTCTTGGCCAGCACCTCGAGCCCGTAGAGGTCGCCGGCGATGGGGCTCGCGATGGCGGCGCGCGTCTTGTCGCCGTCGTCGGCGACGCGGCGCGCCGAGCCTGCCGTGTCGGTGCCGGGCTCGGCCTTCCAGCCGTGGCCGCCGATCCAGCCCTCGCACTGATAGAGCGCCTGCGGGTGCGAGACGACCGTCTTGATGTCGGAGAGCGTCGTGCCCGGCAGCGCCAGCAGCGCGTGGCGCACCGGCAGGATCACCTCGCCGACGATGGGCAGGTCGTGGGTCAGGAGGAGGTCCCACACCTCGTGGATCGACCCGGTCGTCGAGTTCTCGACCGGCAGCAGCGCGGCCTTGGCGCGCCCCTGGTGGACGGCCTCGAAGGCGCCGCGGAAGCCGAGGCACGGCACCGTCGCGACGTCGCGCGAGAGCAGCCCGAAGATGGCCTCCTGCGAGTAGGCGCCGGCCTCGCCCTGGAACGAGATGGGCGCCAGATCGAGCGGCGGCAGCGACGCATCGCGGGAGACGATCTCGACCGCCGGCGTCGGCGTCGGCACCGGCGCGCTGGTGGCGGCGACCACCGACTCGCGGATCGGATCCTCGGGCGCGGTGAGCGCGCCGGCCGGCCCCGACAGCGGCGGGATGGCCCAGTCCGGGCGGAGCAGGCGCGAGCCGCGCAGATAGGCGTGGCGCACCTCGGGCCCGGGGCGATCGGTGTTCCAGTGGATGAGCACGCGGATGCAGCGCGGCACCGACGACGGCGCGTCGACCTCGTGGGTGCACAGCATCGGCACCTGCACCCAGCCGAGGCGTCGCGCCGCGCGCGCCGGGAAGGTCGAGCGCAGGTCGTGCGTCGTGGTGAAGAGGATGCTGGCGATGTCATCCGGGTCGAAGCGATTGAGCTCCTGGAGCCGCACCAGCAGGTCCTGCGTCGCGTCGAGGATCTCCTCGAGCGAGTCGGCTTCGACCGTGGTTGCTCCGCGTATGCCAACGACGCGCGTCATGTTCGCGGGTTACCGGCGTTCGGCACATCGCGCCACTTTTTGCCCCCGCGTTCTCCACGCGAGCTCGCGCGACCCGGCTCCGCTCAGATGCCGTGGCCGTCGCCGACGATGGCGTCGTCCTGCGCCGTCGAGCGCTGGAAGCGCGCGAGCTCGTCGTCGGTCGCGACCAGCATGAGGCGGTCGCCCGCGCCGACGACCATCTCCGGATCGGGGTCGTGCCAGCGCGCGCGCACGTTGCCGCCCGGGTCGCGCTGCACCGCCACCAGCGTGATGCCGAAGCGCGCGCGGATGAGGCCGGTGTCGGCCGGGGTGCCGACCATCCACGCCGGCGGCGCGACCAGCGCCACGCGATGGCCGTCGGGCAGCTCGAGGTAGTCGGCTACGGTGCGCTCGCCGTCGACCATCTGCACGCGCGTCACCAGCGCGTCGCGCTGGAGCAGCTCGCGATCGAAGGCGCCGAGCAGCGCGCGCCGCGTGATGACCCCGAGCAGCACGTCGGGCGCCTGCGGATCGACCACCGGCAGCTCGCCCCAGTCGACGCTCCAGAGCTTCTCGCCGAGCACCACCAGCGAGTCGTCGGGCGTCGCCGCGATGACCGCCTGGGCCAGGTCGCCGGCCGTCGAGCCCGCCGGCAGCGGCGCCCCGCGCATGAGCCCGGCCCACAGCGTCTTGGCGGTCGTCAGCGAGATGGCGCGCACCGGCCCGCCGCCGGTCACGTAGACGAGCCGCCCGCGCGTGTCGGCCAGGCGCTCGAGCGCCGCGGGCAGCGGCACGTCGGCCGACACCACCGCGGCCGCCGGCTCCATCAGCTCGCGCGCCCGCGTCGAGCGCGCGATGCGCTCGCCGAACGACACCTGCCAGGGCACGCCGCGGCGCGCGAGCTCGGCGGTGTAGATCGACTCGGGCTCGAGGTAGCGCGCGAGCAGCGTCGAGACCGCCGTCGCCAACAAGAGCGGCAGCACGATGGCGTAGTCGCCGGACAGCTCGAAGGCCATGACCGTGGCCATGAGCGGCGCGTGCGTGGTGGCCGACACCGCGGCCGCCATGCCGACCAGCGCGTAGCCTCCCGCCGACACGCCGAGCCCGGCGCGCTGGAGCGCATCGCCGAGCGCCGCGCCGAGCGTGGCCCCGATCAGCATGGTCGGCGTGAACACGCCGCCCGGGCTGCCCGACGACACCGAGGCCGTGGTCGCGACACCCTTCACCAGCGCCAGCGTGAGCAGCATCGCCGGCGGCGCCGCCGTCGAGGATGGCGCGCACCGGCTCGTAGCCGTTGCCCGCGACCGCCGGCAGCGCGCACGCGATGAGGCCGACCAGGAGCCCGCCCAGCGCCGCGCGCAGCGGCAGCAGGCGCAGCGAGTGGAAGAGGCGCTCGCCAGTGCCCAGCAACCGCATGAAGCCGACGCCGGCCAGCGCCGCCGCGACGCCCAGCGCGGCGAAGGCGATCATCTCCCAGCCCGACGCCAGCTCGAAAGGCGCGGACGCCATAGATCGGCCCGCCGCCGATGATGACGCAGGTCGAATGATGCCGACGCGGTCGCCACCGCGACCGGGATGAGCACTTCGAGCGTGGCCACGCCGAGCACCACCTCGAGTACGAACAACACCGCCGCGATGGGTGTGTTGTAGGCGGCCGCGAAGCCCGCCGCGGTGCCGGCCGCGACCAGCGCGCGGCGCTCGGCCAGGCTGATGCCGGCGCGCTGCCAGCTTGTCGCCGACGCCGGCGCCGAGCTGGATGATGGGACCCTCGCGGCCGATCGAGCCGCCGCCGAGCGCCGCCGCGATCGAGCCGAGCGCCGGGCCGACGGCGCGCGCCGCTCGGCCGCCCGCGCCCGAGCGCCACCGCCTCCATGACACATCCAGCCGCCCTGGGCACCGCGGCGCGCGAACAGCGCGGCGATCGAGCCGGCCGCGAGCCCGCCCAGCATGGGCGCCACGATGCGCAGCGGCGCCGGCAGCGCCTCGAGCGCCGACACCGCGTCGGTCGCCCCATATATAAGGTTGAGCCCGCGACCGAGGACGAAGCGCACCGCCACGGCGACGGCGGCCGCGAGCACACCGACGACGGACGCTGCGACGATGAGGCGGCCGAGCGGCGCAGGCGGCAGCGTCACCCGGCGACATACTGCGCGACCCCGCGATTGGGAAGGCCGTTACATGCAGTGGCAACGCGCCCGCGCGGTTTAGGCGCGGAGCCGGCGCCGAACGACCGTTGTCACGGATGGCGCGCCGACCGACTCGCGCGCGCCCTCGAGCCATGCAACCATTCCTGGCGCTCGCCCTCGCTTGGGCAGCGCTCGTCGCCCAACCTGCGCCCGCACCGGCCGCGCCGACGCCACCACCGCCGTGGCGCATCGGCTACGTCGGCCCCATGAGCGGGGCCAACGTCGAGGTCGGCGTCCAGGTGCAGCGCGGCATCCAGGCCTACTTCGACGCCGTCGACGCGAGCGGCGGCGTCTTCGGTCGGCCGCTCGAGCTCCTCACGCGCGACGACGGCTACGAGCCGAGCCGCACCGCGCCGGCCGTGCGCGCGCTCATCGACGACGACCACGTGCTGGCGCTGCTCGGCAACGTCGGCACCCCGACCGCCGCCGTGACCGTCCCCATCGCCGACGAGAAGCACATCCCGCTCATCGGCGCGCTGACCGGCGCCGGCCTCCTGCGCAAGACCCCGCCCGATCGCTGGGTCATCAACTACCGCGCCTCGTACCGCGAGGAGATCGCCGAGAGCGTGCGCGGCCTCGTCGACGAGCTGCACATCGACCCGAGCGAGATCGGCCTCTTCACCCAGAACGACGCCTACGGCGACGCCGGCTACGACGCGACCATCGCCGAGCTGGCCGCGCACGGCCACCCCAACACGGCGCTCGTGCCGCAGGGTCGCTACGCGCGCAACACCCTCGACGTCGAGGCCGCGCTGAGCCGACTCATCGAGCCCGGCGTCCACGTGCGCGCCGTCATCATGATCGGCACCTACGCCCCCTGCGCGCGCTTCATCGAGCTCGCCCACGCCTACGACTTCCACCCGCTGTTCATCAACGTATCCTTCGTCGGCAGCGAGTCCCTCGCCAAGGCGCTCGGCGGCGACACCGAGGGCGTCGTCGTCACCCAGGTGGTGCCCTCGCCCGCCGGCGACAGCCCGGCCGCCCGCGCCTTCCAGGCGGCCGTCCCCCAGGCCGAGCGCAGCTACCTCACCTTCGAGGGCTTCATCGCCGCCCACGCGCTGGCGCTGGCCCTCACCCGCGCCGGACCGGAGGCCACCCCCGACGGTCTCGTCAGCGCGCTCGAGTCGAGGCGCGCCCATCGACCTCGGCCTCGGCGCGACGCATCGCCTCTCGCCGAGCGACCACCAACTGAGCCACACCGTGTGGCCGACGGTGATTCGCGGCGGCGTCTTCGTCCCCATCGCCTCCTGGCGCGAGCTCGCGCGCCTGACCGAGAGGCCGTGATGGCCCACCGCAGCATCGAGCGCGACCTCAAGCTGGTGGCCACCGCCGGCCCGCTCATCATCGCCGCGCTGGTCGGCGCCATCGTCCACGTGGCGGGCGCGCTGAGCGAGAGCCAGGCCGATCTCGCCGACCAGGTGGTGCCGGTGCAGCGCTCGCTGGGAGAGCTCGTCGGCGCCGTGTCGGGCGTGTTCCTCGAGCAGGCCGCGCTGGCCTCGACGCGCATGGTCGACCTCACGCCGGCGTCGGAGCACGAGCGGCGCGAGGCCGCCCTGCGCAAGGCCGGCGACGAGCTGCGGGCGTTGCTGGTGGCGCCGGCCATCGTCGAGGAGCCGGGCTATCCGACCTCGGCCGTCAGCCAGCTCGACCAGGAGATCTCGGCCTTCGTCGCCAACGGTCGGCGGCTCACCGACGCGGTGAAGGCGTGCCGCAGCCGCGAGGCGGCGCTCGCCGGTCAGCTGGTCGACGTCTACGCCCGCATCGGCCGCCTCAGCGACAGCGCCGCGGCGCTGGCCGGGGTGCTGCGCCTCGAGTACGTGGCCGAGCTGCGCGCCGTGGCGCGCGAGCTGGCGGCCGGGCACCGGGACACCGAGCGCATGCGCCGCGTCGCGATGGGCACCGCGCGCGCCCAGTCCGACGTGGTGAACGACATCGAGACGGCGGCGCTGCGGCTCGGCCTGCTGGTCGGCAAGGCCGGGCACGCCCAGAGCCTCGACGCGCTGAACGCGCTCGCCGCCAACGAGTTCGCCCAGAACGTGGCCCAGCTCCGGCGCGCGCTCACCGCGGTCGAGGGGCGCGTGGTGCGCAGCGACCTGGTCGGACGCGTGCGCGAGCTCGACGCGCTCGCCTACGACCTCACGCGCGACGTGGCCGACCCCGAGCACGGCAACAGCGTCCCTCACCTGCGCCGCGCCGTGCTCGAGGCGCGCGCCGAGGTCCTGGCGCTGCAGGCCAGCGCCTCGTTCACCGCCGGCGACCTCATCGCCGAGACCGCGGCGCTGCGCGCCTTCACCGACACCCTCGGGCGCCGCGCCCAGATGCGCGCCGCCGACGCCATCGCGCAGAGCCGCCTCGTCACCGTGCTCGTCATCGTGGGCAGCCTGGCCTTCGCCATCGTCGTCGCGCTGCGCATCCGCGCCAGCGTGCGCGCGCTGCGCGATCAGAACCTGCGCCTGTCGCGCCTCTCGTCCGACCTGGCCGGCGCCAACAGCACGCTCGAGGCGCGCGTCAGCGAGCGCACCGCCAGCCTCACCGCCGCCAACGCCGACCTCGCGCGCGAGATGGAGGCACGCACGCGCGTCGAGCTCGAGCTGCGCCAGGCGCAGAAGCTCGAGGCCGTCGGCCGCCTCGCCGCCGGAGTCGCCCACGAGATCAACACGCCGGTGCAGTTCGTCGGCGACAGCGCGAGCTTCGCGCGCGACGCCTTCGACGACATCCTGGCGGTGCTGAAGGTCTACCGCGCCGTGCTGGACGACGCCGCGCACGGCAAGCTGTCGAGCGGCGAGGCGGCCGCGCGCGCGCACGACGCCGAAGAAGACAAGGACATTGACTATCTCGAGGCGCGCGTGCCGGAGGCGCTCGACCGCGTGAAGGACGGCGTGGCGCGCGTGGCGACCATCGTGCGCGCGATGAAGGAGTTCTCGCACCCCGACCGCGCCGACATGGCCGAGGCCGACCTCAACCAGGCCATCCGCAGCACGCTGGTGGTCGCCACCAACGAGTACAAGTACGTGGCCGACCTGGCCACCGACCTCGGCGAGCTGCCGCCCGTGCCGTGCCGCGTCGGCGAGCTCAACCAGGTGGTGCTGAACCTCATCGTCAATGCCGCCCACGCCATCGAGGACCGCATCGAGGGCAGCGACGAGCGCGGCCTCATCACCGTGCGCTCGCGGCGCGACGGCGAGTGGGCCCGCATCGAGGTGAGCGACACCGGCGGCGGCATCCCCGAGGCCATCCGCGAGCGCGTGTTCGATCCCTTCTTTACCACCAAGGAGGTCGGCCGCGGCACCGGCCAGGGCCTGGCCATCGCGCGCGCGGTCGTGGTCGAGAAGCACGGCGGCACCCTCGCGTTCGAGACCGAGGCCGGCGTCGGCACCACCTTCGTCATCCGCCTGCCGCTCACCGAGCGTCCGCGTCCGCGCACCGCGACCGGCATCGCGGATCGTCCGCGCGCCTTCCCGACCTCGGCCTCGCGCCTCCTGCGCCCCGAGCTGCCCGCGCCTGGCGCGGCCCGGCCGACCTGACGACATAAGCCTTGCGCACAAAATAAATACCATTTACTTTGTGCCGGCCATGTCCGAAAGAGCTCCGGAGCCGCCTAGAGAGCGGCGCTTCCAGAAGGTCATCCGCCGCATCCTCGACGCGGCCACGCGGACCATCGTCGCCGGCGGCGTCGACGCGCTGTCGATGAACCGGCTCGCCGCCACGCTCGACTACACGCCGGGCGCGCTCTACCGCTACTTCCCGAGCAAGGACGCGCTGGTCGCGACGCTCCTCATCGAGGTCATCGAAGAGGTCGGTAGCGACGTCGCCCGCGCCGTCGCCTCGCGCGCCGACAGCCCGCCGCTCGCCCGCGTCGTGGCCTGCGCCCGCGCCTGGCGCCGCTTCGCCGACGCCGACCCGCACCGCTTCGCGCTGCTGGCCATGATGCTCGCCTCGCCGCGGCTCGTGCTCGCCTCGGAGGACCACACCAAGCACGCCATCGGCGCGCTGCTGGCGGCCACGCGCCCGCTGGCGGTGGCGCTGGCCGAGGCGTCGGCCGACGGCACGCTGGCCGCGACGCCGCGCACAGAGCCCGGCACCGATCGCGCCGCGCTCGTCTTCGCCGGGCTGCTCGGCGTCCTGCTGCTCAGGAAGCAGGCCCAGCGCGTGCCCGACCTCGTCGACCTCGATCGCCTCTTCGCCGGCATGCTGCGCTCGCTGCTCGCCGGCTGGGGCGCGACCGCCGCGGCCCTCGACGCCGCGTTCGCAGAGCCCGAGCCGCCGCCCGCGGCCATCCCCTTCGAAGGAGCCTCGTCATGACCCTCGCCACCCTCGCCTTCATCGCCCTCGGCCTCTTCGCCTGGACCTTCGTCGAGTACGCCATGCATCGCTGGCTCGGCCACGATCGCCGCTTCGTGCGCCGCACCCCGTTCGGCGCCGAGCACACGGCCCACCACAGCCGCGGCGACTACTTCGCGCCGTGGTGGAAGAAGGCGCTCTTCGCCGCGCTCATGACCTCGCTCATCGGCCTGCCGATGGTGCTGGCCGCCGGCGCCCTCCACGGCCTCGCCTTCACGGGCGGCCTCGTCGGCGGCTACCTCGCCTACGAGGCGCTGCACCGCCTGCTGCACGTGTGGGCCGGCGTCGGCGCCTACGCGCGCTGGGCCCGCCGCCACCACTTCTTCCACCACTTCCACGACCCGAGCCGGAACCACGGCGTGACGTCGCCGCTCTGGGACCTCGTCTTCCGCACCCACGCGCGCCCCGCGCGCATCGAGGTCCCGAAGAAGCTCGCCATGCGCTGGCTCGTCGACGCCCGCTCGGGCGACGTGCACGCCGCCTACGCCGGCGACTACGCGCTGCGCGGGCGCTGATCGCCGATTCGGTGGCCGGCGCCGGACCTCAGAAGTCGAGCGCCGCGCAGAACCCGCGCACGCACGCGCCCTCGCTGTACGGCGACTTGCACGCCAGGCCCGCGCCGCACTCGTCGATGAAGCACGCGTCGCCCGGGCGATCGGCGCAGCGGAAGGTGAAGGTCGCGTCGGCGGCACACGCCGTCGCCGCACTTCGTTGCCGACCGAGCACGGCGCGCCGCGGGCGCGCGCGGGCCGGCACAGGTTCTCGCCTGAAGTCGCAGAAGAGCCCAGCGGCGCAGGTCGGGTCGTTCTCGCAGGGCGTGCTCCTCGGGGCCGGGCACGCGACAGAAGTTGCCCTCGCGCTCGAAGGCGCAGCCGAGCCCGGGGCCGCACGCCGGCACGCCCATGGCGCACGGCGCGCCCTCGCCGGGGATGGGGCCGCACACGTTGATGCAGGTCGAGCCCGCCGCGCACAGGATGGGCCCCCGGCTGCCGGCGCAGGCCGCGCCGTCGCCGGGCAGCGCGCCGCACACCGTGGTTCTCCGGATCGCAGCCGAGCCCGGCCGCGCAGCTCGCGCCGTTGGCGCAGGCGACGCCGTCGCCGGGCAGGTCGGTGCAGACGTCGGTCGCGCAGTACTGGGGTCGCCAGGTGTCGTCGTCGAGCGGCAGGCGCCGCCGGTCTTTGGCGACGCACGCCTTCACGGCCGACGCGCACACGGTCTCGCCTGCGCACGAGTCGGTCGGGGCGCACGCGCCGCCGGCCGCGCTGAAGTCGGCGCCGCACACGCGCCCAGGTTGCAGCGCAGGCGTCGGCCTGCAGTCGGGCGTGATGGTGCAGGTCGCCGACGCCGCGCCGGGGACCTGCACAGGCCGCTCGCCGCGCAGCGCAGACCCGGCGCGCACAGGCCGCCCTCGGCGCAGGCGAGGCCGGCGCCGGGCAGTCCCTCGAAGCCGCCCGGCGGCGCGGGAGGATGCCGCAGGCCACGAAGAAGACGTCGTCGGGCATGAGCACGCAGGCGTCGAAGAGGTCGTCGAAGTTTTCCCGCGGTGAGACAGCCGGCGATGGCGCTGTCGGGGTGAGCGACGGCCTGGTTGCCGCGACCGCGGGCGCGTAGGCGTCGAGGCCGCGCTGGCACTTGGCCACGAAGCTCGCCCGCAGCCGTTGGTCGGGAAGCCGGGCGCCGCGTCGCAGCCGCAGGTACTGGAAGTGCGCGCACAGCGATCGGCGTAGCCCTCGCACCAGGTGGTGCGGAGCTCGCCGAACGCGGCGCTCGGATCGCCGACCCCGTCGCCATCGCTCGCGGCGACGCTGGTATCGTCGGCGGTATCGGTCGCGGCGTCGGCGACGTCGGTGGCGTCCCTGCCCCCGGTGGTGTCGGCCGCGACGTCGGAGGTCGCGACGTCGGAGTCGGCGGCGTCGGAGCCGCAGGCGATCAGGTCGAGCACGAGCACGGCGAGCAGGTAGCGAACAGCGGCGGCGCACCCTATGCGGCGCGCGCGGCCGGAGCAAGCCGCGCGCGCACGCCCCGGCGGACGGTCAAGTCGCTTGACCATCCCCGATCGGCCTGGCGTCCTTGTGCGCTCGGCCGCGGCGACCGCAGCGCCAGCGCGCTGACGACGGCGCCGACCGCGGCGACCAGGGCCGCGCCCGCGAAGGCCGAGCCCGAGCCACCGACGGACGCGACCGCGACCATGACGGCGAGGCCGATGGCGGCGCCGAGCTGGTAGGTCGTGTTGACGATGCCCGAGGCGAGCCCGCTCCTCCTCCGCTCGCGCCCCTGCCGTCGACACGATCACCGAGGGCACGTACGCGAGCGCCATGCCGAGCGCCGCGAGCAGCGACGGCGCCAGCACGTCGCCGAGCTCACCGCCCGCGGCCGGCAGCCGCGCCATCAGCAGGAGCGCCGCGGCCAGCACGCCGAGGCCGAGCACCAGCGCGCGCTTCGGGCCGATGCGGCCGACGATGCGCCCGGTGGCGCCCATCATGACGAGCATGATGGCGACGGTCATCGGCAGCAGCGCGAGCCCGCTCTCGAAGGCGCCGAGGCCGAGCGACGACTGCAGGTACATGTTGAGGAAGAACCACATGGGGATCCACGCCGCGCCGAGCAGCGCCGTCACGACGTTGCCGACGGCCAGGTTCGGCGCGCGGAAGATGCCGAGCGGCACGAGCGGGTTCGCGGCGCGGCGCTGCAGCAGGACGAACGCGCCGAGCAGCGCAAGCGCGGCGACGAGCGCCGGCAGGGCCAGCGGCGAGGTGGCGTGCGCCACGATGGCATACACGAGCAGCGCCACGCCGGCGGTCGCTAGCAGCGCGCCGAGGACGTCGACGCGGCCCGGGCGACGCGCGCCGCGCGGCAGGAGCGCGGCGGTGGCGACCAGCACGACGAGCCCGAGCGGCTCGTTGACGAAGAAGGTCCAGCGCCAGCTGAGCCACTCGGTGACGACGCCGCCCAAGAACACGCCCGCGGTGCCGCCGGCCGCCGCGGCCGCGCCCCAGAACCCGAGCGCGCGCCCGAGCTCGGCGGGTCGCGCGCCGAAGAGCGCCATCACCATCGACAGCGACGCCGGCGCGATGAGCGCGGCGCCCGCCCCCTGCAGCGCGCGGCCCGCGAGCAGCGCGGCCGGCGACGCGGCGAAGCCGGCGGCCAGCGACGCGAGCGTCAGCAGTGCGAAGCCGCCGGCGAAGACGCGCCGCGGCCCGAACAGATCGGCCAGGCGCCCGCCGAGGAGCAGCAGGCCTCCGAAGGCGACGACGTAGGCGTTGAAGATCCACTGCAAGCCACCCGGGTCGAAGCCGAGCGCGCGCTGCAGCGTGGGCAGCGCGACGCCGACGATCGAGGTGTCGAGGATGACGATGAACTGCGCCGCGCACAGCACGGCCAGCGCCCACCAGCGGCGTGGGTCGGGGCCG
>JAXLYZ010000024.1:0-150043 GCA_046351155.1 Myxococcota bacterium
GGTCCTCGGTCGAGAGGCCGAAGCCGTCGAAGCTGCCGCTCTGCACGACCGGCGGGCGGTGCGCCGCGAAGACGCCGAGGCCGCGGGCCATGCCCGAGTCGCCGAGGCAGAAGGCCGGGATGGCCACCTCGCCGGCCGAGGTCGCGCCCTGGAAGCGCGCGCGCAAGCCGTAGTTGGCCAGCGTCAGGAAGCCCGCCTCGCCGCCGACGCTGCCGGTCCACCAGCGCTCGAGCCCCGAGCCGTGGTTGCCGTCGGCGCTGCCGGCGGTGGGCTCGTGATCGACGCAGGGCACGACGGTGATCTCGTTGGCCAGGTCGGGCACGGCGCGCATGCCCAGCGCCACGCGCTGGGCGCCGTCGGCGCCGTCGAGGAAGGGCGAGCCGGCCAGCGTCGACGACACGCCCCACTCGGCGCCGTCGGCCTTGCTCTTGGCCGGGCCGTACGGGTTCCACACCTCGGCCACATCGCCGTTGAAGGCGCAGGTGAAGCGGAAGCCGCTGCGCAGCCGGATGTAGATGAGGTGCTTGGCGTGGCCGAAGGCGTCGGTGCGCGCGAAGGCGCGCTTCTTCCAGATGGACGGCGCGCCCAGCGTGACGCCGGTCAGCGCGGCGGCGCCGGCCAGCGTCTTCAGGAAACCTCTGCGCCCAAACGTGCGCCCACTCGTGCTCATGGGGTCCCCCTCGTCCTCAGTAGAAGAGCATCTCGGCGCCGGACAGCAACGCGAAGCACAGCGGCCGCGCGAACGCCTCGGCCGTGCACGGCTTCGGCGCGCACTGCGCCACCCCGTCCTCGCTCAGCGCGAACTCGTCGACCGTCGGCTCTCGCCCGAAGAAGCGGCTCAGCTGGAACTTCAGGATGTCGCCGGCGACCTCGTTGGTCAGCTCGTGGTTGGCGGCCATGCCGCTCGGCAGGAGCGCCTCGATAGGCGCCGGGCGGATGTCCGACTGCTCGGCCAGCGACGGGTTGCACATGGTCGTGACGAAGCCCTCCTGCGTCGCCGTGGTGAGGATCGAGACGGTCTTGAAGCGCCCGCCGGCCAGGTTCTCGGGGCAGCCGCCGAGGCTCCGCGCCAGGTCGAGGTAGCGCTCGTCGATCTCGGTGCCGTCGTTGCGGAAGGTCCAGTCGGAGTCGCTCACCAGCGCGTAGCCGCCGAGCGTCTGGCGATCGAGCACGCGGTTCGGGTCGGGCAGGCGGAAGTCGCACGAGCCGATGTCGCGATCGGTCACGCCCTCGATGGTGTCGATCCACGTCTCGACCTCGGCCTGCTTCAGCGGCCCGGCGGTGTAGCGGTACGACTCGGCGATGGGGTCGGCCTGGCCGACGTGCGCCGACTCGAGGTAGGCGGCCGAGGTGAGGACCGCGAAGTGCACGCTGCGGATGTCGCCGTTGTTGGCGAGGAGCGTGTCGATGAGCTCTTCGCGCACGCGCGGCACCATGGTCGCGAGGCGGTAGCCCAGGTACTGCTCGAGCACGTCGTCGACGGCGCGCTCCCAGAAGGCCGGCTCACCCGCCAGGATCTTGCCGGGCAGCGACAGCTGATCCCACTCGTCGGCCGACAGGAGGCCGCTCCACATGGCGCCGTCCTCGGCGCGCAGATCGGGCTCGAGCACCAGCTCGTGATAGCCCCAGAGGATGCTCGTGCACTCGCCCGACTGGGCCGGATCGCGGTGGCCCTCATCGTCGACGCAGCGGTAGCGGATGAAGGCGTCGGGCGAGCGGCCGAACGACGGGTGGTCGTAGTAGTCGTTGTCCCAGAGCACGTAGAGGCGCGCGAGATCGGAGCGCTCGCGCTCGAACGGCGGGCGCCCGAGCAGCGCGCGGAAGGCGGCCTCGGCGCGGTCGCCGGGCGTGGCGTAGCGGCGCGTGATGACCGGGTGCGCCGACAGGATGGCGGCGAACTGATCGTAGGCGACGAGCCCGCGGTAGAGCTTCCCGACCAGCACATCCATGTCGTAGATGCGCGAGATGGCCATGGCCTCGTTGTTGTAGAGCAGGCGGTCGGCCCAGCGGCGGCGCTGCGTGCGCACGAACTCGTCGGTGTTCATGAGCTCGCTCACGACCTCGCCCCAGGAGCGGCCGACGCAGCGCGTGGCGATCTCGTCCTCGTCGGGGAAGCGGCCCTGCGTGTCGGCGAAGAGGCGACGGCAGGCCTCCTCGGTGACGATGGGGCGGATGTCGAGGCCGACGCCCCACAGGCTCGGGCACAGGCCGCGGTTCACCGGGTTCTCGAGGCCGGCGTTCTCGCAGAACGTCTGGCACGCGCCGTCACAGTCGGGTGGCTCGGGTCCGAGCGGCGGCGTCACCGCCAGCGGCGTCGGCAGCGCGTCGTCGCCGCCCGTGAACTGCCCGTCGGTGATGGGTGCGCCGTTGCCGGCGAGCTCGCCCGGGCCGCGCCCCGGCGAGCGCGCGTCGTAGCGCGGGGCCTGCTCGTCGCAGCCCGCGGCGACCACGGCCAGGGCCGCGCCACACCACCACCGAGCACGCCAAGGTCGATGCACCGTCGCTTCCATGCGGACCTCCCGGTACTCGTGCGCGACCCCCCGATCGCGCGTCCCACCATAAGCTGCCGCTGTGCGGCGCCGCAACCGGGCGGCCGCGCACGCGCGCAATGCGCTGGATCTACAGCGAAAGCTCGAAGCCGATCGTCACCTCGAAGCGCGTGGCCGAGACCGTCTCGTCGCGCGTGTAGGCGATCCCCTGCACCGTGTCGTCGATGCCGAAGAGGTCGATCATGGTCCAGCCGAGCCCGAGGTCGAGTCGCACGTGCACGCGCTCGTGGAGCTCGTAGCGCGCGCCGACCATGGGGATGAGCGAAAGGCCGACGCGCGGTCCCTGGCCGGTCGGGACGCCCTCGTCGGCCAGGCGATCGATCTCGTCGGCGAAGTCGCCGCCCGGGACGAGGATGCCGAGATCGGCGCGCAGCCCGAACGACAGGCCGAAGCGCGGCAGGAGCTCGGTCGACCACTCGCCGCGGAAGCCGAGCTCCATCAGCGTGCCGAGGTCGGTGCGGTTGTCGTTGCCGTTGCCGTCGCCGCGCTCGACCGCGTAGCCGCCCATGTAGCGGAACTCGCCGCCCAGCCGGAAGCCGTCGCGCGGCGTGCCGTCGCCGAGCGCATAGAGGAAGGAGAGGGCGCCCGCCGCCAGCCGCGGGTTGGTGATGTCGTCGCGCGTGACGTCGTGCAGCGGCCCGATGCGCTCGTCGTTCTCGAGCGTGCCCGAGTCGAAGAACAACGTGGCGCCGAGACCGATCGCCGTCTGCGCGTGTGCGCTCGCGTGCGCCGCGCACAGCAGCGCCAGCGCGAGCCCGAACGACGCCAGCGCACTCATCCCCAACCGATGCCGCATGCGACCCCCCTCGTCGACACCCGTCCCGACCATGCCATGAATCCGTCGCGCGATCGACCGCTCGCGAGACGCCGCGAAGGTCTTGCGTCGAGCGGCGTGCGCCGCAACTATGCGCGCCATGCGCCTGCCACGCCTCTCCCACGCCGTGCTCCTCGTTCCTCTCGCGCTCTCGATCGGCTGCGGCGACTACGCCTCGCCGGGCAGCGACACCACCAGCCCGACCGACGCGACGAGCGATGCCACGACCCCGCTCGACACGAGCGACGCGGCCACCTCCGGCGACGCGACCTCGGACGCGACGGGCGACGTCGCCGACGTCGACTCGCCCGACGGGCCCATCCTCGAGCGGCCCTCCTCTGATCGATACACCTGCAGCGAGGCGCTGGCGCCGACCCAGCCGGCCGTGAAGGACTGGAGCGCCATCACGGCGCTGACCGTCGACGGCGAGGCGTGGGTGCTGCAGTCGGGCGACGGCAAGACCTACTTCGGCGAGGTCGGCGCCGACGCGACCGTCGGCACGCGCTACGAGCTGGCCACGACCGCGTACAGCGTGAGCACCGCGGCCGCGCTGGCGCACGGCACGGCGGTCACGCTGGTCTGGACCGAGTACGGCGACGCGTCGACGCAGACCATGAGCCACGCCGTCGTCGACACCAAGACCGGCGTCGTCGTCGCGCCGCACAGCCTGCCGGCCGAGGCGCTGGTGCTGGGCGGGCTCCGCCTGGCGGCGAATGGCGACACCGCCGCGCTGGCGTGGTCGAGCGGCGACAGCGACAGCGCCCGCGTGCGCTTCGCGCGCGTCGACGACGACGGCTTCGTCGGATCGCCGGTCGACGTCACCGGCGACGTGACCTCGTTCGTCGGGCTCGGCCCGGCGCTGGCCGCCTATCGCGACGGCTTCGCCATCGCCTGGAGCGAGCCCAAGGGCGGCGACCCGAGCAACTCCGAGCTGTGGTTCGCGCTGCTCGACAAGGCCGGCCAGAAGACGCGCCAGCCGGCGCGCATCTCGCAGGCCGGCGGCGACGGCCATGGCTTCGGGACCGCCTACAACCAGGGCGCGAGCCCCATGCTCGTGGTCGGCGACGAGGTCTGGATCGCCTACACCGAGAGCTGGCAGAACGGCGACTTCACCGACACCGAGGGCGCGACCGACATCTTCATCGCGCGCATCGACGCCGACGGCGGCGTCACGCGCTACCCGTTCGATCGCAGCGTCATCGACATCAACCAGACCCAGCCCAACCTGTTCGCGTTCGGCGACGCGGTCGGCGTGTCATGGACCTCGGGCACCGCCATCTACATCTGCGCCGGCTGCTACGTGGACTACGACCTGCACGTGGCGCTCGTCGATCCGGCCACGATGGGCCTCGCCGCGGCGCCGCTCACCCACACCCACAACGCCCACGGCTACACGCGCGCGCAGACGCTCGCGCTCGGCGACGACGTCATGAACATCGCCTGGCAGGACTTCCACGCGCTCGGCTTCCCGGTCGTGTCGGTCGCGCACTGCGCCGCCAAGCGCTGACGCATCGGCCCGCGCCGCGCGTCACGGCAGCGGCTTCACGCAGCGGAAGCCGACCAGGTCGGTGGCCGCGGCGTCCTGATCGCAGGCGCCGGTGACGCACATGGCCTGGCGGTAGCTCGCGCCCTCGGCCGGGAGCCGCGCGCCGCGCTCGGTGAGCGGCCAGCCGCGGACGGCGCGATGGTGCGGCGCGTCGCCCTTGTCGACGGTCTCGCCCGGACGGCTCGGCGTCCACGCGTCGCGCGTCCACTCCTGCGCGTTGCCGAGCAGGTCGCGGACAGGCTCCGCGCCCGGCGTCACGTCCTGCGGCGAGGTGCCGACGGCGGCGACCGGGATCGGGCGCTTCAGCTGGATGCGGATGCGCGTCGTGTCGAGCGCGTCGCGACCCCACGGGAACGGGCGCGCGTCCGGCCCGCGCGCGGCCCACTCCCACTGCGCCTCGCTCGGCAGATCGCCGCCCACCGCGCGGCACCAGGCGCGCGCCACGTGCCACGGCACGCCGGTCGCCGGCAGGTTGGCGCGCTTGGCGGCGTCGGCCGGGACCCAGCTCGGACGATGCAGCCCGGCCAGCCCGCCGACGCTGTCGCCGGCCGCCTCGAGCTCGGCCCAGCTCACCTCGTGCTGCTGGATGGCGAAGGCGGCGCTCGGCGCCTGCACGTTCAGCCCCGGCCAGAAGCCGGTCATGCGCGCGCTGAGCTCACCCGTCGCGGCCTCGTCGGAGATGCCCAGCCGATGCGGGCCATCGGCCGCCGCGACCGCCACCCACGCGTTCGAGCGCGCCACCGTCTCGGCCCAGGCCGGCAGCGTCTTCGCCTCGACCGGGGCCGGCTTCGTCTCGCGCGGCTCCGGGCGGAGGGCGCCGGGGTTCCGACAGCGGCGGCTCGGCCACGGGCGGCGCCACGGTCACGCTCGGCGGCGCCGTCATCGGCGCGCTCGCGCTCGGGCTCGGGCCGACGCTCGCGCCGTCGTCGCGCAGCGCCGAGATGCCGATGGCCGCGCCGACGCCGAGCGCGAAGAGGCTCGCGCCGCCCACCACCCAGCGCAGGGCCGAGCGCTTCGCCGGCTTCGGTGTCTTCGTCGGCTTGGGTGCGCGCGTTGCCTGCGGCCCGCGCGGATTCCTGCCGACCTGCGCCGGCTTCGCCGCCTGCGCCGGAGCCCACTCGGGCGCCCCTTCGGGCTCCTGAAACGCCCCGATGATCCGCGTGCCACTGCCGACTTTCCGAGCCATCGATCCACCGCCTCGCATCCCGTTCGAGGAGGAGACGAGGCGGCGGCCCGGTCGATTCGTCACGCCTCGTCAGGCTTTTGTGACGTGGCCAAGGGCTCGGGAATGCGTCAGAAAAGGCTCGAGCGCTCAGCGATGAGCGCGGCGCAGTCGGCGGCGTCGTCGATCTTCACCATGGTGAAGTGCGACAGCGAGGCGTCGGGGTGCGTCGTGGCGACCGGCTTCGAGGCCGACAGCGACTCGGGGTTGCTGCCGAGGATGACCTGCTCGGTCTGCCACGCGGTGAGGCCCGAGACCTCGTCGGCCGCGGTGAAGCAGCCGTCGAGCGCCGCGCGATGGCGGTGCAGCGCGTAGAGCTTGCCCTGCAGCGTGCCGCTGATGACCAGCGAGATGCCGGGCTCGCCGTCCTGATCCTGATCGATGACGCGCGCGTCGCTGGCCTCGGACGGCAGCGTGTCGGTGGCCGGGTGGTCGAGCGCCACGCCGCGCAGCGCGATGCCCTCGGGCACCTTCAGCGACACCGTGCCGTCGCTCTCGGCCGCGACGTGGAGCGTGCGCACGAACGGGTCGAGGTGCTGGAGCACGGTGTCGCCCATGCGCGTCGTGAAGAGGCCGGCGTCGTCGGTGGTCTGCCAGTCGCACAAGGTCAGCGTGAGCTGGCTCGCGTCGCCCGAGACCTTGGCGAGGTAGAGGCTCGTCGACACCTGGGTCATGGTCCCGAACGGGTCGACCTGCACCAGCGCCGTCTGCGTCTCCTCCATGCCCCAGGTGCCGCTCATGGCCGCGCTGAGCCCGGTGGCGCAGCCGCCGACGGTCTCGCTGGTGTCGGGCGATGTGGCATCGGCGTCGGCGGTGGTGGCGTCGCTGGTGTCAGCGCCGGCGGTGTCGGACCTGGCCGGGTCGTCGGAACAGGCGCTGCCCGCGAGCAGGGCCAGGGTCGAGGCGAGAGTGCCACCAATATGACAAAATGTCCGCATCACAGATCCACTTTGAGGGAGACGCCGGCGCCGAAGAGCCAGCCGTCGCTGGAGTAGCCGGGGTAGCCGGGGTTGTTGGTCTGCAGGCCGGCCGAGTCGGGGAAGGCGTCGCCCGTGAGCACGTCGACGGCGTTGTCGGGGAACTCGTCGGCCACCGGGAAGGGCGCGCTGTCCTTCTTGGTCACGCTGCGCGGCACGAGGCGATGCACCTGGATGCCGATCGAGCCGCGCAGCTTCACGCCCAGCACGTCGAGGTCGGCGTCGAGCCCGGCGGCGATGCCGAGCCGGTCCTCGTCGACGTAGTTCTCGCGCCCGTTCTGGTCGGGGACCGGGCTCGGCGTCCAGGCGACGTCGACGTGGACCGACGTGCTGCCGCTCTCGTAGCGCGTGCCGAGCGCCAGCGACACGACGTCGGACCACGGCACCAGCGGGTGCTCGCCCACGCGATCGCGATACTGGCTCCAGCCGCGCCAGCGGATGTCGCCGCCCAGCTGCCAGCGATGCGTCTCGTCGACCGGCATGGTGACCTTGGCGCCGGTAGCGAGCGTCACCGGCTCGAAGCCGTTGACGAACTTGAAGCGCTGGATGAGCGCGGTCTCGCCTTCCTCGTAGTCGTACTTCCAGAACTTCAGGCGGTTCGTGCCGCGCGTCTCCGACTTGGCGCGTGCGTGCACCGCGAAGGCCAGCGTCACGTTCTGCGACGGGTGGAGCGCCAGCGCGATGTGCGGCGCCAGCGACGTGTCGACGCCGGTGTCGGAGGTGATGAGGATCTCGCGCTGGTTGCCGGCGTCGGGGATGTAGACCGGGTTGGTGGTGGTGGTCGAAAGGCCGAGCGTGAAGCCCGCGCCCCACGACAGCCACGGCACGATGTCGCCGCCCAGGCCGAGCGCCACCGTCATCATGCCCAGGCGGTCGCCGTAGAGCTCGTGCTCGAGGCGGTTCGAGAAGAACTGCTGGCGCTCGTCGGCGAAGCGCGCGGTCTGCTCCTGGAAGGTCGCGGTCGGCAGCACCGCCAGGAAGCCCACCGACAGCCGCTTCGGGATGAGGTGCTTGGCCAGCGAGATGGTGAGGTAGCTCCGGAGCTGGCCGCCGTCCTCGTTGGCGCGCGTCGGCAGCTGCGCCGTCGGCAGCGGGCGGAAGGACAACGGCTGGAGCTTGCCGTCGGCGTCGGGCGCCCAGGCGTTGTAGATGTCGTCGCCGATGTCGACGCCCTGCGGACGCGCGCGGAGCTTGGTCTCGAGCGGGTCGGACAGGACGAAGAAGCCGATGGAGAAGCCATCCTCGAGGCTCGGCAGGAGCGCCGGGTCGAAGTAGGCCGCCTCGCCGCCCGTGGCCATGAGGCGCGCCGTGAACGGGTTCGGTCCGCCGATGCCGCCCAGCGTCTCGAGCAGCGGGTTCGCGCGCGCCGCGGCGCAGACGCCGCAGATGGCGGCGGCCATCGCGATGGGCGCGAGCGGGCGAAAGGGGTACGGGTGGACGGGCCGTGCCGACATGGGCGCACTCTCGCGGCGCACCGGGGGCACGTCAAGCGCAACGCTCACCCGCGTGTCAACGGCGCCCCATGACGAAGCCGGTCGTCGCGACCACGCCCCACACGACAAAGGCCAGGGTGGCCCAGGCGCGGTCGCTCGAGGCCTGCAGCATGGGGAAGACCGATTCGAACAGGTCGCTGGCCAGCGCGTGCACGAGGAGGCCCGGCGCGAGCAGGCCGAGCGTGGCCCAGCCGCGCTCCGACACGGCCGCGCGCGACAGCGCGAGGCCGGTGATGAGCGTCACCACCGCGGCCACGCCCAGCGTCAGGAGCCAGCGCGAGCTGCCGCTGGCGGGCTCGAGCAGCGCCGGCCCGGCGACGCGCACGAGGCCGGTCACGAGCGCCGCCAGCACGACGCCGAGCGCCAGCCAGCGCGTCACCGTCGATCCCCGTGGCGGAGCCGTTTCATGCGGGGATCGTACAGGTCGGCCGCGCTCGCCGTCAACGCGGGTCAGCTGAATCGGCAGGTCGTGCGCCCCGGCCGAAGCCGGGCCCAACGGCCCGCGACGCGGGGCGAAGGCGCCGCAACGCCTCACCGGGCGCGACCGGGCGAAGCCCATGGCGACGACAGGAATCTGGTGGCTTCCGAGCCGGGCGGCTATCATCCGCGCCGTGATTTCCAGGCAGGCTTCCGTGACGATGGGCGGGATGATGAGCTGGCTGCCGAGCGTCGTGGCGCTCGTGCTGTGCGGCATCGGCGACATCGGTTGCATCGGCGGCGACGCGCGCCGCGGCTCGGCGGACAGCGCGGTCGCGACCGACACGGCCACCACCGACAGCGCGGTCGCCGACACGGGCGTCGGCCCCGACACCGGCGACGGCACCGATGCCGGCGACACCAGCGACGCGCCCGACGTCATCGGCAGCGAGTGCGACGACGCCAACGCCTGCACGCAGCCGTCCGCGCCGTGCGCCGAGTCGGTGTGCGTCCACGGCTTCTGCCTCCAGCGCCGGAAGGACGGCGGCAGCCCGTGCGACGACCACAACCCATGCACCGGCGACGGCAGCTGCCAGGGCGACGCCTGCCTGCCGGGCACGCCCATCGAGGACGACTCGCCCTGCGACACCGACACGCTCTTCTGCAACGGCTACGGCCAGTGCCAGTCGGGCGAGTGCGAGGTGTCCATCGTCGGCGCCTGCCCGCAGCTCGGGGCGGAGTGCGTCGACCGCTACGAGTGCTCCGAGGCGCTGCAGGGCGCGTGCGCGCCGGTGCCCTCGGAGGACGGCAGCGACTGCAACCTCGACGGCGCCGCCGGCGAGTGCGCCTCGGGCGTGTGCGTCCCGCCAGGGATGGTGGTGGTGCCGTCCGGCGCCTTCCTCATGGGCTGCGACCCCGGCGCGCTGTGCGGCCTCGACGCGCGTCCCAAGCACGATGTCTTCCTCTCGACCTTCGCCATCGATCGGCTCGAGGTCACCGAGGGCGAGTGGAAGCGCTGCGTCGAGAACGAGCGCTGCGACCCGCGCCAGAACGAGAGCGACCCCACGCTGCACAACGCCGACCCCGACCTGCCGCTGGCCTTCGTCGACTGGCCGCGCGCCAGCCAGATATGCCATGCCGCGGGCAAGTCGCTGTGCAGCGAGGCGCAGTGGGAGAAGGCCGCGCGCGGCACCGCCGGCACCTTCTTCTTCCCGTGGGGCAACCTGCCGGCGTCGTGCGAGCGCGCGCAGTTCTACGAGCTGGCGAGCGGCAAGGGCTGCGGCACCGGCGCCGCCGCGCCGGTCGGCGGCCGGCCGGACGGCGCGTGCCCGTACGGCGCGCTCGACATGGCCGGCAACGTGGCCGAGTGGGTCTACGACGGCTACGACCCGAACACCTACGCCGAGCAGGAGCCCGGCACGCCCACCGATCCCATCGTCGGCCTCGACGCCGAGCAGAGCCAGATCCGCGTCATCCGCGGCGGCGGCTGGAACAGCGGCGTCGACGACATCCGCGCCTTCCAGCGCCGCGCCGAGTCGGCCATCCTCTATGACAACGCCGTCGGCGTGCGCTGCTGCTACACGCCGCCGGCGTCGGGCCTCGGTGGAGGTCGCCCATGAACGACGGACGCCGCGCGGCCGTGACGGCGTGGTCGGCCGCCGCGATATCGCTCCTCGCGGCGCGCTCGCCGGCTGCGGCGAGCCGCAGGTGCTCGGCCGCCACCGCGCCGGCCGCGCCGGTGATGGTGCCCGACACGCGCTCGCCCGACGCCGCGTCGGGCGGCGGCGACGTCGAGCCCGAGCCGCTGGATGCGCCGCCGGCGGCGCTGCGGACCGGCGCCCGCGATGGGGCCGAGCGCGCCCGCGACGGGGCCGAGCGCGGTCGCGCCCGCGCCGCAGCTGGGTGCCCAGGCGCCGGCGCCGACGCCGCCCGACATGAAGGCGCAGTGGCCGTCGTGCCTGGTCGATCCCAAGGGCTGCGGCTTCGAGCGCCCGGTGTGGATCGAGAGCGCCGACGGCTTCGTGACGCGCTGGGCGGTGGCCAAGGTCGACGCCGGCCTGAGGAAGGAGAAGGACCCGACGCGGCTCGTGCAGGCGCTGGCCGGACAGCAGGCGCTGGGCGAGCGCGTCTTCGCCGACCCGGCCATGGAGCTGGCCGAGGACGGCAAGATCGACAAGGGCGCGGCGCCCGTCTTCGCCCTGGCCGCGCGCGTGCACAGCCCCATCGCGCAGGACGTGGCGCTGAAGGTCAGCGTCAACTCGCACGCCACCATCGCGCTGAATGACAAAATCATCCACGACGAGGACGGCGACCAATATCTCATGCCCGATCACCGCCGCGTGGTGGTGTCGCTGCGCGAGGGCTGGAACGACGTCGCGGTGCGCCTCGAGAAGACGCCACCCTACGCGGCGCAGCTCCAGATGCGGGTGCGCGCCCTCGACGGCGGGCGCGTGCCGGGGCTCGTGTGGGACCTGCCGTCGGGGGTCACGCCGGCGGCGAATGTCGACGTATGTGCCGCATTCGACATCGACGTCACGACCGATGTCGACCCGGCCGGCTGGAAGATCCACACCCGCATCGGCGCGCACGGGCTCGTGCCCTGGCCCGGCCCCAAGCGCTGGAGCGTCGTCCGCGGCGCGGCCACGCTGAGCGACGAGGCGCTCGACCTGGCTGGCCTCGCGGCCGCTCCGGCGGCGGTCGACGCGCTGGTCCCGGCCGACGTCGGCGAGGGCACGATCGACGTGAAGATCGACGGCGCGACGTGCGCCAGCGTGCCGCACGCCGCCGACGCCGACGCGCGCCGGCGCATCCTGGCCGCCGAGGCGGCAATTGACAAAATCCCCGACAGCGTGCTCGGCCACGGCGGCCGAGAGTCGCTGCGCTTCCAGAGCGACGACCTCCGCAAGATGCTGGCCGAGCCGCGCGCCACCAAGGCGGCGCGTCGGCTGAAGCCGGCTCTGCAGGCGCTCGAGAGCGAGCTCAGCGACGCCGCGGCCGGGCTCGATCCGTTCGTGCAGCCGGGCGTGCACGTGCGCGCCTACCGCTCGGGGCTCGACGGCAAGCTGCAGCGCTATCTGGTGGCGGTGCCGCGCAGCTACGCCAAGGCCAAGGATGCGGTGCCGCTGGTCGTCCTGGCGCACGGCCTCGAGTACACGCCCGAGGACATGCTGCGCATCGCCTTCGCCAAGCCGGCCGGCCCCAAGGAGGCCTGGGCCTCCGGCGTCACCTACGGCTGGGACCCGCCCGCCACGCCGGCCGGCGCGCTGGTCGTCGCCGACGACGGCTTCGGCAACGCCGGCTCGCGGCCGCCGGGCGAGGCCGACGTGCTGCAGGTGATCGACGAGATGCAGGCGGCCTACCGCGTCGACCCGCGGCGCATGTCGATCTCTGGCTTCTCGCTCGGCGGCTCGACCACCTTCTGGGTCGCCTTCCACCACCCCGACATGTTCGGCGGCGCGGCCCCGCTCTGCGGCTACCCCAACATCCTCGACTACCGCAGCGTCAAGGCCGCCACCAAGCGCCCGTGGGAGGGCCGCCTCCTCGACGAGGACGGCGTCGCGCCCTACGCCGAGGGCGGTCGCTACCTGCCGCTGCAGATGGTGCACGGCGCGCAGGACAACCCGGCGCGCTCGCAGCTCATCGAGGATCGCTACAAGAAGCTGCGCTACCAGGTCGACCTCGACATCCCACCGCTCGGGCACAACGTCTGGGACTACGCCTTCGAGGACGGCAAGCTCCTGAAGTGGCTGGCCACGCGCAAGCGCCCGAAGGTCGCGCCCGAGCCGGTGGTGCGCGCCGGCCGCCTGCGCTGGGCCGAGAGCTACTGGCTGCGCATCGATCGCTTCGCCGACGACGGTGTCTTCGGCTTCCTGTCGGGCAAGCTCCACGGCGAGCGCCTCGAGGTCACGACGCGCAACGTGCGCGCGCTGACGCTGGTCGGCCGCGAGCTCGGCGAGCGCGCCGAGCGCCCGCAGACCATCGTCGTCGATGGCAAGAGCCTGGGCGAGCACGTCGTCCACGAGGGCCTGCACCTCGCCAAGGGCGACGACGGCTGGCGCGTCGTCGACGCCGTCGACGCCCCGGTCGGCGGCAAGCGCGCGGGCCTCGAGGGCCCGCTCGGCGACGTGTGGTTCGGGCCGCAGCTCGTCGTCTACGGCACGCGCGACCCGAAGCAGACCGAGGCCAACCGGCTCGCCGCGGAGCGCCTGTCGATGTACGCGCCGTGGGTCGCGCTGCGCGTGCCGGTGAAGGCCGACGTGGCGGTGAGCGACGACGACCTCGTCGGCCGGAGCCTGGTGCTGGTCGGCAACCCCGCCTCGAACGCGCTCACGGCGCGCGTGGCGCCCGACCTCGCCAAGGCCGGCATCAGCTTCGAAGCGCACGCGCTGGTGGTCGGCGGCGAGCGCTTCGAGGGCGACGACGTCGGCATCTCGGTCATCCGCCCGAGCCCGTTCGACCCCGATCGCTACGTCGTCGTGCACGCCGGCGTCGGACCCGAGGGCACGCTGTCGTCCCGCTACCTGCCCGAGCTCACGCCCGACTGGCTCGTCTACGACGAGGGCATCCGCGCCGTCTTCGGCGACCGCATCCTCGGGCCGCGCAGCGTCCTCGCCGGCGGCTTCTTCGACGACGCCTGGCAGCTCGTGCCCGGCTCCGTCACGCACGGCGGCAAGTGAACCCGATCACTCTCGCCAAGGCCTTCCGGGACGGGCTCGTGCGCGGGCCGCGCGGGGTCGTGCGCGCGCAGGCGGCGCTCATGACGCGCCGCTCGCTGCTCGTCTTCACGCCGCAGACGGTGCTCAAGCTGCGCATCCCCGACCTCATCGACGGGGCCGATCAGACGCTGCGCTCGGTGCGCCTGGCCATGACCGAGCGCGAGCGCTTCGTCGGTCGCCGCCTGAGCCCGCACGCCTACCTCGACGACGTCGGGCTGCGCCTCGGCGACGACGGCGAGCTCCTGCTGGTGCACGAGGAGCTCGACGGCGAGCCCATCGTCGCCACCTGGCGCCAGCCGCTCGAGCGCCGCGCCGACCAGCTCTTGGCCGCGGGCGAGCTCACCGCCGAGAGCTTCCGGAAGGCCATGCAGGCGCTGGCGCTCTTCCACGAGACGGCGCCCGAGCCGACGCTGGCCGATCGCCGCGACTACCCGGTGCGCGCCGCCGACCGCTGGCGCTCGACCCTCGAGCGGCTGGCGGCCGAGGTCGATCGCCTGCCCGACGCGGAGGCCGCCGCGGTCCTGAGCGCCGACGAGCGCGCGCGCCTCGGCGACGAGACCGCCGGCTGGCTCGCCGACTTGGACAAGGAGCTTTCGCATCGCGTGCTCGAGCGGCGCGTCCGCGATGGCCACGGCGACCTGGCGCTCGACCACATCTTCCTCGTCGACCCGCCGGTGTTCATCGACCCGGCCGACGATCGCGCCGTGAGCGATCAGATGATCGACACCGCCGAGGACGTCATGCGCCTCGCCATGGAGCTCGACCTGGCGGCCGGCGCCGAGCTCTCCGACGCCGTCGTCGCCATGTACGCCGCTTACGCCATCGACCCCCGCCTCGGCCAGGTGGCCGCGCTCTACAAGCGGCTCGCGGCCGTGCGCGTCGCGGCCGAGGTGCTGGCCGACCCGACGCTCGACGAGCGCCCCGAGCGCGCTCGCGCCTACGTGGAGCTGGCGCTCGGCTACGCGCTCGGCGGGAGATGATCGCCGTCGCCGTCGCCGTGGCGCTCATCAGCGGGCAACCCTCGCCCGAGCCCTGGCAGCGCACCACCGACGAGCGCGGCGCCCCCGCCAGCGAAGGCCTGCTGATCGACGGCCTGCTCGAGGGGCCGTGGGTCAGCTGGCATCCGACCGGCTTCATGGCCGACCTCGGCCAGTATCGCCACCAGCGTGAGACCGGCCTGTGGCGCTCCTGGGACGACCTCGGTCGCCTCGCGCTCGAGGGCGAGTGGCGAAACGGCCAGCCCGACGGCACCTGGCGCTACTTCCACCCGAGCGGCGGCGTCGCGTCGGAGGGCAGCTTCGTCGACGGCCAGCGGCAGGGGCCGTGGGCCGAGCGCTTCGCCGACGGCACGCTGTTCCGCGTGACCTGGTGGGAGAACGGTGAGGCGCCGCGCGGCGCGGCCGAGTCCGAGTGCGTCGACGCCGGCCTCGAGTGGCACGTCGATCTGGGCGAGCGGCGCGAGGGCTGCCTCGACGAGGAGGGGCGTCGCACCGGCCTGTGGCGCGGCTTCCACCCCAACGGTTCGGTCGCCTGGGAGCGCAGCTACGAGGCCGGCCTCGCCACCGGCGCGGCGCTCGACTACCACCCCGACGGCGCGCTGCTGCACGAGGGCGAGCTCGCCGCCGACGCGCCGATCGGCCTCCACGTGTGGACCGATCGCGACGGCTCCATCCTCGGCGTGAGCGACCTCGGCGAGGGCGACGGCTGGTGGCGCGACTACTGGCCCGACGGCCGCGTGAAGGAGGACGGCGGCTGGGTCGAGGGGCAGAAGGACGGCCTCTGGCGCGGCTGGGACGAGCACGGCCAGCTCGTGGCCGAGGTCGTGTGGGCGGCCGGCCAGCGCGTGTCGGGGCGCTTCGTCGCGTCCGGCCTCGTCATCGAAGGCGACTACGTCGCGGGCCGCCGCCACGGCGTCTGGACCGCGCGCGACGGCGACGGCAAGCGCGTGTGGCAGGGCGAGTACGAGTCCGGCGAGCGCACCGGGCCGTGGCTCATCGCGCGCGTCGACGCGAGCGGCGCGGCCGGCGCCGACGCGCTCGCGCCGACCTTCGCCGGCGACTGGGAGACCGGCCACACGGCGTGGTGGCCGAACGGCGCCGTGCGCGAGACGCTCGACCTCGACGCGCGCCAGTGTTTCTGGCCCGACGGCACGCTCGTGCGCGCCGACGCGCTGGCCGACGGCACGCTCGTGGTCGACCCCGACGACGACCCCGACACGACCTGGCTCCGCGCCGAGGAGCTCCAGGCCTGGCTGCTCGCCGATCCGCCGCTGTCCGAAGCGCTCATGGCGACGACGCTGGCGCCCGACGACGAGCGCGCCGGCTCGCGCCCACCGGTTGCGCACCTGCCGTCCGGCCCGACGCCGCACGAGCCCGAGCTGGTGGTCGGACCGACCAACGCCGAGGGCCTGCCCGACGGGCTCTGGACCTACCTCTACGAGACCGGCGCGCGCCGCGAGCAGGGCAGCTTCGCGGCCGGCGTGCGGCAGGGGATGTGGCGCGGCTGGGATCGCGACGAGCACCCGATCTGGGAGGGCAGCTTCCTCGACGACAAGCCCGACGGCCGCTGGCGCGCCTTCCATCGCGACGGCAGCGTGCTGGTCGAGGGGCGCTACGAGCGCGGCGTCCGCGTCGGCACCTGGATCTGGTACCACCCGGGCGGCGTCCCGTCGCAGATCGGCGACTACAAGGATGGCCAGCCCGACGGCCTGTGGCGCGGCTTCCATCCGAGCGGCCTGCTCAGCCGCAGCGGCGCCTACGCCGTCGGTCGCCGCGTCGGCACCTGGATCTTCTGGCGGCCCGACGGCCGCGAGCAACGTCGCGCGAGCTACGACGAGAACGGCCGCGAGCTCCGCTGAGCCGGGGATCGGATGGCCTCGCTCCGGCCGCCCTCATCCGGCCTCTTCCCGGCGCCTCGCGCTCGTGCGCGAGGGCCGCTCGAACCGGCTCAGAGCGAGCACTGATTCGAGATGCGCCACTCGTTGTTCTCTTTGGGATCGCGCTTGAGGCGGCACGGCGTCGGCATGTCCGACTTCTCGTTCACCACGAAGATCTTGATGATCTCCCCCGGCTTCTCGTCGTCCTCGCTGTAGTCGAGCTTGTACGCGCCGGTCTTGTCGTCGATCGAGAAGAGCTTGGCCTTGCGGTGGAAGGCCTCGAACATGTTCGTGCGGTAGTTCTGCTCGGCGGCGATGCTGTCCTTCACCTCGGAGTGGAGCAGCGGCCGCACCTTCTTGTAGCCCTCGTCGGTGTTCTCGACGAGCGCCGCCTCGATGGCCTTGTAGATGACCCACTCCGGGCTGCCCTGCTCCGGATTGTCGATCGTCTTGGCCGGCAGCATCTTGCTGATGGCCTTGCATCCCGGCATCGAGCCGAGGAGGAGCGCGAAGATGACTGCGAGGCGGAGCATGGGCGAATTCTCCTGGGAGGCCGGGGCCACGGCGCGGGGAGCGAGCGTCGGCGGCTACCTTACACAGGGGTCCGGTCGCCGTCCAGCCCCGCTGAACCCGTTGGAATTGCATCCCATTCCGGCCCCGAGAGGTCATCCGATCGGTGCGAAAAGGAAGACCGCCCGACCTTGCCCCGTGCGGGCTGGGACAAGGTGGGCGGTCTTTCAGGCGCCCGCGACCGAGTCGCGTCGGCGCCGTGGATCCCCACGGGGTGGGGTCCGATCGAATGTCCGAGCACCGTCCGCAGCGGCTTGTGAGCCAGGTGGTGCTCTCGTTTCAGACTGGCTCGGGCGCCGGATGTCCAGCATGCATGCGCGGGCTCGACCAGAGGATGGATCCAGTTCTAGCCAACGCACCGCCGCCGAGCAAGGAAATCCTCATGGGATTCCGCTGGATGAACCGCGTTCGTCGCCGCGTGCGCGCACACATTTGTGCGCACGCATTTGTGCGCGCCGCCTCATGCGCGACTCGTGCGGAACCAAAAGGCTTTGATGCGACCGGGCGAAGTGGCGCGCGCGCTCAGGGGCAGGCGCCCACGCTCGCACGTGCGGTGCCCGCCTTCCGGCGTTCGCAGTCGTTCGCGTAGGTCTTGCCGTCGCAGCCGCAGACCGGCGCCGCGGCGTCGAGGCACGCGGCCGGCTTGGCCACGCACTCGCCGCGGGTCGCGAGCGGGCCCGATCCGGGGCCGGCCGTAGCGGTGAGGCAGGTCCCGCTCGGCAGCTCGCAGAGCTCGCCGCCCTTGCAGTCGGCATCGCTGGCGCAGCCGCTCGTGTCGCAGGCGCCCTCGCGCTTCACGCCGGTCCCGGCCTTGGTGGCGTCGCAGGCCGAGGCGTAGCTGACGTCGTCGCAGCCGCACACCGCGGCGCCCGCGTCCGGGTTCACCGGGCAGGCGATGACGACCGCGGCGGTGGCGCAGTCGAAGGCGCAGAAGCCCTCGACGCAGGCGCCGGCGACGCGGCAGTCGACGCAGTCGGTGGCGCACGTCGGCTGGGTCGAGGTCGACGCGGCGACGTCGCCGGTGCAGTCGCAGGCGCTGGTGCAGGTGACGACGCAGTCGTCGGCGCAGCCGTCGTTGTCGCGATCGATGGGGCTGGCCGGCGCCACGCACGCGACCGCTTCGGGGCAGCCGCAGCCCTCGTTCGGCGCCACGACGCCGTCGGGGCAGCGGCAGGTGTCGGGGCAGTTGTCGCCGTCGGTGTCGACCAGGCTCGCGCGCGCCGGGCACACCGGGCCGGCCGGGCAGTCGCGGCAGGTGTCGGGGCAGCCGGCGCCCTCGGACTTCGCGGCCGTGCTGCCGACGGGGCAGGCGTCGACGAGGTCGTAGCAGCCGTCGTGATCGCTATCGACGAAGACGGCGTAGGCCGGGAGCGGCGAGCTCGCGTCGCAAGTCGTGACGCACGGCTCGCAGCCGTGCGGGCCGGGCGCCGAGCCGTCGCTGCAGGCGCAGCGATCGGCGCAGCCGTCCTGGTCGTCGTCGACGGGCTTGGCGTCGACCGGGCAGTCGATGGCCTCGATGCAGGCGCAGTGCGGCGCGGCCGGGCGCGCCTGGACGCCGTTCGGGCACAGGCAGGCGTCGGGGCAGAGGTTGCCGGTGGTGTCGCCCGGCGCCGTGCCGTCGGGGCACTCGAGGGGCTTGCAGCACGCGCCGTCGGCGGCCGGCCTGCGCGTCGGATCGTCGCAGGCGCAGGTGTCGCCGCAGCCGTCCTGGTCGCTGTCGACCGGGTGCGCCCCGTCCTGGCAGCTCACCTCGAAGGGGCAGCCGCACTTGTCCGGCGTCTGCGGATCGCCCGGCACGATGCACTCGCAGGCGTCGTTGCAGCCGTCGTGATCGCGGTCGACCGCGGTCTGGAGGACGCCGCAGCTGGGCGGCGTCGGGCAGTCGCACGGCAGGTTGGCGTCGACGCCGCAGCGGCCGGTGCAGACGCCGTCGGCGCAGGCGACGAACGGCCCGCACTGGGCGCAGGCCAGCGCGCACGGCACGTCGGCCACGAGGCCCTGGGCCTCGCAGTCGCAGTCGGTCTGGCACGGCTTCGTGCAGGTGTCGGGGCAGCCGTCGCCGTCGAGGTCGGAGGCCACGAGACCGCCGCTGCAGGCCAGCGCGCTCGGGCACGGGCAGCTGCCGTCGGGCCCGACCAGCGCGCCGCTCGTGCACTGGCAGGCGTCGCTGCAGCCGTCCTGATCGGTGTCGACCAGCTTGGTGCCGAGCGGGCACACCGGCACCGGATCGGTGCACGGGCACTGATCGGCCGGGCGGATGACGGTGCCGCCGTCGCACAGGCAGGCGTCGCTGCAGCCGTCCTGGTCGGTGTCGGTGGGCGACGAGCCGCGCGGGCAGGGGCGCGTCAGGTCCTGACAGCCGCAGCCTTCGATTTTGTCATATCGGCAATTGCCATTCTCGCAGCGGTCGCTGGTGCACGGCTCACGATCGTCGCACTGGGCGTCGAGCGAGCAGCCGCCGACGCAGGCGAAGGTCTCCGCGTTGCAGTGCTGGGCCGCGCCGGCCGAGGTCACCGCCGTGCAGTCGCGGTCGCTGACGCACTCGACGCAGCTCAGCAGATCGGGGTGGCAGACGCCGCTCCCGCACTGCTCGTCCTGCCAGCAGCCGACGCACAGGTGGCGCGTCGGGTGGCACACGCCGTCGCCGCAGTCGCCGTCCTGCACGCACTGCACGCACACGCGCGCCACCGTGTCGCAGCGCCCGGCGCCGCAGTCGGCGTCGCTCGAGCAGCCGACGCAGGTCTTCGTGATCGGGTCGCAGGTGCCGCCGCCCGGGCAGCTCTGGTCGGCCTCGCAGGCCAGCGCCAGGCCGTCCTGGCCGACCGGCTGCGCGATGCTGGGGCCGGGGTCGTTCGACTCGTGGCAGGCGCCGAGCGTCGCCGCGCCGGCGATCGCCAAGAGCGCCGCGAGCGTGAACGCGCCGGACCAGACTCGCGTGCTGTGACCCTTCACGGCTGCCTCCCGTGACTCTCTTCGGCTCCGACCGGCAGGTCGTCGATCTTTCGACACACGCCGTGGTCGAGGTCGCAGTCGGCGGACGCGCACTGCTCGTCGGCGAAGCACGACAGGCAGGTGGCGGTCGCCTCGTTGCAGCGGCCGGTGGCGCACTGCGCGTCGGTGCGACAGCCGCACTGGTAGAGCTCGGGCAGGCAGGTGCTGGCCACGCAGTCGCTGTTCTCGACGCACTGCACGCAGAAGCCGGCGCCGATGAGACACCGCCCGACCGGACACTGCTCGTCGCTCGTGCAGCGGGTGATGGGGCCGCCGACCAGGCGTCGGCACGACCCGCCGGCGCAGCCGTAGCCACCCGGGCAGGGGTGCTCGACGTTGCAGGCGGCGCCCTCGATGGGCGCGGGCAGCGTGCAGGCGAATATGACAAATGCGCCGGCCAGCGCCAGGAACGACAGCGGCGCGGGCATGCGACTCGAACGGCTCGGGCGGACGGCGCGGCTCACCACTTGCTCCGCAGGCGCACGCCCTGGGTGTCGAGCTCGACCTCGATGGGCGGGCGCCAGGTCTCGACGCGCGTCGGCTGGTCGGCCGCGAACATGACCAGGCCGGTCAGCACCGCGGCGCCGCCGATGCCGTAGAGCACGGTCGAGCCGGTGTCGAAGAGGTCCATGTCGCCGTTCAGGCGCTCGCGCTCGTCGGCCCACGGCGTGCCATGCGCCTGCTCCTCGAGGTCCTGCGCATGCAGCTGCATGCCGAAGCCGCCAGCGGCGGTGGCGAGGCCGGCGCCGATGACGATCCAGGCCGTCTTGTTCTCGTACCAGGGAGCGGCCACGATGCGCTGCAGCTCGAGCGCCTTGGGGTAGTCGACCGACAGGTAGCGCTGCGCCCACACCGCGTCGTAGGCGTCGTGGAAGAGCGTGCGGTCGAAGTACTCGGAGCCCGGGCCGCGGGCGTCCATGGCCGAGCGGCGGCGCTTCTCGACCTGCGCCAGCGTGAGGTCGCCGGACCGGTCGGCGGGGATGACCCACTCGTCGTCGTCGTTCACGACCACCATCTCGCCCGGGCGCGTGAGCGCCAGCCAGAAGGACGGCGTCTCGGCGGTGCGGTGGAAGTCGGCGTAGCGCACGAGGTCGCCGTCGAGGATGTGGGTCTTGCCGGTGACGCGCGAGTCGATGCGCACGCGGCCGCGGAAGTGGCCGGCGCCGTCGCGCAGATCGATGAGGGCGATATTGGCGTCGGTGAGCGGCGGGCGGATGTAGGGGTTCAGCTTGACGGTCGGGTTCTTCACCTGGTTGTTGGCCGAGGCCACGAAGGCCGCCAGCTCGGCGAAGTTGATCTGCTGATCGTCGTCGAGGTCGGCGGCGCCGAGGAGGCCCGAGCGCACCTCGTGCGAGAAGACGCCGGCCAGGTAGCGACCCCACTCGTGGGTCTCGCCGAGCTGCGAGCTGGCGAGCACCACGCCGACGTTGGGGAAGTCGGTGAGGTCGAGCTTCGACTTGCCGGCCGGGCGGCGCTCGGCCGGGCCGCCGAGCTGCGGGGCGCGGCCGCGGCCGTTCACGAGCAGCGCGGCGTTGCAGGCGTCGATGACCAGGATGACGGGGTCGTCGGCGGTCGGCGCCAGCACGCGCGCGAAGAGGTCGCGCGTCGAGAAGCGGCCGTCGGCCAGGTGGACGTAGCCGCGGCCCTCGGCGTCGTAGTTGCCGTGTCCCGAGTAGACGAAGAAGAGGATGGGCCGATCGCCCCGCGCCTTGGCGCGCTGCATGGCGGCGCGGATGCTCTGGAACGAGTCGAGGACGTTGCTCCGCGTCGGGGCCAGCGTGCCGACGAGGTCGGGGCGGTTCTCGATGAGGCCGGCGGTCTCGGCGTCGGGCGTGGTGAGCACGACGGCGCGCTCGGAGACGGCGGAGAAGAGCTCGTAGTAGCGGAGGGCGTCGTCGTCGGCGTAGCGGAGCGGCTCGAGCTCGCTGTCGTCGGCCTGGTTCCAGCCGATGATGAGCGCGAAGCGGACGTCCTTGGCGTGGGCTCCCGACGCGGCCCCCAGCGCGAGGAGACAGGCGACGCAAGGAGCCAGCGCGCGGGCGGCGATGCGAGACAGGGAGCTCATGGGGGATTCGCCTCCTTGCCCGGGAGCGCGGGCAAGTCGTCCGCGGCCGAGCCCGAGACGACGCGGGTCTCGAGGACCTGGACGACGTCTCGTGGGGAGAGCCGGAGGCGGTCGCGAAGGCGTGCCTCCATTTCGCCGGATGGTAGCGCCTGCGTGGTGGTCGGGTCGAGGGCGAGCGTCATGGCGTCGACCGAGATGGGCTGCTCGGTGAAGAGCGCGACGAAGCGCACGGGTCCTGCGACATGGCGGGCGGCGAGGTGGACCTCGAACGGGAGCTGGTGGAAGCGCGCGATGGAGACCGGCAGGGAGCGCGCCTCGTCGGGGGTCGGGGCGATCCAGACGACGCGCTCGCCCTCGGGGCGCTCGGGCTGGATGGCGAAGACGAAGAGGTAGGCGAGCTCGGGGCGCTCGTTGGTGAACGAGAGGCGGAGCCAGTCATCGAGGTGCACGGCGTGCGAGTAGATGGCCTCGTACTCGCGGCCGTCGTCGGTGACGGCGCCGATGCCGAGGCCGGCGCGACGATCGGGGAGGCCCGACGCGGGCAGGCCGCGCGCCCCGATATAGCTGTCGGGGTCGGGCTGGCGGACGCCGGGCAGGGCGATGAGGACCGCGGCGGCGGCGGCCGCGAGGCCGGCCAGCGGCATGAGCCAGGCGAGCCAGCGGCGACGGGTCGAGGTCGCCACGGCGACGTCGTCGGAGGCGCCGGCCAGGTCGACGGCGGCGCGGGCCATGCGCGCGAGCTCGAAGCCCGACGGCACGGCCGGGCTCTGGCCGAGCATGGCGCGGTGGCGCGCGACCGCGCGGTTGTAGGCCGCGGCGGCCTCGGGCGAGGCGGCGCAGAGCGCGCGCAGACGGCGGTCGTCGTCGCCCGACCAGAGCGACGACGGGTCGAGATAGCGTCGCGTGAGAGCGCGCGCGATGTCGACCTGGTCACCCATCGAGGCCGTGGTCCTTCAGGTAGCGGGCCATCTTCTTCTTGACGGAGGCGATGATCTTGCGGAGCCGGTAACGCGTGAGGTCGAGCTCGGGTGCCAGCGTCTCCTCGGCGGCGCCGTCGGCGAAGTAGCGGTCGCACACCCTGCGCTCGAGGTCGTCGCCCAGCGAGGCGCGGAAGCCGGCGCAGATGCGGCGCGCCTCGTCGTCGATGAGGGCGGCCTCGATGTCGGGCGTCGGCGTCGTCGGCTCGGACTCGGTCTCGGGCACGCGCGCGAAGCGGCGATCCTTCTCGAGCATCTGGCGGCACACGTTCTGGGCCATGCCGCGGATGAAGCGCGCGTAGTCGTGGACGCCGTCGTAGGCCAGGCGGGCGCGCTCGTCGAAGGCCGCGGCGAAGACGTTCTGCACCGCGTCGTCGCGCGTGACGGCATCGTAGAAGCCGCGAAAGCCGCCGAAGCCCTGGCTCACGACGGTGTACACGAGCGGCACGTACGAACGGTAGACGGCCTCCATCGCCCAGCGCTCACCCCGACGGAACGCCTCTCGGCACTTCGCGTCGTCCCTCAGCAGATCGTCGCCCATCGCCCTCGGCTCACCTGAACCGGGTGCGGCCGTCCATTCGGGATGGGGTCGCGGTTCGTCGAGGAATCATAGGTTACATTGCCGGCAACAGCTCGGGGGCGCGTCCGGCGCGGACCGTACCATGGCGACCGCGCGTTGACACGCGGGCCCGCGACCGGTTGAATCGACCGCCCGGGTTCGCATGTGCTCCCGGCCGAGGTCGCCGCCGCGCGCGCGGCGCCGGTCCGCCAGCCTGGCCGACCGGTAGACGGAAGATTGGTGGGGAGGAGCTGTGTCGTATTCGGACCCGGAGTTCATCGCGCTCAACGCCCGCTTCATCGACGCGGTGCTCAGGCGCTGGGAGATCCTGCTCGAGCACGCCATCCACCTGCGCAATGGCCAGCTCGCCGAGGAGGACATCCCGGCCGCGCTCGACGCCATCCGCGCCTCGACCATGGAGTCGGACATGGAGCTCGGCGGGCTCCGCGCCGAGGCCATCCGCTTCGGCTGGATGTTCCCGCTCGACGAGGTGGTGCGGAGCTACGACCTCGACGAGGTCGAGCGGCAGATCCTCGAGCTGGCGCTGGCGCCGCACCTCGACCTGACCTTCCGGCGCCGCCTGGCGCGCTTCAACAACAACATCCTGCTCGACTTCGTCGACGTCGACCTGGCGCTGCAGATCCTCTTCTCGACGCGCACCGAGCGCCTCCAGGGCCGCCGCTTCTTCGCCGCCGACGGCAAGCTCTTCCAGCACAAGCTGGTGTCGCTCGAGCGCGCCAAGGAGCCCAAGGGCGACGGCGCGCTGGCCCAGGAGGTGAAGGTCCCCGAGCGCCTGGCCGACTTCGTGCTCTGCCGCCGCAGCATCGACGCCAGCCTGCGCGGCTTCGCCGAGCTCAAGGACCCGACCGTCAAGCTCGGCGACGTGTCGCTGCTCGGCGAGGACCACAACGATCTGCGCGACGTGCTGCGCCACTTCGCCAACCCGACCGGCCGCGCCGAGACCTACACGCGCGGGCCCTTCGTCGGACAGAACGGCCTCGCGGTGGCGCTGGTCGGCCCGCCCGGCACCGGCAAGTCGATGCTGGCCGAGGCCATGGCCAACGAGCTCAACCGGCCCATCATCATCGTCGACTGCGCCACGCTGAACGGCGACAACCGGAGCTTCATCACCCTCATCGCCGAGCTCTTCACCGAGGCGCGCGTGCAGGGCGCGGTGCTCTTGTTCGATCGCTGCGAGGCGCTGTGCAACAAAGGAAATGCCAAATTCCCGCCGCTCTTGTCACATCTCGAGCGCCAGGGCGGATTTGTCATTTTCACGACCAACAAGCCCGACGACATCGACTCGAGCTTGGAGCACTACGTCGGCTACCAGCTGGTCCTCAGCATGCCCGACGTGGACCAGCGCACGAAGATCTGGATCTCCCACATCCCCAAGGGGATCCCCATCCATCCCGACGTCGACCTCGAGGATCTCGGCCAGCGCTTCGAGATCACCGGCGGCCAGATCGACAGCGCCTGCGACCTCGCCGAGCAGCGCGTGCGCAGCTCGAGCAGCATGCCGGCCATCACCCAGGAGCTCTTGAAGAGCTGCGCCCAGGCGCAGATCCGCGCCAACATGGATGACCTGTCGGTGCGGAGCCGCATCAACCTGACGCTCGACGATCTGGTGCTGCCCGACCGCGAGCTGTCGATGGTGAAGGAGGTGCTCACCGCCTTCCGGAACCGCATCTTCGTCATGACCAAGTGGGGCTTCGGCAAGCGTCTCGTCACGGGACGCGGCATCGCCGTGCTGTTCAAGGGCGACCCCGGCACGGGCAAGACGCTGTGCGCCGAGATCCTCGCGGCCGAGATGGGCATGAAGCTCTATCAGGTCTCGATCCCCAAGCTCGTCTCGAAGTACGTCGGCGAGACCGAAAAGAATATTGCCAAAATCTTCGCCAGCGCGCGCGCCAATCACTGCATGCTGCTGTTCGACGAGGCCGACTCGCTGTTCGGCAAGCGCGTGACCAACGTCGAGAGCTCCATCGACCGCTTCTCCAACATGGAGACGAACCTGCTCCTCCAGGAGATCGAGCGCTTCGAGGGCCTGGTCATCCTGACCACCAACCTCGACAAGAACATCGACGACGCCTTCGCGCGCCGCATCATGTTCAAGATCGAGTTCCCCAAGCCCGACGTGAAGCACCGGAAGATCATCTGGCGCAAGCTCGTGCCGAAGGACTGCCCGGTCGACACCGACATCGACTACGACGCGCTGGCCGAGAGCTTCGAGCTGGCCGGCGGCAACATCAAGAACGCGGTCGTCCGGGCCGCCTACCGCGCGGCCGAGCGCCGCGACCGCATCACCTGGGACGACATCGAGTTCGCGGCCGAGAAGGAGTGCATCAACGCCGGCAAGCTCTTCCGCGCGTCGAAGCTCCGCGAGTGGAGCGTGTGAAGGAGAGTCCCGCGGCGCAGGGCGAGACCTATGAGGAGCTGCCTTACGTCAGCTACGCCTTCGCCCACACGCACCCGTGGCGCATGGCCGTCATCGGGCGCGCGTTCGGCGTCGCGACCGCGGCGCCGGCGCGGGCGCGCGTGCTCGAGCTCGGCTGCGGCACCGGCTGGAACGCGGCGGCCATGGCCTGGTCGCTGCCGGGCGCGGACGTCGTCGCCATCGACCGGTCGCCGCGCCACATCGCCATCGGCAAGGACCACGTGGCGCGCCTCGGCGTCGGGCGCTGCCGGCTCGAGGTGGGCGACCTCCTGACGCTCGAACCGACCGCGCTCGGGAGCTTCGACTACATCATCGCGCACGGGGTCTACGGCTGGGTGCCACGCGACGTGCAGGAGCGGCTGATGGCGCTCGCGCGCCTGCCTCGCGCCGGGCGGCATCTTCTATATGGAGTACCAACGTCTACCTGGGTCGGCCGTGCGCGACGCCGTGCGCGAGATGAGCGATGCGCTGGGCGGCGGGCGATGCGAGCGGCGTGCTCGACGCTACGCGCGGGCGCGACTTCATGCTGGCGATGGGCGCGTGGTGGGCGAGATCGACGCCTGGCGTCGTCGGCGCTCGGGCAGGAGGCGAGCGTGCTCGGCGCCAACGACCCGGCCTACGCGGCGCACGACCACCTGGCCGAGGACTATCGGCCGTCGCGGTTCCACGAGCTGGCGGCACGCGGCGCGGCACGAGCTCACCTATCTGGCCGACGCGCGCATGAGCACCTCGCTCGGGTCGACGCTGCCGGCGGCGGCGCGCGAGCCGATGCTGGCGCTGGCGCGCGAAGGGGCGGGCGGCGACGCGCGCGTCGAGGCCGAGCGCTTCCAGCAGATCCTCGACTGCGCCACCGGGCGGCTCTTCCGCCGCGCGCTGTTCGTGCGCGCGAGGACGCGCCGCACCGCGCCCGACGTCGGCGTGCTGCGGACGGCGTGGCTCGCCTCGGGCATCGACCGCGACGACGATGGCGCGCGCCGCGTCGAGGGGCGCGAGTACGCGGCGCCGCCCGACGTCGACCGCGCGCTGATCGCGCTGCGCCAGGTGGCGCCGGCGACGATGTCGTTCGAGGCGCTGGCGAGCGCGCTCGGCGGCGCACGACGACCTGGCGCGCGGCCCGGCGAGGCCTGGGGCGAGGGCGTGCTCGAGGTGCTGGCCGAGCCGCCGCGCATCGTGGTCAACCCCGAGCGACCGCGCGTGGGCTGGCCGGCGCGGGTCGACGTGGCGCTCGGGCGCGACTACGCGACCAACCTCAATGCGTCGCCTGCTCCTGGAGGCCGTCCGCGCCGTCGTGCCGTGGCTCGACGGCACGCGCGACCGCGCCGTGCTGGCCGAGGTGGTGCCCGAGCCGGAGAAGCTCGAGCCGGTGCTGTCTTGGCTCGGCCAGTCGGCGTTCCTCGAGGCCGACTGACCGTCGCCGTGAGCACGCCGCGCGAGAAAAATCGCCGCGCGGGGTAACCGATTCGACCATCTCGGCTTGCCTGGTTCCGGCGCGACACACCACCTCGCGCCGGCGGCGGTCCGGGTCGGACCCCCGTCATCCGACCCACCCACGAGGGACCGCGCGGTCTCCGCGCCGAGCTGCGTTCGGCGCCCGCGCGCGCTCCAGGAGCTGCATCCCATGGCGTATCGATATTGGGCCTCGACCGTGGTCGCGCTGGCGCTCGCGCCCGCCTGCTCGGACGACAAGAGCACGAGCGGCGACACCGCGCCCGACACGAGCGGCGACACCACCACCGCGTCGCTGTGCGCGAAGTACGGCGGGACCGCCGCCGTCGGCGACGTCGTCGCCACCAAGGTCGTGCCGGCGCTTGCGGCGACTGCCGCATCAACACCTTCTTCACCTCGCTCACGCCGACCGAGCTGGACCACGTCGTCCAGTGCCTCAGCATCCAGGTCGAGGGCCTCTTCGGCTGCGAGGGCGTCAGCTACGCCGGCAGCAAGGACTCGAACGGCGTCGCCTGTCGCAGCATGGTCGAGGCCCACACCGGCCTGAAGATCAGCCAGGGCGACTTCGACGCGCTCATCGAGGACGTCGTGAGCGGCCTCAGCGCGGCCGGCGTGGCCGAGGCCGACATCAACGCGGCGGCCCGGCGCTGCTCGGCATGAGCCCCGACATCGTGGCCCAGGACGAGGTGCAGGACCCGACGAAGAGCGGCTGCACCGACCGCACGCTGTGCCAGAAGTACGGCGGCTCGAGCGTCGTCGACGGCGCCATCACCACCAAGGTCATCCCGGCCATCGCCGGGGACTGCCGCATCAACACCTTCTTCACGTCGCTGTCGGCCGACGGCCTGAACCACGTCGTCGAGTGCCTGTCGATCCAGGCGCAGGGCTTGTTCGGATGTAAGGGGTGACCTACGCTGGCCTGATGGACTCGAAGGGCGCCGTGTGCCGCAGCATGGCCGAGGCGCACCGGGCTGTCGATCTCGCAGGGCGACTTCGACGCCCTCATCGAGGACGTCGTCGCCGGCCTGAGCGCCGCGGAATCGCCGAGGCCGACATCAACGCGGCGGCTCCGGCGCTTCTCGGCATGAAGGACGACATCGTCGAGCAGGACCAGGTCGCCGACCCCACCAAGGCCAACTGCTCCCAGCGCTGAGGTCATCACCATGCAAGCTCGCCAGCGGAAGATCCTGAAGCGCGTCGCCGTGACGCTCGCGGTCGTGACGGTGCTGTTCTTCGGCCTCGTCGGCTTCGCCCACACCAGCGCGGGCCGGCCCATCCCGGCCTGGCTCTCGGGCGCGGGCGTGACCGGCGGCTGCCTGCTCGGCTTCGACCAGGTCGACCTGGTGGCGGCCGAGGCCTTCCGCGTGGGCGAGCTGCCAAGCGCGCCGGCACCGCGCCGGCGCGCTCGACGCGCGCCCTCGACTTCGCGCTCGGCCAGTCGACGCGCGCCGACGTCGGGCTGTGGATGGCGACGCACGCCGCCACCTGCGCGGCGTCGCGCGGCGGCGCGGTGCTGACCTGCTCGGCCTACGCGCCGGTCGCCGGCGGCGCGCCGGCGCCGGGCGACCTGCACCTGCAGTTCGACGCCGCCGACCGCCTCGTGGCTGTCGACGTCATGCATCCGCCGGCCGCGCCTGAGCGCGCGGCCGAGACCTTCGCGGCCGCCACGCGCGCGCTCGCGAACGACGTCGGCCCGGTCACCGGCAGCTCGGGGTGGAGGGCGCCGCGGCTGGCTCGCCGCCGAGCCCATGCGCCATGCCTCGCGCGAGTTCCGCTACCAGGGCTACGTGGCGACCGTGAGCGCCACCAACGTCGCCAAGCGTGGCGTGCGCGTGCGCGAGCAGTACCAGCGGGCCGCGCCCTGACGCGGCGCCTGACGCCGCACCTGGCGGCGTGCCGGTCGCGCTGATACCCTCGCCGTCGCTCGACCAGGAGGGCGACATGAGGGCATCGCGAGGCGTCACGCCGGCCGCGGCATCCTCCGCGCGTCGGCCGCGCTGGCCGCGCTCGTCGCCATCGTCGCGGTGGCCGGCCCGGCGCGGCCGTGCTCGCCGAGCAGTGGCGTCTTCATGACGCCGCCGGCCGGCGAGGTGCCGGCCAACCTGCCGGCCTTCACCTTCACCTATCGCGGCCCCTTCCTGCGCGAGCCCCCCGACGACCCGGTGCGCGTCACCGAGCGCAAGGCCGACGGCAGCGAGTCGGACCTGCCGGTGACGCTCGACGGCAGCCCGCAGGGCGGCACCGTCACCTTCGGGCGCGCGCTCGTCGAGGGCGCGACGTACCACGTCGCCATCGCCGGCGCCGACGGTAACGGCGACGTCCTCTGGTACGAGCGCGACCTCGTCGCCGGCCCGGCCGCGCCCTTCCCGACGACGCTCGGGCGCATCCGCGTCGGTGGCGAGCACGACAAGACGGCCGACGTCTGGACCGTCAGCGGCAGCTGCACCTCCGAGGCCGACATCACCGCGCGCAACGTCACGCTCGAGCTGTCGGCCGAGGCCGAGCCGTGGAAGCGCGCGCTGAGCCTCAGCTGGTCGCACACCACGTCGCGGCGCTCGCAGTTCGTCGACTTCCTGCCGGACGCCGACCGCTGGCAATACGGCGTCGAGCGCATGGCCTACCACGTGTGCAGCGCCGACGATCCGGGCGTCGATCCCGGCGACCCCTCGGGCCACTTCACCATCAGCGTGACCGCCAGCATCCCGGGCGCGCCCGCCATCCCGGCGCTCAGCGTGGGCACCTCGCTCGACTGCGGCTGCGGCGTCGCCGCGGGCGGTCCTCCGGCCGGCCTCGTCGCGGCCCTCCTGCTGCTCGCGCGCCGCCGCTCGATCCGCCAGCGGTCGTGAGCCGTTGCGCCGCGACGGCGCGCTGTGCGAGGCTCGAACCGCCCGCGTCCAGGACCGCCAGCATGCAGAGAACGCTTCGCAGTCGTGCACTCCCTCCATCGAGCGCGCCCACCCCGACCGAGGAGGTCGGCGGCAAGTCGAAGCAGCGGCTGAAGAAGGCCGCCAAGGGCCAGAGCTTCGACGAGGCCGAGGCCGAGCGCACGCCGAAGCCCGAGCCGAAGAGCGAGCCGAAGACCAAGGCCAAGGGCAAGGTCGGCGCCGAGCGCAACTCGTACGTGCTCGGGCAGTACGGCGCCAAGGAGCGCGAGCAGCGGCGTCTCGGCGAGGCGCACGGCACCAAGGTGAGCGGCGCGACCCACGAGGCCGAGCACACCATCGGCTTCGAGCCGCTGAACCAGACCTCGGGCGACAAGCGCAAGGAGACGCCGTCGGCGCGCTCGCTCGAGAACAAGGCCTGGGCCTATCAAGAGGTGAAGCCCTACCACCGCGACCACATCGGCACCGGCAACCAGCAGACGCCGGACGCGTCGGGCTTCACCGCCGACAGCTATCGCGAGTCGCAGCGCGCGCTCCTCGAGTCGGGCGACGTGAGCAGCGCGGTGCAGATCAACCAGCTGGGCTACGCCTTCGACCCGCGCTTCCAGGAGGAGCGCGGCGAGAAGGCGACGCAGATCGCCGACGACTCGTACGACACCATGGTCACCAACATGGACAAGGTGAACTACGCGCAGGGCGCGGGCACCGTCGAGGTCGGCGTCGACGCGCGCCAGCGCGCCGAGATGTACCTGGCGCGGCGCGCCGCGCAGACCGGCAAGGTCCCGACCGTCGAGGAGGAGAACGCGGCGCGCGCGCGCTTCGGCCTGCCGCCGGTGGCCGAGAAGGTGGACGAGGGCGAGGACGAGGCCAAGGACGACGCGCCGCTGGCCAAGCTCGGCGACGTGCGCGCGCGCCTCGACGCGGCCATCGCCCAGTATCCGAAGGACGTCTACGCCACCGTCGACCCCAAGCTGAAGGAGGCGCTGACGGCGCTCATGGGCGAGCTGCGCGAGCTCTGGAACGAGCTCTCCGACGAGCTCCGGAACCAGGACGCGAGCGTCATCTCGACCCTCGACAGCTACTACCTGACCGTCCAGCATCGCCGCCCGTCGCAGCAGGCGATGTACAAGGAGCAGGGCTTCAAGGCGCCGTCGCGCGGCTGACCCCGGGCCTCAGCCCGGCTTGCGTCCGGCCACGATGAAGCCGGCCACCGTCGCGAAGAAGCGGCCGGCGGCGTCGGCCGCGCGCAGGTGGTCCCACCACGCGGCGAGCGCTTCGCGCGCGATGGCGCCGGCCGCGGCGGCGCGCTGGAGCGGCGCCGACATGAGCCGCTCCAGCACCGCGAGCGGGGTCACGAAGGTGATGGGCGTCACGCGCACGTCGGCGAGCCCCGCCGCGCGATAGAGGCCCGGCAGGTGCGTCGCGACGCCGGCGTGCGGGACCGAGTCGAAGAAGATGTGCTTCAGCTGGCGGATGAGCCGGCGATCGGGGTGGTCGACGAGCAGGCTGTCGTAGTCGAAGTCGAAGTTCACGACCGCGCCGCCCGGCCGCGCGACGCGCATCATCTCGGCCAGGACGCGCGGCGGCTCGGCCACGTACTCGAGGACGCGCTCGGAGCGCACCAGGTCGAAGCTGTCGTCGGCCAGGTCGAGCGCGTGCGCGTCGCCCACGTGGAGCTCGAGCGCCAGCGACGGCGCCTCGGCGCGGCGGCGCGCCTCGGCGATGGTGGCCTCGCCGTGATCGACGCCGACGACGCGCCCGCTCGGGCCCACGCTGGCGGCGAAGCGCTGCGCCTCGTGGCCGAGGCCGCAGCCGACGTCGAGGACGGCGTGGCCCGCCTCGACCGGGCCGAGCTCGCGCATCTGGCGCTTGCAGGCGTGGATGAAGTCCAGGCCGTCGACGGCATCGAGGAAGCGGAAGAGCGCGTGGGCCTCGTCGGCCGCATCGGGTCTCTGGAAGCCTTGCAGGATGTCGGCGACCACGTCGGTGTACTCCCCGCGGCGGTGCCGGCTCGACCGAACGTCGACCGCCGCTCGCGCACCTAACCTGAAGGCTCCCGGGCGCCGGCGCAAGAGCACCCGGGCGCGCCGCGGCGCGGCGCTCGCGTTGACAGGCGGGCCCTGCCGGCTATGGTCGACGGCCATGGACGCGAGCTTCGAGCGGACCCTGAGAGCACTCGACGCCGAGCGGCGCGGGCGTCCGTGGGTCGTGCTGGTCGCGCTGCTGGTGCTCGGCGCCTGGATCGCCTGGGCCGCGCTGGCCGAGGTCGGCATCAACGTGTGGTCGACCACGGCGCGCATCGAGGCCACCGGCGAGACGCGGCGCGTGCACGCCGAGGTGGCCGGCCGGGTGCTGCGCTCGACCATCGCGCTCGGGCGCGAGGTGAAGGAGGGCGACGTGCTGCTCGAGCTCGACACGCGCGACGCCGAGGCGCGGCTGGCCGGCGCGGAGGAGCGCACGCGCTCGCTGCAGGCCGAGATCGACGCGCTCCAGCGCGCGGCCGACGCGGCCGCGGCCGCCAAGGAGGCGGGCACCGACGTCCTCGACGCGGCGCTCGTCGAGGCGCGCGCGGCGGTGACGCGGGCCAGCGCCGTGGCACGCCAGAGCGAGCGCGAGCTGCAGCGGCTGAACGCGCTGGTCCAGAGCGTCGACGGCGGCAGCTCGCCGCTGTCGGCGCGCGAGCTCGAGCGCGCTCGCAGCGACGCGGCCGTGGCGCGCGCCGACGTGGCCGCGCGCACCTCGGTCGCGGCGCGGCTCGAGGCCGACGAGGCGCGCTCGGCCCACGACCGCGAGAGCGCCATCGAGCTCGTCAAGAAGGACCTGGCCCAGGCCGGCGCCGATCTCGCCGACGCCCACCGCGAGCGCGCCGAGGCGGCGCTGGCCATCGAGCGCGGCAGCGTGCGCGCGCCGGTCAGCGGTCGCATCGCCGACGCGCCGCTGGTGTGGCCGGGGCAGTCGGTCGTGAGCGGCCAGGACGTCGCGACCATCGTGCCGGCCGGGCCGGTGCGGCTCGTGGCGCGCTTCCCGGTCGAGGACGCCGCCGGGCGCATCGTGCGAGGCGCGTCGGCGCGCCTCCGGCTCGATGCCTTCCCGTGGACCTGGTACGGCGACGTCGGCGCCACCGTCGAGAACGTCGGGCTCGAGCCGCAGGACGGGCTCCTGCGCGTCGAGCTGGCGGTCGACCCGGCCTCGCGCCTGCCGCTGGCGCACGGCCTCACCGGTCAGGTCGCGGTCGAGACCGAGCAGGCGACGCCGCTCGCGCTCATGCTGCGCGCGGCCGGGGCGCGCGCGTCGGCGACGCGCCCGTGAGCACGCGCCGCCGCCGCACCGTCCCCGAGGTGGTGCAGACCTCGGCCATGGACTGCGGGCCGGCGTCGCTGCGCGCGCTGCTCGCCGGCCACGGCATCGAGGTGTCGTACGGGCGCCTGCGCGAGGCGTGTCAGACCAGCGTCGACGGCACCTCGATCGACGTGCTCGAGGACGTCGGGCGCCAGCTCGGGCTCGACGTCGAGCAGGTGCTGGTGCCGCTCGATCACGTGCTCGATCCGGCGAGCAAGCTCCTGCCGGCGCTGGTCGTCGTGGTGCACCCCGACGGCGTCACCCACTTCGTCGTGGTGTGGAGCCGGCGCGGGCGCTGGCTGCAGATCATGGACCCGGCCATCGGCCGGCGCTGGGTGTCGGCGGCCGAGTTCCAGTCGACGCTCTTCCGCCACGAGATGGCGGTGCCGGCCGCGGCCTGGCGCGAGTGGGCCGGCTCGGAGAGCGCGCAGGCGACCTACCGCGCCATGCTCGCGCGCCTCGGGCTCGGCCGCGGCGAGGCGCTGCGCCTCCTGAGCGCGGCCAACGCCGACCCCGGCTGGACCGCGCTGGCGCGCCTCGACGCCGCCATGCGCTACCTCGGCCGGCTCGTCGCCGCCGGCGCCATCGGGCGCGGGCGCGAGGCGCTGGCGGTGCTCGGCCAGCTGCTCGCCGACGAGAGCAAGATCCCCGACGGCTGGCGCACCGTCTTCGCCGCGCGCGACGACGACGACGGCGTCCCCCAGGTGAAGGTGCGCGGCGGCGTGCTGGTGCGCGTGGCCGGCGTGCGCCCCGAGGCCGAGCGGCTGGCGCAGCGCGAGAGCCTGTCGCGCGAGCTGTCGGCGGCGCTGTCCGATCCGCCGGCGCGCCCGTGGGCGGCGATGGCGGGCGCGCTCGGCAAGGACGGCGGCCGCGCCGTCTTCGTGCTGATGCTCGGGCTCGCCTTCGCGAGCTCGGGCGTCATCGCCGAGGGCCTCCTCTTCCGCGGCCTCTTCGAGTCGCCGCGCTGGCTCGGCTCGTCCGAGGAGCGGCTCGGCGGCTGGACCGTCGCGCTCGTGCTGCTGGCGGCGCTGGCGCTCCTCGACTGGGGCGCCGACCAGCTCTCGCGCGGCATCGGCCGCCGCCTCGAGGCGCGCTTCCGGCTCGCCTTCCTGCAGAAGCTGCCGCGGCTCGAGGACGCCTACTTCCGGAGCCGCCCGGTGTCGGACATGGCCGAGCGCGGCCACTCGATCCAGCTCGTGCGCACGCTCGGCTCGGTCGCCTCGGGCTTCGTCCGGAGCGTCGCCGGCATCCTCTTCACGACGCTCGGCCTGGTGTGGATCGAGCCGCGCCTCGGCTGGGTCGCCGTGCCCGGCGCGGCCCTGATGATCGCCGTCCCGCTGCTGGCGAACCCGATGATGAGCGAGCGCGATCTGCGCCGCCGCACGCACCTCGGCGCGCTCTTCCGCGTGACGCTCGACACGCTGCTCGGACTGGTCGCGGTGCGCACCCACAACGGCGAGGACGCCGTCCGGCGCGAGTACGAGGGGCTCCTCTCCGAGTGGGCGCGCGCGGGCTTCGCGGCGCAGCGCGTGGCCATCGCGGTCGAGGTGCTGGTGTCGCTGTGCGGCGTGGCGCTGACGGTCGGCCTCGTGGTCATGTACCTCCTGCGCGAGGGCTCGGTCGCCGGCACCGTGCTGGTGGCGTGGTGGGCGCTGGCGCTGCCGGCCCAGGCGCAGGCGCTGGCCGCCACGGTGCGGCAGTATCCGACGCTCCGGAACGCGCTCCTGCGCCTGCTCGAGCCGCTCGGCGCGCCCGAGTCTCTTGCTGCGGAGCGGCGGCCGTCGCTCGGACCTGCTTCGGATGTCTCGGCTGATTCGGGGCCGGGCACGCGCGGGCCGGTCGCGGTCGCGTTCGAGGGCGTGAGCGTGGTCGCCGGCGGCCACACCCTGCTCGACGGCGTCGACGTGCGCATCGCGCCGGGCGAGCACGTGGCCGTGGTGGGCCCGTCGGGCGCGGGCAAGTCGACGCTGGTCGGGCTGCTCCTCGGCTGGCATCGCGCCGCCGCCGGGCGCGTGACCATCGACGGCGAGGCGCTGGATGCGGCCGGGCTCGCCGCGCTCAGGCGGCGCACGGCGTGGGTCGATCCCGAGGTGCAGATCTGGAACCGCTCGCTGCTCGACAACGTGCGCTTCGGGCAGCTCGACAAGGACCTCGGCGGGCTGGCCAACGTGCTCGAGCGCGCCGAGCTGCTGCCCCTTCTCCCGACCCTGGCCGACGGCCTCCAGACCTCGCTCGGCGAGAGCGGCCGGCGCCTGTCGGGCGGCGAGGGCCAGCGCGTGCGCATCGCCCGCGCCGGCTTCCACGACGACGCCGATCTGGTCGTGCTCGACGAGGCCACGCGCGGCCTCGACCGCCAGGCGCGGCGGCTGCTCATGGACCGCGCGCGCGAGCTGTGGCGGCGCGCCACGCTCTTCGCCGTGACCCACGACGTCGAGGACACGCTGGAGTTCCCGCGCGTGCTGGTCATCGATGGCGGCAAGGTGGTCGAGGACGCCGCGCCGGCCGCGCTCATGGCCCGGCCCGACAGCCTCTACGCGCGCCTCGTCGCGACCGAGCGCGAGAACCGCGAGCGCCTGTGGCGCGCGGCGTCGTGGCGGCGGTTGCGCGTCGGCGACGGCAAGGTGGTCGAGTCGTGAGCGCCGAGCTGTCGTGGCCGCGCGACGCCGCCGCCGAGGCGCTGCACGCGCTGACCCAGGCCATGGGCTACGGCGAGGCGCGCGGCGGCGACAAGCACGAGGGCGCCGAGACGCTGGCCGACGCGTCGCGCCGGGACGAGGTCGAGCTGGTGCGCGCCAAGGCGCCGTACCGGCTCATCGACGATGTGCTCGCGGCCGGGCCGGCGCTCGTCCAGCAGGTGGATGGTCGCTGGCTCGCGTGTCTCCCGACGCGGCGCGGGCGCGTGCGCGTGCTGCGCCCGGACCGGCGCGTGGCAGCGTCCGCGCCGACCTCCTGCGCGACGCCGTGCTCGGCTCCGACGCGCGCGAGCTCGGTCGGCGCGTGGCGGCCGAGGTCGACGCGCTGCCCATCGCCGAGCGCAGGAAGACCGTGGCGCGCCGCGCCATCGTGGCCGAGCGGCTGGGCGACCGGCCCGCCGCCGAGGCCCACCTCGTGCGCCCGGGGCCGACCCGCAGCGCGGCCAGCCGCGCGCGCGAGGGCGGCGTGCGCCGGGCGCTGCGCGGGCTCGGCTGGGCGCTGGTCATGACCTACCTGCTCGGCGCGCTGGCCTGGGTGCTGCTCGCGCAGGCGACGCTGGCCGGGCCCATCGACCACGCCCTGCTCGTCGCCTGGGGGCTGGCGCTGGTCGCGGCCGTGCCGGTGCGCGGCTGGTTCCTGTCGGCGCTCGGGCGCGCGGCCATCGGCGGCGGCGCGCTCTTCAAGCAGACGGTGCTGCTCGGCGCGCTGCGCGGCGACCTCGATGGCGCGCGCCAGTCGGGGGTCGGCGAGGTGGTCGGCCGCGCCATGGAGACCGAGGCCTTCGAGGCGCTGGCGCTGAACGGCGCCACGCGCCTCGCCGTGGGCGGCTTCGAGGTGGTGCTCGGGCTGGTGCTGGCGGCGCCCGGCGCGGGCGGCCCCGGCGTCGTCGCCATCGGCCTCGGCACGCTGTTGGCGAGCGGGCTCCTGGCGCGCTCGGCCATGCGCATGCGGACGCGCTGGACGCGCCAGCGCCTCGGCATGACCGGCGACCTCATCGAGCGCATGCTGGGTCACCGCACGCGCCTCGCGCAGCAGCCGCCCGACGAGTGGCACCGCGGCGAGGACGGCGCGCTGTCCGACTACGTCGATCGCTCGGGCGCGCTCGATCGCCTGGAGGGCGCGCTGACGGTGCTGCCGCATCGCGTCTTCGTCATGCTGGCGCTGGTCGCGGTCGCGCTCTCCGGCAACGGCGACGCCGGCGCGCTCGGCCACGCGCTGGTCGGCATCCTGCTGGCCGGCGGCGGCCTCGACGGCGTCGCGGCCGGCGTCGTCGCGGGCAGCGCCGCGCTCGTCGCGCGCTCGATCTCGGCCGACACGCTGGCCGCCGCGCGCCGCCCCGAGGTGCCGCCCGCGGTGGATTTCGTGCCGCCGGCGGCGCCCGATCGCGAGCTGCCCATCGTGCGCGCCTCCGACATGGGCTTCGCGCACCCGGGCAAGCCGCGGCCGGTGCTGGAAGGCGTGGACCTGGCCATCCGCTTCGGCGACCGCGTGCTCATCGAGGGCCCGTCGGGCGGCGGCAAGTCGACGCTGGCGTCGCTGCTCGCCGGGCTCCGCCGACCGACGCGCGGGCTCCTCCTCCTGCACGGCCTCGACGCGCGCACGTGGGGCGACCGCGCCTGGCGCCAGCGCGTGGTGTCGGCGCCGCAGTTCAACGACAACCACGTGCTCGGCGGCTCGTTCGCCTTCAACGCGCTGCTGGGCCGCGGCGGCGAGGCGCACCCCGAGGCCATCGAGGAGGTCGCCAAGCTGTGCGACGAGCTCGGCCTCGGGCCGGTGCTCCAGCGCATGCCGTCGGGCCTCTTCCAGCCGCTCGGCGAGACGGGCTGGCAGCTCTCGCACGGCGAGAAGTCGCGCCTCTACCTCGCGCGCGCGCTCCTCCAGGACGCCGACGTGGTGCTGCTCGACGAGTCCTTCGGCGCGCTCGACCCGGCCAACCAGGCGCTCGCGCTCGAGACCACGCTGCGCCACGCCAAGACCCTCGTCGTCATCGCCCATCCTTGAGACATCCGAGGACGGATCGCGCGGTCGCGATCGAGGGCCCTGGCCGTCCCACCCGCGCGACCGACACGGCGGGAGCGTCGATGATCGACGGCTCCTTCAGCCGACCGAGGCGGTTCAGCTCCTTCAGGAGGTCGTAGGCTTCGGCGCGCTCGACGTAGAGCTCGGCCGTCCCCTTCGGGAGGTTCTCGAGGTCGAGGTGCCGGGCCACCTTCTGGGCGCGCAGCGCGCGCTTGGCGGGCCCCGGCTCGTAGAAGTGCTGGTCCACCTCGTCGAGCGATGCTCGCCGCACCACCGTCCCCTTGCCGGGCTCGAGGCTGACGTCGCGGTAGCCGCGTGGATCGAGGTCGAAGAGGTTGCTGTGCGTGGCGATGAAGAGCTGATCGATCTGGACCTTCTCGACCAGCGCCTTCAACGCCTCGCGCAGGTCCTCTCCGCTCGACGGGCCGTGGAGGTGCGCCTCCGGCTCCTCGACGCCGACGACGCGCGCGTTGCGGAGCACGACGTCGGCGAGGATCGCATACACCTCGGCGATGCCGGGACCAGCGAGGTCGAGCGGTACGGTGAGCCGCTTGGGATTCGGCCCGGGGAGGAGCTCGCGGATCTCGACCGCACCACTCGCTCCGACCACCGTCTCCATGGGCGGCCGCTCGAACGGAGGCTTTGGAGCAGCTCGCGGCGCGCGTGGTAGCGCAGCCGGACGCCACCGTCGAAGTGCTGCGAGGCGGTCCGACCGTGGCCGACGTCGACCGCGGTGCGCGAGCCGCCGACCGCGCCGACCGCCCGCCAGCTGGCCGTGTCCGATCTGCTGCGATGGGCTTCGCGCGAGCTACCCGCAGCAGCGCTTGTGCTTCTTGCCGCTGCCGCACGGGCAGGGGTCGTTGCGTCCGACGGTCGGGCCGACGCGACGCGGCTCGGCCTTCTGGCGGCTGACGCTGACGCCGCGTTGCATGCCGCGCAGGATGTCCAGCGACAGCTTGGGCGTCCAGGGGCCCTCGTGCTCGTCGAGGGCGTCGCCCGGCCAGTAGAGGTCCTCGGGGCTGGCCTTGGCAAACCACGGCGCGAGGAACGGCATCGCCGGTGCCCACTTGCTGTCGCTGAACGGATCGATGAACAGGTTGGCGAGCGTCGCGCCGCCCAAGGTGACGTGGCCACGACCAGCGGGCGTGTCGAGATCCGCCAGCACTGCCTGGGCGTCCTGCGTGGCGCCGAGGCCGTTGCCGACCTTGTAGAGGCTCGCGCGCGCCGAGCAGTGCGCTTCGTCCGGTGCGAGCTGCGCGTCCAATAGCCGGGCGAGGTAGTTGCGCCAAGCGCCGGTGCGCGCTCCGCCCTCGTCCGGCTTGGCGATGGTCAGCGCCTTCTGGATCTCGGCGCGCAGCTTCGGGAGCGCGACGGCGGCGAAGTAGAGACAGAGCGCGTTGCCGATCCCCAGCGGATAGAAGATATCCCAGGCGCCGAGAAAGCTCTTGGCCGACGGCACCATGGAGCGCCCGCCCATGCGCAGCGCCGACCACGCCGTCCGCAACAGCGTCGGCCAGAACGGGATGTCGAGGCCCAGGACGAACGCTGCCATGAGCCCCTTCGGGTGAGGCAGCCGGGTCGTGCGCACCGCGGTCGCGTCCTCCCCCTCGCACGCCGTCAGGACGTGCAGGTGCGACAGCGTCCAGAGGCCGCGCCAGAGATCGATGGCCAGATCCGTCTCGCTCGAGGTCCAGCGATCGGCGCGGCGCAGCAGGCGCTCGACCGGCAGGTCGCCCACGAGCGTCCACATCGTCGTCTGATGCTCGAGCAGGATCGAGGCGAGCTCGTGGTTGAACAGAGGCACCAGCGGCACGAGGGTCGCGATGGTCTCGCGCGGGAGCCGGTGCGCCTTGGTGAAGATCGAACGGAGCAGGCGACGCAGCGCACCGCCCTCCTCCGTGACGGCCTCGCAGTAGGCCAGCTGGGCCTTGACCTCGACGTGGCGCTCACCGAGGTAGTCGAGGCGCGCGCGCGTGACGATGGGGAGGTCGCCCGGGCGCATGCCCTCCCCGAGGCAGGTCACGAAGCGGCCGTCGCGCGTGACGATGACGAACGGCCCCGCCGTCCGATCGGTCGCGGCGTCGGGACGCGGATCGCCGATGGCGATGGCGACACGCTCGGCGTTCTCGAGGCGCTCGGTCGTGAGCAGGAAGCGCACGAGCTCGGGGTTGCGATAGAGCTCGAGCGCGAGCTCGACCTGCCGGGCCGACACGCGCTCGAGCCGTGACAGGAAATGGCTGTCTTCCATCGGCACCTCGTGGGCGAGGCACCATCATGGTCGAGGTCGCGCGCCCGGTCCATGCCATCGGGCGGGACGGCCCGCGGCCGGGTGCGAGCTCGCACGCTCGACCGCTGGCGCTTCGACACCCGAGCCCGGGTGGGCGGCCTCGCGCGCCGGCGGGAGGCCGGGGAACGCTTCTTGCCCTTGCCGCCGGCCATGTCCGACGACACCCCTGGCGTCTCTGTCACCCGGGTCCTCGATGCCAACGAGGCCGTGGCCACCGTCGCGTATCGGCTGAGCGAGCTCATCGCGATCTACCCCATCACCCCCGCCTCGGCGATGGGTGAGCACGCTGACGCGTGGGCCGCCGAGGCGATGAAGAACGCCTGGGGCACGGTCCCCGACGTCATCGAGCTGCAGTCCGAGGGCGGCGCCGCCGGCACGCTCCACGGCGCGCTGCAGGCGGGCGCGCTGGCCACGAGCTTCACGGCCTCGCAGGGCCTGCTGCTCATGCTGCCGAACCTCTTCAAGATCGCCGGTGAGCTGACGCCCTTCGTGCTGCACGTGGCGGCGCGCTCGCTCGCCACCCACGCGTTGTCCATCTTCGGCGACCACTCCGACGTCATGGCCGCGAGGACGACCGGCGTCGCCATGCTCTGCGCCGGCTCGCCGCAGGAGGCGCAGGACCTGGCGCTGGTGGCCCACGCCGCGACCCTCGAGGCGCGCGTCCCGTTCATCCACTTCTTCGACGGCTTCCGCACCTCGCACGAGATCCAGAAGCTGGTGGCGCTGTCCGACGCCGACCTGCTCGCCATCGTCAGCCAGGACGCCATCGACGCCCACCGGAGCCGCGCGCTGACGCCCGACCGCCCGGTGCTGCGCGGCACGGCCCAGAACCCCGACGCCTTCTTCCAGGCGCGCGAGGCCGGCAACCGCTGGACCGACGCCGCGCCCGGCATCGTCGAGGACGTCATGGCGCGCTTCGCCGCGCGCACCGGCCGCGCCTATCGCCTCTTCGACTACGTCGGCCACCCCGAGGCCGAGCGCGTCATCGTCATGATGGGCTCGGGCGCCGAGTGCGCCCACGAGACCGTCGAGGCCATGAACGCCGAGACGCCGGGCGCCAAGGTCGGCGTGCTCAAGGTCCGCCTGTTCCGCCCGTTCGCGGCCGATCGGCTGCTGGCCGCGCTGCCGAAGACGGTGAAGTCCATCGCCGTCCTCGACCGCACCAAGGAGCCCGGCGCGCAGGGCGACCCGCTCTTCCTCGACGTGCTGTCGGCGCTGGCCGAGAGCGACCGGCCGATGCCGACCGTCATCGCCGGACGCTACGGCCTGAGCTCGAAGGAGTTCACGCCGGCCATGGTCATGTCGGTCTTCGCCGAGCTGACCCAGCCGAGCCCGCGCCGCCGCTTCACGGTCGGCATCCGCGATGACGTGACCCATCGCTCGCTGGCCTGGGACGAGGGCTTCCAGCTGCCCGCGCCGGGCGTCACGAGCGCCCTCTTCTACGGCCTCGGCTCCGACGGCACGGTGTCGTCGAACAAGCAGACGCTCAAGATCATCGGCGAGGACACCCCGCTCTTCGTGCAGGGCCACTTCGTCTACGACTCGAAGAAGTCGGGCTCGACCACCGTGTCGCACCTCCGCTTCGGGCCGCGCCCGTTCCGCTCGACGTACGAGATCAAGCAGGCCGGCTTCGTGGCCGTGCACGACCCGGGCGCGCTCGAGAAGCTCGACCCGCTCGAGCGCGCGGCGCCCGGCGCGACCGTGCTGCTCAACGCGCCGCAGTCGGCCGAGACCGTCTTCGCCGCGCTGCCGACCGACGCCCAGCGCCACCTCATCCAGAAGCGCTGCCGCCTGTTCGTCATCGACGCCGCCGGCGTCGCCGAGCGCGCCGGCCTCGGCCGCCGCATCAACACCGTCATGCAGGTGGCGTTCTTCGCGCTGTCGGGCGTGCTCCCGCGCGACGAGGCCATCGCCGCCATCAAGCAGAGCATCGCCAAGGCCTGGGGCAAGCGCGGCGACGAGGTCGTGCGGCGGAACGTCGAGGCCGTCGACGCCGCGCTCGACCACCTCCACGAGGTGACGCTGCCGACCGTCGCTCCGCCCGCCATCGTCCCGCGGCCGCGCATCCCGGCCTCGGCGCCCGACTTCGTGAAGCGCGTCACGGGCGCCTTGATGGCCGGGCAGGGGGATCTGCTGCCGGTGTCGGCGTTCCCGCCCGACGGCACCTTCCCGACCGGCACCGCCAAGTGGGAGAAGCGCTCCATCGCGCTGGAGATCCCCATCTGGGAGTCCGACATCTGCGTGCAGTGCAACCGCTGCGCGCTCGTCTGCCCGCACTCGGCCATCCGCGTGAAGGCCTTCCCCGAGGCGGCCCTCGAAGGCCAGCCGGCGGGCTTCAAGGCGGTGCCCGAGGAGTACACCGAGAGCCTGAAGGGCCTGCACTACACCGTGCAGGTGGCGCCCGACGACTGCACCGGCTGCGGGCTGTGCGTCGAGATCTGCCCGGCCAAGGACAAGAAGTCGCCGCGCCGGAAGGCCATCAACATGCGGCCGTGGGCCGAGCACCACGAACGCGAAGCGGCCGGCTGGGACTTCTTCGAGACGCTGCCCGAGACGCCGCACACGGCGCTGGTCGAGGACCCGAAGCACGTCGCGCTCAGGACGCCCTACTTCGAGTTCTCGGGCGCCTGCGCCGGCTGCGGCGAGACGCCGTATTTGTCACTCTTGACGCGCCTCTTCGGCGACCGCCTGCTCATCGCCAACGCCACCGGCTGCTCGTCGATCTACGGCGCCAACCTGCCGACGACGCCGTGGTCGAAGGACCAGCACGGGCGCGGCCCGGCCTGGGCCAACTCGCTCTTCGAGGACAACGCCGAGTTCGGCCTCGGCCTGCGCACGGGCTCGGACGCGCTCACGCGGCGCGCGAGCCAGCTCGTCAGCGAGCTCGCGCCCCAGCTCGGCGACACGCTCGTCGCCTCGCTGCTCGCGCCCACCGTGCTCGGCGACGAGGCCTTCATCGCCGCGCGCCGGGACGCCGTCGCCGCCTTGGCGACGACGCTCGCCGGCCGCACCGACCGGCCGGCCGTCGAGCTCCTGACGATTCGGGACTGGCTCGTGCCGAAGAGCGTGTGGCTCGTCGGCGGCGACGGCTGGGCCTACGACATCGGCTACGGCGGCCTCGACCACGTGCTGGCCTCGAACCGCAAGATCAACGTGCTGGTGCTCGACACCGAGGTCTACTCCAACACCGGCGGCCAGGCCTCGAAGGCGACGCCGCTCGGCGCCATCGCCAAGTTCGCCGCCGCCGGCAAGGAGACGCGCAAGAAGGACCTCGGCCTCCTGGCCATCTCGTACGGCCACGTCTACGTCGCCGAGGTCGCCTTCCACGCCAAGTACCCGCAGACCATCCGCGCGCTGCTCGAGGCCGAGCGCCACCCGGGCCCGTCCATCGTCATCGCGCACTCGCCCTGCATCGCCCACGGCTACGACCTCGTGCACGCGCCCGAGCAGCAGAAGCTGGCGGTGCAGACGGGCGTCTGGCCGCTCTATCACTGGGACCCGCACCGCATCGAGGACGGCCTGCCGCCGCTCGTGCTCGACGCGCCCGAGCCGTCGAAGAGCGTCAGGAAGTACATGGAGAACGAGGCCCGCTTCCGCATGGTCGAGCTCAAGGATCCCGAGCGCTACAACCGCCTCGTCGGTCAGGCCGAGGCGGCCGTCAAGGAGCGCTGGTCGCTCTATCGCCAGCTCGCGCAGATTCGCCTCGAGTCGGCGCTCGCCGCCCAGAAGGAGCCCGGTCATGGTTGAGCCGAAGAAGGTCGATCTCCAGACGCGCTGGCTCGGGTTCGGGCTGCGCTCCCCCATCGTGCTCGGCGCCTCGCCGCTCACCGACGACATCGGCGCGCTGCAGGCCGCGGTCGCGGCCGGCGCGTCGGCCATCGTCATGCGCTCGCTCTTCGAGGAGCAGATCGTCGCCGAGCAGATGGCGGTCCACCGCTACGTCGACAGCCACGTCGACCTCGACGCCGAGGCGCGCACGTTCCTGCCCGGCAACGACGTCTTCCCGGTCGGCGCCGACCCGTACGTGGCGCAGCTGAAGAAGATCAAGATGGCCGTGCGCGTGCCGGTGCTGGCGTCGCTGAACGGCGTCACGCCGGGCGGCTGGCTCGACGCGGCGCGCCGCGTGGCGGACGCCGGCGCCGACGCCATCGAGCTCAACCTCTATGATGTCGTCATCGACCCGGCGCAGTCGTCGGGCGACGTCGAGGCGCGCCAGCTCGAGGTCGTGGCGCGCGTGGCCTCGAGCGTGAGCGTGCCGGTGTCGGTGAAGATCTCGCCGTTCTACGCCTCGCTGCCGAGCTTCGCGGCGCGCCTCGGCAGCGCCGGCGCCAAGGGCCTGGTGCTGTTCAACCGCTTCTACCAGACCGACATCGACGTCGACGCGCTGGATGTGCGCTCGACGCTCAGCTACTCGTCGCCGGCCGATCTGCCGCTGCGCCTCCACGGCCTGGCGGTGCTGTCGGGCCGCTCGGTCCTCGACCTCGCCGCCAGCGGCGGCGTGCACTCCGGCCTCGACGCCATGAAGGCCATCCTGGCCGGCGCGACCGTGGTGCAGATGACCTCGGCCGCGCTCCAGCGCGGGCCGGGCGTCTTCGAGGTGGTCACGCGCGAGCTGCGCGAGAAGCTGGCCCACGTGGGCTACCTCTCGTCGAACGACGCGCGCGGCGCGATGAACCTGTCGCACTGCCCCGACCCGCACGCGTGGGAGCGCCTGAACTACGTGCGCATCCTCCGCGGCTGGCGCCCGCGCTGACTCGCGAGATCAGTCCGGGCGGGGCGCGCGCGCGGCGCGCCACGCGCGGGCGAGCCCGCCGGAGAGCACGAAGCGCGGGAAGGTGACGAGCTGCTCGGCGAAGATGCGGCGCACGACGTCGCCCGGACCCTCGAAGGGGATGGGCGGCACCGCCTCGAGGCGGTGGGTGCGACCCTGCAGCGCCATGGCCAGGGCCATCGCGCCGAGGCCGGCCGGGGCGAGCCACCAGCCGGCGAAGGGCGAGCTCACGACGGCGCCGAGGCCGGCGATGAAGACCGGCACCGTGACGACGTGCACCCAGAGGTTGCGCGCGTCGCGGTGGTTCTCGGGGTAATGCGCCCACTGCCAGGCGAGGAAGGGGCCGCGCTGATCGGCGCTGGCGGCGGTCGCGGTCGGGGTCGGGGTCATGCGGTCGCCCTCGCTTCGGGGGTCGTCGGTGGCTCGCCGGTCGTCCATCGGGCCGGCCGGCCTCGCACGGGGAGGCCACGCCCAGGCCGCCGAAGCCGCCACTGCGTGCCTCGCGGCGCTTGCACGGGACGGCCGTTCGGTCGATGCTCGACCCGTGCAGTCGCCCGTCACAAGCCCCGAGCCCTCGCCGGCACGCCTCGTCGGACTCGAGGTCCGCGGAGTCTACTCACCGCGTCCGGCGCTCGGCAAGGCGCGCGCGGCCGACACGCCCATCGCCTTCAAGCTCACGCGCTTCGTGGGCGCCGGCAAGTTCGCCTGGGTCTTCGAGGCCACCGCGGCCAGCGGCGAGCGCGTCGCGGTCAAGCTGCTGACCCGCGACGACACCCAGGCGGTGCGGCGCTTCCAGCGCGAAATCAAGGTGATGCGCGAGCTGCCCGACAACCCGAACTGCGTCGTCTACAAGGGCCACGGCGTGTTCGAGGCGCGCGCCTGGGTGGCCATGGACTTCATCGACGGCTTCACGCTGCAGGCCGTCGTGAGGAGCGGCAAGCGCCTGCCCGAGCGCGCCGCGTGCACGCTCATGGCGCAGCTGTGCGCCGGCTTCGAGGGCCTGCACAAGCTCGGCCTCACCCACCGCGACATCACCCCCGACAACATCATGCTCACCCAGGCCGATCGCCAGGTGAAGCTCATGGACTTCGGCCTCGTGCAGGACTCGCAGGGGCTGCTCCAGCTCTACGAGCAGGCCGACGTCCTGGACGGCAAGGACTTCCTCGACGACCTCGACGCCGGCCTCATCGCCGGCACGCCCGAGTTCATGGCGCCCGAGCAGATCCTCGACCCCCACGAGAAGGACCGCACGCGCCAGAAGACCGACACCACCGCCGACGTGTTCGCGCTCGGCACCATCTTCTTCCAGCTCGTCGCGGGCGCGCAGCTCTTCCCCTACGAGCGCGGCGCGCGCGGCGCGAGCGGCAAGCAGGGGCTCATCAACTACCTCGACTACCGCGTGCGGCTGAAGGACGACGACGTCGTGTGCCCGAGCGACGTCGGGCCCGAGCTGTGGTCCATCATCAAGAAGAGCCTGGCGCGCGAGCCGAAGATGCGGCAGCGCGACGCCACCGAGCTCGGCGCCGACATCCGCTACTACCTCGAGACCGGCCAGGGCGTGCTCGAGGACGACATGAGCGCCACCATCTCGCACGACTTCGACCTGAACCGCCTGCGCTCGATGGCCACGCCGCTCACCACCGGCGAGTTCAAGACCATCCAGCGCGCGGCCCAGGAGGCGGGTCCGCGCGAGCCGCTGGTGCCGAACGCGGCGCGCGCCCCGGCGTCCGCGGTGTCCGGCCCGGCGGCGGCCCCGGCGTCGGCGCGTCCGCCGAGCGCACCGGCGATGCGTCCGAGCGCGGACGGCCCGCAGAAGAAGACCGTGGTCGAGGGGCAGACGACGCAGAGCGACCCGACCGACGTCGATCGCTCGCCGCCGTCTCCGGCGCGCGTCGCCGCGGCCGAGGCCGCGCACGCCGCCGACGAGGCCGAGGGCTCGGGCGGCAAGCGCCTCGCGCTGTGGCTCATGCTCGGCGCGGTGGTCATCGCGTCCAGCGTGCTGGTGGCGTTCTTCCTCACCAAGCGCTGAGCCCGGCGCTCGCGGCCGCGGCCACGGCGGCGGGAAGCGTTTCGCCGAGGTGGGGTTGACGGCGGAGTCCGGGCAGCCGATCGTCAAGCGGCTGTCCCTTCCCCCCAAAGGAGCACCGTCATGCAGCTCTCCCGTCCTCGGTCGGCGTTCGCCTCCGTCTTCCTCGCGTTCTTCGCTCTCGTCGCCACGCTCAGCGCGTGTGGCGGCGGCCCGTACATGGGAGGCCCGCCACCCGGCGGCGCGTGGGGCCCGCCCGGCATGCACGAGGGCCCGGGCGCGGCCGAGAGCCAGAGCGCCAAGTGCGACCCCAAGGGCTGCAGCGACTTCTGCATGAACATGCGCTGCATGTTCGACGAGATGAGCATCGACAAGTGCATGGGCGTTTGCCAGAGCCGCTGCGGCGACGGCTTCTTCGAGGAGCAGGACGCCAAGGTCATGGACTGCGTCCTGAAGGTCGGGCCCGACCTCAGCTGCGAGGGCGAGAAGACCTGCTGCAGCGAGCAGCTCACGAACCAGCTCTGCAGCGAGTAGCCCGGCGCCGGATCGCCCACCACGACCGGGGCGAGCGGTGAGGCGTCGCGTCCGTCGGGTTTCAGGCTCGACGGCGCGCGCTTCAGACTTCTCTGCGAGGTCCCGTTGACCTCGACGTGGAAAACCGAGCCCCCTACAGCCTCAGTCGGATCTTCGTCTCCACCGCGTTGGCCGGTCTCGCCGCTTGCGGCGGGTCCTCGTCGCCGCCCGGCACGTCGACGGATCGCGTCACGATCAACACTGATCAGGGCGATCTGTCGAAGGGCGTCACCAGCAAGGACGACCCCGTGGACGTGCAGCCGCCGGCCGCGCCCAACGGGCGCGTCGTGGCCATCGACGCCGGCTACGACCTGACGCTGGTGGCCGAGGTCGCCCCGCCCGAGGTCGACGGCGTGCAGCTCATGGCGACCTCGGTCGCGTTCCAGGACTCCGTCGCCGTGGTCTCGTACAACGTGGCCGGCGAAATCCAGAAGGGCGCCGTCGACGTCTTCGTCTTCGACGCCGACCATCACCCGAAGCTGACGTCGCGCGCGACGTTCTCGGACACCGACGTCAACGCCGCCGGCGCCGCGCTCGGGCGCGTGTACCTCGCGACGGCGACGGCCGACGAGAGCCTCGGCACGCCGGCCGTGGTCGAGGCGCTCGGCCTCGACCCCGACGGCACGCTCACCATGAAGGGCCACTTCCGGAGCGGCCTGTCGAGCTACGCCGCGACCGGCATCGGCTTCGGCAAGGGCTCGGTCTACGTGACCAGCGGCAACACCGGCGGCGTCTTCTCGATCGACCCGGCCTCGGGCGACGTGCTCGCCCAGGTCGGCCTCGACGACGCGCGCTGGGTCGACGCCCCGGGCGACGGCACCGTCGTCGCCGTGCGCGGCGTGCCCGGCGAGGTCATGGTCTACGGCGCCGACGACCTGTCGCTCCGGGGCGAGTACCCGTTCGAGGGCGCCATGGTGCCCGAGTCGAAGTCGACGGTGCAGGTCGTGGGCGGCAAGGCGTTCGTCGCCGGCGGCCCGGGCGGCACCTTCGTCATCGACACCGCGACCGGGCGCCAGCTGGCCGAGATCCCCATCCCGCTCTTGCCGGGCCAGACCGACGCCGAGACCGTCACCAACGCGGTGAGCGTCGACGGCGACCTCGTCTTCATCTCGAACGGCTCGGGCGGCGTCTTCCTCGTCGCCGCCTCCGAGGACCTGTCGCTGCCGGTCGACGAGAAGGCCCCGCCGGTCTTCCAGCTCATCGGTCGACTGGGCTTCGAGGGCGAGAGCGCCGGCTCGGTCAACCACATCACCTATCAGGGCGGCTTCCTCTTCGTGGCCAGCGGCCGCGGCGGCCTGAAGATCGTCCGCGTCGAGGCCCACTGCGTGCCGCAGCCCGAGTTCCCCGGCAACGGCAAGGACGACGACTGCGACGGCCAGACCGACGAGATCGACGACGCCATCGGCTGCTCGGACGGGACGCGCGAGGGCTTCGACGACCTCGAGCAGTGGCCCGACATCGCGTCCTGCGGCGGCGGCTGGTCCATCCCCGGCATCCTCTCGACGACGCACGAGCCGGCCTGCGCCCGCATGGCCGGTGACGACGGCAAGCTCGCCGACGGCAAGGGCTGCAACGTGGCCGACCTGTGCTCGCAGGGCTGGCACGTGTGCGAGGGTGCGGCCGACGTGGCCGAGAGCTCGCCCACCGGCTGCAAGGGCGCCGACCAGGCCGGCAAGCAGTTCTTCGCGGTGCGCCAGAGCGGCCCGGGCTGCGGCCTCTGCGCCAATGGGCTGAGCGACCTCGCCGGCTGCAACGACCCGGGCTCGTGCCAGCAGGGCTGCTTCCAGACCGACGCGCTCGCCAACGACATCTTCGGCTGCGGCACGCTCGGCACCGCGCCCTACGGCGACTGCGGCCCGCTCGACAGCTTCTCGCACGACAACTGCGGCTCGCTGCCCGCGCCGTGGAGCTGCAGCGGCTCGGTCGCCGAGGCGATGACCGTCGTCAAGAACGGACCCGAGTACGGCGGCGTCGTGTGCTGCCGCGATCGCTGACGAGGGGCGCCGCGGCCGCTGCTCCCGCGTTCGACGTGAGGGGCGCGCGGCCGCACCGGAGGCGGACGCGAGGCACGCATACAAACTCGTGACACGCGCACGGGCCAGAGGGATTTGACGCCGCGCGACGGCAGGAGCACATCGCGGCCTTCACTCTGGAGGTGAACCCATGAAGACTTTCATCGCGTCGCTCATCATCAGCACCGTCTCCCTCGGCGGCGTGGCCATGGCCAAGCCGACCCCCAACACGAGCGCCAAGAAGCACCCCAACCTTCACTCGGCGCAGGTCCTCATCGAGAAGGCCTACAAGAAGGTCGAGGCCGCGCAGAAGGCCAACGAGTTCGACCTCGGCGGCCATGCCCAGAAGGCCAAGGAGCTGCTCGACCAGGCCAACGCCGAGCTCAAGGCGGCGGCCGAGGTCTCGAACGAGAACAAGGGCAACTGAGCGGGGATCGGATGGCCTCGCTCCGGCCGCCCTCATCCGCCTCTTCCTCCGGTGCCCGCTTCGCGCGCACCTCCGTCCAGAGGCCGGGGCGGCCTGCGCTCGGGGGCCGTGCTTGGTTCGCTGCGCGCCATGCGGCGCTCCGCTCACCGATCGGATGAGCGCACGGCCTTTGCGAAGCCCGCCTGGTCATCGACCTCGGCGGGCTTCGCGCTTTCTGGAGACCGAACCGCGTCGGCAGGAACAGACCACCGCCAGCGGCGGTTCGTGGCCGCGGGGATAATCCGGCCGTCCGTCGGCCACCACGCCAGAGCGCCTTCGGAGGCTGCATGCGCATCCGCCGCGTCCTCATCGGACTCGACCTGCACCCGTCGTTCGCGCACGTCGCGACCATCGCCAACACGCTGGCCGCCGCGTGTCGGCCGGCATCACCTACGTGTGCGCGCATCCGACGCTGGCGGTCGCGAAGAGCCGCGAGCGCGACGCGGTGCTCGAGGCCGCTGCGGCGGCGCGGCATCATCCGCGGCGACGTCCTCTTCCTCAGCGACCTCGGCGCCAGCGCCATGCTCGACGAGGCCGGCACGCTCGGCGCCGACCTCATCGTGGTCGGCCTGGCGCGCGCGGCCACGGGCCTGATCTGGCCGGCGCCACGCGCGACATCATCCGCAACCTGCGGTGCCGGCGGTCATCGTGCCGACGCACGGGCGCGCGCTCGAGCGCAGCGAGGTCGACGCCATGGTGGCGCCGGTCGACTTCGCGCTCGACGGCGACGACGCGCTGGCCTGCACGCGCGAGCTCGGCCAGCAGCTCGGCACGCGCATCGTGCTCATGCACTCGGCCGAGACGCGCGCGGCGCTGAGCGACGCCTCGGTCGCCGGCCGCGTCGGGCGCCGCCTGAAGGATGGCCTCTACGCGCTGGCGGTGCAGGGCATGCGCGCGTTCATGGGGCTGGCCACGCCGCTGCGCACGGTCGAGCGCATGGTGCGGCTGTCCGAGCTGCCGGTCTTGATCCTGCCTCCGGCCTGGCTGGCGGCGCACTCGCCGCTCTTGCCGACGCCCTTGAAATGACCCGACGCCGGACGGGCTTCAGCGGTGGTGGGTCCTGCAGGCGCAGGGGCGCCCCGCGATGGAGCCGGTCCTGGCCATGACGGTCTCGAGACGCGGCATGCTCGCGCGGTGAAGCAGCATCCTGTCGGCAGGCTCGCGCGCGCGCTGGCGCTGGCGCTCGGCCTCGCGCCGGTCCTCGGCGTCGGCCCGGCGGCCGAGCCGATCCCGCCGGCGGCGCGCGGTCGCGGCGGCGCTCGGCGTGTCGGGCGACGGGCGCTTCGGGCTCTTCGCCGGGCGCCGCGAGCTGGTCGGCCTGGGAGCTCGCCGACGGCAAGAAGAAGGCGCCGCTGGCGCCGGCGGCGTGGGAGCTGGCGCCGAGCCCGAGCGGCGAGACCACCTTCCTGGTCGCGCCCTCCGATCGGCCTGGTCGATCGTCATGCTGCTCACCGGCCGCGTCGTGGCCGACCTGCTGGTGGCGGCGGGCTCGCAGACGCGGGTGCGCGAGCTGGCCTGGACGCCCGACGGACGGCAGGTGTTGCTGCTCGGCTGGGAGCTGGCCGAGCTCGGGCCGGGCGAGGGCACGCCGCTCGCGTACTACGATCCGAAGCTCGGCTACGTGATGCGCCAGATCCGGGCATCTCCCCGGCCTGGTCGAGAGCCGCCGCATGGTGGTCCTGAAGAGCGGCTTCGACGTCGTCATCGGCACGCCCAAGCGCCTCGTCTTGCTCGGGCTCGGCGTGGCCAGTGCGCACGGTGGCGCTCGCCGACGCCGCCGACGGCGCCGGCGATCGGCGCCTGGTCGCGGCCGTCGCGGGCGGGGTGTTGAGCGTGCGCGGCGGCCAGCTCGAGCTGCTCGACCCCGAGCGCGGCCGCGCCTCACGCGCACGCTCGAGCTGGCGTCGGGGCCACGCGGCTGCCGAAGCCGGCGCGGCCGCTCGGGCGCTGGGTGGTGGGCGCCAGCGACGACCTCCGCGCCTTCGTGTGCGTCGACGTCGAGGCGGGCGCGGTCGACGTGCTCGATCTGCGCGCGCTCGGCGGCCTGCGCGCGGTGCTGCCCATGGAGCGCGGGCTGCTCGTGCTCGGCCGCGAGGCGCGCGTGGCCCGGCGACGCCGCTGCCGGATGATCTGCGCCTCGTCACGCCGCGCTAGGCATCGCGCTGGCCGCGCGCGCGTGCGGTCGGCGCTACTTCAGGATGGGCGGCAGGCTTGCGACCGGGGCGCAGCGGCCGTCGGGTCGCCGAGGCCGTTGGCGTCGGCGATGCGGGCGCCACCGACCGGCGTGCCGTAGGCGTAGGTGCTGATCTTCTGGAGCGTGTCGCCCTGCTTCACGGTGTAGAGCTTGGCGTGGTCGGGCGAGCCCTTGGGGTTCTGCTCCTCCTGCGTCCGCTGCGGCAGGACCTTGCTCAAGCACACGCTGACCTTGCCTTGACCGGCGTGCCGTCGGGCAGGAACATGGTGTAGTCGACGCTCAGCTTCGAGAGGAAGAAGGTGTAGACGACGTGGTGTTGTGCGCTGGGAGAATCCTCGCCGAAGACGAACACGATGATGTTCGGGTAGTGGGTGTGCGGGTCGTAGTCGACCAGCGTCTCGAGCGCGTCGATGTACTCCTCGCGCACGCTCTTCCGCGTGTCGTAGGTGTCGAACCACAGCTCGCCGATGCTCAAGCAGATGGGATCGGTGTGGGCGTAGCGGATGCCGGTGGTGGTCTGCACCGTCGGCTGCTCCTCGAACTTCCATCTCCTTCTCCATGTGGATGGTCGATGGGGTTCAGGAAGAACGGCAGCTCGCGGCGTGCCGCGCCGAGGTCCGGGCGTGCCCGGATAGCAGATGAACTTGGCCTTCTCCGAGCTTGCTGCCGAAGGCGTGCTGACCTCGCTGAAGTCCCGGTTGATCGAGTCGCGACCGCGCTTGCCATGTGTGTCCTCGTTCCGCTCGACCGCCGGAAAGGGCGGCGCGAGCCGGACCGCACCCGGGTCCGGCGCGTTCGAGCGCGCCGGCCGATAGAGCAGGGGACCGTGCCGCGGGCCGCGGCGGAGGCGGGTGAGACGCGACGCGGTCGCGGCCGGGGTCGTTGGTGTCGGGGAGGCCCCGCCATGAGCCTCGGCGCTCGGGGACTCACGGCCTCAGCGCCCGTGCACCATCAATAGTTGTGGGACCAGACGCCGGCGGCGAAGTAGTCGTGCGTGGTCTCGACGGTCAGGTCGTAGACCGGGACACCGCCGGCGTCGGCGCTCGCGGTTCCGGGCGCGGGCCGCGCGGATCGACACGAGCGCCATCGGCGCGAGCTGGTCGCCCTCGAGGACCGACAGCGCGTCGCCCACCGCGAGCTGGCCGGCAGGGATCCACGCCCTTGGCGGCGACCCACAGCGGGTGGTTCGGCGTCGTCAGCGTGCGGCCGTCGCCGAGGACGAGCGTCAGGAGCTCGCTCGCGAGGCGCGGCTTCACGCGCACGACGTGCGCCACGACCTCGCGCCCTTCGCTCGGCGACCACGACAGGATGGGGTCGCCGACCTCGAAGGTCCCCGATGGCCTTCGGCCCGTCGGGCGTCATGACCGCGGTGCCGGCGACGAAGCACGGGCCCTCGCCCGTCTCGTCGACCCACTGCCCGTCGGTGGTGAGGGTAGTTGCAGGCGAGGTCGCCGTCCTCCTCGACCGACTCGGGTCGGCGCTCGAACGGGCCGTAGACGGCGATGATGCGCGTCTTGCACTCCCAGTCGGTGTCGCGGTCGCGCGGGTGCTTTGCGACGTAGAGCTTGCGCGCGTGCTCGCAGGCCAGCGGCGTGAAGCGGGTCGCGGCCCTTGATGTTGTAGCCCGCCAGGAAGAACGCCGGCTTCGTGTCGGCGGTGAGCTCGACCACCGTCGCGGCTTCGTGCAGTTGCAGGCGCGCGTCGAGGTCCTTGTCGGCGCGGACGGCGCGGTCATGCAGGCGCGGAGCGCCGCCGCCTTGGTGGCGCCCCAGCGCATCTGGTTGCAATCGACGCGGCGTAGAAGCCGGGCTTCGGCGCGGCGTGGGCGCGAGCGGGCAGGAGCCCCAGCGTGGCGAGGGCGAGCATGACGAGGAGCGGGGTGCGCGTGGCCATGCTCGGCATAGCCCGACCGCGCCCGGCCGTCCAAAGTCCTCGCGCCTCTCGCGCGTCGATGCTCGGCGCGCTAGCCTTGCGCGGCATGGCCGAGCGCGAGCAGCGATGATCCGAGGCCTGCCGCCGCGCGCGTCGGCCTCGGCCCGAAGACGGCGGCCGAGCTGCCGCGCTCGGCATCGACAGCGTCGCCGCCGTCCGCTGCCTGGGCTGGGAGGAGGTGTGCCGGCGCTGGGTCGAGGCCCGCCCCGAGCGCCTCAACCTCAACGCCTTCATGGTGTGCTGGCGGTGCACGACGGCGTCGACTGGCGCGACCTCCCGCCCGAGCGTCGGGCCGACGCCGCGGCGCTGAAGCGCCGCCTGGCGCTCGAGCTCGCCCGCGGGCGCGGCCGCAGGCCGAGGATGGGGCCGGCCCGGCGATCGCGTCGCGCGCGCGCGGGCGCTGAGCGTCGCGGCGGCCTGGCCAGGCGGCCGCCGGAACGCGCGAGAACGCCGCGCGTGGGACCGCTCTTCGACTTCCTCCCCGATCATCTCCTTTCGTCGCGCTGAAGTTCAGCGACATCTACATCGCGACCGGCGTGGCGGTGGCGGTGACCATCGCGGTGGTCATCTACCAGCGCGTGAAGAAGGGGCGCATCGAGCCGATGACGCTCGTGTCGGCGGGCCTGATGGTCGTCTTCGGCGGGCTCACCATCGCGCTCCACGACGAGACGTTCGTGAAGTGGAAGCCGACCGTGCTCGAGCTGCTCCTGGCCATCGCCTTCGTCGTGTCGCGCTTCGTCGGCGACAAGCCCATCGCCCAGCGCATGCTGGCCAAGGCCTTCGAGGCCGAGCGGCGCGTGTGGCCGCAGCGTGAACGACGGGCTCACGCTCTTCTTCGTGCTGCTGGCCGGCCTGAACCTGTGGGTGGCCTACACCTTCAGCACCGACACCTGGGCCACCTTCAAGGTGTTCGGGCTCATCGGCCTCAACATCGTGGCGCTGGTGCCGGCGACGCTCTACCTGAACAAGCACGGCAAGCGCATCGAGCCGGCGACCGACTGAGTCGGTCGGTCGCGCGTCGCCGGGCTCGGGGCCCCGGCGGCTGTGCGCGTCGGCCCTCGGGGAGCGCTGGCGAACGGCCCGCCGAGCCGCTTGCGAGGCGGCCCCGCGCCGTGGCACGGCAAGCGATGCTCGAGACGCTGCTCGGCGAGCTCCTGTGGCGCGCCGGTCACGCGGCCCGCGCGCGCCGTGCGCTCGAGGACGCGCTGCGCCTCCACCTCGGGACCGGCGACCTGCGCGGCCAAGCGCGCACCTCGGCCACGCTCTGCCACGTCATGCGCGCCGAGGGTCGCCCGGCCCAGGCGCTCGAGCTCCTCGACCAGGCCGAGCGCGGCTTCGCGGCGCTGGGCGATCGTCTGGGCCAGGCCCGGACGCTGGTCGACCGCGGCCTGCACCTGTCGCGCGTCGGGCAGCAGCGCGCGGCCATCCTCGCGCTCGAGCGCGCCGGCCAGGCCTTCGCCGCGCTCGGCGTGCTGCGCGGCCAGGAGGAGGTCCACCTGAACCTCGGCGAGGCGCTGCTCGGCATCGGCGACGACGCGCGCGCGCTCACCGAGGTACATCGCGCGGTGCAGGTGTGCCGCGAGGTGGGCGAGCGCCTGCGCCTCTCGACGGCGCTCGAGCTGCTGGCCTGCGCGGCGCTCTTGCGCGACGACCTCGCCGCGGCCGAGGGCGCGCTGGCCGAGGCGCTGAGCCTGGCCCACGCCTCGGGCAACCAGCGCTCGGCCGCCACCATCCTGGCCAAGCGCGGCCTGTGCCACTACCTGCGCGGGCGCTGGGCGGCGTCGCTCGCCGATTTCGAGGCCAGCGCCGCGCTCCACCGCGAGGTCGGCGCGACCACCATGGAGGGCACCGCGCTGGCCGACGTCGCGGTCGCCAAGGCCGCCGTCGGCGATGCGGTCGGCGCCCGCGCCGCCGCCGCTCGCGCGCGCGAGCTCCTGCACGACCCGCCCGACGGCACCTGGACCGGCCGCATGCTGACGCTGCTCGAGACCGCGGCCGAGGTGCACATCGCCGCTGCGTCGGCCGGCACCAGCGACGTCGCCGCGGTGGCGCGGCGCGCCGAGGCGGTGCGCGTGGCGGTGCTGGCGCGCATGCCGTCCGACGCGCAGGACCTGGCGACGCGCCTCAGCAGCCTCATGCTCCAGGCCGCCACAACGGGCCCCGGCGCTCGAGGGTCCGCCTGAACGACCGCCGTGGCCCCACGGCGCGAGCCTCGAGCCCGAGCCCGAGCCCGAGCCCGACATCCCGGCGCATCGTCCGGGCGGCACGAGCGTCCTGCGCATCGACGAGGTCGAGGCCATCGACGCGCGTCGGCCGGTGCCGCGCATGCACGTCAAGCACGGCCGCACGGCGCCTTGACGGGTGGCCGTCGTGCGCGCGAACCCGACCCGGTCCTGAACGCCCCCGGAGCCCTCATGTCATGGTCCAGCCTGTCCTTCGTCGCGCTCGCCGCGCTCGCCGCGCTGGCCGCCCCGGCCTGCGGCACCTACTCGCACATGCGGCCGGCCGACAACCTCGAAGCCGGGCGCGCCGAGGTCTCGGCCGGCCTGGCGTTCAACACCCTGCCCGAGGTGCTCCCGGTCGTGTCGGCGGCGGTCGGGCTCACCGACCGCATCGAGCTCGAGGGCCAGTACGAGGTGTACTCGGCGCTGGCCGAGGTGCGCTTCGGCGTCCTCACCACCAAGGCCAACGACTTCGCGCTCTCGCTCGGCGTGGGCGGCGGCTACGCCTCGCTGTGGGTCGACGAGTTCGTGGGCCACGGCGCGGCGCTGGCCGACCTGGCGCTGGGGCGGCGCTTCGGCGAGCACGTCGAGGTCTACCTCGGCCACAAGCTCATGTGGCTCGGCGGCGGCGGGTACCTCCTGAACGCGACGCGCGCCGGCGTGCGCGTGAGCTGGCCGTGGGGCCACGTCGGCGTCGAGGGCGGCGCGACGGTGCACCACTCGTTCCTCGTGGTCGGCGAGGGCACCGGCTACATCGGCTTCCACATGTGACGGACGCGCGCGAGCCGCCGCTGTCGACTCGAAGACTGTCGCCCGCGGTCGGAGCCGTGCGTGGCTCACTCCGGTGGAGCGAGGCCATCCGATCGACGTCAGCCCTGGCGACCGCGGAAGTGGCGGTCGAGGTAGTCCTCGAGGCGCAGCCGCGCGGCCTTGCGATCGTCGGGCTCGATGGCGTGCTCGTGCTTCAGGCGCTTGGCCTGGTCGACGTGGGCCAGGCACTCGTCGAGCTCGACCTCGTCGGCCTCGAGGGCGATGAGGAGGTTGCAGCGGAAGGCGCGGCAGGTGTGCGGGCGGTCGCCGTAGACGGTGCAGCGCGTGCCGTCGAGCGCGACGCACGGCTGCACCAGCACCGGCCCGAAGGCGCGCGTCGCGGTGCGGATGCCGAGGCGCGTGAGAGCGGGCAGCTCGGCCTCGTCCACGCGCGCGACATCGAAGATGGTCCCGTCGCAGCAGAGGCCGCACGCGAGACAGAGATCCTTGGCCTGTGAGGCGGTCATCGCGCTCCCCATGCCCGAGGTCGCGGCGGAGTGCAACGTTTCCTGGCGCCGGCTAGCGACGGACGACGAAGGGCGGAGCGTGCGCGGCCGGGGTCTCGGGGCGCTCGACGACCGCCTCGACGGCCGCGTGCGGGGGCCCGCGCCGACACCAGTCGAGGAGCGCCGCGACCGCCTCCGGAGCGCCTTCGAGCCACGCCTCGACGCGCCCGTCGGGCAGGTTCCGGACCCAGCCGGCGACCTCCACCCGGCGCGCCTCGTGGGCCATCGACTGTCGAAACCCGACGCCCTGCACCCGCCCCGAGACGACCACGCCGACGGCGATCATGCGGCGGCGGCGGCGCGCTCGAGCGCGGCGATGTCGAGCTTCTTCGACGACAGGATGACGGCCATCACGCGCTGGACCTTGGCCTTGTCCGGGTCGGCGACCAGGCGCTCGATGATGCTCGGCACGACCTGCCACGACACGCCGAACTTGTCCTGCAGCCAGCCGCACTCCTCGCGCTCGGGCACGGCCGAGAGCTGCGCCCAGATGGCGTCGAGCTCGTCCTGGGTATCGCAGCGCACGACGAACGACACCGCCGGCGAGTGCTGGAAGTGCGGGCCGCCGTTCAGCGCCATGAAGTCCTGGCCGTTGAGCTCGAAGCTCACGGTGAGCACCGAGCCCTCGGGCATGGGGGCGCCCGGGCCGTAGTGGGACACGGCGCGGATGGTCGAGCGCGGGATGACCGAGACGTAGAACGTCGCGGCCTCGAGGGCCTCGTCGGAAAACCACAAGCAGGGGGTGATGGGCTTCATGGCCAAGGGCTACGGCCGGCGGCGCGCGCCGTCAACCGCAGCCGGCGCTCGCGCGGCCAGACCCGAAACGCCGCCAGCGCTTACGCTGGGAGTCCGCCTGGAGGTCCGCATGCGTCGCATCGTCCCCGTCGTCCTCTTCTCGCCGCGCTGGTCGCGAGCGGCTGGCTCGCCCCGCGCGCGGCGCACGCCAAGACGCGCGATTCCAGCCGTGATTGCGGGGCGGTGAGCCCCGTTGACAGGCCGGGAATTTCCAACCTATCTGGTCTCCCCCGGCACGAGGATCCCCGCCATGAAGCTCTCGGCGCTCGCTCTCACCGTCGCCATGGTCGTCGGCGGCCATGCCCATGCCGACTCGCTGGACTGCCAGCTCGTCAACGGCACGCTGCCCGCCGACATGTCGAGCCCGGCGCTGCCCTCGCCGCTCACCTGCGACGAGGTCCCCATCCCGGGCCAGGGCCTGACCGATCGCCTGTTCATCCAGCGCGGCAACGCGCTCCCGGTCGAGCGCGAGCAGGCCATCATCGCCGGCATGATGGCCGCGCGCGGCACCCTACGCCTGCGCGGCGACCGGCCGTACCCGCCGGTCATGCTGCTCGTCACGGATGTCGTCGACGTGCGCACCGACGGGGCCGGCTACCCGCTGCGCGGCACCTCGACCATCGCCAGCGACGATCACGACGTGCTGGTGGTCTTGAACCGCAACAGCGACGAGCTCACGCCGCCGCAGCTGAGCCAGCTCGTCGTGGCGCTGCTGCAGTACGCCATCATGCCGCGCATGTTCGACAAGCCCGCCGACTGGTTCGACGCCATCGAGGACACGCCGGCCACGGACTGGTGGCCCGACCCGCTGGCGCTGGCGCTCTCGGCCACGAGCTTCCCGGCTGCGGGCCTCGAGACGCGCCCCGAGGCCTCGCCGCCGTGGACGCCCACGCTGCCGTTCTACGAGCAGGGCAGCCACATCGGCGCGCTGCCGTTCTTCGCCTACGCGCTGCGCCAGCCGAACATCGACAGCGCCGCCTTCACGCGCACGCTCGAGAGCATCGATCCGGCGCACCCGGACGGCCAGCGCCGCATCCTCGCGGCGTGGCTCGCCGCGCGCGAGCCGACGCTGCTCGCCGGGCTCGCCAAGGCGCTGGTCGACGGGCGCGTGCCGCGCGCCGGCCCGGGCTACCTGCCGGTCGTGGCGCGCGGCGCGCAGAGCTTCGGCTTCGCGCAGGGCGTCCTGTCGGTCGACAGCGGACCGCTGGCGAACCTCGCCTTCCGGCGCGTGAAGCTGCGCTTCGAGGCGGCCGGCAAGTACTCCGTCAACGTGCTCGCGCCGAGCGGCGTGACGGTCTTCGCGCGCGCGCCCGGGGCCGACACGTGGGAGATCTGGCGCGGCCCGCAGGCGCTCGAGTCGCCGTGCGATCGGCAGTCGGAGGCCGAGCTCCTGCTGGTGGCGCTGCTCGCGAACGGCGCCGAGCAGAGCGACGCCATCAGCATCGTGTCGAAGGGCGAGCCGCTGACGGCGGCCTGCGGCTGCACCGCCGGCATCAACGATCGCTGCCTCGTGGGCAGCTGGACCTACGACAACGCCGCCATGAAGGAGGTCTACACCCAGCTCGCCGACGTCGGGCTGTCGTGGCGCGCGACCACCGGCAAGCTCGCGCTGGTCGTGTCGGCGGGCGGCGCCGCGACCTTCGAGGCGACCGACTGGAGCCACGAGACGCGCGGCCTCATCGAGCTCGGCGGGACCCTGCCGCCGCTCGTCTTCGATCAGAAGAACGTCGTCAACGGCCGCGGCGACGCGCACCTCGGCAACGGTCCGCCAAGCCAGCACCACATGTGCCTCGAGCCCGGGACCAACACCTTCGCCGTGCGCTCCGAGGTGACGATGCCCGACGGCACGACCGCGCCCACCGGTCAGCTCGCGGCCCCCGACCTGGCCGGGTTCCTGCCGGCGCTGCTCAAGACCGGCTACACCTGCACGAGCCGCACGCTGGCCTTCGATCTGTGGGTGCCGGTCCAGGGCGGTCGGCTCCTGCGCGTGCCCTACCGCTTCACCAAGTCGCGCTGAGGCGCGTCGCGCGCGGCGAGTCCTAGGCCGACCGCGGCTCGAGCGCCGCGCTGAGGCCGGCGCGCAGGCTGTCGAGGAGCTCCATGCGGTTGGCGCTCAGGCTCGCGTCGACCAGCGACGCGACGAAGGCGTAGACGCGATCGAGCTCGGCGCGCGACGCCGGCACCACCACGCCGAGCTCGGTCGGCACGGCGCGGGCGAGCACCGCGCGCAGGTCGGGCCGGAGATCGGTGGCATCGTCGAGCAGCGCCAGCTCGTCGTCGCTCGGGGCCCAGCGCAGGGGCGACGGCTCGGCCGGGTGCGCGCGCAGGTCGTACGGCCCGCGCGCGTAGCCGCTGACGAAGCCGTGCTCGCCGCAGCCCGGGCACGACCAGGCCAGCGCGCGGTCGCCGTCGCGCGCCACGTGGATCCAGTCGCCGCAGTCGCCGCCGCCGGTCGGGGTCGGCGCGATGCAGCGCACGGCGGTGATGGCGCCCGCGTCCGGGCCGCGCGCGGTGGCGGCCTCGACCACGGCGCGGACGAAGCGCGCGCGCCGCTTGGCGTGGACGGGCAGGCCGCGCAGCGCGCCTTCCGCCGACATGCTCGCCGCGAGGTCGTCCTGCCAGGACCTGGCCATGCCGGCATCATCGCACGCTTCGCGCGCCTCGTCTCGGCGCGCACCCGCCGGCTAGCGGCGCAGGCTCTCGGGCGGCACGGTGGCGTTGACGAGGTCGAGGAGCTCGGCGCGCGTGGCGATGCCGCAGGCTTCGTAGGCGCGCTTCAGGTGGGTCTTCACGGTGTTCTCGGTGGCGCCGATGGCGCGCGCGATCTCGGCGACGGTGGCGCCGCGCGCCGCCATCTCGGCCACCTCGCGCTGCTTCGGCGACAGCTCGAGGAGCGGCGTCGCGGCGATGCGCGCGGCGCGCTCGCTGCGCACGAGCCAGGCCGCGCCGGCGGCGCCGGTCATGACGTGGGCCTCGAAGACGGCGCCGTCGATGTAGCCGAAGCGGGTGCCGCCGGCCTGCGGCGCCTCGAGCCCGTCGAGGAAGCGGCGCAGCCGCGGCTCGTCGTCGGGCCAGCGGCCGTCGCTCATGCGCACCTGGCCGTCGACGACCAGGGCACAGCCTGGCATCGCCGGCACCTCGGCCTGGCCGCGCTCGGCGTGCGCGATGCGCTTCACCAGCTCGCGCGCCGGCGGCTGCGCGCTGACCTCGTCCTCGGCCGTGAACGGGTCGCGGTTCTTCCAGCGCAGCGTGCCGATCCAGCCCCACACGCGGCCGTCGAAGACCACCAGGCAGCCGAGCTGCGAGCCGATGCCCATGACGTCCCACACGCGCTCGCCGACCCATCCGGAGGCCAGGTTGCCGCGCGCGCGCACGTTCCAGCGATTGAGCGGCGGCAGCGTCCCGACCGACGGATTCAGCCGGCCGTACGGCGTGCCCTCGAGCCGCGAGGCCAGCGGCACGAGCCCGGGGGCGCCGTGCGACAGGATGCCGACCACGCGGATCTGCTGGTCGGCGAGCTGCACGACGCGAAACGCCGCCGCGAAGTCTCCCCGGTTCCTCTCGCAGAGCTCGCCCAGGAGCACGCGAATGTCGTCGTCCGCACCCACCGCCACGTGAAGCTATCCGAACCCCGGGTCCGACACCAGGACATTGGCTGCGCGGGCTCGCCCATGGTAGGCGAGCCGGCATGTTCGCAACCCTCGTCGCGCTGCTCACCTCGGTGCCCATCATGCCCACGCCGCTGCTCGTCAACGGCGACTTCGAGACCGGCGACAGCCAGGGCTGGGGCGGCTTCTGGGGCAGGACCTACGAAGTGACGAGCGCCGCGGCGCAGAACGGTCTCGGCGCCCACATCAGCATCGACCCCGCCACGGCCGATATCTCGCAAGGCGGGCTCTATCAAGACGTGAGCGGCATCGCGCCGGGCCAGCGCGTGAGCGCCGAGGTCTGGTACGCGGTGCCGGCCGGCGACCCGCTCACCGGCGACACCGAGCTCCAGCTCGTGCTCGAGTTCCTCGACGGCCAGGGCCTGGGGGCCGAGAACCCGCCCACGCGCGTCGTCGCGAGCGCCGCCCACCAGCCGGCGGCCGGCGTGTGGACCCACGACTTCCTGAGCGTCGACGTCCCGGCCGGCACCGCCACCGTGCGCTACACGCTGCTGCTCACGCGCCCCGCCGGGGGCAGCGGCGGCGGCGGCGTCTACCTCGACGACCTGTCGCTGAGCGAGGTCGCGCCGAGCTGCGGCGATCGCGTCGTCGACGCGCCGGGCGAGCGCTGCGACACCGGCGAGCTCCTCTCCGACACCACCAAGGGCGCCTGCAAGACCGACTGCTCGGGCCTCGTCGGGCAGAAGGGCGCCGACGACTCGGGCTGCGCCGGCGCGGGCGCCGCGCCGCTCGGGCTGGCCGGGGCGGCGCTGGCGCGGCTCGCGCTCGCGCGTCGCCGCCGTCGTGCGGCCGTCGCCGGAGCCATGGCCGCGGCCCTCGCGCTCGGCGCCTGCGGCAGCCCGAAGCCCCAGCCCGCGGCCGACGCGAGCCCGGTCAGCGTCAGCGACGGCGCAGCCCCGAGCCCCGACGCCACGCCGAGCGCCGATGCGCAGGCCCAGGCGCCGGGTGCGCCGACGCAGGTCACCACGGTCGAGGGCATCACCGAGTGGCGCTTCGACAACGGCCTCCGCGTGCTGCTCTTCCCCGACCCGTCGCAGACCACCGCGACCGTCAACATCACCTACGAGGTCGGCTCGCGCCACGAGGGCTACGGCGAGACCGGCATGGCCCACCTGCTCGAGCACATGATGTTCAAGGGCACGCCCGGCCACCCCACCATCTGGAACGAGTTCCAGCAGAAGGGGGCCCAGTTCAACGGCACGACCGACTACGATCGGACCAACTACTACGAGACCTTCACGGCCTCGGACGAGAACCTCGCCTGGGCGCTCGAGCTCGAGGCCGATCGCATGGTGCACTCGAAGATCGCCGCCGAGGATCTCTCGCACGAGTTCTCGGTCGTGCGGAACGAGTTCGAGCAGGACGAGAACGACTCGGCCTCCATCCTCCACGAGCGCATGCTGTCGACGGCCTACCTCTGGCACAACTACGGCAAGTCCCCCATCGGCTCGCGCTCCGACATCGAGCGCGTGCCGGTCGACAACCTCCGCCGCTTCTACGAGGAGTTCTACCAGCCCGACAACGCCGTGCTGGTGGTCGCCGGCAAGATCGATCCGGCCAAGACCCTCGACCTCGTGGCCAAGCACTTCGCGGCCATCCCCAAGCCCGAGCGCCAGCTGCCGACGAGCTACACCGACGAGCCGGTGCAGGACGGCGAGCGCAGCGTGACGCTGCGCCGGGTCGGCGAGACCCAGGTCATCGGCGTCCTCTACCACACCGTCGCCGGCGCCGATGACGCCTTCGTCGCCACCGAGGCCATCGGCCACGTGCTGACCAACGAGCCTTCGGGCCGCCTCTACACCGCGCTGGTCGCGACCGGCATGGCCAGCCGCGTGTGGTCGCACGCGCAGCCGCTGGCCGAGCCGGGAACGCTGGCGCTCTTCGCCGAGGTCGCCGGCGACAAGCCCATCGAGCCGGTGCGCGACGCGCTCATCGCCACCGTCGAGGGCCTCGGCCAGGCCGAGCACGCGCCGACCGACGCCGAGATCCAGCGCTTCCAGGCCTCGTTCGCCAAGGACTTCGATCTGATGATGAACGACAGCCAGCGCGTCGCGATCGAGCTCACCGACTGGCAGGCGCAGGGCGACTGGCGCCTCCTCTTCACCCACCGCGATCGCGTGGCCAAGCTCGATGCGGCCCAGACGACGGCGGTCGCGGCCGCGTACCTCAAGGCCGAGAACCGCACGCTGGGCATGTTCATCCCGACCAAGGAGCCGCAGCGCGCGCCCGCCGCCGGCCGCCCCGACGTGGCCAAGCTGGTCGAGGGCTACCAGGGCAAGGCCGCCGTGGCGTCGGGCGAGGCCTTCGAGGCGACGGTCGCCAACATCGAGGCCCACACCACGCGGAAGACCATCGGCGGCGTGCAGCTGGCGCTCTTGCCGAAGGCGACGCGCGGCGGCCAGGTGAAGGCGCGGCTCGTGCTCCACTATGGCTCGGAGGCCGAGCTCACGCCGCGCATGACCGCGGCCGAGATGCTGCCCGACATGCTCATGCGTGGCACCGCCAAGCACAGCTATCAGCAGATCAAGGACGAACTCGACAAGCTGAAGGCGCGCGTCTCGTTCCAGCCCGACGGCGTCGTGCCGCGGCCGGGCACGCTGGCGGCGCGCATCGAGACGACCAAGGAGAACCTGCAGCCGGTGCTGGCGCTCTTGGGCGAGCTGCTCGCCGAGTCGACCTTCCCCGACGACCAGTTCGCGGCCGCCAAGGCCGAGACGCTGACCTCGCTCCAGGAGGCGCAGTCGAACCCGCAGGCGCTGGCCATCACCGCGGCGATACGAAAGCTGCTTCCCTATCCGGCGGAGAGCATCCACTACGTGCCGACCATCGCCGAGGAGATCACCCGGCTCCAGGCCTTGACGGTGGCCGACGTGAAGGGCTTCTACCACGACCTGCTCGGCGCCTCGAACGCCGAGATGTCGGTGGTCGGCGACTTCGATCCGGCGGTGGTCGAGGGCTTCGTCAGCGACAAGCTGGCGCCGTGGAAGTCGCCGCGCCCGTTCGAGCGCGTGGTCATGCCCTTCAAGCCGAGCGAGACCGGCGCCGAGGTCATCGACACGCCCGACAAGGAGGGCGGCTTCATCATCGCGCTCGAGGCGCTCGAGCTGAAGGACGACGACGCCGACTACCCGGCGCTCCAGCTCTTCGACTACGTGCTCGGCGGCGGCGCGTCGAGTCGCCTCATCGAGCGGCTGCGCCAGAAGGAGGGCTGGTCCTACGGCGCCTTCTCGCAGCTGAAGGGCGGCGCGCTCGACGCCTTCGGCCTCATCATCGCCGGCGCGCTGGTGAACCCGCAGAACTCGGACAAGGCGCTGGCGGCGCTCATCGAAGAGACCAACCAACTGCTCGAGAAGGGCGTCGCTGACGACGAGCTGGCCAAGGTGAAGGTCGCCTGGAAGAACGCCTACGACAGCCAGCTGGCCGACGACGACTGGATCGCCGAGAAGCTCGTGGCCGGCCTCTTCACCCAGCGCACGCTGGCCTGGGAGCAGACCTTCAACGAGTCGGTGCTGGCGCTCACCTCGGCCGACATCGCCAAGGCGCTGGCCAAGGGCCGCGTCTCGACCAAGGCCTTCGCGACCATCATCGCCGCCGATCAGAAGAAGGCCAAGGCGCCGCCGACCAAGTAGCCGCTTTGGCCGTCCGCTGAGGCGGTGTCACCTGACGGAATACGGAACTGCGCGCGCGCCGACGGGCGCGCGAGAGATTCGTTGCCGGGTCCGTTTGCACCGTTCTCGTTTCGTGCGATGCCATCGCATCCTGCCGCGCCCGTTACCTGCGCGGCAGGCTCGAACCCCGGCGAGGCCGGGCCATGGAGGCGTGCATGAAGCTGCGAGCGGCGGTTCTCTGTATGGCGGTGGCTACGGCGTTCGCGGGCGGTGCCTGCGACGGGATGGTCGGGAGCGACGGCGCGTCGGGCGACGAGCCGGGCGTGGTCGAGGGCGCGCTGGGGCTCAGCAAGACCCCCGAGATCGCGCCGCACGGGCGCACCCTCATCCGCAAGGGCGACCTCCTGAAGGGCGACGCGCACGGCGGCGGCGGCGGCAAGCCCAAGCCCCAGGGCAACGGCATAAGCTGGCACGGCGGGCCGGTCATGCTCGGGACGATCGGCATCTACTACATCTGGTACGGCGACTGGTCGACCAACAGCGCGGTCGGCATCCTCGAGGACTTCGCGGCCAACCTCGGCGGCTCGCCCTACTGGAACATCAACACCAGCTACAACAACGGCGCCGCCACGGCGCTCTCGAACTCGGTCGCCTTCAAGGGCTCGACCACCGACGCCTACTCGCTCGGCAAGAACCTCACCGACGCCAACTTCGCCACCATCGTCGCGAGCGCCATCAACTCGGGGCGCCTGCCGAAGGACGCGACCGGCATCTACTTCGTGCTGACCTCGGCCGACGTGAACGCCAAGAGCGGCTTCTGCTCACAGTACTGCGGCTGGCACACGCACACGACGGTCGGCGGCAGCGACATCAAGTTCGCCTTCGTCGGCAACGCCGACCGCTGCCCGTCGTCGTGCCTCGAGCAGACCGTCGGCCCCAACGGCAACGCGGGCGCCGACGGCATGGCGTCGATCATCGCGCACGAGGCCGAGGAGGCCGCGACCGATCCCGACCTCAACGCCTGGTACGACAACACCGGCGCCGAGAACGCCGACAAGTGCGCGTGGACCTACGGCGCCACCTACACCACCGCCAACGGCGCCCTCGCCAACATGAAGCTCGGGACGCGCGACTACCTCATCCAGCGCAACTGGGTGAACGCCGCCGGCGGCTACTGCGCCTCGAGCCTGTGACCTCTCGCCTGGGCTGATCGCGTCGGTCCAGGGCAAGCTCTCTCGGTCCGTCGCAACGCGGGCCCGAAGGCCGCCGGTTACTCCGGCGGCCTTCGCGTTCGGGGTCGGTCGTGTCGCGCGAGGGCTTTGTCCCGTTGCCTTCTCGGTATCCGCCCGAGAGGACGCGCCAGCCATGAAGCCAACGACCCTTCTCCAGAAGCTCCTGTTCCTCTGCGGCATCGCCGTGGCTTCGACCGCGTTCGTCGGCGTCTTCGCCGTGAAGAACCTCGCCACCGTGGCGACGGCGGCGCGCCGCATCAGTGAGGTCAACGCGGCGCAGCGGGCGCAGATGGACGCCGACATGATGCACGACGGCATCCGCGCCGACGTGCTGCTCATCAGCCTCGGCGCGGCGCGCGGCGACGAGTCGATGCGCACCGAGGGGCTCGACGGCATCCGCGAGCACGTGGCGCGCTTCCGCGAGAGCATGAAGCGCGTGGGCCTCGACGCCGACCCCGACATCCAGCGCGCCACGCGTGACGTCATGCCCGGCGTCGAGCGCTACCTGGCCGCGGCCGAGAAGTACCTGACCGTCGGGCCGACCGCGGCGCTGCCGCCGCTCGACGGCTTCCTCGCCGACTTCACGACGCTCGAGGGCGGCATGGAGAAGTTCGGCGACACCATCGCGGCGACCTCGGAGCGGCTGCAGGCCGAGTCGCAGACGGTCGAGAGCGCGGCCACGCGCAGCATCGTGCTCGGGGCGATCCTCGGCGGCCTGCTCTTGCTGGTCGTGTCGCTGGCGACGGTGCGCGCCATCCGCCGACCGCTGAACCGCGTGGCCGCCATCGCGCGCGGCATGTCGCGCGGCGAGCTCGGCCACGCCTTCGAGCGCAGCGGCAACGACGAGGTCGGCGCCGTCGCCGGAGCGCTGTCCGAGATGAAGAGCTCGCTCGAGCGTCTGGTCGAGGCCGAGCAGGTCCTCATCGACGCGGCGCGCCAGGGGCAGCTCTCGACGTGCGGCTCGGCCGACGGGCTGCACGGCGTCTTCGCCGAGCTGGTGGCGGGCATGAACGAGATGCTGGCGGTGGCCAACGCGCCCATCCAGGAGGCCAAGGCGGTGCTGTCCGGGGCCGAGGCGCGCGACCTGACGACGCGCATGCGCGGCGCCTACGCCGGCGACTTCGACTCCATCAAGGTCGCCACCAACAACGCCATCGCCACGCTCGAGGCGGCCATGGCCGAGGTGTCGTCGGTGGCCGATCAGGTGGCCGGCGCGGCCGGCGAGATCACCAGCGCGTCGACCGAGCTGGCGCGGGGCGCGGCGACGCAGGCCGCGTCCATCGAGGGCGTGCTCACGACGCTGAAGGACCTCACCGTCATGAGCCAGAAGAGCGCCGTCTCGGCGCAGGAGGCGCGCAGCCACGCCGAGGGCGCGACGTCGATCGCGCAGCAGGGATCGGCCAGCATGGGGCGCATGTCGATCGCGGTGGAGAGCATCAAGGGCGCGGCCGACGAGACCGCCAAGATCATCCGCACCATCGACGAGATCGCCTTCCAGACCAACCTGCTGGCGCTGAACGCCGCCGTCGAGGCCGCGCGCGCCGGTGACGCCGGGCGCGGCTTCGCGGTGGTCGCCGAGGAGGTGCGCTCGCTGGCCATGCGCAGCGCCGAGGCGGCGCGCAACACGACGACGCTCATCGAGCGCTCGCTGCAGAAGGCCGACGAGGGCGTGGCCATCAACAAGGAGGCGAGCGTCGCGTTCGAGGCCATCACCAGCCAGGTCGTGAAGATCCTGGCGGTCATCGCCGAGATCGCCGAGTCGTCGGTGCACCAGCGCGACAGCGTGGCGCGCATCAACCTCGACACCGTGTCGCGCGAGACGCAGCAGAGCGCGGCCGTGACCGAGGAGACGGCGCTCGCCGCCGGGCGGCTGGCCGAGCACGCCGCGGTCATGCGCGGGCTCACCGGTCAGTTCCACCTCGGCGAGGGCAGCGCCGCCGCGTCGGCGCGGCAGCCGGCCAGCCGCTCGGGGCTGGCGCGGCCGGGGCAGCCGGCGCGCGGTCGCCGCGGCTTCGCGCTCGGCGCCGAGGCGCCGTCGAGCCGGGTGTGACGCGGCGCGCGCGAATGTGACATTCAGAGTGACCAGTGCGCGCGCGGCGCGCGTTGCGCGCGTTCCGCGTGTCAGCGGCCGGCGTCGGCGGCGGCGAGGAACGGCTCGACCGCGGCGGCCAGCGCCGGGCTGGCGAAGATGTCGTAGTGGGTCGCCCCGGGCAGGATGGCGAGGCGCGAGGCCGGGCGCGCGGAGCCGTCCCAGCCGGCGTCGTGGAGGCCGCCGCCCAGGAGGCGGAAGAACTCGACGGCGTGCGCGAGGCGGACGCCGTCGGCGTCGCCGACCACGAGGAGGGTCGGCTGCTTCAGCGCGGCGACGGCCTGCGACCAGTCGTAGTCGAGCTTCACGGCGAGGCCGAGCTTGGTGACGAGGCGCGGCCAGTCGTCGGGGCGCGGCGCGACGGCGGCGTACATGGCGTACATCGGCGACTGCTTCATCGGCTCGGCGGCGGCCGGTCCCATCTGGTCCATGCCGGCGACCATCTCGGGGTACCAGCCGCTGCGGGCGAAGGGCGATGACACGACGATCAGGCGGCGCACGCGCTCGGGGTGGCGGAAGGCGGTCTGCATGGCCACGAGGCCGCCCATCGAGTAGCCCATGACGTCGGCCGCCTCGAAGCCGAGGCTGGCGATGAGGGCGGCCACGTCGTCGGCCATGGCCTCGACGCTGAGCGGGCGATCGATGTCGGCGGTGCGACCGTGGGCCTGCATGTCGACGGCGATGACCTGGCGATGGGCGCCGAGCAGGTCGAGGTTCGGGCCGAACATGCCGGTGGCGCCGAAGGCGCCGTGGATGAGGACGAGCGGGGCGCCGGTGCCGTGGACCTCGTAGTAGAGGTGGAGCCCGTCGACGTCGGCGTAGCCGCTGTGGCTCGGGACGCTGGGCGCGGGGCCGGGGGTGGCGGCGCTGGGCGGCGCGTGGGCGCAGGCGGCGGTGGCGACGGCCGTGAGCGCGGCGGCGACGAGGTTTCGGGAGGGGATGCGATCGGGTTCGTTGACGTTCATGCGGCGTTGGACCGCCGAGGCGCGGCGAACTCATCGCGGCGGGCGAAAAAAATCAGGCGTCGGCGTCGCTGGCGTGGGCGGCGGGCGGCGGGCTGGCCGGCGCGCGGGGCGTGCGCGCGCGCGGGACGAACGCGCCGTCGTGGTAGGAGGCGCCGAGGTAGACCTCGACGCGGCGCACGTGGCGGCCGACGATGGTCATGCGCTCGGTGTTCCGGAACTGGCGGCCGTCGGCCATCGTGCAGAGGTAGACGACGAAGACCTCGGAGTCGCGCTCGACCATGTGCTCGATGATGTGGGCGCTGACGCGGTCGCTGGCGGGCCAGCAGCGGGCGAAGTACTCGGCCTTGTCGATGCCGTCGTGGTATGGGCTCACGAAGCGGAAGTCGTCGCTCAGGAGCGACTCCAGCTGGGCGCGATCCTTGGCGCGATACGCGGTGAAGCAGGCCTTCGCGATGTCGGTGCGTGAGGTCGTGGTCATGGCGTGCTCCTCGGCTCGTGGTCGCGCAGTGCTCGGGGCTGCGCGGCTCGGACCCGCAGCCAGGGTCATGGCCGCCCGCGGTGGTGGCAACCTCGGGGGCGCTTCCTAGCGTGAGCACGGTTCGGGCCTGGGCGACCGCGCCGGCGCGAAAGCCGTCGTGCGCAGGCGGCGTCCAGGTCTCCGCGCTGGCGACGCACGCGCTCAGGTGCCCCCACCCCCGGAGGTGCCCGCACCGGGGTGCCAACACCTGTGCCAACACCGGGGTCAGGACTACTTCTTTTCTCATTTTCCGCGCGCGGAAAATGAGAAAAGAAGTAGTCCTGACCCCAGGGTGGTGGCATGAAATCATTGGGGATGCGGAACGTTGCGTCGTTCGCGCCGTCGCGTTCGCGTCGTCGCGTCGTCGCGTCGTCGCGTCGTCGCGTCGGACACGTCCGCCGCGTCAGGGGTGGAGGACGCAGCCGCCGGTCACCGCGCCGGTCCACTTGGCGAGCATCGCGGTCTTGAAGTTGTCGAGCGCGAAGGTGTGCGACACGTGCGGGCGGATGCGGCCGGAGGCGGCCCACGCCATGATGGCGGCCAGCCGCGGCGGGCGCAGCGAGGGATCCTGCGCCGTGGTGATGGCGGTCGGACAGCCGAGCACGTCGAGCCCCTTCATCATGATGAGGTTCGTCGGCAGCTGGTTGGCGTTGGGGGCGCCGCGCCGACCCTTGCCCTCGGCCACGAACGGCGTCGCCGCCCAGCCGACCACCAGGAAGCGCGCCCCGAAGCGCACGCAGCGCAGGCTCTCGAGCGAGATCTCGCCGCCCACCCCGTCGTACACCACGTCGACGCCGCGGCCGCCGGTCAGCGCCTTCACCTCGTCCTTGAACGAGCGCAGCCCCGGCGCTCCTTCGGCCCCGCCTGCCGGCAGGCCGATGGCGATGACGGGGTCGGCGCCCTCGGCGCGCACCGCCTCGAGCTTCGCCGGCGAGCGCCCGGTGGCGATGACGGTGGCGCCGAGCAGCTTGGCGATCTGCACCGCCGCCAGCCCGGTCGCGCCGGTCGCGCCGTGGATGAGCACCGTCTCGCCCGCCTGCAGCCGGCCGCGCGTGACCAGGCAGTGGTAGGCCGTCTCGTAGTTGCCGAGCAGGTTGGCCGCTTGATCGAAGTCGAGCGCGCCCGGGATGGCATGCACCGCGCCCGCCGGCGCCACCGCGTACGACGCGAAGCCACCCCAGCCCTGATACGCCCCGAGCGAGCGCGGCCCCGCCAGGAAGCCGTCGTTCAACACCCGATCGCCCACCGCCACGTGGGTCACCGCCGGCCCGGCCCAGGCCACCACGCCGGCGTACTCCATGCCCGGCGTGTAGGGCGGCCGCGGCATGTGCTGGTACTGGCCGCTGGTCATGAGCAGGTCGACCCAGCCGACCGACGCGCTCTTCACCGCGACGACGACGTCGTCGGCGGCCAGGCTCGCCGGGTCGGGCGCCGACTGCGGGACCAGCGCCGCGAAGCGCTCGATGGCGTCGAGCGGCGTCTCGCCGAGCTCGCTCACCACCACGCGACGACCCGGGGCGAGCGCGCTCACGAGCGCCTCCCGGCCGCCGCCGAGGCCGCGTCGAGCAGCGCTCGGGCGCGCGGCAGGCCGCGCTCGTGCGTCTCGATCCAGGCGAGCTCGGCGTCGCGCGGCGACAGGCGACCGTGCGCTCGCGCAGCCTCGTCGTCGATGGCGTGCATTCCTGCAGGTGGGGCCGCTGCCCGGTCGAGCTCGGCCGCGAGCCCGTCGCGCACCGCCGATCCGCCGCGCCGGAGCCCCTCGGCCATGACGCTCCATGCCAGCTCGGCGTGGTTCGCCTCGTCGACCGCGATGGCGCCCTGCACCGCGCGCACCAGCTCGTCGCGCGCGCCGGCCCGCGCCCGCTCGGCGCGCCGCGCCGCCGCGCCCTCGCCGAGGCAGCCGTCGCGCCAGCTGTCGCTCACGACCTCGGCCCAGCCCGCGGCCGGCCCGGTGGGGCAGGGGAGCGCGAGCGGCGTCGCCACCACGCCGCGATAGCCGGCGGCGAGATCGGCGCACTGGCGCGCGTGGCGCACCTCGTCGCGCGCCGCGCGCCGGCTCCGCTCCACCAGCTCGGGCGCCGCGTCGAGGCGCGCGAGGTCGTGGCCCAGGCGCTCGAAGGCCGGCACCGAGGCGGCCTCGGCGCGCGTCGTCGAGCCAGGCGTCGGCCAGCGCGCGCTGCACCGCCGCGTCCACCTTCAAGCGCCGGCGCTCGCAGCGCCCGGCCAGCGCGACCGCCGGCAACACGATGCGCCCGTCGATGCGCAGCGGGCGGCCCTCGACGCAGATGCCGCCGCTGCTCCCGAACGGACCCGGGAAGCGCACGCCCGAGCCGATGGTGAGCTCGGGGATGGCGCGCTCGGCGAAGGTCAGCGTCGTGCGCGCCGACAGCTCGAGCACCGTCTCGAACGCGCCGAGCACGCCGAGCTGCAGACCGTGGCCCGCGCGATGACCGTCGAACGCGTTGCGGTAGGTCCAGCCGAGCTCGAGGTCCCAGGCCGGGCGCGCCAGGCTCGAGACGGTGTCGACCTCGCTGCCGCCGTGCACGCCGGCCGAGAAGCGGATGGCCTCCTCGGTGAGCCAGGTGAACTGCGCGTACAGGCCGACGCCGCTGCGCGCCAGGTTGGCGCAGCCGCCGCCGCTGTCCTCGAGCAGCAGCGCGCCGCGGATGTCGAGGCCGACGCCCGGTCGCACGCCGTCGGCCCCGAAGGACAGCGTGACGTGGATGCCGCCCGAGAAGGAGCCCTCGGCGTGCGCCGGCGCGGCCAGCGCCACCAGCCCGCCGAGGCTGCCCGCCACCGCCGGCACCAGCACGCGCCTCGCCACGCCGCTCGTCATGCCCGCCACGCCCCTCACCGAGCCCCTGTGTTTCATCGCGCCATGGTAGCGTGGTCCGCCGTCGCGCGCACCGCGCGCGGAACAAATGCCGTCACCGCGTTGTCGGAGGCCGCCATGACCCTCGCGCTCGCCCTCGCCGTCACGGCGCTCTCCGCCGCCCCGCCTCCGCCGCCCGCCGCCGACGCCTGCCTCGTCGCCGGCAAGCCGCGCCACCTCTCCGCGCTGGTCGTCCACCCGGGCGCCCACGACAGCTTCGAGCTCGACCTCGACAACGTGCCGGTCGAGGTGTCCTTCGGCGCTCCCGGCGACGCCGTCGTGCATGTCAAAGCACCTTTCGTGTTCGACGCGACGCTGCCGCGCGCGACGCTGCCGCTGCGCGTGAAGGCCGCCCAGGCGCTGGCCGACGGGCGCATCGGCCTCGCCCCGAAGACCCCGCTCGTGGCCGGCGACCTCCTCGACGCCGGCCTGTCGGTGACGCCGAGCCCCGGCCCGCTGGTGCACATCGATGCGGTGCTGGTGGCCTGCGATCGGCTGACCTTCGGCGACGCGACCGCCCAGGCGCCGCACATCGTGCGGCCACCCATCCCGCGCCGCATGGTGCCGGACGAGGACCTCGTCGAGCTGCGCGCGAAGCCGGACACGGCGCTGCCGACGGTGCTGGTGAAGCTCGACTCCGGCGCGCCCTTCATCCTCGAGCGCCTCGGCGCCAAGGACGTCTGGACCAAGGTCATCGCGCGCTGGAGCGACGGCACCTTCGTGCGCGGCTGGGTCGAGACGCGCAACGTCACGCCCTTCGCGCTCGACTACCTCGAGCCCGACTACGGCATGCGCGGCGGCCTCTGCGGCTACGGCGTGAGCGACACCTACCACGGCCCGGCGCTCGTCCACGGCGGCGCGGCCGTCTACGATCGCGAGGAGGACGGCGTCGTGTGGGCGCGCGCCGCCAGCGCCGTGCACGTGGTCGTGGTCGGCGACAGCGGCATGGTCGCCGTCACCGAGATCCCCGGCCTCGGCTACGGCAACGGCTGCCGCTTCGACCACGCCTTCGTGCGCGCCGAGGACCTGACCTTCCCGCGCTGACGTCGCGCGCTCGGTCTATCAGAGGCCGAGTGCGGCGATGGTGTGCTCGGCGTTGACGAGGCCCTCGCGCGTCAGGTGCGCGGCGCGGTCGGTCCACGACTCGGTGCGCATGCCGCGATAGAAGAGGCCGCGCGTGTGGATGGCGTCGTCGTCGAGCTGGTGCCAGTCGCCGGCCTTGCGCAGCGAGATGTCGAGCCAGTCGGCGGTGCGCACGAGCTCGATGAGCGCGCGCTGCTCGGGGGTGACGCCGGAGTCGGGCGGCGAGTGGTGCAGGCGGATGACGGTGGCGATGGTCACCGGCAGGTCCCACTTGGCCGCCGCCATGGCGCCGAGCTCGGCGTGGGTGAAGCCGCAGAGGCGACGCTCGGCCTCGATGAGCGCCAGCGGCGTCTCCCAGTCGGTCTCATCGATGGCGCGCAGCTCCGCGGGCGCCTCGAGGTAGAGCACGAAGCGGCCGAGGTCGTGGAGGAGGCCGCAGGTGTAGGCCTCCTCCGGATCGATGCGCGGCGGCCCGAAGCACGGCGCCAGGTGCTGCGCGATGTTGGCGACGTTGACGGCGTGGACCCAGAGGTCCTTCTCCCAGGGCGTGTGCGGCACGAACACGCGCGTGGCGCTGGCGGCGATGACGAGGTTCACGGCCTGCGCGCAGCCGAGCCGCGACAGCGCGTCCTTCACGCGCACGATGGGCTTCATCGGCGCCGACGCCGGCGAGTTGGCGTAGCGCAGGAGCCGCGTCGCGAACGCCGGGTCGCCGCTCACGAGCCGCTGCACGCGGTCGAAGTAGCCGTCCGCGTTCGGGTCGGAGCGCATGAGATCCATCAGGACCGTCGGCAGCGTCGGCAGCTCGTCGAGGTGCTTCTGCAGCTTGGCGACCGTGGTCGCTGGGTGGGTGGCCATCGGCGCTACTCTAGACTGTGTGAGGTCGAACGGCCAACATGCTGTGGAGAAACACCCGTGACGGATCGCCGAGCGGCGCGCCAATGCCCGAGCGGATCTGTCACCGAGGTGTCGTCCATGGCTCGTGCGCTCGCCTTCGTCCCGCCCCTCGCCGCCGCCGCTGTCGCCCTCGTCGGGGCCGGCGCGTGCGACACCGGCGCCAAGTTCTACCAGATGCGCGCCGCCTTCTCGCACGCCGAGATCGTCAGCGCCTACCCCGGCCGGGCCGGGGCCGACGGGCGCTGGAGCCGCGTCTGCGACGACGGCCCGGTCGACGGCATCATCACCAACGTGGCCTTCGTCGCCACCGAGCCGAAGCTGCCGCCGGGCACCCCGCTCGACACCGATCTCGCCGTCCACCCGGGCGACCTCGTCGACATGCGCGCGGTCGAGGGCCCGTATCCCGACGACATCCACCTCACCACGCCGGGCGGGCTCGGGCTCGCCATGGACTGCCTCGACCCGGCGCCCGAGAACGACCCGGGCACGTGCCACGGCGCGGTGCCGGCCGCCGCGCTCGAGCGCGTCGACTGGGTCGGCACGACGGCCGACCGCAGCCAGCCGCACGAGGTCATCGTGCTGGTCGATCAGAGCGGCTCCATCGGCGGCCTGGTCGACGCCGCCAACGGCTTCCTCGAGCCGCAGGGCAACGACCCGGGCCAGCTGCCGAGCTCGCCCGGCGACGTCGCCTCCGACAAGTACGGCTCGCGCTTCCGCGCGCTGACGTCCTTCATCCTGAGCCTCAACGCCTCGGACCGCCTCGGCATCGTGGCCTTCGGCGAGGGCCAGAACGGCGGCGCCGACCTGGCCGTGCCGTGCGCGGGCGCGTCGGGCCAGGACATCGCCGCCGGGCTCGCCGCCTGCTTCGGCACGAACCACGATCTATGGATGGCGTCGACCGGCATCGGCACCCTGCTCGGCCACGCCGCCGGGCGCTCGAACCTGTGGAAGGCCATCGACTTCGCGTACGGCTGGCTGGCCGACCCGAGCCGCCGCCGCCCGGCCGGCGCCTCGCGCCACATCGTCGTGCTCACCGACGGGCCCGACACCTGCGCCGGCGAGGCGCAGACGCCGCGCACCGCCGCCTGCAGCTCGGTGCTGGCCCAGGAGGTGCTCGACCGCATCGCCGCCGACCAGGCCGACCCCGACGGCCCCGACATCCACATCGACTTCGTGCAGTTCGAGGCCCCCGGCTACCCCGGCCGCGACCCGCGCCAGATCGACGCCGCCTGCCTGAGCGGCGGCCACTACCGCTACGTCAACTCCAACGCCTTCGTGAGCGAGCGCGTGGCGGCCCTCGACGCCGCGCTCACCGAGGCCTTCGGCGAGATCCGCCTGACGCTCGGCGGCCACTGGGCGCTGGCCTCGTCGGTGCCGGCCTGGGTCTCCGACGACCCGGCGCCGACCGGCACACCGGCCGGCGGCATCGTCTACGCATTGTCAGGTCGCTTGACCATCTCGGCCAGCTCGCACCTCGTGACGAGCGACACGGTGTTCCCGTTCGGCGTCGGCCAGGGCGTCGGCGCCGCCAGCGCGACGGCCTGGGACCGGCGCCCGAGCCTGGTCGATCCGTAGTCGCCCGGGCGTCGTCGGAGCTCGCCGGGTCCCCCGCGAAAGAGCGCGCGTCGGGCGGCGCTCGGGCGCGAGCCTTTCTGACTTCCTGGAAGCGTGTATTCTGTGTCGCCAGAACCGTCGCACGCCTGGCGTGATCGGACGAGGCGGCCGCGCTGGAAGGTGCCTTGCAAGGCACCTCCGCATGGACCCGCTCTGGGGAACGCACGTGAATCTCGGCAAGGTGCTGGTGCTCGACGACAACGAGGCCATCCGGCTCTCGGTCTCGATGTTCCTCGGCGACGCGGGCTACACCACGCTCGAAGCGGCGAGCCTCGCCGACGCGCTGCGCGCCATCGAGAGCGAGTCGTTCGAGTGCGCGGTGGTCGACCACATGCTGCCCGACGGCACGGCGCTCGACCTGCTGGCACGCCTGAAGGAGACCGGCGCCGCGCTGCCGGTCATCGTGCTCACCGCCCACGGCTCGATCGAGCTGGCCGTGCGCGCCATCCAGGCGGGCGCCGAGCACTTCCTGACGAAGCCGCTCAAGCTGCCGGCGCTGCTCGAGATCATCGCGCGCACCACCGAGAGCCGCCGCACGCAGCGGCGCGAGGCCGCCAGCCGCACGCGCGCGCGCCGCGACGCGCTCGATCCCTTCGTCGGCAAGAGCGAGCTCATGCGCCAGCTGGCCGAGGACGCGCGCCGCGTCGCCGGCTCGGACATGCCGGTGCTCATCCTCGGCGAGACCGGCAGCGGCAAGGGCGTGCTCGCGTCCTGGCTGCACATGAACGGGCCGCGCGCCGGCGAGTCGCTGGTCGACATCAACTGCGCCGGGCTCCAGCCGCAGCTCCTCGAGAGCGAGCTCTTCGGCTACGAGCGCGGCGCCTTCACCGGCGCCGTCGCCTCCAAGGTCGGCCTCCTCGACCTCGCCCATCGCGGCACGCTCTTCCTCGACGAGATGGGCGACCTCGATCTGCAGGTGCAGCCGCGCCTCCTGAAGGTCCTCGAGGAGAAGCGCTTCCGTCGCCTGGGCGGCGTCAAGGACCGCGTCGTCGACGTGCGCCTCGTGGCCGCGACCCACGCCGACCTCGCGGCCGGGGTCGGCGCCAAGCGCTTCCGCAGCGACCTCTACTATCGCATCAACACGCTGACGCTGCGGGTGCCGCCGCTGCGCGCCCGCGCCGAGGACATCCCCGTCCTCGCCCAGCGCATGCTCGACGGCCAGGCGCGCCTCGGCGTGGCGCGCGAGCTCACCCCCGACGCGGTGCGCGCGCTGCAGGCCTATCCCTGGCCGGGCAACCTGCGCGAGCTCTCGAACGTGCTCGAGCGCGCCGCGCTGCTGTCCGATCGCAAGGCGCTCGGCGCGGCGGACCTGCGCCTCGAGGGCGGCGGCCGGGCCGGCGACGACGCCGCCGCCGGCGACGGCTTCGACGTCGTCTCGCTCGACGAGCACGAGCGCCGCTACCTCCGGCGCGTCCTCGAGGCCAAGGCCGGCCGCGTCGACGAGGCGGCGCGCGCGCTCGGCATGCCGCTGTCGACCTTCTACCAGCGGCTCAAGCGCCACGGTATCGAGCTCGCGCGTGGTCGCTGAGCGCCTCGGATCGCCCGGCCGTGGGCTCGCGCGCGAGCTCGCGCTGGCGGTCGCCTGGGGCGTCCTCTGCTACCTCATCGCCTTCATCCACATCCAGCTGCCGGGCACCAAGTCGGTCGCCATGGACGTCGCGCAGACCGCGGTCGTGGCGAGCGTCTTCTTCCTGCGCCGGCCGTGGCTCACGCTGCTGCCGGCGCTCGGCCTGACCCTCAACATGACCCCCGGCGCCGACCTCGCCGAGAACTTCGCCACCACCTTCGTGATGAACGCGGTGGCCGGCCCGATCGCCTGGTACGTGCACCGCGCGCTCGAGCGGCGGAACCTCGCGCACGTCCCGCTGGCGCTGTCGTGGGCGGCCTTCATCGGTCTCTACTACACGGTCCTGCTCGTGCCGCTGATGGTGCTGACCAACATCGCCTTCCTGGGCTACCCGCCCGAGAAGGCGCTCGACGCCTACGTGTCGGTGGTCGACGGCTTCGCCTACGAGATGCTGCTGACGGCGCTCGTCACGTCCTTCGCCTTCGTCTCCAAGGAGGAGCTCGCGCGCCGCGCGCGCGCCGAGGAGCGCCTGAGCGCCGCGCTCGAGGCCCAGCGCGCGCTCCTGGCCGCGACCCCGGTGGCGGTCATCGGCGTCACCGCCGACGGCCGCGTGTCGGCCTGGAACGAGGCCGCCGAGCGCATGCTGGGGCGCGCCTCGCCCGCGGCCGCCGGCGCCGAGCCGCTGGCCGAGGTGCTGGCCGGGCGCCACGTGCGCCGCACCGAGACGAAGGTCGTCGCCGCCGATGGCGCCGACATCCCCGTGGCCGTCACCGGCGCCCCGCTCGGCGAGGGTCGCGGTGGCGGCGTGCTCATCGTCGAGGACCTGCGCGAGCAGCTCGCCATGCGCGAGACGCTGCGCCGCAGCGCCGCCATGACGGCGCTCGGCGGCCTGGTCGGCGGCCTGGCCCACGAGCTGCGGAACCCGGTCTTCGGCATCAGCGCGACGCTCGACGCCTTCGGCCCGCACCTCGCCAACGACCCGCGCCTCGAGCGCATGCAGCGGACGCTGCGCGGCCAGGCCGAGCACCTCGACGCGCTCACCTCCGACCTCCTGACCTACGGCAAGGTCGGCCTCGGCGAGCGCACGCCGGGCAGCCTGGAGCTGCCGCTCCACCACGCGCTCGTCGACTGCGCCGCGCAGGCCGCGACGGCGGGCGTCAGCCTCGAGGTCGCCATGGCGCCCGGGCTGCCGTGGGTGGCGCTCGACGCGAGCCAGCTCCATCGCGTCTTCCGGAACCTCCTCCAGAACGCGCTGGCCTTCGCGCCGCGCGGCGGGGTCGTGCAGGTCGAGGGCGTGGCCGCCGCCTACGGCGACGGGCCGGGCGTGCGCATCGACGTCCTCGACCGCGGCCGCGGCTTCGCCGCCGAAGACCTGCCGCACGTGTTCGAGCCGTTCTTCACGCGGCGGCCCGGCGGCACCGGCCTCGGCATGTCGAGCGTGCAGCGCATCGTCGAGCTCCACGGCGGCACGGTCGAGGCGTCGAACCGCGCCGACGGCGGCGCGCGCGTGACGGTGCGGCTGCCGGCGGTCGGCGCCGACCCGGCCACGCGCCCGGCCTGACGCCGGGTCGCGTGGTCGTCGAGCGCGGCGCGCTCCCGCCTCGTCGCTAGAGAGCGCAACCCACCGGTTGCACGAGCTGCACCTCGCGGACGTCGATCCACGACGACAGCGACGGGTTCTCGAACGGCGCGGTGACGTTGATGCGGATCGAGCGGATGTCGGCGTAGCCGGCGCTCGAGAAGCCGATGTCGACGCCCGTCTGGTCGCCCGCCGTGCGCCGGTCGAAGATGCTCGCGCTCACCGGGGCGAGCGCGATCTCGGCGCCGGTGCCGGTCGTGAGCGTCACCGTGTACGTCTCGACGTCGGTGGGCACGGCCTCGGCGATGACGTGCAGGCCATGCAGCGTCTGCGCCGCGGCGAACGTGAGCGTCAGGTCGTAGCCGCCGCCGAGGTCCCAGTAGCCGGCGTTCCAGCCCGTGGTCCCGAGGTCGTCGATGGCGCTCGCGGCCGGGCCGTTGCCCGTGCCGCACGACCACGCCGCGCACTCGTTGGGCGAGCTGGCGGTCGTCGCCGCCGGGGCCGCGCGGTACTCGTAGCCGCCGGGCGCGACGACGTCGCCGAGGCTCGCGACCACGACCGCCGCCGGCGGGTCGACCGTGCCGCTCGGGCAGCCCGACGCGTCCGGCGTCTCGCAGTTCGCGCCCGAGAAGCCGAACGGGCAGTCGCAGCTGTGGCTGTCGACGCCGTCGTTGCACGCGCCGCCGTTCTGGCACGGGTTCGGGGCGCAGTCGTCGAGGTCGGTCTGGCAGCTCGCGCCGCCGAAGCCGGCCGCGCACGAGCACGCGTAGCTCGCCACGCCGTCGACGCACACGCCGCCGTTCAGGCACGGGTGCGAGGCGCAGTCGTCGATGTCGGTCTCGCAGTTCGCGCCGGCGAAGCCGGCGGGGCAGGTGCAGCTGTAGCTCGCGGTGCCGTCCGCGCAGGCGCCACCGTTCAGGCACGGGCTCGACGCGCAGTCGTCGATGTCGCTCTCGCAGCGCGCCCCGGTGAAGCCCGCCGCGCAGTTGCAGCTGTAGGCCTCGACGCCGTCGACGCAGCTGCCGCCGTTCTGGCACGGCGCCCCGGCGCAGTCGTCGACGTTGGTCTCGCAGTTGGCGCCGCTGAAGCCGGCCGGGCAGGCGCAGGTGTAGCTGCCGACGCCGTTCGTGCAGGTGCCGCCGTTCTGGCAGGGGCCCGACGCGCACTCGTCGATGAGCGTGCCGCAGTCGGCGTCGGTGTAGCCCACGGCGCAGGCACAGGTGTAGCCGGCCACGCCGTCGGTGCAGACGCCGCCGTGCTGACACGGGCTCGGCGCGCAGTCGTCGACGTTGGTCTCGCAGTGCGGCCCGCCGAAGCCGGCCGCGCACGAGCAGGTGTAGCCGGCGACGCCGTCGCTGCAGGTGCCGCCGTGCTGGCACGGGTCACCGGCGCAGTCGTCGATGTTGGTCTCGCAGCGCGCGCCGGTGAAGCCCGCCGGGCAGCTGCAGGTGTAGCCGGTCCAGCCGTTGTTGCACGAGCCGCCGTTCTGGCAGGGGTTCGGGCGGCAGTGCTCGTCGGGCGTCGAGTAGCTGATGGTGAGCGACGGGCGCAGCGCCTGCCGCTCGTTCTCGCTCGACGCGAACGACCAGCGCTTGCGCGACGTCGTGCGCACGACGACGCCGTAGTTGGCGCGCGTGCCGCCGACCCACGACTGCACCGTCGCCTTCAGGTCGACCGACTTGTAGGTGTTCCGGCCGGCCGGCAGGAGGAGGCCGGCGACGGCCGGATCGATGGCCTGCGCGAAGCTCGCGTAGGTGACCTTGCTCTCGACCCACGGGGCGGTCGCCAGCTGGATCTGGATGGGCACCGCCGCGAAGCCGCGGCGGTCCTCGTCGCGCCCGTCGTCGTCGTCGCAGTCGTGGTCGTCGTCGCCGTCGTCGTGGCCGTGCATGTAGAGCGTCAGCGTCGCGCTGTTGATGACCGCCGACGGCGGGATGGCGCTCACGTCGAAGCGCAGCAGCACTTCGCTCTTCTTGCTGACGACGAGCTTGGCGTCGCCGCCGAAGCTCTTGCGCATCTCCTGCGCCTTGAGCGTCGTGTCCGCCACCGTGCCGTGGCCGCGCTGGATGCTCGTCGACGCCGTGAGCGCCGCGCTGACGACGCCGATCGGGTCGCCGCGGGAGGGCTCGGGGGGCGCGCCGGAGACGTCGACGCAGGCGCCGAGGCCGGCCGCCGAGAGCGATGACAAAATGGAGATCCACCAGGTCTGCCTGATCATATCGACTATCCTCTGTGCGTTGGGAGGTTCGTGCGCGCGCCGCGTGACGGTGTCTGCGGTCGCGGTGGCGCCGAAGAGCAAGCGCCGAGCCAGCCGCGAGGCACGCCTTCTCCACGGGGATGCGCGACGGGGTGGGACCGCCGCGCGCTCGCCTTCTGGGAAGCCGTAACGACCTCTGGGATCCCAGAGCCTCGTTGCGAGTCGCCGCGACCTGTCCTCGTCCCTCCGCGGACGCGTATCCGACGCAGGGTGGGAGCGCGGAGTTTGACAAAATCGGGCGCGTCGCGCGCGCCGTCGCACCGTCAGGTCGTGCGGTCGGTGCCGTGCCAGCCGTCGTCCATGCGCTCGACCAGGCCGGCGTCGCGCAGGTCACTCGCCCCGGCCGCGCGTCGGGCCGGCGTCGCGTCCGCGAATATGACAAATGTCCGATGCCTGCGCCGCAGGAACGACCAGGTCGCTCAACGCGCCGGGCGGCGCGTCGGAGCGCTCGACTGCCGCTCGAGGGGGCGCGACGCCCGCGGGTTCGAGTTCATGGCCCTCGTGCGGGGTGCTCTGGCGTCGAAGCGGAGTCGCGGGTATAGCTCGACGGCCACCCCTTCGGAGGTTCGAGATGAGACCGTCAGCCTGGTTGCTCCTTCCCTTCGCGTTCGCGCTCGGCGCGTGCCCCGACGACCCCGAGCCGGCGCCGACCGGCGACTGGTCGGTCGTGTCCGAGGCGCTGCCCGGCGCGCTGCTCTCGGTCGCCGGCACCTCCGCCACCGACGTGTGGGCGGTCGGCGCCGACAAGGGCAAGGGCCCGCTGGTCCTCCATTATGACGGCAGCGCCTGGACCGCCAAGCCGACCGGCACCAAGGGCACGCTGTGGTGGGCCCACGCCTTCGCGGCCGACTCGGTCTTCTTCGGCGGCGCCAACTCGACCGTCCTGCGCTACGACGGCACCACCTTCACGCGCCTCCCGACGCCCGGCGTCGCCCACCACACCGTCTTCGGCCTGTGGGGCAAGTCGGCCACCGACCTCTACGCGGTGGGCAGCGTGGCCGGCCGGAACGGCTTCATCTGGCACTGGGACGGCACCGCCATGAGCGAGGTCGCCTTGCCGTCGGACATCCCCACCACGGCCGGTGACATCCCCGGCCTCTTCAAGGTGTGGGGCGACCAGAAGGGCAACGTCTGGGTCGTGGGCGGCAACGGGCTCGTCCTGCGCTCGGCGGCCGGCGGCGCCTTCGTGCGCATCCCGACCAGCACCAGCGCCACGCTCTTCACCGTGGCCGGCAACGGCGACGACGCCGTCATCGTCGGCGGCGGCACCGAGGGCGTCCTGCTCGAGGGCGCCGGCTCGGACCTCGCCTCGAAGGACGTCGGCGACGTCACGCTGCTCCAGGGCGTGTCGTTCAACGCCAAGGGCGTCGGCTATGCCTGCGGCGAGCTCGGCGACATCTTCGTGCGCAAGGGCAAGACCTGGCAGCCGGTCGAGACCGGCCTCGCCCTCACCGTGCAGTCGCTGCACGCGCTGTGGGTCGACCCGTCGGGCGGCGTGTGGGCCGTCGGCGGCAACGTGCTGACCGCGGCGCTCGACGGCGGCGCGCTCATCCACTTCGGCAAGACCGTCCCGACCTACACCTACAGCGCCGACCCGCCGCCGGCCGACACCTGCGCCGAGGCCGACATCGACCCGCAGCCGAACGCCTCCATCGCGCGCCGCTGGGACGAGCAGATCCTGTCGGCCATCCGCAAGGACCTGCCGCGGCCGGTCGTGCACGCGCGCAACCTCTATCACGTGTCGGCGGCCATGTGGGACGCGTGGGCGGCCTACGACCCGACGGCCAAGGGCGTCTTCGTCGACGAGGACCACACCGCGGCCGACCTCGACGCGGCGCGCCAGGAGGCCATCAGCTACGCCGCGTATCGCGTGCTGGCCGACCGCTACAAGCCCGAGATCGCCGTCGGCGGCAAGATCTCCGAGGACTGCTTCAGCAAGCTCATGACCAAGCTCGGCTACGACCCGAGCGACACCACCGACACCGGCGACTCGCCGCGCGCGGTGGGCAATCGCATCGGCAAGGCCATCGTCGACGGCACCATGGACGACGGCTCGAACGAGGCCAACAACTACAAGGACACCACCGGCTGGACCTCGGTGAACCCGCCGCTCGAGGTCGAGAAGTCGACCATCACCGTGGTCGACCCGAGCATCTGGCAGCCGCTCAACCTGGCCGAGGCCGAGACCCAGAACGGCATCCCCACCGGCGCCGGCGTGCAGGGCTACATCGGCTCGAACTGGAACACCGTCACGCCGTTCGCCATGACGCGCGAGCACCCGGCCGACCTCTTCCACGACCCGGGCCCGAACCCGACCTTCGACTCGGAGGAGGTGAACACCTGGGTTGTGGATATCCTCACTCGCCACGCCAAGCTCGACCCCAACCTGCCCGAGACCATCGACATCTCGCCGGGCGCCTACGGCAACAACTCGCTCGGCGCCAACGACGGCCACGGCCACGCCGAGAACCCGGTGACGCACCAGCCGTACGCGCCGCAGGTGGTGAAGCTCGGCGACTTCGCGCGCGTGCTGGCCGAGTTCTGGGCCGACGGACCGAAGTCGGAGACGCCGCCCGGCCACTGGAACGTGCTGGCCAACAACGTCGCCGACAGCGCCGCCTTCGAGCGCAAGTTCGAGGGGACCGGCGAGCCGCTCTCGAAGCTCGAGTGGGACGTGAAGACCTACCTCGCGCTGAACGGCGCGCTGCACGACGCGGCCATCACCGCCTGGGGCACCAAGCGCGTCTTCCTCGGGCCGCGCCCCATCACGCTCATCCGCTACAAGGCGAGCCTCGGCCAGTCGTCGGACCCGTCGGGCGAGCACTACGACGCCGACGGCCTGCCGCTCGTGCCGGGCGTCATCGAGCTCATCACCGCCGAGAGCTCGGCCCCAGGTGAGCGCCACGCGGCGCTGGCCCGCTACGTCGGCGAGATCGCCGTGAAGTCGTGGCGCGGCGAGCCCGGCGACCGCGCGCACGAGACCGCCGGCGTCGCCTGGATGCGCGGCGTCGACTGGCTGCCCTACCAGCGCCGGACCTTCGTCACGCCCGCCTTCCCCGGCTTCATCTCGGGCCACAGCACGTTCTCGCGCGCGGGCGCCGAGGTGCTGGCCGAGATCACCGGCAGCGAGTACTTCCCCGGTGGCATCGGCGAGTTCGTCGCCAAGAAGGAGAGCTACCTCGTCTTCGAGGACGGCCCGAGCGCCGACATCCACCTGCAGTGGGCGACCTACTACGACGCCGCCGACCAGGCCGGCCAGTCGCGCCTCTGGGGCGGCATCCACATCACGCCCGACGACCTCACCGGTCGCGCCCTCGGCAGCATGATCGGCCACGACGCGCTGGCCAAGGCCAAGACCTTCTTCGTGGCCCCGGCGACCAACTGATGCAGGGCAGGCGGGCCGTCGCCGCGCTGGAGCAGGTCTTCCGGCGCGCGACGGCGCGCGCGTCGTCGGGCCCGCCGCCGGCCGCGACCATGCAGGCCCTGCGCGAGCACTTCGCTCCGTGGGACGAGCGGCTGGCCGCGCGGCTCGGGCGGCGCCTCGACTGGATGGCGGGCTGACGTGGTGGCGCTGGCGACCGTGCGCCGCATCGAGGCCGCCGACGCCGACGGCGCGCTGGCCAGCGTGCGCGCGCTGGCGGCGCTCCGACCCGGGCAGGGCGTCGTGGCCGAGCGCCTGGCCGGCGGCCTCGTCGCCTACGGCGGCCCGGGCTCGCCCATCAACCGCGGGCGCGCCTTCGGCATGGACGGCCCGGTCGCGGCCGTCGAGCTCGACGCCGTCGTCGCCTTCTATCGATCGCGCGGCCTCACCGCGCACCTCGAGGTCGCGCCCTTCGCCGACCCGTCGCTGGTCGACGGCCTCGCGGCGCGGGGCTTCGCCTTCGCCGGCTTCGTGCACGTGCTGACGCTGGCCGGCGACGGCGCGGTCGCGTCGCCCGCCGCGGGGAGGCGCTGGCCGTCCGGCGCGTGGCGAAGGGCGACGCGCGCCGACGCGTGGGCGCGCCTCGTCGGCCAGGGCTTCGGCGAGGACGCGCCGAGCGCCACCACCATGGACCTCGGCCGCGTCGTCTTCGAGCTGCCCGAGGCCGCCTGCTTCCAGGCCGACCTCGGCGGCGTGCCGGCCGGCGGCGGCGCGCTGCGGGTGGCCGACGGCGTTGGCTGGCTCTTCGCCGGCAGCACGCGCCCCGACCAGCGCGGCCGCGGCGTGCAGAGCGCGCTCATCGCCGCGCGCGTCGCGCACGCGCGCGCCGCCGGCTGCGATATCGTCGCGGTCGCCACGCGCGCCGGCAGCGCCTCACAGCGGAACCTCGAGCGCGCCGGCTTCCGCGTCGCCTACACGCGCGCGGCGCTCGAGCTGCCGTATCGCGCCGGAGACGGCGACGCCCCGGCGAGCGTCGCCGGCGCTTGACGCCGCCGCGCGCGCGCCCGCGCTCCAGGCCGTCGCGCGCCGTGGCCGGGGCTGGCACGGAGGCTGCGAGGTCTCGGGTCGCCGGGGACACGCTCGTCCCCGCGCATCACCTCGGAGTCGTGCCCGCATGTTCGCCAAGCTCGTCATCGCGTCGCTCATCGGCCTCTCGTCGCTCTCGCTCGCCTCGGTCGCCGAGGCCGCCCCGCCCGCGCGCACCCAGGTCCGCCAGGCGCACCAGCAGGCGCGCATCGCCGACGGCGTCGCCCACGGCTCGCTCAGCGCGCGCGAGGCGGCGCACCTCGAGCGCGAGCAGGCGCACATCGACCGCATGCAGCACCGCATGCGCGCCGACGACGGCCGCATCGGGCCGCGCGAGCGCGCCCGGCTCGAGCGCGCCCAGAACCGCTCGAGCCGCCACATCGCGCGCCTGAAGCACGACTGAGCGACCGACGATCCGCCGCTCGCCCTGGGCGAGCGCCGGTTTCAGCCGGCGTGCGCCGCCTTGACTTCGCCCGGTGACACCTCGATGCTCGCGGCCGGGGTCGAGTCCCGCGAGGTGAGCATGAACTCAGTCCAGCTCAAGCGCGAGGGATCGCCGTCGCCTTCTTCTTCGCCCAAGGAGGCCGGCGCGCCCGGCTCCGGCGGCGACCTGAAGAAGGAGATGCGCGGCATGTCCTTCGAAGCGCAAGAGGCTCGCCTCGCGCCGGGCGGCGGTGCGGTGCAGAAGAAGGAAGAGGCCGGCGCGGCGATGGCCAAGCAGGGCGGCGAAGCCGTGGCCTCGACCAAGAAGAAGGACGAGGGCGGCTCGTTCGGCGCGGCCGACCCGGGCAACCGCATGGCCGCGCTGCACCCGACCTTCGTCGACTACGTGAAGCGCGTCATCGACATCGCTCACGGCAAGGGCCTGGACATCATGATCGTCCAGGGGATGCGCACCATCGCCGAGCAGAACGACCTCTACGCGCAGGGGCGCACCAAGGGCGGCAAGGTCGTCACCTGGGTGCGCGGCGGCTCGAGCTACCACAACTACGGCCTGGCCGCGGACTTCGCCTTCCACGGCAAGGACCCGTGGTCCGAGTCCCACGACTGGAAGGGCCTCGTCGCGAGCGTGCGCGAAGCCGGCCTCATCTCGGGGGCGAGCTACGGCGATCGACCGCACTGCAACCTCGACGTGCCGATGCGCTCCCTGCAGTCGTGGTACGGCAAGGGCGGCCTCAGGAACGTGTGGGACCACGTCTCGGAGAACTACGGCGGCCCGCGCTACCCCGGCCAGGAAGGCGGCGGCGGCGCCGATCAGGGCAGCGAGAAGAAGGGACCGCAGACGGGCGGCGGCGGCGGTGGCGGCTACACCGTCAAGCCCGGCGACACGCTCACCGAGATCGCCCAGATCCTCCTCGGCGACTCGTCGCGCTGGCAGGAGCTGGCCGCCTACAACGGCATCAAGGACCCGCGCGACCTCGCGCCGGGCAAGGTCCTGAAGGTCCCGTCGGGGCCGGCCGCGAAGAAGAAGGACGACGACTCGAGCGCGCACCAGGGCGGCGAGGCGCACTTCCGCAAGCGCTCGCACACGGTCGTCCGCGGCGAGACGCTGACCAGCATCGCGCAGAAGTACTACGGCGTGGCGTCGCTCTGGACCGAGATCGCCATGGCCAACGAGATCAAGGATCCGGCGGCGCTCAAGGTCGGCCAGAAGCTCGTCATCCCGACGCCCGACGACAAGGCCAAGAAGGTCGACACCAAGAAGGCCGTGCCGATGACCCACCTGGTCGTGGCCGGCGAGACGCTCGGGGCGATCGCGCAGCAGCACTACGGGGACGCCAGCCGCTGGAAGGAGATCGCCGGCGCCAACCACATCGCCGACCCGAAGGCGCTGAAGATCGGCACGCGCCTCACCATCCCGGCCTGATCGCCCAGCGGCGACCGCGCCGGCGGCCCTCGTACCGCGAAAGCCGCGCGCGCGTCGCGCGCTTTCGTGGCAGTGTCGCCGGCGATGAACGCCAAGATGCTCCGCCTCTCCGTCGCGCTCGCCTGCGTCCTCGCCGGTGCGTGCAAGCAGTCCACGCCGCCCGCCGCCGACGCCAGCGTCGTCACGGCTCAGACGGCGCCCGACGTCGTCGCGTCGCCGCCCGCCGACGCCGTCGCCGCGCCGGAGGCCGATGCGGTCGCCGCGCCGGCCGACGCCGCGCCCGCGACCGAGCCCGACGCCGCGCCGCAGGCGCCCATCGACGACGACGCGCCGCTCGGCCTGTGGCCCGCGGTCGAGAAGGGCAAGCTCGCCAACGGGCTCACCTACTACATCAAGAAGCACGGCACGCCGGCCAAGCGCGCGTCGATGTGGCTCGCCGTGAACGCCGGCTCGCTGCTCGAGGACGACGACCAGCGCGGCCTGGCGCACTTCTGCGAGCACATGGCCTTCAACGGCACGAAGGGCTTCGAGCGCTCGGCCATCGTCGACTACCTCGAGAAGATCGGCATGCGCTTCGGCGCCGACCTCAACGCCTTCACGAGCTACGACGAGACGGTCTACCAGCTGCTGGTGCCGACCGACGACCAGGCCTTCCTCGACAAGGGCCTCTCCATCCTGCGCGAGTGGGCCTCCGAGGTGAGCTACGACCCGGCCGAGGTCGAGAAGGAGCGCGGCGTGGTGCTCGAGGAGTGGCGCCTCGGGCGCGGTCCGGGCGAGCGCCTGGGCAAGCTCCAGCGCCCGGTGCTGTTCGCCGGCTCGCGCTACGCCGAGCGCGATCCCATCGGTCTGCCCGAGATCATCAAGGGCGCCTCGCGCGATGCGCTGGTGCGCTTCTATCACGACTGGTACCGGCCCGACCTGATGGCCGTCATCGTGGTCGGCGATCTCGATCCGGCGTGGGTGAAGGCCGAGATCGAGCGCCGCTTCGGCGACCTCAAGAACCCGGACAACGAGCGCCCGCGCGTGCGCGCCGAGGTGCCCAAGGGCGGCGGCACGCGCGTGTCGATCGAGACCGACCCCGAGGCTTCGTCGTCGAGCGTCACCGTCTACGACCTCACCGCGCATCGCCGCGAGTCGACCGGCAACGACCTGCGCCGGAGCATCGTCGAGCAGGTCTACCAGAACGCCCTCGACGCGCGCTTCGAGATCCTCGGCCGGAAGCCCGACGCGCCCTTCACGCGCGCCGGCGTCGGCGCCCAGGGGCTGATGCGCGAGATCGACGCCTTCGCGCGCTCGGCTGTGGTGAAGAGCGACCGCGAGGCGGCTCAGATCGAGGAGACGCTGCGCAGCCTCTTCACCGAGGTGCTGCGCGTCGAGCGCCACGGCTTCAGCGCCGCCGAGCTCGAGCGCGCCAAGGCCGACGTGAGCCGCATGTACGACGAGTACGTGGCCGACGAGGGCACCGCCGACGGCAGCGAGTACGCCGCCGAGATGACGCGCAACTTCTTCGAGGGCGAGCTCATGGTGGGCCGCGTGGCCGAGGCCGCGGCCGCTCACCGCTTCCTGCCGCTGGTGACGGTCGACGAGCTCGACGCGGTGGCCAAGGGCTTCGGCGGCGCCGACAACCGCGTGGTGGTCATCGACGGGCACGACCCGAAGGTCATGCCGACCAAGGATCGCGTCATGGCCATCATCGCCGAGGTCGAGAAGTCGGACATCCCGGCGTGGCAGGACTCGGGCCCGGCCAAGCCGCTCATGGCCGCGCCGCCGGCGCCCGGGAAGGTCGTCGCCGAGGCCACCATCGACGCCATCGGCGTCACCCAGTGGACGCTGTCGAACGGCGCCAAGGTGCTGGTGAAGCCGACCGACTTCGAGGCCGACCACTTCCAGATGGTCGGCAGCTCGCCGGGCGGCCTGGCGACCGCCGCCGCGGCCGACGTCATCACCGCGCGGAACGCCGAGTCGGTGCTGGGCGTGGGCGGCGTCGGCGCGCTCGACGCCACCGGCGTCGACCAGGCGCTGGCCGGCAAGAGCGCGTCGGGCACGACCTGGGTCGACCAGACGCGCGAGGGCGTCAGCGCCTCGGGCGCGCCGGGCGACCTCGAGACGGCGCTCCAGCTGGTCTACCTGCACATGACCGCGCCGCGCCGCGACGACACGGCCATCGGCGTCTGGAAGCAGGGCTTCGAGCAGGCCATCGTGAACGGCTTGAAGAACCCGGCCGTGCGCTTCGAGCGCGAGCTGGCCGACGACATGTACGCCAAGCACCCGCTCGTGCGCTCGCTCGACCCGGCCGACGTCGAGGCGGTGTCGGTCGAGCGCGCGCTGGCCTTCCACCAGGACCGCTTCGGCGACGCCTCCGACTTCACCTTCGTGTTCGTCGGCGCGCTCGACCTGGCCAAGCTGAAGCCGCTGGTCGAGACCTACCTGGCGAGCCTGCCGGCCGCCGGTCGCAAGGAGAGCGAGATCGACCCGGGCGTGCACCTGCCGCCGGGCCGCGTCGAGAAGACCTGGCACCTCGGCCAGGAGCCGAAGGCGTCGGTGCAGCTCACCTTCCACGGCGACGAGACGTGGTCGCGCGACAAGGAGCGCGACATGTACATCCTGTCGCAGGTGCTCGACCTGCGCCTCCACCAGACGCTGCGCGAGGACATGAGCGGCACCTACAACGTGAGCGCCGGCGGCGCCGTCACGCGCCGCCCGCGACAGGAAAGGGTCTTGACCATCCACTTCGGCTGCGCGCCGGAGAACGTCGACAAGCTCCTGGCCGCGACCATGACCGAGCTGAAGGCGCTGGCCGAGAAGGGCCCGACCGCCGACGAGCTCGAGAAGGTGCGCCAGGAGTTCGTGCGCGGGCGCGAGGCGGACCTGCGCCAGAACAGCTTCTGGCTCTCGTGGCTGGCGCTGAACGATCGCTTCGGCGACGACCCGACGCGCATCCTCGACCCGAGCGGCGTGCTGGCGCGCATGACCATCGAGCACGTCAAGGAGGCGGCCGCGCGGAACCTCGACGCGAGCGGCCTCTACCAGGCCATCCTGTTGCCCGCCGCCAAGTAGCCGCGGGGCCGGCTCAGGGCGCGAGCTCGATGCTGCCGCGCCACGACGCGCAGATGTGCGCCTGGCCGGGCGGCGTGTCGCAGCGGCGCACCTCGAGCGTGGTGCTCGCGCCCGGCTCGGCGGCGAGGTCGAGCGCCGCGAGCGGCAGCGCCATCTCGACCACCCACTCCTCGTCGGCCTCGTCGCCGCCGGAGTCGACGGTGCCGTCGAGCTCGACCTCGAGGCGCGCGCCGCTCTGCCAGCGGTAGTCGAGCGGGCCGGCGATGCCCTCGGGGCGGCGCCCGTCGGTCAGCACCGCGCGCGGCGAGACGTCGATCGAGCGGTCGAAGCCGCGGCCGTCGACCTCGAGGTGGAAGTGATCGTCGAGCCAGAGCGGCTCGTCGGCGCCGGTCCGCGGCGCGCGGATGTCCTCGTCGGCGGCGTAGAGCGCGACGTAGAGGACGTCGTCCTTCCACAGGAGGCGCGCGTCGCCATAGGGCGGGTGGCCCGCGGTCGCGGTGAGCGCGCCGGTGCGCGCCGGTCCGGCGAGCCAGGCCGCATCGGACAGGTCGCCGTCGAGGGTCGGCGCCGTCGCCGCGCGCGGCACGAGGAGGCGCGGGCCGCGCGTCTCGCCGATCGCGGCGGCGCTGGCGGGGCGCCCGCCGAGCGCGTCGGGCGGCGCGACCGGCGCGGCCGGCGTGGCCGGCGCCAGCACCGCCTCGGGCGGCGCGCCGACCCAGAGCGCCAGCGCCACCGCGCCCGCGACGCCGACGAGCGCGACCACCACGAGCCACGGCCTCATGGCACGAGGGTGCCGTCGGCCTTCACCCCGAAGCGGAACCCGAGGTCGGGGAGGTCGGTGGCGTAGTCGAGCATGTCGACCTGCAGCGTGCCGTCGTCGCGCTGGTGGATGATGGCGTAGCCGTAGCTCTTGCTGGAGAGCGGCGCGCCGCCGTTGCCGACGATGATCTCGCGCGAGCCGAAGTCGTGGCGGTAGGTGTGCGAGTGGCCGGTGATGGCCAGCGTGTACGGGTGCTGCGCCATGATCGCCTGCGACGGCGTCGTGCCCGGCGCGGTGTCGGCGTAGGCCGGCTCGTGGCGCACGATGAAGGTGTAGGTCGTCGGCTCGGACAGCGTCGCGTCGAGCCACGTCGCCTGCGCCTCGGACCAGGCGTTGGCGGCGACGAACACGAGCTTGGCGGTCCAGGTCGCGTCGCTCGCGGCGAGGCGGATGACGTAGTAGGGCTCGGTCTTCTCGAGCGGCCCGAGCATCTTCGTCAGGAAGTCCTGATAGACGCGCGTCACGCCGTCGGCCGCGCCGAGGCCGCAGTTCGAGCGCGTGTAGCCGGTGCACTCGTGGTTGCCGAGCGCGGGGTAGACGACGCCGCTGTATCCCGCGCGGGCGCCCAGATAGAGGTCGAGCTGGATGGCGCCGTTGTCGGTGGTCGGGCCGGCGAAGACGTAGTCGCCGGTCGCCACCACGAAGGGCACGTGCGGCAGGAAGGCCTCGACGTGCTGGTAGACCTGCGTGATGGTAGCGGTCGGGTAGGCGGCGTTGTCGTCCTTCGAGGGCGGGCGCGTGTCGCCGACGACGGCGAACACCAGGCGCGACAGCGTGCCGCCGTCCTTGTCGACCGAGCCGATGACGGCCGGCCCGGCGTCGAGCGCGCCGCCCGGATCGCAGGTGGTGGGCGGCGGCAGGCAGTGGTTGCCGGCGGTGTTGCACCACCATCCGCCGTAGCAGCCGTTGGCCTGGCACGGCGGCTGGGTGCAGGCGTGGCAGGCGGCCGTGACGCTCGGCGCGACCAGCGTGCCGCACACCGTCTCGGTCGGCGTGCCCGGCTCGTCGACGACGCTGCACACGTCGCTCCGCGGCACGCACAGGCTCTCCTGATCGCCGGCCACGCTGGTCGCCGACAGGCACGCCCGGTCGGCCGCGCAGCTGTCGCCGGCGCCGCAGCGCGGGGCGCAGTAGCTGTCGCCGCCGAGCTGGGCGCAGACGTCGCCGCCGCAGTCGGAGTCGTTGACGCACGGCGGGCACGTCGACGGCGCGGTCGCGTCGCTCGCGTCGCTCGCGGCATCGTCACCGTCGGGCGTCGCGGTCGCGTCGGCGATGGTGGTGTCGGTGGCGGCGCTGTCGGTCGCGGCGCTGTCGGTCGCGGCGCTGTCGACGACGCTCGTGTCGACGACGCTCGTGTCGGTCGCGGCGCTGTCGTCGGCGACGGCGTCCGTGTCCGCGGCGGCGGAGCTGTCGTCGGCCGCGTCGGCGGCGGCGCTGTCGGCGCTCCTGCGGTCGTCGCCGCCGCACGCGCCGAAGAGTCCCGCGAGGGCCAGGCAGGCCGCGCCGAAGGCCCTCACCTCAAGGCGTCCCGGTGTGGCTCATGCTGCAGTGCCAGGTGCCGAACTGGTCGCAGGCCGGCTCGCCGGGGAACACGCACGGCGGCACCGGGCACTTCGAGAAGTCGAAGTCGGCGCAGTAGAGATCGGTGGCCGTCTGGATGTCCTCGCACTCCTGGACCGAGCCGGCGTGCGGGCACATCGGGCAGGCGCACTCGGACGGGTTGGTCGGCATCGTGCCGCTGCACGTGGTGCAGTCGGTGTTGTCGAAGCAGGCGTACGGGTCGGCCGCGCAGGTGCCGCTCGGCAGGTCGCAGACGGGCGGGGCGCCCGGGATGCAGCCGGCCACCGGGCACTGCTCGGGCTTCGGCCACGGGTCACAGTACTTGGTCCAGCTCTTGTTGTTGGTCTCGCACTCCGACTTCAGCATCGGCGTCGACGCGCAGATGACGCAGTAGCACTCGTCGGCGCTGGCCACCGGCGTCGGCGTCGCGCACATGACGCAGTCGTCGCCGGTCGTGCACGCGGTCGGCCCGACGCAGCGCGGGCAGCACTCGCCGGGCGGCCGCGTCTGCTCCTCGAGCGGGCACTCGAGCGGCGCGCAGGTGACGGCGCTGCAGGCGTCCTCGCACTGGCCCTCGTGGCAGTAGAGCGGGTCGGGCGCGGTGCAGCGCGCGATGGGACAGTTGGCCGTGTCGGCCCACTTCGAGCCGGCGCAGTAGGTGTCCCAGCTGGCGTTGGCCGCGTCGCACGCGTCGGCGTTCGAGATGTAGTCGCTGCACGGCGCCTTGCACTCGCACTCGGCCGTCGAGGTGATGGTCTTGTCGAGCATGCAGTGGACGCAGTCGCCGCTGTTCTCGCAGGCCGGACCGGTCGCGGTGTCCGCCGTGTCGGCGGTCGCGTCGGTGGCGGTCGTCGCGTCGCTGGCGACCGTCGCGTCGTTGGCGACCGTCGCGTCGCTCGCCGTCGTCGCGTCGCCCGAGGTCGCGTCGCCGCTGCCCTTCTTGTCCTCGTCGTTGCAGGCCACCGTGGCCAGGGCCACCACCGAACACAAAAGCGCAAGCCTCGACATCGTCGACTCCTCCGAACCGGTCGGCGAACCGTAGCGGTGTTTGGGCGCGATTGCCACATTCTCATCGACGGCCGGGTGGGCTCTCGTGCTAGTGGCGCGGCCATGTGGTCGACCCTCGCCGCCATCCTGGTCAGCGCTCCGGCGCCCGGCTTCCAGCTCCTCGAATCGCCCGACGGACCGACCTACGCGTCCGACGCGAGCGCCGACGGCAGCGTCGTCGTCGGCCAGCTCTCGCGCCGCGACGGCCCGGTCGAGGCCTTCCGCTGGAGCGAGCCCGACGGCGTCGTGTCGCTCGGCGACTTCGCCGGCGGCCTCGACTTCGGCAGCGCCGAGGGCGTGTCGGCCGACGGCGCGGTCGTCGTCGGCACCGGCTATCGCGCCGATACGGCCGGAGGTCCCGACCAGGGCGGCATCGAGGTCGCCTTCCGCTGGACCGCGCCGGCCGCGCCGCCGGCGAGCGACGGCCTGGTCGACCTCGGCGACCTGCCCGGCGGGCTCGTGCGCGCGCTGGCCTGGGGCGTTCCCGCCGACGGCGCCGTCGTCGCCGGCTCGAGCTACGACGAGCGCGACGACTTCGTCGCCTGCCTCTTCGCCGACGGCCAGGTGCGCTCGCTCGGCACGCCGGCCGGCAGCACGCGCAGCGCGCCACCGCCATCTCGGGCGACGGCACGACCGTCGTCGGCAGCGCCGACGGCCAGCTCGAGGGCGTCGGCATCACCGTCGCGTGGCGCTGGACCGAGGCCGGCGGCATGGTCGCGCTGCCCGACCTGCCGGGCGGCCGCGCCTTGGGCTCCCCGCCCGCGGTGGCGGCCCACGGCCACATCGTCGTCGGCGGCGCCGGCTCGACCGCGTCGGGCGAGGAGCAGCTCGAGGCCTTCCGCTACGACGCCACCACCGATCATATGGAGGGCCTGGGCGATCTGCCCGGCGGCGCCTTCGGCTCGGAGGCGCTGGCCGTCTCGGCCGACGGCAAGGTGGTCGTCGGCCGCTCGGTGGCCACCGTCGACGACAGCGAGGAGGCCTTCGTGTGGACCGCGCGCCTCGGCATGAAGCGCCTGGCCGACGTCGCGGCGGCGGCCGGCGTGGCCATCCCCGAAGGCGTCGTGCTCGGCCAGGCGACCGGCATCTCGGGCGACGGGCTCGCCATCGTCGGCAACGCCATCACCCCGAGCGGCGACGTCGCGGCCTTCCGCCTGGTGCTGCCGGCGACCGCGCTACCGCGCGACCCGGAGCTGCCGGGCGGCGACGTGCCCGACCCCGAGCTGCCCGGCGCCAGCGCCGCTGGCGGTGGCTGCGCTGCGGGTCCGAGCACCGGTCTCGACGCGCTGGCCGCGCTCGCGGCCGTCGCGGCCTTCGCGCTCAGGTCCCTTCGAGGCCGCGCAGATCGGGCGGCAGGTGCGAGATGTCGCCGTGCAGCACCAGCGACGGCCCGCGCGAGCTGATCTCGAAGCAGGTCAGCGCGGCCACCGGCTGCCCCATGCGCTCGCGGAAGAGGCGCACGTCGAGGCCCAGCAGCGCGCACATCATGATGCGCAGCGTGGCCTTGTGCGACACCACCAACACGCGCCCGGAGGCGTGGTGCTCGCGGATGCGGGCCACCACCGGCGCGGCGCGCGCGGCCACGTGGAAGGCGGTCTCGCCGCCGGGCGTGCCGCGGCTCGCCGGGTCGTGCGACCAGTAGGCGTACTCCTCGGGGTGCTGGTGCATGACCTCGTCGTGGCCGAGGCCCTCCCACGCCCCGTAGGCGATCTCGGCCAGGCCCTCGTCGATGAAGATCGGCACACCCGCGCGGCGCGCGAGCGGCGTCGCGGTCTGGAGCGCGCGCGTGCGCGGCGAGCTGTAGATGCCGGTCCACGGCTTGTCGCCGTGCGCCGCCGCGAGCGCGTCGGCCATGCGCAGACCGACGTCGTTGAGCGGCGGATCGATGGCCCCGCAGAAGCGGTTGGCGCGCGAGAAATCCGTCTGGCCGTGGCGGATGAGGAAGAGCTGGAGGGTCATGCCAGCGGCGTAGCACCGCCGGCCGCAGGCAGCAACCGCCGCCGCGCGCTCACTCGGTGTGGCAGACGCCGCTGCTGTTGCACACGCGCCAGCGTCCGGTGCCGCCCGAGGGGTAGTTGGCCATGATGCCCATGATCATGCGGTGGCCGGCGGAGCTCTCTTCGGAGAGCGCGGCCATGGCCTGATCGATGTCGGCCTTCAGCGTGAACGGCCCGAGGGTGCGGCCGTCGCAGACCCAGAAGGCGGCCGTGAAGGTGCCGACCTTCTGGTAGAGGAGGCCGCACTCGCCGCGCACCACGATGAGATCGCCGTTGCGCGTGAACGCCGGCGGGTCGGCCTCGGCGTTGGCCGCGTCGCCCGCCTTGAAGCGGCGATCGACGACCAGCTCGTGGCCCTGGAACGGGATGCTGTAGCACTTGCGGTACATCTCGAGCGCGCTGGTGGCGGCCTTGATGCAGTCGGCCGCGGCGACCGGGTAGGGGTCGGCCTGGCACTGCTGCACGAGGTCGGCCGGGGTGGTGCGCGCCGCGCCGGCCTTCATCTCGTCGGTGCCCGACTCGCTGACGAGCTGGAGCTCGCGCGCGATCATGGCCTCGCACTCCGAGGTCGGCATGACGCCTCCGGCGGCGGGCTCACCGGGCTCGGGCTCGCCGGGCTCGGGCGTCGGCGCGGGCTCGCCGGCCGCGGGCTCGCCGGCCGCGGGCTCGGGCGTCGGCGCGGGCTCGCCGGCCGCGGGCTCGGGCGTCGGCGCGGCCGCCGGCCGCGGGCTCGGGCGTCGGCGCAGGCCGCCGGCCGCGCCTCGGGCGTCGGCGCGGCCGCCGGCCGCGGGCTCGGCGTCGGCGCGGGCGGCCGGCGGCCGCGGGTGCCGCGGCAGCGCCGCGGCTACGGAGGGGATGGAGGGCGGCCGGAGCCGAGGCCGGAGCGGACGATGGAGCAGCGGGTGTGGGCTTGCCGCAGCCGACGAGCAGGCTGCGCCGACCATGACGGCGACGATGGCAGAGTGCATGCGGGTACCTCGATGCAGGCGTGACGGAGGTGGAGCGACGCCCAATGGTAGCGCTCAGTCCGTGACGAGGTCGAGGTCCCACTTCGTCGTGAAGCCGTAGCCGATGAAGACGCCGGCCTGCGCGCCGGTGCCGTCGCCGCTGTAGCCGAGGTCGCCGCTCACCTTGGCGCCGATCTCGATGAACTGGCCGTCGCCCACGCGCACCATCACACCGCCCTCGAGCACCGCGCCGATGCCGAACCACAGCGGCGGGTTCTTGCGGCCGTCGTCCTCGACGCCGATCACGAGCACCGCCAGGCCCGGGCGCACGAAGCCGGTCATGGTGTCGGACACCTTCTCGGCCACCATCGCGCCGAGCACGTCCGAGCTCCGGAGCCCCCACGGCCCGGCGATGATGTCGATGCCCGCGGTGGGCATGGCGCCGCCGTCGACGATGTCGTCGCCGGTCATGACCCAGTGCGCCTCGAAGCTGTGCCCCGTGGGCTCGCCGCCGAAGTGGTTCTGGTTGCCGAGCCCGGTGGCCTGGTAGCAACCGCCGAGGCTCGCCGCGAGGACGATGAGGCCGATGCGCATGCGGCGAGCATCGCTCAAAGCGGGCGGCGACGCGAGCGCGCGCTCCGGCCCGGCGGGCGGGTCGGATGTCCCTCCGGCGCGGCGCGGCGCGGCCTCGCGGCCGCCTGGCGCGCGGGCCCGAGCCTGGCATCGCGCTTGCTCCGTCAGCCGCGGTGGGCTCGCACGGCGAGCTCCTCACGCGGAGGCCCCTATGGTCGCGACGAAGGCTCCCCTGCATGTCGTCGTCTTGGGCGGCGGATTCGCCGGGCTCGAGACGGCCTTCCTCCTCCACCATCGCCTGCACGACCGCGTGCGCATCACGCTCGTCTCCGATCGACCCGACTTCGTCGCGCGCCCGAGCTCCATCTACATCCCCTTCGGCGGCGACCCGAGCGCCGTCTCGATCGGCCTCGCCGAGCCGACCGCGCGCCGCGACATCGCCTTCGTCGAGTCGCGCGCGCTGGACCTCGATCCGGTCGCCAAGCTGGTCGCGCTGTCGGACCGCAAGCTGGCCTACGACAAGCTCGTCATCGCCACCGGCGCGGCGCTGCGCCCGTCGGAGATCCCCGGCCTCGAGGGCGCCGGCGTGACGTTCTGGTCGCCGGCCGACATGCTCGACCTCAAGGCCCGCCTCGAGAAGACCATCGAGCGCGCCCGCGTCGGACGCCGCACGCGCATGCTCTTCGTGCTGCCGCCGCACAACCTCTGCGTGCTGCCGCTCTACGAGATGGCGCTGATGATCGACACCCACCTCCGCCGCATGGAGGTGCGCGACAAGGTCGAGATCACGCTGGTCACCTACGAGTGGAGCTACCTCCAGACCTACGGCGCGAACGTGGCCGAGGTCATGGGCGGCGAGCTGAACCGGCGCGGCATCATCGGCATGCGCGGCCACAGCATCGCGGCCGTGACCGACCACACCGTGAAGCTCGGCGAGGGCACCGTGCTCGGCTACGAGGAGCTGGTGTCGTTCGCGCCGCAGGTCGCCCAGGTGCGCTGGTCGAGCCTGCCCTGCGACGACCGCGGCTTCCTGCGCTGCACGCTGGCGACGCGCCAGGTCGAGGGCTACCCCGACGTGTACGCGCCCGGCGACGCCGGCGACTTCCCGGTGAAGCAGGCGTTCATGGCCTTCCTGCAGGCCGACGCCGCCACCGATCACATCGTCAGCCAGGTCGTCGACCGGCCGTTCGCCAAGCCCTTCGACGCGGTGACCATGGCGGTCATCGACGAGCTCGACACCGCCACCTTCGCGCAGGCCCCGCTGCGCATCACCGGCGATCCGCTGCGGCCGACCGAGGTCGACCCGGCGCGCCCCGAGCTCTACAAGGTCGGGCGCGGCAAGAGCTGGCGCATGGGGAAGAAGCTGCTGAGCGTGTACCTGCCCATGCGCTTCAAGGCGGGCGAGCCGTTCCACGCCGGAGCTGCCTGGACCATGATGGACGTCGGCATGAAGGCGCTGACGGGCATCTTCGCCGAGTGACGCGCGGGTCGAGCACCCGCGGTTGCGGAGCGCCGCCCGAGCGCGCAAGCTCCGGTGATGGCTCCGCGGGTCGCCGTCGTCGCTCTCGTCCTCGCCGCGTGCGGCGCCGCCTCGCCGCGCATCGCGCCGCCGCCCGGCGCCGCGCCCGCGCTGCCGCCGTCGAGCAACGTGGCGCGCGCCGACTACGCCGGCTCGGCCGTGTGCACGCCTTGCCACGCCGAGCTGGCCGCGCGCTTCGAGCGCTCCCCGATGCACCGCATGACGCGCGACGCCGAGGCCACCGACATCCGCGCGCCGTTCGACGGGCGCACCTTCCGCTTCGGCGAGCCCGAGGAGACCGTGCGCTTCGAGCAGCGCGGCGCGCACCGCTTCATGGTCGTCGACACGCCCGGCTATCCGACCGCGACCTACCGCGTCACCAAGGTGATCGGCGGCCACTATCGCGAGGACTTCGTCGGCCAGCGCGTGCGCGAGGTCGCGGCCGATCCGGTCCCGGCCGGCGAGCTGCGCGAGATGATCCTGCCGGCGACCTGGCACTTCCGGCATGGCGAGTGGCGCTACAAGGGCTACTCGGTGCAGATCCCCGAGCGCCTGCACCTGAGCCTCGGACCGGAGTGGGCGAAGAGCTGCATCTTCTGCCACAACACCGAGCCCTACCTCGCCACCGTGCTCGACGACCTCGGCCGCTTCGAGCGGAAGACCTACCAGGGCTCGGTGCCGTCGAACCTCTTCGCCGCCGACCGCCGCCTCGACTTCCAGGTCACCGACGCGGCGGCGCTGGCGTCGACGCTGCGCGACGAGCTCGCCTTCCTCGGTGCCGACCTCGACCCGGCGGCGTCGACGACGCGCCTCATCGGCCTCACGCTGGTGTCCACCCAGGAGCGCTTCGGCGAGCGCCAGCTGGTCGAGCTCGGCATCGGCTGCGAGGCTTGCCACAACGGCGCCAAGGCCCACGCCGACGACCCGCGCGTCGGCGTCGACTTCGCGCCGCGCTCGCCCGGCTTCCGCGTGGTCGGTGCCGACGGCCTCCCGCTCGGCGGCGTCGAGGCGCAGAACCGCGTGTGCGGGCGCTGCCACAGCGTGCTCCTGTCCGAGTACGACCACACCTGGGAAGGCGGCCACCGCCATCGCGTGGTGCCCGACGACGGCCTGGCCTCGGTGGCGGCCGACGTCGGCGGCAGCTCGATCAACTCGAGCGAGGCGCGCGACTTCGCGCTCGGCGGCTGCGCCCGGGCGCTGGCCTGCACCGCCTGCCACGACCCGCACGCGGCCGACGAGCGCGCCGCGCTCGACGCGCTGGCGACGCCGGCCGGCAACGTCACCTGCACGCCGTGCCACGCGGCGCTGGCCGGCCCCGACGCGCTGCGCGCGCATGCGCACCACGACCCGACCCAGGCCGGCGGCAGCTGCGTCGCCTGCCACATGCCCGACAAGAACGCCGGCCTCGACTACGAGCTCGAGCGCTACCACCGCATCGGCCTGCCCGACGACCCGATGAAGGTCGAGCGCGACCGGCCGATCGAGTGCGCGCTGTGCCATCGCGACGCGACGGTGGCCTCGCTGGTCGCGACCATGGAGCGCTGGTGGCCCGCGCGCCGCTATGACCGCCAGAAGCTCGCCGATCTCTACGGCGCCGACCTGGCCGTGCCGGCGCTCTTGACGACGCTGGCGCGCGGCCTGCCGCACGAGCGCACGACCGCTGTCGGCGCGCTGGCCGGCATCGATCGCACCGACCCGCAGCGGTCCGCGGTCATCGCCGCGCTCGCCGACGCCTTCGCCGACGAGCTGCCCATCACCCGCTACTTCGCGCGCGAGGCGCTCGGCGCCATCGTCGGGACGCTGCCGCCGCTCGACATGTCGCGGCCGGGCCCGGCGCTACGCGACGCGGCGAAGGCGTGGCTCGCCACCACGCCGACGCTCCGCCGCGCGCGGCGCGGGTGACGGAGCAGACCCGGTCTCGCTCGGCGCTCAGGGCTTCCTGAGCACGCAGCCCTTGGGCTCGCCGCCGGCCGCGCTCACGCGCCCGGCGACGATGGCCGCGACGGCGTCGGCGAGGTAGCTGCGCGCGTCGCCGTGCAGCGTCGCCGCGTCCGAGTCGATGGCGCCGTTGTAGCGCACGCGGCCGCGCCAGTCGACGACCAGCGCGTGGGTCGCGAAGGTGACGCCGGCGGCGCGCGCGAGCCGCGCCGCGCGGTCGACCAGGATGGGGAAGTCGTAGCCGCGGGCGGCGCGCTCGGCGTCGCTCGTCGACGCGTCGAAGTCGGCCTCGGAGGCCACGGCCCAGGTGCTGACGCCGCGCGCGCCATGCGCCGGCCAGCGCGACGAGGCGCGCGTCGTGGGCGCGCTGGCAGGAGGCGGTGGGCCGAGAAGAAGACGAGCACGGCATAGCCCGACGGACCGGCGAGGTCGCCCACCGGCAGGCGCTTGCCGCTGCCGGATCGAGCAGCGCCTGATCGGCCACGGCCGCCTCGCCGCTGGCGCACGCGGGCGCGCCGAGCGCGCAGGCGGACAGCGCCGCGAGCGCGACGACGGCACGCACGACGGCGCCGCGCCGCATCACCAACCCGCGTAGACCAGCGTCATGGCCAGGCCGAGGCCGAGCGGCTGGTTGGCGGCCAGCCCGTCGATGGGCAGGGTCGTCGTCACGCTGGCGAGGCAGCGCCAGCTCTCGCCGAGCGGCACCGCCAGGTTCAGGCCGAGGCCGATGAGGTGCTCTTCCGAGCCCGCCCACGAGCCGTCGAGCGAGGCCGCCAGCACGAGCGCGTCGGGCAGGACGAGGGCCGCGCCGAGGCGCGCGTGACCCTCGACCGGGCGCGTGACGGTGGCGCCGTCGACCGTGTAGGCGGAGCGCCAGCGGAAGCCGCCGCGCGCGCTCACGAGCCACTGGCGCGAGGCGCCGAAGACGTGCTCGACGGCGGCGTCGAGGCCGAGCTGCCAGGCGCCGAGCCCGGTCGCGTCGACGGCGAGATCGTCGGTCGCGTCCTCGGGTGCGGTGCCGGTCGGCGCCACCACGGCGAGCTCGAGCCCGACGCCGGGGAGCCGCCGCTCTCGCCCGCGAGCAGCGGATCCCAGCGCAGCCCGAGCGCCACGTCGCCCGGCCCGCCGCCGGCCGCGTCGATGCCGTCGGCCGCGCGGTTGTGGAGCACGAGCGGCAGCTGCAGGCCGAGCTGGAAGCGCGGCGCGACGCGCACCGCGCCGAAGATCAGCGCCTCGGCCTCGAGCTCGCGCACGCCCTTCGGCAGCGGGTGGTAGGCGCCGTCGCCGTCGAACGCGCCGAGCGCCGGCGCGACGCGCGCGCGCACGCCGACCAGGCCTGGCTGGTGGTGCTCGAGGCGCCACGGCTCGAGCGCGCTGCCGCCGCGACAGCACGCCTCGGCATGGGCCGCGCGCGTCGCCGAGAGCGTCGCGAGCGCGCACGCGCGCGCGAGACCGGGCCACCTGCACCGCTGCCACAGCGCGTCCACGGGCACCTCCGCGCCGAGGCTCGTGCCAGAAGCGTACCGTGGCGAGCGGCCCGCCGCGCGGTCGTCGCCGCGTCGCGCGCGTGCGCTCCGGCCCGCGCCGAGGGCCGCCCAGCACACGGTCGGCCCGCGCATGACCCGGTCTCGCGAGCGCGACCCGCGACGTCAGCGGAGGTCCTGGAACAGCTCCGGGTCGAGGTCGGCCAGCGGGAAATGCATGATGGCGCGCACGCCGCCGAGCCCCTCGTCGGGGACCACGTGGACGTCGACGGCGTTCCGGTAGTCGTTGTCGAGGTCGCTCAGGAACTCCTCGATGACGTTGGCGCCGGCCGCGGTGGCGAGCTCGAAGAAGCGGAAGCCGAAGCCGGTGTCGGGCCGGTCGAGGCTCGGCGTGGGCAGCGACCACACCACCTCGCCCAGCATCGAGATGCTGCGGCCCGACGGGCTGAAGCGTTCCTCCAATAGAAGGATCGTGCCCGGGTTCGGCACGTGGTCGGCGCGGATGAACGCGCCCGACAGGCTCACCGAGGTCGTGACGCCGAGGTGCTCGCCGCCCTCGTGGATGAAGCGCACGCGGATGGTGCGCGTGTGGCGCAGGTGGCGTCGCTTGTCGTGGCTTTGCGGGCTGCTGATGACCATGGGCTCGTACCCCGTCGCCCAACCTAGGCACGGCGCGGGCGGCGCCTCAACCTTCCAGCCGGTCAGGGCGCCAGGCGAGGAGCGCCAGCACGCGCGCGGCCGCGGAGTCGATGGGCTCGTCGGGTCCGATGCACAGCTCGGGCACGAGCGGCGGCTCGTAGGGCGAGCCGACGCCGGGCAGCGCCGCGATCGCGCCGATGGCCTGCTGGCGATAGAGGCCCTTCGGGTCGCGCGCGGCGCACACCTCGACGCCGGCGCTCATGTACACCTCGATGAAGCGGCCGCCGCCGTCCACCGCGTCGCGTCGCGCCGCGTCGCGCCAGCTCCGCAGCTGGGCCGTGGCGCTGACCACGACGATGGCGCCGCCGCGCGCGCCGAGCTGCGCCAGGTGGGCGAGGGCGGCGTAGAAGCGCCGCCGGTCGTCGTCGCCGTAGCCGCCGCCGGCCAGGTGCGGGCGCAGGTCGTCGCCGTCGAGCGGCAGCACCACCTCGTCCTGCGCGCGGAGCGCCGCCACCACCGCGTTCGCCAGCGTACTCTTGCCGCTGCCGGGCAGGCCGGTGATCGGATGACCGGGCCGACGTGGCCGAGGTGGCTCCGTTCTTCACAGAAGTCGCTCCGTCTCGCGCGGGTCGAAGGGCGCCCCGGCCAGGAGCCGCTCGGCGAGGGCGATGAAGCAGCCGGTCGCGCACCGGGTTCGGCACGTCGGGGTACCAGACCGGGCTCGCCACGACCAGCGTGCGCCACGCGAAGAACGGCGGCGCCACCGTGCGCAGGATGTCGCGGTCGCCGGTGCCGAGCAGGTAGCGCTCCCAGAACACCTCCCACAGCTCGCGTCCCGCGCCGACGAACTTGCCGTGCGCGCGCAGCGCGAAGAAGAGGTAGTTGACGCTCATGCACGTCACGTCGTCGGCCGCCTCGCCGGCGCCGCCGCGGCTGCAGTCGAGCACGGTGAAGTCGGTGCCGTCGCGGAAGAGGATGTTGAACGGGTGGTAGTCGCCGTGCGTTCGGCACGCGCGCCGCGCCAGCTTCTTCAAGCTTCCAGCGCCAGCCGACGGCGGCCTGCTCGATGAGGCACAGGCGCTCGGCGTCGGCCACCGGGTGGTGCTGCGGCCAGCCGTCGGCGATGCCGGCCAGGCCCTCGCCGCTGCCGATGACGTCGCGCACCGAGCGCGTGTGGGTGCCGGGCGGGCGCGGCTCGGCGTGCAGGCGCCACCAGGTAGTCGGCCAGCACCGCCGCGCGCGCGCGGTCGAGCGTCGCTGGCGTGGTCGCGCGCGGCCACCTCGGACAGGTCGTCGGCGTAGAGCGAGCCGTCGGCGTACTCGGTGAGCAGCCACGGCTCGCCGCGCGCAGTCGACACGAGCGCGCCCTGGCGATCGAAGGTTCCGACGTCGAGCGGGCGCACGTGGCGCGGGATGCCGGTGAAGTCGTCGAAGCCCTCGGTGAGGGTCGCGATGCGATCCGAGCGGCGCTCGTGCCCATAGGCGTTCGGGGTCATGGTGCGGAGGACGGCGTCCTTCGTGCGCCCGCCCTGCTCCCAGCTGATGTGCAGCGGTCGGCCGTAGCCGTAGGCCTTGAGGCTCGTGCGCGACGGCTCCCCGAGCGGCACGACCGAGACGAGGTGCGCGTCGTGGGCGACGTGGGTGCGGAGGTAGTCTTCGATGGCGCGAGGTTCGACGTTGCTGGCGGGTTGCCTGCTCATGGTGGGCTCCATGCGGTCAGGTCGAGCAATGTCCGTGCCCGCACTGGAGCGCATCCACGCCGGTCGAGCCGTCCGCTCGTCGAGCTGGGCGGCCGCGCCCGCGGCGTGGAAAAGCCCACGCACCCGACGCCGGCCATGGCACCTCCGGGCCGCTTGAATGGCGCCCTCCGGGCCGACGGCGTGCGGAATGGCGCTTGCAGCCGATCCGCCCGTCTTCATTCGGAGGGTGCCATGCGAGAAGCTCTGGAGCACGCGTCGGGAGGCCGTTGGGTCGTCGTCTACGAGCGCGACGGCATGCGCGCGACGGCGCCCGATCTCGACCGTGCGCTGTGGCGCGCGGCCCTCCTCGCCGAGGATCCGCAGCACATCGTGCTGGCCACCGCGACCTTCGCCGGCGCCGCCGCGCTGCGCGTGCTGGGCGTGGCCCACCGCTCCGGCGCGTGCTGCCGCCGGCCGGCGGCTCGATGCCAGCGCTCCTGGCCGGGCTCAGCTGCATCCTCGCGCGACCCCGACGCCATGGTGGTGGCGCTGCCGACCGACCTCGACGAGAGCGCGCCGGGTCGACGACTGCGCCTCGTGCGGGCCTCTCCTGCGCGCCGCGGCCGAGCTCGAGACCGCGCCCGATCGCCTGGCGCGGCTCGTGGTGCTGGCGGCCGAGCGGCGCTCGACGCCCGACGAGGTCACGCCGACCGGCGCCTTCGTGTGCGCGGGCCAGATGCTGGCCGAGCGCATCCGCGAGCGCGCGCCCGACTGGTGGTACGCCATCGCCAGCGCGCACGAGCCCACGCCGCACCTCCCGGCCATGGCCATCGACGACGTCATCGCCGCCATGCCGCGCGACGCCGTCGACGTGGTCGTGGTCGAGACGCCGCACACATTCGTGCCCGCGCCGTCGGCGCCGCGCTGGGGGTTCTGATGGGGCGCTCGACGCTGCCGCCCGCCGGCATCCCGCACGACGACATCCTGGCCACGCTCGAGCGCTATCGCGAGGGCGACGCCGACTACAAGGCCGGCAAGACCTGGTCCCTGGTGTACTGGGCCGGCGAGGCCCACCACCACCTGGTGAAGGCGGCGCACGAGGCCTTCATGGCCGAGAACGCGCTCAACCCGATGGCCTTCAAGAGCCTGAAGCGCATGGAGCGCGAGGTCATCGAGATGACCGCCAGCATGCTGCACGCCCCGCCCAGCGCGGTCGGCACCATGACCTCGGGCGGCACCGAGTCGCTGCTCCTGGCGGTGAAGACCTACCGCGACATGGCGCGCGCCAGGCGGCCGTGGGTCCTGCGCCCGAACATGGTCGTGCCGGCGACCATCCACGTCGCCTTCGACAAGGCGGCCCACCTCTTCGGCGTGAAGAAGAAGGTCGCGCCGGTCGGACCCGACGGCGCCGTCGACGTCGCCGCCATGGCGCGCCTCGTCGACTCGCGCACGGTGATGCTCGCCGGCTCGGCGCCGCAGTACCCGCACGGCACCATCGATCCCATCGCCGCGCTGGGCCAGCTGGCGCTCGACCGCGGCCTGCCGCTGCACGTCGACGCCTGCTTCGGCGGCTTCGCGCTGCCGTGGCTCGAGAAGCTCGGCGTGCCGATCCCGGCCTGGGACTTCCGCGTGCCCGGCGTCACCAGCATCTCGGCCGACATCCACAAGTACGGCTTCGGGGCCAAGGGCGCCTCGACCATCGTCTACCGCGACATGAGCTTCCTCCGACACCAGTTCTTCGTCTCGACCGGCTGGACCGGCGGCATCTACGTGTCGCCCGGCCTCCCCGGCACGCGCCCGGGCGGGCCCATCGCCGCGGCCTGGGCCGCCATGCGCGCCCTCGGCGAGGAGGGCTACCTGGCGCTGGCGCGCGACGCCTGGCTCGCCGCCGAGCGCCTGCGCGAAGGCATCGCCGCCATCCCCGGCCTGCGCGTGATGGGCCGGCCGCACTCGACCATCGTGACCTGGGCCGCCGAGAGCGAGGGGCGCGACGGCGTCGACGTCTTCGCCGTGTGCGACCGCCTGCAGGCCCTCGGCTGGGGCGTCGATCGCCAGCAGCACCCGCCCAGCGTCCACCTCACCGTCAACGCCTCGAACCTGCCGGTGGTCGAGCGCTACCTCGCCGACCTCGGCGACGCCGTCGCCCACGTGCGCGCCCACCCCGAGCTGGCCTCGAAGGGCGACGCCGCGGTCTACGGCCTCATGGCCAAGATCCCGGCCGGCCTCGGCAGGAGGTCGGCTCGGCGGGCGCGCTTCGTCGGGCGCGAGGTGCTGAAGGCGGTCGAGGGCATGCGCCGCCACGGCGCCAGCGAGGAGGCCGCGCCCGGCTCGCCGCTCATCGAGCGCTACGGCGCGCGCATCCGCAGCGCGCTCGACGGCCTCGAGCGCTTCGGCGCGCTCTTCCGTCGGCGTCCGCGCCGCTAGCCTCGAAGGACGTCGCAGCATGACGCTTCGCATCGCCTACGGGCGCATCATGCAGGAGACCAACGCGCTGTCGCCGGTCGACACCACGCTGGCCGACTTCGAGCGCGCCCACCTCTATGAAGGAGACGCGCTCGCGCGCCGTGTGACGAGCCCGCTCGCCCACGAGGTCGACGGCTTCGCGCGGAACGCCGAGCTCTCGGGCTTCCACCGCGCGCTGCGCAAGCTCGCGCCGAAGGGCGCCATCGCCACGGTGCCGCTGGTCTCGGCCTGGGCCATCTCGGGCGGGCCGCTGGCAGAGGACTGCCTCGGCGACCTCACCGAGCGCCTGTGCCGGCGCCTGCGCGACGCCGGCCCGGTCGACGGCGTCTTCCTCGCGCTGCACGGCGCCATGGGCGCCCGCGGCGTGGTCGATCCCGAGGCCCGCATCCTGGCCGAGGTGCGCCGCGTCGTCGGCCCGCGCGTGCCCATCGCCTGCACCTTCGACCTGCACGGGCTGCTCACCTCGGCCAAGATGGCCGAGCTCGATTTCCTGGCCGCCTACCACACCAACCCGCACCGCGATCACGCCGCCACCGGCGCCCGCGCCGGCGCCATGCTCATCGACACGCTGCTCGGCCGCCCTCGCCCGGCACGCGCCTGGCGCGCCATCCCCATGATCACGGGCGGCGGCGCCGGCGTCGACTTCATGCGCCCGTCGTCGGCCCTCTTCGGCATCATGCGGCGCATGGCGCGGAACCCGGCGGTGCGCGACGTGTCGCTCTTCCTGTGCCACCCGTGGAACGACCACCCCGAGCTCGGCTGGAGCGCCGCCGTCTTCGCCGACAGCGAGGTCGTCGCCGAGCGCCTGGCCGATCAGCTGGCCGAGGCGGCCTGGTCGGTGCGCCACATCGAGCCGCCGCGCTTCCTCGGCCCCGACGAGGCCATCGCCAAGGTGCGCGCCGCGCGCGTCCTCCGGAAGCTCGGCACCGCCTGCGTGTGCGACGCCTCCGACGTGGTCGGCGCCGGCGGCACCGGCGAGAACACGAACCTCCTGGCGGCGCTCATCGAGCGCGCCGGCGACCTCGTGAGCTACGTGCCGCTGCGCGACGCCGACGCGGTAGAGGCGCTCTGGGACGCGCCGGTCGGCGCGCCGGTCGACGTCGAGGTCGGCGGCCACCTCGACCCGGCCTCGAACCCGCCGCTGCGCGTGCGCGGCCGCCTCCACGCGCGCGACACGAGCCGCGCCTTCGGGCGCCGCGTGGCCATCGACGCCGGCCCGGTGAAGCTGGTCCTGACCGAGGGCGCGCCGCTGGTCATGCAGCCCTCGTTCTATGCCTCGCTGGGGCTCGATCCGTGGCGCGCCGACGTGTGCGTGGTGAAGAGCTACTTCCCGTTCCGCATCTTCTTCGCGGCGCAGAACCGCATGTCGCTCTACGTCAAGACGCGCGGCATCACCGATCTCGATCGGGCGCCGACGGCGCGGCCGTTGACCGACTGGCGCGCCGAGGACAAGCGCCGGCGCCGGACGGCGTAGCGCGCCGCGTCGGGTTCGCCCATTGCTTTGTGGCGAGCCCCATGGCCAAGTCGGGCTATGTCCAGCCGCGCCCACCGCCTCGCCCTCGCCCTGCTGCCGCTCGCGTCGCTGGCGCTCGCGGCCCCGCTCGCCCGGGCCATCCCGGCGCCCGACTCGCGCTCGGTGCAGCCGCCGCGCCAGGTCGACGGCGCGCGCCGCGTCTTCGAGGACGCCTGGCGCATCGACTGCCACGATCTGCGCGCGACCTCGACCTGCCTCGTCATCGTGACCACGCGCTCCTACGGCGCCGGCACCGTCGTCATCGACGATCCCCAGGAGCTCCAGGGCGACGCCGGCGTGAAGCTCGACGGCGCGCCGCAGTGGAACGAGCCGACGGTCGGCGAGGACGGGCGCTCGGTCCAGCGCCTCGACATCCCCGACGGCGAGCACATCGTCGTCGTCACGCGCAAGGTCGGCATGCACGACGGCTACCGGCTGGAGTGGGCCGTGCCCGCCGACCAGGCGCGGCACGTGATGTTCCATCGCGGCCAGATGCCGCTCGAGCGCGCGCTGTCGGTGGCCATGACGCCGCCCGGCCAGCGCGACAACAGCTACGCCTTCGAGCTGGCCGTGACGCGCGACGACTCGTTCGCGTGGGCGACGCCGGCCGTGGTGGGCGACCCGGACTGGGTCGTCGACGGCCAGGTCATGCGGCTCCGCGTCATGCCGCCGCGCCCCGCCGCCGACCTCCCGTATGTCGACAGCCGCTTCGTGTCGTTCCGCGACCCGGGCCAGCGCGTGCACCTCGGCGGCCCCATGCTCGGCATCGGCGCGCGCCTCAGCGACTCGGGCGCCTTCCGCATGCGCTTCGAGTACGAGGTCGCCATCGACGACTGGATGCTGCCCGGCCTCTCGCTCGACGCCGACACCGGCAACGGCTGGGAGCTGACGCCGCGCTTCGAGATCGCCAGCCCGCTCGTCATCATCATCCCGTCGGCCTCCATCGGCATCGGCTTCCCGCTGAAGCTGCGCGCCGATCCCGATCTGGGCGTGCGCCTGCTCGCCGGCCTGCAGTACGGTCCGGTCGGCATCTCGGCCAGCTTCGACTTCTTCCCCGGCGCCGACACCGTGTTCGAGCCGTCGCTGCTCCTGCGCATCTCGCTGTGACACGCCCGCTGCGCTGCAATTCCGGAGAGGCTGCCCGACGGAATTATCGCGATATCGTCGAGCGATTTTGTCATATCGACGGCGAGGTGGCCGACGCCGAGGTGCGCTTCCACGGCGACGGTCGACCCGCCACGGCGCGCATCGCGCTCCGCTTCTACCCGTGGTGGGAGCACCCGGCCTGCCGCGCCGCCGTCGCCGCCGGCCAGCCGTGGGGCATCGCGGCCTCGGACGACGCGGTCCGGGACCTGGTCGTCGAGGCGGTCGAGCCGCTGCGCTGCACGCTCCGCGCCGACGCCTCGGCCATCGACATCGCCTTCGTGAGCGAGCACCCCGAGCTGTGGGCGCACGAGCCGGTCGGCGCCGTGTTCTGCAACAGCGAGTATGACCACGCCGCGCTGTTCGATGGCATATTGGCGCGGCGCATGCCGTATGTGACGGCGTCGGCGTTGGCGCGCTACCTCGTGCCGCACGGTCGCGCCGCCGCGCCGCGCTCGCTCGGCTACCTGCCGGCGAGCCTCCTGCGCGTCGCGGTCGAGGAGCTCGAGCGCCTGGGCGTGGCCGTCTACCGGCCGGCGCTGCCCGCGCTGGCGCCGGCGGACGCGCCGGATGCGACCGACGCGAAGCCCGCGCTGGTGGCGCTGCTCGTCGACGGCGAGGTGACGCTGGTGGCGCGCGACTTCATGGTCGAGGTGCCCGAGTGGGAGCACCGGCCGGAGTGGTTCCAGCCGCCCCGCTCCGACGCCCCCTGACCAGATTCACGCGGCGCTCTCCACCGGGCCCATGGCCGCCACGTAGGCGTCGATGCAGCCGTAGAGCTGCTCGGGCCGGCTCAGCACGAAGAGCCGCGTCTGCATGAGGTCGATGCGGTACTCCTGGCGCCGGATGACCTCGGCGTCGAACGGCAGCACCTCGGGCTCGGGCGAGAGTGCGTAATTCGACTCGCCGAATGACGACAATATGCCACCGCCGAAGATGCGCCGGCCGGCCGGCGTCTCGACCAGCGGGAACTCGAGGCCGAACCAGAACAGGCGCTCGAGCTCGCGCAGGCGCCGCGGGTCGTCGGCGTGCGGCGCCGCCAGCGCGCCGAAGCGCTGGCAGAAGTCGGCGTAGGCCGGATCGGCGAAGAAGGGCAGGTGGCCGTACATGTCGTGGAAGACGTCGGGCGCCGGCGTGTAGGAGAGGTCCTTGGCGTCGCGGATGAAGGCGCCGATGGGGAACTCGCGGCGCGCGAGCAGCGCGAAGAAGCTCTTGCCGTCCTCGAGCCCCGACACCGGCACGCCGCGCCAGCCGGTGAGGCGATGCAGGCGCTCGTTGACGCGCGCCAGCTCGGGCACGCGCTCGCCGTCGATGCCGAGCGCGGCCAGCCCGGCCGCGAAGAGCGGGTGCGCGAGCTCGCGGCGGCAGTGGTCGAGGCGCGCGTAGAGGCGGCGCCAGGTGTCGTGCTCGAGCGCCGAGAAGGCTCTCACAGGACGCCTCGCTGGGCCTGGTCGCGCTCGATGGAGCGGAACAGCGCGCCGAAGTTGCCCTCGCCGAACGACAGGTGGTTCTTGCGCTGGATGATCTCGATGAAGATCGGGCCGAGCAGGTTCTTCGTGAAGATCTGGAGCAGGTAGCCCTGCTCGTCGCCGTCGACGAGCACCTGCAGGCGCTGCAGCGTCCGGTGGTCCTCGCTGACGTTGGGCACGCGCTCGAAGACGGTGGCGTAGTAGTCGTCGTCGATGTCGAGCGTGGCGATGGAGCTGCCGCGCATGGCCTCGAGCGAGGCCACGATGTCGTTCGTCAGGAAGGCCAGGTGCTGCACGCCCGGGCCCCGGTACTCGCGCAGGTACTCGTTGATCTGCGACTTCTCCTCCTTGCCCTCGTTGATGGGGATGCAGAAGCGGCCGCACGGCGAGCGCAGCGCGTAGGAGGTGAGGCCGGTGGCCACGCCGCGGATGTCGAAGTAGCGCACCTCGGTGAAGCCGAAGACCGACCTGTAGAAGTCGGCCCAGCGCTGCATGGCGCCCTCGGGCACGTTGTTGGTCAGGTGATCGATCGTGAGGAAGCCGAGATCGGGCACGCGCTCGGGCGCGGCCAGCGGCACCATGCCCATGCGCTGGTAGCGCTCGGGGGCCGGCCCGCGGTCGTCGATGAAGTAGATGAGGCTGTCGCCGATGCCGTAGATGGCCGGCACCGGCTCGCCGTTCCGGTGGTAGTCGACGCGCTGGGCCGCGCGCGCGCCGCGCCGCACCGCCTCGGCCTGGGCCTCGAAGGCGTTGCCGACGCGCCAGCCCATGGCGGAGATGCAGGGGCCGTGCGCCGCCTGGAACGCGGCCGCGAACGAGCCGGGCTGGAGGTTCACCAGCACGTGGATGTCGTGCTGGCTCCAGTAGTCGACGGCGCGCGTGCCGTGGCGCATGAGGCGCGAGAAGCCGAAGTCGCGGAGCAGCCGCGCCAGCGCCAGCGGGTCGGGACCGGAGAGCTCGACGAACTCGATGCCGTCGAGGCCGAGCGGGTTCGTGCTGCTGGGCGTGGTCGTGGTGGTGGTGCTCATCGGGCCGCCCTCGCGCTGCCGTCCGGAGCCTGGCCGGCGGCGCGGCTCGACTCGGCGTCGGCGCCCCAGCTCTTCCAGTAGTCGACGAGCTCGCAGCGCAGGGCGCCCGACAGCACCTCGAGCGGGCGGCGCGTGTCGATCATGACCGCGACCTCCTGCGTGCGCGCCGCGTCCTTGGTGCGCTCGACGGCGCCCGGCTGCGGGCCGTGGTGGATGCCCTGCGGGTGGAAGGTGAGCATGCCGGCGCTGATGCCGGTGCGGCTGAAGAACTCGCCGTCGTGGTAGAAGAGCACTTCGTCGTAGTCGATGTTCGAGTGGTAGAATGGCACTTTCATGGCATTCGCATCACCCGTCTCCAGGCCGCGCGGCAGGAACGAGCAGATGACGGCGCCGTCGGCGACGAAGGTCGAGTGGGCCGACGGCGGCAGGTGGTAGCGCTCGCTCATGACCGGACGGATGTCCTTCACGTTCAGGCGCTGCACCGACAGCGTGCCCTTCCAGCCGACCACGTCCAGCGGGCAGTGCGCGTAGAAGACGCGCGTCAGCTGGCCCTGGCGCTGGATGCGCACCTCCCACTCGCCGGTCGCGCTGGCCGCGAGCGTCGAGCCGGGTCCGGCCTCGACCGGCGTCGGCACCTCGATGACGGCCGGGTCGAAGAGGGCGTGCTGGCCGAGCATGCCGCGATCGGGGAAGCGCACCTCGCCGCGCATCTCCATGACCAGCAGCGAGGTCGTGTCCGAGGGCACCAGGCGATAGACGGTGCCGCGCGGGATGACCAGGTAGTCGCCGCGCACGTAGCCGAGCGGGCCGAAGTCGGTCTCGATGCGGCCGCCGCCGGCGTGCACGAACAGCACCTCGTCGGCGTCGGCGTTCCTGAAGAAGTAGTCCATCGGCCGCGCCACGCGCGCGAAGGAGATGACCACGTCGTCGTTGCCGAGCTGCGGCCGGCGGTCGGCGAGGTAGTCGCCGCTGACCTCGGCCTCGCGCGTCGGGTCGCGCGGGCGCAGCGGGCCCTCGATGCGCGTCCACGCGACCGGCGGCGAGCTGCGGTAGAGGTGGGCGTAGCGGCCGGAGAAGCCGCTGCGCGCGTATTCCTCCTCGCGGTGCCGGCCGGCACCCTCGACTGCGCCTGACGGGTGACGCGACCTTGACGTAGGGATCATCATGTCTCCGTGGCGCCGAGCATGCGCCGCGAGACGTCGATGGAGAACTGTCCTCGACGGACATTGTCGCATTCCCCACAGTCTTCGTCGCCCGATCCGTGTGGAGACGACCGCGAGGTCCGCGCACGATCATCCGGCGCAGGCGCACGTCGACGTGCAACAGGCGCCGCTGCGCTTTCGCCGGCGCGCGGCAGCGCTGCACAAGGTCCATCGGCCGTGGTCTACGGCATCAGCGGGCTCGAGGACGCGGTCGGGCTGCTGCTCGATCGTCTGGCTGCCGCGCATCGCCGACGCTGTCGGCCGGCGCGTTCGAGCAGTGCCAGCGCCTGCTGGCCGCGGAGGCCGACCTCGAGCAGCCAGCTGCACGGCGCGCGCCGGCTTCGAGCCGTCCTTGCGCGTCGTTCGACGGCCTTGCCGGTGGAGCCGCTGTTCCACGCCGTGCGCCAGGTGACGGCGGCCTCGCCCGGCACGCGCGTGTCGCTGACCTCGGAGCTCCTCTCCGACGTCGAGGCGCGCGCCGAGGCCGACCAGGCCAGGCCATGCTGACGGTGGTGGCGCCGGCCCGCGCCATCGGCCCGACGCACAAGTGCGCTGCCGCCGCTGCTCGTGGGCTCACGCGCGCCACCCGCTGTCGGCGCGGAAGAGGCCTGGCGCCGGCGACCTCGAGCAGCACCCGTTCCTGACCGTGCGCTTTCGCGACCAGCGCCTGAGCATGAGCACCAGCGGCCTCGACAAGCTGAGCGAGTTCAAGCTGAGCGACTTCCACTGCCAAGAAGGTCGCGCTGCTGGCCGGCATGGGCTACGGCTGACGCCTGAGTACCTGGTGCGGAAGGAGCTCGCCCGGAAGGCGCTGGTCGTCCTGCGCCACGGCGACGACCGCCGCCACGAGTTCCACCCGCTCTTGCACTTGCGCCGGTCGAGCGTCGGCGGCCCCGCCGTCCAGGCGCTCGTCACCGCGCTCAGTACGTCACCTGCACGGCCGTCCGCTGACCGTCGACTGGCCCTTGGCTCTTCAGGCTCTCGTCGGACCCGAGCTTGGTCGACGCCTCCGTCGTCACGTCGACGGTGTCGGCCTCGGCCGTCACGCCGGACTCGGTCGTCACGCGCAGGTCGCTCAGCTGCGCCAAGATGGACGCCATCAGCGTGACCTCGGAGCGAGCTCGGCGCCGATGCCGGCGTGGAGCTTCGCCGCCAGCCAGTGGGTCGCCGCCGCGCCTCGTGGGCGTCTCGCCGTCGAGTCGATGCGGCCGTCTGCCGTCAGCGCGACCGACAGCTCGGCCCCTTCACCAGCGCCTTCACCTCGGCCGGCGGCAGGAAGTCGAGCCCCAGCACCGTCATCCCCTTCGAGGCAGTTCTGGGCGAGGATACTCGAGGTCGTAGACCGAGCCCCGGGTCGGCGCCTTGCCGAAGTCGCGGTTGAGCTTCGCCTCGAGCTCGAGCGCAGCCCTCAGCTCGGCGAAGTACCAAGGCGACCAGATCCTCGACCGGCGAGTTCTTGCCGACCTTGGTGGCCTTCCCGTCCTTCACCTTCAGCTCGTGGCGACCGCCGAGCATCTCCTCGGGTGCGTCCGAGCGCCGTGCCGGTCACCGGCGGTGTCGCGGCGGGCCTTCCGCTGCCCCGGCGACGTCCAGGGGAAGACGGCGATGGTGCCGTCGGGGATCGAGCGCGTCGAGATCCCAGTCGATGGCCGACGCCGCCGGGTCACCGGCCTGGTCGCCGCTGACGTATTGCTTGCCGCGTCCCGCGCCGCTCGCCTTGGCCTCCACCGAGGCCGCGCTGGCCGCGCCGTGGCCGTCGGCGCCCGTCGACGCCGCGACGCCCACGGCCACCACCTCTTCCAGCGAGTAGCCGTCACCTTCGGGATCGCCGCGCTGCTTCAGCTCCGCCCTGGCCGCCTGGATCTGCTCGATGCCGACGTAGCTCGAGCCGTCGCTGGCCGACACGAAGCCGATGCCCTTGGCCGAGAGGTTGCCGGCCTTGGCGAGCTTCTCGCCGACGCGCCCGGCGAGTCGATCGACGTGCACGGTGCCGCTCTTCAGGACCGTCGCGTCGTCGCCGAAGGCGATCGAGGTGTCGTCGATCTCCAGACCCTCGATGCTGCCGCCGCCGAACTCGATCTCGGTCTTGTCGGGCGCGATGAAGCGGCCGTCGTCGATGTGCGCCGAGGTCATGCTGACGAGCGGGATGTCGACGCGGTCGATGACCGCCTTGTTGTCCTTGCCGGCCACGAGGTGCGCGCTGAGCTCCAGCGCGATGTCGTCGAGGGTCGCTTCGCCGAGCACGAGCGTGCCCGACGTCGACGCCACCACCAGCTTCTTCACGCCGAGCTCGGCCAGCCTGGCGTCGACCGTGTAGCCGTGGTCGTCGACCTTCAAGCCACCCTCGATGCCCTCGAACGTCAACGTCTGCGCGCCCGCCGGCAGTGCCGGAATCGTCGCCTGGAGGTGGCCGTCGTGGATGCCGACCTGCGCGCCGGTCTTGTTCTGGGTGATGTCGACGTTCGCCGTGAGGCCCGCGCTGGCCTCGGAGTTCGGCGTGTAGGGCGCGCTCCACTTGGCGCCGCCCGACGCCACGATGCCGCCGTGCGCCGTGACCTCGCCGCTCTTGTCGTCGCGCTCGCCGCTCCACTTGGTGGCCTTCACGCGCGCGCCGACGGCGTTGCGCGCGTCGGCCTCGGCGCGGGCGCCGGCCACGAGCTGCTGCAGCGCGAAGGTCGTCTTGCCGTCGCCCATGCGCTGGACGTGGACGCCATCGATGTCGACCTCCGCGCTCGCCTTCAAGAGGTCGGTGCCGGCCTTCTCGAGCAGCGTCTGCAGGAACTCCGGCCAGCGCGCGCTGGCGGTGCCGTTCTCGCCGGTCGCGGTCTCGAGGTGGGCGCTGGTGAGATCGAAGGCGCCCTTGCCGCTGGCGAGGTCGAGCCCGCTGACGTCGATGCCCTCGAAGCGACCCTTGGCCAGGTAGATGGGCGGCAGATCGGGGTCGCTGTAGCGGATGTCGGTGCCCGCGATGCGCTCGATGTGCGCGCGCTCGATCTTCAGCGACCGCGCGATGGCCGCGGCCGACACCTTGCCCTCCTTGCCGAGGCTCTCCAGGAACGCGGCGTCGACCTTCAGGCTGGCCTCGAGCGAGGCGCCGGACACCTCGGCGCCGTGGGCGCGCAGCGCGGTCGTGTCGCCGGCCCAGGCGATGTCGGCGAGCCTGGCCACGCCGAGCGAGGCCTTCACCGTGACCGCACCGGTCGTCGGGTCGAGCTCGGCGCGGGCCTTCAGCGCGCCGATCTTCTCGGCCTTGAAGTCGGTGCCGGCGAAGCTCTCGACCAGCGAGCCCTTGGGGATCTTGCCGCCGTGGAGCCCCAGGCCGCTCAGCGTCAGGTCGTCCATGCCGAACGCGACCTTGCCGCTCTTGGCGCGCTCGAAGCCGAGGCCCTTCACGCTGGCGCTGGCGTGGGCCTTGAAGTAGGTGCCGATGGAGGCCGACGCCTTCACCTTGGCCTGGTCGAGCGGGCTGGCCGTCGGCGACGCGCTCAGCGTGGTAGAGATGAAGCGGCAGGTCGTAGACGTTGCAGCCCTCGATCGAGGCCTCCAGGACACCGGCACAGCCGCGGAAAACCGCCTGGGCGCACATTCGCGCAGGCGGAAGGAGCCGGTGCTGCGTTGCGTACATTTCAGCGACTTCCAGGCGCGCGTCGCCTTCGAGGCCCACTGGGCGGCTTTGCCGTCCTCGCCGCTCTTCCGGACGTCGATCTCGAGCTGGCCTTCGGGCCACCAGGCGTGGCGTTGGCCCTCGATGGCCAGGTCGGGGCTGGCGAAGGCGAACAGCGTGGCGGCGATGTCCTCATGCCGTGCACCAGCGTCATCGCGCGGCCAGGTCCACGCGGTGGCGCGTCTCGCCCTGGGCGGCGGCCTCGGCGGTAGGCGCCCTTCATGCCGAGGGCCTCGATCACGGCGGGATCCTCCAGCGCGCGGCCTTCACCGGCGACCGCGTCGGCGTGACCGCCGCCGTCAGACTTCTTCCGCTGCGCCTCCAGCGGCGCTTGCCCTGGGCGGCCTTCTTGGCGTTGCTCCAGCCGGTAGCGCCGCCGGCGCGGCACGTCGAGGCGCGCGCTGAAATCGGCCAGCGGCGCCTGGTACTCCTGGCGCTCCTCGCGCAGCCCTGGCCAGCTCGTCGCCGCGCTCTCGGCGGCGGTCGGTGCGGCTTCGCGAGCAATGGGTCATCTGATCGGCGGTGCGGCCAGCTGGCCGAGCGGATACCTTCCGCTGATCTCGATGTCGAGCGCTGGCCCCGCTCTCCAGCGCGGCTGGCGTGGGCCTCGGCGCGGAAGCCCTTGACCGACACCTCCGCCGACGTGGGTGCCTGGCGGATTGCTCGCACGACCGCAGCGTGAGCGAAGCAGCAGGCCTCGCCCTTCGTCCCCTGGCGCCCGACGGTTGCCACCGCGGCAGGCAGGGTCGGCGGCGCCGCGACGCAGCCGGCAGGGTCGCGGCGCTGACGCGATCGATGTGGCCCTGCGCCGCGTCGCCCAGGCCGGATGTCGCGCACCTCGAGCTCGCCCACGGACGCGCTGGCGCGCGCCACGCCGATGTCGCTCTCGTCGTCCTTGGACTCGGCGCCGTGCGCCGCCAGCCACGCCGCGGGCTCGATCGACGCGATGGTGGCCTTCGCCTTCAGCAGCTGGCGCAGCTGCGCGCTCATCGAGCGCTCGGGCTGCTTGCGCAGCGCGTCCTGAAGAACCGCCAGCGCATCGATCTCGGCGACTGGTATGGCCGAGCCGTAGGTGTGCGGCGCCTCGAGCACGACGTCCGGCACGCCTCGAGCGCCGACAACTCCATCTGCTCGGCCTCGCTCGGCTCGGCCTTCTCGCGCAGCGCGCGGCGCCTGGCCGCGATGGCCAGGTAGTCGGGGCTGCCGCCTGGCGCGACGTCATGCGCGGCCATACCTCGATGGCGACCACCTCGCCGCCGACAATCCTGCCGCGACGACGTCGCCGGCGGCCCTTGCCCGGCCCTTGCCGCCAGCCGCCGCGCGCGCCAGGCGCCAGGCCGGCGACGGCCTCGGCGATGGAGGCGCCAGGCCGACAGCACCGACCATGGCCGAAGTCGCCAGCGGCGAGACGTGGCTTGCGCGACCCCAGGCCGACCCGACGCGCATGCTGATCAGCGCCTCGTAGCCCTCGAGGCGAGGCGCTGTCGATGTCGGCCACGACGCCGTGGACCGACCTCTGCAGCGCCTGGAAGCTCGGCCTGCTCGGCCACGGCTCGGTCAGCCTGCTGGCACCGATGAGCTCGAGGTAGCGCTCGTCCTGCTTCCAGCCGCGCTCGAACGCGCCGGACTCGGCAGCGGCGATCTTCTTCGTAGGCGCAGCATCTTTCAAGGCCGAGGCGCACCCGCTCGTGCTCCGTCGCGGCGCCTGCGCCAGCTTCCGCTGGAGGCGCGCGTCGCCGAGCGCGCAGGCGCGCAGCGCCGCCGGCGGCAGATCTGCCGCTGCGCGGTCGGCCTCGGCGGGTGCTCAGGCGCGGTAGGTGGTGCCGCCGGTCTCGGGAAAGCATGCGGCGTGGCTGCGTCCTGCTCTTCACCACGCCCTCGATGGTGACCGCGCCGGCGTCGAAGCTCATGCCGCCCGGTACCGCCGGGCGGATGCCTCCATCGCGCGCGTGACGTCGTCGGCGGCGAAGTAGGCGTTCTTCAGGAAGGCGAAGGCCGCGCTTGGCGGGCTGGCGCCCCGCCTCGACGGCCGCCAGGGCTGGTGGAGGGCCGAGCGCGTCCGGTCATGGGCAGCTCGGTCATGGCCAGCGTCGTCGCTGACGTGACCTTGGCCGCCAATCCTTGCGCAGGTCGCTCGGCGCGATGGTCGTAGGCGTGGAGCTGAAGAAGATGTTCGGCCCCTGGTAGGCGTTCGCCTGCAGCAGCAGCGGGCGAGAACGAACAGGCCGTCGAGGGTGGTGGCGCCGAACTTCGGATCTTCGATGTCGTCGTAGGGTTGCGGCGGACGCTGGCCAGCTCGAGCCGCACCGACGCGATGTCGATGAGCCGTTGGCCAGGATCCATCTGCCGGTGATGGTTCTTCTCCAGGTCGCGGTCACGTCCCTCGATGCCGTAGGAAATCGTCCCCAGGCGCTCTGCACCTGCTCGAGCGGCACGTCGAGCATGTTGTTCTCCCAGTACCGCCGCGCTCGAGGTCGGCGCCGCGCTTGCCCGCAGGCCCGGTAGACCAGCGCTGTAGGCGTGCTCTTCGGGCCTGTCGTGCTCTGGCGCCGGCGTCCTTGAACTGCCGGCGCGCTCGAACGCAGGCCGAGCGTGGCCATGAGCGTGGCGTGGCGCTCGAGGCGCCTCGGCGACCTCGCTGCTGGTTGGCCTCCTTGCGCTGGCCGGCGGCGGGTGACCATGCGGACGCCAGGCCAGGCGCGCTCCGCGGCGGCGCCCTCGGTACCCGGCGCGTCGTCGTGGAGCTGCGTCAGGAGGGCCGCGCGATCGGCGCACGCCGGCGCCGCCCTCGTCGCCGCCGCGGTACATGTTCTGGTCGTCGCTCCGGCGCTCGGACACGTTCTCGCGCGCGTCGGCGCACCACCACTCGGTGCCCAGCTTGCGAGGTCGCGGTAGCGCTGCGGCAGCGCCTTCCAGCAGCTGGTGGGCGAGATAGGCCGCCTCGATCCGGTCTCGGCGACGATGCCGTGCACCAGGCCGATCTCGTGGATGAGGTCGTCGACGATGGCGATGCAGCGCATCAGGTCGCGCTTCAGCAGCACGAGCGTGTCGAGGCGCCGCTCGAACGCCCACACGAAGTCGAAGCCGAGCCCCTGGAGGAGCTCCTCGACCAGCTGGCCCGTCGAGGCGCGGTAGCAGGCGCAGCGTCGTCGTCGGCGCCACCCGCTCGGCGTAGGCGGGCAGATCGCGGTGGAACTGGATGCCCTTCCTGAGCGCCTCGAAGCGCTGCCAGAAACGCGTCGTCGCCAGTCAGCGCCCTGGTCGGCAGCATTGGCCTCGTCCGGCCTCGGCCTGGCCGACATGATGCAAGCCCTGCGCGAGGACATCCTGCTCGCTGCTGGCACCGTCGGCAGCGTCGCGCGCGGTGCGGTGGCCGGCGATGTCGCCCAGGTGCCGCTTCATGCGATCGAGCAGTGGTGTACCCGGCGTCGCGCTGGCGCCGGCGCATGCACGCTCGGCGGCTGGCTCTTGACGAGGTGACGGGCGAGAGCGCTTCCCTGGCTGGTGCGCCGTCGAAGAGGCGCCGGCAAGGCCAGGCGCTGGAGCTCGGCCAGCGCGGCCTCCAGGCGGGCCTTCACCGGCACGGCCACGAACGCGACCACGTGCAGGCCGGCAGCGCGTCGTCGGGCGAGCAAGCCAGCGGTCGGCCAGGCCGAAGCCCTCGAACAGCGCACGACGCCGCGCCGAGCGCGCGAGCACGACGGCGTAGAGGCGCGACGGCCAGCGCATGCACCGCGTCGGCGCCTGTCACGCGCCGGGGCACCGTGCCGGTAACTGCATGTCGAGCGCGCATCGCCGGCCGCCGCCACCGCGGTCTCGGCGTCGAGCTGGGCGTCGGCGCGGCGCGCCGCCGCGCCCGTCGCGTTCTACGGCACCGCCTTCGTCGTCGCTGGCCGCCGCCGTCGCGGCACTGTCGGCCAGGGCCTTGCTCGCGAATGGCCACCCGGCGCCGCTCGGCGCGCGAGAACATCGGCCGCCGACAGCGTGCGCAGCAGAATGACGCGGTAGTCCTCGGCCGCCGTCACGCGAGCTCAGCGCGCGGTGCGACACCAGCGTCCGCGCTCGAGCAACGCGGCCGGCGCGCGGCGAAGCTTCTCGACGGCCTCGCGCGGGAAGCTGCGTCGCTCGCGCGCGACGTAGCTGCAGGGTCGCCCAGGAGCTTCGCGTCGGCGCCCGCGCCGCCGCCGCCAGCAGGCTTCTTGCCGCGATGGTGGCGCGTTCCCAGTGCGGAGGATCTGCAGCACGGCCGAGCACGTCGGCGGCCGAGGGTACTACCTTCAGGGCCCGGCGGATGGCCGCCGACATATCCGCCACGCAGGCGCCGGCCACCGCGCTCGGCGTGGCCGGCGCGGTACGTCGGCCGGGGACTGGCGGCGCGGCTCATCGGCCGGCGCCAGCAGCGCCGCGCCATCGTCGAAGCCCGCGCCGCCGACCAGCCCTTCAGGCCCGACCGCCGGCGTCGTCGTCCCGCTCGTGTCGCTGTCGCCGTCGCGCACCTGCCGTCCCGCGTCGTGGAGGTCTGCATGGGCGCGGGCGGTGCAATCGTCCGACCCGACGGCCATGGCCAGGCCCAACCCGACCCGCCCAGCCTATGCCCGCCGGACCTGCTCGCCAGGCGCCCGCGTGCCGACCTCGGGGCGCTCGCCGCGCCCGACCGTCGCGCGTCCTCGTCGTCGCCAGCGCCGGCCAGCCCGAGCGCGGGCTGCGCAGCAACAGGGCGAAGATGCGCCGTTCTTGCGCAGCGCTGCGCAGGAGCCGCGCAGGGGCGTCGGCATCAACGGCACATCAAACCGGCGGGCCCGACGTCCGAATCCATTTCGGTGGGTGACCGCTCGTTCGTCTATTGCCGCAGCCGTGCGGGGTCCCGCGCGGCGCTGTCATCTCCAACGGAGGAGTCCAGGCCATGAGCCCGGTCACCATCGTCATCCTCGCGGCGGGCGCGCTCGCCGTCTTCGTGTTCTTCTCGTTCTTCCGCTACATCCCCAACGACCGCGTCGGCATCGTCGAGCGACGGCTGTCCCCGCACGGCTCGGTGCCGTCCGGCTTCATCGCGCTGCACGGCGAGGCCGGCTTCCAGCCGGCCGTCCTGCGCGGCGGTTGGCACGTCTTCACGCCCTTCGTCTATCGCATCCACCGCGTGCCGCTCGTGACCATCCCGCAGGGCCACATCGGCTACGTCTTCGCCCGCGACGGCCACGACCTGCCGGCCACCCAGTCGCTGGCCCGCAACGTCGAGACCGCCGACTTCACCGACGTCGTGCGCTTCCTCGAGATGGGCGGCCAGAAGGGCCCGCAGCGCGCCATCCTGCGCGAGGGCACCTACGCCATCAACCTGGCCCAGTTCGTCGTGCTCGCGCCCAACCGCACCTACTTCCTGCCGCTGGATGCGCGCGACGACGGCATGTTCGCCGGCATGAGCAACGTCATCGAGGAGCGCGGCGGCTTCGAGCCGGTCGTCATCAAGGGCGACGAGGACCACATCGGCGTCGTCACCGTCCACGACGGCCCGAGCCTCGGGTCGGGCGAGATCATCGCCCCGACGGTGGGCGAGGACCCGCGCGACGAGGCCACCTTCCACAACAACTTCCAGGACGCCGACAAGTTCCTCGCGGCCGGCGGGCGGCGTGGCCGCCAGCTGCAGGTGCTGGTCGAGGGCACCTGGTACATCAACTGCCTCTTCGCGACGGTCGAGCGCATCAAGAAGACCGTGGTCGAGGTCGGCACGGTCGGTGTGGTGGTGAGCTACACCGGCGAGGCCGGCATCGATCTGTCGGGCAAGGACTACCGCCACGGCGAGCTGGTCGCGCCGGGCAAGCGCGGCGTGTGGAGCGAGCCGACGCTGCCGGGCAAGTACGCGTTCAACACCTACGCCGGCCGCATGGTGATGGTCCCGACGACCAACTTCATCCTCAAGTGGAACCGCGGTGAGATGGGCGCGCACCGCCTCGACGAGAACCTGTCGGAGGTGTCGCTCATCACCAAGGACGCGTTCGAGCCGACGCTGCCGCTGTCGGTCGTCGTGCACATCGACTACCGCAAGGCGCCGCTGGTGGTGCAGCGCTTCGGCGACGTGAAGCGCCTCGTCGAGCAGACGCTCGACCCGATGGTGAGCGCCTACTTCAAGAACGTCGGCCAGACGCGGACGCTCATCCAGCTCATCCAGGAGCGCTCGGAGATCCAGCAGACCTCGGGCGACGAGATGAAGGCGAAGTTCCTCCAGTACAACCTCGAGCTGCAGGAGGTCCTCATCGGCACGCCCGGCAACGGCCAGGGCGGGCAGCAGATCGAGGAGATCCTGAAGCAGCTCCGGAGCCGCCAGATTGCGGCCGAGCAGGTCGAGACCTACACGCGGCAGCAGCGCGCGTCGGAGAAGGAGCGCGAGCTGCGCGAGGCCGAGGCGCGGGCGCGGCAGCAGACCATGCTGACCGAGTCGGAGGTGCAGATCACCGTGCAGTCGAACCAGGGCAAGGCGGACGTGGCGCGCGCCCAGCAGGAGGCGAGCCGCATCCAGACGCTGGCCGGCGCCGAGGCGCAGAAGACGCGGCTCCTGGCCGAGGGCGAGGCGCAGAAGATCCGCCTCCTGGCCGAGAGCGAGGCCGACAAGACGGCGCGCGTCGGCGTGGCGCAGGCGCTGGCCATCGAGGAGCAGGTGCGCGCCTACGGCGGCCCGCAGTACCAGCTCGTGCAGGAGGTGATGAACCGCTTCGCGGCAGCCATCGAGACGGCCAAGGTCGACGTGGTGCCGAAGATCCAGATGGGCGGCTCGGGCGGCGCGAACGGCTCGGGCGGCGGCATCGTCGAGAGCCTGCTGTCGATCCTCATGAGCCAGCGCCTGGCCGGCGACCTCGAGGCGTCGGCCGCCGGGACGCCGCGCGATCCGGCGGCGCAGTCGCTGCGCGACGAGCTCCTGCGCGGCATGCGCGCCTCACCGGGCGGGCTGCCGCGCGCCTGAGCCGAGGGCCGTCCGGGCGGGCCGGGGAGCGCCCGGGAGCGGCATGCGGCTGGCCTCGCGCGAGCGTTCGCGCTAGACCGACCGCATGTCGCTCTGGTCCTTCGCCGTCATCGTCGGGTCCGCGCTCTCCCTCCAGGCCGCCTGCGGCTCCGACTCGCCCGGCGCCGACGCCGCCGCCGACGCGACGGCCGACGGCGCGGCCGACGCCGCGGCCGACGCGACGGCTGACAGCGGCGCCGACGCGACGGCCGACAGCGGCGCCGACGCGACGGCCGACGGCGACGTCGCGACGACGCGCGCGCCGGGCCGGACGCTCGAGGTCCTGACCGCGCTCGGCGCGACGCCGTGCGACGTCGACGCGTCGTTCCTGTGCGGCGCGGTCGACATGCCGAAGGACCACGCCCACCCCGACGGCCCGACCCTCCGCTGGGCCTTCGCGGTGCGCCCGGCCGACACGAGCCCGCCCAAGGGCCTGCTCGTCACCATCGTCGGCGGCCCGGGCGACGCCGGCACCGAGGCGCTCGACGACTACAGCTCGGTCGGCGAGCGCTTCAAGGACGAATTCGATCTCGCCTACTTCGACCTCCGCGGCATGGGCGGCTCGGGCGACTTCCACTGCGACGACGCGCTCACCGCGCTCTACGACGGCGGCATGCACGTCGACTCGGCGGCGACCCAGGCCGACCTCGTCGCGCGCGCCACCACCTTCAGCCCGGCCTGCCTCGCCGAGATGGGGCTCGCCGCCGGCGACGCCGCGCTCTACAGCACGGCGCAAGGGGCCGAGGACCTCGAGTGGCTGCGCGCCACGCTCGAGCATCCTTCGATGCGCATCTATGGACTGAGCTACGGCACGCAGCTCGGGCAGATCTACGCGCACCTCCACCCCGACCGGGTCAGCGCGCTGGTCATCGACGGCGTCGTCGACCTCACCACCTCGGTCACCGAGTTCGACGCGGCGCTGGCGCGCGGCGTCAACAGCCTCCTCGATCGGACCCTGGCGGTGTGCGACGCCGAGCCCGACTGCAGCGACGCGCTGGGCCAGACGGCGGCGCGCGCCTGGGACGACGCCGCGGCGCTCCTGCCGATGGACCTCGACTACTCGGCCGGCGGCGAGGACTACACCACCACGCTCGAGCCGGGCGCCCTCGACGTGGTCGCCGACTGCTACCTCGACAACGCCGACGACCGGCGCGCGCTGCTCGACCTGCTGGTGGGCGTCGTGGCCGACGACGACTGGGAGTCGATGCGCCAGGCCTACTTCGACTGCGAGGGGCTCGACGACGACGGCAGCCAGCTCGCGCCCGACGAGACGCTCGGCGCCTACTACCTCATCACCTGCGCCGACTTCGGCCAGCCCGACCAGACGGCCTACCTGGCGGCCGGCCACGACTTCTGGCGCGCGCGCGTGAGCTCGGCCTTCTACGGCGACATCCCCTGCCTGACGTGGCCGGTGGCGGTCGGCAGCTCGCCGTCGGTGGCCACGCTCGACGTGCCGCTGCTCATCGTCAACGCCGACGGCGACGACGCCACGCCGCACGAGCAGGGCGCCGCCGTCGCCGCGCGCAACACCGCCGCCGGCGTCATCGAGGTGTCGGGCGGCGAGCACGTCATGTACGGCTACGGCAACACCTGCGTCGACGACGCCGTCAACGCCTTCCTCCTCGACGGCACGCTGCCGGCCACGCGGCCGCTCAGGTGCGACGACGTCTTCGTCAGCGAGCCGTAGCCGGGCGGCGTAACGTCGGCGCCGCGGCGCGCGTAGACGTCGGCATGCTGCTGCCCGCCTTCGCCGCCCTGTCGCTCGCCTTCGCCGCGCCGCCGCCCGACCCGCCGCGCACGCCGGTGCTGGTCGAGCTCTTCACCAGCGAGGGCTGCTCGAGCTGCCCGACGGCCGACCAGGCGCTGGCGACGCTGGCCGCGCTGCAGCCGGTGGCGGGCGTCGAGATCGTGCCGCTGGCGTTCCACGTCGACTACTGGGACCACCTGGGCTGGAAGGATCCCTTCTCGACGCCGGCCTGGAGCGCGCGCCAGGGCGGCTATGCCGCGCTCGACGGCGGGCTCTACACGCCGCAGATGGTGGTCGACGGCCGGGCCGCCTTCGTCGGCGACTACGCCGCCGCCGTCGCCGCCGCCACGGCGCGCCGGACGGCGCCGCGCGCGGCGCTGACGCTCATGGTCAAGACCCTTGACGATGCCGCCGTGGTCGAGGCGCGCCTCGACGAGGGCGCGCCGGCCGACGCCGAGGTGTGGGTCGCGCTCAGCGAGAGGCTCGCCGCGTGCCGCGCGGCTTGAACGCCGGCCGCCGCCTGGCGCACGACGGCGTGGTGCGTCGCCTGGTGCGCGTCGACCGCGACGCCGGACCGGTGGGCTCGACCCGACCTGGCGGCGCGCGGCGCTGCGCGTCGTCGCCTTCGCGCAGCGGCCCCGTCGGGGCGAGGTCATCGCCGTCGCGACGCCGCGCGCTGCCCGACGGCGCGGACAGGCCGAGCGCGAGCCCGAGGCCCGCCAGCATCCCGCCGAGCAGCGCCGACGCGGGGCCGCCGCCGCAGCCCTCTTCGTGGCCGCCAGTCTTGATGATCTGCGGGCCGCCGTCGGGGAAGGCCAGGAGGTCGTCGCCGCTCGCGCTGGTGTCGCCGCCTCCGGTCGTGACGGCGTCGCCCGCGTCGCCGGCGTCGGCGCTCGATGTCGCGTCGCTCGGCGAGGTCGCGTCGCCCTCGGCCTCGACCACCGGCTCGTCGGGCACCGGCTCGACCGCGGGCTCGTCGGGCACCGGCTCGACCACGCTCTCGTCGGGCGCCGGCTCGGCGACCTCGACCACCTCGACCTCGCTCGTCTCGGGGCCGGGCTCGACGACGTCCTGGCAGATGCCGTCGACGCACACGCCGTCGGGGCAGGCCGGCGTGCCGGCGCAGGTGCCGTCGCCGCAGTGGTCGCCGTCGGTGCACGGGTCGAGGTCGTCGCAGGGCGCGTCGGCGGCGGCCGGCGAGTGCGCGCAGCCGGAGCCGAGCGTGCAGCTGTCGAGCGTGCACGGGTCGCCGTCGTTGCAGCCGAGGCCGATGCCGCGGCAGGCGCCCGACACGAGCGGTCGCCCGTCGTGCAGTCGTTCTTGTCGTCGCAGGGCGTGGTGTCGGCGCGCGCCACGTCGCGCTTTCGGCGAGCGTCGCGTCGCAGCTGTCGTCGGTGCAGGGGTTGCCGTCGTCGCAGCCGATGGCGGTGCCGGCGCACAGGCCACCGAGGCAGGCGTCGCCTTGCGTGCAGCGATCGCCGTCGTCGCAGTCGATGCCCGGCGCGCTGTCGGCGTAGACGCAGCCGCTGGCCGACACGCACGCCTCGGTGGTGCACGGGTCGCCGTCGTCGCAGTCGACGGCCGCGCCAGGGGCGCACTTGCCGGTGTCGGTGCAGGCGTCGCCGCTCGTCGAGGCGTCGCCGTCGTCGCAGCCCTGGCCGACCTGCGGGTCGTTCACGCAGCCCTTCAGCGCGTCGCAGCTGTCGGCGGTGCGGTCGTTCACGATCGTCGCACGCGACGGCCTGGCCGGTGCACGCGATGCCGACGCAGTGGTCGCCAGTCGTGCACACGCTGCCGTCGTCGCAGCTCCCGACGTTGGCGGCCGGGGTGTGGGTGCAGGCGCCGGTGGTCGCAGTGCAGCCATCGACCGAGCAGGGCGACTGATCGTCGCAGCGCGTGGCCGCGTCGAGGCACTCGCAGGCGTCGCCGACGCCGTCGTTGTCGCTGTCGGTCTGATCGTCGAAGACGGTCGGGCACACGTCGCCGCTGCCGCAGTAGCGGTCGCCGTCGGGGTCTGCGCCGCTGCCGCGCTTGCACACGGCCGGCACCACCACCAGCGTGCCGGTGCCGAGGCCGGCGAAGCTGAGCTTGGTCCCCGACTGCGGCACGTTGCCGAGGAACACGCCCTCGAGCGTCGCCTGGTAGACCTCGCTCGCGTCGATGCCGGGCAGCGCCGAGAGCTCGAGGTCGACCGTGCTGGTGCGATCGGCCGACAGCTCGGCCACGAAGCCGCTGGCGTTGGGCGTCAGCGCCAGCGTCACCGGCGCGCTGGCCGAGAGGCGGCGCGTGCCGCCGACGTCGAGGCTCTTGGCCTGCACCACCGCGAACGGGCCGAGCGCGCCCGAGACGGTGCGCACGAAGGCCGACAGGCCGTCGGTCGAGACGCTGCTCGTGGACACCGAGCCGTCGCCGGCGCTGGCCAGCAGCGTGTCCACGGTCGTGCCGTTGGTGACCGTCGCGGCGGCGACGCTGCCGCTGCCGACCGAGGCCACCGCGCGCGCCTCGCCGGTGCCGACCTGGAACACCGAGATGAAGGCCGCGTCCTTGGCGGTGGCGCCGACCAGCACGCCGTCGATGGCCTCCTCGTGGTTCCAGGCGTCGGCGTAGAGGCTGGCGTTGGACTCGGTCGAGAGCGTGCCGCTGCCGACCACGTCGAGGTCGAGGCGCGGGGCGCCGTTGCCGGTGCCGGCCCAGCGGTGGCTCTGGCGCGTGCTGGTGTTCTGCCGCACCGTGCGCGCGCCGCGGCCGCGCCACGACAGATCGATCTCGCGCGCGAAGTCGAGGCGGAAGCGATCCATCACGACGACGTAGCTCTGATCGACCAGCGCCACCGTGCGGCTGACGACGGTGTTGAGGGCGTAGACGCCGCTCAGCGTCGTGCGCGCGAGGTCGACGTAGTGGTTCGGCGCGAGGCCCTCGTCCTCGCTGTCGAGGCGGTCGCCGAAGCTCACCGTCGAGCCGGCCGTGACGAAGGGCGCGCTCTTGCCGAGGAGCGGGATGTTCTTGGCCAGCGGCGAGAGGTAGGTGTTGCGGTTGGTCGAGGTGGTGACGGTCGGGCCGCCGCTCGCGGTCGGCAGCATCAGCGAGCCGCCGCCGTGGATGACCACGTCGAGCGGGTTCCTCATGTTGTGGCGCGTGGTGTTGAGCTCGCTGGTCGAGTAGTCGCGCGCGGTGAGCGTCGTCACCTGCAGCGCGCTCGCGGCCCACGAGGTGCGCAGCGCGGCGAGGTTGGCGCTGTCGTCGAGGAAGCGCGTGTAGGGCGCCGTCGGCGCGGCCGCGTCGTCGACCAGGTCGGTGAGGATGAAGCGCGTCACCTCGTGGAACTGCTGGTTCTCGTAGTTCTCGTCGTTCTTCGGGCTCTGCTGCCAGGCCCACAGCATCTCGGGCGCGAGGTCGGGGTAGGCCGACGCCATGACGTCCCACGGGAAGGTGTTGGCGATGCCCTCCTCGAAGGGCGGCGCGCGGCCGTCGGGCTGGCGCCACGCGAGCGAGGCCTCGACGAACGGGCGCAGCGCCGGGAACCAGTCGACGCCGGTGGCGTGCTTCACGTGCCAGGCGGTCGAGAGCAGGTTGCCGAGGGCGTAGTTGAGGTACCAGACGCTCTCGCCGTACCAGCCGGTGGTGCTGGCGACGGCGTCGAGCGACTCGTCGATGAAGGCCATGCCGCTCGCGCGCCAGCCGTCGGCGTCAGGGTGGTCGGGCAGCGCGAGCGCGGTCGTCAGCAGCGCGGCACCGCCCTTGATGGCCCAGTTGTCGCGGTGGCCGGGGATGCCTGCCGCGCCGGTGAGGTTCCAGTCGGACGAAAACGCGTCGGCCCACATGGCCAGACGCGAGCGGATGGTGGCGTCGGTGTCCTCGGCCACGCCGCTGCCCCGGATCATGTCGTAGGCCTCGGCCATCGACTGGAGGCGCGACGAGTCCTGCAGGACGTCGATGGCGTCGGATGGCGGCGCGAACAGCTCGCCCAGCGTGTCGACCGCCTGGCGCGTGCCGACGCCGCCGAGCGCGCTGGTGACGACGTCGCGGTAGCTCGTGAAGCTGCTCGAGGCGGGCGGGGTCTGGCCGAGCACGAAGAGGAGGGCCGCGCCCTTGGCGACCCGCGCGCGCGCGTCGTCCTCGGCCGTGGCGAGCGAGGCCAGGCGCCCGTTGACGTAGCTCTTCACGGTCGCGAAGTAGCCGCTCGTGCGCGTGTTGGTGATGCGCGCCACGAGGGCGTCGACCTCGGGCTTGCTGCTGCCGTCGAACCACAGGTACGGGCTCGTCGGCGTCGCGGGCAGCGACTCGACCGGCGGGACCTGGAGGCCGGCTCGCGCGGAGTCGGCGAAGACGCTCGAGAGCACGAAGGCCGAGACGACGAACGCGGCCGAGCCACGGACGGCGAGCGAGCACGAGCGCATACGGAAGGTCCCCCAGAGTCAGCGACGGACGACGGCTAGAGAGTCGTTGGATTGCAGACTCGGGTCAAATCCCAGCGAGGCCCGGTCACATCCGAGCGAGCCGGGTCGCCCGTCGCCCTCCGGACGCGGCCCGCCGCAGGTCGTCGGCGATGCGGACGAGGCCCTCGTCTCAGGTCGCCAGAGCGTTCTCAGAAAACTCGGCCGGCGTGCACTTCCAGAAAACGCCTTCGACCTTCCCGGCGCACTGAACACGGGCGCTCTGCGGCCGACCTCGTAAGCTCCGGCTCACGGTCGGGAGGCGCTCGAGGGCGCCGCCGATCGACGGAAGGAACCCTGGAACCGGAGTACGACCTTGAGCTCGATGCATCACCTCCGCCGCCTGCGCGCGGCGCTCTTCTCGCTGGCCTTCTCGACCGTCGGCGTGGTCGCCGCGAGCGACGCGGCGCACGCCCAGACCGCGACGCTCTTCGGCGCGCTCTCGAACTTCGACGTCCTCAACGACACCGGAGAGAACGCCTACGGCTTCGAGATCGACCTGCCCGGCGTGCAGCTGAACACCAACTTCTACTACTTCTTCACCTGGAACCGTTACGGCACGCCGGCCGTCGTGCCCTACGCCGGCGGCACCTACATCCGCTACATGGCGCAGTGGGACGCGACCGCGCAGGCCTTCACGACCGCCACGCCGCCGGCCACCGACTTCTCGCCGACCAACGGCCACATGTGCGTGATGGGCGTGCTCGGCTACGCCACGAGCGGCTGCGAGCACTTCGGCGTCGGCGTCCCCGACGGCGGCGTGGCCGTCCACTACCACTGGCTCGTGGCCGACCCGACCACGCCGGGCGGCCTCGTGCGCTGGGGCAGCGCCGTCGCCATCGGCGCGCCGGTGTGGTCGGTGCAGCCGCCCGCGGTGGCCGGCGAGGGGCCGGTCGTGGTGGCCGAGGTCGAGGCGCCCGAGCCCGCCGAGCTGCCCGAGCTCTACGGCGACGCGCAGTGGATGAAGGTCTACGAGACCGAGCTGCCGCACCCGGTGGCGCTCGAGGACCTGCTCACCGACGACCCCAACGTGCCCAACGATCCGTCGCAGGTCGAGGTGAGCTGGGAGATCGTGCAGGACGAGCCGGCCCGGAACGGCAACGGCAACAGCAATCGCCGCGGCCACCGCCAGAACCAGGGCGCCATCCGCCTCGACACGCAGGCGGTCGTGCGCCGCTACGAGTTCTACAAGTTCACGGGCAGCTACGACCCCATCACCCACGAGGCGCTGTGCGGCGACCTCGCCTGCAACGCGCCCGGCGACGGCGAGCTCGGCGACTACATCGGCGCGCAGATGGCGGCCGCCAACGTCGAGGTCAACCAGGTCGTCATCGAGCGCGTCGGCAACGGCATCGTGCAGGCGAGCGGCGGCGTGAAGCTCAAGTGCGGCACCGCCTGCAGCGGCACGGCGCAGGCCGGCGCGGCGGTGACGCTCACGGCCAACCCGAGCGGCGAGATCTGGAAGGGCTGGGGCGGCGACTGCGCCGCCGCGGGCCTGGCGCTGACGTGCAACGTCTCGGTGGTCGGGCGCGTCGACGTGGTCGCGACCTTCGTGCCGGCGCTGACGTTGTCGGTCCGGACCAGCAACAAGGGCGTCGTGGCGAGCAACCCGGCCGGCATCGACTGCGGCGGCTCGGGCTCGTGCTCGGGCAAGTTCGGCCAGGGCGACGTGGTGGCGCTGACGGCCACGCCGCCGGCCGGCAAGACCTTCCTCGGCTGGGGCGGCGCGTGCTCGGGGACGGCGCCGCGCTGCAGCGTGACCATGAGCTCGGCGCTCTCTGTGCAGGCCAACTTCAGCAAGTGACGTGAGCGTCGGGGCCCGCCCGACACGCCGGACGCGAGCCCGGTCGGAGCGCATCGCCGCCCCGGCCGGGCTCTTCGCGTGCGGCGCCGCGGGGCGCGCCGGGGGGAATCCGAACATCGGCGTGGCTTCGCGCGGGGCGATGCGAGACGGCAATGCCAAGCCCGAGCGGCTGTGCTAGCTAGCTCGACGCCCCGGCACCGCCCGGCGGTCGCGACCCCCGGAGGTCCTGTTGAGTCACGACGACCCCACCTTCATCCCGACCCTCGACGACCCGCTGGCGCCGCCGGTCGCCGCGCCGCCGGCCCCGGCCAACGCCTACGAGGCGGCGCTGGCCGAGGGCGATGCGCTGCGGCGGCGGCCGCTGGTCGCGGGCGGCGTCGAGAACATCGCGCGCCAGCACGCCAAGCACCGCATGACGGTGTGGGAGCGCATCGACATCCTGTCGCACGACGAGCCCGACGTGCTCTTCGAGAACTGGGGCCCGCAGCTCGACGGCGCCTCGCTGGTCACGGCCATCCTCAAGATCGCCGGCCGCGACGTGGCCGTCTACGGCCACGACTTCACCGTGCGCGCCGGCTCGATGGACGCCACCAACGGCAGGAAGCTGGCCCGACTCTTCCACATGGCCGGCGAGAAGGGGCTCCCCGTCATCGGCCTGAACGACAGCGCCGGCGCCTTCGGCCGGCCGGCGTCGGCGGCCTCGACGGCTTCTCCGAGGCCTTCACGGCGCTGCGCAAGATCAACGGCGTCGTGCCGAGCATCCTCATGCGTATTCGGCTTCAACGCCGGCGGCGGCGGCTACCTCCCGCGCCAGGGCAGCTTCGTCCTCAGCCGGCCGACACCTTCTTCGGCCTCACCGGCCCGGGCGTCGTGAAGTCGGTGCTCGGCGAGGACGTGTCCTTGACGACCTCGGCGGCCCGAAACTCGTCCACTCGCAGTCGGGCGTGGCCGACCTCACCGCCATCGACGAGGTCGGCGCGCTGCGCACCGCGCTGCGGCTGCTCGGCTACCTGCCGAGGAGCCGCAACGACGAGCTGGCGCCGTTCCAGCCCACCTCCGATCCGGTCGACCGCGCGACGCGGATCGACACCCTCCTGAAGGCGTTCACGTCCCCGAGCGGCTTCAACACGCCCTTCGACGCCGGCTTCATCATCCAGCAGCTGGTCGACCACGGCGACTACTTTCGAGCTGCAGCCGACGCGCGCGGAACGCCATCACCGCCTTCGGGCGCATCGGCGGCCAGGTGGTCGGCTTCGTGGCGCAGAACAGCGCGTTCGCGTCGGGCCAGATCGACATCGCCGCGGCCATGAAGGACGCGCGCTTCATCCGCTTCTGCAACCTCTACAACATCCCCATCGTCTTCCTCGAGGACACGACCGGCTTCCTGCCCGGCCGCGAACAGGAGGCCGGCGGCATCGTGCACGCGGGGCGCGCGCTGCTCGACGCCATCATCGACGTGCGCACGCCGCGCATCCTCGTCATCATCCGGAACGCCTTCGGCGGCGCCTACGCGTCCTTCAACTGCTACCCCACCGGCGCCGACCTCGTGCTGGCGCTGCCGACGACGCGCGTCGCGGTCATGGGTCCGGCCGGCAAGGAGTTCGTCTACAAGGACGAGCTCAGGAAGATCCGCGCGCAGGCCGCGGCCATGGAGAAGGCCCAGGGCGCCGACGCCGCCAGCGCCTGGCTGAAGGCAGAAGCCGACATCGGCGCGCGCTACGAGCGCGAGCTCATGAACCCGCGCGAGGCGCTGGCGTTGGGCTCCATCTCGCGCATCGTCCAGCCCTGGGGCTCCGCCGCGTGCTCGGCCGCCAGCTCGGCTTCCTGCTCCGCCACTACCAGCCTGGTCATGACCGCCGTCAGCGAGAGTTCCATTGAGCCGCTCCACTTCAGGCCATATGAATGATCGCCCATCTGCTCGAATCCGCTGACCACGCGCGACCGCCGCCTGTCGCAGGCGGGCTCGGCCTGGGTGCGCTCCTTCGCGTGCGAGGACGTCCGGCCGCTCATCGTCTGCCGCATGAGCCCATCCGCAAGGAGGCCATCGGCATCTTCCGGCAGATGGGCATCAGCCGCTTCGGCATCCTGCTCTCCGACAAGGACTCGATCGTTTACACCCACGCACTTTGGCGCCCGAGCTGCGCGCGCTGAGCGTCGATCAGGTGCACCGCGTGCGCGACTACAGCGGCGCGACCAAGGACGAGCGCGTCCAGCGCATGCAGGAGATCGTCGCCATCTGCCGCGCCCACGGCTACAGCCACGTCTTCGCCGGCTACGGCTTCATGGCCGAGGACGCCGAGTTCGTGAAGACGCTCGAGCAGGCCGGCCTGGTCTTCATCGGCCCGGGCTCGTCGGTGCAGCTCGCCGCCGGCCTGAAGGACGAGGCCAAGCGCACGGCGCTCGAGGCGCGCGTGAGCGTCACGCCCGGCGTCGACGACGCCACGCGGCGCGTGCTCTTGCAGAAGCACCCGACGCTGGTCGCGCTGCGCGAGTGCGCCGCGGCCAACGATCTGCCGGTGGCGCCCGAGGCGCTGGCCGACGGCGCGTCGCTGGCGTCGGCGGCCGACGCCGTCCTGGCCGCGGCGTACGCGCGGCGCGTCGACCTCTATACGATCGACGAGCTCGGCCTCGAGCTGCAGCGCGCGACGGCCGAGATCATCGCCGCCAACCCGGGCCGGCGCGTGCGCTTGAAGGCCATCGGCGGCGGCGGCGGCAAGGGCCAGCGCATCGTCGGCGCCGACGCGCTCGAGCGCGTGCCGACGCTGGTGCGCGAGATCCTGGGTGAGGTGAAGGCGGCCGGTGTCGGCGACAACAAGAACATCCTCCTCGAGATGAACATCGAGGAGACCCGCCACAACGAGATCCAGCTCATCGGCAACGGGCGCTGGTGCGTGGCGCTGGGCGGGCGCGACTGCTCGCTGCAGATGCACGAGCAGAAGCTGCTCGAGGTGTCGCTCACCAAGGAGGGCCTCGAGGCCGCCATCACCTCGGCCGAGCACGAGAAGCTGCCGGCGCGCGCGGCGTCCCTGCGCCTCGAGCTCGCCTCGCTGGTGCGCATGGAGGCCGAGGCCGAGCTCTTCGGCAGCGCCGTCGGGCTCGACTCGGCGTCGACCTTCGAGTGCATCGTCGAAGCCGACCGCCACTACTTCATGGAGGTGAACACGCGCATCCAGGTGGAGCACCGCGTCACCGAGCTCTGCTATCGCCTCATCTTCCGGAACCCGGACGGCGCGGTCGGGCAGGGCGGCGACAGCTTCGAGGTGACCTCGCTGGTCGAGTGCATGGTGCTGCTGGCGCGGCACGGCGCGCGCCTGCCGCGACCCGAGCGCGCCATGCGCGAGATGCACGCCGTCGAGGCGCGCCTGAACGCCACCAACGGCGCGCTCGAGCCGCACGCCGGCGGGCTCATCATCTCGTGGAGCGACACCGGCCCGGACGAGATCCGCGACGACCAGGGCATCTGCGTCCGGAACCCCGACACCGCGTCCTTCATGCGCTACCGCGTGGCCGGCGCGTACGACTCCAACATCGCGCTGCTCCTCACCACCGGCGCCACGCGCGAGGAGCTCTACGCGCGCCTCGTCGACATGCTGCGGCGCACGCGCATCCGCGGCCACGACCTCCACACCAACCTCGCCTTCCACGTCGGCCTGGCCGAGTGGTTCGCGGCGCGCGACGTGTGGGCCAAGCCGACGACGCGCTTCGTGCAGGCCTACCTGGCGCAGGTCGGGCTGCTCGCCCAGGCCATGGGCGACCTCGATCTGGCGGTGCTGTGGAGCGAGTGCGGCCGCGCCTACGAGCGCGCGCTGAAGGGGCTCGGCCTGGCCGACGCCGCGCTGCTGGCCATGAAGAAGGCCTTCGCGCTGAAGGACACGCTGGTGCGCCGGCCCATCGAGCGGCTGCTCGAGGAGCCGCACCTGTGCTCGGCGTTCCTGTCGCGCGCACTGACCGACCTGGACCTCGGTCAGAAGGCCTCCGGAGGCGAAGGGCCACAGCGGACGCAGTCCGCTCGCCCTTCGACGGAGGAGGCTGCCCTGGCCGACCTCACGACCGGCGTGCGCTGGACGCGGAACCCGCTCGACGCGCTCGGCGAGGCCTACTGGCTCATCGGCGAGGATCACCGCGCGGGCGCGCCGGCGGCCAACGTCATCTGGGAGCACGACCACGCGCTGCTCGAGCGCGGGCGCGCCTTCTATCGCTCGCTCGACGCGCGCCTCGCGGCGGCCGGCGTCGCCGCGGCGACTGGCCGGCGACGGTGGCGCGCCTCGCCGACCCGCTGGCCCCGGCCGGCTCGACGCCGGACCTGGCGCGCGGTGCGCGGCGCACGTCGGCTTCCAGGCCGGCCTCGAGCTCCTGACGGTGCTGGTGCACGCCGGCGTCGACAGCGGCTTCTACCAGCTCGAGGTCGCGCCCGACGGCAGCGTGCCCATCCCCGAGCGGCTGATGGACCGTGCGCTGCAGGACGCCATGCGCAAGGTGCTGGCGCCGCCGCCGGCCATGCGCGCGAACGAGATCGTCGCGGTCTCGGGCGGCATGTTCTACGCGCAGGAGGCGCCCGATCGGCCGCCGCTCGTGACCAAGGGCGCCCACTTCGCGGCCGGCGATCTGCTCTACATCATCGAGGTCATGAAGATGTTCAACCGCGTGCACGCGCCGTTCGCGGGCACCATCGACGAGGTGCTGGTGTCGGGCGGCGAGGGCTCCATCGTGCAGAAGGGGCAGCCGCTCTTCCGCGTGACGCCCGACGAGGCGGTGGCGCACGAGGATCCGGGCGCTGGCGCGGCGCAAGAAGGAGCGGAGCGCCGCCTACATCGCGCGCGCGTTCGCGACGGCGGCCGATCCGACCTGGTTCTTCGGGCGCTGAGCCCCGCCCTCACGGCGTCCGCGGAGCTCGTCTCGGTCGCCATGCCGGCGTATCAGGCCGAGGCGTGGATCGGGCGCGCCATCACCAGCTGTCGCTGGTGCAGACCTGGCGCGAGCTCGAGCTGGTGGTGGTCGACGACGCCTCGACCGACCGCACGCCCGACCTCGTCGCGGCCTTCCGCGACAGCCGCGTGCGCCTCGTGCGCCTCGAGCGCAACGTCGGCGTCGGCGCCGCCTCGAATGTCGCGCTGGCGCAGGCGCGCGGCGAGCTCGTGGCGCGCCTCGACGCCGACGACTACGCGCTGTCGCACCGCCTCGAGCGCCAGGTCGCGGCCATGCGCGCCGACCCGAGCATCGCCGTCCTCGGCAGCGGCTACTTCGAGGTGGACGTCGGGCGCCGCGCGCCGGCGCGCGTCCACCGCCCGTTCACCGGCGCCGGCCTGCACACGCGCTGCACCTCACCTGCCCGCTCAACCACTCCTCGACCATGCTCCGGCGCGCGGCCCTGCCGGCGCACGGCTATCGCCCGCGGCGGCGCGGCGAGGATCTCGCTCTGTGGCTCGAGCTCGTCGCGGCGGGCCAGCGCCTCGAGAACCTGCGCGAGCCGCTGGTCGTCTATCGGCGCCACCCGGCGTCGCTCACCGGCGGCGGGCCGGCGCGCGGCACCGAGCTGCGCACGGCCTTCCTGCGGAACGTGCTCGGCCTCGACGTGTCGGTCGCGACGGTCGAGGCCTGGCACTGCCGCCCGGGTCCGCTGTCGAGCCCGCGCGAGCTGGCGACCCTCGCTCGCGCGCTGACCCCCGACGCGGTCGCGGCCCGACGACCGTCGCTGTGGCCGACCTGGCGCGGGCCGCAGCGCGCGGCGGCGTGGCGCTTCTATGCGCGCTGGCTGGCGCGCGTCGCCTGGCACCTCCGGCGCTGGCCGCGCCTCGCGGCCGCCATCGCGCCGGTCACGGTCGAAGCGTTCGCGCGTTCATTCCAGGGCTGACGGAATTCAACCGACGGTGAGGCCTCGTCGACCATCCAAGGTCCGAGTACAGTCGAGCGTGCGACCCACATCCGCCACGAGGTCTCGATGCCGACGCGAACGCTTGCTCCGCTCTTGTGCGCACTCCCGCTGCTGGCGGCCTGCCCGCCCGAGGACGACCACGACTCCGACGCCGCCGACGCCGCCGACGCGACCGCGGGCGACGCCGCCGACACCGGCGCCGGCGACGCGGCGACGACCGACGCCGGGGCCGACGCCGACGCCGAGCCGACCGACGTGGTGGTCGGGCCCATCGCCGCGACGCCGGGCGCGCGCTGCGAGCTGTCCGAGCGCATCGGCCTGGTCGAGCTCTCGGGCGACGGCGCGTCGATCTATGTGTCGGCCACCGTCTTCGATCGCGCCGACCCGTGGTACGGCGCGCCCGAGCTCTCGACTGCGGCGTGCCGCTTCTTCCACTTCACGCCGGTCGGCTGCGGCACCTGCGCGAGCGACGAGGTGTGCGCGCCCGACGGCCACTGCAAGCTCGCCCCGCTGGGGCGCGCCGACGCGAGCCTCACGCTGAGCGCCGGCGGCGCCACGCAGACCTTCACGGCCGACGCCGCCACCGGCCAGATGTACGGCGCCGTCACGCTGACCGGCCCGACGTTCGCGCTCGACCTCGACTTCGGCGGGCAGCACGTGACGCTCGGCGACACGACCATGCCCGGCATGGTCGAGGGCGTCGGCGGCGCGCTCCAGGGCGGCTACGATCACCCGACCGGGCTCGACGTCCACTGGACCGCGCCGGCCTCGGCCGCGGGCTCGCGCGTCTTCACGCACATCCCCATCAACCACCACGCCGGCGGCCCGACCTTCACCGAGTGCGACGTCGCCAGCAGCGCCGCGAGCTTCCACGTCGACGGCGACATGCTCGCGCCGCTGGCCGTCAGCACCGGCCTCGAGTTCCAGGGCATCGAGCACATGCAGGTGGCGCGCGCCGAGACGCCGCAGGGCTGCGTCGAGGTGCGCTTCCAGGTCCAGCAGTACGTCGACCTCGGCTTCTGAGCGCGGCGCGCGCAGGGGCGGGCGTCGGTCCGAGCGGCGCTTCTCGTCGATGATGGCGGCGATGCACGCGCGCACACGTCGCCGCGCGGACGGAACGATGTTCCATCGGATGTCACGCCGAAGGGGCGAAGCCGGAGAGCCCCATGACGCAATCCCACTCCCAGCGACCGCGCGCCAGCCGCCACGCCGATCCCACCCGTGCCCCCGTCCAGCTCCGCGCGCGTGCGGAAGAGCGGAGCCGCGGCCAGAGCATCGACGACTTCATGGTCTCGCTGACGGCGCCGGCGGTGCAGCTCGAGGCGTTCGACCAGGCCGTCTCGGACGTCCATGGCGCGCTCGCGCGACGCGCTCCCGCCGACGTCCAGCGCTCGGCTCGCGCCGGGCTCGCGGGCGGCGCGCGCCCGCTGCCACACCTCGAGCGGATCCAAGAGGCCTTCGGGCCGGCGCACGATCTCTCCGGCGTCCAGGCGCACGTCGGCGGGCCGGCCACGGCCGCGTGCGACGACATGCACGCCAACGCCTACGCGACCGGCCAGGACGTCGCCTTCGCGGCGTCGCCCTCGCTCGAGCTCGCCGCGCACGAGGCGGCCCACGTCGTCCAGCAGCGCGCCGGCGCGGTGCAGCTCTCGGGCGGCGTCGGTCGCAGCGGCGATCGCTACGAGCAGCACGCCGACCGCGTCGCGGCGCGGGTCGCCGCCGGCCGCTCGGCGGCCGACCTCCTGCCGACCGCGCCGTCTTCCGGCGGCGCGGCCGGCGTCCAGCTCGACGAGAAGGCCGACGCGCCGGCACAGGTGGACGCCCCAGCCGCCGCGCCCGCGAGTGAGGCCGCCGCCGGTCGGGCCGCCGCCGACCCGGGCGGGCCGCCCGCGTTCGACGACGAGCGGAAGGCCAAGATCAACGCGCTCACGCTCCAGGAGCTGAAGTACCTGAAGGAGCGCCTCGACAAGCGCATCCAGCAGGCCAAGGACACGCAGGCGCCGGAGGACGCGCTCCTCAAGCAGGTGAAGACGTACGTCGACGCGCGCGAGCTGGCGCTGGCAGGCGAGCTCCACAGCGGCGCCGGCGCCTCGACCGGCGGCGACGAGCGCAAGCGCCACCTCGGCGCGCTCGGGACGCAGGTGAGCGGCGGCAAGTCGTTCGAGACCGGCACGGCGCAGAAGTCGAGCGCCAGCGACCTCATCGGGCCCAAGGAAGGCGAGCGCGTCGTCGTCAACAAGACCGTCATCGAGGGGGTCGAGAAGACGGTGACCCAGACGCGCTCGGGCTCCGGCGCGAGCGGCCAGACGGTCGAGGCCAACACGACGGTGACCGCCGAGAAGCAGAACGACAAGGCCAAGGAGAAGACGTCGCGCACCGACGAGCGCTCGACGACGACGCGCGACGGCGACAACGTCAAGACGACGACGCGCTCCGCGACCACCGACAGCACGGGCGGCCAGAAGGACTCGCTGAAGACGACCGAGGTCGGCGGCGGCAAGACGACCGTCACCGAGACGAAGCGCGAGAGCGCCGACCTCAACGAGGCGAGGAAGGCCAAGGAGAAGAAGGACGAGGACGAGCGGAAGAAGCTCGGCCTCAGCCCGACGACGGCGACCAACGTCAAGCTCGCGAGCGGCGAGGCGAGCGTCGCCGCCGGCCAGGACCGCAAGGTCAAGGGCAAGACCGACCTCGGTCACGGCGTCTCCGGGACCGGCGAGGCCGAGCTCGCGACCGCCGAGGCCAAGGCCACCGCCGACGCCGCCTGGGATCCTTCGAAGGGCCTCGTGGTGACGGGCGGCGTCAGCGCCAAGGCGACGGCGGTCTCGGGCGGCTACAAGTTCGAGGCCGGGCCGTACGACTTCTCGCTCGGCGGCGAGGCGCTGCGCGCGACCTTCTCGGTCGGCGTCTCGGCCGCCGTCGTCGCCGAGGCCTCGGGCGCGCTCTCGGTCAACATCGCCAAGAGCGCCAACAAGGTCGGCATCGAGCTCACGCAGCCGAAGACGGCCGCCGTGGGCGCCGGCGGGAAGGCCGCCGCCTTCGCCGGAGGCAAGGTCGCGGCCGACATCGGCGCCAAGCTCGAATGGAAGAAGAGCACGAGCTACGCGCAGCACATGCGCGAGCTCGGCAAGCGCTACATCTCCTCGTGGCTCGCGCGCGCGCTCCCGGACTCGTGGATCGACAGCCTCGCCAACGTCGTCTACGGCAGCGGCGGCGTGACGACGATCGCGGCGGTGAAGGCGGGCCTCGAGGGCACCTCGGGGATCGGCGGCGAGATCGGCGGCGGCATCGCCTTCGCGGGCGGGCGCATCTCCGTCTCGGGCAAGTTCCAGGGGACGCTCGGCCTCGGCGCCGGGACGAACATCAAGGCCGACATCGACGCCATCGACGGCATGCGCCTGCTGGTCATCCTCATCGCCAACGGGCCGCAGGTGCTCGAGGACTTCGGCATGGCCGGCGAGAAGGTATGGGCCTTCGCCAAGGAGAAGGCGCTGGCCGCGTGGAACAGCTCGGGCTCGGAGACGAAGTACCCGAGCCGCCCCAAGAGCGAGGAGCAGAAGGCCTATGATCGAGCCGGTCGCAGCAGCCGACGCTGACCCCATCCTCACCGCCGAGGTCCTGGCCGACCTCGGCCTCGCCGACGACGCGCGCGCGAGCTCCGCCGCGACCGCCTCTCTCCTCCCGTGGCGGGTGGCGATGGGGCTCGCGCTCCTCGACCTGCGCGAGGGCGACGCGCGCGCCGCGCCGAAGCGGGCTTCCAGCACGCGCTCAGCCTGCGCCGCGACGCCCCCGACGCGCTGCTCGGCCGCGGGCTCGCGCGCCTCGCCCTCGGCCGCCCGAGCGCGGCGCTGGTCGATCTCGTGCGCGCGCGCCGCCGGCGCCGACGACGCGGCGGTGTCGCTCGCGCTCGGCCAGACCTACGTCGCGCTCGGCCGCCTCGCCGACGCCGAGGGCGCGCTCGCCGACGTGGCGCGGGCGGCGCCGGCGAACCTGGCGGTGCAGGCGGCGCTGGCGCGGGTGCTGCGCGCGCGCGGGAGAGCGCACGCGCCGAGGACACGCTCGTCGACGCGCTCACGGCGGCGCCCGACGCGCACGCGCTGTGGCTCGGTGCGCCCGAGGTGATGCACCGCCAGGCGCTCGATCACCTGCGCGCGGGCGACATGGCCGCCGCGAGCGTCGACATCGAACGCCTCGCCGCCGCGGTCGAGCCGACCGCGCGCGCGCTGCTCGAGCTCGCCAAGCTCGCGGCCGCCGTCGGCGACGGCGCCGCCGCGGCGGCGCGCATCGACGCGGCGCTGGCGCTGGCCCCCGACGTGGCCGAGGCGCACTTCGTCCGCGGCGTCCTCCACGAGCTGGCGGCGCGCCCCGCCGACGCCGGCGCGAGCTACGCCGAGGCGCTCGCCTGCGACCCGACGCACTGGCGCGCCGCCACGAACCGCGCCGCGCTCCTCGCCGAGGACGGCGACCCGGTCGCGATCGACGAGGCGAGCCGCCTGCTCGACGTCGCGGAGCGCTACGGTCGAGGCCCGATCCCGCCGCTGCTCGTGACGCGCGCGCGCATCCACGAGCGCCGCGGCGAGGCCGACCTGGCCGCGGTCCTGCGCGAGACCGCCGCGCTGCTCGCCGACTGGCCCTGAGCCGAGCGCGGTCGCGACCGGGGAGCTACGGCGCGGGCAAGACGACATCCTCGGCGCGCGCGAACGCCGACACCCCGCTCGCGCGCCGCGGATAGACCAGCACGACCCGTCACGTCAGCGCTCGGCGACCCACGACGAAGACGACCGGTGCTCCCGGCGGCGCGATGGCGCGCACGTCGCCGAAGCCGTGGTCGCGCAGCAGCGCCTCGAGCTGCGGCGGCGTCCAGAGCGGGCCGCCGAACATGGTGGTGCGGAGGCGCCAGCTCGCCAGCGCGATCGCATCCGGCGCGGCCAGGTTCGGATGCGCCAGCACGAGCCAGCCCCCGGGCCTCAGCGCCTCGCGCGTGCGCACGACCGCGGCCGGGATCGCGCGCTCGGCCATGAACGCCGTCGGCATCCACGCGAGGTCGAACGCGCCTCGGTCCTCGAGGTCCTCTGCGCCCTGCTCGCGCAGGCTCACGCGCTCGCCGAGCGACGAGCGCGCCACCGCTTCACGGGCCAGGCGCAGCGACGGGGCGAACACGTCGATGCCGGTGACGTGGAGGCTCGGGTGGAGCTCGGCCATGGCGATGGCCAGGCCGCCGGCGCCGACGCCGATGTCGAGGAAGGCCGCGCCGGGAGAGGCCAGCCGCGCGTCCATCCCCTCGAGCGCCGGCACGAGACGCTGGCTGAGCAGGGTGCCGTGCAAGCGCCCGAAGGCGCCGAAGTCGAGGAGCAGCCGGTCGTCGTCGTAGCTCCACGAGGTCGCGCGCGTGCGCGGCTCGAGCAGGGTGGCGTCGAAGCGGATGAGGTGGCGGAGCTCGATCGCCAGCGCCGCGGCGTCGTGCGCGCCGACGCCCGCGAGCGTCGCGGCGTCGAGGCCGAGCGCCGCGAGCAGCTCGGCGATGCGCGCGGCGATGGCTGGGTCGAGCGGCGCGTTGCTGGCCTGGGCGTCGAGCGCCGCCGCCAGCGCGGTGACGCCCATCGCCTGCGGGTAGCTGCGGTTGATGAAGTCGCGTACTGCTTGCATGCTCATGCGGTTTCCCTCCGAGGCCTGGATGAGTCCTTCTGCCTCCAGCGACGTGACATCCGACGGCACAGTGTGCCACGAACGCGCGCGCCCGCACCTCGGGCGCGAGCGCGAGCTCGCGGCGGTCGCGGCGGCGCTCGACGCGCTCGCCGAGGGTCGGGGCACGATGCTGCTCGTGACCGGCGAGCCCGGCATCGGCAAGACGCGGCTCGCCGACGAGGCCTGCCGTCGCGCGGGCGCGCGCGGCAGCGCGAGCCACGGGGGGCGCGGGGGGGAGGCCGGCGGCGCGCCCGCGTATTGGGCCTTCGTCCAGGTGCTGCGCGGGCTCGCGCGCGCTTGCGGCACGGCGCTGGCGCTGGCGCTGGGCGAGCCCCGACGCGACGCGCTGGCCGAGCTCATGCCCGAGCTGCGCGCGCCCGACCGCGCCTCCGCCCCCGCCGCGAGCGAGCGCTTCCAGCTGTTCGACGCCGTCGCCGCCTACCTCGACGCCGCCGTCGCGCGCGCGCCGCTGGTGATGGTGCTCGACGATCTGCACGCCGCCGACCCATCGTCGCTGCTGCTCCTCCAGTTCATCGCGCGCGAGCTCCGCGGGCGCGCGCTCCTGGTCATCGGCACCTATCGCGAGGCGGAGGCGCGGCGCGCGCCCGAGGTCGGCGCGACGCTCGCGCGCGTCGCCCGCGACGCGACGGTCTTGCCGTTGTCGCGGCTGTCGCGGACCGAGGTGCACGCGCTCGTGCAGGCGACGCTCGGCGCGCCGCCGAGCCAGGCCCACGTCGACGCGCTGCACCACGCCAGCGAGGGCAACCCGCTGTTCGTGCACGAGCTCCTGCGCCTGCCCAACGCCGTCCCGCTCGCGGCCGGTCGGCTCGGAGGCATCGGCGAGGTCGTGCGCGCGCGCCTCGCCCTGCTCCCGCCGGAGGTGCGCGCGCTGCTCGAGGTGGCCGCCGTGCTGGGCCGCGAGTTCGCGCTCGATCCCTGGCGGCGGCGGCGCGCGCGCTCGGGCTGCCGCTCGGCCACGACCCCGCCGCGCGCCTCGAGCCGGCGCTGGAGGCCGCCATCGTCGAGCCGCTCGAGCAGCTCGCGCTGGCGCTTCACGCACGTCCTGCTGCGCGAAGCGCTCTACCTCGACCTCCCGCCGGCGACGCGCGCGCGCCTCCACCACGCCGCCGCGACCGAGCTGACGCGGCGCATCGGCGGTCCGCCGCTGGGAGCTGGCGCATCACCAGCTCCACGCCATCCCCGAGGTGCCGCTCGCCGACGCCGTCGACGCCGTGCTCGCCGCCGCCGCGCGCGCCATCGATCTGCTCGCCTTCGAGCACGCCTCGGTCCAGCTCGAGCGCGCCGCCCGGCTCGTCGCCGACGCGCGCGGCGAGGACGAGCGGCACTGCGAGGTGCTGCTCGCGCTCGGCATCGCGCGCATGCACATGGCCGAGGTCGAGCGCGCGGCCGCGAGGCCTGTCTCGCGGCCGCCGCCGTGGCGCGTCGCATCGGCGACGGGCGCCGCCTGGCGCGCGCGGCGCTCGGCTCGGTGCACGAGTTCGTCCACGGCGTGCGCGACGAGGCCATCATCGCGCTGCTGGAAGAGGCGCTGGCCGCGCTGCCGCCCGACGAGGTGGCGCTGCGCGCGCGCTGCCTCGTCCAGCTCGCCGCCGAGCGCATGCCCGAGCCCGATCCCGCCGGCCCGCTGGCGCTGGTGCGCGAGGCCATCGCGCTGGCGCGCCAGAGCGGCGACCGCGCGAGCCTGCGCACCACGCTGGCGGTGGCCGGCATGGCCATGCTGCCGTACGCCGAGACGCGCGACCTGGCCGACGTGACGCTGAGTCGCTGCGCCTCGCGCAGGCCGCGGGCGATCAGCTGAGCGAGCTGCGATCGCACCTCCTCCTGCAGGCGGCCTACTGGTGCCTCGGCGACCGCGCCAACGCCGAGCACCACGTGCGCGCCTACGACGGGTGGCCGGCCGCTTCCGCCACCCGCGCTTCCAGTGGGTGCTGCACAGCCTGCGCGCCTACCAGGCGCTCTTCGCGGGTCGCTTCGACGAGGTCGCGGCGGCGGCGGCCACGGCCGACGCGATCAGCGCCGCCGACGGCGCGCGCGGCTTCGTCCAACGCGGCGTTCCCCATCGGCTTCGCGCGAGCGCGCGAGCGCTACGACGACGTCGGCGCCGTCGCGTCGGCGGTGCGCGAGCGCTTCGCCGCGCTGCGCAGCGCGCTGTGGACGTGTGTCGGCGAGATGTTCGTGGCGCAGCTCTTCGCCTACGCCGGCGACAGCGCCGCCACCGCCGCGCAGCTCGCCATCGTGCGCGCGCAGCCGATGTTCGCGGCCATGACCGATCCCGTGTGGCTCTCTCTGCTGGCGGCGCCGAGCCACCTCGTGCGCGACGTCGCGCTGGCCGAGGCGCTCTACCCCGTGCTGCTGCCGCGCGCCGACGAGCTGGTGTTCGTCGGGCCGACCGGCGGCTACGTCGACGTGCCGTACGCGCTCGAGCTCGCGCGCCTGTGCGTCGTGCTCGGGCGCGAGGCCGAGGCGACGGAGCGCTACCAGCAGGCGCTGGCGCTGCTCGAGCGGGTGCAGGCGCGGAGCCACATGGCGCGCGCGCGCTGCGAGCTCGCGCGCGTGCTCAGCGCACGGGCCGGCGCCGCCGACGTCGAGCGCGCGCGCCAGCTCCTGGCCGAGGCGCGCTCGCTCGCCGCCGAGCTCGGGCAGGCGCGCGTGCTCGAGCTCGTCGCCGAGACGGCGCTCGCGCCATCGCCGCCGCGCGCCCCGGCCGCGGCCGCCGAGCCCAGCCCGCGCCTGACGATCGTGCGCGAGGGCGACACCTGGTGCCTCAGCTTCGGCGCGCGCAGCGTGCGCCTGCGCGACAGCCGCGGCATGCAGGTGCTGGCGCGCCTCGTCGCCGCCCCGGAGCAAGAGCTCCACGTGCTGCAGCTGGCGGGCGACATCGGCGCTCCGCGCGACGGCGGCGACGCCGGACCGCAGCTCGACGACGCCGCCGTGCAGGGCTATCGCCGCCGCCTGCTCGAGCTGCGCGAGGCGCTCGCCGAGGCCGAGTCCTTCAACGACGGCTTCCGCGCCGAGCGGGCGCAGCGCGAGATCGACCTGCTCACGCGCGAGCTGTCGCGCGCGCTCGGCCTCGGCGATCGCGCGCGGCGCGTGGGAGCCCCCGCCGAGCGCGCGCGCACCGCCGTGCAGAAGCGGCTGAAGAACACCATCGACCGCATCGCCGAGACGCTGCCCGAGCTCGCGCGCCACCTGGATGGCGCGCTCCACACCGGCACCATCTGCGCCTACTTCCCCGACGGGCGGCCGCGCGGCCGTCGGGCCTGAGTGGAGCCGTGAGGAGGTCATCAACTCCTCCCCATCTTCCCGCCGCCGGCCGGTGACATGTCCGTCGGGGCGGCGGTTCTTGTCGATGATGGCGGCGATGATGAGCGAGAAGGCGGCGAGGCGCAGGAGGTAGAACCAGGCGCGCGACTCCTGGTCGGGGTCGAGCACGCCCACCACCAGCCACTGCACGCCGAGCAGCGCGAAGGCGATGGCGAAGAGCAGGAAGAAGCGGTCGGCCGCCAGGCGATAGAAGCGCAGGAAGAAGAGCGCCACGACCAGGCTGGCGACCGTGAGCGCGCCGAGGAGCAGCTGGTTCATGCGCGCGGCCCCCCCGAGCTCCACACCAGGCCGAACACCAGCACGAGCAGCGACGCGAGCGCGGTGAGGTTGCGCGCCAGCGACAGATCGACGGCCGGATACTCGAAGTCGATGACGAGCAGGATGTTGTTCAGGGCCAGCCCGAAGAAGGCGACGCTGCACCACAGGAGGAGCCGCGTCCGGCCGGACCGGTAGTGCCGGAAGAGCAGCGCCGCGCAGCCGATGCTCGTGAGCGCGCACAGCGCATAGACGACCTCAGCCATCCTTCTTCTCCTTCCTCAGGCGGAACGCGTCCGCGAGCTCGCGCAGCCGCTGGAGCGAGCTCGACACGATGGCGTTGATGACCTCCAGCCGCCGCCGCGAGTAGACCTCGAACGTCGCCTCCGCCTGCGCCCGCAGCTCGGGGCTCGCCGGGCGGTAGCGGAAGCGTCCGGCCTCGCCGACGACCAACCCCGCGTCCACCAGCGCCTGCAGCTTGCGGCGGCACAGCGCCGGCGCGATGCCGAGCGACTCGGCGATGGCCTCGGGCGTGTCGCTGCCATTCGCGTCGCCGGCCAGGAGCAGGACGATCTCCAGCCCTTCGATCGACTCGATTCGCGCCAGCAGGAAGGCTTCGATGTCGGGCGGCAGCATGCGACCAGCGAGGTTGGGGGGTGGTGCACCCGATCTCGGGATACCACCATGCGACGCTCATCGATACCTCCATCGCTCCCCGCGTCCGGC